>NZ_JACHTH010000005.1:257500-1628627 GCF_014250655.1 Cetobacterium sp. 2G large | reverse complement strand
TAATATAGAGGAATTATATGAAGTTTTAAAAGCCTTTAGAGACAAAGATCCAAATGGCAATGGAGTTAAAGATGAGATACCAATGGTATTTAGAAATTGGCAAGAAATGGTAAGGTTAACAACACTTTGGGGAGCAAGAACTGCTGGAACAGATTCTTACTTAACATTTTATGAAAAGGATGGTAAGGTTAGGCATGGATGGACTGAACCAGAGTTTAGAGAAGGAATGAAAAATATAGCTAAGTGGTATCAAGAGAAACTTATTGATCCTGAAGTTTTCACGAGGGGTAATAAAACAAGAGAAATAATGTTTGGTAACAATACTGGAGGTATGACAAGAGATTGGTTTGCTAGTACAGCAACATTAAATAAAACATTAGCTAGTCAAAATCCAGGAATTAATCTTCAACCAATAGCTCCACCTACAGGAGTAACAGGAAAAAAAATAGAAGAAAACTCTAGAACACTTGTAAAACCAGATGGTTGGGCTATAACAGCAGCAAATAAAAATCCAGTTGAAACAATTAAATATTTTGATTTCTTTTTCGATGGTATAGGAAGAAATTTAGCTAATTTTGGAATAGAGGGTATTCATTATGAAATAGTCGATGGAAAACCTATTTTTAAAGAGGAGATACTAAAGGGAAGTAAAGCTGTAAATAGTCAGCTTTTTGAAGTAGGTGCTCAAGTTCCAATAGGATATCGTCAAAATTATGAATATGAAAAGCAATGGACAGATGAGTTAGCCATGAAGGGAGTAAATATGTATATTGAAAATGGATATATTATTCCTGAATATTTACCACCAGCCATGAATGAAGAAGAAAAAAAAGTTTACGATACATATTGGCCAACAATTTCTACTTACATAACAGAATCTGTTCAAAACTGGGTTTTAAAAGGTATGGATATTGATAAAGAGTGGGATGGATATACAAAAAATCTTGAAAAACTTGGATTGAATAAAGTGTTAGATGCTTTTCAATCAGCACATGATAGAGTTAATAAAAAATAAAAAAATGGGGGAAGTTAAATGTCAAAAAAAATCATTTTATTATTAGCAAGTATTTTATCTATAAGCACCTTTGCAGCTACAATTGAAATTGGTTTCGAAAATGAGCAATATGATGACAAGGGAACAAATAACTATAACAGAAGTGATGTATTTATGCCTTATGTTGGTGGAAGCTTTAATCCGATAGAAGGATCAAAATTAAAATTAGATTTTAAGTACATGTATCAAGATCAATATGGAAAAGAAAGAGCTGAAGGAACAAATGCAAGATTTAAAACTCAAAGAGATAGATTTGAGCTATTTGCCAGTGGATATAGTTATAAAAATGGAAATTTTTCTTTGAATCCTAAAGCTGGTTTTAGGTATGAGCAATGGGCTATAAATGACAATAGCACTAGTAATCAAACTAAGAGAAGTTTAGGTTTAAGATTTTATCCAGATATGACATATAAGTTAAGTGATACAACAAATTTATATTTAAGTGGATTCACAGGGCCACTATTTAATGAAACAAAGCAACAATCTAGAAAAGATTCAGGATATAATAGTAAAAATTTAGGAAGCAATAACTATTATGGCGACTGGTATCAAGAGATTCAGTTGCTGGGAATTAGACACACACTTCCTAATAAGGACATGCTATGGGCTTCAATTTATAATGAATACAAGTATCTAGAGCATACCTCAGAATATATACGTTGGCAAATGAGAATAGGATATAACTGGAAGACGACAGATAAATTGGCGATTAATCCATTTGTAAGACAAGACTTATACTATGAAGAAGAGGGAAAAGAGTCAAATTCAGTAAAAGGAAGCAATTATGGATTAAAAAGAGATAAAGATGAGACTAGAGTTGGAACAACTTTTAGTTATAAATTTGATCCAACTTTAACTTTAGTAGGGGAAGTTTATTGGCAATCTGCTAAAAATGTAGCTTATTCAGGAAAGAAATCAGATGATAAAGATAGAATGTTTTATAAACTTGGTTTAAGAAAATCATTCTAAGGGAGATTGGTTATGAAAAAAGTGATACTTTTAATGTATTTAGTTACATTTGGAAGTGTTTTTTCTAAAACTATTTGGGAGCCCCAAATAACAAAAGCTTGGAAAGAAACTTGGAAAGTAATGCCCGATAAAACTTTTGGGATCAAAGAAAACTTATCTATTGAAAATGAAAATGGCGAGTTATTTTTTAGAGTAAAATATCCAAAGGGTAGTGTGAGTTCAAATTATTCTAAAAAATTTGAAAAACCTCTAGGAGGAGCTCAATTTTATACGAATATGGGAATTGAAGGTAAAGATAAATTAGAACTAACTTATGATATAAGATTTTCTGATAATTTTGACTTTGTAAAAGGAGGAAAGCTTCCTGGATTATATGGTGGAGATAGAAATGCTAGTGGGAAAAGAATTCCAACTGAAGATAGTGGGTTTAGTACTAGATATATGTGGAGGCGAGAAGGAAAAGGAGTTATTTATGCTTACCTTCCAACAAGTGAAATGCATGGGACTGATTTAGGTAATTGGAAATTTGAGAAAGGGAAATGGCATAAATTGACTCAAATTATTAAATTAAATACTCCAGATAAAAATGATGGAATAATTGAAGTTTTTTTAGATAAAAGAAAAGTAGCTACCATTGAAAATCTAAGTTTCAGAGTGAGTGAAAAATTAAAGATAGAGGGGTTATTTTTCTCTACATTTTTCGGTGGTTCCGATGAGACGTGGGCTTCAACAGATGATGTATTTGTAGATTTTAAGAATTTTATAGTTTCAGAATAGAATGAGGCTGACTAATAAGGTCAGCTTCTTTTTTTTGAAAATATGTTAAGATATTATAAAAAATATTGATTAGGAGGTGTTCCAATGATAGAAAGCGGAGATTTAAAACCAGCAAATATGATTCCATCAGAGAATGAGCTTTCAAAAAAGTATAGATTTAAATTTATAGCAGAGGGAAATTAAAAGTAAAAATTAAAAGAAAGTGTAGCTAAAAGGGGTATAATAGTACAATATATGTATGTTTAACTTTTGTAAATTGTATATGTACAAAAAAAGTTGAATCACGATTCAAAAATGTGTTATAATATACGTATAAAAATATATATTAAAACCAGAGGCGAGAAAAATGAAGAATTTAAAAAATTATTTTAAGTATTTACCGGTGGCTCTTACAGGTTTAGCTCTAGGTGTTTCTGGAGTCAGCGGCGCAGTTGCAGTAGTACTTAATCCTAAAGCTTTATACATAGGGAACTTTATATCATTAATGTTACTTCTGCCTATAATTATAAAGAACATACTACATTTTGATGTATTTAAAGAGGAACTGAAGCACCCAACACTAGGAAGTTTTATACCTACCTTAGATATGGCTTTAATGAATTTCTCAGTTGTACTTTATGAGTTTTCACCATCTCTAGGAAAAGGGTTATGGCTGTTATGCATACTTTTACATCTAATATTTGGAGCATCATTTATATATCATAGATTTCGTTCTTGGAATATAGAGCATATGGTTCCAAGTTGGTTTGTACCACCAATTGGAATAGTTGTAGCATCAGTTGATTCAGCAGTTATGGGAATGCCACAGTTAGCACAAGCAATATTTTACATAGGTTTTGCTTTTTATGTAGTAATGCTTCCTATGATGTTATATAGAATTATATTTGTTGAAAAGATTGACGATGCAAGACTACCAACTTTTGCAATTATAGCGGCACCACCTAATCTTTGTTTAGCAGGATATTTAGTGGCTTTCAAAACTCCAAATCCAGCAGTAGTAGGATTTTTATTCCCATTAGGAATATTTATGACAGCACTACTTTATATATCAATGGTTAAAATTATAAGACTTAAATTTACACCAGTATATGCGTCATTTACATTCCCATTAGCAATAGGATCTACAGCAATTTTAAAGTATTCAAACTACATTAGAAGTATAGATGAAAGTAGAGGAATTTTCTGGTATAACTTTGGAGTAGCAGCAACAACATTAGCTGTATTCTTTATATCAATTATCTTTGTAAGAATAGTTAGAATAGTTATAAATCAAATAAAAGAGATAAGAGGGAGTTTATAAAACTTCCTCTTTTAATCTATTTTTTTTATCATTTCTTTTTCAAAATCTTTAAATAAATTTATATATTCATTTTTTATTTTATCATATATATCCCATGCTGTTTCTTCATTATAAGTATGAGAAGTTCTATTTCTATTTATCATGAGATTAATCCACTCTGTTGCATCATGTATTATTCCATCTTTAAATCCTTCTCTAAAAGTTTCTCTTGGACTTACAACTTCTATACCTTGATATTCCAAATAACTTTTCATAAGTTTCCAACTTAATTCGTATACAAATTCAAATCTTTGAATAGTTCCATCTAAATATAATTCATCTAAATGTGCATCTTTTTCTAAAGCAATTTCTAATTTTTTTAAAGCTTTTTGAAAATCTTCAAGTTTATATTTCAATTTATTTTCATTCATTAAAATCCCACCTTTCTCATTAGTTTTATATATTAAGATTCCATCAGTTTCTATATTTCTCTTTATATTTTCTCCAATATTCTTAGTATATTCAATTACATCTACAGTATATTTTAAATCTGATTCATAAAAATCATTTCGTATATCATCAATAATATTGTTTACTCTTAGGAATATAGCTAAGTCTATATCTGAGGTTTCTTTATAATCTCCTCTAGATCTAGAACCAAAAATTTTTACCCATTCTATTTTTTCTTTGTACTTTTTCAAAATATCAATAATTTTAAAAAAATCTGTTTCTGATAGACCGTACATTTTTTCCTCCTAAACTTTTTTATTTATTATAACATGTTGGATTAAACAATAAAAAGAGGAAGTTTATAAAACTTCCTCTTTTTGTTATTATATAGCTTTGTCTAAAGTTTCAATAATATTGATACTTCCTTCGATTAAATACTCAGTTGTAGGTAAAAAGTGTATATCTCTATCATGACACTTTGCCCATTTAATATCTCCAGTCCAATAATCATTTAATGTATTTGAGATAGATTTGAAATCAGAGTTTCTAATTTCAGAGATTATATCAGCATTATGCTTAGATAGAGTATAATCTTTGCTAGTATCAATAGATACCTTGTAAATAGTACCTTTCCACCCATACATCTTAGCTGCAGTTAAAAGGTCTGTTAACTTTTCAAAGGCGAACTGTGCTCCACATCTAGATGGTAGCTCAGGAAAGAATTTTAAACGATATTTTTCTAATTCCTGTTCAGCTTCAATGTTAACTAAATCTTCCCTTAAAAAAGTGGGAAATTTATTCAAATCAAAATTTAATATATAGTTAATTTTATCCTCTTTATTTAGAAGATTGTAGTGAAAGTCATCGATAAAGTTAATTAAATAAAGTTGATTACTTATAACCTCGCCAGTATTAGCAATAGTTACTAAAGACATAATTGTACCTCCGCTTGTTTCTTACAAAAAAAAGCTCTTGAATAAGAGCCTTTTCTTGATTTGATTTTTGGAAAATGTTTAAAAATTTCTTATACTTGAATTATAATTCAAATTTCCCAAAAAGTCAAAGCTTTTTTTGAATCGTTAGTCAAAAAAAGTTAAAAATAAAAAAATAATAAGAATAAAAGGGAGTTTTCTACTTATTTTGTATAAAGCATGTAAATTTGTAAGAGGAGTGATGAATATGAAAAAGTATAGATTTCTACTACTTCTTTTAGCTCTACATGGAACAAAAGTTTTTTCTCAAGATAAAGGGCTAATTTTTTGGTCAGACTTTATGTATTTTAAAAACCAAGAGGAAGACTATTATTTAAAAAATGGATCTTTATATTCGAGAAAAGAGATTGAATTACCACCACCAATAAGTCCCCCGATAGAGCCTCCAGTAGAACCCCCAGTAAAACCACCCATAGATCCACCTATAACACCCCCAGTGGAGCAACCAATAAAACCACCAATAGTAGTGCCTCCTATTGTAAAGCCAGTAGAACCCCCAGTGAAGCCTCCTACACCGATTCAACCAATACCAGATCCAATAGTACCAGACCCACCAAAACCAACAGTTGAGAAATATATTTTTTATAATAATGTGTTTTATGAGGGGACTGATTTAAAAACTGGAAGTTCACCATTAGGTGGTGATTTAACAGTAGATATGTCTAATAAAATAGGAATGGGTAGTATAAAAGAAGGATATGTAATAGAAAATGAGAATACAATCTCTCTTAATAAATTACCTGAAATTCAAACTTTAGTGGGAATGCAAGGTTCAAATGGAGGAACTATAATAAATCAAAATAGTGGAGTTATAAATATTGAATCTTATGGTGGAATAGGAATGAGTATATTAAATTCAGGATATGCAGAGAATAATGGAACAATAAATGCAATATTACCAATATCAAATAATACAGTAGCAATTCAACTTCGTAAAAATGGAAATGGTATAAATAATGGAACAATAAATCTGTATAATTCATATACAGTTGGAGCAACAGTTGAAAATGGAAGTTTTATAAATAAAGGTAATATTTTAGGAGCTGCAAGGTATGCTATGGCTACCCTAGGAAGTGGAAGTGTGGAAAATTCATCTACTGGAAATATATCTCTATTAGGAGTTTTTGCAGGAATTTATGTAAGTGGTGGAGGAAGTGGAGTAAATAATGGAGCAATAACAGTTTTAGATGGAAATTCGGCAATGATGACAACAAATGGAAGTATTATAAACAATGGAACAATAACAATGAATACTCCAAGTTATAACAATGGTAACAATACGATGGAAATACCTAGTGGTGCAATGTTTATAAATGGATTTGGAACAGCTATTAACTCGGAGTCAGGAGTTATAAATATAGGAACACCAACTAGTTTAATGAGGGCAACTAATGCAATGACAGGAGAGGGGGCTGTAGTTTTAGAAAATAGTGGAACAATAAATATGTATACTAATACTGTAACTCCTGGTTCAATATTAACGACAGATTTTGCTTATTTTTTAACTGAAGGAGCTATTGGTAAAAATATGCCAACTGGAGTTATAAATTTAGGTGAATATGGAATGGTTAATTATGGAGGAACTGTATATAACTGGGGAGTTATAAATAAAGAGGAGACTAATACTCAAAGCCTATCTTATAATGGAAAGTTGGTTATGGAAAGTGGTGGAAGTATAAATACTTCTAAATCTCAAATGTTAGAAACAATTGCAATAGGAAGAAGTTATGTGGGAAATCACTATGTAGATTCAGGAGTTTTAAATTTACACTCTTCAATTACAAGTAATTTTAAAGAGATAAAAAGTAATAGTAAACTATATGAAGTGATTGAAAATAATGGAGTTTATGAGTTTAAAAGAAATAGGTTTGAGATATTAACAGATGATGTTTTGGCAAAGTATTTAGAAGATATTTATTACGACTCGAATAACTCTACAAAAAATGAACTTTTTGATATACTTACATCTTCAGAAAGTGGATCACAATTTGAGTGGTATTTAGATGAAATCTTTGGTAGAGGTTATTTTCCATCTTTAATGTATCAAACAAATGATGCTATTGTATTTACAAATGAAACTATTTTAAATCAAATATCCGAAAAGACTCAAGCAACAAATAAAGAGAGCTATATTTTTGGTTACTCTTTTGAAAAAATGAAAAAAGATGTATACGAAAATATATTAGGATATACAGATGAGTTAAATAGTTTCTTTATAGGAAAAAACTATCCAATAAAAGAGAGCTTAAGCTCTGGATGGATTTTAAGTTATACTCGATTGGATTCTAAATTTAAAGATAATAAAGGAAAAAGAGAGGACAATATGTTCCAAGGAACAGGGTATTTAAACTACAATAAAGATACTGTAAATGCTTTTGGAAGCTTCTTTGCAGGATATTCTAAAGGAAACTTAGATAGAAATGTTCAATTAGGTTATTTAGATTATAACGAAGATTTCACAGATATAAGTTTTGAAAGTCTAAATGAAAGTTTAAGTTCAGATATTAAAAACTATTATGTAGGAGCTTTAGGAAAAATATCTAAAAAATATGATTTTAATTTCATATATTTAGAACCAGTTGCAAGAGTTGAAAGTATTGGAATATTCCAAAGAGATATAAGTGAAAGTGGAGGAACATATAGTTTAGAGTTAGATAATCTTAACGGAGTTTTAAGTAGTGGATACGTTGGAACAGGGATAGGAAAGGTATTTACTATTGGAAAAGGTGCTTTAAATATGGCTTTAAATTTAGGAGTTAAACAGGAACTTAATAGTTTAGATGATACAGTTAAATTTAAAGTAAATAGTTTAGGTAGTGAGAGTGGAGAGATAGATTTGAAAAATAAAAATAGATTTTCTAAAGAGGTTGGAGTGAGAACAGAGGTTGGAAATTTATGGGATGGACTATCTTTATATGGAGAGTATAAGTATATATTCTCAGAGGATAACTCTTGGAAAGTTTCAGGAGGAGTAAGAGTTAAATTTTAATAGATACTTAAGCTAGGTGTTAATTTACCTAGCTTTTTTATTGTGTTATAATATTTATAACAAAGTTTAGGAGGAAATGAAATGTTAAAAAAGATAGCGTTACTTTCATGTTTAATAGCTTTTAGTAAAATAGATATAGATGCTTGTACGGGAATTTCTCTAAAGACAGAAAATAATAATAATATACAGGCAAGAACAATAGAGTGGTCTAAGAATAAAATAAATAGTCAAATTATAATAGAGCCAAGAGGTAAAGAGTATCAGTCTCCAATGCCAAATAGAACATTAGGAAAAAAATGGAAGGGAAAGTATGGATTTGTAGGAGCATCTGTTGAGCATGAATCTTTAATAGGAGAGGGAGTTAATGAAAAAGGATTAAATGCAGGGGTATTTTTCTTTTTAAACTATGGAGAGCTAGCACCTTTTAATGAGAAAAAAGTAAAAAACTCATTAAATGATATGGATTTAGTAAAATGGATGTTAACGAGTTTTTCCACAGTTGAAGAAGTAAAGGAAGCTATTAAAAAGATAGATGTTGTACCAATAATAATAGAGAATGGACAACCATCACCAACAGGACACTGGAGAGTATCAGATGCTAAAGGTGGAAATATAGTTATAGAGATTATAAATGGTGGAGAGTTAAAAATATATGATAATAAGGTTGGAGTTTTAACAAACTCACCAGGATTTGATTGGCAACTTACAAACTTAAATAACTATGTAAATTTAAATTTAAATGGAAATAAACCAGAGATGTTAGGACAGCAAAAAATATTCCCAATGGGAGCTGGTTCAGGAATGTTAGGACTACCAGGAGATGTAACTCCACCATCAAGATTTGTAAGAGCAGCTTTTTATGCAAATAACACTCCAAAAATGGCAGGAAATGAGGAGGGAATAACTCAAGCGTTTCATATTTTAAATAACTTTGATATTCCAATTGGAATGACATATGCAGATAAAAATGAAATACCTAAAGAGATAACAAGTGCAACTCAATGGACAACAGCTATAAATTTAAATGAAAAGTTGTTTTACTATAAAACTATGTATAATCAAGATATAAGATTAATAGATTTAAAGAAGATAGATTTTGGAAAGGTTCAATCTCAAGTTCTTCCTATGGATAAGAGTACGATTCAACCAGTAGATGAGATTTTAATAAAATAGTAATAAAAAGTTACAAAGGAACATCTTTTAAATAGTAGTAAATATCTTTAGGGACTATAAAAAGGGGTTGGGAAAATGAAGATATTAAAGGTTATAACTTTATCTATTATTACTACTATTTGCACTTACTCTCAAGAAAAGGCAATAAAACTAGAAGATTCAGTAATTCTATCAACTAGTGGATTTGAAACACCTATTCTTTCAGAGAATAAAAATGTAACACTTTTATTTAAAGAGCAGATAGATAATGGGAATTATAAGAATGTAGAGGATGTTTTAAGAGGGGCACCAAATATAATTATTCAAAATACATATTTTGGACCGAAAGTTGATATTAGAGGTAATGGAGAGAAATCGATAGCTAAAGTTAAAATTTTACAAGATGGTATAGGTTTAAATCCCATAGATGACTCTATGGGAACTACTCCTATTAATACAATCTCTTTGAACTCTATTGAGAAGATAGAGATTGTTCCAGGAGGAGGAACTGTATTAAATGGCTCAGGAAGTTCTGGAGGAATTGTAAATATTATAACTAAATCCTCTTTAAGAAAGGATTTTTTGGTTTTAGAGAGTGGAGTGAAATCATATGATTTTAGAAATACGGGATTATCTATGGGACAAAATTTGACTGAGGATATATATGGAAATTTTAACTATAACTATTTAAAAGGTAATGGTTATAGAGATGGAGATTCTCAAGAAAGTAATAACTTTAGTGGAGGAATAGATTATCTAATTAATGAAAAAAATAGAGTAAAATTTCAAATGTCATATTTTGATGAAAATAGAGATTACTCTACACCAGTAGAAAAAAATATATTGGAAATAGATAGAAAAACCATGGGATTTCCAGTTATAAGCAGCTCTAAAAGAGAGGCTTACTCCTTAGATTATGAGTATAAATTTAGTGAGAAATTTACGATTTTAAATACTTTTTACTATCAAAATTATAAAAGAGATTTTATAGAGAACTCTCTTATGGATTATGAGCTTCCAAAACTTGGTCATATGCCATTTGATATTATAGGAGAAAATCTACCAGCATCAATGAATGGTAGATTTAAAGAGGATACTAAAGGGTTTAAAACAAGAGGGAAGTATGTGTATGAAAAGGGAGAACTTGTTCTAGGTTATGATTATAGCGATACAAAGCTTTTAAGAGATAGTAAAATTCGAGCTAATGGAGAGTTTTTTCCTAAAACTAGACCAACTTTAAAAATAAAAGGTGACGTCAGGGTAGATCTTAAAAATGATATTTTTAAGGAAACTAATGCTGTTTATGGATTTAATAGGTATAACTTAACAGAGAGATGGGAGTTTGTTTTAGGAGTTAGATATGAGCATTCAAGATATGGTGGAAAAAGAGATAGTGAAACAGAAGTAATCTCTATGAGTAAGATTCATCAATATAGAAGTTTTGATGATGAGGAACGAAGTGATAACTATGCTTTTGAAATAGGGACAAACTATAGATATAGTGAATCAGGAACTGTCTATACAAGGTATGAAAGAGGGTTTACATCACCACTTCCTGGGCAGATAACAGATAAAGTCAATATGACATATATTTCAAATGATTTAAAATCTGAAACTTCAGATAACTTTGAGGTAGGAGCAAGGGATTTTTTAGGAGACACTTTTATAAATATATCACTATTTTTAACATTTACTCATGATGAGATAATGTTGATACAAAAAAATTCGTATAATCCAGCGATAAAAGAGTGGCAATATAAGAATTTAAATGAAGTTAGAAAGTTCGGAGGCGAGTTATACTTAGAGCAATACTTTGAAAAACTAACAACATATCAGTCATTTTCTTATGTAAATACTGAGATAACCAAGGGATTATATAATGGAGAAGAGTTACCAATGGTACCAAAAGGAAAAGTTATTTTAGGAGCTGGATATGAAGTGACTGAGAGAATAAAATTTAATGCTAATTTTAATCTTGTTGGAAGTTATTTAGTTAAAGAGTATGGTAAAGAGAATAATACTATTGATACAAAGGTTGATAGCTATAACTATACAGATCTTATGATAACATATATGGCTACAGATATATTAAGTGTAAGTTTTGGAGTAAACAACATATTTAATCAAAAGTATAACTATGAAGAAACAAGTTTAATAGCAGTACCAGCCTCAGGAATAAACTATTTTCTTTCAGGGAAACTATATATGTAAGTAAAAAAGCTGAAGATGACCTTCAGCTTTTTTTATAGTTTAAAAAACTTTTTAACTTTTTCTATAAAGCTAGTTTTAATTTTTCTATTTTTATCTTTTAGTTTTTCATCAAACTCTTTAAGTAGATTTTTTTGTTCCTCATCTAAATCAACAGGAACTTCAATTGTTATCTCAGCGTAGTGAGTTCCTTTTTTCTTAGTTTTAGGATTAAAAATTCCATACTCTCTTAAAGCAAAACGTTTTCCACTTTGAGTTCCTGCAGGAATTTTAATTTTTTTATTTCCACTTAAAGTTGGAACTTCTACTTCTCCACCTAGAGCTGCAGCGTAGTAACTAACGGGAACTTTGCAGATAACATCATATCCATCTCTTATGAAAAGATCATCAGGTTTAATTTTTATGTGTATGTAAAGGTCACCATGTGGCCCTCCACTTGTACTAGCATTACCAAATTTAGCTAACTTTAACTTTTGTCCATCTGCTATACCAGCAGGAATTTTAAATTTTTTCTCCACCTCTTCAGGAGTTCCATTTTTTCCAGTACGAGCGTAACGAATAGTTTTTTCTCCACCTTTAGCTGATTCTTCTAAAGAGATTTCAATCTCCATAGAGAGATCACCTCCAGGTTGAGGTCCTCTTTTTCGAGCTCCTCTACCACCAAAGAAAGATCCAAAGATATCTCCTAAATCTTCGTCACCTCCACCGCCACCAAACTCGTTGAAGTTAAAGTTGAAATTACCAAAGTTAAAATCTTGATAGTTTTGTCCACCACCATATTGACCATAACCTTGAGAACTACTAGGTCCACCTTGTTCAAAAGCAGCGTGACCGAAGTTATCGTATTGAGTTCTTTTTTCTGGATCAGAAAGTATTTGATAAGCTTCATTAACCTCTTTAAACTTTTTTTCAGCAGTAGCTTTTTCAGCTTCAGTTGAAGAACTAAATTTGTCAGGGTGATATTTTCGAGCTTGTTTTCTATAAGCCTTTTTTATCTCAGCCTCACTGGCATTTTTATTAACTTCTAAAATCTTATAAAAATCCTCTTTTAGAGCCATTGTAGCCTCCTTCTATAGTTAAACTATAATTAAATTATTTATATGATTGTATGTTTTACTTTACTAACTTAAGAAAGAAATTCCTTTAGAATTATGAAATAAAAAAATATATAAAAAATAAAAGAAAAATCTATTTTTTGTAGAAGAAGAATTACAGAGAGTAAAAAATAAAACTAACATATATTTAAGGGAAAGGTGAATTACTATGTCTAAAAAAATAACAGTAGAAAAATTTGAAGCATTTATTTTAGAGTGTGTAAACGAAATGAAAACTGGAGAGAAAGTAATATTTACTAAAAAAGAGATGCCTTTAGCTAAGGATCATACAATAACTTTAACAAAAGTAGATGATGATAGATATACAGTTATAGAAAGAGGTATTGAAGATTTAGAGTTCTCAAATATTGATTTTAATGAAGTTATTAAAGAGTTAATGAAATTAAAAGAAAAAGAGTTTGGAGATTGTGAACACTTCTATGCTCATAAAGCATAATGGAAAATAGGGCTAGATAAATTGTTTATCTAGTCTTTTTTTTTACAAAAATATTTTTAAAAAAGTGTTAAAATATTTTTTAAAATGACATTTTTTTTCATTAAAATAGAGTACTATAAGAGCAAGACTATTTTACTAAAATCAAAAAATTCAGAAAGTCTATATCCTCTCGCATTTACTTTAAACATATTTATTTAAGACTTAAGTTAAACAACATTACAAAAATTTTTCGAATATAAAGATGTCCCCCGATGTCCTTTATTAAAGAAAAGTATGATTTGATAATCAGTAAAATTAGAGATTTTTAATAAAAAAGTAGGTAGCGAGAGGATATCCCATTTATTGACTTTAAATAGGAGGATAGAAAATTAATGTCTAGCGAGATAGAGGTTATAAAGAATAGTTTTTATGAACTGTTTAGAGTTAATTATAAGGATGTTAAAGGAAAAAAAAGATATTTTAAAGATTTAGAAAATTTAAGTGGTACAGTTATTAGAATTTGTACAAAAGGGAAAGGTTTATATTACTATAACTCAGAGGAGTATGTATTTTTTGAAGAGGGAGATTTGATAATTTGCAATGAATTTTACTTTAATAGTATCTTAGTTTTAACAAGAGAGTGTAAATTAGATGTTTTTAGAATAAAGGATTGTTCTTTATTAGAAACATTAAATAATAAGATAAAAAAGAAAGAGTATCGAAGAATAAAGATTTATAATCTAAAAAAAGTGCTGTTTGAAATAGAAAAAGCTTTAAAAATAGAGGATAAAGAACTTACTTTTTTTAAGTTATTATTAGATGTGATTTTTTACCTAGGAGAAAGAAAAAATAATATTGGATTTAATTATTTAAACGATAAAAATTTTATGGATATACTTATATATATAGATTCTAATATTGACAGAAGGATAACTGTTAGTGATGTAGAGAAGGAGTTTAAAACATATAATAAAGTATTGAAAGAGCAATTTAAAAAGTACTTAGGTATTTTTCCATCAGAATATATACTAAACCAAAAGTTGACTAAAGCAGCAATATTATTAAAAACTACAGATTATAAAATTAGCTATATATCTGATATTTTATCTTTTTCATCGCCAAGTGCATTTACTCTAATTTTTAAAAGAAAATTTAAAGAGTCTCCATCAAATTATAGAAGAAAATAAAGTGTATGTCTTGAAATTATAAGGCATACACTTTTTATTTTGTATAAGATATATTTCTTATGGAAAAAAGATGATGTTTAAAGAAAATGGTATATTTACTAAAAATATCATAGCAAGTATATTAAAGACAAAAGAGTTTAAGAGATATAGAAAAAAGATTATAAGAGGGAGAAGAAAAAATGGGGGATATATTAAAAAAACGTATAGAATATTTAACAGGGAAAATTGCACCAGAGGATACTTTAAAAAAATTGGAGCAAGAGTGTGAAGGTATTTTAAAACAATATAAATGTAATAAAACTTTAATTGAAGAGAACGAAAAAAGAGTTTTAGTAGAAAGAGTTAGAGATAGTTATAAAAAAATATTAACTTTAGGGGTAGCTTATAATACAGAGAATTCAGTTTATTATAAAGATGAACTACTATTTGTAATAGCTCATGAAGTATTAGAAAATAATTATGAAAATTACTATAATTTAGAGTCTGTAGAGCATACAAACTGGTGGCAATGGGAGATTGGATATCCTTTACTATTAAATGATATATTGATTCTTTTTTATGAGAAGTTAGAAAAAGATTTAATAGATAAGATAATAGATGTAACAAAATATTTTTTACCAGATGAGAGATATTTAGGAAATAATCCAGTGGCAATGCATCCAAGTGGATCTCCTTTAAGATCAGCAACTGGAGGAAATTTAATTGATACTTGCAAAATTATGTTTTTAAGAGGTGCTCTTTTAAATAGTTTAGAGATATGTCAAAAAGCAGTAGAATCTATATCTGAAACTTTAGAGATAATATCTGAAAAAAATGTAGAAACATTAAGTAATAGAGACGGGTTTTATGCAGATGGATCTTTCATACAGCACGGGTTTATACCATATGCAGGAACTTATGGAAATGTTTTACTATCAGGAATTGCTGAAATAATATATTTAGTGGATGAAAAACTTAGAAAAAAAATAGATACTAAAAAAATATGTGAAAGAGTTTACAACTCTTTTGAACCTCTATTTTTTAAAGGAGCTATGACAGATATAGTTAATGGTAGAGCTATAACAAGGGATGGAAATGATCATCAAATAGGACATGAGGTTATAAACTCTTTACTTTTATTGGCTCATGGAGTGGATGAAGAAAATAGAGTAAAACTTTTAGAAATAGCAAAAAGAGAGCTGTCTTTAGATAAATGTTATCTATATACAGAAAAAGAGAAAAGAGCTATATTTTATAACTTATCAAAAGATGTATTAAAAAATTCAAAGATTAAAGTTAAAAGTTACTCTAGTGAGGTAAAGTGTTTTAATGAGATGGATAGAGTTTTCTATAGAAATAGAGAGTTTGCCATAGGACTTGCTATGCATTCAAAAAAAATTGGTAACTTTGAAACATTTAATGGAGAGAATACAAAAGGGTGGTTTACAGGGGATGGAGCAGTATATATATACTCAAAAGGAGATGAGTATATAGACTATTGGAAAGGTGTAGATTTTTATTATATTCCAGGGACAACAGAGATAAAGATGGAAATGGAAAATATAAAAGGTGTAGAAAGTTCTGTGGAAAATATGCCTAAAAATAGTGTAGCTGAAGGATATGGAGATAAAGATTCAGGAGTTGCCTATATGGATTTTATCAACTGGAATGGTAAGTTAAGTAGTAAGAAAAACTATATTTTTAAAAAGACAGGTATGGTTTATTTAGAGAATTATATAACAGGAGAGGGAGAGGTTTACTCAACTGTAGCTAATATGAGAATCTCTAATTTGAAAAATAAAACTATAAGTATTGATGGAAAGCCAATGAAGGATACTTTTGTAACTGGGGAGTTTAAAGAGATATCTTTAGGTAATCTAATATATAAATTTTATAAAAGTGAAAAAATAAATTTGGAAATATATGGTGAAGAGGAAAATAGGTTTATAAAAATTTGGATAGATTTAGGAGTGAATCCAATTAATTATACTATTGCATGGGAAGTTATAATTGTAGTATAATAAATAAAAAGGTTTTGTAAAAGGGGCAATATGTTAAAAAAAGAACGTGAAAATATTTTTTTGGACAAAAAAGTTTGGGGATTTTTATTTTTTGCTTCAATATTTATATTTTTATTTGGAGTAAAGGAATATAGTGAGTATAAAAAAGATGAGGAATTAAGAGTTGAAAGGCTTTTAAATAAAATAAATTTAAAAATAGAATTATTTATGTCCTCTATTGGTGATTTGGAAAATAGTGAACCTATAAAGGAGTATTATAACTCAAAGGAGATATCATACTATAATTTAATAAAAGTTTTACAAGAAATCCAAAAGAAGAATAATATTTATGGAAAAAGTGGATATACTTTAAGTTTAGGAAAAGATAACTCTGATATTATTGTTACAGGAGATGGAACTAAAAATAAAGATAACTATTTAAAAACTCTTGGAGTAGAAAAGAAAAAACAAGAGGAATTAAATTCAAACTTAATTTTAATTCCTCAAGAAAAAGAGATTGTTTTTATTTTAAAAAATAAAATTTTTAATTTAGAAGAGGGAATTTTCTGGATTGTAAATTTAGATAGAGATCTTTTTTTCTCAAGTCTTTTTGATGATGAAGTAGGAAAGTGGGAAATTTTAAAAGATAATAAAGTCTATCAGCTAGAGAGAAATATTGTAACCAAAAGAAAAGGTGATGGGGGTTACGTTTTAAGAAGCAGTGGATTAAATTTTAAGTTTTTATATACACCAAACTATTCTCATTTTTATCAAATGCTATTTTTAATGTCGATAGTTATATTTTTAGCTTTAGGGCTTTTAGCTATGTTAATAGATTATTCTATTAAACTGTATAAAGAAAGAAAAGAATTAATAGGAGAGATAAATACATTAGCAGTTGTAGATAGAAGAAAGAATTTAAGAGATTTTGTTTTAGGAATAAGAAAAATACATGAAGTTGGAGAGTTAACTAGAAAAGTAAAATCTCTTCAAGGAAGAAAATTAAAGATTGTTTTAGTTGAGATATTTGATAGTGATGATGAAGGGTTAGATTTTAAAAACTTTACCTTAGCTAGAGAGTATTTAAAAGAAAGTTTATCTTCAAATGGAGTCTATGAACATATAGATATAGACTACAAAAGTATAGCTTTTATAATACCTGAGGAAAGTGACTCTGTTATTGAGGATGCTTTTCACTTTATGTTGGAAAATATAGGACAAAAATATAGTGTAGAGTTAATAGCAGCAGTATCAAAAGAGTTTGTATCTGTAGAGAGTTTCCCCCAACAGTATATAACTTGTAAAAAGATTTTAGATGCAAAGTTTATGGCTAAAGGAAGAAAAGTTCTATTTTCTGAAAATATAAAAAGTGGAAAACTAATACTTACATATCCTATTGAAACAGAAGCGAAATTAGTTTCAAAGCTACTAAATGGAAACTTACAGGGTGCTAAAAAAATAGTAGATGAAATATTCATAGATAGAATAAATCCAGAAGCAATGGATAAAAAGGATATCAAAGAGTTTACAGGACTACTTTATAACACTTTAAATAGAGTTGTCGTTCAGTTAAAAGAGTTTGAAAGTTCATTGCGTTGTGAGAAATTAGATATTGAAAGTATTACAAAAACAGGAAATTTAGAGAAAATTAGAAGTATTTTTAATGAACTTATAACTGAAATATGTAAACAAAAAAAGACTAGTGAACAGGATGAAAATGAAGCCATAAGAGAGAAAATAAAAAATTATATAGATAAAAACTATCAAATAGATTTCTCTTTAGATAATTTGGCAGATTATTTAGGATTATCATTTAAATATACCAGTATATTATTTAAAAAAGTTATGGGAGATAACTTTAAAAATTATATAAATCTTTATAGAATAGAGAAAGCAAAAGAGATATTAAAAGAGAAAAAAGATATAAAGATAAAAGATTTAGCAGAAGAGTTAGGTTATAATAGTTCTAATACATTTATAAGAATATTCAAGAAATATGAGGGGATATCTCCAACACAATTTAATCCAGAAGAGATCTTAGAAAAATAAAGCTAAAACGGAATATAAAAAAGAGATAGAAAAAGGAAGATGCAAAAAAGAAGATTTACAACCAAAAAAAATACTCGTATAATCCATTTAAATTATAACTGAAAGTTTAAATTTTAAACTTGATAAGAGGGGAGATAAAAATGGAGATATTAAAAAAGACGAGAGAGAAATATTCAAAAGAGTTTAGGCTGTCAAAAGAGGATCTATTTTTTGCAATGCACGAAGCTATGAAGAAAGTAGATGAAAATTCAAAGGTATTTATAGATACATACCCAAGAGCAGCTAGTGTAAATAATATATATCCTGGAACAAAAAATGCAGAGGATTTTGATGATTGGACAGTAGGATTTTGGACAGGGATGTTATGGTTATCTTATGAGATGACTGAAAATGAAAAATATAGAAAAATAGCTGAGTACCAATTAAAAGGTTATAAAACAAGAATAGAGAATAAGGTACACGTTAATCACCATGATATTGGATTTTTATACTCTCTTTCAGCAGTTGCTCAAGAGAGAGTTACAGGAAGTGAATTAGCTAAAGAGGTAGGAATAAAAGCTGCTGAACACTTAATAACAAGATTTCAAGAGAAAGGGCAGTTTATTCAGGCTTGGGGAGATCTAGGAAAACCAGAGGATTATAGACTTATTATAGATTGTAATATGAATGTGCCATTATTATTTTGGGCAACAGAGATGACTGGGGATAAAAAATTTGCTGAGATTGGAGCGAAACATTTAGCTACAGCTTCAAGTGTTGTTGTTAGAGAGGATTCATCAACTCATCACACATATTATTTTGATCATGAGACAGGAGAACCTACAAGAGGAGTTACTGCACAAGGTTATTCAGATACTTCAGCTTGGGCAAGAGGACAAGCTTGGGGAGTTTATGGATTCCCATTAGCTTATGGTTATACAAAAGATAAAAGATATATGGACCTTTATAAAAGAGTTACAAATTACTTTATAAATAATCTACCAGAAGATGACGTATGTTACTGGGATTTAGTGTTTACAGATGGCTCTGGACAACCAAGAGATACATCAGCTGCAGCTATAGCAGTATGTGGAATTTTAGAGATGGATCAATATTTAGATGCAAATGATCCAGATAGAGAGATCTATTTAAATGCAGCTCATAAAATGATGAAATCACTTATGAAAAACTATAGTACAAAAGATTTAGATTATTCTAATGGACTTTTAACAGATGCAGTTTACTCAATTCCTCACGGTTCAGGAGTTAAAGAGTGTAACATCTGGGGAGATTACTATTATTTAGAGGCTTTAACAAGATTATTTAAACCAGAGTGGAAAAAATATTGGTAGAATGAAAAAAGCAGAGCTAAAACTCTGCTTTTTTATATGCATTTAATATTTAAAAATATTAAAAACCGATATTTTCTGGAACTACAAGAACAGTATATTTATTTGGAAATTTTCTCCCATGATGAATAATCCCAAAACTATCATTTGTATCGTTAAAATGATTTCTAATTTCTAAAATTTCAGGCATTTTTTTTTCAGCTTCAATTAAATTTTTTACAAATTTATTAATTCCAACAATAGCAAAAATTTTGTTGGGTCCAAAGATTGATGCAGAACTAGCAAAGTTATCTAGAAATATAAGCTCTCCATTTTCAGTGATAAAATCACATTCAGCAATAAAGTTATCAGCTAGAATAGCCTGTTGTTCCTTTTTATAATCATATATTCGACATCCTTTTTTACTTAATGGAAAAAGGAGTTCTAAGGAGTTTAGAAAAGGTGTTTGATCAAGAACTAAAGATTCAGAAGATGGAATTTTAGAGATTAAAATATTTTTTAATTCATTTAAATCTTTAACTAATATTGCATCATACTCTTTATGGAGAAGTAACTTAGTAATCTCTTTTGCTTTTAGGTCATAAAACCATTTTAAATTTTGATCCATTAATATCCAACCTCCTCATTGATAATTACAATAAAAGTTTTACCATTAACTCTTTCTCCAGATTTTACAATAGTAGTAAAATTACAGATTCTTTGTTTTGTATTGCAGCTTTCACATTTTCCAGAGATGTTACAAGGAGTTTTATGGTTAATTCTTTTTGAATTTAATGGTCCAACAAACTCTTGAATTCTATTTAATCCATCTTGGCATGTATCAACAAGTTTGTTGATTCCACAAATAACAATGGCATTTTTAGGTCCGTAAAGTAAGCTAGCAACTCGATTTCCTCCAGAATCCATTTGAATAAGTTCTCCATTTTTAGTAATAGCGTTAGTACTTGTAACAAAATAATCTGCAAGTAATCCTTGTCGCATACATTCAACAGTGGAAGGCCAATCAGGTTGGTTATATCTGTCGAATAATTTATAATTGTTGCTTTTAAAAGGTTCAATTAAATTTAATTCGTTGATAGTAACAGAGCCACCTAATGCAATAGATGATCCGTGTGGTATTAAGTTTAGAACAATATCACGAGCTTCAACTATGTTATCTGCATAGATTGGAGTGTAATTTTTTTTAGAAAGAGTATCAATTAATTCTAAAATTTGACTCTTTCGAATATTTTTTTTAATTTCTTTCATGTGTCCTCCTTAGGAATTGAAAAGAGAATATTAATAATATTTCTAATGGGTAAATATTACATATAACAGTATAAAATGTAAATATTCTATTTTATATGTGCTAAATTCTAGCAAAAAATATATAGAAGCGAAAGATATTTAATTTTAGCTATATATTTTTTTGCATAGAAAAAAGTATATAAAAAACGGCTGATTTACACACGAAAATTGGTGAGGTATTATGGGAATACTAAAATAAAAATAAAACGGGGGTAGTATGAAAGCGAAAGAGAAAATGGTATTGTTAGGAATCTTTCTATTGTTTTCTAGCAAGAGTTTAGTGAGTTATTCAAATTTTACTGTAATTGAAAATAATAAAGATTTAGTAAAAGATACGGGAAACGCTATACAAGCATATGAAAACCAAAATAAAATTAATAATGCAACGCTAACGATAAGTGGAGATGCAACGGGTATGGTTGCATCTAGAGAGCCATCAATAGTTGAAAATAGAGGAACTATTGTTGTCAATGGAGGAACGGCAAAAGCAATGCAGTCAACTGGAGTAGGAGCTAAAGGAATAAATAATGGAATCATAAATCACTCAGGTGATGGAGCAAAGGTTTCGAATGCTATGTTTAGTCAAAATGGCGGATATATAGAAAACGGTAAATTAGGAGTAATAAATATATCAGGAAAAGATTCTTCAGGAATGTTAATTCAGGGGGTAAAAGATGAAGTAAACTCTCAAGGGATAAATAAGGGGATAATAAATGTATCTTATGGAAAAGGAGATGGAGAAAGTTCAGTAAACGGAGTAAAAGTTTCTGCCAGCGGTATTGGAATAAATGAAGGAACAATAAATTTGCAAACTAATAATACAGTTGGATTTTTAGTATCAGGAGAAAATGCTCAAGGAATAAATGAAACAACAGGAGTAATAAATGTATCAGGAAATAATTCTGTTGGAATAAAGGTAAGCGAATCATCTAAAAAGAATCCAATAGCAGAAAATAAAGGGATAATAAATGTTACAGCTGGAGCAGGTACTGTTGGAATGCAAGCTTTTGGAATAGGAACTCAAGGGATAAATAGTGGAATAATAAACCATGAAGGAGATGGAGTTAATATTTCAAATGCAATACTATCGCAAAATGGTGGATATGTAGAAAACACTGAAACAGGAATAATAAATATATCAGGAAAAGACTCATCAGGAATGATGATACAAGGAGCAGTAAAAGATGGAATAGTTACAGTTTCACAAGGTACAAATAGGGGAATAATAAATGTATCTTACGGAGCTCTCACTGAAAAAATGGGACAGGTAAACGGAATAAAAGTCTCAGCAAATGGAATAGGAAAAAATGAAGGAATAATAAATTTACAAACTAATAATACAGCTGGATTTTTAGTATTAGGAGAAAATGCTCTAGGAGTAAATGAAAAAAATGGAGTGATTAATGTATCAGGAAATAAATCAGTAGGTATATCTATAAGTGGAAAAGGTATTGGAACAAATAATGGAAATATATATGTGACAGGTGGAGAATTTACTTCAGGAATGCAAGCAGTAGGAGCTGATTCTAAAGGAATAAACAATGGAACTATAATTCATGTAGGAAATGGAAAGACATCAAACGCAATGTTAGCTCAAACAGGAGGATACATTGAAAATAACAGATTGATTCAAGTATCAGCGGTAAATGTATCGGGAATGGCAGCTGATAAAGAAGGTTCATCACTGAAGAATTTAGGAGATATTTTAGTTTTAAATAAAGCAAAAGGGATAAAATTAAGTGGTGGAGCGACTGGAACAAGTAGTGGAAAGATAGTCGTAGAAGAGGGAATAGGAATTTCAATTGAAACAGGAGCAAAAGGAGAAAATCGAGGAGATATCTCTATAACAGGAAACTCTTCATCTGGAATCTCAATATCAGGAGCAGGTCAGGGAGTAAATGCAGGAAATATCTATGTTTCAGGAAAACAATATACAGCTGGTATAAAGGCAGATGGATTAGGAAGTGTAGGGATAAATAACGGAACAATAATTCATGAGGGAGATGGTCAAACATCAAATGCAGTTTTAGCTCAAGGTGGAGCAACTGTTGAAAATAATGGTTTAATCCAAACTTCAGGTATAAATACATCAGCTATGAGTGCAACTGGAGCAGATAGTAAAGTTTTAAATAATGAAAATGGAAAAATAACAGTATTTGATAAAGCTTTAGGGATGAAAATAGAAAAAAATGGATATGGTGAAAACTTAGGAGTTATATCTAATAATAGTACTGGGATAGGAATGGATATAAGATCAGAATCATCAGGAAAAAATAGTGGTTTAATAGAAAATTACTCTGTAAGTTCAGGAGTTAAAGTAGCTGGGCAGTTTGTAAATACAGGGGAAATTAAAAACTATAACTTTGGAAATGCAGTTTTAGTTAGTAATGGAACATTTGTAAATGAAGGTGGAGTAATAGATGGTGGATATGGTGTAGCCATAAGATCAGAAGTTCTTAGATTAAAAGATCCTATAACTGAAAAATATTATGATGCTCCAACGAATAATAACGTGGTATTAAAAGGTGGAAAAGTAAAGGGAGATATTTTAGGTGGAGTAGGAATAGATGCCTTGTTTTTCCAAGGAGATAATAATTTATCAGATATAAGAATAGAGAATTATGAGATTTTATCAGCAACAGGTGGAAATAGCAAAATAGATAACTCTTTTATAGATTTAGAATATAACCAAGGAAATCAAGCTTACTTTGATGAGAATAAAAATAAACTTGAAAATGATGGAATTATAACAGCAGATAAAGGAAAATTGGAAATCTCTAACAGTACATTAGTTGTAGATTTTAAAAATTCTTTAACTGATAAAACTTTAGAAAATTCAATAATTTCAGCAGATAAATTAGTTTTAAATGGAGATGTGAGTTTCTCTTTTATATCTGGAGATGGAAGAAACGAGTTTAACTTATCAGAAGCTTTTGGTGGAGTGGATATTGAGTTAGGTGAAAATGCGAATATAAAATCATCTGTAATTTGGGATTATGAAGTAAAAGATGGAAATATAATAGCTAAGAAAAACAGTTATGAAAATATATTAACAACATCTAAATTATCTAAATTTGTTACTTTATTAGAAGGAGATAGAATTGAAAAGAGTGCTTTAGAAGCTAAAAATATAGACAAGTCATTAATCTATGCTGTTTCTGATGCAGAACAACTTCAAACAGCAGGAGAGTTTACAAGTGCTATGAAACAACTTTCAGGTGGAGTTTATGGATATATGGCTGATATAGCTTCTATAAATTCAAGAACTCTATCAAAAAGAATGATGGATAGAGTAAATCAAAGTGATTTTACTAGAGAAAGAGCAACAAACTCATCAACACAAGATGTAATATATATGGATAATAATCATAGAATTAATGGATTAATGGATGTTTCATATATAGAGCATGGAATTTTAGGAGTTACAGAAAAGCAGATTGAAAATAATGCTAAGTTAGGTTTGATATATGGAGGATCTAATGGAAAGGTTAAGTTTGAAGGTGGAGAATATGGAAGTGCAGATTTAAATAATATCTATGTAGGAGGATATTATAACTATAAGTTTACAGATAGATTTTCTTTGACTTCAAATGCTAGAATAACAAATTCATTTAACTCTTTAAAAAGAACAGTAAATTATGGAAATACTTATGGAAGTTTTGATTCAACTTTCCCAACATATGGATTTGGATTAGGAACTGTAGCTGCATATAATGTTTTAAAAGATGATTATAAATTTGGAGTTTATGGAGGGATAGATTGGACTAAAATAGTTCAAGGGAATATAACAGAAGATCCGTTGCCAACAAATAAACCACAAAATGAGTTAGCTATAAATAGTAAAGGAACTGTAGACGAAGAGTTTTATGATTCTGTTGTTCCAAAGGCTGGAATTCTTTTAGAGAAAACAGGATATTTATTTGGAAAAAAATATGTTGTTGGTGGAAATTTTGAATATGAAACAGAATTGGGAAATATAAAAGATGGAAAAGTATTAAAACTTCAAGGGTTATCAGAAAAGCATAGAATAGAAACGACAAAAATGGAAAATATGTTATCATACAATATTTTTGCATCATTAAATTTAACTGAGGATTTCTCTCTTTTAGGAAGTTATACTTCTACAAAATCAAAAGAATATGATTCAGATAGTTTAACTGTAGGTGGAAAATATAAATTTAACTCTGTAGGAGATGTTGTGAATACATATTTCGATAATCTATCTGGAAATAAGAGTGATAGATGGAGAGGAACAGTTAATATTTTATTAGAAGCAGAGGATGATTCAGATAGGACATATTTTGATATGGATGGTAATCCATATCCAGGTGATTATGCTGCATCTACATTATATGTTCCAAAATTAACTATGAGTTTAAATGATTTAAAATCAAAATGGTCTTATTACTTTGAAGGATATTATAAAGATAATGAAATGTTCCAAGGGTTAAAAACAAATGAAGCGGAACAACATGCAACAAGAGTTCACTTAGAAGCTAGATGGAATGATACCTTCTCTAGAGGAAGATATGGAATCAATATTGCATATAGAAATGAAACGAGTGAAAAACCACAAAATTATGGTAAAAAAGGTTTTAGAGAGGTAAAAAGAGGAGTTCACCAAATTAGACTTACTCCAAACTTTATATATAATTTGGGTAATGGATTTGCTTTAAATGGAAGTTCTACAAATATATATGAATATAATTATATTGGAGATAAAGAGGGACAAGGAGACTTCATAATGGAGAATCAAGGTGGAATAGATTATTCTGGACTTATGCCAAGAGCATTTATGAGATTAAATCTATTTAGAGAGGATACGTGGCATGATCATAACAATGCTACAGAAAGAAAAAGACTAACTCAGATTAGACCGACATTTAGATATTTCTTTGGAAATGGAGCTTATACTCAGTTAGAAGCAAGATTCCCTATATATAATGGTGGATACTCTAATGACACAAGAACTCAGATAATAAAATCTGAAAATTATGAAACAAGATATAGTCTAAAGTATATCCAACCTTTAGCACCAGGGCTTACAGGAACAATAGGAGCTACACTATTAACAATAAAAGCTAAAAATAAAGCAACAGGTAATGAAAATAGATATCACTCATTTAGACCAATGGTTGGAGTAAGTTATAGCTTTTAATTAAAGGGGGAGAACATTGAAAAAGAAGATAATGTTAATGCTACTTCTATCTGTTTGTATAGTTGAAGCAAATGAAAAGAAGATAATTAAAGAAAATTCAAATAAAGAAATAGTTGCAAATGTATCAAGTGTATCTCAAAGTGAAAAAGAAGATTTTAAAAATATGAGATTAAAATGGGCAGAGTTTTTAACAGGGAAAGAGAGTTTAGAATTAGAAAGTCCAAAAGTAAAAAAAGATACAATTAATACTTTGAATAACATGGGAAAAAAGAATTTAGAAAACTACAATTATAATGAAGCAAGAATGTCAATATACTCAGATTTAGAGGATATGAAAAGTGGAGTTCAAATTCAAACAACTTATGAAAGATTAAAAAACTTAAGTAAAGCTTATGTAGTTCCAGGAACAGACTTCTACAAAGACGAGAAAATTAAAAAAGAAATTTTGGATTCTTTAGAGTGGCTTCATAGAAATGCATATTATGAAGGAGCTCCAGAGTATGGAAACTGGTGGCAATGGGAGCTTGGAATACCAAAAAATATAAATGAAATAGTGGCAATTATGTATGATGAAATTCCAGTAGAAAATAGAATGAAATATTTAAAAGCATCCCAGTATTTTCAACCTTATGCAAAATATTCAGGATATAGTCCATCTGCAAAATACTCATCATCACCAGAGTTAAGAGTCTCAACAGGTGGAAATAGAATGGATACATCAATAATATCTTTTACACGTGGATTTTTAATGGAAGATAAAGAGCAAGTTTTAGATGGGGTTTCAGCAGTTGCAGATGTTGGAGAGTATGTTACTACAGGAGATGGATTTTATAAAGATTCATCTTTTGTACAACATGGAAACATCGCTTATAATGGAACATATGCTTCAGTATTGTTTAATGGATTAGGTTCAATTTTATACCTTACATCAGGTACACAATATGAAATGAAAGATGAGAGATTAAACAATATATATGATTCTATAATTGATGGATATTCATTTTTACTTATAAATGGTGGAGTTACAGATGCAGTTAGTGGAAGATCGATTTCAAGAGATGGAAGCAATGAACTTGAAAGAGGTAGAGGAATTGTAACATCAGTAGCTATGATATCAGAGGGAGCTCCTGAACCATATAAAACTAAGATAAGAAAACTTGTAAAGAAAGCTTTAGATGAAAATATATCTTATAAGACAACTGAAAAAATATACAATTTAAAGTTAAAAGAGATAATGAAAGATATAGAAATAAATGAGAAGTATGAAAAAATAAGTGAACCAAAAAGTAAAGTTTTTTGGGGAATGGATAGAGTAGTTCATTTGGGACCAAAAAATATAAAGTTTGTTATAGGAATGCATTCATCTAGAATTGGAAATTATGAAACAATGAATGGAGAAAATAAAAAGGGATGGTACACAGGAGATGGAGTTACATATATCTATGGTGAAAATTCAGATAAATCTAAAGAGTTTTGGCCAACAGTTGATATGTATCACCTTCCAGGAGTAACAGCTAGTATAAATGAAAGAAGAGATGGATCTGGAGAGAGAAGACATAAAGTTAAGATGAGTCCTAAATCTTTTGTAGGAGGAGTGACAACAGGTGAGGTAACTTTAGCAGCTATGGATTTTCTTTCATGGAATAATCAAACTTCAGGTAAAAAATCATGGTTTTTAATAGATAATACAATGTTTGCAATGGGATCTAATATTAACAGTTCAGATGGTGAAATACACACTACTATTGATAACAGAATTACAGATGGTGAAAGCTTTAAATATACAGTATTATCAGATGAAGAGGTAGTAACAAAAAAAGAGTCTAGAGTAGGAAATTGGAAAAATATAGGTGGAAAAAGTGACGCTCCAATAGAAGTTGAATATATAACAACTTATATAAATCATGGTAAAAATCCTAAAAATGCAGGTTATTTGTACAGTGTAGGTTTAGACGAAATATCTAAAAATGATATTGTAGTATTATCTCAAAATGATAAAGCTCATGGAATAAAGATTAAAGATTATATTGGAATAAACTTTTGGCAAGATAATCAACATAAAGTTGATAAATATAAGAGTTTTAGTACACTGTCGTTATTAGCTTTAGAAAAAGGTAATACATTGGAGCTTTGGGTAAGTGATCCAACTCAACTTTCAAATGTAATGTCTGTTTTAGAGATAGATGGTGCTCATAAACTAGTTGAAACTACTGATAAAAATTTAAAAATAAGAACAGAAAAAAATAAAACTATTTTAAAAATAGATAATATTAGAAGTGGTGAAACAAAATATATACAACTAAAAAAATAAAATAATTAATAAAAAACCTTCTAAATAAATGAGTTTATGTCATGGAAATTTAGAAGGTTTTTAAAAATTAAGAGGAGGTGTTTTTAGTGAAGAAAAATTTAGTTTTTATAACAACAGATCATCAAAGAGCAGATACTATTGGGATGATACAAAATGGTAAAGAGGTAACTCCAAATTTAAATAGATTAGCTTCAGAAGGTTTTGATTTTAAAAGAGCTTACACAACATGTCCACTATGTGTTCCTGCTAGAACTGCACTAGCAACAGGAAGATTTCCAACTAAAAATAGTGTGGTAATAAATGATTTAAAAAACATACCAGAAATAACAAGAAACAGTAAAACAATTCACGAGTATCTATTTGAAAGTGGATATGATGTAAGTCATTTTGGAATGCAACATATAACTTTAAAACCATCTTTAGAAGATAGAGTTAAATTTAAAAAATTTTTAACAGATGATGACTATGAAAAAATATGCAAAAGAGAGAATATTCCACTATTTGGAGTCGTTGAAGATAGAGTTAAAGTTAGTGAAAGACATGGAGATATATATGAAGATAGACAGTATACAGGTTCTAGAGTTTCACTTTTTGAAAAATCTGAAAATCTATTTAGAGATAGGTTTTATATTGATAATGCCCTTAATTATTTAGAAAGTGAAACTTTTGAAAATCCTATAGGGATGTTTATAAATATATGGGCTCCTCATCCACCTTTTAGAGTACTAAAAGAACTTATGGATAGATTCCCAGACCCAGAACTTCCTGAAAATATAAATGAAATATGTGAAGGTGAACCACCTAAAAGAAGAGAGGGGATAGCAGCACAACTAGCTGAAGAGAAAGATTTAGAGCATTGGAAAGATGTTTGGAGAGCATATTTAGGATTAACCAATTATGCAGATGAATTAATAGGGGAGATAATTCAAAAGTTAAAGGAGAAAGGTGAGTATGAAAATACAATGTTTGTATTTACTGCTGATCATGGGGATCATCTAGGTCAACATAAGATGTTTCAGAAAATGGAGATGTATGAGCAAAGTATAAATGTCCCTTTAATAATAAAAATGCCAGAGAAAAATGGGATAAAGATAGAAACAGTAGTCAGTCATCTAGATATACTTCCAACTGTATTAGAGAATTTAAATTTAGAAAGTAAAGAGATCTTTGTTGGAGAAAATATCTTAAATAGTGAGGTTCAAAAAAAGCATAGATATGCCTACAGTCAATATTCAGGAAATCAAGTAGCTATTGGTGATATAAGAAGATCAGTAGTAGATAAGGAGTTTAAATACATATATGATCCTAGAGATTTAGAAGAGTTATTTTATTTGAAAAAGGATCCTTTAGAGATGAAAAATGAGGTTGATAATATAGAGTATAAAGAGGTAAAGAAAAATTTAAAAAATCAATTGTCTCTATTTTTAAAAGAGCAAAATGATTGGATAAATATTATATAAAATGGAGGGTGTCATGAATAAAAAAATCGGGTTATTACTATTAGTTGGGGGACTTTTACAAAGAGGAGTTTTAGCAAATGAGCATAAGATCTCTGAAAAACCTTTGGAATTAAGCATTTTAGCTATTCAAAATGGAAAGACATATGATGAAAATTGGACGGTTTTCCAAGAGGCGTTTAAGGATACAAATGTGAAATTAAAAAGTTATAGTTCTAAAAATTTAACAGATGAGATACAAGCTTTTAATCTAGCTGTTTCATCTGGAAATCTTCCTGATATTATCTCTTTAGCTTACCCTGAAAAACTAGAGAGTTTAGGAATGGATGGAGGAATAGTGCCATTAAATGATTTAATAAATAAACATGCTCCAAATATAAAGGCATTTTTTGAAAAATATCCAAGATATAAGATGGATGCTGTAGCAGCAGATGGGAATATCTATTTTATTCCAGATTATTATGATTGGTATAATATGAGAGCTGCTCAAGGGGTATTTATAAGAAAGGACTGGTTAGATAAGTTAGGATTAAAAACGCCAAAAACAATGGATGAACTATATGAAGTTATGGTAGCTTTTAAAACAAAAGATCCAAATGGAAATGGAAAAGCTGATGAAATTCCATACTTTGAAAGATCAGCGGAGTTTGCTGATAAAGAATTAGTAGGTATGTTTGGAGCAGAGATAGGATTTTATGTAGATGAAAATGGAAAAGTAAAATTTGGTCCAACAACAGAGAGATTTAAAGAAGCTATGCCTCAAGTTATAAAATGGTATAAAGAGGGGTTAATAGATCCTGAAATATTCACAAGAGGATTCCAAGCAAGAGATTATATGCTAAGAAATGATTTAGGAGGAGTAACTTTTGATTGGTTTGCTAGTACAGCTTCATACAATGAAGACAAAGAGTTAAAAGATAAAGTAAAAGATTTTGAGTTTATTGCAATAGCACCCCCAGAGTATAAAGGGAAAAGTTATGCTCCAGATGCTAGAACAACTTATTTAGGTGGGTGGGCAATAAGTGCTACATGTAAAGACCCTGTTGCAGCTATAAAATATTTTGATTACTGGTTTTCTGAAAAAGGGTATGAGTTATCTAACTGGGGTATAGAAAATGATACTTTTGTTAAAGAGGAAAACGGTAAAAAGAAATTTACAGATACAGTTATGAAAGCTGATGGGAAGACACCTCTACAGGTTTTAAGAGATAAAGGGATACAGTTTAGAATAGGTGCTCTACAAGATTATGAGTATGAAAAGGCTTGGGGAAATCCAAAAGCATCAGAATGGGCAGAGATGTATATGCAAAATGGGTATATTGTAGATCCTATGCCAACTTTAAAATATACAAAAGAGGAGAATAGAAAAATACAGAAAATAAATTCACAACTTAATATGGCTGTAAAAGAGATGAATCAAAAATGGATTTTAGGAGCTGTAGATTTTAATAAAACATATGACGAATTTCTAAATAGACTAAATGAAATTGGGCTAAAAGAAGCGATAGATATAAATCAAAAGGCATATGATAGATTTATTAATTCTAGTAACTAATAAAGAATATAGTGTACTTTTATTGATTTAAAAGTAGAAAAATGATATATAGAAAAAGGTATATCCTAAAATGATGATTTACACTTTAAAAATTTTAAACTATAATCACCTTACAAAACGTAGATAAGTAAGGAGGGTTAGTATGAAAGAAAATATTTTAGAATTAGATGAAAGAGCAGAATCAGAAAAAGTAGGTCTCATTAAGAAAATAATGACTGGATTAAAAAGAGGAAACGTAAAAGATCAAATGTCATTATATCTGATTTTTCTTCCATTTATACTTTGGTATATGATATTTGCATATAAACCAATGTATGGTCTTATAATCGCTTTTAAAGATTACAATCTATTTAGGGGAATATCAGGAAGTGAATGGGTAGGACTAGCAAACTTTACAGAGTTTTTAACAAGCCCATACTTTTATACAACTCTAAAAAATACAATATTTTTAAATATATATAGTTTGGTGTTTGAGTTTCCATTTGCCATAATTTTAGCCCTTATGCTAAATGAGGTAAAAAATAGATTTTTTAAATCTTTCGTTCAAACAGTTTCGTTTTTACCATACTTTATAGCAATAGTTGTAACAGCTGGAATAACTATAAATATTCTTTCTCCAAGTAGTGGTGTAATAAACCACATTTTAGAAAGATTTGGATTTGAAAAGATATATTTCCTATCAAAGCCAGAATATTTTAGAGGAATATTTACAGGAATGAATATGTGGAAAAGTACAGGATTTAATGCAGTTATCTATTTAGCAGCTTTAACAGCAGTGGATGAATCACTATATGAAGCAGCAAAGATAGATGGAGCTACAAAGTTCCAACAGCTTAGATTTATAACTTTCCCATCAATTATACCAACAATAGTTATAATGTTAGTACTAAAAGTTGGAAGTATGCTAAACGTTGCGTTTGAGACAGTTTTATTACTTTATCAACCAGCAACATATTCAACATCAGATGTTATAAGTACTTATGTTTATAGAACAGGTATGTTAATGCAAGACTTTGGTCTAGCAACAGCAGTTGGATTATTTAATGCAGTTATTGGATTTATCCTAGTTTACCTAGCAAATAGATGGAGTAAGAAGATAACATCATCAGGACTTTGGTAAAAAGTATTGACTGTTAAAAAATTTGAAAGGAGAGATTTATGAGTAAAATTAAAAGATCAAAAGATGAAAAAATATTTGATTTTATCAATTATTCCCTACTGGCAATATTTGGAATAATGTTTATATATCCAATTATATATGTATTCTCAGCATCAGTGACAAAACCATACCTTTTAGAGATAGGAGAGATGTATCTCTTACCTAAAGGGATTAGTATGGCATCATTTAAAGCAGCAATGAGTTTAGATGGAATATGGTTAGCTTATGCAAATAGTATCTTTATAACAGTTGTAGGAACTGCTGTAAGTATGTTCTTTACAATAACTGGAGCCTACGTTTTATCAAAACCAGAGTTAAAATTTAGAAAAATTCTAACTTTAATGGTTGTTGTGACAATGTGGTTTGATCCAGGAATGATCCCTAGATATCTGAACTTTAGAGACTTAGGTCTTATTAATAGTTATACATCTGTAATTGTAGGATTTGCAGTAAATACATTTAACGTAATAATTTTAAAGAGCTTCTTTGAAGCTGTGCCAAAATCATTAGAGGAATCAGCTAGAATAGATGGAGCTACTCAGTGGCAGATTATGACAAAAATATACTTGCCTCTATCAACTTCAGCGTTAACAACAGTATCACTGTTTTATGCTATCTCAAGATGGAATGGATATTTCTGGACAATGGTTTTATTAACTGATGATTCTAAAGTACCACTACAAGTTTTCTTAAAGAAGTTAATAGTAGAGAAGAATATGGCTGGAGAAGCAGCACAGATTATTACACCAGAAAGTTTAACATCACCACAATCAATAATATATGCTGTAATAGTTTTATCAATAGTTCCAATAATGATTATATATCCGTTTATCCAAAAGTTCTTTAGAAAAGGAGTTACTTTAGGAGCTGTAAAAGAGTAGATAACAAAGAAAATTAAAAATAAAAGTTCATAATATTTAGGAGGAGTTTTACTATGAGATTAGATACAAGATATGCAAATCATCCAGAGGATTCAAAGCACTACACAACAGAGGAGTTAAGAAAGCACTATTTAATGGAAACAGTTTTCGTAGCTGATGAAGTAAACTTAATGTATTCTCATGTGGATAGAGTTATAGCTGGAGGAGTTATGCCAGTTGAAACAGAAGTAAAATTAGAGGGATGTAAAGAGTTAGGATCTGAGTTTTTCTTAGAGAGAAGAGAGCTTGGGCTTATAAATATAGGTGGATCAGGTAAAATAGTTCTTGATGGAGTAGAATATAAAATGGCTCCAAAAGATGGACTATATGTTGGAATGGGAGTAAAAGAGATTACGTTTATGTCTGATTCTACAGAAAATCCAGCAAAATACTATGTTAACAGTGCTCCTGCCCATGTAGCTTACCCTACAGTAAAAATAGATATAGCTAATGCTAATGCAGTTCATTTAGGAGATTTAGAGAATTCAAACAAAAGAACTATATTTCAATATGTTCACCCTGCAGTTTGTAAATCATGTCAACTTTTAATGGGAATGACTGTATTAGACCCAAATAATATGTGGAACACTATGCCAACACATACACATGAGAGAAGAATGGAAGTTTACTTCTATTTCAATATGGATGAAAATACAAGAGTATTCCATTTAATGGGGCAACCTCAAGAGACTCGTCACATTGTAATGGCAAATGAGCAAGCGGTAATATCACCATCTTGGTCAATTCATTCAGGTGTAGGAACTAAAAATTACACATTTATTTGGGGAATGGCTGGAGAAAATCAAACATTTACTGATATGGACCATATAGCTATGGATCAGTTAAGATAATTGGGAGGAAATATGTTAAACATGTTTAATTTAGAGGGAAAAGTTGCAATGGTAACTGGAGGAAACGTAGGAATAGGAAATGCACTTGCAATGGGACTTGCAAAAGCAGGAGCAGACCTATTTATATTCACATATAATGATGATAATATGGAAAATGTTATAAAAGAGGTTGAAGGATTAGGAAGAAAGGTTGCTTATGCAACTGGAGATTTATCAAAAGAGGAAGTTGCTATGGAAGCAGTTAGTAAATGTATAGAGGCTTTTGGAAGAGTAGATATTCTAGTAAACAATGCTGGAACAATAAAAAGAGCACCAATTTTAGAGGGAAGTAACACTGATTGGCAATCAGTTATTGACTTAAATCTATCTTCAATATACTATTTAAGTAAGACTGCAGCTTTTGAGATGAAAAAGCAAGGTGGAGGAAAGATAATAAACATAGCTTCAATGTTATCATTCCAAGGTGGAAAATTTGTTCCATCATACACAGCAAGTAAGCATGGAGTAGCTGGACTTACAAAAGCTTTTGCAAATGAGTTAGCAGTGGATAATATCCAAGTAAATGCAATAGCACCAGGATATATAGAAACAGCAAATACAGCACCAATTAGAGCTGACGAAAAGAGAAATGCAGAGATATTAGGAAGAATACCAGCAGGAAGATGGGGACAAACATCAGACCTAGTTGGAGGAGCAATATTCTTATCATCAAAGGCAGCAGATTATGTAAATGGACATATTCTAGCTATAGATGGTGGATGGTTAGTTAGATAATAAATAAGGGGAGAAAGTTATAATGAAGAGAAAAATAGCAATGGGAGCGTTACTTTTATCAGCGCTTATGTTTAATGGATGTTCAAATGAGGGGGATTCAAAAAGTACTGGAACAAAAAAAGATAAAAATCTTTCAGTATTTCTAGTTTTTAATGGAATGCCTTTAAATGATGAGTGGGAAATATATAAAAAAGCTGAAGAGGCAACAGGAGTAAAAGTAAAATCATATGCATCTAAAAATAATACAGATTCTACACAAGCTTACAATCTTATGCTAGCTTCTAATGATTTCTCAGATATTATAGCTTATAGAGTACCAGATTTAGAGAAATTAGGTAGCGATGGGGGAATGATTCCTTTAAATGATTTAATAGATAAGCATGCACCAAATATAAAGAAGTTTATAGAGGAAAATCCATTATATAGAAAAGATATGTATTCGCTAGATGGAAAAATATATGCAATTCCAACATATTATGATTTAAATAAATTAAGTGTGTCATCTGGACTTTTTATAAGAACTGATTGGTTAAAAAAGTTTGGACTACCAGTTCCTAAAACATTGGAAGAAGCTGAAAATGCTTTAACAATATTTAAAGAGCAGGATGCAAATGGAAATGGAAGAAAAGATGAAGTTGGAATCTTTGTCCGTGGAAATATTCAAGCAGCATTAAATAACTTAACAGGAATTTTTGGTGCAAGACCATATAAAACATTCTATGTAGAAAATGACCAAGTTACTTTTGCAACTTTAGATCCAAACTTTAAAGAAGCGGTTAAATTGTCAGCAGAATGGTATAAAAAAGGTCTTATAGATAAAGAGGTTTTCACAAGAGGTTGGGGAGCAAGAGATGCAGTATTACCAACAAATATTGGAGGAATGACTTTAGATTGGTTTGGAAGTACAGCTAGCTATAATAGCTTAGCTACAACGCAAATACCAGGATTTGAATTTTATCCAATAGAGCCTCTTCAAATAAAAGATGGAATGAAAAGTGTTGCAGTAGGAAGAAATACAACTCCAGAGATTGGTTGGGGAATATCAGCAGCTTCAAAGAACCCAGAGCAAGCTATTAAATTTATGGATTGGTGGTTCTCTGAAGAGGGAAGAAGAACTTGGAACTTTGGTATTGAGGGAAAACATTATACAATGGTAGATGGGAAACCAGTATTTACAGATTATGTATTAAATAATCCAGATGGAAAAGGACCCTTAAAAGTTTTACAAGAGGTTGGAGCACAAGTTTCAGGACCAGGAGTTCAGCAAGATGCAGATTATGAGTTTCAATACTCAAATGATATAGCTAAGCAAGGATTTGAGATGTACATGAGAAATGAAAACACAACAATGCCACTACCAATATTAAAATATAGTCCTAAGGATGTAAAAAAATTAGAAAAAATTATGGCACTTGTAAATCAAACAACAGAGGAATACATGCAAAAATGGATTTTAGGTGTTTCTGACATAGATACTGATTGGGATACATATATTAATAGAATACAGCAGAATGGTATAAATGAAGCAGTAGAACTTGTACAAAAAGGCTATAACCACTACAATAGTGTTAAATAAAAACATAAAGAAACTAGGTAGATATACCTAGTTTTTTTATAGGCATAATAAGGGGAGCAAAATGAAAAAAATTGTATTAGGAGCGATTATGTTAACAGGAGTTTTATATGCAAAAGATTTAAAAGTATATCAATTTGAAAATGAAATACCTAAAAATATAGAAACAAATATAAAGGATTCGATATCAATTACTAAAGAAAAATATAAAGATGGAGAGAGTTCTTTAAAATGGAAATTTAAAAAGGGAGAAACTTTAAGTATTTTAGGAGATGTGGGGTATACAGTTTTCAAAACAGGTGAACAAGAGAAAGCAAGAAGTAGTTACAGTATGTGGATATATAATGAAAATCCTATTGATGATGAACTACTAGTGCAGTTTAAAAAAGATGGTGTAGTAAAATGTTGGTTTCCAATAAAAATGAACTTTAAAGGTTGGAGAACTATGTGGGTTCAGTATGATAGGGATATGAAAGGTGAACCTATTGAAGGAATGGATGAAATAACTTTTGTAGCACCTAATGAAAGCGGAGAGATATTAATAGATCAAATTATGCCATCAGTATTAATAGATCCAAGACATAATGCTAGAGATGAGCAGGTAGATTTTATTAACTTAGAGGCAGATGCAGCAGCAAATGCACATTGGATGGCATTATATAAAAATTATAATCAAATAGATAAAAATGAAAAAAAGATAGTTTTAAATAAAAGTGAAATAGAGGGAATAAAAAAAGTTGAAAAAAGATATAGAGAAAAACTGCTTAAAAAAATCCAAGTAACACCTGAACTTATAACTGAAAAAGAGGAAGAGTTTTCAGAATATAAAAAGATAAGTTTAGAATTTATTCAAAGATTAGTTATATATAAAGATTTAAAACCAGAAGAGAAAGAAAAGATAAAATATATAGCAACAAAAGAGTTTGGAATATATTTAACAGAATTGGCGTATATGTATAATTCTACAGATAATATTCAAGAAAAAGATAGAATAGCTAAACTATTTAATGAAAGTTTAGAGTATATGTATAATCAAGGTTGGACAAAAGGCAGTTCTCAAGGAACAGTTCATCATTTAGGATATCAAATGAGAGAGATATATGAAGCAATTTTTTTAATGAAAGAACCACTTGTTAAATTAGGAACAGTGGATAAAGCTAAAGAGATGGTATCTTGGTACAGTGCTATGGGAATGATATATACACCTAAAGAAAATTTGAAAATAAATATAGATGTATTAAATACAATGTTACCAGGTATGTTAACAGCCATACTTCTAAATGAAAACCAAGAGAAAGAGGGAAGAGAGCTATATCAATTACAGAGTTATTTAATGAACTCTATAGACTATTCTCCAGGGGTTTTAGGTGGATTTAAATATGATGGAACAGTTTTTCATCACATGCAAAACTATCCAGCTTATGCAAAGGGGGCTTTTGAAGGTTTAGTTCCTATAATATACTATTTAAATGGAACTCCTTATGCTGTTACAGGAGAGCAATATAAAATAGTAAAAGATGCGGTATTGACAACGAGGTTATATTCTAATAAATACAACTATCTATTATCTTTAACAGGAAGACATCCCAATGGAAAATTTAAAATAGATACAGAAAGCTTTAGACTGATGGCTTTAAGTGGAGAGAGGGGGATAGATAAAGAGTTAGCAGAAGCTTATTTAAGACTTTCACCTCAAGGAAAAAGTGTAGAAAAATTTAAAGGTATGGGATTTAAAGAGGAAGCTGCTCCTAAAGGTTCGTGGACAATGAATATGGGTTCTTTACAACTTCATAGAAGAAAGGAGTGGTTAGCAGGGGTAAAAGGTTATAGTAGGTATTTAGTAGGGAATGAGACATATATAAAAAATAACCTATATGGTAGATATATGAGTTATGGAGCTTTTCAAATTTTAGAGAGTTCATTAAAAGAGAGTGGATATGTGCAAGAGGGATGGGATTGGAAGCACTTTCCAGGAACTACAGCTATAAATGTGCCATTTGAAAAGTTAAAATCGAGTATTTCACAAGTGGATACTAAAAGTGGAGTAGAGGAGATGTTACTTTCAGATGAAACTTACTCAGGAGGAAACTCATTAAATGGTAATGGTATGTTTGCAATGAAGCTTCATGAACATCCAAAATATAATGGAACTCATAAAGCTAGAAAATCACTGTTTTTCTTTGATAATAGAGCTATTTTACTTGGAAGTGGAATTGAAAACAGTGATAGTGAAAATGAAACTCACACAACACTATTTCAAAACTATTTAGGACAAAATATGAAAAATAGTTATACACAAAATGAAGATACAATAATAGATTCTCAAAACAATATGTATAAAGTTGTAGAGGGAGATATAGTTCTAAAAAAAGGGAAACAGGAATCAAGGGATCAAAATACTGGAGAAAGAACAGAAAATAACTACGAGTTAGCTTATATAAACCATGGAAAAGCACCTAAAAATGGAAAATATCACTACAGTATCTTAATAAAAGGAGATGAACAAGAACAAGATAAATTTAAAAAGAACTCTAAGTATGAAGTTTTAAATCAAGATAATAATAGTCATATTGTTAAAGATTTAAAAAGTAATATGACAGGATATGCACTATTTGAAAGTGGAAAAGTGCAAAATAATAGATTTATTGAATCTGTAGATACTCCATCAATGATTCTTCTTCAAGAGAATGATAAAGAAATTCAAATGAGCTTTGTTGATCCAGATTTAAGATTATATGAAGGAAAAGATGAAGAGCAATATGATGAAAATGGAGTTATGATTGAAAGAAGTATATACTCAAGACCTTGGATTGGAAATATAGGAAAAGAGCATACAACTTTAGTTGTTTTAAAGGGAAAGTACACTAGTGAGAACAGTTCAAAAGTAAAATCTGAAATAGATGGAGAGTTTACAAAACTAAGTATTACTTCAAAAAATGGAGAACCAGTAAAGATTATATTAAAGAAGATATCGTAGAATTTAAAAAGAAGTATGGTATATTAAAGTACCACACTTCTTTTCTATTTAAACAGTTATTTTAATAAAAGGATCATTATGTTTTTCTCCCCATGTCATTAGGTGTTCTTTTAAATATTTAGTTTTATCAGTTATAGGAATGGGATTTAACTGATACTCATCTTTAGTATTATCATATAAAAACTCTTTAGGAATATCATTACCAGAGTAATCATTAAAATATACATAGGTATACTTCTCATCAATTGCAGCTCTCCATCCATAAGCTAAGGTATCTAATCCTTTTTCTTTAAGGTTATTTAGAACTTTAGGGTTTCCAGTATAACAAGCAGAGATAGCAATGTTATCTACTTTTTCACCTTTTAAAGTAGGAGAGAGATCAACTCCTTCCATCTCATGAGGAATACTTAAATCTAAAAGAGATAGTATTGTAGGAGCAATATCAGCTCCTGAAAGAGGTGTAGTTATTTTTTTATTTTTATATCTTTCTCCATGAGAAAGCATAAATGGTACAGAAACAGCCTCTTCAAACCAGACATGTTTACTCCAAAGTCCATGAGAGCATAGCATCTCTCCATGATCTGAAGTTACTATAATTATAGTATTTTCAAATAGATTATTCATCTTAAGATAGTCAATTATCTTTCCAAAATGCTCATCTATACCTGTTATAGCAGCATAATATTTTTTTACAGATTCTAAATACCCAGCCTCATCTAAAGAGAATGGAGTTATAGTTTTTGGATGATCAACTATATCTTTTAAAATAACATTTTCTCTTTTTTCAACTTTAACATCTTTATACATATCCACATATTTTTGTGGAATTAAATCAAGAGGTGTATGTGGGGGATTCCAAGATAGAAAAAGAGCAAAGTTATCCTCTTTATTTTTATCAATAAAATCTAGAGCTATGTCTGTTTCATGTTCAACAGACCACTTGTTGATATTGATCATCTCATGAGAATCCATCCAGTAGTGAGGAGAAAGATGGTTATCATCAGCACCATAAGAGTACCAAAAATCAAAACCATGTCTTTTAGGTCCAGGTGGTGTAAAGGCATCCCAATCTTTAGCTCCCGAAAGAGGAAGGTTATCATCTTTTTTTTCAGGTTCATCTAGATGCCATTTTCCAATATATCCAGTTTTATATCTATTAGTTTTTAAAATATCCCCAATTGTAACTTCACTTTCTTTTAAAAATATATTTTCAAGACCAGGTTTACAATTTGTAATAACCCCATGAGATATAGGATTTTTACCTGTTAAAATAGTTGCTCTATTCGGTGAACAAAGTGGACAGCTGCTGTAAGCTTTTTCAAATATTGCTGCTTCGTTAGAAAAAGCATCGAAATTAGGAGTTATAACAGGTTCTTTTTTCATAAAGCCCACTGCTTCTCTTCTCCATTGGTCTGCAAAGATAAATAAAAGATTTGGTTTTTTCATAAAATCTCCCCCAAGTAAGTAGTTATTTTCTTTTTATGATACCTTTTGTAAAAAAATAAGTAAATATTCTATTTTCAATGCAAAAAATTAATACTTTTTAAGGAGAAAACCGTATATTAAAAAAGAAAAGAGCCTAGATTTTATAAAAAAATCTAAACTCTCTCGGGGGCTAGTATATATTAATAACCATAATATGGTTGAGGAATAGGTCTATAGTAATCGTTGTGATGGTTGTTATTATTAGCAATGATTCCTCCAACAACAGCAGCACCAACAACAGCAGCACCTATAGCCTCTCTTCTTCTTTTTCTTCTAACAGCAGTTCTAATGTCTCTTCGAACCTCTTTTCTAATTTCATTACGTACGTGAGCTCTAACTATAGCACGTTTTACAGCAGGCCTAATAGGTCTATGGTATCTAGCAAAAGATGTTGTACATAAAACTACAAGCATCAATAAAGCAAAAATCTTTTTCATAATTAATTCACCCCTTTTTTCAACATCTCTCCAAATGTTGAAACTTCATCTTTATTGAAGACAATATAGTCTTCTGTTCCAGAAAAATCTAAAATAAGAACACCCTCTTTTTTATCATATTGTAGATGATAAAATTGTAAAGCACTCTCTTCTGGATTTTTTGCATTTGCAATAACACCTGGAATTTCGTATCTAGGCTTTCCATCTTTTAATGTGTTTACAAGCACTGATTTTGGAAGACCAAAAGTCACGACACCACCATTTTTAGTTTGCAAAGCAAAAAAGGAGTTACTATTTTGAATAAACATACCTACTTTATCTGTTGATGTAGTTGTATTATCTTTAATAATGTCAGCAGCAAAAATATTTATAGAAGTTAGGATTCCTAAAATTACTAAAAACTTTTTCATAATTATTTCTCCTCCTTAACGGCTTTAAATATTTTATTTGTTTCGTCCTGAGTAAACTCTATTGTAAAATCCTCATAAGTTGGTTTTACAACTAATTTATTTTCTAATAATGATACATTATATAATTCAACATCTAATTTATTTTCATTTAAACTATCGTAAAATCCTAGAACTTCTTGTTGCTTAATTCCTTTTTCAACATCTAAAAAAACATCATTAGCTAATCCAAAAATATAAGCTTCACCAGATTTGCTAGCTAGTGCTATGTATGTAGCTCCTTCAACTTTTTCAAGTTTTAAATCTGGAAAATTCATGCTACCATTGTCATTTTTAATATCAGCACTAAATAGATTTATAGATATTAAAAATGAGGCAGCTATTAAAACTTTTTTCATTTTAAACTCCTTCAAAATTTGTTACTAAAAACTTAAAGTATAGTAACACATATTCCTTAAATTGAGGATTTGAAAAAAGAGTGATAAATTTTGGTATTAAAATTCAACTACTTTATGATTAAGCTAAGTTGTGATAATTCAAAGCTATCATCTAGGAAGCAAGCTCTATTTATTTTAATTAGTGGTATATTAAGATTGAGGTTTTGTAAGTCATCAATAGTTATAATATAGTCAACTTGGAAAACATCCTCTAAAAGAGAGTTTAGTTCGTAACTTTCAATAATTTCAACAACCTCAATGTATGAGAAATTTTTTAAATACTTTGAAAGAAGCTTAGCATACATATGATCAAATGTATCATCTACAATAACTACTCTTTTATATTTGTCTCTATCTAGGATGTTATTATTTTGATGCTTTTTTAAGATTATAGCAAGATGTAAAATATCTTCTAAATAAAACTTTGGAAAAATACCATGAATAATCTCTTTTAATTTTTTAAAAGTTTCTTTTTGAAGTTTATTAAAAGAGTAAACCTCTTTATTTTCATAGAAATTATATTTACTTTTAAAATCTCCTACTCTTAAAACATTAGAAACTCTCATTTTAGTTTCTAAGTTGCTATTAAAATCTAAGTTAAAGTTTTCTTTAATCTTTTCCATGAAAAATTTAGTGCACTCATCTGGAGTCTCATATCTTTTAATATCTAAATAAAATAGAGTTTCAACAATAGAATCAAGTTCATAGGATTTTAAGTATTCTAGTCCTCTTATTTTTAAAAACTTTAAAGTTTTTTCATAATTTTCATGATACGTAACTTTTTTAGGTGAAAAATATTCATCTTCAAAATCAATTTTATTCTCTCTTGTTGAATTTACTAAAAGTACAGCTACAATTTTATAAAAATCTTCAGGAACTAAGGTAACTGAAATACTATTTAATAATCTTAAAACAAAGTTTTTATTATATTCAATTAAATCCGGATGGATATATTTATAAATTAAGTCAGTAAAGTGTTTGTGATTGATATTTTTATTAATTAAGTATTTACTTAAATAAATAGAAAAAATTTCTCTTATTTTAGCTTCATTTCCTCTTAAGAAGATACCTTTTCCAGAAATACTTTCTATCTTTATACCCTCTGATTCTAAGTAAAGTTTTATATCTCTTAAATCGTAATTAAGGGTTCTTCTAGTAGTTTGAATAATATCTGTATTAATATTTAGATTAAGAGTATTTTCAAAAAAAAGTTGCAATAAAAGATAATCTTTTCTTTCAGTAACTGATAATGGAGCAAATTGTAAAATCTCTTTAATCTTATTGATAGAAGAGGAATCTAAAAAGAATAAATCTTTTATTTTTTGAATTCCTTGAATCTTATTAAGAGCCAAAAAATCATTGATAATATTGATATTATTATCAATGGAACGTTTTTTTATGTGTAATATTTTTTCTAAATCAGAATAACTAAATTTGTTTAAAGAAAAAAATAGACTTAGTATATGTAGAGACTTTTTATTTAAAAACATTTTTCCACCTTTCTAAATATTGTTATGACATTATGTAATAATGTATATTTTACATTAAAGTCTAAATATATACAAACAAAAAAAAATGAGCCTAAAGGCTCAAATAACTATTTTTTTATTTTGTCTAACTCTTTTTCAGATACAAACATTGTGTTGTTTTTAGTTTTTATATATAAACCATCTCCAACTCTATCTAAAGTAACTACAACTTGTCTATCAATATCAAGGATGACACCATTTTTTTCAAGATCTGCAACAGACATAATCTTTCCTTTTCTAGTCATAGCTTTAAATATATCAGTTTTTCTAACTTTAAAAGTTAAGTTAGGAATTCTTGATTCAAAACTAACCTGGTTCCCTTTTTCATAAGCTCTAATTTTTGTAATCTTTCCATTAACTGAACCAGCTAAAGCTGTTAAACTTAAAGTAGTAGCTAATGCAAGCATTTTTAATTTTCTCAATTTGTATCCTCCTAAAATTCTCTATAATTAATGTATAAATATCTCTGTAGTGATGATATTTATTATATATGTATGAGAAAAAAATATCAATTTGAAATTAAAGACTAAAAAAATGTTATAAAATTTCAAAAGAGAAAATAATAAAAAAAGACTGAACGTATAAAGTTCAGTCTTATTAATTATCTTCTTATTTTGTCTAACTCTCTTTCAGTTACGAACATTGAGTTGTTTTTAGATTTAATCCAAAGTCCGTCACCTTTTCTATCTAAAGTAACAACTACTTTTCTATCAACATCTAAAATAATTCCATTTCTTTCAAAATCAGCAACTGACATAACCTTTCCATATCTTGTCATAGCTTTAAAAATATCTACTTTTTTAACTTTGAAAGTTACATTAGGTATTTTAGATTCGAAGCTAATTTGGTTCCCTTTTTCATAAGATCTTATTTTTGTCATTTTCCCATTAACTAAACCAGCAAAAGCAGTGAAACTTAGTGTAGCAGCAAGTATAAGCATTTTTAATTTTCTCAATTGTATCCTCCTAAAATATGTATAAATATTATATTGTTTTTATTTGTATTAATAATCTTGTATAATATTATACGATTGTTATGAAAAAATATCAATTTGAAAAAAAGTGACAAAAAAGTTGTATAAAATTTCAATAACTTTATATAATTTGAATTTTTATTTCAAATTATAATGGCAACTAGATCTTTTAATTAAAATAGGATCAAGACTTTTTTGTATAAGAGTTTTATTTCCATTTAAAAGATAGTCAATGGCATCTTCCATCATTAAATCCACAGGATGTCTAATACTTGTAATATTTAAAGCTGTGGATATGATAGTGTCATCAAAACTTAAAATAGATATATCTTCAGGAATAGATAACCCTTTTTTTCCAAGTTCTTTTATTAAATTTAAAGCAATAACATCATTAGACGTAATAAAAGCTGTGGGAAAATCTTTTAAGGAGTTTAGCTTTGAAGATAAATTATCAAGATTACTATTAGTTACATCAGTTTCTATAAACCATTCATTTGAAAATTTTAAACTCTTTTCAGAGAAAAACTCTTTTATTCCTAAAAGTTTTATATTTTTTTTATCAGCTCCAATAAAACCTATTTTTCTGTGATTTAAATTATAAAGATGTTCTGTAGCAATTTTTCCACCTTGAAGAAGAGAAGTATAAACACATGGATAGTTAGGCAGACTGCAATCTACAATTACGAAATTTTCATTTTGTTTTTTTAAAAATTCAAGATTTTCTTTTGCTACAGGAGCAATGATAATTCCATCTACATTTCGAGCTTGTAAATTTAAAATATGCTCTTTTTCCAAAGTTTTATCTCCCCCAGAATTGAGGATGATAACTGTGTAGCCATTTTCTCTAGCTGCTTTTTCAACATATCTAATCATCTCTAAGTAATAGTAGTTAGATAGATCAAAAAGTATAACTCCAATTATTTTAGAAGAGCTACTTCTTAAAGTTTTAGCACTAGAGTTTGGTTTAAAACCTTCATCTAAAATTATTTTTTCAACACGAGCCCGAACTTCAGGGTCTACAGTTGGATTTCCATTGACCACTCTTGAGACAGTGGGTTGAGAAACACCAGCTAATTTTGCTATATCTTTCATAGTTAAAGTTTTTTTCATAGAACCACCTTTCAAAAGTATTAAGAACTCAATTAAAGTATTTTTTTCTAAATTTGTCAAACAATTTTTTTTATTAAATATTAATCTTGACAAAAAGAGATTCATAGAATAAACTCATATCAAGAATACGTATTCTTGAAAAATATAGTTTTTTATAGAAGGTATTCAGTTAAAAAAGGTTTGAAATAAAACATAATTTTAAAAAATAGAGTAGTGAAAATAGGGAGGAGAAATGAAATTTGTAGAGGAACATATAGAGATAGATGGAGAGAAAACTCTTATTATATCTGGAGCGATGCATTACTTTAGAACTTTACCTGAGCAGTGGAAGGATAAACTTGAGAAAATAGCATCAGCAGGTTTTAACTGTGTAGAGACTTACGTACCTTGGAATCTTCATGAACCTAAAGAGGGAGAGTATAACTTTTCAGGCATACTAGACCTTGAAAGATTTATAACTTTAGCTGATGAAGTGGGACTTTATGTTATTTTAAGACCATCTCCATATATATGTGCTGAATGGGAGTTTGGAGGACTACCATCATGGTTGTTAAAATATCCAGGTATAAGACTTCGTACTATGGATTTAACTTATATGGAGAAAGTTGATAGATATTATGATACTTTAGTTCCTAAGTTTACGAAACACCTTTCTACAAATGGAGGCCCTATAATAGCTGTTCAAATTGAAAATGAGTATGGAAGTTATGGAAATGACCATAAGTATTTAAGTTATATAGAAGAGGCTTTAATAAAAAGAGGCGTTAGTGTGCCACTGTTTACTTCAGATGGACCAACTCATTGGATGTTATCTGGAGGAACACTACCACATATTTGGAAAACAATAAATTTTGGTTCAAAGACAGAGGAATCATTTGAACTATTTAAAAAATATCAAAGTAATATGCCTAAGATGGTTATGGAGTTTTGGATTGGATGGTTTGATCATTGGGGGCAAGAGCATATAACTAGAAAGGGTGAAGAGGTAGCAGAAGAGTTTAAGTATATGTTGGAAAACAATATCTCTGTAAACTTCTATATGTTCCATGGAGGAACTAACTTTGGCTTTATGAACGGAGCAAACTATCATGATGAGCAACGTTGTACAGTAACAAGCTATGATTATGATGCTCTTTTAACTGAAGCTGGAGATTTAACTAAAAAATACCATTTAGTAAAGGACACTATTGATGGATTAAAAGGAAAAATAAATATTAAAAAACATAAAAATTACAAAGAGTATGAAATAAAAGATTCAAAAAAAATAGCTTATGGAAAAGTAGAGTTTAAAAAAAGTGCATCTCTTTGGAATAATTTAAATATACTATCTAAACACTATACTTCACCATATGTAAAAACTATGGAGGAGTTAGACCAAGATTATGGTTTTATACTTTATAAGACAAAAGTTAAAGGAATTATTGAAAATATGCCACTTACTTTACAAGAGGTTAGAGATAGAGCTCTAATCTATTTAAACGGGGAGTTTAAAGGAGTTATTGATAGAAATTCCAAACAGGAAATAATACTAAACTGTGAAAAAGAGGAGTCAACATTGGAGATTCTAGTTGAGAATATGGGAAGAATCAACTATGGGCCTCTATTAAAAGATAGTAAAGGTATAACAGAGGGAGTTAGACTTGATAGACAGTTTTTATTTAACTGGGAAATTTACACAATACCACTAGATGATATATCTAGTTTAAATTTTGAAGAGAATATTAAAGATGTTGAAAATCACCCAAGATTCTTTAAAGGAACTTTTAATGTATCTGAGATTGGAGATACTTTCTTAGATTTTACAGGATGGGAAAAGGGTGTTGTATATATAAATGGATTTAACCTAGGAAGATACTGGAGTGAGGGACCTCAAAAGAGACTTTATGTTCCATCACCTCTTTTAAAAGAGGGAGAGAACGAAATTGTTGTTTTTGAACTTCATAATAATGGTGAAGTTATGGAACTTTTTGCAGAAGCTAAACTTTTTTAAGGAGGGTAAAAAAATGAAAAGATATTTAAAGGTTTTAGGAGTGGGAACAATGTTATTTATGGCTGCTTGTGGTGATGGGGAAAAGAAAGAGGTAGCTAAAGTAGAGGATAAAAAAATTGAGCTGACTTTTGTAACATATTCTGGAACTGGGGAAGAGTATATGATGGATACAAATAGTCTAGCAGAAGCATATCAAAAGATAGCTCCAAATGTAACAATAAAAATGGAGAAAATACCTGCAACTGAGTATGACAATACAATGAAAATAAGAAACTCAGCACAGAAGCTACCAGATATTTTCCCAGTGAGAGTTGTAACTATGGAAAGTTTTAAAAGTGTACTGCTTCCTTTAAACGAAACAGAAGCTGCAAAAGTAAATAAGTTTGCTAAGGATTTTGAAATTGATGGAAATATATACGGATTACCAATGTATGGTTTTAATGAGTTTGTTTATTATAGAAAAAGTGTATTTAATGAGTTAGGACTTGAAATACCTACAACTTGGGGAGAGTTTGTTGCACTTTCAACAAAGATAAAAGACAACGGCAGCTATATTCCAATGGCTCTAGGAGCAAAAGATTCTTGGACAACATATCCATTTAATGAGTTTATGCCATTTTTAGTGCCTGGAGGTAATGATATTTTAAGTAAAATGGCTGTGGAAAAAGATCCGTTTTCACCAGGAAAACCATTTTATGTAGCTTATGATATGTTAGATAAATACTATAACACAAAACCTTTTGGAGAGGATCCATTAGGATATGGTTGGGATCAGGAAAAAAGTATGTTTGCTTCTAAAAAAGCGGCTATGTTAGCATCAGGACAATGGTTTTATATGGACTTAGAAAAAGATATGCCTAAAGAAACATTAGAGGATATAGGGGTATTTGTACTGCCAGCTCGTGAAACAAAAGAGGATCCATTTAGATATTTAGTTTCAGCTGAGGTATTTTTATCAATTCCAAAATATAGTAAAAATGCAGATGAAGCTAAAAAGTTCTTAGATTGGTTCTTTACAAGTGACTACTATAAAGAGTATGTAACATATATGAATGTGTTGCCAGCTGTAGAGGGAGTGAAAGGTAGAGAGAGTATGTTTAATGTAGCTATAGCAAATATTCCAAATCCAGAGGTTGTACTTCAAAAAGGTGGAGATGAGAAGTTTAGAAAAATAGCTAATTATATCTCTTTTGATGTTAAGAGAATGGGACAAGAGATGATTCAAGGAGTTAATTTTACAGAGTATATGAATGAGTTTAACAAAAGATGGACAGAAGCTCAAGAAAATACAAAGTAGTTGTTAGGAGTAAAATATGAAAGATAAAACACAAAGAAGTATATTATTAGCATGTTTTTTAGCAATACCAACTATATTGCTATTTGTATTTGTTCTTTATCCAGGATTTAAACTAGCTCTAATAAGTTTTACTGATTGGGATGGAATAAATCCTAGTTATAACTACGTTGGGTTAAAAAATTATACTCAAGTATTTCAAAGAAAAGATATTTGGCAAAGTTTAAAAAATAATAATTTATATTTTATGCTACATCTTCTTTTTATTCCAATAGAGATGTATTTAGCAATGCTTTTAGATAGATATATTAAAAAAAGTGAATTTTTTAAAACTATAGTTTTTATGCCATATATAATAAATGGAGTTGCAATAGCCTATATGTTTTCATTTTTATATAGTTCTGAGGATGGAGTATTAAATGGACTTTTAGCTCTTGGAAGCATTGGAAAAATTAGATGGTTAAGTGATCCTAAAATTGTAAACTATTCATTAGTTGTAGTTTCTCTTTGGAGATTTACAGGAGTCCATATAATACTTTTCTTAGCTGGACTTCAATCAATAAATAAGGATATGCTAGAGGCTGCATTAATTGATGGAGCCTCAGTATTACAGCAATTTGTAAAAATAATAATACCTAATATGAAATCGATTCTTAGTATAGTACTATTTTTAAATGTAAGAGGAGCACTTATGGTTTTTGATATTCCATTTGTTATGACAAGTGGAGGTCCAGGAACGAGCAGTACAACATTTGCTCTTCATACAGTAAAAACAGCCTTTGAGTTTAGTAACTTTGGTTTAGCTTGTGCAATGGCTATAGTTTTAATAGTTGCAATAATAGTTATATCAATAGTTCAAGGTTTAGTTTTAGAGCCTGAAAAGTTTAGAGGTAAGCTAAATAAAGTAAAAGGATTTTTTAAAAAAGAGGAATTAAAAGTTGAGATGGCAATGGAAAAGGAGGGGGAAAAGTTTGAAAAAGAAAAAGACGAGCGAGTTACTGTTTAATGTTCTAAATCACACAGTTTTTGTAGTTATAACTTTGATAGTTTTAGTTCCCTTACTTTTAGTGATATTATCATCTTTTAAAACTCCAGAGCAGATAGCTCAAGGGTATCATCTATCTTTACCAGCACCATTTTCACTAGATAACTACAAAGAGGTTTTTAAAAATGGAAATGTTTTAACAGGGTTTAAAAACTCAATGCTTTTAGTTTTAGGAACAATAACAGTGAATGTTATTTTAAGTAGTATGGTTGCTTACTCTTTAAGTAGATTTGAGTTTAAACTTAAAAAGGTATACTTCTTTTTATTTAGTTTTTCAATGCTAATACCTAGCTTTATTGCTGAGATAACAAGATTTGGAGTAATTGGAAGACTTGGAATATATGATACACTACTAGCACCAATGGTAATCTATATATCAACAGATATACTTCAAATATATGTGTATAAACAGTTTATAGATCAGATTCCATACTCTTTAGATGAAAGTGCAAGAATTGATGGATGTTCATATTTTAAAATATATTGGAAAGTTATATTTCCACTGATTTTACCAGCAACAGCTACACTTATAATCTTAAAATCTGTAGATGTATTAAATGATATGTTTACACCGTATCTGTATATGCCAAGTGCTGCTAATGCAACGCTTACAACAATGTTAATGAACTATGTAGGACGTAGCGGTTCATGGGCTAAGTTATCAGCTGCAATAGTAATAGTTATGTTACCAACAGTTATAATGTATTTGATATTTAAGAAGAAGATTTTATCAGGAATAGTAGCAGGAGCTGTTAAAGAGTAAAAGAAAATGGAGAAGTGAAAACTTCTCCATTTTTATTATTCATTTGAATTTTATTTAATACCAGTTGATGCCATTCCTTCAATAAATTTCTTTTGGAATATTATAAACATAATTAACATAGGTAAAACTCCTAAAATTGCTCCAGCCATAGCTAAAGGATAATCAGTTCCGTGTTGCCCAGATAGAGCAGCAAGACCGGCAGAAAGCGTTATCTTATCAGTAGAAGTATTAACGATAAGAGGCCACATAAGTTGATTCCAGCTAGCAAGAGCTGTTATTATAATTAAAGCTACGATACCAGGCTTAACAAGAGGTAACATAATTTTATAATAGATTTGGAAATGATTACATCCATCTATAATTGCAGCTTCTTCTAATTCTTTAGGAAGAGTCATAAAAAATTGTCTCATTAAAAAGGTTCCAAAAGAACTGAATAATCCTGGAATAATAAGACCACTTAAAGTATTTAATAAACCTAATTTTTGAATTATCATATACTGTGGTAATAAAAAAATCTGTCCAGGAACCATTAAAACAGCTAATAATAATAAAAATATTGTATTTCTAAATGGGAACTCAATTCTAGCAAAAGCATATGCAGCCATAGAACAAAATACAATTTGTCCAATCGTTCTAATTACTGTATAAACAATTGTATTATAGTAAAATTTCATGAAAGGCATAGTAGCCATAACATCTTTATAGTTACTCCATTTAAATTCAGAAGGAAATATAACTGGTGGAACTTGTATACTTTCTCCTAAAGTTTTAACAGAGGTTGGAAACATCCAAATAAAAGGGATTAAAGTAAAGATAACTCCAGTTATAAGAACGATGTGTAAAAAAACTTTTCCTTTTTTGTCCTCCATATTATCCTCCTAATAATTAACTAGCTTTTTTTGTAGTTTAAGCTGAATCCAAGTAAAAATCATAATAATGATAAATAAAACTACGGCAATAGCTGCTGCATAACCTCTTTCAGACATTTGGAAAGCGTTTGTATAGAAGAAGTAAACTATAGTCATACTACTTTCAAAAGCTGGGTTAGTTCGATTTACCATCATAAAAACTAAGTCAAATATTTGGAAAGAATTAATAAAAGACATTACAGTAACAAAGAATAACGATGGACTAAGTAAAGGTAAAGTTATTTTAAAAAAGCAAGTAACAGGACCAGCGCCATCTATTTTTGCAGCTTCATAATACATTTTTGGAATACCTTGTAAACCAGCAAGAAGTATAACCATGTTATAGCCTATATTTGACCAGATAGCAACAACTATAACGGCATATAAAGCTGTTTGAGGATCTGATAACCAAGCTCTAGGCTCAAATCCAAAATTACTTAAAAATTGATTTAAAATACCAAACTCTTTATTGTACATCCATCTCCAAACCATAGCTATAGCAGTAGGCATTGTAACAGCAGGTAAAAAATACAAAACTCTATAAATAGTAAGACCTTTAATTTTGCTATTTAACATGGTTGCAACTAAAGTGGAGCAAGTTATTCCCAAAGGAACAGAAAATAAAACATATACAAAGGTATTTTTTAAAGCTTGATACATTTTAGGATCATATATTAATTTTTCGTAATTTTTAAAACCAATAAACTTAAATTGTCCAAAGGCACCAAGATTAGTCAAACTAAAATATAAGTTTTGAAAAAATGGAAATATATAAAAAATTCCAATTCCAAGAACTAAAGGGGCAATCATAAGATATGCCCACATACTATTTTGAAATTTATCCTTCCTCATAATTAAGCTTCCTCTTTTAAAATAGAATTCATTTTTTCATTTATGATTTCACAAGCTTTTTCAGGTGTTAACTCTCCCATCCAAACTTTATTAAGGTATTCATTCATAACATCCTCCCATTTACCAGTATTTAAAGATGCTGGGTATTCAATTCCGTTAGGTAGCATATTAGAATAACCATGTAAGTTTAGATTAGGGTATGAATCTGTCCAAATTTCTTGTGATTCGATATAAGCAGGAATAACTATACCACTTTTAGCTTGAATATCATGTGAATCCTTAGTAGATAAATATGCAACTAATTTTTTAGCTTCTTCAGGATGTTTAGTTTGAGAGTAGATTGCATATCCAAGTCCATGGATAATAGCAGCATCCTTAGTTTTTAAAGGTAATTTTGCTAAATCAACTTTATCTTTTATAATCTCATTTTTCATATACTGTTTAACCATCCAAGATCCAGAGTATGTCATAGCAACCTTTTGAGATTGGAAAAGATCAGAAGATCTAGTGTCTGCAATCTCACCAAGACTAGGAATAACTTTTTCATCAAGAAGTTGCTTTATCTCTTTTACTGCAGCTATAGTGTTAGAATCTGAAAAACCGCTAGTTTTTTTATCAGGAGATATTACTCTTCCTCCAAATTGAGATATTATTTCATAATAGTCTTCTTGTCCAGAAAAACCTAGAGCTAAACCATAATTTCCAGTTTTATTTTTAATTTCTTTAGCAGTTGTAATCATATCATCCCAAGTCCAATTATCATTAGGATATTGTAATTGTAAAGAATCAAAAAGTTCTTTATTATACCAAAGAGCAGTAGTATCAATATCTTTTGGTGCAGCCATAAGTTTATTGTCGTAAGTATACATTTTAATCATACCTTCAGGAAAAGCTTCGGTATTTATAGCTTTATTATCCGCTAAGTCTTGAATAGGAAGAATCATATTTGCTTTGGCATATTTTGTAAAGTTCGGAGCATTAATCCAAAAAATATCTTGAAGTTGTCCGCCAGTAGCAGCAGTTTCAAGCTTAGTCCAATACTGAGAGAATGGTGTGATTTCTACAACGACTTTTACACCAGGGTTTTCTTTTTCAAAATTACTAATCATACTTTCTATAACAGGTTTTTGATTGGCGTCCCAAAGAGCAAGCTTTAAAACTTTTTCTTTATTAGTAGTGGATTTTTCATCACTACCACAACCTGTAAAAGAAGCTAAAAGACCTAAACTTAATAATGATAAAATAAATTTTTTCATAATACCCCCTTAAAATTTGTATACGTATTCATAATTATTTGATAAAATATACCTCATAGATTAAAATTTGTCAAATTTATTTTAAACTACTATTTCGTATTTCAATTCCAGGAGAAAGTTGGAGTGTTTTTTTTATCTTTTCTTTATTTAAAACCATTTCAATTCCAGCTTTAACCATAGCTTCTGTAGGTTGAGTAATACTTGTGATATTAAGAAGTTTAGAAACAATAGTGTTATCAAATCCAACTAAGGCAATATCTTCAGGAATTTTATAACCAAATTCATTAATTTTTTTCATAAATAAGCAGGCTACTTCATCATTAGATGCAATATATGCAGTACAAGGAAGTTTTCGTTCTTTTAAAACGAACTCTATATCCTCTTCTGAAAGGGTTACCGTATTAACTTTTATAAAAAAATCAGGCTTAAAAATTAAATTATGTTCTTTTAATTTTTTCTTTACTCCATCAAGTTTTGGATTATATTTTTTGTGATCTCCTCCAATATAACCTATATTTTTATGACCTTGATCAATTAGATGTTGGCATGCAATTTCTCCCCCTTCAACAAGAGAGGTTGTAACATAATTATGTCCAGGAAAATCTTCATTTAAAGCTACAAATGGCACACCAGTAGTTTCTAAAAAATCAAGATTTTGTTCATCTACAGGAGCTATAAGTATTCCTTCTACATTTCTAGCTAACATCATTTTTATGTGGTCTAATTCAAAATCAGCATTTTTTTCAGAATTCATAACAAGAAGACTATATCCCTTTTCTCTAGCAACTTTTTCTGCATATTTAATCATATCTAAATAGTAATAGTTAGAAAAACTAAAAACAATAAAACCTAGAATTTTACTGCCTACTCCTCTCATAGTTTTTGCATTTTCATTTGGAATAAATTTGTATTTATCTATAAAATATTGAATTTTTTCTCTTACTTCAGGCTTAACTTTTTCAGGTTGGTTAATAGCTCTTGATACTGTAGCTTGAGATACACCAATTAAATTAGCTAGTTCTGTCATAGTCATTCGTTTATTTTTCATCTATCCTCCTTATAAATTTAAACTATATATAAAAAATAATACTCTATAAAATTGTTATAAGCAAATTTTTATGAAAAAAATTTGACATTTTAAAAATCATGTACTATACTCACATTAAAAATAAATGTATACGTATTCAAAAATAGGAGGATGTTTTATGTTAAGAATCGGTGTAATAGGAGCAGGAAATAGGGGAAAGGATGTTTATGCTAATTTTATTTTAAAAAATAGTGATGAAGCAGAGATTGTTGCTGTAGCAGAACCAAATCCTATAAAAAGAGATCAAATGATAAAAACTCATGGGATTCTACCAGAGTATGTATTTAATTCTTGGGAGGATTTTTTAGAAAAAGATAAATTTTGTGATGCTGTAATATTAGCAACAGGTGATGATATGCACTTTGAACCTATGGAGCTTGCTATGAAAAAAGGCTATGATATTCTTTTAGAAAAGCCAATGTCAAACAGGGTTGAAGAGTGTATTGATATAGTTAAAATGGCTGAAAAATATGGAGTTAAAGTTATGGTTTGCCATGTTCTTAGATACACACCATTTTTTAGTAAATTAAAAGAGTTAATAGATAGTGGAGTAATTGGAGAGGTTGTAGATATACAACATAATGAAAATATAGGAAACTTCCACTTTGCACATAGTTTTGTTAGAGGTAACTGGAGAAATTCAGATGAAACAAGTCCTCTTATTTTACAAAAAAGTTGTCATGATTTAGATATTCTATCTTGGCTTTTAAATGGTAATCCTTGCAAAAAAATAGCTTCTTTTGGAAATTTAAAATATTTTAGAAAAGAAAATGCTCCAGAAGGTTCAGCAGATAGATGTTTAGAGTGTAAATATATAGACAGTTGCATATATTCACCGAAAAAAATATATTATAATAATATTGGAGCTTGGCCAACTTTAGTTGCTAGTGAAATACAAACAGAGGAAGCTTTAACAAAATCTTTAGAACACAATCAATATGGAAGATGTGTTTATAAATGTGATAATAATGTTGTAGATAATATGGTTTCTATAATTGAATTTGAAAATGGAGTAAATGTAACTTTTAATCTATGTGCTTTTACAGATGAAGTTTGTAGAACAATAAAAATTATGGGAACTAAAGGCGAAATAAGAGGAAATGATGCAAAAAACCATATAGAAGTTTATGAGTTTGGAAAAGGTGAAGGACGTTTTGCAAATGGAAAGAAAACAGAGGTTATTCCAGATGTTTTAGAAGGTGGACATGGAGGAGGAGATACAGGACTTATGAATGATTTTATAAACCTTTGTTTAGGAAGACAAGAGGATTCTAGAACTAATCCAAGAACATCTTTAGAAAGTCATATAATGGCTTTTGCAGCGGAAGACTCTAGAGTTAATGGAAATGTTGTTTATATGGATGAGTATTTAAATAGATTTAATTAAAAATAGGGGTTAGCCATTTTGGTTAACCCCTTAATTTTTTATTTAATATTTGTTAAAGCTTTATTCAAATCATCAATAAGATCATCAACATGCTCTAATCCAATAGAAACTCTCATTACTCCAAGAGATAAACCAGTTGATTTAAATTGCTCAGGACTCATCTCTTTTAGATAGCTTATAGCAGGAGCGTGAATAAGAGACTCATGTCCTCCCCAGCTAACTCCAATACTAAAGTGTTCTAAAGCGTTAACAAAGTTTTTAATATCTCCTAATTCCTCTGAATCTATAACAAAACTCATAAGTCCACTGTAACCTTTCATTTGCTCTTTTCCAAGTTCAAATTGAGGGTGAGATTTCAATCCAGGATAGTTTACTGATTTTATCTTAGGGTGATTTTCTAAGAAGCTAGCAACTTTTAAAGCATTATTTTGATGTTTTTCCATTCTCATAGGTAGTGTTCTTAAACTTCTCATAAGTAACCATGCTTCAAATGGAGCCATTTTAGCACCAAATAAAAGAAATTCATTTTGATAGATGCTATCAATATCTTTAGCTGAACCAATAATAACACCAGCTATAATATCACTGTGTCCTCCTAAATATTTAGAGCATGAATGTACCTCTAAATCAATTCCTAACTCTAAAGGCTTTTGAAATATAGGAGTTGCCCAAGTGTTATCCACTATAGTTTTAATATTGTGTTTTTTAGCTAAATCAGCTATAGCTTTTAAATTTTGCATAGAAAATATAGCTGATGACGGTGATTCTAAATAGATAAGAGTAGTATTTTCCTTTATAGCATTTTCAATCTCTTCTACAGATTCTCCACTTACAAAAGTTACATCTACATTAAATTTGTCTCTTAAGTAGTTATCTAAAAAATTCATAGCAGGACCGTAGATATTTCTTAAAGTAATCACATGACAATTAGCTTTAACACAACTCATAATAGCACTTGAAATAGCGGCCATTCCAGAAGAGAAAAGTCTAGCTTTTTCTCCACCAGCAATTTTGGCTAATTTTTTTTCAACAATAGAAACTGAAGGGTTGTTACCTCTAGTATATATATTGTTGTTTATAGGATCAGAAAAAGCATTGTCAATATGATCCCAACTTTCAAAAGCAAATAGAGTATTTTGATAGATTGGTGGAACAATAGCTCCATTATGTTTATCTCTTTCTTCTCCATAGTGAGCAAGTATTGTTTCTAAATTATTTTTCATGATAGTCTCCTTATTTAAAGTAATCTTCGTTATTAGATAGTTTCATTAGCAGCAGTTTCGTATTCAGAGATGCTACTTGTATTAGATTTATTAAGTTTTCTAGAAAGCATATATGTTTGAATAAAGAAAACAAATATACCAAATATATTAAAGAAACTCCATTTAACATATTCTGTGGTGAACACTCCTAAAGTAGTAGACATATATATAGCTGTAACATGCCAAGGTAAAAGACTTTCTAATAAAGTCATACTATTTTCCATTGTTCTAGATAGAACTGAAAGAGGAACACCTTGTTTTTTAAAGCTTTCTTTAAATAATTGTCCCGTAGTCATTATAGAGAATTGACCATTTCCAGTAATACCATTCATAATACCACCAGTGAAAAAAGTGACAGTAGTAAGACTAAATACACCAGTGATAGCTTTACTCATCTGTTGAACTACCTTATCTAAAGCTCCAGATACTTCCATGAAAGATCCAAATGGCATAGCTAAGAAACAGAATAAAACAGCTCCACCCATCATTGATGCAAAACCACCACGATTTAAAAGTCCAAGTAATCTAGGAGTTATATCAACTACATTGATTCCAACACTTTCAGCCATACTAATATTAAAACCTGATATTAAAGCATTAGCTGCATCATTAAATAAAAATCCATTGCTAAATACACCAATTAACATGGCTGTAATAGATGAACCAAGCATTAAAAGAAGTGGTGAAATACCAAAATATCCTCCACCAAAAACAATAATAGGTGGTATTAACATAGAAATGTTAAAGTTATAGATAGAGTTTAAATCAGACATTATTTTTAAAGTTGTATCTGTAAGTTCAGAGTTACCATTAAAATAGTATGATCCTACAATTGTAAAAGCTATTAGAGATAGAGCACCAGATATAACCACATTTGGTAACATACCTTTAATATGCTCATAAACAGTTATTTCTGAAGACATAGCACTTAAGTTTGTAGTATCAGAAACAGGAGAAACCTTATCTCCGAAAAAAGCACCAGATACAATAGCTCCAGCTACAACAGGTAAAGGAATTCCCATACTTTGAGCAATACCCATAAAAGCAACTCCAGAAGTAGCAGCAGACCCCCAACTTGTTCCTGTGAATGTTGAAACTAGTGCAGTAACTAAAAATGCAGTAACAACTACAAATTTTGGATTTAAAAATTTAAGACCGTAATAAATCATCATTGGAACAGTTCCACTGAACATCCAAGTTCCAACTACACCACCAATAGCAATAAGAATAAGAATGGCAGGAAAAGCATCTGAAAACTTTTTTGTATAAGCGCTCATCATTTCATCCCAAGATACTCCTACCCTAATAGCAATAATTGCAGAAAAAATAGAAGCAACAATCAATAAAAACTCTAATCTTATTCCCATAATGATATTCCCCACTAATACCATTAAAGCCATAATTATTATTGGTAGAAAAGCTTCAAAATTTGTTGGTGTTCTTTTTGATTTCATAAATACCCTCCGTGTTTTAAAATATATATTAATTTCGAATTAGAAGAGTTGGATCTAATTCAATATTTAATACCTTATTTTCATCCTTACAAGCACCATTTATTTTTTTTGTTAAAGTATTTAAAGATAATTCAATCATTTTTTCCATGGGCTGTTCAATACTAGAAATATTCAGAGCCTCAGATAAAAGTGTATTGTCAAAACCTATAAATTCAATGTTGGAATAATCGATTTTTAACTTTTTTAAAATTTTTAGAAAATGCAATGCCATAAAGTCACTAGATAAAAAATAAGCAGAACATTGAACCCCTTTATTTTTTATAAAACTTTCTAAATCATCTATGAAGTTTGAATCTAAATTAGCAAAAAAATTACACTCATCTATATTAGAGATATATCGACTCTTAAAGCCATCAAATTTAAGGGAGGGATATTCACCAATGTAACCAACATTACAATGACCTTTATTAATAAGAAAATCAGCTGCAATTTCTCCACCTTTAAAAAGCGAAGTAGAGAAACTGTCATAGTCTTTTAAAATTTCATTAACAACAACAAAAGGAATGCCTAATTTTTTAATAAAAGACATATTGTCTTTATAAACAGGACAGGCTACAATTCCATCAACACCTCTTTTTTGAAGTTCAATAATATGTTTTTTTTCTAAAATATGAGAACGTTCAGAGTTCATGACAATAATAGAATATCCCTGTTTTCTAGCTATTTTTTCCACATGATTTACTATTTCTAGATAGTATTGATTTTTAAAATCAACAGTGAGTAAACCTAATATTTTTGATTTCTCTCCACGTAAAATCTGAGCACTATAATCAGGAAGAAATTCATTTTCATCTATAAATTTTAAAACGCGGTCTCTAACTTCTTTTTTTATATTTGGATGATTATTTATAACTCTAGAAACAGTTGATTGAGAAACTCCAAGCAAATCACCAATTTGCTTCATTGTAAGCTTATTTTTTTTCATAAAAGCTCCTCCTTTATTCTTGCATACGTATGCAAGGAAGAATATAAAATGATTATTACATACAATATGTACTGATGTCAATATAAAAGTTTTAAAAAAACATATAAAATTTATAAATATACTTGAAAATGCTAAGAGGATAAGTGTTTAAAAATTCAAAAAGGAAATAAAATAGTGATAATGAATAGATTATTAACGTAAAGCAGATTTCATGGGGGAGATTTATATGAAAATATCTATGTTAGTGACTATTTTATTAGGATTAAATATCTATGCTAGTGATGTTAGAGGAGTTTCAACAGCTCAATTTACAACTGAGATTTTATTGACAATTGGAGCTGAAAAACAGTTAGTAGGAACAGCAAACTTATGGAATGAAATTGCTCCAGAATTAAAAGAGCAATTTGAAAAAATTCCAGAGCTCTCAAAACGCTCTCCAACAAAAGAGCAATTTTATGAATTAAATCCAAATTTTTTAACAGGCTGGAAATCAATATCTACTAAGAAAAATTTAGGTGAAGTTGAAGAGCTAGAAAAAAATGGAGTTGAGGTATATATACCTAAAACTTTAGAAAGTAATAGTTTAGAAAGTTTATATGAAGATATATTGTTTTTTGGTAAAAAATTTAACGTAGAAACTAATGCAAGAGCATTGATAGAGAAACTAAAAAAGCAGGTAGAATTAATTAAAAATAAAAATATTTATAAGAAAAAATTAAAAGTTTTTGGTTATGATGGAAAAGAAGATTTTCCTTATGTAGTTGGTGGTGGTGCTATAGGAAATACTTTAATAGAGATAGCAGGTGGAGAAAATATATACAAAGAAACTAGCTTTGGATTTGGGAGTGGTCAGTGGGAAAAGATAATAGATTCTAATCCAGAAGTAATTGTGATTATTGATTATGACAATGCCAGCTCAGAAGAGAAAATAGAGTTTTTAAAAAATAGATCACCAATAAAAATGTTAGAAGCTGTTAAAAATAACAACTTTATAGTGATACCACTAAATTATATATCTTCTGGAATACATGTGGTAAAAGGAATAGAAATTTTATCAGATGGAATAGATAAAATTAGAAATAAAAATAGAGAGTGAAAGCTCTCTATTTTTATTCATCCTCAAGATTTTCAAATATCTCAATAATTGTAGGTAGATCTTTTCTATATAAGATTTTAAATGTAAACTCTTTATAAGTGTAAACTAAAGTTTCATCATTTTTTATATTATATATTTTAACTAAAAGTTTTGAGTTAAAATGATAGTTAGAAATATATGATGAATCTCCTTTAAGTTTTTTATAAATTTCCATAAGTTCGCTATGAAGTTCAAAAAGATTTTTAAAAGTTTTGGTTAAAGTAAAAACAGGTTTAACATCATTAGTTTCACTATTTTTATAATCTTTTATAATTTTAATTCCTAAAATTTTAGCACTTTTATACTCTCCAACTTTATCCTTTTCATATTCAATATCTAACTCCCCAATAGTTGTAAGGTCTTTAAAAATAGGCTTTAAGAGATTTTTTTCAATGTCATAGAATCTATCGTAAGTTTCTTGTATCTCTAATATATCTCTTAAATTATTCATTGAGATATTTAAAATATTTTTTTCACTGTTTAGAATCTCTTGATAAAATCTGTATGAGTATCTCTCTTTAAATTTAAGTATTTTTTTGATTTTTTCATTTAAAATATGTGATGAAAATTCAAAGGTAACATAATCTTTTTCAAAAAAATAACTATTTAGAATATTGAATCTTTTTTTTAAATTTAGATTTGAATCAGTGATAACTATATTTTTAGAAAAAAACTTAAATAAAAGTTTTTCTAATTCAATAACTTTTGGCTCCTCTTTAACTTCAAATATTTTATAAAGCGTTTCTAAATGAACAGTAACTGAGCTACTGCTAATATCAACTGATCTTAAAAAATCTCTCTCTTTTTTACTCAGTTTTTTAGAAAATTCAATAAAAATATTTTTATTTTCCACTCTGAACTCCTTTTTTCTAATTTTTTTAAATTTTTTTTAATATGAAAAATATTTTTTTAAAACGATATATCAAAATATCTTATATCGTTATATATAATCATAGCTTATAAAAAGGTTAAAATCAAGATTTTATATATAAAAAATGAATGTTATTAACGAAATACGCACTGAAAAAATGTCATTTGACCAATAAAAAGAATTAGTATAAAGTTAAACTATGAAATGATACGGGAGGTTTTTTATGGATATTGAAGCGATAGCAATGGCCATAGTTGGAAATGCAGGTGAGAGTAGAGCTCTATCTTATGAAGCTTTAAGAGCAGCTAAGAAGGGGGAGTTTGAAAATGCTAAAAAGTTACTAGATGAAGCAAAAGAAAGGATGTATGCAGCTCATAGTGTACAAACTGAACTTATATGTAATGAAGCAGATGGAAAAGGTGTAGAGATAAATCTACTTATGATTCATGCACAAGATCATCTTATGAATGCAATATTAGCTAGAGAGTTAGTAGAAGAGCTAATTGAAGTACATAAAGAGTTGAAAGAGTTAAAAGGAGAATAAGAGTATGAGAAAAAAATGGGGTATGATAGCAACTTGGAGAATGGCTTCTGAAGGAGTAACTTTAGGTTCAGAGATGTTAAAAAACGGTGGAAAATGTCAAGATGCTTTGGAAGAAGCAGTTAAATTTGTAGAAGATTATCCATTTTATAAATCTGTAGGTTATGGAGGACTTCCAAATGAAGAGTGTGAAGTTGAATTAGATGCAGCATTTATGGATGGAAAAACTCTTTCTATAGGAGCAGTAGCTTCAATAAAGGATTTTAAAAATCCAATATCTATAGCAAGAAAACTTAGTGCGGATAGATACAACATATTTTTAGTTGGAGCTGGAGCAGAGTCATATGCTCATAAAAATGGCTTTGCAAGACAAAATATGTTAACAGAAAGAGCTAAAAAGACTTGGGAATTAAGAGTTAAAGAGATACAAGAAAAAAATCTTTCTCCATATGATGGTCATGATACTGTTTGTATGATAGCTTTAGATAAGGATGAAGATATGGCTGTGGCAACTTCAACAAGTGGACTTTTTATGAAGAAAAAGGGAAGAGTTGGTGATTCACCAGTTTCAGGTTCAGGTTTTTATGTTGATAATGAAATTGGAGGGGCAGCAGCAACAGGTCTTGGAGAAGATATAATGAAAGGCTGTCTTTCTTATGAAGTAGTTCAGAGAATGAAAAAGGGAGAGCATCCAATGGAAGCTGCTCAAAAAGCTGTTGATGAGTTTTCTGAAACTTTAAGAAAAAGAAGAGGAAAAGCTGGCGAGATATCAATTGTAGCTATGAATAATAAAGGTGAATGGGGAATAGGAACAAATGTTGAGTTCACATTCTGTGTTGGAACAGAAACAGAAAAACCTCAAGTTTACATATCAACTCCTCAAGAAAATGGAGAGATAAAGATAGAAGTAGCATCTGAAGAGTATATGAAAGCATATAAAGAGAGAATTCAAAGGGGGATTTAAATGTCAAAAGTAATTGAGATTTTAGAAGAAAAGCTAGTTCCTGTAGCAGCTTGGATTGGAAGAAATAAACATATTAATGGTATTAGAAGAGCATTCGTTTTAATGATGCCTCTTTTAATGATTGGATCTATATTTTTAATGATATCAGCATTTCCATTACCAGCTTATCAAAAGTTTATGTTAGAAACATTTGGGGCAAATTGGAAAAATGTAATAGATATTCCTGTAAGTGCAACGTTCTCATTGGTAGGAGTTTATGTAGCATTTTTAGTTGCTCAACAACTTGCTAATCAATTTCAACTTGATAGTGTAGCTGTTGGACTTTTATCACTAGCATCATTTTTAATTTTAACACCATTATCTGAAGTTGAAGGTATGGGTTCTGTTTTAAGCTTTAACTGGCTTGGAAGTAAAGGAATGTTTATCGCTATGGTAATAGGTATAGTTACAGCTAATATATTTAGATTCTTTGTAAATAAAAAGATTCTTATTAAGATGCCAGATGGTGTACCACCTGAAGTTATAAAATCATTTGAAGCATTAATTCCAGGAACAGTTATATTATCTTTAGCATTACTATTAAGAATAGGTATGATGAACACTGAGTATGGAACAATTCATGATTTTGTATATAAAGTTTTAGCAATGCCATTAAGAGCTTTAGGAACATCATTCTTTGGATCACTATTAACAGTATTCTCAATTTCAATACTGTGGTCAGTTGGTATAAATAGTGGATCTATGGTAAATGGATTTGTAAGACCTTTCTGGTTAGAGAATCAAGTTGAAAATATCAATGCTTTAAAAGAGGGATTACCATTACCACACGTTATTACAGAGCAATTCTTTGATATGATATGGATGGGTGGAGCTGGAGCAACTTTATCACTACTTTTGGCAATAGGTCTTTTTGCAAAGAGTAAACATATAAAAAGTGTTGGAGCAATTAGTGCTGTCCCAGGGATATTTAATATAAATGAGCCAATTCTATTTGGAATGCCAATAATATTAAACCCAATTATGTTAATACCTTTTAATATAATTCCGTTAGTATTTGTTACAACTCAATATTTAGCAATGACAATTGGGCTTGTAAGTAGACCTTTAGGAGTAGCTTTCCCATGGCCAACACCAGCAATAATTAGTGGATTTTTAACAGTTGGAGATATGTCAGGAGCTATTATTCAAATAGTTAACTTAATATTAGGAGCTCTAATATATCTACCATTCTTAAGAATATTAGATAAAGCAAGTAAATACGAAGAGGATGCGGTAGAGGCATTTGAGAAGGAGGCAAAATAATGAAAAAAATATTACTACTTTGTTCAGCAGGGATGTCAACAAGTATAGTTGTTAAAAAGATGTTAGAGTCAGCAGAAAAAAGAGGAATCCCTGTAGAGATAAAAGCTGTTGGATTAGAGATGTTTCAAGAGAATTTAGATAAATACGATACATTTTTATTAGGACCTCAAGTTAAGTTTAGAAAAGATGAGCTTAATAAAATAGCTCAAGAGGTTGGAAAGAAAGTTGAAGTTATAAATATGATGGATTATGGAATGATGAAAGGGGATAAAATTTTAGATTTTGCTCTTTCATTAATCGAGGAGTAGTTTGAATACTAGAAAAACTCTAGAGCACTATATAGATGAACATTTCCAAGATACTTTAAAAGATATACAAAAGATTGTTAAAATTAAAACTGTAAAAGAGGAGAGCACCGTTGGTGCTCCCTTTGGTTTAGGATTAAAAAAAGGATTGGAAGAAACATTAAAAATAGCAAAAGATCTAGGGTTTAAAACTGTAAATTTAGATAACTATATTGGGTATGCTGAGTTTGGAGAGGGAGAAGAGTATATAGGAGTTTTAGGCCATATAGATGTGGTACCAGAAGGAGAGCATTCAAAGTGGAGTGTTCCACCATTTAGTGGAGAAATAATAGGAAAGAATATGATTTCAAGAGGTGCCTTAGATAATAAAGGACCAATAATCTCAGCGCTACATTCAATGAAAGCTTTAAAAGAGTGTGTTCCAACTTTTAATCATAGAGTTAGAATAATATTTGGGACAAATGAAGAGAGCGGAGATGAGGATATAAAATATTATCTGTCTAAAGAAAAAGCTCCAAAATATGCTTTTACTCCAGATGGACAGTTTCCAGTTGTATTTTCAGAAAAAGGAATCTACACATTCTCTTTTAAAGATAGTTTTATAAAAGAAAAGACTTCAATATTAGATATAGTTGGAGGAACAAGATCAAACGTAGTTCCTGAAGAGGCTAAGGTATTTCTAAAAAAAGATTTATCTGAAAAGGTTTTAAAAGAGTTAGAAAAATTTAAAGATACTCCATGCAAATTTGAAATTTTAGAAAAAGAGAGATATTTAGAAATTACATGTAAGGGAATACCAGCTCATGCAAGTTCTCCACAAAGAGGCGTGAATCCAATAACTTGGCTATTTAGATTCCTAAATAGTGTTATATCTAAGGAAGATTCCTTAAAAAGATTTGTTAATTTTATGGATAAAGTTGTTGGGGTAGAAACAGATGGAAGTGGATTAAATATAAAAACTAAAAACGAAGAAACAGGAGATTTAACTTTAAGTTGTGGGATTGTAAAGATAATCGAGGAAAAAAATTTTTCAATATATGTTAAGTTTAACATTAGATATCCTGTAACTACGGATGAAAAACAGTTAGATACTACACTTGATAAAATAGGAAGAGAAAATAATGTAGAGTTTGTAAAAGAAAATCATAATGAACCTCTATATTTTCCTAAAGAGCATCCGCTAGTTGAAAAACTTCAAAAAGTTTTTAAAGATGTAACAGATAGAGATGATAAACCTGTAGCTTTAGGAGGAGGAACATATGCAAAACTTATGCCAAATACAGTTGCATTTGGACCAAACTTTAAAGAGTTTAGAGGTAATCCTCATGGATTTGATGAAAAAATGGATATAGATATGCTAAAACAAGGAATGCTAATGTATGCATTAGGAGTATTGGAATTAGCATAAAGAAACTACCTTTAAAAAGGTAGTTTTTTTATTCAAAAAAATTGAAAAAATATTATATTAGAATATTATTATATGTTTCAAAGAATATGAATGAAAAAGAAAAATTGGAACGTTTAAATAAAAAAAAATATATGGTATTATTTTTTCATAGTGAAGGACAATTGAAAATTTTTACAGCTTAGGGGCGAGCTTAATTTTACTTTTTTTACCGTTAAATAGTTAAGGGGGCAGACTAATGGATGAAAGAGACGTAATGTTGGCAAAAAGTGGTGACGAAGAGGCCATGGAAAAAGTTTTTTTAAAATATAAAGGTGATATTTTGAGAAACAGTAAAAACTTTTTTATAAAGGGCGGAGACATTGATGATCTACTTCAAGAGGGGTATATAGGTCTTATGAAGGCAGTAAAGTCATTTGACGAAACAAGGGAAGTATGTTTTAGTACTTTTGCAAATCTATGTATAAAAAGACAGATTATTACAGCAGTAAAATCGTCAAATTCAAATAGAAATCAAAAGTTAAATACATCAATAATTGGAGATAAAGATATTAATTTAGATGATTTAGTTCAATATGCAAAACCATCTGTAAACTTTTATTCTCCAGAGGATATTCTTATAGGGAAAGAATTGGTAGAGATGTTAGGAGAATTTTTAAATAGTAATTTAACACCTTTAGAAAAGAAAGTGTTTTTCTATACTTGTAAACAGTATAAATATAACGAAATTGCAGAGCTTTTAGAAGAACCGTCTAAAAAAATCGATAATGCAATTCAAAGAGTAAGAAAAAAAATTCTAGGGTATTTATCAGAATACACTAGAGATTAATATAAGAATAAAGGATGAAAGACAAAACTTTCGTCCTTTTTATTTACCAAATTTTTACCAAAGTTATGATATAATATGAAAAAAACTAGGAGCAAATATGAATGAATTAGAGAAAAAAATAGTATTAACAATCTATAAAATAGGACCTACATTTATATCAAAATTAGCTAATCGTATACTTGAAAATCAAAATGAAGTTAGAGAATGTATAAGAATATTAATTAAAGATAAAATATTAGAGCGAGTTGAAAATATAATGGTTCAGTATAAAACCAAGGAAGCTAATGTAGTAGTTAAACATAGAAATCATACTTATTATAAATTGACAAAGCTTGGAGAAAAAAAGGCAAAAGAGTTAGAGGAAGAGCATGAATTAGAGGTAAGAGAGGCGTTTAAAACATATAATAAAGCTTTACAAAATAAATTAGACAATGTAATAGAAAATACTGAGAAAAAAATATACTGCGTAATAGATTTTCCTTATTCACAGGAACTAAATGTAAAAAATATTTTAAATGAAAAATTTGAAAATCTTCAAAAAGAGTATGGTCACACAATAACTTTAAGAGGAGAGATAACAGAGGTAGAGAAAGAGAAGTTACTAGAACTACCCAATATTATTATAATTTAAATAGAAGGAGAAAAAGTGGAAGAGTTAATAAAACAAGCTAGTGAATTTTTTATGAGTTTAGGTTATTTTGGAATTTTTATAATGATGTTTTTAGAATCTTCATTTATCCCTTTTCCTTCAGAAGTTGCACTGCTTCCAGCAGGGTATCTAATAGGAACTAAAGAGATGAGTTTTATACCAGTATTATTAGCGGGAACTTTAGGAAGTCTAGGTGGAGCAGGTTTAAACTATTTTCTTGGAAGAACTTTAGGAAGAAGCCTTCTTTTAAAATATGGGAAATATCTTTTTTTAGATGAAAATAGATTGGTTCAAATGGAAAATCTATTTGATAAGAGAGGAGAGCTAATAGTATTTTTAGGAAGATTTATACCAGTGATTAGACAGTATATATCCTTTCCTCCTGGAATCTTAGAGATGAATATCTATAAGTTTAGTATTTTTACAGGACTTGGAGCAGGAATATATGTTGCATTTATGGTAAGTGTAGGAACTTTATATAAAGATTATGAGCATATTATAAATATATATATTGTTAGATACAAATATTTAGTTGCTTTATTAGCATTAGTTTATGTAGGTTATAAAGTTTTAAAAATGAGAAAAAATAAAAAAGACTAACCTTAAGTTAGTCTTTTTTTGCTAGAAGAAGTATTTAGCTCCAATACTTGCAATAAATAAAGGATCATCATTAACGATAGGAGAATCAGTAACTTCGCTAGAAAACTTCTCTACTCCTAAAATTCCTATGAAAGATACCTTTTCATTGTATTTATATTCAGCTGATAAGTTAGCTCCAATTGAATACGCAGTATCAGCTTTATATTCTCTAGTTAATTTATCATTGCTTGATCTATTAACTTCGTCTGATGTTACACCAAAATAGTAATCTGTGTAATCTCCAGAGAACCCTTTAACATAAATTCCTGGAACTAAAGTAAATTTATCATTGATGTTGTAAGGTCTAAAAGCACTTAATTTTGCTTCAGAACCATGCTCACCAAACTGAACAGAAGCTCCTGTTCTAATTCCAGCAATTCCTGTGTTTAGGTCAGCTCTTAATCCAACCATAGCTTGGAAGTCTCTGTCATCAATATTAGTATATCCATCTCCCATATCTTTAGCTTTAATAGGAAAACCAGCCATAGGATCAAGGAATACAGATAGAGATAGATCTTCACCTTTAAAGAAGAAGTATCCAGGAGTAATTCCTTTAATATAGAAGTTACCATAGTTAACATCTAAAAGGGGTACAGGATAAGCTTTGTCTTCAGCTCCTTTATAGATACTATTAGAAACTCCAACCCCAGCTCCTACGCCATATCTATTCTCTGCCAAAGCCATAGTAGATAAAGTCATGGCTAAAATTCCAAAAATAATTTTTTTCATAATGCTCCTCCAAATATATAGATTTGTAACGGAACAATTATATCATAGAATATATAGTTTTAAAACTAAGTATAATATAGAAATCTAATGCTAAAAGAGGTGTACTTTTTTTCAAAGAACTAAGATTTCAACTATATAGTTACTTTATAGTCTTCTTCTTTAATTAAAACTAACTTATTTATAAAAATAAAGTTACAAATATATCCAAAAACAATTGGTAGAATAATGAACAAAGTAACCACAAGAAGTATATTTTTTAAATTCCAAGAGAGATGATTTAAAGCATTAATTGGTCCAATTAAACCACTAATTCCGAAACCAGCACTAAAAGCAGTTCCTTTAATATTAAATAAAGCTCCTAAAACTCCTAATGTAAAAGCATTAATAACAATAGGGACAATAATAAGGGGATTTTTAACAAAGTTAGCCATTTGTATTTTAGCAGAACCTAAAACAGGCACCAAAGTTATACCAATAGGATTAACCTTAAGTCCAGCAAGAGCAAGACCAAAGGCTGCAGCACAAACTCCAAGGTTTGCAGCACCAGCAGCAATACCACCAAGATTTACAGCAAGGGCTATTCCAACAGTAGAAAATGGTGAAATAATAAGAATAGAAAATATAATTGCTATAATTCCTCCAGTTAAAAGAGGTTGCATTTTAACAACTTCTTCAACAGTAAGACCAATGGCTCCATTGACTTTACTAACATAAGGTAAAAGATTTAAACCAATCCATCCAATAGCAGTTGAAATTAAGATAGGAAGAGCTACCATGCTTAATCCCTTCACTTTATCTCTAAAAAGATAGATAGCTAAAGATGCAATAAATGCTGTAACACCTGCATTAACAACATCACCTGTTCCAGTTAGAACTATATTTCCATTAACAAAAGATACAACACCTGATCCAATAAAAGTGGCAACAGAAACACATATACTTTCTAAAGGAGTGAAGCTTAATTGGTATGAAACTCCAGTTCAAATTGCAAAAGGAAGTAAGCTTGTAGAAATTTTTGTTAGATTTAGTATACTTATTAAATTTAAGCTCTTTGCAATTTCACCAAGAATTGCTGATGGAATAAGAGTAGCAACAATCCCTAAACTCATACCATTTAATATTTTAAACATTAGCTCTTTTATCTTCATTTTTTCACCTTCCCATACTAGTTATTGAATTTTTTTCAATTCTATCAAAAGCTTCTTTTAAAACTTCTAAACTATTAGAACAAGCTATTCTAACTGCTTTATCATCACCAAAAGGCTTTCCAGGAATAACTTTAACTTTTAATTTTTCAAAAAGATAATCTGAATACTCAATAGAATTAAGGTTTGTTTCACTGATATCTATAAAAATATATATTCCACCTTGTGGAGCAAAAGCTTTTAAACCAGAGATATTATTGATTCTATTTAAGCTATATTCAACTCTTTCTTTATATAGAGGAACAACACTATTTTTTACATGTTCTCTATTTTTTAAAGCTGCAAGAGCTGCTCTTTGAGATATGGCTGAAGCACTATAGACAATAACTTCATTTATTTTTCTAATTGTATCTACAATAGCCTTAGGTGCAATATTGTAACCAACTCTCCAACCAGTCATAGCAAAATTTTTAGAAAAGCTACAAACAGAAATAGTTCGTTCCTTCATTCCAGCTAAAGTGTAAATAGGAATAAAACTATTAGAATAATCATAAAAATCATAGATATCATCAGCATATACAAGTAAGTCATGTTTTTGAGCTAACTCACTAACAATCTCTAAACTTTCTAAAGAGTAACAAACTCCTGTAGGATTAGAAGGAGTGTTGATAATAATACCCTTGGTTTTATTAGTAATAGCTTTTTCTAAATCCTCTTTAATAATTTGATAGTTATTTTCAATAGTTGTATGAACAATAACTGGATTGCCTTTAGCTTCTTTTATTTGATCTACATAAACAGGGAAAAATGGTGCAATTACAATAACTTCATCCCCTTCGTTTAACGTGGCTTGTAGAGCTAGATACATACCATGACAAGCTCCTGATAAAACAATAACTTCATCAAGATTAACATTGTAATTATTAAATTCAGTTTTATGATATTTAATAATCTCCTCACGAAGTTCTAAGTCTCCTAAAGGATCAGTATAATGAGTATGACCATTTAGTGCATCTTGAAAAGCTGAATTTATAATGATTTTATCAGTGTGTATATCTAAATCTCCAATTCCTAAATTTATAATTTTGTCTTTTTCTGATTCATCAATACTTTTAAAAGTTGTTTCCTCTTTATTTTGAAATCTTTTAGCTAAAAATTTTGTTCCATTCATCTTAATTACCCCCTATAAATTTCCTTCTAAAATAGCTATAAACTCTTCTCTAGTAAATTCAAGTGGCATTTCACTACCAGCGATAGAGTTTAAAATTTTATTAATAATTTCCTCTTTTTTCTCAAGATACTCATCTTTAATAACTATCTCTTTAAGAGTAGTTGGAAGATTAATCTCTTTATAAAACTTTAAAAGATTATGAAGCTCTTCACAATTACCTTCTAGTTGAAGTTGAATTAATATACCGAAAGCTACTACTTCTCCATGTAAATGTTCCTCTTCCACTCTTTTAATTTTAGTTAAAGCATCAAAAATAGCATGAGCTAGAGCTCCGTTATATTTAAAATCAATAAGATTTGAAACGACTCCAGTTGTAACAAGAATAACTCCAGCTACTTCTTTGAAATCATCATCTACAACTGTTGTAGATAAGGCATGTTTTCCATAATTTAGCATAGTCTCTTTACAAAGATGACTTAATTTCTCTCCCATTGTAGTATTAAAATTTAATCTCTTTCCACGAGCTTTTAAATTCATTTCATAATATTTAGCGAGTGTATCCCCTATTCCAGCCCATAGATATTTTTTAGGAGCAGTGATTAGAGTTTCTAAATTTATAAAGGTTTTATGAGGAGGTCTATTTAAAAAATATAGTTCTTGAAATACATGATTTTCTTCGTACATTACTGAAATATATGAAACTGCAGCACATGTAGAAGCAATAGTGGGGATTGTGAAAAGTGGTAGATCTAATTTATCCATTAGGACTTTTGAAGCATCAATAGATTTACCACCACCGACACCAATTATTAAATCATAAGTGTTATTTTTTAGATTATCTAAAATGGAATTAATAATAGTGTGACAACACTCATTTCCATAGTGAACTAGATGAAATTTTTTTCCTTCTAAAGTTTTTAAAAATTCATTTTTAATTGATAAAAGGGATTTTTCCCCATGAATAACTAAGATATTATTATAGTTTTGAATCTCTTTACCTAAAACATTCCAAGTGTTGCTGTCCATATAAACTTCTGTTAAAATAGATTTTTCCATAAAATTTCCTCCCAGTTCATAAATTTAGATAAAATAAAAAAGCTTTTGGTTTCCCAAAAGCTTTAAATAATAAATCTTTAAAAAGTTAGTTGGGATATAAGCCTATATTTTTTTAATACAAATAGGCTCATATCTATATTTCTAGACATAAACCATAGTTTTAAAATAATACATAAACCAAAACATAGCCCTAACTTTTCTTAAAGACATTTTTAATCTCCTCCAAAATTTTTTTATTTGCATAAATATAACATAAAAAAATAGGGTTGTAAACATTTTTTTGAAAATTTTTTTTTAAAAAAAATAAAATAAAAAAAGATTGACAAAATTATAAAAAATTATTATCATTTTTAAAACATTTATAGCTGGGGGGATTTTATGAAAAGAACATTATTGCTATTAATTATTGTTTCAAATTTTGTCTTTGGAAAAGATGTGTTTAAAATTGGGGCTACTCCAATACCTGCTGGGGAGATTTTAAATGAGGTAAAGGAGGATTTAGCAAAAGAGGGATTAAATATTGAAATTATTGAATTTACAGATTATATAATGCCAAACTTAGCTTTAGCAGATGGATCTTTAGATGCGAACTTTTTTCAACATAAACCATATTTAGCTAATTTTATGAAAGAGAAAAATTTAGATTTGGTTCCTCTAGAGGATATATATGTGCCACCTTTAGGAGCTTATTCTAAGAAATATAAAAGTGTAAATGATTTAAAAGTTGGGGATAAGATAGCTATTCCAAATGATCCAACAAATGCTGGAAGAGCATTGATTTTACTACACAATAATGGAGTAATAAAATTGTCAGATCCTAAAGATCTTATGGCCACAGAGTTTGATATAGTTGAAAATCCTAAAAAGTTAAAGATTGTTTCTCTTCAAGCTGCTCAATTACCAAGATCTTTAGATGATGTGGACTTAGCAGTAATAAATTGTAATTATGCTTTAGATGCAGGATTATCACCTCAGGAAGATTCTTTAATTGTTGAGGGAAAAGAGAGTGCTTATGGAAATGTAGTAGCAGTAAGAAAAGGCGATGAAAATAGTAGAGAAATTGCAACTTTAATGAAAGTTTTAAGGAGTGACAAAGTTAGAAGTTTTATATTAGAGAAGTATAAAGGAGGAATAATTCCTCTATTCTAAACTATTTTGGAGGTCTTTATGAAAAATATATTAAAAGGAATTTTTATAGCATTAATTGCATTGATTATTTTTAGCTGTGGAGAGAAAGAGGAGAAAATTCAAGAGAAAAAAGAGAGAGTTTTTGTAATTGGAACTAATGCAGAATATCCACCATTTGAATATTTAGAAAATGGAAAAGTTGTAGGATTAGATCCAGATATAATTGAAGCTATATTTCAAAAGCTTGGATATCAATATAAGTGGGCTAATATGGAGTTTGGAGGTTTAATATCAGCCCTTCAAACAGGAAAGATAGATATGGTTATAGCTGGTATGAGCATTACTCCAGAAAGAGCTAAGATGGTTCACTTTACATCTCCTTATTTAACTTCAAAGGTAGCATTCATAACAAATAAAAAAAATCCTATAAATGGAATGGATGATTTGGAGAATAAAAAATATGGAGCAGAGTTAGGAACAACAAAAGAGAATACTGCTAAAAATATTTTGGGGTCAACAGTAATACCTTTTCAAAATAATACTTCAGCTTTACTAGCCTTAAAAAATGGTCAAATTGATGGAATTGTTTTAGATGAAAGTGTGGCAGAGGAGTATGTTAAAAACAACTCAGATTTACTATTAATTGGTATTTTAGAAGGAGAACCAAAAGCTATAGCTCTAGGAAAAAATGATAAGGATTATGAGAAAATAAATGAGGCATTAATTCAATTAGTTAATGATGGGACTATTGAAAAATTAAAAGAAAAATATAAAGTTAAATAATTAAAAGGTGGTTTTATTTTATAAGACCACCTTTTTAATTATTCTTTATAAAATTTATTAACTCCTAAACAGAAAGCTTTTTCTTCTAGAATATTTTGAACCTTTGAATTACAATAAAAATCTATAACGAAAACGTTATGATTTATCTTTTCATCACTAATAACAAGATCATATTCATCAAAATTTCTTAATATATTTTTTTTATGAAAAAATGAAGCTTCTAAATCAAATTTTATATCTGGAGCTAGTCTAGTTAAACTTTTTTTAAATAAAGTATAGTGATTTGCATTTATTTCGTTAAAAAGAAACAAAACATTTTTTATGTTGTTAAAATTATCCTCAATTAGAGCTCTTTTTAGAGCAAAAACAATAGAAAATTTATCTGCTAAAAAAAACTCATAAGAATGTTTTTTTGAAATAAAATCCAATTTATCTAAAAGGACTTTTTCATTTTCATTAAAATATGTATTTTTAAAATCTACTATATTATTTTTAAATTTAAATAAAGCGAGATAGATATTATGAAAAAGCATATCTTCTAGCTCTGAGTTTAAATTAGATATTTTAAATTCAGTTTTTAAAATGTGTAAAAACTTTAAGGTTTTTACTTTGTTATCTTTGTCTAAAAAATAGTAATCTAAAATCAAGGTAGTTAAAAAGAAAGTTAATTCATCCTTATATTTAGGATTAAAATCTCTACCATATTTATTAATTAATGATTTTATATGATTAAATTCTTTAGTTTCAATGTAACTTTCATTTCTAAATAGAGATTCTTCAAAAATTTCAGAGCAAATTTCTAAAGAGTATAAAAAAGAAAGTAAAAAATAATTAACAGATATATTAGAAAATTTAAGTATAGGATAAATTTGAGACAATCTAGTTTTAGTGTCAAATTTTTTAATATCCACTAAAAGAGATTTTAATGGAGGAACTAAAATATCCTCTTCAATAAAAAGCTTCATAAGCTTTCGATGAAAGTTTTTTTTGTCAGTAAGGCTCAGTTCAGTTATTAAAAGTCCCTTTCCATGAAGATACTCATAGCGAGTCCCATTTTTTGAAAACTCATCTTTAACACTTTGAAAGCATCGAAGAATAGTGCTTCTCGACAATTCTAAAATCTCTTTTTCCCTTTCTAAATTTAAAAATCCATAAGCAATAAATTTAATATAAAGATAATCAACTCTTTCCTCAACAGTTAAAACGTTAAAATTATCAAAGAGTATTTCCCATTGTTTTTTAGTGAGTGGTAAATAAAAAATATCCTCTTTTTTTTCAATTTTAGGTAAATCAATAGATTCTAAAAAATCATTAATTTGTGAAATCGTTTTTAGAATAGCGTTTTTTTCAACTTTTAAATACAGATGCATATCTTCTATTGACATCTCAGTTTGAGATAAAATTTTTAAAACATTAGCAGCTGTTGTATTCATTTAATCACCTCCGACATTTATAGTTTAACATATATTTTAAAGGAACAGAACATAAAAAAGAACACTTAGAAAGTGTTCTTAAATATTTAAATAGTGTTTAATTTATTTAATCCACTTGTTAAAGCATGATTTTCTAAAATACTGTGGATATTGATAGTGTTATAGTACTCAACAACTTTTACATTAGGCACAATATTACTATCGCTAATAATTATATCATAGTTTTTATGATTTTGTATAATATCTTTTTTATGAAAAAAAGTTGCTTCAACATCAAATATTATATTTGGGTAGAATTTTTTCAAAGATTTTTTAAATACAATTTGATCAACGGCAACGACTTCATTGAAAAGTAAAAGAACACTTTTTATATTTGAAAAATTTTCGTCCATAAGAATTCTTCTGATAACATATACAATCATAAATTTATCTACTAAATAAAGAGTATACGAAGACTTATTTAAAATTTCATCTAATTTATTTAAAATTATTTTATGTGGTTTATTGAAAGAAACATTAATAATTTTTACAATTTTATTATTATATTTAAAAAATGAAAGATATAACTTATTAAATAACATTTTCTCAAGATCTTTATTTGAGATTTTTATTTGAAATGTTTTTTTAATAGATTCTATTAAATTAAAACAAATATTTTTAATGTCATCTTCTAAAATACCATTTTCAAAATAAAGAGATGTTAAAAAGTGAGTTAGTTGATTTTTAAAATCATTATTAAAATCATCTCCAAATATAGTTATACTTTTTTCAATCTCTTTAAATTTATCTAAATTTAAGTTTGAATCATTAATAAAATTAAAACCACCAAAGATGTGGATACAAACTTCTAAAGAGCATATAAAAGAAAGTAAAAAATAGTTTATAGAAATACCTGAATTTTTAAGTATAGGGTAAAGTTGAGAAAGCCTTTTTTTTGTATCAAAAAGTTTAATAGAGTTTAAAAGTTCTCTCCTTGCAGGAACTAAAGTATCTTCTTCAATAAAAAATTTCATAAGTTTTTTATAGAATAAAATTTTATCTTTTTTTGATAGTTTTTTTAATACTAGACCTTTGCCGTGATAATATTCATAGGTAGTACCATTTTTAGAAAAATCATCTTTAACAACTTGAAAAGATCTTAAAATAGTGCTACGAGAAATATCTAAAATTTCTTTTTCCTTTTCTAAATTTAAAAACCCAGTAGAGATAAATTTAATAAATAAGTAGTCAATCTTTTCATCTGCAGTCAAAGTTGTAAAGTTTTCAAATAAAAATTTCAATTCATGAGGCATCAATTTTAAAAAATAGAAATTATCATTTTTTGAAATAATAGGTAAATTGATTGAAGCTAAAAAATCATTAAGCTGTGAAATTGTTTTAATGATAGAATTTTTTTCCACGTTTAAATACAGTTGCATATCTTCAATAGAAATCTCAGTTTGAGATAATAGTTTTAAAATATTAGCAGCTGTTGTATTCATTTAATCACCCCCGACATTAATAGTTTATCATATATAGATATATATTAAAATAGAAGTGAATGAAAAAAATAGATATGATTATATACCACTTTTGCTTCTATAAAAAGAAAAAATGGAATATTTAATTTATAAATTATATATGATATTATTAGAGCATATAAGAAATTAATTAAATTTCAAAAAGGATTATAAACACGGAGGGGAATAAAGAAATGACAAAAGGTACTGTAAAATGGTTTAACAAAGAGAAAGGATTTGGATTTGTAACTTGTGAGGAAGGAAAAGATTACTTTGTACATTTTTCTGGAATTATAGGAGATGGATTCAGATTTTTAGAAGAGGGGCAAAATGTATCTTTCAGAGTTGAAAGTGGAGATAAAGGGCCTTTAGCAAAAGAAGTTCAAGCAAACTAATACCTAATCCTAATAATATATAAAGGACGGAGATGTTCCGTCTTTTTTATTTGTAATTGTTTTTGTATAGAGCATTTTGTAAAAAAAACATTGCATAAAATGGTAAAAATAGGATATAATTAGAGTACAAAATTATATGGCAAACTATGAGAAATCATAGGACGCAAAGCTATAGGGCCTGTAAAATGGTAGCCAGTTGCACTTATCTTTTAAATTGAGGGATAAGTGTTTTTTTTTTGAAAGAATAAGTTAAAAAAAGGAAAAAGAGATAATGTCTATAATAGTATATATAGATAAAATCTATTAGGGGTGTTGTATTATGTGTAAAACAGAAATAAAAAAAGAGTTAGGGAAATATCATATTAATTACACACATGAGAGGATTTTAAGAAGAATAAATGAGAACCCAGGAATAACTATGTGTGAATTAACTAAGGGATTGGATTTGTCAAAGGGATCAGTTTCGCTTTGTATAAAAAGATTAGAAGAAGAAAATTTGATTCAAAAATATGGAACGTTTGATGATAAAAGAGTTTTTAGACTTCATCCAACAAAAATAGGAAAAGATTTATGTAGTAAAATTAAATTAATACAAATATTAAAAATATAACCTCTGTGTAAGTTTTTCTACAGAGGTTATTTTTATTATATTGGTAAAGGATAATATTTAATAAAAGGATAGTTAGAATTTAAATTTAAATTTTCAAAAGTTATTACTAAAGAAACTTCTTCGTGTAAAAGATAAGTATCTAACTCATAATATTTAATAAAATGAGATATATGTATATTTTCTTTTAAAAGAAAAAGATTTTTAATAACAGGATGTAAAAATCTAGGAAGATCTCTAAAAACAACTATTGTATTTGTAACTTCTGAAAAAGTGTTTTTATTTAAATTTAAAAGATAAAGAAAAATAATATTTGAAAATTGAATATTAAAATAAGTTTTTCTTAATTCAAGAAATAGATGATAACATTCATTTTTTGCTTTAATATTTAAATTTAAACTAAGAAATGAAAGATCATGCATTGATAAAAAAGAGCTTTCTTTACTTGCAATATGAATTCGATTACTAAATTTTTCAAAATAACTTTTTTGAAAACAGTTTATAGATATAAATTTAGAAAAGAGCTTTATAAGTCTCTGAGACTCTTTATCCAAAGATACATTTGTTTCTTTTAAAATTCCAGCACAAAATTTTAAAGTTAAAATAAAAACATTTATATTCTTTAAAGGAAATTTTCCCAAAGTTGAAGTTTTGAAAAAAGTATATGCTTTTTCAATATGTTTTAAAGAAAAAATATCGGAGAAATATTTTTTAAACTCTTCTAGAGATAGCGTAGAGATATCTTCAGAACAATTTTCATCTAAATATACTCTGTATATACTGCATAAAAGTTTTTTATTGTTAGCAAAGATATCTAAATCAAAAGCATAAAGAAAATAATCTATTTCATGAGTAGTTTTTTCAGATATTTTTTGTTGAAAAAAATTAAAATAATCTTCAGCCATTAAAAGTGGTAACTCTTCAAATTCAACTAAAAATTTAAAAAAATATGAAAGAAAGCAATTTTTAATATTATTAATATCTCCTAAAATACTAACCCCTTTACTAGGAATACTACAAATATTTAAATTATAAAATTCTAAGGATTTTTTTACAGAGATTAAATCAGCGCTTAATGTTCTTCTAGATATATTAAAAATAGAAGATAAGGTATTTAGATTTAAATTTATGTTTAAATCATAATGTCTTAGCAAAACTAAAATAATATAAAATATCCGATCTTCTTTAGCAAAAGTCTGTTGTTGCTTTAAAATTTTAAAAAGAGATTCATTATTTATAATCTCATTAACCATATTTTGTAATAAAATATTTTGTTTTTTATTTCCTATAAACTGATAAATTTGTTTTATATATAAAATAACATTTTGTTTATTCATTCTTAAGAAGTTACAAATAAAATCTATATTTTTATCAGGAATAAAATTTAATAATTTATATATTCTGATATGATTAGCATTAATATTTATTTTCATTTTATTATTCCCTTCTTTAATTAGATACTATTAATATAGTATATCATCTATATATAAAAAATTAAATCAAAAGGATACAATTTTTTATTTATAAGAAAAATTTTCAAGAGCTTTATCAAAAATATAACCATAAATAGCTGAAAGAACTTGCATAGAATTAAAACTATTTACTACAATTGTTTTTGAATTTAAACTAGGTTCATCACTTAAAATCAAATCATATTTATTTTCATAATTCTCTGGATTTAATTTATAAAAAAAAGTTGGTTCTATATGAAAATTAAACTTTTTGTTATGATTGTATAAAGAATCTTTTAAATGATTATCATCTAAAATGATAACTTCATTAAAAAGTAATAAAATATTTTTTAATGAATCTTTATTATGTTCAATAATTATTTTTACAATGATTTGTATAATTGAGATTTTATCACAAAAAAATAGATTTAAGTTATATTTTTTTAAAATATTATCTAATATATTTAATAAAGTTTTTTCTTTATTAGTTATAGTAGAACTTTTAACTTTAAAGATATGATTTTCATATTTAAAAATAGAAAAACAAATTTTTTTTAATAACATTTTTTCTAAAAATGGATTTAAATTATTTAAATTAAATTTTTCTTTTACCTCTTCAATAGTTTTAAAAGCTTTTTCTAAAGTACTTGGTTCAAAATTTATTTCATCTCTTTTTAAAGAGATTATAAAATAAAATATTTGCTGTTGGTATAAGGCATCATAATCTTTTAAATTTGATTTAATAATATTTTCAATATCAGAAAAATCTTTATACTCATAGTCTTTTTTAAAATTAAATCCTCCAAAAACTTTTATACAAATATTTAGCGAACATAAAAAAGATATAATAAAATGTGTTGTTGGTAGATTTAGAGCTTTAAAAATCCTATATAAATGGTTGAGTAATTTATTAATATTGTAGTCTTCAATTAAGTCTATTATGAAAATAGAATGATTTAATGAGAAATCACATTTTATAAAAAATTTAATTAACTTTTTAGAGAAAATATTTTTATCAGTTTGAGATAAAAAAGTTAATTTGAGTCCTCTTCCAACGATATATTCATACTGCGATCCATTGGTTTCTAATGTTTTTTTGATATCATTAAAATATCTGATAATGGAACTTCTAGATATATTTAATCTTTCCTTTTCAGATTCTAAATTGATAAAACCATTATGTATAAATTTAAGATAAAGATAATCTACAATTTCATCACTAGTTATAAAATCCTTTCTTCGAAAAAGATTTTCCCATTGAGATTTAGAAAGTTTTAAAGAATAAATACCTTCATTTAAGGTTATTAATGGAAGATTTTCATCCTTTAGAAAAGAGTTGATAGAATTGATATTTTTGTAAATAGATTTTTTCTCTAAATTTAAATAGAGAGAAAGTTCCTCTAAAGAAAAGTCCCCTTGAGAGAAAAGTGTTAAAATATTAATGTTTGTTGTATTGATTTGAATCACCCCCATCTTAACTTATATCACGAAAAAAAGATAAAGAAAATATGAAGAATTTTAAAAAATAAGAGAAAAGTGTTATAAAAATTTTCTACAAATAAAAAAGATAGTTATAAAAATTACAACTATCTTTATAAAAGTTAATTTTAAAATGATGGTGGATTTGAAACCCAAAGAATTTTAGCACTACCTTTTCTACAATTAGATAAATAGTGATTTTTACTAAACTATATAAAAACTCAATTAGAAGAAAAATAAATTTGGAGATATAAAAGAGATTTTGCTAAGATATATTATAGAAAACTATAATAGGGAGGCAAAATTGAAAAAATTACTAGGAATAATGGTTTTTCTTTTAGGAACATTAGTTTTTGGAGCTAATGAGGATCAAAAGGTTATTTTAAAATTAGTTAATAGGGAAAGAGTTAGTAGAGGATTAAGTCCTATGAAGTTAAATTCAAAATTAAATAAACTAGCTAAAATAAAATCTGATGATATGTATAAAAATAGATACTTTAGTCATAACTCTCCTGTTTACGGGACACCTTTTGATTTAATGAAAAAGCATAGGGTAGATTATATGACTGCTGGAGAGAATATAGCAAAAGGTCAAAATACACCAGAATATGTTATGAAATCATGGATGGATTCTCCAGGACATAGAAAAAATATTTTAAATCCAAGATTTAAAGAGATGGGAGTCTCAAGAGATGAATATGGAAATAATATCTGGACACAAATGTTTATAGGAAGTTAATGAAATAGGTTATAGTGAGTTAATCGCTATAATCTATTTTTTTATTGTTTCAACATTTATAATATGAAAAATAACACCTACAAGGATAAGTAAAAGTAAAATTTTACCAATGATAAAGGGCATAAAAAACATTCCTAATGTCATCCCAAAAATTGTGGATAATATAGCAATAATCTTATTTTTTTTAGTAATTCCCTTATTAACTCTATAATCTTTTAAATGCTCACCAAAATATTTATTATTAAGCAACCAGTTATAGAATTTCTCTGAACTTTTTTCAAAAAAATACGCAGCAACTAATATAAAAGGCACAGTTGGAATTATAGGTAAAAATGCTCCAATGATACCAAATCCTAAAAATAGGAAACCTAAAAATGTAAAAATCTTTTTCTTCATGCAAAAAGCCTCCAGATAAAAAGTTTTCATAAGGATTTAAAAATAAATATAGTATAATACATAAAAGAAAAAAATAATAGGGAGGAAGTTATGATTTTAGGAATAGTATTTATAGTTTTGTTAGTTATTTTAATTGGTTATATTATAGGAGTGTACAATAAGTTAGTTAAAGAAAGAAACTTTGTGGATGAGGCTTTTTCAACAATTGATGCATACTTAAAGAAGAGATATGACTTAATACCAAATTTAGTAGAAACTGTAAAGGGATATAAAAATTATGAAGGTAGTACATTAGAGGCTGTAATAGCAGCAAGAAACAGATATATGACTGCTACAACTCCAGAAGAAAAAATAGAAAACGAAAATATGATAACAGGTGCTTTAGGAAAATTATTTGCTTTAACAGAAAATTATCCTGAATTAAAAGCAAATGAAAACTTTATGAAGTTACAAAGTGAATTAGTAGCAATAGAGGAAGATATTTTGCAAGCAAGAAAATATTATAATGGTAGTGTTAGAGTTTATAATACAATGTGTGAAACATTTCCAAGCGTTATAGTGGCTAATAACTTTGGATTTAAGAAATATCCATTCTTTAAAGTTGAAAATGAAGAGGAAAGACAAAATGTTAAAGTTCAGTTTTAGCCTATTTTTTCTTTTAGTTACAACTATTTTTGCAGATGCAGGATATATAATTGATAACTATAAAGTAAATGTAAAAATAGATGATAAAAATATCTACAGTGTTGATGAAAATATAAGAGTGGATTTTTTACAGCCAAGACGAGGAATATATAGAATAATTCCAGAGGAGTTTAATGGAAAAGAGATAAAGGTTACAAATATAAAGACGAATGTTCAAACTGTTGCAAAAGATGAAGGGAATTACATCTACTTGAGATTAGGAGATCCAAATAGATATTTGACAGGAATAAAAGATTATATAATAAAATATACCTATAATATAGGTTGGGATAGAAACTCTAGTTATGATGAAGTTTATTATAATCTAATTGGAAATGATTGGGATACGACTATAAAAAAGGTTGAATTTACTATAGAACTACCTAAAAGTTTTGATAGTAATAAAGTGAATTTTACTCTAGGAAAGTATGGTAGTACAGATACTAATGGGGTTAAATGGAACGTAAATGGAAACATAATAAGTGGTTATACAACAGTAGATTTAAATCCAAAGGAGAGCGTAACGATAGCTTTACCGTTGCCAGAGGGATATTTTAATTTTAGAGATCAAAAAATAACTTATTATATATTTAAGGGTGTTTTATATCTAATATACCTTTTTATTCCAGGAATGGCATTTGGACTTTTAAAAAAATATAAAGATAGAGATAGTGTTATCCAAACGGTTGAATTTTATCCTCCTGATAATCTTACACCAACAGAAATAGGATATTATATAGATGGAATTATACATTCTAAAGATTTAACAAGTTTAATTTTTTATTGGGCTAATAAAGGTTATTTAAAAATTAATGAGTTGAAAAAAGGTGGGTTATTTACAAAGGATGAATTTGAAATAGAATTCTTAAAAGATAAAATAGAAACAGAAAAAGAGTTTGAAAAATATATGTACAATGCTCTATCTGCTTATAAGAATTCATCAAATAAATTAAATATTAAAGATTTAAGAAATAGATTTTATAAACACATTGATAAAGCAGCAGAAATTTTAGAGATAGATTTAATTATGAGTAAAAAAACTTTATATAGCTCTAAAAGCTTAAGAGCTGGTGGGAGTGTTAGAACATCTATTTTATTCATAATAGCTGCTAGTTTTGGATACTTTTATTATTTTGGTACAAGTGCAGGAATAGATACAGCAATCACTATTATATTAGGTGGGTTATCAGTATTAGTGACCTTAGCTATAAGTGGTAAAATAAAAAGTAGAACACAATACGGAAACGAAATTTTAGGAAAAATACTCGGCTTTAAAAGATTTTTAGAAACAGCAGAGAAAAGAAAATTAGAGATGTTATTAGAAGAAAATCCAAGTTATTTTTATAATATACTTCCTTATACAATTGTATTGGGAGTTAGTAGTATTTGGGCAGATAAATTTAAAGATCTTGTAGTTGAACCTCCTCAGTGGTACGGCGGTTCTAGTATGGGGAATGCATTTGTATTAGGTGCTTTCATGGGAAGCTTTAATAACTCTTTGTCTGCTTTTAATGATACAATGTTATCCGCTCCAAAGGCTCCAAGTAATTTTGGTGGAGGTAGTTCATCTATGGGTGGAGGTTCATCAGGAGGTGGAGCTGGTGGAGGTGGAGGCGGAAGCTGGTAAAAAACATTAGTAGAAACCAGAGTATTAAATTGACCCTTTTAGTAGGATTTGATATAATAAAAGTCTATTTATAAAAAAGTGGGAGGATGGATGCTAAAGGTTTTTATATTGTGTTTTCTTTTGACTCAAATTTTATTAGCTGCTGGTTATATACCTAAAAATATTAAAGAGGAAAAAGTTCTAGAAAGTTATAGAGAACATCAACTAGTTTTAGGTTTAAAAACATCAGATTTTGACAATACTATTATAGATAATCAATCATTAAACACTATAATAGAGGATTTATTTAAAAATTATTTAGGTTTGAATGTACAAATAGTAAAAGGGAATTGGAATGAATTACTAGCAATGTACAATAGAAAAGAGATTGATATTTTAGGGTCTGTTACTCAAAGTGAGGAAAGAAAAGAAAACAGTGTATTTAGTCTACCTTTGTATGATGACTCAATCTATTTAGCTACTTCAAATACAGAAAAATATGATTTAAAAGATTTGAAAAATTTAAATGAAAAAGATATTTATGTTACTAAAAATTCAATTTATACAGGATATTTGAAAAAGTTTTTAAGAGGCAATGATATAAAAGTTAATATAGTTGAAGTTGAAGATAGCTTTTTAGAGCAAGATAAAATATTTTTAACATCTAAATATAATATAAGAGGATGGGAAAATATTATTAAAATTGGTTATCTTCCGGATATATCAATAGGGTTACAAAAGAGATTAAATGATTTAGCAGCAATAGTAAATAATGCTCTTTTAGAGAAATATCAAGGTGATATTACAAAATATTTAGAAAAGCAATCTAATGTAATATATAAAAATAAGTTTTTAGAATCGCTAACACTAGAGGAGAGAGAGTACTTAAATAATCTTTCTCAAGTTACAATAGCTTTAGAACCAAATAATACATTAAGCTATTATTCAAAAGATTTAAAAAGATTTGTAGGTGTTATTCCGTTTTTTATAGAAAAATTTTCTAAAAGAACAGGCATAAATTTTAAAATAATAAATGATCGAAATAATAATTGGAATAATATATATAATGATTTTTTAAAGAAAAAAATTCGAGTAGTCCCATTACCAGAAAATAAAGAATGGAATGATGATATAATATTTACAGAACCAATATATAAGCCAACACTATATAAAGTCTCTAGTTTTTTCTCACATAATACTAAGATAGGAGTAGTAAGAGGATCAATAGAGGAGAGTTTTGTACAAGAATATTATTTGAAAAACGATATTTTATTTTTTAAAAGTTATGATGAATTAGAAAAAGCATTGAATAGTTATATAATAAATGCAGCTTTTTTATTTGATATTAATAAAATGGATACAAGTAAGTTTAAAGTTGATGAATTTATGGAGATTCCAATATCTTTAGGGTTATATAAAAGCGATGAGATATTAAAAAAGATAATAAATAAAGGTATAAAAAATGGATTAAGTTTAAAAAAGTTAGAAGAAGAAGCAGATATAATGAAAAAGCAAGAAGCTTTTAATGAGTATCAGCACTTTCAATTAACAAATAAGATACTGTATTTATTGTTAGCTATTTCTACAATATTCGTAATGATCTCTATTTATAAAATACTTTTAAATCACAAAATGACAAAAGAACTAAAAAAAGATTTAATTACAACTCTTCCAAATAGAATTGAATTCTTGAATTTTATTAATGAAAAAAAAGATATGAAGGGATTTGCCGTAGTAGTAGATATCAATAATTTTAAAGAGCTAAATGATAAATATGGTCAAAGCTCAGGAGATGATATACTAAGAATTGTAGCAGATAAACTAAAAAGAATATTTAAAAATCAAAATATTTTTAGAGTTTCAGGAGATGAGTTTTATATTTTTAGTGAAGATGAGTTTTTAATCGAAAGGTTAGAACGATTAAAAAAAGAGATGCACTCTTTAAAATTAAGTTATCAAGTAGATTTAAGCATTGGTTTTTATAAAAACAATAATAAAGATTTAGAAACTGCTTTTAAATATGGGTATATGGCTATGGAAGATGTAAAGAAAAAAAATAATTTTTATTATATTGAAGCTACTGAGGATTTAATAAAGAAAAAAGAGAGAGAGTATTCGATAAAATCACTATTAAGAAATAAAAATTTAAAAGGGTTATATGGCGTATATCAACCAAAATTTAGTATAAAAAGTAAGGAAATTATCGGAGCAGAAGCTTTAGCGAGATGGAGTGATGAAAAGTTAGGTTTTATATCACCTGGAGAGTTTATACCAATTGCAGAAGAGATTAATTTAATACATTTAATTGATTATAAAATAGCAAGTGATGCTATAAATTTTGTAAAAAATTTAAAAGAAAATGGCTATATAAACGATAATTTTAAAATGTCTTTTAATCTATCTATGAAATCTCTTGAAAGAGACGATGTAGTATCTGTAATTAAAAATTTACTAAAAGAAAATGGTATTTCAGGGGACTATATGGAGATTGAAATAACAGAGTCTATATTTTCAACAAATTTAAAAACAACTTTGGAAAAAATAAATGAATTAAAAAAAATAAACATATCATTTTCAATGGATGACTTTACAGCAGGACACTCCACTGTAAGTTTGTTACCACTAATACCTTTAGATATAATAAAATTTGATAAAGGTATTTTAGATGCTATAGGAACTAAAGGAGATTTAGTTGCATCGAATATATATATGGCTTTAGTAGGACTTATAAAGGATTTAAATCTTAAAATTGTATCAGAAGGAATAGAAACAAAGTTACAACTAGAATTTTTAGAAAAAGCGAATGTTGATATTGGACAAGGATATATTTTTAGTAAACCTATAGAAGACCTGGAATTTATAAAGAAGTTAACAAAAAAAAATACAGGCTCTTAATAGAGACCTGTATTTTTTATTATTATTGAGCAGTTTTAGTATTTGAATCTGGTGTTACAGTTTGAACTTGTTCTTCAACAGTTTCTTCTACAGCTTGAACAGGATTTTTACCAGCAGCTTCTTCAGCAGCTTTAATCTCTGCAGGAGTAGCAGGAGTAACTTCTTCTACAACAGTTTCTTCAATAGCTTCAACTGGTTGATTAGCATTATCTGCTGCTTGAGAATCAGTAGTCTGAGCTGGTTGAGCAAGATCAGTAGTTTGTACTGGGGGATTAGGATCATTTGGAGTTGTATCTTGTTTCTCTCCACAAGCAACCATTGCTAAAGATAAAGCTAACATAGCTAATAATTTTTTCATATAAATCTCTCCTTTTAAAATAAGTTATTTTTTCAATCTATTATACTAAGAAGAAAAGAGGGTTCCTTCAAAAAATTAAAAAAAAAGTTGACTCACCATTCAAAAAGTATTTACTTTTTGGAAAAATGTGCTATACTAAAAATGAACAAAAGATAAATAAGTGTAAAAAAACGGAGGTGTTCCAATGAAGCTGTCTAGCTATCTATCGGAAAAAGTAATTATTCCAAACATAAAAGGGAATAATATCAACGAATTGATAGAAAATCTTTTAGATCAACTTGTTGAAAATAACAAATCATTAAAAAATGAAAAGGCTATCATGAAAAAAGCCGTGTTAAAAAGAGAAGAAGAAGCATCAACTTACTTAGGACATGGGGTAGCCATTCCACACGCAAGATTAGAGCATTATGATGATATTTTAGTAGCAATAGGATTTCCAGAAAAACCAGTTATGGTAAAAACACTTGATAACAAAGAGGAAGAACTAAAAATAGTTATTCTTGTAATAGCTGATGTTTTAAAAGGTAAAAAAATACTAAAGATAATGTCAGGAATATCTAAATTAGCTATGAAAAATAAAGTTATTTTAGATAGAATAATTGAAGAAAAAGACCCAATTGAAACTATTAAAATATTAGAAGCTGCAAATATTGAAGTAGATCATAATATTACAGCAGAAGATTTAATGACTAATATACCAAAACCAGTAAAAGAAACTAATACATTAGAGGACATTGCAAAAATAATAATAATGGAAAAGGTTAGCGGAATTCCTGTGGTAGATAAGAATAATAACTTTTTGGGAGAGATAACAGAAAGAGAGTTAATCTCATTTGGAATGCCTAAATACACAACTATTTTAAATGACTTAAACTTCATGACTGTGGGAGAGCCATTTGAAAACTATCTAATAAATGAAAAAACAACAACTATCGAAGAGTTATATAGAAGAGAGGGCGTTGTAACAGTTGATAGAGAGGCTTCATTAATGGAGGTATCGTATCTATTTATGAACCGTGGTGTAACAAGAATATATGTTGTTGAAAGTGGAAAGTATCTTGGAATTATTTTAAGATCAGATATTATAAGAAAAATATTACATATATAAGAAGGAAGTGAATGTTTATGTTAAGCTTAATATTAGGGCTTGGTATTTTTATAGCAGTGTTCTATTGTATCATAACAGAAAAGGTACCTGGAGCATGGGCAACTATGCTTGGTGGACTAGCAATGTCAATGGTAGGTATTTTTAATGAAGAGCAAGCACTACACGCTATAGCAAGTAGATTAGAGATTTTATTTTTATTAATTGGTATGATGATAATAGTTCATTTGATATCTGAAACAGGAGTGTTCCAGTGGTTTGCTATTACATTAGCAAAATTTGTTAGAGGAGAACCATTTTTACTTATAGTTTTCCTAGCAATAGTAACAGCAGTTTGTTCGGCATTTTTAGATAACGTAACAACAATCTTACTAATGGCACCAATATCAATATTGCTAGCGGGAGAGTTAAAGTTAAACCCATTCCCATTTGTAATAACAGAGATAATGGCAGCAAATATTGGTGGAACAGCAACACTAATAGGTGACCCAACTCAACTAATCATAGGTCATGAAAGTGGATTAGGATTTAACGAATTTTTATTTAATACATCACCAGTAGCAATAATCTCAATGGTTATATTACTAGTAAATGTTTATTTTATTTATGGTAAAGATTTCCATGTTTCAACAGAGTTAAAAGCTAGAATTATGGAGATGAACCCAAGTAGAAGTTTGAAGGATAAAAAATTATTAAGAGAAGCAGGAGTAATTTTCTCATTAGTAATTTTAGGATTTATTTTAAATAACTTCATAAATAAAGGGCTAGCAATAATCTCTTTAAGTGGAGCATTTTTACTTGTAACATTAGCAAAGAAAAAACCAGCAGATATATTTAAGCACGTAGAGTGGGATACTCTGTTCTTCTTTATTGGATTATTTATGATGGTACTTGGAATAGAAAAAATACATGTAATAGATATAGTAAGTGATAAGATGATTGCATTAACTAAAGGAAATTTTGAGTTTGCAACAATGTCTGTTATGACTTTATCAGCATTATTTACATCAGTAATTGGAAACGTTGCAAATGCTGCAACAGTTTCAAAGATTATAGATGTTATGGCTCCTACATTTAAAGGAGTTCATACAGATGCACTTTGGTGGGCACTATCTTTTGGTTCATGTTTAGGTGGAAATATATCTATTCTTGGTTCTGCAACAAACGTAGTAGCAGTTGGTGTAGCAGGAAAATCAGGATGTAAAATAGATTTTGTGAAATTCTTAAAGTTTGGTGCATTAATAGCTATACAAACTTTAGTAGTAGCAGGAATATATTTAAAATTAAGATATATGTAATATAAAAAATAATTAAAATACCCTCTAGTAAAAGAAGTAACAAAGGTATATAATAACTGAGCAAGTTATTTTGTTACAATTTACGGAGGGATTTTTTTATGAAAAATAATATGAGTTCAAAGAGTGGTGGTGCTGTTTTAGGTGCCGCTTTTTTAATGGCGATGTCTGCAGTAGGACCGGGCTTTTTAACTCAAGCATCAATTTTTACAGAGCAATTTAAGGCTAATTTTGCATTTTCTATTTTAGTTTCTATAGTTATAACTTTAATAGTTCAATTGAATATTTCTAGAATTATTGGAGTTTCTGGCTTGAGAGGACAAGATTTAGCAAATAAAATTGTTCCGGGATTAGGGTATTTAATAGCAATATTAATTGTTTTAGGAGGTTTTGCTTTTAATATAGGAAATGTAGGAGGAGCAGCCTTAGGGTTAAATGTGTTATTTGGAATCGATCTTACATACTCAGCATTATTAGCTGGGGGAGTGGGGGCATTAATTTTTATTTCAAAAGATGCAGGAAGGATTATAGATAAATTTACTAAAATACTAGGTGTTTTAATGATTTTAGTAATATCTTATGTAGCTTTAGAAAGCAAACCACCGATTTCACAAGCAGCTTATAGTGCTGTATTTCCAGAGTCTTATGGAGATTTAAGTTTCTCATTATTAACTTTACTTGGGGGAACTATTGGAGGATATATAATTTTTGCAGGTGGGCATAAGCTATTAGATGCAAATATTAAAGGAAAAGAAAATTTAAATAATATAAATAAAAGTTTACTAATAGGAGTAAGTATAGCTTCGATAATAAGAATAGTATTATTTTTAGCTGTCTTAGGAGTTGTTTCAACAGGAGCAACATTAAACCCAGAGAATCCTCCAGCTTCAGCTTTTATGCAAGGAGCGGGAGTTGTGGGATATAAAATATTTGGAGTTGTAATATTAGCTTCATCTCTAGGGACTATAGTTGGAGCTGCTTATACATCAATTTCATTTTTAAAAACTCTTTTTCCTATTGTTTTTCAACATGAAAAAGGATTTATAATAGGATTTATTCTACTTTCAACTTTTGTTATGGCAGGTATAGGAAAGCCAGTTTCTTTACTTCTTTTAGCAGGAGCATTAAATGGATTAATTCTACCAATAACTTTAGGAATTACACTGCTAGCTTCAAGAAAAAAAGAGATAGTAGGAGATTATAGACACTCAGTTATACTTACAATATTTGGAATAGCGATAGTTGTTATTATGGGATATGAAGGAATAATATCTTTAGGAAGCATAGCAGCTATATTGTAAAAAAGAAGCTAGTTTATCTAGCTTCTTTTATTATATCTAAAAAATATTAATTTTGAGTTTGGAAAATTTTAAAGCTTCCACGGTTTTCAATATATGTTCCAAAGACAATATAGTTTTCATCTCTATAAAAGAAAGTATCCCCTTCTTTAAATTCCTTAATATCTTTTAAAAATTTAAAGTTTAAGGAGTAATAGAAATTATAACCAATCATGATGTTGTAGATAGTTTTAGTAAAGGTTGTCACATCTTTGTATAGAGATATCTTCTCTTTAATAAGTGTGTGATTATTTAATTGTAAAATCTCCTCAATATTTTCACCTTTTCTTTTTAAGTAGTTTATAAGCTCATTATCTGAAAGAGCAAGATTATTCTCTTTTAAGAAAAGAATAGCTCTTTTGCACTGAATAAATCCAATATCATTAATAGATGAATTGATACTTTCCCAAATTTTTTTATAATCTTCAATATTATTTTTTATAAGTTGAATTAAATAGTTAGTTTCAGCATTTTTTTCAATGAGAGAGTTATTTTTTAAAATAAACTCAATAGCAGTAACTTTGTTATTTTTAGACTCACCTTTTTTTATTTTATTGTAGATAAGAGTGTAATTTGAATAAGAGTTTATATTTTCTACTAAAGGTTTTAATAGAGCTTTTTCAAAATCAAAAAAACGCTCATAAGCTTCCTCTTTTATATTAAAAATATTTTTTAACTCTTCAATACTTAGAATTAAATTTATGTTTTCTGCATTATTTTTTAAAACTAGATTAAAGAAATTATGTGAAGATTTTTGTCTGAAGTAAAAAAAAGTTCTTAAAGATAAAAAACTTTCAATAGTATTTTTTTTAAAAGCATTAACTATCATAGGTGGAATAGTTATATAAAAAATATCGTCAATTTTGCTAAAGTAACTAACATGTGGGAATTGTGAAAAAGAGTTTTTACCATACTCGTTGATAAATGAATAAGAGATATATTTAGTCATAAGTCCATTAAGAGCTTCGATAATATCTTGAGAACCTAATTTTTTAAATTCATTTGACTTTAAAGTAATGGTTTCTTTTAAATCCGTTTCTAATTTTTTTAATATATTTAAAAAAATGGTATTTTCAATTTTAGAAGTTCTTGTATTGAAGACAATATTTTGATTGGAAATTTTAAAACTCAATGTATAACCTCCATTAAAAAAAATTTTTTTAATTTTTTTTATATATTTTATCATAAAAATAGACGAAACAAAAAATAAAAAATATATAATAAAAAAATAAAAAACCTATTATAGACGAAAAAAAAGTTAGAAAATAGCAAATTTGACAGAAAAAAGTGAAATAATGTATAGTGAGAGCATAAGACAAAGAAAATAAGGGAGTGAAAAAATGTTAGAGAAAAAGTATATAAAACTAAAACTAACAGGGGAAACAAAAGATGAGATACTACAAGAACTTGTAGATGTTTTAGATAATGGTGGAGCATTAGAAAATAAAGATGAGTTTTTAAAAGTTGTAAAAGCTAGAGAAGCAACATCATCAACAGGATTAGAAGAGGGAATTGCTATTCCACATGGAAAAACAAAGGTTGTAAAAAAACCAGCAGTAGCTTTTGGAAGATCAGAAGGAGTGGATTTTAACTCTTTAGATGGAGAGCCATCAAAACTATTTTTTATGATAGCGGCCCCAGAAGATGCAACAGATTCTCATATAGAAACATTATCAAAGTTAACAAATAAACTTTTAGATGACGAGGTAAGAGAGAAGTTAGAAAATGCTAAAACAGAGGATGAAATTTTAAATATATTAAATGAAGAGAAAAAAGAAATTATAAACTCTTCTGAAAAAAGAGATGGTTATGTAGTTGCTGTAACAGCTTGTCCAGTTGGAATAGCTCATACATACATGGCAGCGGACTCTTTAGTAAATAAAGGTAAAGAGTTAGGTGTAGAGATAAAAGTTGAAACAAATGGAAGTGTTGGAGTAAAAAATGAATTGACAGAAGATGATATAAAAAGAGCAACAGGTGTAATAGTTGCAGCAGATAAAACAATTGATATGGACAGATTTGCTGGAAAAAAAGTTATTCAAGTTCCAGTAAAACAAGCTATAAGAGCTCCAAAAGAACTAATAGAAAAGACATTAAACGGAGAGGGAGAGATTTATAAAACTACTTCTAATGGAAAAAAAGAGACTCCGAAGAATGAGAAAACAGGAATTTATAAGCATTTAATGAATGGGGTTTCTCATATGTTACCATTAGTTGTATGTGGAGGAGTTTTAATAGCTCTTTCAATAGCATTATCAGGAATTAAAGCTGGATCAGGAGCGGATGTAACAAATCCATTCTTTAAATCAATGCTAGATTTAGGAGTTGCAGCATTTGGACTTATGATACCAATTCTTTCAGGATATATAGCTATGAGTATAGCAGATAGACCAGGACTTGCTCCAGGACTTGTGGGTGGTGCTTTAGCAAATACAGTTGGTGCAGGATTTTTAGGTGGTATGGTTGCCGGTTTTGCTGCAGGATATATAGCTAAGTGGGTTAAATCATGGAATGTTCCAGAGGGATTAAAACCAATTATGCCAATATTTGTAATACCTTTAGTTTCAACATCTTTAGTTGGAGTGATAATGTATTTCATAGGAGCACCTATTAGTGGATTTATGAATATGTTAACAGATGTACTAAAAGGAATGGAAGCTGGATCAGTATTTTTAGCACTTATTTTAGGATGTATGATATCTTTTGATATGGGAGGTCCAATAAATAAAGTTGCATTCCTATTTGGTTCAGCAATGATAACACAAGGAGTTCCAACAGTAATGGGACCAATAGCAGTTGCAATTTGTATTCCACCAATTGGTATGGGAATAGCAACAATGATGGCACCGAAAAATTATGAAGTTGGTGAAAGAGAAGCTGGAAAAGCTGCTTTTGCAATGGGATTAATTGGAATTACTGAGGGTGCAATACCATTTGCAGCAGCAGATCCATTTAGAGTTATTCCATCTATAATGGTTGGAAGTGGAGTTGGAGCAGTTATTGCAGCAATAGGAAAAGTTGCAGATCATGCACCTCATGGAGGACCTATTGTATTACCAGTTGTAGATAATAAATTGATGTTTATTATAGCAATTGTAGTTGGATCTCTAATAAGTGCAATAATGGTAAATATTTTAAAGAAATTTAAGAAACAATAGTTAGAAAACTATTAATATATTGATGAAATAAAACTCCCATGATACTATTTAAGAAAAAGTACGTGGGAGTTTTTTTATGAGAAAAAGGGTATTAAAAAGTATAATTCAAGTTATACCAGTATTTATAATTGGTGGAATTTTATCGGTAATATCATTATATACAGATAATCAATTTTTAAAAGATTTAAGTGGGTATAGTTTTTTAATGGCACCACCTCTTTTAGCAGGATATATAGCTAAAGAGATATCAGGAAGCGTAGGTTTTATACCAGGAATTATTTTAGGGTATTTATCTGGAGCAATTGGTCTTGGAATGTTTGGAGGAATATTAGTAGGTGTTGTTTTAGGATATTTTATAAATGGCCTAAAAAAGATTGAGATATCTATAGAGGTTTCTTCGATAATGTATCTAGTTATAATTCCAATACTTTCAACCTTAGTTGTAGGGATGGGATTTTACTACGTATTTCAAGGACCTATGAGATTTGTATTGGATGAACTAGGAATCTATTTAAATAGTTTAGATGATAAGAATAATGTATTTTTAAATTTTGTTTTAGGTGGACTTATTGGAGTGGATTTAGGAGGCCCAATAAATAAAGTTGCATATGTTTACGCTGTAAATACTATTGAATATGGAAGAGGGGATATAATGGGACCAATAGCAGTAGCTATTTCGACACCACCATTAGCTTTGGGATTATCACAATTTATATTAAAAAATAGATTTTCTAAGACTGAAAGAGAAGCTGGAGTAATATCAATACTTTTAGGTTTTTTGGGAATTACAGAGGGAGCACTTCTATTTTTAACAAGAGATATAGCGGTACTGCCGACAACAGTTATTGGAGCAGCCATTGGAGCTGGAGCAGCTTCAATTTTAGGTGTAAAATCAATAGTGCCTCATGGTGGTATTATAATACTTCCACTAACAGAAAATAAAATAGGATTTTTAATAGCTTTATCAATAGGTGTAGCATCAACAATATTTATGTTATATTTTTTAAAAAAAGGGGAAAGTAATGGATAGAAGTGTCGAAAATATACATCTGATTATGACTAAAAAAAGTTTAGAGTTTAATGAAAAACAACTTCCAGAGGGATATGAGTTTGTAGCATATGAATCTGGAATGATAGATAAATGGGTTGATATTCAATTTTCTTCCAAACATATATTAGAAAAAACAGAGGGTGAACTTTATTTTAAAGAGGTTTTTTTACAAAATGAAGATTTGTTAAAAGAGTTCATGGTTTTTGTTAAAGACGAAAGTGGAGATTTAGTAGGTACAGGATCCATTTGGGAGGGGAAGTACTTTCCAGAAGATAAGGATAAAAAATATCGGTTACACTGGATTGGAATAGATCCAAAACATGGTGGAAAAGGGTTAGCAAAAGCTTTAGTATCAAAGTTATTATCTATATTTAAAGATAAAAAAATGGGAGAGGGATTATACCTCTCCACACAAACATGCAGCTATGTAGCTATAAAAATATATTTAGATTTTGGATTTAAACCCTATGATTTAGAAAATAATAAAAAGGGTTGGAACATAGTTTTTGATAAAATTAATGTTCGATAAAAATTTTATTAAACTCTTCATTAAATTTTAAAAATATATCAACGAGAGTAGGATCAAAATGTTGACCACTCTCTTTTTTTATTATTTCAACAGCCTCTTCGTGAGAAAAGCCATCTTTATAAACTCTTTTTTGTCTTAAAGCATCATAAACATCAGCAAGAGCAACAATTCTAGCTTCTAAAGGTATTTCATTTTCTTTTAAACCATAGCAATATCCTTTTCCATTCCATTTTTCATGATGGTAGAGAGCTATATTTTGAGCAATAACTCCAAGTTGCATTTTATCAACAAGTTTTTTTCCAAAAAGAACATGTTTTTTCATCTCTTCAAATTCATAAGGTGATAATTTTCCAGGTTTTTTTAAAATAGAATCTGGAATTCCAATTTTACCAATATCATGAAGTGAAGCATATTCACCAATTTCATCAATAAATTTTTTATGGCATTTTAGTTTTTCAGCCAAAAATTTAGAATAAAGATTAACTCTTAAGATATGGTTTCCAGTATCTTCATCATTTAACTCATTGGCAGCTTCAAAACTTTCTACAAGAGCTTTAGTGATAAGACGTTCTTTTTTAGTAGCAATAATAGCTTTTCTTAAAAAATAAAAAAGAGTTAAAATAATTATTGATGATATAGAGAACATAAAAATAAAAAATTTATAATTTAAAGACAATTTTTTAGGAACTACAAGTTCACTATAAAGAATTCTACTTTCAGATAGATGGCTAGGAAAAAGTTTATCTATAAATTTAGCTAAATCTGAGTCATTTTTTACTCCAAAGCCAATAGGAGTAATTCTATTAAAGAAACCAGCTACTTTAATCTCGTTTTCCAAATATTCATTTGAAATAGCCATAGAAACAGTTTTGAAATCTCCGTAGAGATAATCAATATCTTTATCAACTAATGCTTTTAGAGCGGATTTTGTATTTTTAAAAAATTTAAAATTATTTGATAAAGTTATTTTTTTTATTGTATTTTCATTTATTTCTTCAGAAGATATAAATCCAATATTTTTATTTTTAATATCTGCATATGAATCTACAAAGTTATTGTTTGTAAGAGAAAAAGCAACAAGTTGAGATTCATAATATGGAATAAAAAACTTATTTGTCATATTGAATACAGGAGTATCGATAGCTTTAATATCATAATTATCATTTGGATCTTGAGTATAATTAATTGGAATATCTGTTAAATAAGAGAGTTCTTTAATTCGATCAATAACGTATCCTTGATAACGTCCTTTAGATATATAAAGAAGAGGTACTATTTCATTATTTATCGGCATCAAAACTTTAAAACTTTTATATTTTTTCTTTAATTTATCAATAAGTGGATCATTTTTTAAAAGTTGTTTATAAAAAACCAAACGTTCTCTTTTTAAAGAATCGACGACATATTTTTCAGAAAAATCCACTTGAAATTTTTCAATAATATTTGTTAATAGAGGATATTTTTTGTTTACAACTAACCAAAGTTGTGATGAAGGAATATTTTCTAAAGGAGTAAAATTATAGCTTTTGAAAACATCGTTGCTACTTTTTCCAATGATTGCATCAGTTTTATCATTTTCTAATGATGAAAAACCAAAGTTTCCGTTATCCTCAATAGAGATTAAATTTTTGAATTTAGGATAAAATTCTTTAACTAAAATAGAGTCAGAAGTTCCTTCAATATATCCGAGTTTTAAGTTATTAATATTACTAAAATCTAAAGGCTTACTTTTTTTTGAAAATAAACCGACATTATAAGCATTGTAAGTAGGTATAAAAAAATAATATTTTTCTCTTTCAGTAGTTTTAGCAATATTAAAAAGAATATCCCCTTCTCCATTTTTTAATAAATTTTTCATATGATTCTTATCAGTTGATTGGACCTTAAATTTTAGTCCGGTTTCCTGTTCTAATTTTTCAAAAAATTCAATATAAACACCAGCTAATTTTCCAGAATCTTTTTGGAATAGATAAACATGATTGGGACTATATATATCAATTAAAAATGTTTTGTTTTTATTATTTTTAATCCATGATTTTTCTTCTTTTGAAAGCTCTAGTGAAAATGTGCTTAGAAAAATGAAAAAAAATAGCAAAAAAGATTTGAGCAAAATAACACCTCCCCTATTTTAAAGAATTATATCATAGAACTAAAAAAAGATAAATAAATAGGAAAGTTAATTTCAAGTAAAAAAACAATTCGAGAAAAATGAAAAAGAGTGTAGGGAGCTAAAAAAAAGAGTGAAAAAGTTTTGGCGAATAAAAAGGCATGAAAGTAAAACATATGATTAAAAATTTTGGAGGGGTATATGAAGATAATGAAAAAACTGTTTTATGGAATTGCATATTTATCATTATTTACAAAAATAATGGCATTTAATATAGGAATAGCTCCAACAGGGTTTTACACATCTTTAGATAAAAATCAAACTCATGAGATTATGGTTACTAATAATACTGCGAATCCAATGAGAATTGAAATTTCGGCGGAAAAAGATGAGGGTTGGGAAAAGTATGATATGGGAGATATGATGAAAATATATCCTAAAAGTATTACTCTTAAACCAAATGGAAGTAGAAGTGTTAGATTTGCAGTGAGAGGTACAAAGGATTTAGAAGAGGGAGAGTATAAAACAAGGCTAGTATTTAAAGAGATTCCGGGAAATTCAAAAGGAACAACTAAAAATATAGCAGGTGAAACAGGACAAGAAGTTGGTGTAGAGTTTCAACTTTTAACAGAGATACATGTGGCAGCTTACGGTCTTAAAGGAAAAAGAAAAATCGGAGCTCAACTAACAAGTACACAAATTAAAAAAGATGAAAATGGAAATAAAAAACTTGTAGCTAATTTTAACTTAAATGGAAATAGTGGATTGGCAGTTATTGGAGATATAGAATATTTAGATAGTAGTAAAAAAAGAATATCAAAACAAGAAGTTAAGCTAGGAATAACAACGAGAGAAGCAAAAACAAAAATAGAATCAGGACTAGGGAATATTCCAAAAGAAGCTAAATTTGTCAGAATAGATTTTAAAGATAAAAGTGGCTTAAAATTAGGTAGTAAAGAGCTACCTTTATAAAATTGCAACTCAACTAAATTGAGTATATAAAAAATAAACAGTGGAGGTATTAAAGTATGAAGAAGTTATTATCGTTATTATTTGTTTTAGGTTCAGTATCAATGTTAGCAAATGAAGTATCAACTCTTCCTGCAGATGCAGATCCTGCATTTTGTTTTACAAATCCATGTAGTGCAGAGACTAGTTTTGATGTAAAAGTAAAAGTTCCTGAACAGTTAGTAATAACTGCTGGTGATGTTGACTTAGGATTATGGTGTGGAGATAAAGATGTTGATAAATCAATACCAATTCACCACACAATAAAAGGGGAAGCTAACACTAAAGTTAATGTAGGATTTAAATATGGTGGAAAGTTAGCTTTCATAAAAAATGGAGAAAAATTTTCAGCATTTGGAGGACAAGTAACTCATAAAACAGGATATGTAGACTTAGATGAAAACGGAGCAGGAACAGGTGGAATAGATGTTCATGTAGATCAATTACTAGTACCAGGAAAGTTAATACCAGGGCATGAGTATAAAGCAACAGCTACTTTAGTAGCAAGTTATGACACTTCTAGTTTTATTGATCCATTATAAAAATAAAAATCAAAGGGCATAGTCAAATACTATGCCTCTTTTCATATAGAGGGTGGTGAAAATGAAAAAATTATTGATTCTATTATTTTTAATATTTTCAAACTATATATATTCTTCAGAAATATATGGAAATATATATAACTTAGAAAAAAGAGGTTCTGGTTATCGTGGCTCCCTTGAAGCTAGAGTTTTTAGTCATAAAAAAGATTTAAAAATAAAAATAAATCCAAGTAAAAATGTAGAGATATTAAATGTAAATGGAGATAAGGATGAAAAGAATATCTATCTTATAAAAAAAGAAACGATAAGAGTAGATTTTATCTATAAAGCACAAATAAATTCTATAGAAGATAAAATAGTTTTAGGAAGAGTAGAGTATTTAGATGAGGTTGGAAAAAATGAACCTTTAATTGGAAATATAGCTGTTGAATTTAGAAAAATAGGAAAGATAGATATGAGTGTAAGTGGTGAAATGGATTTTGGAGTAATAAATTCAAGAGTGCCTAAAAATGGAGTAGCCAGTAAAAAAAATCCAGAAATAACAATAGATTTAGATATTGATAAAAATGATGTAGGAAATACAAAGTTATATTTTGAGTATCCTGAACAAATAAAGTTGGGGAATGGGCAGATTTTTATAAAAATAGAAACTCAAAATAAGACTAATTATACAACTAAAGTCGCTCAAAGTGGTGAAACTGTAAATATAATTTCATTTATTCCAAATAGAGAAAAAACAAAAGAAAAAATAAGAATGAAAGGGAGACTATATTCAACAGTTCCAGTTATAAAGCCAGGAGAGTATAGTGAAAAAGTTAGAGTAAAAGCTTTTTATGAGTATTTAGATTATTCTATTGAAAATAAAACTAATAATAAAAAAGTTGTGATAAGAAGATAGAAAGAGGGAAAACTATGAAAAAAAATTTTTTTTTAATGATGTTGATTATAAATATGTTAATAACAGCTTCAGAAAAAGCTTGTTATACAAATAGTATAAATAATGAAACAATTAAAACAATAAAGATAAAAATTAAAGTTGTTCCTTCTTTAAATATAATTGTGACAAAAGATAAAAATAAGGTATTAAAAAATATAGAGATAAAAGGAACAGCAGCGAAAGAAACACTTGTTAAAATAAATAAAAAAGAAGTAAAGATTATAGCGAGCTGTGATAATTATAAATGGTAAGAATATTGGGGAGGGGAAATGAAAAGAATAGCAAAACTAATATTAATTTATTGTATTGTAAAGAGTACTATTTTTTCAGAAGCTCCTGAGGAAGCTTATATTGAGTTAGTGATGAGGGGGCAAAAAAATGAGTTTTATAGAGTTTTGATAAATGAAGAAACTGAAGATATTTATTTAGGTATTGGAGAGTTTATAGATTTTGCAAGAATGGATGATTTGAAGTTTGATAAGAAAAGAATGAGGTTAAAAGGTAAGTTGGATAAGGAAACAGATATTGATATAAAAATTCCAAAAGAATCAAGTGTTGAAACAGAGGAAGATATTTTTATAAAATTAGAAGATTTAGAAAAATACTTTCAAATATTAAATTCTGATTGGGATAATGAAAGATATATATTGAATCTCTATCCAAATTTTAAAACTGCAAGAGAATATCAAGGGGAACTTAATAAACAAAGATCTCTTTTAGCAATGGCTAAAAAAGAGGAGCAATTAAAAAAAGATGGCGATTATATAAGAAAAGAGGGTTCTATTTTATCTCCTGGGATATTGAAGTTTTCGTATGCTAACTCAGATATTGAAAATAATGAATATGCAATAGATATTGATTATGGAACAGAACTTTTATATGGAGAGTTTCAAATATCTCAAAAAATATATCCAGAAAGTAGTTTAGAGTATATAAGACTTCAATATGCTGAGGTTTTTGGAAGCTATTATCTGACTTTTGGAGATTTTTATCTAGAAAGTGATAGTATATTTGATGCAGAAAAAAGTTTAAGAGGAGTAAGTTTTACAAAAAATGAGTATTATGGGATAAAAATTGATAATAGAACTATAATAGAAGGTGATGCATATAATGCAAATCTAGTTGAACTGTATAGAAATGGTAATTTAGATGATTTTCAAATGATAACAGGAAATACATTTAGATTTGATGTTATAAACTTGTCATCAACAGATAGATATACTATAAAAATATACTATAAAGATGGTAGAGAAGAGACTAAAAATATATATATACTGGGAAATCAAAATATTTTGAATCAAGGTGAAACTGATTTTGTTATTCAGTTTGGACAAGGAAATGATGATAAAAAAAATCAATCATTAGCAGAATTTAGTTATGGATTAACAAAAGATATGACAATATTGGCAGGTATGTCTTTTTTAGAGAATAAAGATGGAGATAAATATGATGTTTTAGAAGGAGGAGTGGCATATAGGTTTGGATCAGAGGAATACCCTACTCTAATAACAGGAAAAATTTTAGAAGAATTAAATTATAATGAAATAAATTTTAAAGGAACTGGGGAACAAAAGTTACCTTATAGTACTTATTTAATGGTAACTTATGAAAATTATAGAAATAGGACTGCGGAAAGATTAAAAAAAGATTATTCATATAATATAGATTTAAGTAAAAGTTTTAAACGAATTTCTGGAAGTTTTGGATATTTTAGAAATGTATATAAAGATGATGATTTACATCAACTATATTTAAGTTTAGATTATAATTTGAGTAGAAATCTAAGACTAGGTCTAACTAATGAGTATTATAAATATTATTTTCCTGAAAGTGATTATAAAAAAGTTGAAGGATATGGAATAGAAGCAAGAGCAACATATTCTGGATTTGATGGAATATTAGCTATTTTAGAAGGGAAAGTCAATTATGAAGAGAATCAGATGACTGAAGATGAGATAAAACTTGGAATAGCTAAAGCACCAACAGAAAAAGGATTTTTCAAAAATGTTGATGCAACATTTGAAATAGGTCATTCAAAAGCAAAAGGAACATTTTTTGAAATAAAGTTTACATATATATTTGATGGAAATATATATATAGAATTCCCAGATATTAAAAAAGATAATGATAGAACAATTATCGGTGGAAGAGTAGAAAAATCTTTCTATTTAGGAAACCCATTGTTACCTATGAATAATAATAATGTAACAGATGGATGGGTAGAGGGAAAGGTATTTGTAGATGAAAATTCAAATGGAATAATGGATGAAAATGAAGATATATATGAAGGAGCAGAAGTTATAGCCCCAGGAGGATCAGGAAGTGTTAAAGAGAATGGAAAGTATTTAATAGGAAATATAACTAATAGAGAAATTCATAAGGTAGAAATAAATAGAGAAACAATTGATCCTATGCTTATTCAAGGAAAAGAGATAATAAGATTTAAAGGTGGAATATCTTCAGGAGTAAATGTAGATATACCGTTAGTTCCAGTTTCGATGATAACTGGAATTATTGAAAATAATGAATCTTCAAGTGAAACTGAATACAGTGGAATATTAGCAGGAATGGATGTAATTTTGAAAAAAGATAATAAAGAGGTAAAAAGAACTCAACCTGAGATAGATGGATATTACTTCTTTGAAGATTTACTTCCAGGAAACTATGAAGTAGAGATTATTCCAACAAGCAAAAGATACAAAGGAGAGTTTGATAAACAAAAAATAGAGATAAATATAAAGACAGGAAGAGAAGGACAGTATTATGAAGATAATAATTTCCTAGTAAAAGATATTGAAATAGTTGAAGATGAGATTTTAGATGAAGAAGAGAAAACAGAGGAACTAGCTCAAGAAAAAGAAAAAATAGAGGAGGGAGAAAATGAAAAAAATAGTTAAAATAGTATTAATGGCATTAGTAGTTTTTAGTATCTCATTTTCAAATGAAAGAGATCCAAGAGAGCAAAAGTTGACATATTTAATTGGAGAAAAAGTTGATAACTTTGAGATAACATCTTTAGATGGGACAAAAACTATAAGTTTAGATCAATTAAAGGGAAAAAAAGTATTTTTAAATTTTACAACAACGTGGTGCCCAGATTGTATAAAGGAAAAGGAGATATTAGGACCAGAGTATGCAGAAAAATATAAGGATAGTAATGTTGAATTTATAATTGTATTTGGTCCGTATAAAACTGATAATAAAGAAAAAGTAGAAGAATACATGAAGAAAAATGGATATACATTTACACCATATTATGATACAGAAGGAAAAGATCTTTATAATCAATTTGGTGTAATAAATATTCCTACAACATTTTTTATAAATGAAGAGGGCATTTTAGAAGATGTAAATGTAGAAACTGGATATAAAGATATGGAATATTTCAAATAGTATGAAAAAAAATTTATAAATTTAAAAAAATTTTTCATAGTGAAAAAAATTAGAAAGAAAATAAATTATTTTTCATACAGACTAATCTAAAAAAAAAAGATACAATATCTATATAAATCATTATTGGGGGAGGATATCAGATGGTAATAAATGAAAGATGTATAAATATATTATCTGTTTTAAATGAAACAAATGAATTTACATTAAAAAGACTTTCAGAAAATTTTAATGTCCATACAAGAACAATAAGATACGATATAGACAATATTAATTATATTTTGAAAATGTATAAATTAGATACAATAAGAAAATGTGAAAAAGGAGTTTTTACAGTAAATTTAAAAAATAATGAGATAAATAAAATAATAAATGATTTTAGTGGAATGTTTTCTGAAAATAGAAGAAGATATTTAAAACTTAAATTATTTTCAAAAGAAATCGTTAATTTAACAAAGGAAGCAGAATATTTAAATACATCTAGAACAACTTTAAAAAAAGATTTAATGATAATAAAAGAGGAACTTTTAGAAAAGTTAGTTGAAATAAAAGAGTTACCTTCAAAGGGAATAAAAATATCTGGGAATGAGGAATTGATAGTTCGAGTTTTGGAAAAAGAAATTTTTGAAATTATAGAAAAGCAATTTATAAATTTACCAAATTTAATAAAAAATATGATTGGGAAGATTGTTGGAGATATTTCTCCAGATATTTTAAGAAATAGAGTAAGAGAGATATTAGGAGAAAATTATAATATAAACTATTATAATAAAGTCTTTTGTAAATTAGCAGCAGTAAACACAAGACATAAATTAGAAAAAAAAATAAAAAAATATAATACTGAAGAGATTACAGAATTTATCCTTTGTGAGTTAGGTGAGGAATTTATAAAAAAAGTAGTAGGAGAAAATAAAAATAAAAAAAAGGATAAAATAGTAGAGATAAAGGATGTATTGAAAGAGGTTGTTGCAGAACTAGAGTTAGATGATGAACAAAATCTTATAGAAAATTTACTTTCAGAAATAAATGAAGTTAGAGAAAGACTTCCAATTCCAGAAAAGATATGTGAAACAAGTTTTTATAAAGAGTTTTCTGAGAAAATAAAAGGAACAGAACTTATAAAGAAAGATATTCAAAGTATATTTTACATAATATATAACAATTTACTACTAAAAAATTATGAAGCTTTTAAAAATATGAAAATTTTGTTTGTTTCAGATGAGGTCGATAGTGTAAAAGATATTATTTTAAATAAATTAAAGATTATGTTTAATTTCCAAGAAATTGATAAAGTTTCATCTCACATATTTGAGATATTTGGTTGTGAAAAAGAATATGATTTAATAATAACTAGTGGAAATATAAATGAAATATTAGAAACACCGATTTATAGAATAAATAGATTTCCTTTAGAATCAAACCTTTTAGATTTAAAGTTTTTTATCTTAAAAAATATAAAATAATAAAAAAGGATTAAATCCAATTATTGGATTTAATCCTTTTTTTTATGTGGGTGTGATTCTTTTATAATTAGGAATAGGAAAAAATAGATTTTTAACTGGAATATTATTATCATAAATTTTAATATTCTCTATTGTAATAACACTGTTAATAATATTATTTTTTTTGTAATTATTAAAGTCTTTTATATCAACAGATTCATAAATTTTAATATTATGTTTTTTATATATTTCTTCAACAAGAGTAGGAATAATTGATTTAGGAAGATACTTAAATACAAAAATATTTCTATTTTTTTCAGTCTCAACCTTAGAAAGACTATACCATACAAAAATACTTTCAAAAAGTGTAAATTTAGGTATAAAAAGATTAATTTCTTTTGTCATTTCATCAATATTTGAGTTAGCAAAGTAGTTTAAATTTAAATTTAAAAATGAATAATCATCCACATGAAAAAGTTCTTTAAGATAACTATAGTTTATCCAAGGATTGATTATATGGAAAAAATTAGGATCTGTATAAACATGATTCCCAAGATATTTTGCAAAAATTGGCCGAACTTCTTCAGCCTTATTATGAATAGATTTATTAAAATGGCTTCTAAAATATTTAAAAATATCTATTAAATCAAGAATTCCACTGAGGCAAGTAGAAGAGATATCTTTGAAACTACTACTTTTTAAAAAGATAAATATTTTATAAAAAAAATCAGTATTATAATAGCTAGGCTTATATTTTAAAGCATCCTTAATTGGGATATCTTCAATTTTCTTTTCATGATTAGAAGCCTTTAAACATATGTAAAAACAAAGTAGAGATATTTCTGAATGATTTGAAAATGGGCAATCTAATAACAAAATAAACTCTGATATATCTTTTCGAACTTTATAGAAATTTTTAATTTTTATAAAATCTGTTAGTTCTTTTCTTAGTTGTTTAGGTAAAAAATCCTTTTCTATAAGAAACTTAAAAGTGAGAAGATAAACAAATTTGTTTATAGAGTAAGGAGATCCTAGTAAGGAGATTCCTTTATTTGTTATTTTAATTTTTAAATGATAAGGAGTAATTAGTTTAGAAACCTCATTAAAGTAGTTATTTAAATTTCTTTTAGTAAGTTCTAAATCTTCACAAATATGTGAAAGCTTAATTTGTCGATCTTTAACTAATCTGAAAACAAGATAAAATATTTTTTGATTTTTAGTAAACTGTTGAGAATTCCTTAGAATATTTCGAGAATTTGGAAAATTTCTAATTTTTTCTATAAGTTGTTCAATCTTTAAATTTCCTGATGGTTCAAGAAAAAGTTCGCAATAAATATCTTCAAGGTGTATTTTAGTATGTTGTGTAGAAAGTAAAAAGATATCACTAATATCTTTTAATGAAGATATTTGATTACTTTTTATAAATTTTAATATTTGTAGATGTTTACTATTGATATACATAACTTTTCCCCCTAGATTATAGTTAAGATAAATATATATAAAATAAATAACGTGACAATATTTACCATTTTTTTATTCTTTTCCTTTTTTTAGAAAAAAAGGAAAAGAATACTTAAGAATGTGTAAGATTAAAAACATAGTTTAAATAAATTTTAATAAATAATTTTTTTGAGAATATATTATATTTTAAAATGGCAAACTATGGGAAACTATAGGACGCAAAGCTATAGGGCCTCTAAAGATGGCAGCCAGTTACACTTAATTTAGATAACAATTTTTTTGTTATATAAACTGAGTATTTTTTTATTTTTTTTCAATAAAAAGGAATAAAAAGAAAACGATAGAAAAAACATTAAATAAAAAAAATATATAAAAAGGGGTGAAGTGAATGAGGGATAAAAAAAAATTAAAAAAATTACTATTTTTATCGGCAGTTCTTATTATTACACGGAACACTTATACTAATGAAAAATCAAAAAATCAAATCATTTTGAAACAAATTACAACAGACAATCAACTACAAGTCAATTTAGATGCACCTTATGAAGAGCAAAATTTAGTAACACCGGGAAGAATAATATTAAAAAATAATGGGGGATATATATACTCTATAGTAGATCCAATTCCGACAGATCCCAAACTTTCAATAGAAGCAAATAAAAAACAAAATATGGAAACAGAAGTAATAGAATTTTATGTATACTCAAATTATCAAGAAACAATAAAAAAATGGGAACTTTTAATCTACGAAGAGGAAGATATACATAGACTTGATCCGATAGGAAAGATGGAAGGAACAGAACTACTTTTAAATAAACCAATAATATTTAATTTTAATAAAAGTAGCATTAAAGAGGGTGATAAATATTATTATACTTTAAAAGTTTACGATAAAGAGGGACGTTTTGATCAAACAGATATATATCCATTAGAATTTACAACTCCTATTAATGCAACTAAGAATGTAGATTTAGCTAATAAAGTGTATGGAGATGATGATGCAGTAATAAGAAATATTCAACTTAAAGGTTCTAAGGTAAGAGTTTATGGTAAAGATCTTCAAGGAGTTCAAAAATTATCAATTAATAATAATCAAATTAATTTAGATTCTAAAGGAGATTTTGCATATGAATACTATACAGATATGATAGGAGATTTAAATTTACCTGTATTAATGACAGATGAAGATGGAAATAATTATGAATATCCAATGTTTGTAGATTTACCTAAATCTTACGATTTTGCAGTTGGTATAGCAGATATATTTGTTGGAAGAAATTATGTTTCAGGAAGTGATGCTATACTTCAAGATAATTATAAATATGATGACAACGTTTTTTCATCAGGAAGATTAGCTTTTTATTATAAAAAAGTTTGGGAAGACTATAGATTAACAGCTCAAGCTGATACTTGGGAGCAGGAAACAAAATATTTATTTAAAGGGTTTTCAAAAAGAAGACCAAGAGATTTATTTGAGAAGTTAGAAAGAGATGATATTGAATTTAATTTAGGAGATGAATCAACATACTATAGAGATACAGATACTGCAGGTAAGTTTTACGTGAAATTGGAAAAACAAAAATCAAGTATCTTATGGGGAAGTTTTAATACTGGTTTCACAGGTAATTACTATGCAGATTATGATAGAAGTTTATATGGTCTTCAAGGGCTATACAATAGCAGTGATTCAACAAAATTTGGAGATACAAGGACACAAGCAAATATTTTTGTGAGTGAACCAGAGACACTATTTACTAGAGATGAATTTAGAGGAACAGGAGGAAGCGTTTACTTTTTAAGTTTCCAAGATATAGTAACAGGTAGTGCTAAAGTAAAAGTTCAAGTAACGGATGGTAGAACAGGAAGAATTTTAAGAGAGATAGAATTACAAGATGGTCGAGATTACGATGTAAATGAACTTCAAGGAAGAATTATTTTAAAAAATCCATTGCCTACAATAATTGCTACAACAGATGATGGAATAATAAAGGATGAACCGTACTATGGAGATAATGTAAATTTAGTAGTAGATTATGAATTCTATTCTAATAATACAGATTTTGCAAAAACAACTTATGGAGTTCGAGGAAAATCTTGGATAACGGATAATGTAGCTATAGGTGGTACTTTAGTATCAGAAGCTAGAGGGGATAGTTTAGAAGATTATGAATTACAAGGAGTAGATGTAACGCTAAGAAAAACAGATAATACTTTTATGAGAGTTGAATATGCTCACTCTAAGGGAACACAAACATTAATAAATAATTTTTCTTTTAATGGAGGATATGATTCGTTTTTAGATAGAGATAAATATGAAGAGATAATTGGTAATCCAATAGGATATTTTAATAATATTTCAGGAGATGCATATTCTATATCTGGAGAAATAGCTTTTAAAGATTTTAGTGAAAAGTTTGATGAGAGAGATAGTGGAACATTCTGGTATAACAGAAAAGATAAAGGATTTTCAAGTGCTGGATTTTCAAATAGCAGTGAACATGATGATTATGGATTTACAAGTGAATTCCAATTGACAGATAAATGGGATATAGGATTTGGAGCAAATAAATTTAAAGAAAATGATGCAGATTCATATGAAAGACAATCGATATCTTTAGAAGAGGATAGAATTAATGCAACTATAGGATATCAATATACAGAAAAATTAAAATTATCTGCTGAATTAGAATATTTAAAAAATAAAGAAAGTGGTATTGAAGACTTAGATGATTCTAACGAAGAAGCTCTATTAGCAGGAGTTAGAGCAGACTACGAGTTTCAGCCTAATAGGACAATATATGGAATAGTACAAACATCAATTTGGGATGAAAACTACGGAGCTAATAATATTTATACTCTAGGAACAGATTTGAGAGTAACAGATAAATTCCGTTTAAAAGCAGAGGGAAGTACTGGAAATAAAGGGAATGGAGCAGAAGTATTAGGAACTTATGATTTTACACCAGACCATAGCTTATACATGGGATATGCACTAGATGATAATAATGATTTTGGATCAAACTATGGACAAGAACATACATTTACAGTGGGACAAAAATTTTTATATGATGAGAAAACATCTATGTACCATGAAAATCAATTTTTAAAGGATAGTGTAGGAAAGGGAATTTTACAATCATATGGAGTTGATTACAACTATTCTGAAGATATAACTTTAGGAGCTTTAATTCAAGATGGAGATATAGATACTTATGATGGAAATCTGTCAAGAACATCTGTAAGTGTTTATAGTAGATATTATAAGAGAGATTTTATGATTAGAAATAAGCTTGAATTTGGAAAAGATAGAGGAGCTGGAATGTCAGCAGATAGATGGGCTACTATAAATAGAGGGAAATTAATATTAAATGATGAGTATACTTTATTTGGAGAGTTTAATTATTTATATAGAGATGCTAAAGAGGAAAAAGATGATAGATCAATTGAAGCAGGATTAGGGCTAGGGTATAGACCTGTTTGGGATGATAGATTGAACCTAATAGGAAAGTATGAGTATGTTCAAAATATAGGAATTAATAATCAGTTTAATGCAACAAATGATACTAAAGCTCATATTTTATCTCTTGAAGGAATTTATGAATTAACTCAAAGACTTGATATTGGTGGAAAGTATGCATTCCGTACAGAAGAACTTCGTGCGGGTAGAGGAGAAGGAGATTGGTATAATTCTAAGTTAGATTTATATGCAATTAGATTAAACTATGAAGTTATTAAAAGCTGGTATGCTTTTGGAGAATACCATTTACTAAGAGATATAGAGGATAATTCATATGAACATGGAGCAATTTTAGGAGCTTATAAAGAGGTACAACAGAACTTAAAAGTTGGGGTAGGGTATAACTTTACTAAGTTTGATGATGATTTAAGTGACTTAGATTATAATGCCAAAGGTTGGTTTATCAACATTATAGGTAAATTCTAGAGAGGGAGGTTATTATGAAGTTAAAGTATAGAAGTTGCATAAGAAGCTTCATATTATTTGTTATATTTAATATATTATCAATGATTACTTTTGCAATACCAGAAGGAATGAAACCAGATGGTTCTGAAGAACCTATTCCTCCTGTAATCAAAAAGAATAGGGCGATAACAAGTAGTTTTGATTCAAATGAAGGAGATGGATTTATAATTCAAGATAGAGGATCTGGGAATATAATAGTAAACAAAAAGAATTTAGTAAATGGATCTAATAGTATAACACCAAAGCTTTTAAATGTCGGTGGGAACACCAATAATGCTTTTGGTTATAATCCTAGTGATAATTATATTTATGGAATTCAAATGGTAACTGATTCAGGTCATAATTTAATAAAAATAGGTAAAGATGGACAAACAGTGGGATTTTCCATAGGAAAAATAACAGGAGTAACTAAAAATGAATCAATATATATTGGAGATTTTGATAAAAATGGAAATATGTATGTAGCTGGAGATAATAATATATATAGATTATCAATAGTAAATGGAGCAGCAACAGCAACAAATATAGGGAATAGAACTTTAAGTCATGCTGACTGGGGTTATACTGAAATTAATGGAAAAGAAAGGTTTTATCTAATAACAAATAACGGTACACTATATTATTATGAAAAATCAGGATTAGGATTAATAGGACCAACTCAAGCTGGAACAGGGTTAACAACTGATGGAGGAACAGTTGTTGCAATTTTTATGGCTGGAACAAATATGTTTTATAATCCCTCAGGAACTAATAAAATATATAAGGTAGATTTAACAGCAACAACACCGGCATCAATACTTTTCACAACATTAGATAATACAACAAGTAGCGGAGATGGAGCAAGAAATTATTTACAATTAATTCCTAATTTAGCAGTGGGGAAAGAAGTTTTAAATGGAACTTTAGATACAAATGGGCAAAGAATTTTTTCTCAAGGTGATGAAATAAAATATAGATTAGTAATAAAAAATTCAGGGAACTATCCTTTAGGAGCTGATGATAATTCTAAATATACTGTTTCAGATCAAGTAGATTTAAATAAAGTGGAATCAATGGCTACAAATGTTGTAGCCAAAAAATTCACTACATTAACAGGTGGTACTGGAACTATTGTTAATAGTGTGCCAGTAACACTAACATATGATTCTACAGGAAAATTTGAGTTAACTTCGGAATCTGGCAAACTTCCAAGATTAGAAATAGGTGAAAGGTTAGAAATAGAGTATAATTTAAAGATAAGAGTATATAGTTTTACTGGAGATACAGATAATATAAATAATACAGTTACTGGAAAGATTCCAAATAAGCAAGTGACAAGCAGTGGTCAAGCTAGCGTGGTAATATTAAAACCAATGGTAACAGCATTAAAAACATCAAGTGAAAAGGGTACAGCGCAACCAGGAGATGTAATAACATATACGATAGAGTTAACAAATAGTTCGAAAGTCGATGCAAAGAACTATGGAGTGTATGATAATTTATTAGAAAGCTTTATAGAGAGCAGTGATGTAATAGTATCACCAAGCGCAACAGGAGGAACATTAACAGGAAATCTATTTGAAAAAGATGCAAGTGGAAATCCAAAAGGAATAATAGATAAGATAGGAGCAAATGGAGGAAAAGTAACAATAACGTATCAAGTAAAGGTACCAGTAGTAATACCATCAGGGATAACAGAAATACCAAACAAGGTATTAAACTCTGAAGTAAAAGTACCGATAGATACGCCAAAAGTAACAGCATTAAAAACATCAAGTGAAAAGGGTACAGCGCAACCAGGAGATGTAATAACATATACGATAGAGTTAACAAATAATTCGAAAGTTGATGCAAAGAACTATGGAGTGTATGATAATTTATTAGAAAGCTTTATAGAAAGCGGTGATGTAATAGTATCACCAAGCGCAACAGGAGGAACATTAACAGGAAATCTATTTGAAAAAGATGCAAATGGAAATCCAAAAGGAATAATAGATAAGATAGGAGCAAATGGAGGAAAAGTAACAATAACGTATCAAGTAAAGGTACCAGCAGTAATACCACCAGGGATAACAGAAATACCAAATAAGGTATTAAACTCTGAAGTAAAAGTACCGATAGATATGCCAAAAGTAACAGCATTAAAAACATCAAGTGAAAAGGGTACAGCGCAACCAGGAGATGTAATAACATATACGATAGAGTTAACAAATAATTCGAAAGTCGATGCAAAGAACTATGGAGTGTATGATAATTTATTAGAAAGCTTTATAGAGAGCAGTGATGTAATAGTATCACCAAGCGCAACAGGAGGAACATTAACAGGAAATCTATTTGAAAAAGATGCAAGTGGAAATCCAAAAGGAATAATAGATAAGATAGGAGCAAATGGAGGAAAAGTAACAATAACGTATCAAGTAAAGGTACCAGTAGTAATACCATCAGGGATAACAGAAATACCAAACAAGGTATTAAACTCTGAAGTAAAAGTACCGATAGATACGCCAAAAGTAACAGCATTAAAAACATCAAGTGAAAAGGGTACAGCGCAACCAGGAGATGTAATAACATATACGATAGAGTTAACAAATAATTCGAAAGTTGATGCAAAGAACTATGGAGTGTATGATAATTTATTAGAAAGCTTTATAGAAAGCGGTGATGTAATAGTATCACCAAGCGCAACAGGAGGAACATTAACAGGAAATCTATTTGAAAAAGATGCAAATGGAAATCCAAAAGGAATAATAGATAAGATAGGAGCAAATGGAGGAAAAGTAACAATAACGTATCAAGTAAAGGTACCAGCAGTAATACCACCAGGGATAACAGAAATACCAAATAAGGTATTAAACTCTGAAGTAAAAGTACCGATAGATATGCCAAAAGTAACAGCATTAAAAACATCAAGTGAAAAGGGTACAGCGCAACCAGGAGATGTAATAACATATACGATAGAGTTAACAAATAATTCGAAAGTCGATGCAAAGAACTATGGAGTGTATGATAATTTATTAGAAAGCTTTATAGAAAGCGGTGATGTAATAGTATCACCAAGCGCAACAGGAGGAACATTAACAGGAAATCTATTTGAAAAAGATGCAAATGGAAATCCAAAAGGAATAATAGATAAGATAGGAGCAAATGGAGGAAAAGTAACAATAACGTATCAAGTAAAGGTACCAGCAGTAATACCACCAGGGATAACAGAAATACCAAATAAGGTATTAAACTCTGAAGTAAAAGTACCGATAGATATGCCAAAAGTAACAGCATTAAAAACATCAAGTGAAAAGGGTACAGCGCAACCAGGAGATGTAATAACATATACGATAGAGTTAACAAATAGTTCGAAAGTCGATGCAAAGAACTATGGAGTGTATGATAATTTATTAGAAAGCTTTATAGAAAGCGGTGATGTAATAGTATCACCAAGCGCAACAGGAGGAACATTAACAGGAAATCTATTTGAAAAAGATGCAAATGGAAATCCAAAAGGAATAATAGATAAGATAGGAGCAAATGGAGGAAAAGTAACAATAACGTATCAAGTAAAGGTACCAGCAGTAATACCACCAGGGATAACAGAAATACCAAATAAGGTATTAAACTCTGAAGTAAAAGTGCCGATAGATACGCTAAAAGTAACAGCATTAAAAACATCAAGTGAAAAGGGTACAGCGCAACCAGGAGATGTAATAACATATACGATAGAGTTAACAAATAGTTCGAAAGTCGATGCAAAGAACTATGGAGTGTATGATAATTTATTAGAAAGCTTTATAGAGAGCGGTGATGTAATAGTATCACCAAGCGCAACAGGAGGAACATTAACAGGAAATCTATTTGAAAAAGATGCAAATGGAAATCCAAAAGGAATAATAGATAAGATAGGAGCAAATGGAGGAAAAGTAACAATAACGTATCAAGTAAAGGTACCAGCAGTAATACCACCAGGGATAACAGAAATACCAAACAAGGTATTAAACTCTGAAGTAAAAGTACCAATAGATACGCCAAAAGTAACAGCATTAAAAACATCAAGTGAAAAGGGTACAGCGCAACCAGGAGATGTAATAACATATACGATAGAGTTAACAAATAATTCGAAAGTCGATGCAAAGAACTATGGAGTGTATGATAATTTATTAGAAAGCTTTATAGAGAGCGGTGATGTAATAGTATCACCAAGCGCAACAGGAGGAACATTAACAGGAAATCTATTTGAAAAAGATGCAAGTGGAAATCCAAAAGGAATAATAGATAAGATAGGAGCAAATGGAGGAAAAGTAACAATAACGTATCAAGTAAAGGTACCAGCAGTAATACCACCAGGGATAACAGAAATACCAAATAAGGTATTAAACTCTGAAGTAAAAGTGCCGATAGATACGCTAAAAGTAACAGCATTAAAAACATCAAGTGAAAAGGGTACAGCGCAACCAGGAGATATAATAGCATATACGATAGAGTTAACAAATAATTCGAAAGTCGATGCAAAGAACTATGGAGTGTATGATAATTTATTAGAAAGCTTTATAGAGAGCGGTGATGTAATAGTATCACCAAGCGCAACAGGAGGAACATTAACAGGAAATCTATTTGAAAAAGATGCAAGTGGAAATCCAAAAGGAATAATAGATAAGATAGGAGCAAATGGAGGAAAAGTAACAATAACGTATCAAGTAAAGGTACCAGCAGTAATACCACCAGGGATAACAGAAATACCAAATAAGGTATTAAACTCTGAAGTAAAAGTACCGATAGATACGCCAAAAGTTTTAATAGAGAAAACATCTAATAAAACAGGCCAAGTAGTACAATCAGGAGATGAGATAATCTATACAATAACATTAACAAATAATACAAACGTAGAAGGAAAAGATTATCTAGTAAAAGATACACTACTAAATAATCCTCTAATAACAAAGCCAACAGTAACAGTAGTGGGTGGAACGTTATCGGGAGATATATTTGGAGAATCAGGAGGAAAAGTAACAGTACCAGCGCAAGTAGGAACAAGCCCAGGGTTGGTAACAATAAGTTACAAAGTGATGGTACCAAAAGATTATCCAAATCCAACAATAATAAACTCAGTAAATAACGGAGACGAAGTAGTAATAGAGTATGATGAGCCTTCAGTGACATTAAGACATGATGTTTTTTCTTATAATGATACATTAAATGATACCACTGAAATTGAAAAACAAGAAAATGGAATAATTACTGATTTCAATAATATAGATCAAAAGAATAGCAATCCACCAGTTATTTTCCCAGGAGATTTAGCAATTCATTATTTAAGTTTAATAAATACAGGAAAGGCTGAATTAAAAGGGAAAAATATTCTTGTTAATCACCAGTTAGATGGAAAAACTATAAAGGATGACAATGGAAATCCAGCATTTAGTAAGAACGAGTTTACAGGAATAGTTATAACAGATTTGGATAGTGGAACTAAAGATTTTTATACACCTGAACAACTAGGAGTAAGCTTAGCATCCCAAAGAGCAGTTCGAAGTTTACCAAGTCCTACAGATTTAGAAATAACAGTCCAAACAAGCAGTTTTACTTTTGCAGAGAAAATACCTGCTAGAACAGCTATATCCTTTGTATTTTTATCCACAGTAAATTCAGAAGGAAACTTTACTAAAAATAATAGAATAGCAACATATGATTTTCTTCCAATAGATTCATCTCAAAATACTTCAGAAGGAGAATTAAGAAAAGCTGTAATTGTAATAGGAAGAAGGGAAGCTGATTTAGTATTGAGTAAAAGTGTAGAAGTAGAAGAAGCTTCAATTGGAAAGTTTGTTCCATATACAATAGAAGTTAAAAATATGGGACAAGATCCAGTTGATAACATTATTATTTCAGATAAATTACCTCCAGGATTTACGTATGTGGAAGGTTCTGCTGTTCAAGAGTTAAAAGATGGATATGTACAGAAAAAACTTTCAGTGACAGGAACAAAAGAGATAGAGATTGGACCAATATCACAAATAGGGTCTGGAGAAACAATAGTTATAAAATACTTATTAAAAGTGGGAGTTGGTGTAAAACCAGGAACATATAAAAATATAGCTGTTGTAAAAAATGAAAACAAAGAAAATGTTTCGAATACAGATTCTGTTGATATTGATATAGTAGCAGATCCAATATTTGAGCATACAACAGTTATAGGAAAAGTTTTCCATGATAGAGATAGAGATGGAATTCAAGATTATGCTGATGCAAAAAAATCTCATATAACAGTTAATATTCCAAAAGAATATTATGTAAAAAATACAACAACAGTTTCTAAAGATGGAAAAATATACTCTTTTGCTGATAATTATGAAACAATAACGATAAGAAATATTAAGGGAAGAGTATCAGAATTAGAACCAGCAACAAATAATATGGTTGTTATAAGAAAAGAGTTAGTAAAACCTATAATGGCAAATGTAAGAGTTCAGACATTTGGTGGAACTGATATAACTCAACAAGGAAATGGTGAAGTTATAACAAATCATACAGGAGATAAGATAAAGGGAATGACTAGTCAAGATATAGTAGTAACTCAAAGAGTAATAAAAAATAAAGATAATAAAATAATACTTGAAATCTTTATATTAAATAATGGAATACAAGAAGAGGGATTACCAGGAGTGAGACTAGCAACTCCAGAAGGAATAGTTGTAGAAACAGATAGGTTTGGAAGATATCATGTTCCTCCTGTACCGGAAACTTTAGGAAAGAACTATATCATAAAGGTGGATCCAACTACTTTACCAAAAGGAGCGGAATTTACAACTGAAAATCCAAGAGTTCGTCATTTAGGAAAAGTTATGATGAAGTTTAACTTTGGAGTGAAATTACCGCCTTTAAAAAACCCTGAAAAAAAGGATAATTGATAGAAAATATCATGTTTATACAAACACATTGAAAAAGTAATGAATCAGTGATAGAATATAGTGATTAGTAAAAATAGGAGGAGTTTTAAATTGGAAGAAAAAATCACAATTACTATGCTAATTTTACTTACAATGATGTTTATGAGAAATGTAATTTAAAATAAAAAGCCCCTTTGAATAAGGGGCTTTTTATTTATATTTTTATATCTAAAGATAAAATGATTCCTCTACCACTACCTTCTATGTTAAAGTTGTTTCCACATGCAATAAGAGTATCCTCTTTTCCTAAAGTATACTCATTATTATTTACACGAATATGACGATTATCTTCTAAATTATAAAAAATATTAATTGCTTTAGAAGATAAGCTATTTCCAGAAAACTCTGTTTCAACAATTTTAAAATCTAAAAGATTGATATTTTCTTTAAAAATAAGATTGAAATCAATGCTTATTTCATCTGCTAAACTACTTGTGTGGTTATCTCCAGAGAAAAATATGTGAGAAAAAGGTTTTAAATAATAATCTCTTCCATCTACTTCTAATTTAACGCTTCCTGATAAAAGAATAAGAAGTCTCTTATAACCTTTAAAAGAGGTGAAATTATATTCTCCAGGATTTATACTTGCTGTTGAGACCCTGAAATTAAAAGGACTATTAATAGTTGAACCATCGGGATAAATATATAGTTCTTTAGAAACTCCCCCAGTCCAAAGGCGTTCTTTTTGATTTTCTTTTCTAACGATTTTATAATCCATAGTGCCCTCCATATATTGAAGTTAATCTCACTACTTATATAGCTCATAAACTTCAAATAATCAAGGCTAATTTTTACAAAAAATAAAAAAACTCCTTGAAAAGTATCAAGAGAGTTATTAGGCAATCTCCATAAGAGGTTTATCTTCATTAAAAGTATTGATAAAAGACTCTTTTCCATCAGTAGCTTCTAATCCTAAAATTATTAAATCTAGTAATTCGTCCATAGTTTTACCTTTTAGTAGTTCTTTTATGTTAGCTTCAAGCATTTTTCCACCTCACCCCAAAAGTTATAATATTACACATATAATAATACAAAAATTTTATGAAATAGTCAAACAAAAAAGAGATTTTTTTTTAAAAAAATGTTATAATTTTTAGTGAAAGTGATTTTTAATAGAACAAGAGGTCAAAATGAAGAAGACAATATTACCAATACTAGTAGTTATATCTATTTTTATAATGGCAGTTTATTCACCGAAATTAAGTGTGGATTTAAAAGGAAAAACAAAATTCCCACAAGAATTTGTTCAAGGTGAAGTAACTAAAGTTATAGATGAAGAATTAATGAAAGACCCTGTTATAAAGGGTAAATTTAGAGGTGGACAAAATTTAGAAGTAAAGATTTTAGAAGGAAAACATAAAGGAGAAATTTTTAAAGTTTATAATTCCTTAAGTGCTCTTCACAATGTATATGCAGATGTAGGATTAAAAGCTATATTCACAGTTAGAGAAGAAAAAGAAAAAACTACAGTTTGGCTATACAATCTAAAAAGGGATCGTGCTATATATCTTTTAGGTGCAATATTTATAGGAGCTGTTTTAGTTTTAGGTAAAATGAAGGGAGTGAAGTCTCTCTTGGCTTTAGTTTTTACAGGATCAATGATAATATATGTACTATTGCCACTTTTATTTAAAGGTGTGGATCCAGTATCAACTTCAATACTTTTATCTTCTATAATAATAGTAGTTAGCTTCTTATTAATAGGTGGATATGATAGAAAAACATATTCAGCAATAATAGGAACTATAAGTGGAATAACTATTGCAGGATTAATCTCTTATGGATTTGGAAAAATAATGAGTTTAAGTGGACTAAATTTATCAGAGGGACAGCAACTACTTTATATAACAAGAGATTTTAAGCTTCAAATAGAGGGGTTATTATTTGTATCAATATTGATAGCTTCTTTAGGAGCTGTTATGGATGTGGCTATGTCGATATCGTCATCTGTAAATGAAATATATCAACATAAAAAAAGCCTGACTTCAAAAGAGTTATTTCATTCAGCAATGGTAATAGGAAAAGATATTGTGGGAACAATGATAAATACATTGATACTTGCTTTTGCAGGAGGATCATTGCCTTTAATGATGATGATATGGGGTTATGGAATGGTTTATCAACAGTTTATAAACATACCAGCTATAGCAATTGAAATTGTCAATGCTTTAGCAGGAAGTATAGGTATAATAGCAACTGTACCAATAACAGCAGTTGTTTCAATATTATTAATAAAAAGAAAAGGGGAGGAACAATAGTGAAAAGCACTAAATTCTTAGTTTTAGGAGCTCTTTTATCTATGGCTTTAATTGGTTGTGGAAAAAAAGAGGAAACACCTAAAACAGCAACAAACACAGAGGTTAAGGAGTATAAAGAAAATAAACTTAATCTAGAAAAAAAAGTTATTACAAAGGGAGAGGCAGGACCAGAGGAGGTTACACTATCTTTCGCAGCTACATCTGACGTTCACGGAAGAATATATCCGTATGAGTATGGAATTGATTCTGAAGATAAAAGTGCAGGATTTGCAAAAACTTATACAATTGTAAAAAACTTAAGAGAAAAAAATCCAAACTTAATTTTAATGGATATAGGAGATACTGTTCAAGATAATAGTGCTGAGTTATTTAATAACTTAGAAACACATCCTATGGTTGAAGCTATGAATACAATGGATTATGATGCATGGATTTTAGGAAATCATGAATTTAATTTTGAAAAAGATTTCTTATTAAGAAATGTTAAAAATTTCAAAGGATCGGTAATCTCTGTAAACATAGAGAATGAAGATGATGGATCAAAATTTGTTTTACCATACCAAATTTATGACGTTCAAGGAGTAAAGGTAGCTTTAGTAGGAGGAATTCCACCTCATGTTCCTATGTGGGAAGCTTCAGCTCCAGAGCATTTTAAAGGACTTACTTTTGAAGATCCAATGACAGCAGTAAAAGAAACTTTAGATGAATTAGAAGGAAAATATGATGTACTTGTAGGAGCTTTCCACTTAGGAAGAAAAGATGAGTACGGAAAAACTGGTGTATTTGATTTAGCACAAGCTTATCCTCAATTTGATCTTATATTTGCAGGTCATGAGCATGCTAGATATGTAACTGATGTAAATGGAACAACAGTTCTTGAGCCAGGTGCTTACGGATGGGGAGTTTCTAATGGAGAAATCAAAGTTGTTAAAAAAGATGGTAAGTGGGAAGTTAAAGATATCGTAGCTAAAAATGTGGAAACTAAAGATGTTGAAGCTGATAAATCTATGTTGGATCAATTTAAAAATGTTCATGATGAATCAAGAGCAGATGCAAACAAAGTGGTAGGAAAAGTAAATGGTAAATTTATAGAAAGAACAGATTATATTACTGGAGAAGATAAAGTTACAACAATGCCAACTTCTCAATTAGAGGATAATGCAATAATTGAGTTAATAAATGAAGTACAAAATCATTTTGCAAAATCAGATGTTTCAGCAGCAGCAGTATTTAATTTTGATTCAAACTTAAATGCAGGAGATTTCAAAAAGAAAGATGTTGCGTTTATCTATAAGTATACAAATACTTTAATGGGTGTAAATATGACTGGTGAAAATTTACTTAAGTATATGGAATGGTCAATGAACTATTATAATCAAACAGAGCCAGGAGATGTAACTATATCATTTAATCCAAAAGTTAGAGGATATAACTATGATATGTTTGATGGAGTAAACTATAAAGTTGATATATCTAAGCCAGCTGGAGAAAGAATCGTTGATGCAACAATAAATGGTCAGCCAATAGATCCAAATAAAACATATAAGGTAGCTGTAAATAACTATAGATTTGGAACTTTAATGAACTTAGGACTTGTAACAGATAAGGATAAGTATTATGATTCTTATGAAGAATTACAAGATGGAGGAAGAATTAGAGATCTTATTGTAAGATATGTACAAGAAAACTTAAAAGGTGAATTAAATCCAAAAGTTGATAACAACTGGTCGATAATTGGATTTGAAGAAAATGTTCCTGGAAAGGATGCTGTTATTGAAAAAATCAGAACAGGTGAAATAAAAGTACCAATGTCTGAGGATGGAAGAACATTAAATGTTCAATCAATAAACATAAATAACATATAATAGTAGTAAAAGCAAAAAAGAGGGAAGTTTTTTCCTCTTTTTTGTTTACTTTTTCAATAAATCAAGATACAATAAAGGGAATTTAGAAAATTATATACTTAATATATATCATATGTGTTAGTTCTAGGAGGAAAGATGTATCTATTAAAATTTAAAAAGAATTTAGTTGAAAAAATATGGGGTGGAAGAGGTTTTGAAACAACTTTAGGATTTCAATTACCTACTGATGAGTTATATGGAGAATCTTGGGAAGTGAGCTGTCATCCAGCAGGGATGTCTTATGTTGAAAACGGCGAGTTAGAAGGAAAAAGTCTAGAGGATATATTTAAAAAATATAGAGAAGAGCTTGTAGGAAAAGAGATTATCGAAAAATATGGAGAAAAGTTTCCACTTTTAATAAAGTATTTAGATATCAACGATAAGCTTTCTGTACAAGTTCATCCAAGTGACGAATATGCACTAAGAGTAGAAAAAGAGTTTGGTAAAAGTGAAGTTTGGTATGTTATGGAAGCTAGTTCAGATGCTAAATTAATATTAGGGTTAAAAAAAGAGATTACACCAGAGATATATAAAGAAAAAGTAGATAAAAAGGATTTTACAGGTTTATTTAATGAGGTAAGTGTAAAAAAAGGCGACTTTATAGATGTAAAACCTGGAGTTGTCCATGGAACTTTAGAGGGATTTATTTTAATATGTGAGATACAGCAAAACTCAGACACAACTTATAGAATATATGATTTTGATAGAGAAGTAAATGGAGTAAAAAGAGAACTACATTTAGATAAAGCTATGGATGTAATTGAATTTGGAAAAGATGTAGAGATAAGTTCAGAGGTTTCAAGAGAAAAAATAAGAGTTCAAGATGCAACTGTTGAAGAGTTAATAAGAGGAGAGTATTTTTCTATTGATAGACTATTAGTTAATGGAATATTCCAAGATGAAAGTTATAAAAACTTTAAAATATACTCAATACTTGACGGAGAGGGAAAATTAAAATCTAATGAAAAAGAGTATGAAGTGAAAAAAGGTGATACATACTTTATACCAGCAAATACATCAGTTACAATAAGTGGGAAATTAGAGGTTATGAAAAGCTATATATAAATAAAATTTTAGGGGGATGGTATATGTCAAATAAAGCAATAGCTCTGCTAAAAGTTTTGTTACATGGAGATATCCATTTAGATGAAATAACAAAATATGTGGATTTAGATATTAATTCTATAGAAAGAAATATAAATGTACTTAATGAATACCTACATGAAAAAGGAATAAAACCAATAAGAAAAGTAAATAATATATATAGTCTTGAAAATAGAGATGAGAAATTTTCAGAATTTTTTTCAAAATTAGATATTCTTTCATCTAGAGAAAGACAAGATATATATTGTATAAGGTTACTTTTAGATGGATATATTAATTTGGAAAAAGAAAGACAAGCTATGGGTGTTTCAAGAACCACAGCAATCAAAGATTTGAAGAAGGTAAGAGAGTTTTTAGAGGAAGAGGGAATAAAGGTTGAATCTAGAAATTCTAAGGGGATTTTTCTTAAAGAGATTAATGAAGGTAATCTATACAATATACTTTGTGAAAAAATAATGAAATTGTTTATAGATAGAGAGTTCCTTTCTAAACAGAGAAAAGAGCTATTAGAAGAGATAGATATTTTAGAAGAGAAAGAGTATTTAAAGGTATATTCTCAAATAACAGAAAAATTTAAATTAAAAAAATCCTCATTTTCATATTACGCTATTTATACAATGGCAATAATTGAAAAGATAAAAGGACCTATTAATTATGAAATAAATGGAATTGAAAATCATGAGGAATTTAATGAAACGTTACTAGAGATGGAAAATATAATTACGCCAATAGTATTTTCCTCTGAATTTAAAAGATTTTTAGCAAGTGTAGCATTAAAGATTAGATATAATTGTGATTTAAATAATCCATTAAAAGAGAGTTATAAAAAATTTATTAATAAAGTTCAAGAGATATTTAAGCTTGATGATAAAGAGAAGAAAAAGTTATGTAGTCAACTTGTAACATGCTATACAATGGGATACTTAGATAAAAAATATGGAGTTTTATGGGTTAGAAAAAGTCCAAATTCTGAGAGATGTAAAAGACTAGGTCAAATAGTTGAAGAAATATTGAAAGAATTGGGCATAGATATGATTTATTCAGATGTTTTAAGATTAGCAGGTTGTATAACAAATTTCTTTATGTTAGAAGAATATGTTGAGGGTTTTAAAGTATTAAGTGTATCAAGAAATATTGATAATGAATACAGTCAAAGAGTTATAGAAGCTATGAAAGTTTTTTATCCTAAAATATCCTTTACAACAGAATCTTTTTTAGAGTTTAGATTTAAAAGTAAAGAAGAGATTGATAGTTATAATTTAATAATATCAGATACAGAAAGTTATAGTATAAAAACTTTAAGAAAAGTAAATACTTTAAGTTTAAGAGAGATTCAAAGGTGTTTCATAGAATATGTCTTAGATAAAAGATTTGAAAATTTTAAAAAGTAATAAATGTGTTTTTTATGATATAAAAAGAGTTAAAAAAAGTATATATACATGCTACCTCAAAAATGATACTCTATATGTACAAATCCTTTTCTCTAATATATTCCCCCTAATATATATTTGAGAAAAATTCCAGAAGAACTCCACCCCCCGGAGTTCTTTTTTTATTAAAGTATTTTAATTTAAATAGTTTAAAGGTTAAAATAGAAAAAGGACGTTGATAAAACGTCCTTTTTTTGTTCTAAAAATTAATGTGGTAGTCTTAATTTTTAAATTATTTATATATTACTTGTTAGAAATAGATTCTACACCTGGTAATTTTTTACCTTCTAAATATTCTAGAGAAGCTCCTCCACCAGTAGAGATGTGAGAGAACTTATCAGCGAATCCTAAAGAGATAGCAGCAGCAGCAGAGTCTCCTCCACCGATGATAGTTGTAGCGTTCTCTAAGTTAGCTATAGCTTCACAAACTCCGATAGTTCCTTTAGCGTAGTTAGACATTTCAAATACACCCATAGGTCCATTCCATACAACTGTTTTTGCTCCAACTAATTGATCAGCAAATAATTTAACTGTAGCAGGTCCTACATCTAATCCCATCTCGTCATCAGGAATTGCATCTACAGATACAACTGAGTGAGGTGCATCATTAGAGAACTCTTTACAGATTACAGTATCGATAGGTAATATAATCTTTCCATTAGCTTTTTCTAATAAAGATTTAGCTAACTCAACTTTATCTTCTTCAACAAGAGATTTTCCTGTATTTTTTCCTAAAGCTTTAAAGAATGTGAACATCATAGCTCCACCGATTAATATTTTATCAGCTTTAACTAATAAGTTTTCAATAACTCCAATTTTATCAGAAACTTTAGCTCCTCCTAAGATAGCAACTAAAGGTCTTTCTGGTGCATCAACAGCTCCACCGATGAATTTAATCTCTTTTTCCATTAAGAATCCAGCAGCAGTGTTTCCTTCTCCAATGTTAGCAGCGATTCCAACGTTAGAAGCATGAGCTCTGTGAGCAGTTCCAAATGCATCGTTAACGAATAAATCTCCTAAAGAAGCCCAGTATTTTCCTAACTCTGGATTATTTTTAGATTCTTTTTTACCATCTAAATCTTCAAATCTAGTGTTTTGGAACATTAAGATTTCTCCATCTTTTAAGTTAGCAACAGCCTTTTCTAACTCTTCTCCTCTTGTAGCATTGATGAAAGTTACAGGTTGTCCTAAAAGCTCAGCTAATCTCTTAGCAACAGGCTCGATATTTCTTTTTTCTAAGTCAGCAGCTTCTTTAACTTTTCCTAAGTGAGAAAAAGCGATTACTTTTCCTCCATTTTCTAAAACATACTTTATAGTTGGTAAAGCAGCTACGATTCTGTTTTCGTCAGTGATTTTTCCATCTTTCATAGGAACGTTAAAATCAACTCTCATTAAAACTTTCTTACCAGCTACATTTAAATCAGTTACAATTTTTTTTGCCATTTTGTATGAACCTCCCAAAATTTTTATAAACAACTTATATTTTCTTAAAAAAAAGCGGAACTAAATAGTCCCGCTATTCTGTTTATTCTGTTTTTCCTAGATGCTCTAATTACTTAGAAATTTCTACGAAGTACTTTAAAGTTCTTATTAATTGAGCAGTATAAGACATTTCGTTATCGTACCAAGCAACAGTTTTAACTAATTGCTTATCTCCAACTGTCATAACTCTTGTTTGAGTTGCATCAAATAATGATCCGAACTCGATTCCGATGATATCAGAAGATACTAACTCTTCCTCAGTGTATCCGAATGACTCGTTTGCAGCAGCTTTCATAGCAGCGTTGATTTCAGCAACAGTTACTGGCTTCTCTAAAACAGTTACTAACTCAGTTAATGATCCAGTGATTACTGGTACTCTTTGAGCAGCTCCATCTAATTTTCCAGCTAGTGCAGGGATTACTAATCCGATTGCTTTTGCAGCTCCAGTTGTGTTAGGAACGATGTTAGCAGCAGCAGCTCTACCTCTTCTTAAATCTCCTTTACCGTGTGGTCCATCTAATGTGTTTTGGTCGTTTGTATAAGCATGGATAGTAGTCATTAATCCTTCTACAACTCCAAACTCATTGTTTAATACGTTAGCCATTGGTGCTAAACAGTTAGTTGTACAAGAAGCTCCAGAAATTACTGTCTCTGTACCATCTAAAATTTGGTGGTTTACGTTATAAACTACAGTTTTGATATCTCCTGTTGCAGGTGCAGATATAACAACTTTCTTAGCTCCAGCTTCTAAGTGAAGTCCAGCTTTCTCTTGAGAAGTGAAGAATCCAGTACACTCAAGAACAACGTCTACTTTTAACTCTCCCCATGGTAAGTTTTTAGGATCTCTATCAGCTAAAACTTTAATTTCTTTTCCGTTAACTGAGAATCCTCCTTCGATAACCTCGATAGTTCCGTTGAATCTACCTTGTGCTGAGTCATATTTGAAAAGGTGAGCAAGAGTTTTTGCGTCTGTTAAGTCGTTTATTGCTACTACCTCAAACTCAGGGTTGTTCATCATTAATCTTAATGCTAATCTTCCAATTCTTCCGAATCCATTAATCGCTACTTTAACTGCCATTTGGAAACCTCCTAAAAATTTATATTTTTTTTAAATTAAGTTCGATAAATATTTGTACATCTTTTAGAGAATACAAGATAAATCTGTATTTCCTTTTTTCTTTTTTTCTAAAATGCTTTTGTTTATGTCTTAATGATATATTATCTTGGTTAATTTGTCAATTTATTCATGGGAACTAAAATTAATCTTTTTATGATTACTTTTTCATTAAAATTATAGTATAATTAAAAAAAATAAATTAGGGGGAGATCGAACACATGCTAAAATTTCTACTCTTTTCTTTTTTATTATGTACAACTTTAATGGGAAAAGAGCATGTAGTTTTATTGGAAAATGAAAATAGTTTTTTCTTCTATAAAGAAAAAAATCAGTATAAAGGATTATATCCGAAAATATTTGAGGACATTAATAAAAAAAAGAAAATAAATTTAAATTTGAAAGAATTAGATACAAATCTGATCTTAGATATGGAAAAAGGTAAAGACATTTTAATAATGGATTTAATAGAAAATGAAGAAAGAAGAGAAAAGTATTACTTTATTCCCACATTTTTTTATTTAAAAGCAAATATGTATTTTTTAAATAATAACTTTATAGATATTACAAATTTTTATAAAAAAAGAGTTGGAGTTATTAAAGGAACATACTTAGATAGAGAATTTTTAGAAAAATATGATTTTTTGCATAGTGAAATAATAGATATAGAAACTCGAGAAAAAGGTTTACAAATGCTCAAAGATGGTGAAGTTGATGGATTTGTAGCGGATAATCAATATGGATTTAAGGATAATTTAAGTAAAATAGAGTTAAGCAGAATTCCAATCATGGTAACAACGCTAGCAGTTCCAAAAAGTGAAAAAAAGCTCTATAAAAATTTAAAGAGATATTTTGAAGAGATTTCACCAGAAACATTAAAAAATATGATAAGTGACTCTAGAAGAGAGTATTATAAAGATAAATTTGGAGATAAATATACGAATTTAAAAGATAAATCAATAAGTGTGGTTTTTCCAACAGAAAAAACTAATTATCCTCTTTATTATATAGAAGATGGTGAAGAAAAAGGTTTAGCAATTGAGTATTTAAAAGATGTAGGAGAAATTTTAGGTATTCAAGTAAGAAAAATTTTTTATTCAAAAGAGGAGGATTGGAAAAGTAATGATATAACAATTGCCTCAACAATAGAGAGTAGTATAAGAGATAATGAAAATTATACAAATCCATATTACACATTAACTCCTGTTATTTTTAATAGAAAAGAGGATGGGTTTATAAATAATTTGGTAGAAGCAAGAAAGAAGAGATTTGCTGTTGTAGAGAATTCATATTATATGGATTATTTAAGGAAGTTTCTAAAAGAAGAAAACTTTATTTATGCTAAAGATATGGATGAAACAATAGAGAAAGTAAAAAGAAAAGAGGCAGATTATAGTATTGGTGATTATAAAACATTGATTAACAAACTATATAACACTGGCTATGATAAAGAGATAAAAATTGCAGGTATTTTAGATAAAAAATATGATGTATCTATGGTTGTAAATAGTGAGCAAAAAGAACTTTATGAAGCTTTAAAAGATATTTCAGCTAGTTTTTTAAATGAAAATATGAGTAAAAATATTTATTTAGAAAAAAATAGTTATGAAACAGATAAATCTAAAAAAATTCTTATATTTTCAATGGGAATTTTGTTAATCAGTTTTATTTTATTATATAAAGGAAGAAAAAACTTAGTAGAGAAAAGAAAATATGAGGATTTAATGTTATCTTTAGTGTCGTCTTTAGAGGCAGTAAATCAATTTAACGATCTTGAAACAGGCAATCATATAAAAAGGTTAAATTTATACTCAGAACTTTTAGCTAATAAACTTGGATGTAGTAAAAAGTTCTATGAAGAGATAGGAAGAGTTGCTTCACTTCATGATGTTGGAAAAATAGGTATAGATAGAAGTATACTTAAAAAACCAGGAAAATTAACAGAAGAAGAGTTTAAAGTAATAAAAGAACATCCAGAGATAGGTTATGAAATCATAAAAAAGTCAGGTGTAAGTATAATGGCTGAAAATATAGCAAGATATCATCATGAAAAATGGGATGGAAGTGGTTATCCTTGTGGCTTAAAGGGATTAGAAATACCACTAGAAGCTAGAATTGTATCAGTTGTAGATGTTTATGATGCACTGAGACAAAAGAGAGTTTATAAAGATGGATTTACTCATGAAAAAGCGATAGAGATAATAAAAAATGAAAGTGGAAAAAGTTTTGATCCAAATATAGTAAAAATATTTTTAGAAAATGAATTCAAATTTGAAAGATTATTCAATTCAAATATATAGCAAAAGGGAGCAAAATATTTTGTTCCCTTTATTATTTTAAATTAAGTTATTATACTGTAAAATGAAATAAACCCTAAAGTTAGAATTATAAAAGATATGAGCTTTTCCTTAATATTTTGAAAAAAATATCCAGTTTTTCTTTTGGTATCAAATAAAAAATAAAGAGTTCCCAAAGAATAAATAGTTAAAGATTGGAAAACATAACTTAATCCAGATGAATAAATCATCCAAGCACCATAAATAACTCCACCTATTCCCCAATAAAAACATTTTTTATGAGCATGTTTAATTGCAATTTTCATTAAAAATAACGATGAAAAAATATAAGGAATAAGAATCATACATGATGCAGAGTTAGTAATAACAAGATATGCATTTTGAGCAGATAATGAAAGAAAAAATACAATCTGCTTTAAGATACCATTTGTAAAAAGAGCCCCAGAACAAGCATCATTTTTATTTACTTTTTTAAAAAAATTAGGAAAAAGTCCATCCAAAGCTACGTTATATGGTATTTCTGCTGTTAAAAAAGTCCAGCTAAGCCAAGCTCCTCCAACAGATATTAAAACAGCTACATTAACTAAAGTAGCTCCAACAGGACCAATAACAGCTTCAATAATATAAGATAGGGCAGGGTCTTTAAGTGCAGCTAGTTCAGCATCACTTAAAACACCATAACTTAAAAGTACAATAAAAACATATAAAAATAAAGATATGAAATATCCAATCATAGTGGCTCTTCCAACTAGTTTAATATCTGAAGCTTTGTCAGAAATAACAACAGCACCTTCTATTCCAATAAAAGCCCACAACGTTTGTAGCATGCAACCTTTAACTTGAGAAAAGATAGATGCGTTATTAAATGAACCACCCCAAAAATCTTTAAAAAATATCTGTCTAGTGAATCCAATATACAATATAATAACACCTAAAAAAATAGCTACAACTTTACCTATTGTAGCTAAGACATTTATAAATTTTAATCCAACATCTCCAGCAAGGGCAGTTCCAATAACAATCCAAATTAAAACACTTCCTAAAATAATACCGTTAAAACTATTGATAGGTCCAATACTAGGAAAAAAATAATTTAAAGTTTGAACTAAAAGAACAGGGTAGCTGGCATTACTTATAACGTTTGAAATCCAATATCCCCAGGCAGAATGAAAACCTGAAAAAGTTCCAAATCCCTCTTTGGCATATTTATAAATTCCATCTGTAACATCAGGAGTTTCACTAGCTAAGATTTGAAAGGTTTTGGCTAAAAAAAGAACCCCAATACCAGAGATTAACCATCCAATCATGGCAGCTCCAGCCGATGACGATTGAGCAATATTTTTAGGCATATTAAATATTCCTCCACCAATCATAGAACCAACAACAATTGTTGATAATGTAAAAATTCCTAAAGAGCTCTTTTTTTCCATAATAGCCAAAACCTCCTTAAATATTTAGAACTATTTTTTTACAATAGGTTCTAATCCTTGAACATCTAGCCATTGAGAAAGAGTTAGGTTGTTTAACTCTCCAAATCCTTTTTCAGGAACGGCTTTTCTAGCTAAAGTAACATATGGTCCACAAGTTAAAGATGTTCCAATTTCTCCTGGTTTCATGATAGTATAAGCAAATCCCACATAAGTTCTATCATATGCAACATGAGAATCTTTTCCACACTCAACAACAGACCAAACAATAGCTTTTCTATGATCTTCTAAGAATTTTTTTAAATCTTCTGGATTATCATTTTCAGTCCAGATTCCAGCATCTTCTATAAATAGACTGGCATCTTTATCTCTGTCCTTAGCTATAGAGATTGCGATGAAACACCAAACACCATATCCTTCATTTTCTTTAAACTCTCTATTTTCTGTAGGTCTATATGCAGTAACGCCTTTATTAGCACAAATCATATGTGATCCAGGAAGTGGAGTAAATCTTCTTTTAGATTCAGTTCCAAAAAGTTCAACACCAGCTTCTAAAAGAGGTTTAGCATCATAAACTTTTAAAATTGAACCGTCAAATTGAGGTACTTCTAAAACTGTTGGATTAGAATCTTCAGCAATTGAATCATGTTTAGCTAAGTCGTATCCCCAAACTTGCCCAGCAAGACCACAAAAAGATGAAGCAGTTAACATATTGATTTGTCCAACATAAGCATCATTAACCTCAGCTCTATCATAAGCTACAATACCATCTATTAAAATATCATCAGTTTTAGGAACTGTTCCTACAGAAACTTTTAAAACTGAAACGTATCCGTTTCCAGTTGAACCAGGAGCTCCATATCCATCACAATAATCCTCATAAAAGCTAATCGCAGTTTTGTCAATTTTCATTTTTGTTCCTCCTTTATTTTAAAAAAGTTCAGCAATCATACATCTTACAGAGCCACCACCATAAGTTTCAATGGTAGAAATATCTGAATAAATAATTTCAGAACTTTTTTTAATTACATCGATTTGTTCTTTTGTAAAGCCTTCAAAAGCTGATTTAGACATAAGTGTATAACGTTTTCCATGAGAATTCTTTAACTCTAAAACATTCCCACAAAACTTTAAAACTTGATTAAGAGAGATATCAATAATCTCTTTTTTCGAATTTAAAATAGAGTTTTTTAAAGCATCCCTTTCTTTTAAATTAGAAATAGATTCTAGACAAACTACAACAAAATTTTCAGTGACTCCCATCATAACATTAGTGTGATAAATAGGAGTAGAGATATTATTGAAATTTTGAGCAGAGTGAAACTTTAATGATTTATAGTTAGTTAGTTTGCAAAATTCATCTAAAACATCTTCATTTGCTCTAGGAGAGAGAGAACAATAAGCAATTTTATTGATTCTATCTAAAACTAAAGCTCCTGTTCCTTCCAAAAATTTATTTTCTTTTTCAAAAGATGTTAAATCTATAATATTTATAGTTTCGTTTAAAAAAAGTTTTTTTAAATTTGGAAGAAATTTAGTTCGTTCTAGTCGTCTGTTTTCAGCAAACATAGGATAAATAATAAGAGTATTATTTTTGTGAGAACTAAACCAGTTATTTGGAAAAATACTATCAGGTGTATATGGAGTGGACGTATCTTGAATAACGTCCACTTCAATTTCAACACTTTTCATTTTATTAACAAGAGCATCGAACTCGTCTAATGCTTTTTTTTCTACAAGTTCTGGATTTTCTTCAAGATTTTTTTGATAAGCATTATTAACTGCAGTTTGTGCATTGTAATAAAACTTAACAGGTTTAATCATTAGAACTTTACTTGTTATTTGACTATTCATCATACTCATCTCTTTTCATTAACCTAATAAAGCTTTATAGTTCATGATTAAATATATCAGTCCTAAAATTCCTAATATGAATAAAACAATAGAGAAAATTCTTTCTTCTTTATTGAATTCAGGGTTACTAGGGTCAAATTCTTTTCTAGCTTTCATGAAGAATGGAATACCAATAGCATATATAACTGCTGCTAAAAGCATGTAGTTTAATCCGGCTGCGTAAACAAGCCATAAACCATAAATAGTTCCTAATAATCCTGTAATTTCAGCATTTTTTCTGCTAGCAAATATATTAGTTGGATAATTATCATTTTTAGCTGCAATTTTCCATAGATAAGCAGTACAAACAATATAACAAGGTAAAACCATTACTCCTGTAATACTTAACATTAAATTCCATGCGTTATTAGAGAAATAAACGACAATCATAGTAACTTGCATAATAATACTAGAAATAAGTAAAGAGAATGATGGAGAATCATTTTTATTTACTTTAGCAAATGCTTTTGGGAATGTTTTTCCTTTAGCTGCAGCAAATGGTAACTCAGCAAGCATAATAGTCCAAACAAGCCAAGAACTTAATATAGCTATCATAACTCCAATATTCATTAACCAATCTCCCCATTGACCAACAATTCCACCTAAAACAGCTGCAGTTGAAGGAGCTGCCATATTTGAAAGTTGACCTTGAGAATAATGTCCAAGTGGAAGTAAAGATAATAAAACATAAAGAATTAAACATCCTAAGAATCCTAAAAGAGTTGCTTTACCAACTTCAGCTTGATCTTTTGCTCTGTCAGATACAACAACAGCTCCTTCAATTCCAATAAATACCCATAAAGTTACAAGCATTGTACCTTTAACTTGACTTAAAAGACTACCAAGAGGTTTATCAGAAAGAGTTGTTATAGTTTCTGTACCCCAGAAGTTAGTGAAGAAGAATCCAACCTTAAAGAAGAAAGCTGTAATAAGTAGGAATAATACAATTGGAACCAATTTACCAATAGTACCAATAGTGTTTAATGAAGTAGCACCCTTAACTCCAGCTAAAACGATAAAGTAGATAATCCAAATAACTAAAGATCCACCAATTACTGAGTTGAAATTATTTCCACCAGTAAAATATCCAGGGAAGAAATAGTTTAGGGAATCCATTAATAAAACTGCATAGCCAATATTTGCGAAACAGTTACAAATCCAATAACCCCAAGCCATAAGGAAACCAGTAAAGTTTCCAAATCCAAGTTCACCGTAGGCATAGATTCCAGTTGTAGCATCAGGTCTAGCTTCAGCTAAAATTCTAAATGTATTAGCAACAAACCACATCCCCACACCAGTTATAACCCACGCAATAGTAATAGCTCCAGCCCCAGCAGATTGAGCCATGTTTTGAGGTAAGTTAAATACACCACCACCAATCATAGCACTAATAACAACGGCAGTAAGAGCTACTAAACCAAGTTTTTTGTTATCGTCAGCCATTTTAAACCCTCCTTAAAAATTAATTTTTTATAACCATAGTATGGAATCTTCTAACTCCATCATTGTCAATAAACGCTTCAACTCCATGGATATCACTGAAATATCCAGGGAAAACTCTTTCAAACTCCTCTCTTGCTAAAAGAAAATCTAAAATAGATTTTGAGTTTTCATCAATTTTTTCTCCACCCATTAAAACTGGAATTCCTGGTGGGTATGGAACCACAATAACTCCAGCAACTCTGTTCATACAATCTTTAACAGGAACATGCTCAATGTTTCCTCTAAATACCTCTCTAGAAGCTTCAGCAGGTGTTAGCTCTTGTTTAGGGATAATCTGAAATGCTTTATCCATAAGTTCTAGAAGTTTTGATTCTATAATATATTTATGCATATCTAAGCAATGATCTTTTAATCCTTTGTTAGAGTATTTTTCAGGATAAGAATTAACTAAATCTGGGAATATTTCAACAAGAGGAGTATTTTTATCAAAATCCTTTTTAAAGTCCATTAAAACTTTGATAAGAGCTTCTTGTTTTGTTATAGTAGTTCCAATAGAGTGAAGGAATAAAAGTGAATATGTATCTGTTTTTTCATTAACTACTCCTCTGTCGATGATATAGTTACTTAAAATAGAAGCAGGAATACCAATATCTTCATATTCACCATTTACTTTTAAACCTGGACATTTTAGTGTTAGTTTAATAGGATCTAGCATAACATAATTTTTTTCGATATCATTAAATCCATGCCAATTGTTATCTGTATCTAAAGTCCAACAACTTTGATTTTCTAGAAGATACTTGTCTGGAACATCTTCAAAATTTGTTAAAATTCCATTGTATAAAACTTTTTCTGGTTGCCATAAAGAGAAAAACCATTGATTAAAACTAGCATACTCTTTATTTAATTTAGCAATTCTTTTTCTAAAGTGAATAGCATTTAAAATAGTTTCATTCATCAACTCTTTACCAGAAAAATCCATCATAGCTGTAGATACATCTAAAGAAGCAATCATGCTATATTGTGGTGATGTTGACCCATACATTAAATATGCTTCATCGAAAACTACAAAATCAACTTTATCTTTAGTTCCATCTTTAACATGAAGCATAGAAGCTTGGGAAAATGCTCCTAATAACTTATGTGTAGAGTGAGACGCAAAAATTGGTGGATGTTCGATAAAGTTATCAGATTCAGTCATAGCATAGTGATCTTTATATATAGGATGGAACTTAGCATAAGCATACCAAGCTTCATCAAAATGTAGATTTTCAACATTATTATTTAAAGTTTCTTTTATTTTGTTAACGTTATAACAAAGACCATCGTAAGTGGAGTTTGTTAATGCTGACATTTTAATCTTTTGTTTTTTCTGTTCATCAGTTAATTTTGAATTATCCTCAATTATTTTATTAATATACTCTTTTGTAAATTCATTTAATTTAACAGGACCGATTATACCTAAACTATTTCTTCTAGGAATCATATACATTGGGATAGCTTCTGTTATAACCATTCCGTAATTTAGGGATTTGTGACAGTTTCTATCAACAAAAGCTAAGTTATCTTTAGTAACTCTACCTTTCCAAATAACTTGATTAACTGAACTTGTTCCGTTTAAAATATAGTAAGTTTTATCAGCAGAGAAAACTCTAGCTGAATTACTTTCAGCATCTTTAACAGGACCTTCATCATCTAAAAGAGAACCTAATTCTGGAACTGATATAGAAAGGTCTGATCTTAGAGTGTTTTCTCCATAAAAGTCAAACATCATTTTTCCAATTGGATTAGTCATAAACATAAGTCCACCAGCATGACCAGGCGTATGCCAAGGATACTTAAATTTTTGAGTATAATCCATTAATTTACCGAAAAAGACAGGTTTGATAGCTTCAAGATATCGTTCAATTTCTAATTCTATTTGACCTGCTAAAAAAGAGATGCTATCTTCAAAAATATTTATTACAAGATTTATTGAATTTAAAATTTGTAATGGGATATTTGAAGAACCGTTTTCTGTTAACACAACAATTGGGATTTTTGGATTTGTTTTTCTAACAAATTTAACTAATTCTTCTAAATTTTCATTGGAATTTAAAATAATTCCAGAAAGAGTTTTATTAGACATATAAACTCTTTTAAAATCAGTCTCATTGTCAACAAAAGAAGTAGTGAAAGATTCTAAAAGGATATCTAATTGTTTAGAAGATTCATAAGTTGAATCTAACTCGTGAAAAACTAATAAGGACCAATTTAAATAATCAACAGACTTCATAAAAAAAACCTCCTTAATTGTTAGAACAAAAAAATTTTAACTCACGATATTGTTAAAAAAAAAATGTGAGTTTCCTTTAAAAAATATTTTTTATTCTTAATTTAATAAGTTCTTTAATATTTTCTATAAGTAGGAAATAAGTTGCTTTATTTTCAATATTTAAACTATTCTCATCAATCTCTTTTTTAAATCTATCTTCTGAGCGTTTTATTTTACTTAAAAGAATATTGTAAGTATAATTATTTGAAGATGATGTGGCTAAATCTCTTAAAATTACAGCTAATTCAGAAGTGATTGAGATATCAGTAGAAATTTTACCAAAACACTCTCTTATTTTTGAAAGAATGATATATTCTGAAAATTTTAATGAATAATTTTTAGAAATATCTACTTTTTTAAAAAATAATCGATTATCCTTTTCCATTTCAACTAATTGTTTGCAATCATCTAGGTTAATTTTTAGCTCTTCAAAGAGTTCATCTTGTTTTAATGAAACAGCTTTATATTTTAAAGCTTTAGAGAAGTCAAAAATAATATCTTTCATAATAGAATCAATTTTTTCTAATTGGGAGATGATTTCATTGTTCTGGCTAGGCATATATAAGTTTGAAATAATAGCACAAAGAACTCCAACTAATAAAAGAAGATATTGATCAAGAACAAAAATTAAAGATACATTTTCATCTAATAGAAAATGTGTCGCTAGAACAATGTTGGTGAAAAATCCCTGCATTAAGTTAAATCGTATACAAAGAGGCATAAAAATAGCTGTAAATATAACTAAAGAAATAGGATTAAATTTAAAAATTTTAATGATAGTAGCAGATAAAATTAAACCAAAAGAAGCGGCAAGAACTCTTTCAAAAGAACTTCTAAAAGAAGCTTTTCGAGTACTTTCTAAACTTAAGATACAAATTGTAGCAGCGGAGTATTGATATTCTAAAGAAAAATATTGAGCAATAAGAACAGCTGCATAAGGGCCAATCATATTTTTAAAAACTTTATGTTTATCATAAGTACTTAGTTTATTAAATATCATAAAAAATCCTCCCTAAAATGAGATTAAATTATTATAAAGGTTATTCAATGGAAAAATAAAAAATCCTACACCAATTTAAAATTAAAAATATATTTTCAAAAAAATATATTTAGAAAAAATAATTTATTTTTTTCTTGATTTTTTTGATTTTTAAATATATAATTCATCTTGTAAAAATAAGATGTTTATAAGGAGTGAATTGAAATGAAAAAGTTAAGTTTGACAAATAAGATTTTTATATCATTGATTTTAGGTGTTATAAGTGGATTGATTTTATATCCCTTTAGAAACGATTTAATAGTGAAAAAATATATAATAGACTTTTTCTTTAACTTCTTAGGAACAGGATTTATAAGAGCAATAAGAATGATAGTGGTTCCATTAGTTTTTTGTTCGTTAACTGTAGGAGCAGCAGGTGTTGAAGATATAAAGAAATTAGGAAGAGTGGGAGTAAAAACTTTAGCATTTTACTTAGGAACTACAGCAGTAGCGATAACTTTAGCTTTAGGAGTAGGATCTCTAATAAATCCAGGAAAAGGAGTTGTTTTGTCTCAGATTACAACAACTAATGTTTCAGTAAATGAAACAAAACCATTCATAGATATATTGTTAGGGATGATACCAATAAATCCAATAGAAGCTTTAGCTAAAGGAGATATGCTACAGATAATAGTATTCGCAATTTTATGTGGTGTTGGTATGGCTATATTAGGAGATAAAGTTTCTACAGTTAGAAAAGGGATGGAAGAGTTAAATAGTTTAGTTTTAAAATTAGTTGAGATTATAATGCAGTTAGCTCCATTTGGAGTATATGGATTAATTGGAAAAACATTTGCAACATTAGGATATACAGCAATGTTACCTTTACTAAAATACTTTATAGGTGTAGTTATTGTTTTATTATTACATTATTTAATAACATATCAAAGTTTGTTGATTTTCGTAGCTAAGTATAACCCTATTAAATTTTTAAAGAAATTCTCAGGACCAATGATGGTAGCATTTTCAACTTCTTCAAGTAGTGCAACTTTACCATCTTCAATGGAAACAATGCAAGATGAATTTGGAGTATCTAAAACAATATCTTCATTTACACTTCCTTTAGGAAGCACAATAAATATGGATGGAACAGCAATAATGCAAGGTGTTGCAACAATATTTATAGCTCAAATCTATGGAGTTAATTTAACAATGGGAGATTTTGTAACAGTAATTATAACAGCTACATTAGCTTCAATAGGAACTGCAGGAGTTCCAGGCGTTGGAGTAATAATGTTAGGAATGGTATTGCAACAAGTTGGATTACCTTTAGAAGGGATGGCTCTTGTAATGGGAATAGATAGATTTGTGGATATGTTTAGAACAACTGTTAATATAACAGGAGACGCAGTTTGTACATTGATTGTAGCGAGAACAGAGGGAGAATTAAAAGGTGAAGAGGTAGTTACACCGGTTAAAAAAAATACATTAGCTTAATATTAAAATAAAAAAAGATACCTCAGGTATCTTTTTTCATTTTTAATTATAATTTAAAGTTAATTTGCTATATGAAGAATTTCCTTGAAATCTTCAGGTAAAGGTGCTTCAACTAGGATTTTTTCACCACTTTCAACATCAGTAAAAATTAGTTTAAATGCATGAAGAAGTTGTCTTTTAGCTCTAATATCATCACCACCGTAAAGTTCATCTCCTAAAATAGGGTAACCTACTAAAGACATATGGGCACGGATTTGGTGAGTTCTACCAGTGAAAAGTTTTAATTCAATTAAAGTTAGGTCTTCGTTAGGGAAACGCTCTAAAACTTTCATATAAGTTTTAGCAGTTTGACCACCATTTTCAGGGGTCATCTCTTTACGTCTAAGTTCATCTCCCTCTTTACCAATAGGAATTTCAATCATCATTTCATCTTCTTTAACAATACCTTTTACAATAGCTTGATAAAATTTTGAAACTTTTTCTTTATCACTTTGTAAAAAAGCTTGAGTATAAGCATTTTTAGCTACAACGATTAGTCCAGAAGTATTCATATCTAAACGATTGAAAAATCTAGGAGGCTGAACTTTTCCAGTTTGTTCTTGAAGATAGTGAACAACACCGTTAGCTAATGTTAAATCTGTTTTTTTAGTAGTTGGATGAACAACTAAATATGGATCTTTATCAATAATAAGTAGATTTTTATCTTCATACATTATTTTAAGGTCCATCTGAATAGATCTAATTCCAACTTCTTTTTCTTTTTCTTTAACTAAAAGTCTTGCATTTTTTTTAACTTGCTTTGTAGTTTTGGTTCTTTTTCCATTTAAATATACTTCAACATTTCTAATACCTCTTCCAGAATATCCTTTTTCTCTAAGGTATTGAGAAATTTTCATATTGTGAAATTCAGGCTCAACAACAAATTTTTTCATATTTCCACCTTTAAAATTTATATTATTTTATAATATTTTATAATGAAATTCAGAAAAAAACAATCTTTTGATTTTAAAGTGACAAAAAAATGATCGTTTTAACACTAGTGTATAAGTATACTAGTGTTGTATGAAATTAGAATTTGAAAGGATATTCAAAAGTAAAAACTTTAGTAAAAAAATAAAGAAATTAAAGTATGACCAAATACTTTTCGACTAAAAATTCAAATTTAACCAATTAGCAAAAAACAGCAATTAATGGTTTACAAAAAAACATAAAGGTTGTAATATAAACACATAATGAATTGAATAAAAATTCAAATAACAGGGAGGCAAAGTAAGAATGGGATACAAAATAACAGCAGAAAATTTTGATAGCTTGTTAAAAAATCTTAGTAAAGAGTATAAAATTTATGCTCCAAAAAGATTTCCTAAACAGGGAAGATATTCAGACACAGACATTGTGAGATATGATAGAGTTTATTCGGCAGATGAGATTGTACATGATGAGAAATCTGATTATGCAGCAAAGGAAGCATTAAGCCCTATAACAGAAACAGTTTTATATTTTACAGATGCAGACTATAGAGAGTCAAAAGTTGTTGACGATAGACCAATGCTTGTATTTGCAAGAGCTTGTGATATTCACTCGATAAAAAGATATGATGATATCTTCTTAAAAAATGGTGGATTCGAAGATTCATACTATAAGAGAATGAGAGAAAAAACAAAGTTTATATTAATGGAGTGTCCAGCAAAAGGTTGGGATACTTGCTTCTGTGCTTCAATGGGTACTGGATCAGCAGATGAGTATGCATTTGGAGTAAAATTTAATGGTGAAGAAGTTTTAGTAGAAACTAAAGACGACGCATTTAACTCTTACTTTGCAGGAAATGATGAAATTGATTTCCTAGTAACTCCAGTTGTAGAAAATGAAAGAGTTGTTAGAATACCAGAAATAAATGATAAAGAAACTCAAATAGCTGTAAAATCATTAGAGATGTGGAAAGAGTTTGACAAGAGATGTTTAATGTGTGGTAGTTGTACTGTATCATGTTCTACATGTACTTGCTTTACAACTTATGATATGAACTATAGTTCTGATACAAATGCAGGAGAAAGAAGAAGAATAAATGCTTCTTGCCACGTTGATGGATATACAGATATGGCTGGAAACCACTCGTTTAGAAAAACAGGTGGAGACAGAATGAGATTTAAAGTTATGCATAAAATCCACGATCATAAAAAGAGATTTAAAGAGCACCATATGTGTGTTGGATGTGGAAGATGTGATGATAAGTGTCCAGTGTTTATATCTTTCTCAACTACTGTAAACAAATTAGCTGCAGAAGTTGATAAACTAAATGGAGGTAATAAGTAATGGAAAATTTAATAATGCCAACGCCATATAGACTTTTAGATGTAAAAAAAGTTACTGATATAGAATACCTATTTAGAGTTGAATATCCAGAGGCAGGAAATGTAAAGTTTGGACAATTTATGCAATTATCTTTACCAAAAGTTGGAGAGTGTCCAATCTCTGTTACAGATTTCTCAGCAGCAGATGGATGGGTAGAGTTTTTAATTAGAAAAGTTGGAATAGTAACTGATGAGATTTTTAATCTTCATGCAGGGGATTTATTACCAATGAGAGGACCTTATGGAAAAGGTTTTGATGCAATTGATATAAAAAATAAAAAAGTAGTTATCGTAACAGGAGGATCAGGATTAGCTCCAGTTAGATCTTTAATTAATCATATTCATAGAAATCCAGAGGAAGTTCAATCAATGGAATTATTATTTGGATTTAAAGATGACGCATCTATACTATTTAGAGATGAGATTATCAATTGGAGAAAAAAACATCCAATGGTATTAACTGTAGATAAAGGATGCGGATTAGACGGTGAGTGTGTAGGGCTTGTAACAGAGTATGTACCTCATTTAAAAATGGTATCGGATAATTTTGATGATTTAGAGGTTGTAATTGTTGGACCACCTAATATGATGAAATATACAGCTATTGAATTTGAAAAGCTAGGAGTTCCAGCTGATAAGATTTGGGTTTCTTTTGAAAGAAAGATGTCATGTGCAATTGGAAAATGTGGTCACTGTAGAATTGACGAAGTTTATGTTTGTCTAGAAGGACCAGTATTCAACTATTCTCAAGCTAAATATCTAATCGACTAAGGGGGTAAAATAAGTGAATCACGATATTAATATAACTAAACTAAAATTAAACTGCTTCCGTCAATCAAAAGTACCTGGAGAGTTCATGATCCAACTTCGTGTTCCAGGTGGATTAATTGAAGCTAAATATTTAAAAGTAATACAAGAGATTGCAGAGAGATGGGGAGATGGAACATTCCACATGGGTATGAGACAAACTCTTAACGCTCCTGGAATAAAATTCGAAAATGTAGACGCAGTAAATGCTTACTTAGAGGAATATATTAAAGAAGTAGATGTAGAGATGTGTGGAGCTGAGATGGAAGTTAACAAAGCTGGATATCCTACTATCGGAGCTAGAAACATCATGGCATGTATCGGAAACTCTCACTGTGTAAAAGCTAATATCAATACTTGGGAATTAGCTAGAAAACTTGAGAAGAAAATTTTCCCAAGTCACTATCATATAAAAATGGCTATAGCTGGATGTCCAAATGACTGTGCTAAAGCACACTTTAATGATTTTGGAATTATGGGTGTAACTAAGCCAATCTATTTAAAAGATAGATGTATTGGATGTGGAAGATGTGTTAAGGTTTGTGATCACGCTGCTACAAGAGTTTTAAAGTTAGAAAATCATAGAATTGTGAAGGATTCTTGCTGTTGTGTAGGATGTGGAGAGTGTGTTGAGGCATGTCCATCATCTGCATGGGTAAGACCAGAGCAAAAATTATATAGAATGACAATAGGTGGAAGAACAGGAAAGCAATATCCAAGAATGGGTAAAATGTTCTTAAACTGGGTAACAGAGGATGTAATTCTTCAAGTTATAGGAAACTGGCAGAAGTTCTCTGCTAATGTATTACATCATAAGCCTATGTATATTCATGGAGGTCACTTAATTGACAGAGCTGGATATCAGAAGTTTAAAGAGATGATACTTGATGGAGTAGAGTTAAATCCAGAAGCACAAGTAGCACAAAGAATCCTTTGGGCAGAAACAGAGTATAGAGCTAATATCAACGTTAAGCCAATCTCTCAACACCCAAGTCCAGGAGAGACATATACATTAGAAAAACCTTTTAACTACGGTGGAGGTCACTAAAATTTAGTTTTTAAAATCAAAAAAATATAGTCTGATTAATGGGGACCCCAAAAGGGTTCCCATTAGTCATGTTTGGGACTTTGAATATCAGTTCAACAAGAGCACATTAAAAAAAACCTAGGGGGTAAAAATGGAAGCTGTAAAAGAGAACAAAAAAAGTTTAAAGGAAACAATACTAGATTTATTTAAATTTGAGGATTACTGGGCAATATTACTAGCAACAATTATACTTATATTTTGTACAATTATTTACATGGGGTCAGATTCACAAAGTGTTTTAGGTAAAACAGAGGTCTATAATAGTATAATGAAGACAGAAGGAGAGAGAGCTCCTTTTAAAACAGTTCAGTGGCATGAAGCACAATTTGATAAAAATAGTTTGGCTATAAAGACATCAACAACAGAAAAGGTAAAAAGTATTTTAGGAAAACCTAAAAAGTGGGTGACTAACCCAATTGAGTCAATATATTTAAGTGAAAGTGCAGCTAAAGTAAAAGGTGCACCATTTATTCAACAATATGAAGATTTAAAAAAAGAAACAGCATTGCTAAAAAATCAAGCTTTAGCTGCTACTGCACTAGCTGAAGAAAAAGCTTTTGCAGATACTAGTTTAAATACAACTGCAAATGAATCAATAGATAAATGGCTTATTAGTAGAGATAAAGAAAATAAAATGAAATCTAAAGCTATTGTAAAACCTTATAACTTAATTCCTAATTTAGCAATATTATTAGCGTTTATAGGTATTTATTTTAGTTTAGGTATGAAAAAAATGGGAAGAGATAGAGAAGGGTTTTTACAAGGATTCCCAGCAGTTTTCGCTTTAGCTACAGGAGCTTATTTATTAGGAGAGCAAGAAACTTTAAAGGCTTGGGGTCTAGGTTATGTTTTCTGGGGTCTAGTTTTAGGATTAATAGTTAGTAATACAGTTGGGACACCAAAAAAGCTTTTAGCAGCAGCTCAAACAGAATACTTTATAAAAACAGGATTGATTTTATTGGGATCAACAGTTTTAGTAAATAAAGTTTTATTAATAGGAATACCAGGAATTTTCGTAACTTGGTTTGTAACTCCAGTAGTTTTAGTTTTAACTTTTGGATTTGGAGATAAAATTTTAAAAATGGAATCAAAGAGCTTAAATATGGTTATGTCAGCGGATATGTCTGTAAGTGGTGTATCAGCAGCGATTGCAGCAGCAGCAGCTTGTAAAGCTAAAAAAGAAGAGCTTACACTATCTGTAAGTATCTCTATTATGTTTACTGCGTTTATGATGATAGCAATGCCGATGTTTATAAAGGCTTTAAATATGGATCCAGTGTTAGGTGGAGCATGGATTGGAGGAACAGTTGATTCAACAGGAGCAGTAGTTGCTGCTGGAGAATATTTAGGACCGGTTGCTAGAGACGTTGCAGCAACTATAAAGATGATTCAAAATATAATAATCGGGGTAATGGCATTAGGTGTAGCAGCATATTGGTCGTTAAAAGTTGATAAATCTATGGCTGAAGAAAGAGACTTCTCTTTAAAAGGTTCATTAAAAGAGATTTGGAATAGATTTCCAAAATTCATATTAGGATTTATTGGTGCTTCTCTTGTTTTTTCTGGAATTTATGGGATGTTAGGAGTGGATGGATCTAAAGTTATTATAGATAAAGGAATGGTAAATGGATTGATTTCACCTTTACAAGGTTGGTTATTCTGTTTAGCTTTTACAAGTATTGGATTATCTACAAACTTCAGTGAATTAAGCAAGTTATTTAAAGGTGGAAAGCCAATTACTCTTTATATAGTAGGAAAAATTATAAACCTAGGTGTAACTTTTGGAGCTGCATACTTAATGTTCCATGTAGTTTTCCCTGATATAACAAAATCTTTAATGAGTTTATAGAGAGTTTTTAGGAGGAGATATGATAAAAAAGTGGATAGCTTTTATAGGTAGTTTTGTATGTATATATTTTTTCTGTTTCTCTGTATTGCCTTTTTTAGATGAAACTTTAGGATTTAAAGAAGCACATGAGAAGTTAGCAGAAGAGGATATAGAATCAGGAGCATGGTATTATATTTTTGTAAAAAAAGTTGAACCTAGCTCAGAAAATGTTAGACATACATTAACTTACTCAAATTGGGGAGAGAGTAAAGATGCAAAACGTTGATATATTTATAGAAGAAGAAAAAAAAAGAGCTATAGAGATATCAAATGAAATAATAGAAAAACCTAAAGTATCTATGATGGTTGTTATATTTCCTTTTCTTTTAATCAATTATATTCAGGAATTAAGAGTTTATCGATATAAAAAAGAGTTTTTTTTAAAAGAATATCTATTTTTAAAAAATATGGTAGTCGATTTATTGAAAGAGGGATATTCCTCTTCAGAAAAGATAAAAATTGAAATAGAGAAGCTTTTAATAAAAGATGAAAAATATTTAGAGTTTTATAAATATCAAATTCAAGAAGCATTGAGTATAAAAAAATATATTTTCCAAGAGGAAAGTGAAAAAATAATGAGGTTAAAAGAGATAGAAACTTTAAAAAAGTGGATGGATATATTTGAAGTGGATGAAGAAAGTTTGAGTGTTAGTTTAAAATTATTTAAAACTTTAAATAATAAAATATAAAGTCTTGAAAAAACTGCATTTGTATGCAGTTTTTTCTTTTACAATCTTGTCTAAATATGATAAAATATGTTCAAATTTAATTAGAAACATTAGGATATTAGGGAGGGAAAATGAATAAAAATTTAAAAATTTTTGGTTTAATGGGGTTAGTTTTAGCTCTTTCTGCTTGTAAAGTATTACCGCCAAAAGATGGTGAGTATGAGATGACTTTAGTTCATGTAAATGATATCCACGGAAGAGCAAAAGAGGGAAAGTATGATGGAGTTGGTTTAGCTAGAGTAGCAACTATAGCTAAAGCTTTAGAGCAAGATAAAAATAATGGAAAAGTATTGCTAATAGATGCAGGAGATACAATGCATGGGACAACTTTTGCTACTTTAACAAAAGGGGAGTCAATGGTTGAAACTTTAAATGCAGCTGGGCTTGATTATGCAACTTTAGGAAATCATGATTTTAACTATGGACAAGATAGGTTAGAAGAGTTATTATCAATGCAAAAATATAAAACATTAGCGGCAAATGTTGTAGATAAAACAACAGGGAAGACAATAGCAGGAACATATGATATTAGAAAAATAGATGGGAAAAAAGTAGGATTCTTTGGTTTAGCAACTCCAGAAACTTACTTTAAAACAAATCCAAATAACGTAAAAAATATAACAATAGCTGACCCAATAGCAACAGCAAAATCAGTTGTAACTCAAATGAAAAAAGAGGGAGTTAAATTTATAGTTGTAATATCTCACTTAGGTGACGATGAAAGTACAGCAAAAAAATTACAAAGTGTTGGATTGGCAGAAGCTGTACCTGAAATAGATTTAATTATTGATGGACATAGTCATACAGAATTAAAAGAAAAGAAAGTAGTTAATGGAGTAACTATAGTACAAACTGGGGAATATGCTAAAAATGTTGGAGTAGTTAAAGTTGATTTTGATAAATTAAAAAACAAAATTGAAGCAATAGACTATACACTATATACAAAAAATATAATAATGAACGGAGATAATCCAGTTCCAGAAGATGCTAAGGTAAAAGCAACGATAGATGAAATTTCTAAAAAGCAAGAAATGATAACAAGTGTTAAAGTTGGAGAGTCACCAATTTTATTAGAAGGAGATAGAGCTTTTGTTAGAACAGGAGAAACAAATCTTTCTCAATTAATAACAGATGCAATGTTATGGAAAACAGGAGCAGATGTAGCTCTTACAAATGGAGGAGGAATTAGAGCTTCTATTAATCCAGGAGAGGTTACAGTAGGAGATGTAATTAGTGTATTGCCATTTGGAAACTATGTAATTACAAAAGAAGTAAAAGGGTCAGATTTACAAAAAGCTGTTGAAAACGGAATTAGATCATATCCAGAATCGCTAGGTGCAATGGCACAAGTTGCAGGAATGACAGTTAAATTTAATGTTAAAAATCCAGCATACAGAAGAGTTTTAGAAATTAAAATAGGAAATGAAAAATTAAATCCAAATAAAACATATGTTGTAGCAACAAATGACTTTATGGCAGCAGGTGGAGATGGATATTCATCTTTAGCTGGTGGAAAAGAATTAGGGCATTATCCGGCATTAGATGAGGTTTTAATTGAGTATATCCAAAAAGTTGGATTAGAAGGTAGAGATAAGGTAGTTCCTAGATTAATACCGAAAAAATAAAAGGGGTTATAGATGAATAAAGAATCTTTAAGGGAAAAAATAGTGCTAGCTTTTATAGCGGTAGGATTGTTGTTAGGAGTATATGAGGCAAATAAGCCAGGACCATTAGTTATTGAAGAGATTGGAACTGGGTATAATGGTGATTTAACTGTAAAATTACAAGTAAAACCAAAAGGTGATGGATTTAAAATTATTGGAGTGGATGTTACTCATCAAGATACACCACCAATAGCTGATCCAGCTGTAGATACATTGAAAACATATATTCTAAAAAATCAAAATGCTGAGTTCGATGTTGTTTCAGGAGCTACATATACATCAGAAGGTATAAGGGAAGCTACTAAAAAAGCGTTAGAAAAAGTAAAGAATTAAAAAGAGGGCCAATTAGGCCCTCTTTAATTTTATTAATAAGCTGGGAAAATCTGAATTTCAACTCTTCTATTTTGTGCTCTACCAGAAGCAGTTGAGTTACTAGCTATAGGTCTATCAGGTCCAAATCCATTAATAGTTATTCTGTTAGGATTTACTCCTCTACGCACTAAATAATCAGCAACGCTTCTTGCTCTTTTAACAGATAAGTCCATGTTATAAGAGTAAGCACCTGTATTATCTGTATTACCTGAAATAACTATTCTTGTTTCAGGATATTGATTTAAAACAGAAGCTATATCATTTAAAGGTCCATAGAATCCATTTCCTATGATATATCCATTTGTAGGGAATGTAACTCCACCAGGAAGATTAAGATTTATGTAATTTCCTTCGTCTGTAACTTTAACTTGAGTATTTTGTAATCTAGCTTGTAATTCTTTTGTTTGTTGATCTTTATATGCTCCCCAACCTAAACCAGCAAGAGCTCCAATACCAGCTCCGATAAGTGTTCCTTTTGTATCTTGTCCAATAGCTTGTCCAATTAAAGCACCTACTGCGGCTCCACCAGCAGTACCAGTAGTTTTGTTATTGTATCCAGTAGCTGTACAAGCCCCAAAAAGAGATCCAGCTAAAAGAACAGAACAAATAAGTTTTGTATTTTTCATTATAAAAAACCTCCTTAACTAAAAATGATTATAGATATTATAGAAAAACTTTTTATATTTGTATATAAATTATTATTCTTTTTTAATAAAATCAATCCTTTTTTTTGAGGTATAAATAAAAAAATAAAAAAAATAAAAAAACTTTGTTGACATAAATAAGAATTTATGATACTATAATTTTGTAGCGAACGAAAGCGAGTTACAAAAACTAAATAGTCGGAATATAGCGCAGTCCGGTAGCGCACCTGCCTTGGGAGCAGGGGGCCGCAAGTTCGAATCTTGCTATTCCGACCATCTGCGGGAGTAGCTCAGTTGGTAGAGCGTCAGCCTTCCAAGCTGAATGTCGCGAGTTCGACCCTCGTCTCCCGCTCCAATTTAATATTTCATCAAATGTGTCTGTAGCTCAGCTGGATAGAGCAACGCCCTTCTAAGGCGTGGGTCAGGAGTTCGAATCTCTTCAGACACGCCATTTGGTGGCCGTAGTTCAGTTGGTAGAGCGCCAGTTTGTGGATCTGGTTGTCGCGGGTTCGAATCCCGTCGGTCACCCCAAATAATTTTATAAGATGCGTCATTAGCTCAGATGGTAGAGCACACGACTTTTAATCGTGTTGTCACTGGTTCGAGCCCAGTATGACGCACCATCTTTTTGCGAGGGTGGCGGAATTGGCAGACGCACCAGACTTAGGATCTGGCGTTTCGACGTGAGGGTTCAAGTCCCTCCTCTCGCACCATATAAGGTAATGTAAAGTCTTGAATATTCAAGACTTTTTTTTATATATAGAAAAAAGGAAAAGGAGAATAGTGTGGAAAGAAATATAAAGTTGACATATAGTTATGATGGAAGTGAATTTTTTGGCTTTCAAAGACAACCTGGTTTTAGAACTGTACAAGGAGAGCTAGAGAAAGTTTTAGGAACGATTTTTAAAAATAAAATAGATTTAGTTTCTGCAGGAAGAACTGATAGAGGAGTTCATGCTAAAAAACAAGTTTCAAATTTTTATACTACTTCAAGTATTCCTTTAGAAAAAATAAAAAGAATTATAAATGGTTTAATACCCAATGATATATTCATATTAGATGTTCAAGAGGTAGATTTAGAGTTTAGTTCAAGATTTTCAGCAACATATAGATCATATGAATATTATATAGGAGAGGATAGAAATCCATTTCAATCTAGATATGTTACTTTTGTATATGAACAGTTAGATTTAGAAAGATTAAATAAAATAGTTTCTCCTTTAGTAGGGCAACACGATTTTTCAAATTTTAGACTTTCAGATTGTGGAAGTAATACTACAATTAGGGAGATTTATGAAGCTAAATTTGAAAGAGTGAATGAAAAGACGATTAAATTGTATGTTAAAGGAAATGCATTTTTAAAATCTCAAATTAGAATAATAGTAGGAACAGTTTTATCTATTTATTTTGGAAAAAAACCAGAAAATTATTTAATAGAAATGTTAAAAAATCCAAATATTCAGTATGCAAAAATAGTGGCTGAACCTTTTGGTCTTCATTTATTCGATATAGGATATTAGGAGGAGTGATGAAAGTAATAGAAGTTGATGCAAAAAATAGAGAGTTAATCAAAAAAATATTTGATAATGAACTTGAAAGTTTCGGTGTGATGGGTGGAGCTGACATGTGGATGATTATGAGTTTTATTCGATATGGAAAACTTTATGTACTATTAAATGAAAGTAATGATTTGTTATCGGTTGCTCAATATCAAGGTGCGTTAGGAAAAAAAGAGGTTTTTTTGTATGGATTTTCAACTTCTTTAAAGGAAAGAGGAAAGGGATATGGAAAGATACTTTTAGAAGAAAGTCATAATAGATTAAAAGAATTAGGTATGGAAAAAATATATCTAACAGTAGATCCTGCTAATACTAAAGCTATAGATATGTATAAAAAAGCTGGTTATATAATAGAGGAACTACAAAAAGATGAATATGGAAAAGGAATTGATCGATATTTGATGATTAAAAATTTACTATGATATCTTGACAAAAATACTAAAAAGGTGTATATTAAATTAAAAAAAGAATTATTACAATTTTGTAATTATTTCAAAAGGAGGAAGCATGTATATTGAAAATATAAGTGAACATTTAAAAATACATGATATAAAACCCTCATATCAAAGAATGAAAGTATTTGAATATTTGTTAGAGAATAAAACTCATCCAACAGTTGATGAGATTTATAAGGCTTTATGTCCTGAAATTCCCACTCTTTCTAAAACTACAGTTTATAATACGTTAAATCTTTTTATAGAAAAAGGAATTGCTAAAGTAATAACAATAGAAGAAAATGAAACTAGATATGATGTGGACACACATGTACACGGTCATTTTAAGTGTGTAAATTGTAAAAAGGTTTTTGATATTCCAGTAACAATAGATCAACTTATAGTAGGGGATATGAAAGATTTCAAAATTGATGAATATCATGTTTATTTTAAAGGAACTTGTCCTAAGTGTCAGAATAAATAATTGTCAAATTATAAAAAATATGTTTAATAATTGGAGGAGGTTGTCATGAAAGTTTATGAAATTTTTAAAGTGAAAGAAAACCCAGTATTATTAGAGGTAATTGTAGCAGATAAAGATGGTATTTCTGTAGAAGGATTAGAATTGGTAAAAGAGAAGACTCAAGATGCATCAACAGAAAAACATGTTCCATTTGTTGAGGAAAAAGAGGATGGATATTTAGTAAAAGTTGGTAAAGAGATGGCTCATCCGATGACAGAGGAGCATTATATTCAAATGATAGAAATCTGTGTAGATAACTTTTTATATAGAAAATATTTAAAGCCAGGAGAAGCGCCTGAAGCATATTTTAAAGTACCAAAGGGGAAATCAGTATGTGCAAGAGAATATTGTAATATTCACGGGTTATGGAGTAATTAATTATTAAGGGGGTATAAAATGGGAAAGCATATGAGATGTGTAATTTGCGATTATGTTTACGATGAATCAATAGGTGATCAAGAAAATGGAGTAGCTCCAGGAACAAAGTGGGAAGATGTACCAGAAGATTGGGTTTGTCCATTATGTTATGTTGGAAAAGACCATTTTGAAGAAATTTAGTTAATTTATAATATCTGACCTCTTAGCAGTATTTGCTAAGAGGTTTTTTTATGATATAATATATGCTTAAGATATATATTTAGAAAGGAAGTGTCATGAAATTAGCAGTACTAGGAAGTGGAAGTAAAGGGAATGCTCTTTTTGTAGAAACTGATAATATCAACTTATTAATCGATGCTGGATTTAGTGGAAAAAAAATAGAGGAACAGTTAAAGAAAATAAATATAGATGTTTGTAATATAGATGGGATTTTAATAACTCATGAACATGGAGATCATATTCAAGGAGCTGGAATATTATCGAGAAAATATGATATTCCTATCTATATTACAAAAGAGAGCTACGAGGCTGGGATATTAAAAATTGGAAAAATAAAAGATAAAAATTTAAGATTTATAGAGGATGCTTTTTGGGTTGGAGATAGCATGGTATATCCATTTGATGTAATGCATGATGCTGAAAGAACAATAGGGTTTAGAATAGAAGAGAGTTCAGGGAGAAAAGTTGCGATAGCAACAGACTTAGGCTATATTGATAACACTGTTAGAGAAGCTTTTAGAGAGGTAGATGTTATGGTAATAGAGTGCAACTACGACTATCATAAATTAATGGATTGTTCATACCCGTGGGATTTAAAAGCTCGTGTAAAAAGTAGAAATGGACATCTATCAAATAGTGATTGTGCTAGATTTATTAGAGAATCACATCATGAAAAATTAAAAAAAGTTTATTTAGCTCATATGAGTAAAGATAGTAATGATCCCAAATTGGCTATCGATGCAGTTTTAGATGAATTATTAAGACATAATATTGATATTTCAGTAGAAATTGCTCAACAAGATGTGTGTAGTAAGTTAATTAAATTTTAGGAGGAGTTATGGAGGAGATTGAAAAACTATTAGAAGAATTGAAGTTTGAAATAGGAACTACAGATGTGCTAAAAGATAGTAATGAAAAAATAGTTTTAGGAACAGGAAATTTCTATGGAAAGGTACTTTTTGTAGGAGATGATTCTAATTTATATATAGATGAAAATTTAAAAGTAAGACCAGGGTCTAGCGGTGAGTTTTTGATAAAGCTTTGTGATATAGTAGGGTTATTACCAGAAGATTATTATATTACAACATTAACAAAATCTGAGAAAAATTATAGAGAGTTAGAAGAAAGAGATAAAAGAGATTTGAAAGAATATCTAATGATGCAGATATCGTTAATGAACCCAGAAGTTATTGTAGCTTTAGGACAAGATGTAGCAGAGTTATTATTAGAAAGAGAGTTTAAGTTTCTTCAAGAAAAAGGAAAGATTTTAGAGTGGAGAGGGAATATAAAGTTATTGGCAACATATGATGCTAATTTTGCTAAAAAATCAAGAGATGATGGTGGAAAAAGGTCTAAAGTAGCAGTAGAATTTTGGGGAGATTTAAAAACTATAAAAAATGCAATCGAGGGGATCTAATATGAAAATTTTAGTAGTAAGGTTTAAACAAATTGGTGATGCGATATTATCTTCTGTAATATGTAAAAGTTTAAAGGAAACGTATCCAGATGCAAAAGTTGATTATGTATTATATGATCACGTTGCACCATTATTTGAACACCAAGATTATTTAAATAAAGTTATATCTATATCAAAAGATGAGCAAAAAAATCCATTTAAATATTTAAAAAAAGTTTGGAATGTAACAAGAACCGATTATGATATAGTTATTGATATAATGTCTACACCTAAAAGTGAAGCCTTTACATTATTTTCTAGGAAAGCAAAGTATAAAATAGGAAGATGGAAACCAAAAAGAGGGTATACATATACACATAGTATACCGGAACCTTCAAGTGAATTTGATAAAGCTGAAAAGTTTTTAAAAATGTTAAAACCACTTATCGATGATGGAGTAGATGTAAAACTAGATAAAAATTACTCTTTAACATTTTTATCAGAAGAAAAAAATGATTTAAGAAAAAGAATGAAAGAAGCTGGAGTGGATTTTAACAAAATAATAATACCTTTAGCTATAAATTCTAGAAGAGAAAGTAAAGTTTATCCTATAGATTTAATGAAAGAGTTAGCAAAAAAAATATTAGATGAATTCGATTGTCAAATTATTTTATATTACTCACCAAATGAAAAAGAGTTTGCTAAAAAGTTTCATGAAGAGTTAAATTGGGATAAAAGAATAATATCAGATATAAATACAAAAAGTATAAGAGAGTTGGGAGCATTATTGTCTAATTGTGACATATTTGTAGGAAATGAAGGTGGACCTAGACATTTAGCTCAAGCTATAGACATTCCAAGCTTCTCTATATTTAGTCCAGGTTCAAGTAAAAGAGATTGGCTTTCAAGAGATAATAAAAGGCATGAGGGGATAGAGCCAAAAGATGTACTTTCAGATAAAACATATGATAATTTATCGTATGAAGAAAAGTATAGATTAATTACTCCAGATATTGTTTTAGAAAAAGTAAGGGAAAAAATGGAGCTTGTACCCAAATATATTGAAAAAAAATAGTGGTTATGATAAAATTTAAAAAGATATTTAAAAAATAAGGAGGAGTTTTTGTGGCAGGACATAGTAAATGGTCTAATATAAAGCATAGAAAAGGTGCTCAAGACGCTAAAAGAGGAAAGCTATTCACAAAATTAGGAAAAGAGTTAACAATCGCAGCGAAGGAAGCTGGAGGAGATCCAAACTTTAATCCTAGATTAAGACTTGCAATAGATAAAGCAAAAGCTGCTAATATGCCAAAAGATAACCTTGAGAGAGCTATTAAAAAAGGTACTGGTGAACTTGATGGTGTAGATTATATGGAAATTAGATATGAAGGGTATGGTCCAGAAGGGACAGCTTTCATAGTTGAAGTTGTAACAGATAATAAAAACAGATCAGCTTCAGAAGTTAGAGCAACTTTTTCTAGAAGAAATGGAAATTTAGGAACAGATGGAGCTGTATCTTGGATGTTCCAAAGAAAGGGAGAAATCATAGTTGCAGCTGAAGGTGTAGATGCAGATGAGCTAATGATGGCCGCTTTAGAAGCTGGAGCAGAAGATGTTAAAGAGGAAGATGGAGAGTTTACTGTTTTAACAGATTCAGCAGACTGTAATGCAGTAGCAGAAGAGTTAAAAAAAGCTGGTTATAATGTAACTGAAGCTGAAGTTGCAATGATTCCAGATAATAAAGTACAAATTACTGATTTAGAGACTGCTAAAAAGGTAATGGCATTATATGAAGGTTTAGATGATTTAGATGATGTAAATGATGTTTATTCAAATTTTGATATATCAGATGAGTTATTAGAGCAACTGTAAAATAAAAAACAATAAAAAACATACTCATATATTTTTGGAAATATGGTCCAATAGTTTCTACGTCTTTACCGTAAATGAAGACACTATGGGTAGAACTGACTGCATTTAAGCATAGATTCTATCCATGAGTCTATGCTTTTTTATTTAAAATATGGAGGAAATTTTAAATATGCAGAGAAACAAATCACCTTATGACTTAAATGGAGTGCCAGATTTAAATACAGCGATTCCTTTAGGTTTACAACACATTATGGCAATGTTTATGGGAAATATAACTCCTATAATAATAGTTGCTGGAATACTTGGGTTTGCTCAAGATATAAAAATAAACTTAATACAAGCAACAATACTTGTAGCGGGATTAAATACTTTGGTACAGGTTTACACATTAGGACCTATGGGAGCTAAACTGCCCGTAGTTGTAGGAACAAACTTTTCTTTTGCACCGGTAGCTATATCGGTAGCTAGCAAATTTGGATATGAAGGGGTTTTAGGAGCAGCATTAATAGGAGGAATTTTCGAAGCTTTTCTAGGGTTTCATATGAAGAGAATAAGAAAATTTTTTCCACCAATAGTTACAGGAACTGTAATATTAGCTATAGGATTATACCTTTTACCAGTTGGAATAAATAGTTTTGCTGGAGGATATGGAGCACCTGATTTTGCATCGAAAGAGAATCTAATTTTGGGAACAATAGTTTTAGCAGTAGTAATATTTTTTAAGGAGTTTACAAAGGGTGTAACAAGTTCGGGAGCGATTTTTATAGGAACTATAGTGGGGACAGTAATAGCCTTTTTAATGGGAAAGATAGATATAACTCCACTTTTACAAGCAGATATAGTAAGTGTACCGAGACCATTTTCTATTGGGTATTCATTTCATATAGAGGCAATTATCCCTATGGTTATGATGTTTGTAGTGTCTGCTATAGAGACGATGGGAGATATGTCAGGAATTACAATGGGTGGCGCTAAGAGAGAATTGAAAGATAGTGAGCTTAAAGGTGGAATAATATGTGATGGAATAGGGAGTGCATTTGCAACTATATTTTCAGTATTGCCAACAACATCATTTAGTCAAAATACAGGTATAATTGCTATGACAGGAGTAATGAGTCGATTTGTTGTAGGGATAGGAGCAATGTTTTTAGTAGTAAGTGCATTTATACCAAAGGTTGCAGCAGCTTTTACATTAGTTCCTCAAAGTGTTATAGGTGGAAGTTTGGTGATGATTTTTTCTATGATTTCAATTAGTGGAATAAATCTTATAAATCAAGAATCACTAGAGGGAAGAAATGCAGTTATATTAGCAGTTTCGTTGGGACTAGGGTATGGAATAGGATTAGTTCCAGGAGTAATTGAAGCATTCCCTGAAAGTATAAGATATATATTTACAGATTCAGGATTTGTTGTAGCTGGAACTTTAGCAGTTGTGATGAACCTGATATTACCTAAGAAAAATGAAAAAGTAGAGGTATCTGTAGCATAAAAAAACTGAGGATAATCTCCTCAGTTTTTATTTTTTAGTTATACCTAACTGAAGTAATTAAATTACCAGAATAAACTCCAGAAGGAGCTGTTGCAGTTGATTCAGCACTAATATTTCCATAAACAATAAATTCAGTTTTTTCATCTTCTCCAATGTGTGTTGGAATATAATTAGTATTAAGAACGATTTGAAGCTGATCACCATTTGTACTTGTTAAATGAGTTGGTTTAATCAAATCAACTGTAATTCCATGTCCTCTATCACCTTCGATAGTAACGGTAGATTGACCAGAAGCTGATGCTCCTTGAACTATTGTTCCAAGTGCCATAGCTTCTGAAGAAACTCTTAAAGGTTTTACTATCTTAGCAGTGATTTTCATTGTATCAGATTCTTCAATAACATTTGCTGCTCCAAAAGCTGTCATAGCTGTAGTTAAAGATAAAAGTATTAATAATTTTTTCATAATTTGTTCCCTCCCGTAATTTCATAAAGTTTATAAAATACAAAAGCCAGTTGCACTTATATTTTGGTTTGACCAAAATGTAACTGCAACTGGCTGTCATTTTAAAGACCCTATAGTTTTGCGTCATAGGATTTCCCCTACTTTGCCGATTTATATTATATAATAATGATATATTAAAATTTAAAAAATGTCAAACAAAAATTACAAAAAATATGAAGAAATATTTTTCACAAAGCCTTGTTTTAAGAGGGTTTGTTACAAAAATACAAAACGCATTATAAATTGTACAAAAGGATATATAAGTATGTTATAATTAAAAAAAGGTGGTGATTAAGATATATAAAGATATTTATAAAGAGATAGAACTTTTTAATATAAAGGGAGTTTCGAGTGCAACATATTCGAAGTTGAAAAAATTAAATATAGAAACACTCTATGACCTAATATATTATTTTCCGAGAGCTTATGACGACAGAACAAATATTAAAAAAATAGGTGAATTACGAGGGGATGAATATGTTGTATTAAAAGGAAATATAATGAATATATCTGCTCCTCCTACAAGAACAGGAATGAAAATGATAAAAGCAACAGTAAATGACGGAACAGGAGTTCTCGAAGTTGTATGGTTTCAAAGGCCTTATTTAAGAAATAGTTTAAAAATAGGAGAAGAATATATTTTTATAGGAAATGTAAAAAGAGGATATACATTTCAAATGGTAAATCCAGAGTTTAAATTGTATAAAGGACAAGAAAATACTGGAGAAATATTACCTATTTACAGCGCTATAAAAGACTTGAATCAAAACAGTTTAAGAAGAGTTTTAAAAGAGGCGTTAAAAAATTATTTAGATATATTTCAAGAAAATATACCAGATGAAATAATAAAAAAATATAAACTTATGAATAGAAAAAATGCTTTAAAAGAGATTCATTATCCAACAAATCCAAGAAATTTAGAGGAAGCAAAAAGGCGTTTTGCAATAGAAGAACTTTTAATATTGGAGATGGGAATACTTCAAAAGCGTTTTGAGATAGATTTAACTAATGCTGGACTATATGAAATTGAGGGAAATAAAAAGTTAGTTTCAAAGTTTTTAGAAAGTTTACCTTTTTCACTAACAACTGCTCAAAAAAAAGTTATAACAGAGATATATAAAGGTATAAATGCTGGAAAAATAATAAATTATTTAATTCAGGGAGATGTAGGAAGCGGAAAAACAATAGTTGTTGTACTACTTCTTTTATATATGGTAGAAAACGGTTATCAGGGAGTTTTGATGGCTCCAACAGAGATTTTAGCAACGCAACATTACCTTTCTATTTATGAGACTTTAGAATTGTTAGGGGTAAAAGTTGAACTTTTAACAGGAAGCGTAAAAGGAAAGAAGAAAGTTGAATTGTTAGGTAGAATAAAAACAGGGGAAACAAATATTGTAGTAGGAACTCATGCTATAATAGAGGATAGTGTTGAATTTCAAAAATTAGGATTAATAGTTATAGATGAACAGCACAGATTTGGAGTTTTACAAAGAAAAAGACTTAGAGATAAAGGTGTTTTAGCAAACCTTATTGTTATGAGTGCAACTCCTATTCCAAGATCTTTAGCTTTGAGTATATATGGAGATTTGGATGTAGCAGTAATAGATGAGTTACCTCCTGGAAGAAAACCTATAAAAACTAAATGGATTAGTGAAGAAGAGGATGAAGAAAAGATGTATCACTTCATAGATAAAAAATTAAAAGAGGGACGTCAAGCATATTTTGTAGCTTCTTTAATAGGTGAAAGTGAAAAGCTTTCAGCCAAATCCACAGAGGAGTTGTATAATGAAGTTTTAAAAAACTTACCAGGATATAGAGTTGGAATTTTGCATGGAAGAATGAAGAATAAAGAAAAAGATGAAGTTATGCATCTCTTTAAAAATAATAAATTAGATATACTAGTTTCTACTTTAGTTATTGAGGTTGGAGTAAACGTTCCTAACTCAAGTATAATGGTAATAACAAACTCTGAACGTTTTGGACTAGCAACCCTACATCAACTCAGAGGGAGAGTTGGAAGAGGAGAACATCAATCTTATTGTTTCTTACTTTCCAATACAGAAAATGATAATTCAGCAGCAAGACTTAAAGTTTTAGAAAGTACTGAAGACGGATTTAAAATAGCGGAGGAAGATTTAAGATTAAGGAAAGCTGGAGAAATTTTTGGGGTAAAGCAAAGTGGATTGAGTGACTTGAAATTTATAGATATAGTTCATGATGTTAAAACAATAAAGTTAGTTAAAGATATTTGTATGGAATACTTAAAAGAAAATAAAGGTAAAATAAATAATCAAGTTCTACAATGGGATATTGATGAAAAGTTTAACAAAAGTTTGACCTCTTAAAAGAGGTTATGATAGAATATGAGGTAAAATTAATTAAAAAAAGTGGAGGATAAGATGAGATTAAGTAAATATTATGTAAAAACTCTTAAGGAAACTCCTAAAGAGGCAGAAGTAATAAGTCATAAATTATTACTTAGATCAGGAATGATCAAAAGATTAGCAAGTGGAGTTTATACATACCTTCCTTTAGGTTTAAAAGCTTTAAAAAAAGTTGAAAACATTGTAAGAGAAGAGATGGATAGAGCAGGAGCTCAAGAGATATTCATGCCAGTGTTACAACCAGCGGAACTTTGGAAAGAAAGTGGAAGATGGGATGTAATGGGTGCTGAAATGATGAGAATTCAAGACAGACACTCAAGAGAGTTTGCATTAGGACCAACTCATGAAGAAGTAATAACAGATATTATTAGAAATGATATATCATCTTATAAGTCTTTACCATTAAACTTATATCAAATTCAAACTAAATTCAGAGATGAGAGAAGACCTAGATTTGGACTTATGAGAGGAAGAGAGTTTATGATGAAAGACGCATACTCATTCCATGCTAATAAAGAGTCTTTAGATGAAGAATTTGAAAATATGAAGGCAGCTTATACAAGAGTATTTGAAAGATGTGGACTTAAATTTAGAGCAGTTGAAGCGGATTCAGGAGCAATTGGTGGAAGTGGATCACAAGAGTTTCATGTTCTAGCAGAGTCAGGAGAGGACGAAATCATTTACTGTACATCATGTGATTATGCAGCAAACGTTGAAACAGCAACAAGTACAATAGTTGAGTTACCAAAAGCTGAAACTTTAGATATTAAATTAGTAGATACGCCAAACGTATCAAAAATTGTTGATGTTGTGGAATATTTAAATGTACCTGTAGAGCAAACTGTAAAAGCTATGATGTATAAAGATGTCGTAACAGATGATGTTTATATGGTTCTTATAAGAGGAGACTTCGAAGTTAATGAAGTTAAGTTAAAAAATATAATTGATACGATAGATGTTGTATTACTAACTGACTCAGAAATTGAGGATTTAGGATTAATAAAAGGATTTATAGGGCCAATTGGTGCTGATTTAACAAAAATAAAAGTTATAGCTGATAAGAGTATTGTAGGAATATCTAATCACACAGCAGGTGGAAATAAATTAGATACACACTATGTAAACGTTAATTATGGAAGAGACTATGAAGCAGAAGTAGTTGCTGATGTAAGAACGGTAGTAGTTGGAGAAAAGTGTCCTAAGTGTGGAGGAGAGCTTGCAAGTGCAAGAGGAATTGAAAGTGGACATATATTTAAACTAGGAGATAAATACTCTAAAGCATTAAATGCATCATTCTTAGATGAAAATGGAAAGAGTCAAATTATGGAGATGGGATGTTATGGAATAGGAGTTTCTAGAACTATGGCATCAGCAATAGAGCAAAACAATGATGAAAATGGAATTATTTGGCCATCAGCAATAGCTCCATTTGTAGTTGAAGTAATACCAGCAAATATGAAATCTGAAGAGCAAGTGGCATTAGCAGAAGAGATTTATAAAAATTTCCAAGACAGTTGCATAGATGTAGCTTTAGATGATAGAGATGAAAGAATTGGATTTAAATTTAAAGATGGAGATTTAATTGGATATCCATTTAAAGTTGTAGCTGGTAAAAAAGCAGCTGAAGGAATTGTTGAGTTAAAAATTAGAAGAACTAATGAAACTTTAGAAGTTTCTAAAGATGAAGTTGTTTCAAAAGTAAAAGAATTAATGAAGCAGTACTAATAAATAAAAAGAAGGAGAGTAATTGCTCTCCTTCTTTTTATTTACTTTGAGTAAGAACCCAGATAAGTTAAAATTTTCTTTTTAATTCTTTGAATAGTATTGTCTATTTTTTTTGGAGGTTCATTTAAAAAATCAGCAATCTCAACATAAGTATACTCTTTGCATAAATACGTAAAAACTTTTTTCTCTAGAGTACTTAGATTTTCTTCAAGGAAACCAGTTAGAAGATTAACTAACTCTTTACCTAAAAAGATATCTTCAGGTGAATAAAATCCTAGAGAAGGACGCGAGTAATGAATACTTTCCTCTTGTGCAGAATAACCTTCACCTTGCATTGCAAGATTTAGATTTTTGTATTTATCAGAGTTATGATTTTTAACAGCTGTAATCATTTGTCTTCTAATACAAAGATTTGCAAAAGTACTAAAACACGCGTTCCTAGTTTCGTCGTAAGATTTAATAGCTTTAATAAGACCTATCAATCCTTCTTGCATTAAATCGTCACTATCTCCACCTTTAAGAAAAAATGAACGATTATTTTTATAGATTGCTCCTTGATACTCTTTGATAATTTTTTCAATTGATTCTTCATCTCCGTTTTGTGCTAAAATTATATCTTCTTTTTCAATCATAGTCATGTCCCCCGACCTTTCTAGAAATTAAATAAAAAATAAAAAAAGCTAAACATTTAAAAGAACCCTTATAAAAAACAATACTATATTAATATGATACCAAAAAAAACTATACTTATCTATATTTCAAATTTTCTAAAACTCAGTTATTATTTGGATTGTAAATTTAAAAATTAGATAAATAAAAAATTAAAGAAGGAAAAATAGAGAAAAGACATAATAAAATTAAAAGAGTATTTTATTATGTGGAGGTGTAGGAAATATGTTAGATGGAATTAGTAAAAAAGCTACAGATTTAGACTATGCAATACAAAGTTTAAAGGAGGAGCTACAGGCAGTGGATGATTATAACCAAAGAGCTGAAATGGCAGTAGATCCTGAACTTAAAGAAATTATGATTCATAATAGAAATGAAGAGATGGAGCATGCTGTTATGATAGTTGAATGGCTAAGAAGAAATCAATTTGAATTCGGAAAAGAGATGGAAGATTATATATTTAGACAGGGAAAAATTGTAGGAATAGAAGCTCAATTAATGGGAAGAAATGGTGGAAATGAGCAAAATTCAGGAAGCAGTGAAGTAGTAGCAGATGTAAAATCATTAAATATAGGTTCATTAAAAGGATAAGGAGGAATAATATGGATTTTCTAAAAAAAGAATTAGCACCAATTAGTGGGAAAGTTTGGAAAGATATAGAGGAGAGAGCAAAAGAGGTTTTAACAACTCAGTTATCAGCTAGAAGATTTGTAAAAGTAACAGGACCTATTGGAAAAGAAAAAGGTGGAGTAAATACAGGAAGATTAGCAATACATAAAAAAGGTGATTTAAGTTACGGTGTTTATCAAACACAACCTTTCGTAGAAAATAGAATAACTTTTAAGTTAAGTAGATGGGAATTAGACAATTTTGAAAGAGGAGCTAGAGATATTGATTATACAAATTTAGATGAAGCTTTGAAAAATGCAGCTAAATTTGAAGAAGAGGCAGTATATTTTGGATTAGATGAAGCTTGTATAGTAGGATTGTTAAAAGATGAAAAACAAGCTTTAGATTTTGGAAAAACAGAACAAGAAACAATAAAAAATTTAATGTACGGAGTTTCAAAATTAAGAAATACAGGATTTAGTAAAGGACCTTATGCATTAGTTGTAGGTCTTGAAAAATTTATATATTTAAATATGGTAAATTTAAATGATTCGTTAGCAAAAAGATTAGAAAAGATATTAGGGATGCCAATAATAGTTTCAAATAGTATAACTGGAGGATTATTAGTTCCTTATGATAATGAAAATATTGAGCTTGTATTAGGAGAAGATTTTTCTTTAGGGTATCAAGGACATACAAATCAAGAAGTGGAGTTATTTATAACAGAAACATTTACATTTAGAGTATTAGATAATACGAGAGTTATAAGCTATAAATAATAAAAGAAAAAGGAGATAACTATTAGTTATCTCCTTTTATATATTTAAAATGCTTTTTACCAGATATTGAATCTATAACCTACAGAAAGAGTAACTCTTTCGTAGTCGTTATCAAATTTGTCTCCACCATCAACCTTAGTTTTAGCATAGTTAGCTCCGTATAGAACATCTACGTTAAAGTCTTCATATTGAACTCCAACACCAGCTGCCCAATATAATCCATCGTCAACTTTAGTTCCATAATCTCCAGCTGGAGTATTTAAACTTTTTGAGTCAAAGTTGAAAGAGTAACCAACGTTAGCTTTAATATATGGAGTAGCAGCCCAATCCCAGTAATTGATATCATATCTACCAGTTACATATAAAGGAACTGATTTATATTCTGCTCCAGAAACATTTTCATTAGTTTTTCTTTTCATATGATGTTGATATGCAACACCAAGACCTAAATCAAAGTAATCCCAAGATTTGTAAGCTTCAATAGCTAACTCTCCACCAAAATCTTTAGTTTTCTTAGAAAGATCATATGGGTGATAGTTATCATTAGAATTTTTGTGTGTATAATTCCCATATTCACTCCAGAAATCCCATCCAGCTCTTAAGTTAATAAATCCCCAAGGGTTTTCAACAACAGGAGCTACAACAACTTCTTCAATAATAACAGGCTCAGCTACAACTTCTTTAGAACTTGTAACAGGAGCAGCCACTTCTTTTGCTTGAGCAACAGCAGCAAAAGCGAATAAAGAACATGCTAAAAGTGTTAATTTTTTCATAAAAATAAACCTCCTCGTTTTAATTAATCTCCTAAAATTAAAAATGGAATTAATAATTTTACCATTCTGTAACATATATACTCCAAAAAAATAGATTTCTTTTTTTTTTGAGTAATAATTTTGTAATAGAAAATAACTTGTGATATAATTTTGTTTAGAAAGTATAGAGTTTAGGTAGGAAGTGAAAGATGGAAAAATATAAAGAAGTTATAGAAATAAAGGTTGAAGAAAAAGATAAGGGAAAAAGATTGGATGCTTTTCTAAATGAATTTTTTGAAGATGCTACGAGAAGTTATATTCAAAAGTTAATCGATAATGAAAATGTAGCAATAGATAATAAATCTAAAACGAAAAGTGGAAATAAACTCAAAGGAAAAGAAACAATAATAGTAAAAATTCCTGAAGATGAAGTACTAGAAGTGTTACCTGAAAATATTCCAATAGATATAGTATATGAAGATAAAGATATGGTTATAATTAATAAAGATCCGGGAGTGATTGTTCATCCAGCTCAAGGGTACTATACTGGAACTTTGGTTAATGCAGTTCTTTATCATATAAAGGATTTATCTACAATAAATGGAGTTATTAGACCTGGAATTGTCCATAGATTGGATAAAGATACAAGTGGATTGATAGTTATAGCTAAGAATGATATAGCTCATGTAAAATTAACTGATATGTTTAAAGATAAAACTATTGAAAAAAGATACGTTTGTATATGTAAAGGGAATTTTAAAAATATAGGTGGTAGAATAGAAACTTTAATTGGTAGAGATTCTAAAGATAGAAAAAAAATGGCTGTTGTAACAGAAAATGGGAAAATAGCAATAACTAATTATGAAGTTATAGATAGCGTACAGGGATTCTCTTTAGTAGATGTAGGAATAGAAACAGGTAGAACTCATCAAATAAGAGTGCATATGAAAAGTTTAAACCATCCTATTTTAGGAGATGAAGTTTATGGAAGTAGTTCAGATTTAATAAAACGACAAATGCTTCACTCTTATTATTTGAAATTTAATCACCCTATAACAGGAAAAGAAATGGTAGTTTTAGGAGAGTTGAAAGAGGATTTTAAAGATGTGGCAAAGAGGCTAAAATTAGATATAAATAAGATAGCAAGATTGCAGAAATAATAAAAGGAAAAATATAGATGTATAGGTACAACCTATAAATAGTGGAGATGAAATGGATATAAAAAATACAATGTATCTTTTTGATTTAGAAAATGGAGATATCATAGGAGTAGATGAAGCTGGAAGAGGACCATTAGCAGGACCAGTAGTTGCAGCAGTAGCTAAATTAAAAAAGTATGATGAGAAGTTAGATAAGATAAATGATTCTAAGAAATTAACTGAAAAAGTTAGAGAGGAACTTTTTGATGTTATTATGGATAATTTTTATGTAGGTATAGGAATTGCTGATGTTAAAGAGATAGATGAAATAAATATATTGAATGCTACATTTTTAGCTATGAGAAGAGCGATAAAACAAATAGAAAAAGAAACAACATTCGAAAAAGTTTTAGTAGATGGAAATCATAAAATTAGAGAATATGAAGGCGAACAAGAACCTGTAATAAAAGGTGATTCGAAAAGTTTAGCCATAGCAGCAGCTTCGATAATAGCAAAAGTTACTAGAGATAGAATGATGCTTGAAACAGCAAAACTTTATCCAGAATATACTTTTGAAAAACATAAAGGGTATGGAACAAAAGCTCATCGTGAAATGATATTAGAAAAAGGACCTATTGAAACAGTTCATAGAAAAAGTTTTTTAAAGAAAATTTTAGGAGAGTAAAATATGAATAAAAGAAGCAAGGGTAAGATTTATGAAGAAAAAGGTAAAGAATACTTAGAAAACATTGGAGTGAAGGTGTTGGCTATGAATTATCAAGGTTCCTTTGGAGAGATAGATATAATCGGATACGATGAAACGACCCTTGTTTTTTTTGAAGTTAAATATAGAAAAAACTTATCTTTTGGAATGCCACAAGAGGCGATAGATAAAAAAAAGATGAAAAAGATATATATAACAGCAAAAGAGTTTATAAGAAGAAATAGATTGGAAAATGAAAAAATAAGATTTGATGCAGTAGTTTTTCTAGGTGAAAAAATAGAATGGATTAAGAATATTTTTTGGGGTGATGAACTTGGATTATAAATGTTTAAAGTGTGGAAGTGATAGATATATAGTCAAAACTGCAGTGATACCAGAAAAAAGCCCTGGATTAAAAATAGAGATTGGAACGTACTATGTAAAAACTTGTGTAGAATGTGGTTATACGGAGTTTTATTCAGCGAAAATAGTAGATAAAGAGTTCGCAAAAAATAAAAAAGGCAAAAGATATGCTAAAGCAACTCCTTAGAAAACTATTATTTGATAATACCTGTTCTTTATGTGGGTGCCATCTCGAAAATAAAGGGTATTTGTGTTCTAAATGTATTATAAAACTAGAAAAAATGAGTGACTTAAAACAAAGAGAAAACTTATACTATTTATATTATTATACAGATGTAAAAAAAATAATTTTTGACTTAAAATTTAAAAACAGAAAAGGTGTTGCAAACAGTCTAAGTAGGTATGTAAAAGAGTCTATAGAACAGATTCAAATAAAAGAAGAGATTGATGTGGTAATATCTGTCCCTGTGAATAAAAAGAGATTTCTAGAAAGAGGATATAATCAAGTTGATGAAATACTAAAATCAGCAGATATAAAATTTGAAAATATTGAAAGAATAAAAAATACAAAACATATGTATGAGATAAAAGAACATGAAAAAAGAAAAGAAAATGTAAAAAAAGCATTTAAAGTAACAAGAGATTATTTTCAAAAAAATATATTAATAGTTGATGATATTGTAACAACAGGTGCAACAATAAAAGAGATAGAAAAAGAATTTTTAGAAAATCAGAAGGCAAAAAGTGTAGTTTTTTTTACAATAGCTGTAGTGCGAGATTATTTTAAATGACTAAAATGAGGATGGGTAGAAATGGAGATTTTTATAAATGGTGAAAAGATAAATATAGGAATAAAGAATACAAAGTTATTGAATGTATTAGAAAAATTAGAGGCAAATGTAATTCAAAATGGTGAAGTTATTGTTGAATTAAAACTTGATGGAGAGATGGTGGATGGTAAATCTTTACCTTTAAATAAAAAAGTAAAGATTTTAGAGTTAACAACACGTTCACATAGAGAGATTTTAATAGAATCTTTATATCTTTTAGAGCCTTATTCTGATAGATTTTTTGAAAATTTATCTGAAGTAGAAGAAGAGATGAATGATATTGGAAAAATAATAGAGATGGTAAGTTTTGTTGAGTGGGTATTTGGAATAGTACTGTCTCTAAAAGAAGCAACGGCAATAGATTTATTATACTCTGATTACAACGAGTATGTAGAAGAGTTTAAGAAATATGCAGAAGAGATTTTTGAAGCCTTTAAAAAGGAGGATTTTGTAGGGATTATAGAGCTTTTAGAAGGAGCAATAGTACCATTACTAGAGGATTTATTAGCAAACTCAAAAGATTACCTAAAAGAGGTTTTAAAAGAAGAAGGTAGAAGAAAATTACTAAATTAGAGAAAAAAATACTCAAAATAGGATGAAAATATAGACAATGTCGTGCGTGTTAAAAAACTAGAAATTATGTTATTATAAAATTAAAATTAATAAAAAAGTTTTGGAGGGAGAAATCAATGAGAAAGACAATAATCGCAGGAAACTGGAAAATGAATAAAACAGTAGCAGAAACAAAAGCTACATTATCAGAGTTAAAAGAGTTAACAAATGGTATAGAAGGAGTAGAAATTGTAATTGGAGCTCCATTTACAGCTTTAGAATCAGCTGTAAAAACAGTTGAAGGATCAAATGTTGCAATAGCTGCACAAAACATGCATCCGAAAGATTCAGGAGCATACACAGGAGAAATATCACCAGTTATGTTAAAAGAAATTGGAGTAAAATACGTTATATTAGGACATTCAGAAAGAAGAGAGTATTTCCATGAGTCTAATGCTTTCATTAATGAAAAAGTAAAGGCAGCTTTAGCTCACGATTTAATTCCAATATTATGTATTGGAGAAAAATTAGAGGAAAGAGAATCAGGAAAAACATCTGAAGTAAACGAAAAGCAAATTAGAGAAGGATTAGCAGGATTAACACCTGAAGAGGCAGTTAAAGTTGTTGTGGCATACGAACCAGTATGGGCTATAGGAACTGGAAAAACAGCTACACCAGAAATGGCAGAAGAGACTCATAAAGAGATTAGAGATGTATTAATAGCTATGTTTGGAGCAGAAGCAGCATCAGAAATGACAATCCAATATGGAGGATCAATGAATGCTAAAAATGCAGCAGAGTTATTAGCAATGGAAAATATAGATGGTGGACTTGTAGGAGGAGCTTCGTTAGATGCACCAACATTTATTCAAGTTATAAAAGCAGGAGCAAGATAATAAAAATTAGGAGGCTAAAAAATGGCTAAAAAACCTTTAATGTTAATGGTTCTTGATGGTTGGGGATACAACCCAAATGCAACAGAAAAAAATGCTATTGCAGAAGCAAAACCAGAAAATTTTGAAAGATTATTTAATACTTATCCACATACATTAATAAAAGCATCTGGAGAAGCTGTAGGATTACCAGAAGGACAAATGGGTAACTCTGAGGTAGGACACTTAAATTTAGGTGCTGGAAGAGTTATTTATCAACCTCTAGTAGAAATTACAAAAGAGATTAGAGATGGAGAATTTTTTGAAAAAGCTAAAGTTGTAGAAGCATTTAACTATGCTAAAAATAATGATAAAGCAATTCATTTCATGGGACTTTTATCAGATGGAGGAGTTCACTCTCATATTAATCACCTATTTGGATTATTAGAGATGGCAAAAAGAACAGGATTAACAAAAGTATATATCCATGCATTTATGGATGGAAGAGATACTGCTCCTACTTCAGGATTAGAGTTTATAAAAAAATTAGAAGAAAAAATAAAAGAGATAGGAGTAGGAGAAATTGCAACTATTTCTGGAAGATATTTTTCAATGGATAGAGATACTAACTGGGATAGAACAGAAAAGGCTTATGATGCTATAGTTGGAAAAGTAGAAGTAACTGAAAAAACTCCTGAACAAATTATAGAAGATTCATATGCTGAAAAAATAACAGATGAATTTATAAAGCCAGTTTTATTAACAAAATCTGGAGAAATCAAAAAAGGTGATGTTGTAATTAATTTCAATTACAGACCAGATAGAGCTAGACAAATAACAAGAGCTTTAACAGATAAAGACTTTAAAGGATTCCAAAGAGAATATTTAGAGCCTAAATACTACTGCATGAGACAGTATGATTCAACTATAGATGCAGAAATCATTTATACAGATAAAGACATAACTAACACTTTAGGAGAAGTTATATCAAATCACAACTTAACTCAGTTAAGAACAGCTGAAACTGAAAAGTATGCACACGTTACTTTCTTCTTTAACGGAGGAAAAGAAACTGAATTCAAAGGTGAAGAGAGAATATTAGTTGCATCTCCAAAAGTTGCAACATATGACTTACAACCAGAAATGTCAGCTCCAGAATTAACAAAGAAAGTTTTAGAAGCATTAGATTCTGATAAGTTTGATGTTATTGTAATGAACTTTGCTAATCCTGATATGGTTGGACACACTGGTGTATTTGACGCAGCTGTAAAAGCAATAAAAGCTGTTGATAAAGGTGTGGGAGAGATTGTTAATAAAGTTCTAGAATTAGATGGAACAGTATTAATAACAGCTGACCATGGAAATGCTGAAAAAATGGTAGACCCAGTAACAAATGAGGCATTTACTGCGCATACAACAAATGAGGTACCATTTATATATGTTTCTAATAATTTTAAAGGACAACTAAACCATGGAAAGTTAGCTGACGTGGCTCCAACAATGTTAGAAATATTAAATATTGAGAAACCAGCTGAAATGAATGGAGTTTCTTTAATAAAAAAATAATTGACAGAGAAAACAAATAATGATACTATAATTTAAAGTTTCGAAAATTTAATATTTTAGGTAGAGGTTGCGAATGACAAGAGTAACTCAATAGAGCTGGACAGAGCGCTGAAGTTGAGAGAAAGGGAAGTTCGCCGAAATGAAGATTAAGTCAAAAATCTTTGTTGGGCATGTGAAAAATATTCATATGACTGTCATCAGATAGAATCTGGTGTTGTGCTATCCAAAATTTGTGATATATTTTGCAGATTAGCTACCGTATTTTCCATACGGTAGTTTTTTTTACCTAAAATTTCAGTGAAACTAAAATATAAAATTAAACTTGGAGGTTTTAGGATGAACAGAATAACAGAACTATTAAAATTAAGTCCAGTTGCTATATTAGCAATGTTAATGTTTATGGGATATGATGCTTTAATAGCAGCACCTATAGCAACAGTATATGCAGCATTAGTTGCAGGATTTGTTGAAAAGAAGAAAGTAAATGATATAATTGAAGCAGTTATAAATAATGCAAAAGAGATGCAGGTTGCATTTTTTATTTTAATGGTAGCATATGCTATGGCAGAAGTGTTCATGTCAACAGGGGTTGGAGCTTCTATTATAAATTTAGCTTTAAATGTGGGATTGACAGGGAGAACAGTAGCAGTTGTAGGAATAATCGTAACATCAGTTTTATCAATAGCAACAGGAACAAGCTGGGGAACATTTGCTGCTTGTGCACCGATATTTTTATGGCTTAACCATATCGTTGGAGGGAATATTGCCTTAACAGTAGGAGCAATAGCTGGTGGAGCATGTTTTGGAGATAACATAGGACTTATATCAGATACAACAATTGTAAGTTCTGGAATTCAAAAAGTTGAAGTAATAAAGAGAATAAGACACCAAGGATATTGGTCTGGACTAGTTTTAATATTAGGAATTGTAGCTTTTTATGTAGCTGGAGTAGCAATGGGATTACCTACAACTACAGGAGATGCAGCAACAGCTATTGGACAAATACCAGAAGAGGTTTGGATAGTACTTGCTGAAAAAAGAGAGTCTGCAGTTACGTTACTAAATCAAGTAAAAACAGGTGTACCAACTTATATGATAATACCATTAATTCTTGTTTTGATAGCAGCGTTTAGAGGATTAACAACACTTTTATGTTTGTTCATAGGAATATTTGCAGCATATATATTAGGTATGTTTGCAGGAACAGTTGAAAGTACAGGTGCATTTTTAAATCTACTATATTCTGGATTTGAGGGTGCAGGATCTTGGGTAATTGTAATGATGATGTGGGTTGCAGCATTCGGTGGAATAATGAAGTTGATGGATGCGTTTAGACCGTTATCAAATATAGTGGTTGCAGTTTCAAAAAATGTAAGACAATTGATGTTTTGTAATGGAGTACTATCTATATTAGGAAATGCTGGTTTAGCAGATGAGATGGCTCAGATAGTTACTATGGGACCAATTATAAGAGAGATTGTTGAGAAAAATGTTGAAGGTTCACCAGAGGATATTGAAACATTAAGACTTAGAAATGCGACATTTAGTGATGCTCTAGGAGTGTTTGGATCACAACTAATTCCATGGCATGTATATATAGGATTTTATTTAGGAATAGCTCAAGCTGTTTATCCATTATATAAATTTAGTGCAATGGATATAATCAAATTCAATTTCTTAGCATTAATAGCAGTATCAACAATTTTAATAGCAACATTAACAGGATTAGATAGATTTATTCCAAGATTTGGATTACCAAGTGAACCAAAAGTAAGATTAAAAAAGGCAACTGTAGAAAATTGTGTAGGTGAAAAAGCTTAAAAATTAAAACCCTTACTAAATAAAGTGAGGGTTTTTTTATTTACAAAAGGTTTTATATATGGTAAAATCTAAAGTAAAATAAAATTTCAGGAGGAATCTCTAAAATGATAGGTATAGGAATAGTAGGACTTCCAAATGTTGGAAAGTCAACTCTTTTTAACGCAATAACAAAAGCTGGAGCGGCAGAAGCAGCAAACTATCCGTTCTGTACAATAGAACCAAACGTAGGAATGGTAACAGTTCCAGATCAAAGATTAGATGAGTTATCAAAAATAATAAATCCTCAAAGAGTTCAGCACGCAACAGTTGAATTTGTGGATATTGCAGGTTTAGTTGAAGGAGCAGCAAAAGGTGAAGGTCTAGGAAATAAATTCCTATCAAACATTAGAACTACTGCTGCAATTTGTCAAGTTGTTAGATGTTTTGAAGATGAGAACATTATTCACGTAAGTGGAAGTGTAGATCCAATAAGAGATATTGAAATTATAAACGGAGAACTTATTTTAGCTGATATGGAAACTGTTGAAAAAGCTATAGAAAAGCAATCAAAATTGTTCAAAGCAAAAAATAAAGAAGCTTTAGCATTAATGCCAGTTTTAGAAAAGTGTAAAGCACATTTAGATGAGTATAAGATGTTAAGAACACTTGCATTAACACCTGAAGAGCAAGAGTTAATGAGAACATATCAACTTTTAACACAAAAGCCAATGATGTTTGCAGCAAATGTATCAGAAGATGAATTAGCTACAGGAAATGAATATGTAGAAAAGGTAAAAGAATATGCAGCAGGTTTAGGAGCAGAAGTTGTTGTTGTATCTGCAAAAGTAGAATCAGAACTTCAAGAGATGGAAGAAGAGGATAAAAAAGAGTTTTTAGAGGCTTTAGGAGTAGAAGAGCCAGGATTAAATAGATTAATCAGAGCAGGATTTAAACTATTAGGACTACAAACTTATTTCACAGCAGGAGTAAAAGAAGTAAGAGCGTGGACTATAAAGATAGGAGATACAGCTCCAAAGGCAGCTGGAGAAATCCATACAGATTTTGAAAGAGGATTTATTAGAGCAAAAGTAGTTGGATATGAGGACTTTATAAAGTGTTCTGGATGGAAAGGAGCTCAAGAAGCAGGAGTTTTAAGACTAGAAGGAAAAGAATACATTGTAAAAGATGGGGACTTAATGGAGTTTTTATTTAATGTATAAAATATAAAAGGTTGTTAAGAAAAATTACTTGACAACCTTTAAAAAAACTAGTAAAATATTAAGGTATTGTAATTATAAGGAGGATAACATTGATAATCAAGCTTAGTGAAATTATTAATGAATCAGAGGTAACCTTTGATTATGTTGAGAAGACTATGGATTCTATGGACACTCCAGAGGGTGTAACTATAAAAGGAAAAGCCTATAAAGAGGGAAATGGTTATGTAATTGAAGGGTCTTATAGAACAGTACTAAGATTAGAGTGTGTTAGATGTTTAGCAGAAATAGAACCTTTAATTCAAGGAGAATTTAAAGGAGAATATCTAGATCCAAAAGAATATTCTAAGTATATATCTAGTCTGAAGCCAGAAGAGGAGTTTGGAGACAAACATTTTGAAGAAGCTATAAACAGCGAAATAGATATCTCTGATCTGGTTAGAGAATATATAATACTTGATTTGTCACAATATGAGGCATGTCTTCCAGAGTGTTCAGATACTTCTGAAGTAGAAAAATACTCTAAAGAGGATGTTGACCCAAGATGGCAGCAATTATTAGACATAAAATTTTAAATTTTTAAATATGAATGTATTAGGAGGGAAACTAAGATGGCAGTACCTAAGAAGAAAACTTCGAAAGCTAAGAAAAACATGAGAAGATCTCACCACGCATTAACAGGTTCTACTTTAGCAACTTGTGACAAATGTGGAGCACCAAGAAGACCGCACAGAGTTTGTCTTGCATGTGGAGATTACAACGGAAAGCAAGTATTAGCTACAGAAGTAGAGTAATATCTTATAAAAAAAAGCGGGATAGTTAAATCTTGCTTTTTTTTATTTCCAAAAATATGATATAATAGTTAATAATTATATATTGATTGAGGAGAAAATATGAGAATTGCTTTAGATGCCATGGGTGGAGATTTTGCGCCTTTAGAAACAGTAAAAGGTGCTATACAAGCTTTGGATGAACTAAAAGGTTTAACTGTGGTTTTAGTTGGAAAAAAAGAAAAAATACAAGAAGAATTAGAGAAGTATACTTATGATAAAAATAGAATAGAAATTTACGATGCTAGAGAAATTATTGAGATGACAGATGATCCAATGTCAGCTGTAAGAACTAAAAAAGACTCGTCTATGAATAGAATGTTAGAATTAGTGAAATCTGGAGAGGTTGAAGCATCAGTTTCAGCAGGAAATACAGGAGCATTAATAAGTGCTAGTCAACTTAAACTTAGAAGAATAAAAGGAGTTTTAAGACCAGCAATAACAACAATATTTCCAAGTAAAAAAAGAGATATTGTTTTAATGGATGTGGGAGCAAATGCTGATTGTAGACCTGAGTTTATAAATCAATTTGCAACAATGGGAACTCTATATTATGAAGAGATGTTTGGTGTTTCAAATGCTAAAGTTGGATTGCTTAATATAGGAACTGAAGAAGGAAAAGGTAATGAAATTACAAGAGAGGCCTTCCATCTTTTGAAAAGTAATGATAAAATAAATTTTATAGGAAACATTGAAAGTAGAGAGATGATGGATGGAGAAGTCGATGTCATCGTAGCTGATGGTTTTACTGGAAATATGGTTTTAAAAACAGCAGAAGGAACTGCTAAATTTATATTTTCAATTTTAAAAGAAGAAATAAATAAAAGTACTTTAGGAAAAATAGGGGCCCTTTTATTAAAACCTATTTTAAAAAAATTAAAAGGAAAGCTAGATTCGTCTGAGTATGGAGGAGCTCTTTTTTTAGGAATAAATGGAATTTCTATAAAGGCTCATGGAAACTCAACAGCTAGAGGAATCAAAAATGCTTTAAAAGTTGCCAATAAGTTTGCAGAAGACAAATTTATAGATAGATTAACAGAGGTAATGAAACAGAATCAAGGAGGAAGCGATGAAGCTTAAAAATGTAGGTATAATAGGGTTAGGAACTTATGTTCCAGAAAATGTAATGACAAATTTTGATTTTGAAAAAATTATAGATACATCAGATGAGTGGATTAGAACAAGAACAGGAATAGAAGAAAGAAGGTTTGCAAGTGCAGATCAAGCCACATCAGACTTAGGAGCAGAAGCATCAAAAAAAGCTTTAGAAAAAGCAGGACTTTCTGCAGAAGATATTGATATGATAATTCTAGCAACAACAACGCCTGATTATCCAATTCAAAGTACAGCATGTGTTGTACAAGAGTTAATAGGAGCTATAAACGCAGCAGCAGTAGATATAAATGCAGCATGTAGTGGATTTGTTTATGCTTTAACGATGGCAAAAGGTTTAATTGCTTCTGGAATGAATAAAAGAATATTAGTAATAGGAGCAGAGGTTCTATCTAAGTGTGTAGATATGCAAGATAGAAATACTTGTGTTTTATTTGGAGATGGAGCAGCAGCAGCAGTAGTAGCTGAAGTAGAAGAGGGATACGGAATGTTATCACAGTTCTTAGGAGCGGAAGCTGATGTAAAAGGAGCTCTTAGAACACCAGCAGGAGGAACAAGAAAACCGTTAAGTCAAGAAGTTTTAGATGAGAGATCAAATTTCTTACAAATGAAAGGACAAGATGTATTTAAATTTGCTGTAAAAGCTCTTCCAAAAGCAACATTAGAAGCATTAGAGGGAGCTAATTTAAAAGCAGAAAATATAGATATGGTATTTCCACATCAAGCGAATGTTAGAATAATAGAGGCAGCTTCAAAAAGATTAGAAATTCCAATGGATAAGTTTTATTTAAACTTAAATAAATTAGGGAATACATCATCAGCTTCAATTGGATTAGCTTTAGGTGAAGCTTTAGATAAAGGTCTTGTAAAAAAAGGAGATACAATAGCATTAACAGGATTTGGAGCAGGATTAACATATGCTTCAATGATAATTAAGTGGTCTTACTAAATTTAAAATTGACAGAGTAGTAATAATATGGTATATTAAAAAACACATGTTATTTATAAAAAAGGAGTTAATATGAGCAAAATAGCTTTTGTTTTTCCAGGTCAAGGAACACAGTATGTTGGCATGGGAAAAGAACTTTATGAAAATAATGAATTAGCTAAAAGAGAGTTTGATAAAATCTTCTCTAATTTAGATTTTGATTTGAAATCAGTTATGTTTGAAGGTAGTGAAGAAGAATTAAAAGATACTAAGAATACTCAACCTGCAATAGTAGCAATGAGTTTAGTTTTAGAAAAAATGTTAAGAGAAAAAGGAATTGAGCCAAATTATGTAGCAGGGCACTCTGTAGGAGAGTATGCAGCAATTGGATCAGCAGGATTTTTATCTATGGAAGATGCTGTAAAGCTAACTTCTTTAAGAGGAAAAGCAATGAGCAAGGTATCAGGAGAAGTTGCAGGAACAATGGCAGCGATAATTGGACTTGATGCTGATAAAATAGTTGAAACTTTAAAATCAGTAGACGGAATAGCTGAGGCAGTTAACTTCAATGAACCTAAGCAAACTGTAATAGCAGGAGAAAAAGAAGCGATAGGAAAAGCTTGTATAGCTTTAAAAGAAGCAGGAGCAAGAAGAGCTATGGAACTATCAGTTTCTGGACCATTTCACTCAAGCTTAATGCAGCCAGCTGGTGAAATATTAAAAGAAGCTTTAGAAGAATTTAAATTTGAAGATTCTTCAGTAGTTTTAATTGCTAATACAACAGTAAAAGAGATTACAAAAGTTGATGAATTAAAAGATGAATTATATAGACAAAGCTTTGGACCAGTAAAATGGGTTGATACAATATTAGCTTTAAAAGAAGCAGGAGTAACTACCATATATGAAATTGGACCAGGAAAAGTATTAAATGGTTTAATAAAAAAGATTGATAAAGAGATTGAAGTTATCAATATTGAAAAACTTTCAGATTTAGTATAAAATACTAAAGATTATAAAACTTGAAAAAATATATTAAATTTGCTAATATATTAATATAAATAATTTAAAAATTAGGAGGAAAACACATGTTAGATAAAATAAGAGAAATAGTTGTAGAGCAATTAGGAGTAGACGCTGATCAAGTAACTTTAGAGGCAAACTTCGTAGAGGATTTAGGAGCAGATTCATTAGATACAGTTGAGTTAATAATGGCTTTCGAAGAGGAGTTCGACGTAGAGATTCCTGATACAGAAGCAGAAAAAATTAAAACTGTTCAAGACGTTGTAAACTACATTGAGTCAAATAAGTAAGATAAATTTAAAGGGGTATGAAAGTACCCCTTTAGTTATATTTTTTGGAAAAATAACGAAGAGGTGGATAAATAATGAGAAGAGTAGTTGTAACAGGAGTTGGTTTAATAACTTCACTAGGTACTGGGACGGAAAAATCTTGGGAAGCTATTAAGGCTGGAAAATGTGGAATAAAAGAGATTAAATCTTTTGATACAACAGAAAGTGCCGTTAAAATAGCTGGAGAAGTTACTGACTTTGACCCAACAGAGTTTGGAATAGAAAAGAAAGAAGTAAAAAAATTAGCTAGAAATACACAATTTGCAATTGCCGCTGCAAAAATGGCATTAGAAGACTCAGGACTTGTTATAGATGATAAAAATGCAACTAAAGTTGGAACAATAGTATCATCAGGAATTGGTGGAATAGAAATTTTTGAAGATCAATATGGAACAATGTTAGAAAAAGGTGTAAGAAGAATATCTCCATTTACAATACCAGCAATGATAAATAATATGGCATCAGGAAATGTTGGGATTTATTTTGGTGCAAAAGGACCAAATAAAGCTGTTGTAACAGCATGTGCTGCAGGAACTCATTCAATTGGTGATTCTTATGAAATGATAAAATCAGGAAGAACAGATGCAATGATTACAGGTGGTACAGAAGCATGTATTACAAAATTTGCAATAAATGCATTTGCAAATATGAAAGCATTATCAACAAGAAACGATGAGCCTGAAAAAGCTTCAAGACCATTTACAGCTGACAGAGATGGATTTGTAATGGGAGAGGGTGCAGGAGTTCTAATTTTAGAAGAGTTAGAATCAGCAAAAGCTAGAGGAGCAAAGATATATGCAGAAGTAGTAGGTTATGGAGAAACTTGTGATGCATACCATATTACATCACCAGCAGAAGGTGGAGAAGGAGCTACTAGAGCTTTTATTATGGCTATGGAAGAGGGGAATATAAAACCAGAAGAAGTAGGATATATTAATGCTCATGGAACATCAACACCTGCAAATGATAGAAATGAAACTGCAGCTATAAAGGATGCTTTTGGAGATTCAGCATATACTATGAATATATCTTCAACAAAAGGAGCTACTGGTCACGGGCTAGGAGCAGCTGGAGGAATTGAAGGAGTAATTTTAGCATTATCAATAGCAGAAGGAGTAGTGCCTCCAACAATAAATTTAGATAATCCTGATTCAGCATTAGATTTAAACTATACACCAAATGAAATGGTAAAAAGAGAAATAGAAGTTGGAATGTCAAGTTCATTAGGATTTGGTGGACACAATGCTGTAATCGCTATGAGAAAATATAAGTAAAAAGGAGAGAGATAAGTGAAAAGATCATACTTAGAATTAGAGGATAAAATAGGTTATGCCTTTAAAAATAAGGAGTTGTTAAAAAATGCACTTATCCATAGATCTTTTGGAAACGAACACGCTAAATATAGAAAACTAAATAATGAGAGACTAGAACTGCTAGGAGATGCAGTTCTAGATCTTATTGTGACAGAATATTTATATAAAAGTTACCCAAATGCTTTAGAGGGAGACTTAGCGAAACTAAAAGCTATGGTAGTAAGTGAGCCTGTATTGGCAAGAATATCAAAAAGTTTAGATTTTGGACAATATTTAATGCTGAGTAAAGGTGAAGAGTTAACTGGTGGAAGAGAAAGAAATTCGATATTAGGTGATGTTTTTGAAGCAATATTAGGTGCTATATATTTAGATTCAGACTTTATAGTGGCAAAAGATATAGCTATGAAATTTTTAAAGTATCCAATTGAACATATAAATGAAAATGAGGATATCTTAGATTTTAAAACAATATTACAAGAGTATAGTCAAAAAGAATACAAAATAATTCCAACTTATCAAGTAGTTAGTGAAGCTGGACCAGATCATTTAAAAGTTTTTGAGGTTGTTGCAGTTATAAAAGATGATTTAAAAGGTTATGGAAAAGGTAAAAACAAAAAAAGTGCAGAACAATCGGCAGCAAAAGATATTTGTAAAAAGTTAGGAGTAAAGCTTTATGAAACATTATAATATTCCAATTTTTATAAGTCATTTTGGATGTCCTAATGATTGTGTATTTTGTAATCAAAAAAAGATAAATGGTAGAGAGACAGACGTAACCACAGAGGATATAAAAAATATAATTGAAACATACTTAAAAACTCTTCCAAAAAAATCCAAGAAAGAGGTGGCTTTTTTTGGTGGAACTTTTACAGGAATTTCTATAAAATTACAAGAAGAGTATCTATCTGTAGTTTTTGAATATATAAAAAATGGTTTGATTGATGGAATAAGATTATCAACAAGACCTGATTATATTGACAAAAAAATAGTAGATATGTTAAAAAGATACGGAGTTACAACTGTAGAGTTAGGAGTTCAATCTTTAGATGAAAAGGTGTTGATAAAAACACATAGATTTTATCCAATGGAAAAAGTATATGAAGCTGCAAAATTAATAAAAGAAGCTGGAATTGAATTAGGAATACAGCTTATGCTGGGATTACCAGGATCAACTGATGAAAGTGATTTAGCTAGTGCTATTAAAACAGTTGAATTAAAACCAGATATTGCAAGAATTTACCCAACTTTAGTTATAAAAGAAACTGAAATGGCAGATATGTTTAAAAATGGGAGTTATATTCCGTTAACTTTAGAAGAGGCTGTTAAAAGGTGTAAAAAAATATATTCGCTTTTAGATTATAATGATATAAACATTGTTAGAGTTGGTTTACAACCAACAGAGGAATTAAATGATAATGAAAATGTTTTAGGGGGACCTTTCCATCCAGCTTTTAGAGAGCTAGTGGTTGGAGAGATATATTATGATTTTCTTAAAGAGATATATAATAGAGAAAAAAAATTAGAAGTAGAAATTAATGAAAAGAATGTTTCCAAAATTGTAGGTATAAATAAAATTAATCGAGAAAAATTAGGAAAAGATTTAGTAATAAAAATGAATAATACGTTAGAGATAGATAGAATCAAAATAAATGAAAAAATTTACTCGTGGAAACAGGTTCTTAGGGGAGAGATAAATGAACCAAGTGATAATAAATACCAATAAATTTAAAACAAGAGCAGCTGTTTTAGAAAATGGAAAAGTTATGGAGGTTCATATTGAAAGAGAGGGTGAAGGAACATTAAATGGGAACATATACAAAGGTAAAGTTGCTAATGTTCTTCCAGGTATGGAATCAGCTTTTGTCAATATTGGACTTGAAAAAAATGGATTTTTGTATGTTAAGGATTTGAGAGATTTTGAAGAAAAATATTTAACTGGAATAGTAAATAGCGGAAAACCAATAGAAGAGCTATTAAATGTTGGAGATGAAGTAGTTGTTCAAGTTTTAAGTGATCCTAGAGGTAGTAAGGGTGCAAGAGTAACAACGCACTATACTATACCTGGGAAATTTTTGGTTTTAATGCCGAATAATAATCATATAGCTATATCGAAAAAAATAAAAGATGAAACAGAAAGAGAACGACTAGAGAAGTTATTCTCAGAAATAGTTCCAGAGGGTATGGGTGTTATAATAAGAACAGCAGCCGAAGGAAAAAGTATCTACCATTTTGAAAAAGAATTGCAATATCTAATAAAAAAATGGGAAGAGATAGAGGTTAGAATAAAGAAAGCAAAAACAGGTGAGCTACTATATAAAGACAATGGTATTGTTAGTAAAGTTTTACGTGATATTATAGGTAATGATATTGATGAAATAGTCGTAGATAATGAAGATGTTTATTGGGAGATCATAGACTATATAAGAGCTTTTAGTGAAGGGATACCAAAAATGAAAATAAAACTCTATACAGAAAAAGAGGAGATATTTTATAAATATGGTATTCAAAAAGAGATAGAAAAATCACTAGAAGTAACAACAATGTTAGAGTGCGGTGGTTCTATTGTAATTGAAAAGACAGAAGCTTTGGTAAGTATAGATGTTAATACTGGAAAAAATATAGGAACTATGAATTTAGAGGAAACCGTAGTTAAAACCAATATAGAAGCAGCAGTAGAAATAGCTCGACAGCTGAGAATAAGAAATTTAAGTGGAATTATTATTATTGACTTTATTGATATGAAAGTTGAAGAAGATAAACAAAAAGTATTGAAAGTATTAGAAGAGAGTTTAGCAAAAGATAGAGTTAAAACAAATATAATTCATTTTACAGATTTAGGACTAGTAGAGATGACTAGAAAAAGATTAGGAAAACCTTTGAGTTACTATTTTCAAGACGAGTGTCCACTATGTAAAGGAACAGGGAAAATAAAGGGAAGTAGAGCTATTGTAGAAAATATAATAAAAGAACTAAAAGACATAGTTAGTGAAAAAGATATAAAAAATGTAAAGATAATCACAAAATCTTCAGTTAAAGAAAAAATAGAGGAGATATATTTTGATTTTATTAAATCTCTTTTGCAAGCTTCTGGAAAAACAATAGAAATAACAACAAAAAATAGAGATTTACTAAAAGATTACGAAATACTATTAGAAAGTTAGGTGCAGGATGAAATTAGCTTTATACTCAGGAACATTCGACCCAATAACAAAAGGTCATAAAGAGATAATAAAAAGAGCAAGTAAAATGTGTGATAAATTAATTGTTGCAGTTTTAAATAATAGTACAAAAAAAACTTTGTTTTCTTTAGAAGAGCGTAAAGAGATGGTAGAGGAAGTTTTAAAAGATATAGAAAATATAGAAGTAGTTGAACACAGTGGTCTTCTAGCTAACTATATGAATGAGATAGGTTGTAAGTATATAATTAGAGGATTGAGAGCAGTTATTGATTATGAGTATGAGCTATCACTGGCATATGGAAATTATGATATTTCAAATGGTGAAATTGAAACAGTTTTTATTCCAGCATCAAAAGAATATTTATATGTAAGCTCTTCAGTTGTTAGAGAATTAGCGTTATATAAAGGGAAATTAGATAATTATTTAGATGAAGTTGTAATAGAGAAGATAAAAAAAAGATTTGAGGAGTAAAAATGGCAAAGGCAAAGAGTTTTTATGTATGTAGTGAGTGTGGATTTAAAACGATAAAGTGGATGGGTAAATGTGATGGCTGTGGAGAATGGGGAACTTTTGAAGAAGAGATTGAAATTTCACCAATTGCAGCAAAAAGCATAAAGTCATCTACAAATTCCCTTGTTAATATACAGGAAAAAGTAGTATCTTTTGCCAATGTACAATTAGAAAAAAACTTTAGATATAAAACTAAAATTTCTGAATTTGACAGGATTTTAGGTGGAGGATTAGTAAAGGGAGAGGTTGTTTTAATAACTGGAAATCCTGGTATTGGAAAATCAACACTTCTTTTACAAACAGCTAAAGAGTATACAGAGTATGGAGATGTTTTGTATGTATCTGGGGAGGAATCACCTGCTCAAATAAAGTCTAGAGGAGAGAGACTTGGAATATATTCAGAAAACTTATATTTGATGTCAGAAACTGATATCCAAAGTATATATGAGTATGTTATTACAAAAAAACCTAAAATAGTTATTGTTGATTCCATCCAAACACTGTATAATTCAGAGGTAGACTCTATTCCAGGAACACCAACTCAAATAAGAGAGTGTACTTTAAAAATAATTGAACTTGCTAAAAAGAATGATGTTTCGTTTTTTATAGTTGGTCATATAACAAAAGATGGAAAGGTGGCTGGACCAAAGCTACTTGAACATATGGTGGATGCTGTATTTCATTTTGAAGGAGAAGAGGGACTTTTTTATAGAATATTAAGAAGTTTGAAGAATAGATTTGGATCTACAAATGAGTTAGCAGTATTTAGTATGGAGGATACAGGGATACACGAAGTAAAGAATTCATCAGAGTTTTTTTTAAGTGAAAGAGATGAAAAGAATATAGGTAGTATGGTGGTACCAGTATTAGAAGGAACCAAAGTTTTTCTTTTGGAAATTCAAACACTGCTTACTGACTGTACTATTGGAATTCCAAAAAGAATCGTTCAGGGATTTGATAGAAATAGAATGCAAATATTAACAGCAATTGCAGAAAAAAGAATGGGATTACATTTGGGAATGAAAGATCTTTTTATAAATATACCAGGTGGACTTTCTATAAATGATCCAGCAGCTGATTTAGGAGCTCTTATATCAATTGTTTCTTTATATAGAAACGTAGCTATTAGTCAAAAAATAGCAGCTATAGGGGAGCTGGGGTTAAGAGGTGAAATTAGAAAAGCATTTTTTATAGATAGAAGATTAAGAGAACTTGAAAAACTTGGTTTTAAAGGTGTGTACGTTCCTGAGGCTAACAGAAAAGAGATTGAAAAAAATAGTTATAAATTGAAAATAATATATTTAAAAAATTTAGAAGAATTTTTAGAGAGGATGAGTAAAGATGAATAACCCAGAATTCTTAGAGATTCTTTCTCTTTTGGCTCCAGGGACAAAGTTAAGAGAGGGGATATATAACGTTTTAGATGGTGAAATGGGAGCTTTAATAGTTGTCGGTTTAGATTCTGAAGTTCAGAAAATAATGGATGGTGGATTTGAAATAAATTGTGAATATACACCAGAAAAACTATTTGAACTTTGTAAAATGGATGGAGCTATAATATTAGACTCTGATATAACAAGAATACACTCTGCAAATGTACATTTGCAACCAAGTATGAGATTTTCTACAAATGAGAGTGGAACAAGACATAGGACCGCTCAAAGAGTAGCTAAACAAACAGATAAGTTAGTTATAGCCGTATCAGAAAGAAAAAAAGTTGTAACAATATATAAAGGTGAAATGAAGCATAGACTTAGAAGTACTTCAGATTTAATGGGAGAAGCTTCTCAAGGACTAAATACATTAGAGCGTTATCGTTTTGTTTTAGATAAGGCTTTAGGAAACTTAACAATTCTTGAATTAGATGATTTAGTAACATTGTATGAAGTAACTGTTGTGCTTCAAAGATTTGAAAAGGTAACAAGAATATTCCAAGAGATGAATGCCTATATGACAGAATTAGGAGTAGATGGAAGACTTGTTAGATTACATCTAAACGATTTAATTCAGGATATTGAAAGTGAAAAAGAGGATTTTTTAAGAGATTATTGGAATTACTCAAATGCTCCTTTTGATTTAGATGAGATAACAGATAGATTATCTAAACTTACAGATGATGAATTAAAAGAGTTAGAAAAATTATCAGCAGTATTAGATTATGGAAAAACATATTCAGCTTTAGGAAATAGAGTGACACCAAAAGGATATAGAATTTTAGATAAAATAACAAAATTAACGAAGAGAGATATAGATAAAATAGTAAATAATTATGGTAACTTATCTAAAATTCAAGAAGCTTCAACTGAAGAACTTTTAGAAATTAAAGGTATCAGTAAATTTAAAATAAAAGCTATTCAAACAGGTTTAAAAAGATTGAAAGTAACTGTTGAATTAGAAAAGTAAAAATCCACTAAAAAAAGTGGATTTTTTTTTATTAATATGCTATTATCATACTATAGGGGTGTACCCTATAAAACAGGAGGTGTTTAAAGTGGAAAAAAGATATAGAGTTGGAAATGTAACTTGTCAAAGTTGTGTAGCTTTAATTGAAAAAATATTAAAATCAACAAATGGTATTGAAGAAGCTAGAGTGAATTTGGCTACTGAGGAGTTAGTTGTAAAATTTGATGAAAAAGTTATAAAAGAAGATGAAGTAAAAAATAAAATAGTACCTTTAGGATATAGCTTAGATGAGATTAAAGATTTAAAAACAGTTACATTTATTATAAAAGGTTTACATTGTCAAAGTTGTGTAGGAACAGTTGAAAAAATTGTTTCAGGGATGAAAGGGGTAGAATCAATAGCTGTTAATTTAGCCACAGAAAAAGCAACAGTTTCATACGATTCAACTATAGTAAAATTATCAGAAATTTTTCATATGATAGGGAAGTTTGGATATACTGGAGAAAGAATAACAGAAGAAGTCGTTGATAGAAGGGCTGAAGAGAAAAAATTAGAATTAAAAAAAGAGTTTAATGAATTTTTAGTAGCAATAATATTCGGAGCAATAATTTTTTATATATCTATGGGAAGTATGATAGGATTACCAGTTCCAAATGTAATTCATTATGATGTAAATCCATTACTTTTTGCAATGGTTCAATTAATACTTTCTATACCTGTTGTTTATGTTGGGAGAGATTTTTATATATCGGGATTTAAAAAGTTAAAATCGAAAGCTCCTAGTATGGATTCTTTAATAGCTTTAGGAACAGGAGCAGCTTTTGTATATAGTATTTATGGAACGTTTAAAATATACGAAGGTGATATTCAGTTTGTTCATAATCTTTATTATGAATCAGGTGTAGTAATAATTGCTTTGATTTCTTTGGGTAAATATTTAGAAAATGTAAGCAAAGGAAAAACATCAGAAGCTATAAAAAAATTGATGGGCTTACAAAGTAAAAGAGCAAACCTTTTTAGAGATGGTAAAGTGGTAACTGTGGATATTGAAGAGGTAGAAGTTGGAGACGTTCTTTTAATTAAACCAGGAGAATCTATACCTACAGATGGAGTTGTTGTAGATGGAATTTCTAGTGTTGATGAAGCTATGCTAACTGGTGAAAGTATTCCTGTAAAAAAAATAGAGGGAAGTAAAGTTTATGGTGCAACAATAAATGGAACAGGAAGCTTGAAAGTGAAAGTTACTGAAACAGGTGAGAATACAACTCTTTCAAGAATAATAAGACTTGTTGAAAATGCTCAAGGGTCAAAAGCTCCAATAGCAAGAATGGCTGATATAATATCAAGCTATTTTGTACCAATAGTTATAGGGATAGCTATAATATCAAGTTTAATTTGGTATATTGTAGGAAGTTTAGGATTAGTATCTTTAAATGCTACACCAAGTGTATTTGCATTAACTATATTAATATCTGTTTTAGTAATAGCTTGTCCTTGTTCGTTAGGTTTGGCAACTCCAACAGCTATAATGGTTGGAACGGGTAGAGGTGCTGAATTAGGAATTTTAATAAAATCAGGAGAGGCTTTAGAAAAAACATGTAAAGTTGATACTGTTGTATTTGATAAAACAGGAACAATAACAGTTGGAAAACCAACAGTGACAAATATACTTTCAAATAGACTAGAAGAAAATGTACTTTTAAAAGTTGTGGGAAGTTTAGAACAAAACTCAGAACATCCATTGGCTGATGCAGTTATAAGAGAGGTTAATTTAAGAAAGTTAGATATGTTTAGTGTAAGAAGTTTTAACTCTATAACAGGAGAGGGAGTAACAGGGACTTTAGAAGATACACCTGTTGGAGATGTAGAAGTAATTGTAGGAAATAAAAAAATAATGGATAGATATTCTATAAATATAGATGAGCATATAAAAGAGGGAGAGGAACTTTTCGATCAAGGAAAAACAGTGATATATATAGCTGCTAAAGATACATATTTAGGTATGATTGCCATAGCAGATAAAGTAAGAGAAAGTTCTAAAAGTGTAATTGAAGAGTTAAAAAATATTGGAATTGATGTTATAATGTTAACTGGTGACAACGAAAGAACAGCTAAAGCTATAGCTAAAGAGGTAGGAGTTACAAGAGTGATAGCGGAGGTTTCCCCTGAGCAAAAATACTCGCAAATAAAAAAGCTTCAAATTGCAGGTAAAAAAGTTGCAATGGTGGGAGATGGAATAAATGACTCTCCAGCATTAACTCAAGCAGATATAGGAATAGCTGTTGGTGGTGGAGCTGATATAGCTTTAGAAAGTGCTGATATAGTTTTAATGAGTAAAAATATAAAAGATGTACCAAAAGCTATAGAATTAAGTAGAGCGACAATGAAAAATATAAAACAGAATCTATTTTGGGCATTTATTTATAATGGATTAGGAATACCTGTAGCAGCTGGAATATTATATCCATTCACAGGACATCTGTTAAATCCTATGATAGCAGGGGCAGCTATGGCTATGAGTTCTGTTTCTGTTGTATCGAATGCTTTAAGATTGAAATGGTTTAAATAGTAACAGGAGGATTTATGGAAGATAATTGTTCAAATAAAATCTGTGGTGATAAAAAGAAATTAATCGCTAGAGCTAATAGAGTGGAAGGGCAGATTAGAGGAATAAAAAGAATGATTGAAGAGGATGCTTATTGTGATGATGTTTTAAATCAAATATCATCAGCAAAAGCGGCATTAGATGGAATAGCAAAAGTAATATTAGAAAATCACTTGAGAAAGTGTGTTGTATCAGGGATAAAAAATAATGAAGAGAACAAAGTAATCGACGAATTAATATACACATTAGGAAAAATGATGAAATAATAGTAAATTTTTCTTTGATTTAGGTAAATAATATGTTAAAATTCTACTAGTATAAAGTTATTTAGGAGGGTATTAATGAGAAAAATAGTTACTTTTGTAATGTCAATGATGTTAGCAATTGGATTATTTGCAGCGAAACCAACTAAAGTAGGAATAGTTCTTTCTACTGGAGGATTAGGGGATAAGTCATTTAATGATGCTGCTTACAGAGGGTTAGAGCAAGCACAAAAGGATTTAGGAATTGAATTTAAATATGTAGAACCAGCATCACCTGCTGAAGATGAAGAGTTCTTAAGAGAGTATGCTGAAGCAGGATATGATTTAATAATTGCTACAGGATTCCAAATGACAGAATCAGCAAGAACAGTAGCAGCAGATTATCCAGATGCTAAATTTTTAATGATTGATGATGTAATAGATTTACCAAATGTAAAATCTATGGTATTTAAAGAGGAAGAGGGATCTTTCTTAGTTGGAGTTATAGCTGGATTAATGACTAAAAATAATGCAGTAGGATTTGTTGGAGGAATGGAGAATCCTTTAATTAAGAAATTTGAAGTAGGATTTAAACAGGGTGCAGAGTATGTTAACCCGAAAGTTAAGTTCTTCTCTGTATATACAACAGGACCAAATCCATTTAATGACCCAGTAAGAGGTAAAGAGAATGCAATTTCTGAAATTAACCAAGGTGCAGATGTAATATATCATGCAGCTGGTGGAACAGGAATGGGAGTTATAGCAGCAGCAAAAGAGAAGGGTGTATTTGCTATTGGTGTTGACTCAAATCAAGATGCAGTTGAACCAGGAACAGTTTTAACATCTATGTTAAAAAATGTTGATGTTGGAGTTTTCGATACAGTTAAAGCTTTAACTAAAGGTGAATTCGTACCAGGATTAGCTGTTTACGGAGCAAAAGAAAATGGAGTTGGAGTAACTAACTTCGAATTTACAAAAGAGATTATAGGTGCAGATAAACTAGCTAAATTTGAGGAAATCAAAGCTAAATTAATGGCTGGAGAAATCAAAGTAAGCGATAAATAATAAATGAGGGGCTGGTCATTTTTGATCAGCCTTTTGTTACCTTATAGAAAAGGAGATGTGTAGTTATGGAAAAAATAGAAAGAGTTACTTTAATAGTGCTAGATAGTGCTGGAATAGGAGCTTTACCAGATGCAAAAGAGTTTGGAGATGAAGGAACAAATACATTGGGAAATATAGCTCTTGCAACAGGTGGATTAAATTTAAAAAACATGGAGCAGCTAGGATTAGGTAATATTACAGAAATTTTAGGTGTAGATGAAGTTGAGAATGCAAAAGGTGCATATGGAAAAGCAGCTGAACTTTCGAAGGGAAAAGATACGACGACAGGACACTGGGAAATTGCTGGAATTGTTCAAGAAAAAGCATTTCCAACTTATGCAAATGGTTTTCCAAAAGAAACAATAGAAGCGTTTGAAAAAGCAACAGGAAGAAAAGTGCTTTGTAACTTACCATACTCTGGAACAGATGTTTTAGATGTATATGGAGAGGAGCAATTAGCAACAGGGGCTTGGATTGTCTACACATCAGCTGATCCAGTGTTTCAAATAGCTGCTAATGAAGAGATGATATCTTTAGATGAACTTTATTCAGCTTGTAAAAAAGCTTTAGAAATTTGTAGTGACTTATCTCCTGTGGCAAGAGTTATTGCAAGACCTTATACTGGTAAGAGAGCTGGAGAGTTTGTAAGAACGTCTAATAGACATGACTATTCAGTTGAGCCACCAATTGAGAGTATGCTAGATAGAGTTAAAAATTCTGGTTTAGATGTTATTGGAATTGGAAAAACTAGTGACATATTTGCTGGAGTAGGAATAACTGAAAGTAGAGGAACTAACAAAGATAATTTAGATGGAATTTTAAAAACTATTGAAGAATTAAAAAAAGATACAAAAGGAATTATATTTACAAATTTAGTTGATTTTGACATGAAGTATGGACATAGAAGAGATCCAAAAGGTTATAAATTAGCTTTAGAAGAGTTTGATAATTATCTTCCAGAAATTATGGAAAATTTAAAAGAGAATGAACTTCTTATATTAACAGCAGATCATGGATGTGATCCAACTTATAAAGGTAGTGATCATACAAGAGAGTATATTCCATTATTAGTATATGGAAAGAAGTTAAAAGAAAACGTTGATTTAGGAATTCAAAATGGATTCTCAACAATAGCAGCAACTGTTGAAGATCTTTTATTAGGAAAAACTAATTTAAAAGGAAGTTTTGCTGATAAAATTATAAAATAAAAGGAAAACTAGGAGGGTAAAATGAGCGTACATATAGGAGCAAAAAAAGGAGAAATAGCAGAAACAGTATTATTACCAGGAGATCCATTAAGAGCTAAATGGATAGCAGAAACTTTTTTAGAAGATGTAGTTTGTTATAATGAAGTTAGAGGAATGTATGGATATACAGGAACTTATAAAGGGAAAAGAGTTTCTGTACAGGGAACAGGAATGGGAGTTCCATCAATTTTGATATATGTTAATGAATTAATTAGGGAGTATGGAGTAAAAAATCTAATTAGAGTTGGAACAGCAGGATCTTATAGAGAAGATGTTAAAATAAGAGATGTAATATTAGCTATGTCATCATCAACAACATCAGGAATGAATAGATTGAGATTTGGAGGGGCAGATTATGCACCAACAGCAGATTTTGGACTGTTTATGAAGGCAGCTGAAGCTGCAAAGGCAAAAGGAATAGAAGTTAAAGGTGGAAATGTTTTAACTGCAGATGAGTTCTATGGAGACAATTTTGAATCGTATAAAAAATGGGCAGAGTTTGGTGTGCTTTGTGTTGAGATGGAAACAGCAGCACTGTATACAATAGCAGCAAAATATAATGCAAAAGCTTTAACGATATTAACGATTTCAGATTCTTTGGTTACTGGTGAAGAAACAACATCTCAAGAAAGACAAACAACTTTAACAGATATGATTGAAATAGCATTAGAAAGTGTAGCGGAGTAATAATATGAAAAAAGAATTGAATGAAAAGTTAATTTTAGAATATGTAGATAAAGCTATTGTTGCTAGAGAGAATGCTTATGCTCCTTATTCAAAATTTAAAGTTGGAGCAGTATTAGTAGATGAAAATGGAAATGAAACTTCAGGTGCTAATATTGAAAATGGATCATATGGACTTTCTAACTGTGCTGAAAGAAGTGCAATTTTTGCAGCGGCAAGTAAAGGTATGAGAAAAATAAAGTTAATAGCTGTAGTTGCGGACACAACAGGACCAGTAAGTCCTTGTGGAGCATGTAGACAGGTTATAAAAGAGTTTGCAGATGATGATACAATAATCATCTTAGGAAACCTAAAAAGAGATTATAAACTAATGACAATGGAAGAATTATTACCATATGGATTTGAACTTTAATTGAAAATAGAGGTGTATATCACCTCTATTTTTTTTGTTGAAATATTGAGTTTGACAAACTAACTAGTATATTTTATTATAAAGATATATTATTTAAAATTAAATGTGAAAAAATAAACGAGGAGGAAAAATGTCAAGAGAAAATAGCAACTCAGCTTACGCATATAAAATATTAAAGAGAAATATATTTGAATTAAATTTAAAACCTGGAAGTGAATTAAGTGAAAAAGTAATAGGTGAAAAATTAGGAATGAGTAGAACTCCTATTAGAGAAGCTTTGATATTATTAAAGCATGATCAACTGATTGAAAGTATTCCACAAAAAGGAACATTTGTAACAAAAATTAGCGCTCAAAAAGTTTTAGAAGCAAAAGTGTTGAGAGTTGCCTTAGAAACTGCAGCTTTTGAAAGAGTTATTGAAGCTTTAGATGAAGAATTCATAGAGGATTTAAGAACAAATATAAAGATGCAAAGGGTTTATTGTGAGGGAAACCGTAATTATCTAGAGTTTCATAAAATGGATAATGATTTTCATAAGATGATTTTTGAAAAAGCTGGAATTCCAGGATTGTGGGAATTAGCATTAAATGGAACAGGTCATTATCAAAGAGTAAGAGTTCTAAACGCTAAAAATAAAACAAGTGATATATCAGTTGTTAAAGAGCATGAGGAAATTTTAGAAGCATTGGAAAAAAAAGATATAGATAAATTAAGAGGAATGTTAGAACATCACCTAGGAAGAACTCTTCTAAAATTGAAAAAATTAGAAGCTGAGAATCCAGAATATTTTGAGGTAAAAGAAGAAGTAACTAAAGATGACACTTTTATATTGTTAAAATAAAAAATCCATAAAAAACACTTGACTTTTATAAAAAAAACAGTATACTTTAAAACATAAAAGCACGAATGAACGGATAAAGAACGAAATGTTTATTTTCAAAAAAGAATAAAATGAAAATAAAGTTTTATAGTTTGATGTTTTATGTTCTGGGGAAAATAAAGGGATGGTGAAAGAATTGGAAAAGTTTAGATTAGAAAGTGATTCTATTGGAACAATACAAGTTCCAGCAGAGGCTTATTATGGAGTTCAATCATTAAGAGGGAAAAATAATTTCCATATTACGGGGTATAAATTAGGAAATGATTTTATTAAAGCTTTAGCATATGTAAAGAAAGCCTCAGCTATAGCAAACTTAGAAGCAGGAATGTTGGATGAGGATGTTGTAAATGCTATAGTTAAAGCTTCTGAAGAGATAATAGATGGTAAATTTATGGATCAGTTTATAACTGATGTTATTCAAGGTGGAGCAGGAACATCAATGAATATGAATATGAATGAAGTAATTGCTAATAGAGCAGGAGAGTTACTAGGAGGAGAACTTGGGAAATATGATAAAGTTCATCCAAATGATCATGTAAATTATGGACAATCTACAAATGATGTAATTCCAACTGCAGGAAAATTAGCTTTACAAATGATGTCAGAAGAGTTATTAAAAACTTTAGAAAGATTAAATTTAACTTTGTTAGATAAAAGTATAGAGTTTGATAATGTTATAAAAATGGGAAGAACACACCTTCAAGATGCAGTGCCAATTAGATTAGGACAAGAGTTTAAAGCTTATGCACAACCAATAGCTAGAGATATAAAGAGAATAAAGATAGCTTTGGAAGATTTAAAAACAGTTAATATGGGAGCAACTGCAGTAGGAACAGGAATTAATGCTGATACAAAGTATGTAGAGGATGTTGTTAGAATTTTGTCTGAGGTAACTAATGTTGATTTTGTTCAAGCTGATGACTTAGTTGATGGAACAAGAAATTTAGATAGTTTTGTATGGTTATCTTCAGCATTAAAAGTAGCTGCTGTAAATTTATCAAAAATGGCAAATGATTTAAGATTAATGGCATCAGGACCAAAAACAGGATTAGCAGAAATTAATTTACCTCAACAACAGCCAGGATCTTCAATAATGCCTGGAAAAGTAAATCCAGTAATTCCTGAAGTAATGAACCAAGTTTGTTTCCAAATATTTGGAAATGATCAGACAGTAACAAAAGCAGCAGAAGCAGGTCAGTTAGAACTAAATGTATTTGAACCGGTATTGTTCTTTAACTTATTCCAATCGATAGAAATTTTAAAGAATGGAGTTAATACTTTAATAGATAATTGTTTAATTGGAATTACTGCAAATAAAGAGAGATGTCAGCAATTAGTTGATATGAGTGTTGGAACAATAACAGCTTTAAATCCACATATAGGATACAAAAATGCAGCAGATATAGCAAAAACATCTATAAAGACAGGAGTTTCAGTAGTAGATTTAATTTTAGAAAGAAAATTGTTAACAAAAGAGGAGTTAGATATAATTTTAAATCCTTTTGAAATGACAAAACCAGGAATTCCAGGAAAAAGTTTATTAAAAAATAGATAGTATAAAAAAGAGGTCAAATTTTTGACCTCTTTTATTTTTCTAAAAATGAAATGAGAGTTTGTTCAGGAATTATAGTATCACCATTATGGATAATAAGATGATTGTTAATTTGACTAGTTTCTAAAACAACTTTAATATTGTCATCTTCATAAAATTCTTTTGTATAATTATTAAAAATAATACCTTGAATAGGTATTTGTTTTTCTTTTAAAAAGCTAAGAGTTAACATTGTGTGGTTTATAGCTCCAACTTTTGTAGAACAAACGAGTATTACTGATAGATTTAAATCTTTTATAAAATCAAACATGAAATATTTATTCCGTATTATTGGAACGTATATACCTCCAGCAGCTTCTATAAAAGTTGTTGAGTACTTAGATTTTAAAATATCCCATTGATTAAAGATAGAGTTCATAGAAATAGGAATATTTTCTAACTCAGAAGCTAAATGAGGAGACACAGGAGTTTTGAAAAGATAAGTAGTCATTTCAGGTTTTAAAGTTGTTCCAGTAAAATCACATAAAAATTTTGGATCTAATGGAACTAATTTTTCATTTTCAAAATAGCATCCTGTTTGAAGTGGTTTATAATAACCGATATTATAGTTTTTTAAAGATTTAAAAATAAGGGAAGACACATACGTCTTCCCTATATCAGTGTCTGTCCCTATAATAAAGTATCCTGTTTTTAGTTTATTTATCAAGGGTAAATCCCTCCTTAACAACCATCTCTTTATCAGAGGCTATAGTGCTTCCTGTTGTTGTAAGAAAATTTCCAGTTAAAGCTGAATTGATTCCACCTTTAATTCCTTGAATTTCTAAATCGCCAAGTTGAAGTCTTCCACCAGCATATCTTAAAGAAGAATCTGGATTTATGAAACGATAAACAGCGATTGTTTTAATAATTTCCATAGGGTCTAAAGGAGAATAATCGGCCATAGGTGTTCCTGCAATAGGTGTTAAAAAATTTAGGGGTATAGATTTGACATTTAAATTTTTTAGTTCAAAAGCCATATTTAATCTATCGACTCTACTTTCTCCTAAACCAAAAATTCCCCCACTACAAACTTCTAGACCAGCTTCTTGGGCTATTAGAATTGTATCAACTCTATCTTGATATGTATGAGTTGTACAGATTTTATCATAAAAATCTCTAGAAGTTTCTAAATTGTGGTGATATGTTTTTACCCCTGCTTCTTTTAAAGATTTTGCAGATTCTTTAGTAAGTAATCCATGTGAAGCACATAGATGAATATTACTATTTCTTTTCATATGTTTATAAAGATTTGCAACTTCTAAGGTATCTTTTTCTGTAAGTAATCCTCGACCACTAGTGACTAATGCAAAACGATTAGCTCCTTCTTTCTCAACATTTAAAGCTAAATTTAAAGCTTCCTCTTTATTAGTTAGAGGATAAACAGGTGAAGCCGTTTTAAAGTGGGCAGATTGAGCGCAATATTTGCAGTCTTCTGGGCACTTTCCTGATTTAGCATTCATTATAGTGCATAAGTTAAATTTTTCTCCACAAAAGAATTTTCTAATTTCATTTGCACAATCTGATAGAAAAAGAATTTCGTTTTTATTAATATCTATATCTAAATTTATAAGTTTTTCAGCATCATCAAAAGTAATACTATTTCCATTAATTATGCTTTCTTTTAAAGTTAAAATAAAATTTTTCAAAAATATGCACCTCGTTTAATTATTTTTGATAAACATCAAGTTTGTTGTATGGGATTTCAATTCCTTCTTGATCGAATCTCTTTTTAACAAGTTCTTGTAAATCAAAGAAAACATCCCAGTAATTTTCTTTCTTAGCCCAAACCCTCATTGTGAAGTCTAAAGAGCTTGAGTTATGTTTACTAAGTCTTACAAAGATATCTTTATCTTGAAGAATTAAAGCATGGTTTTTAGCTATATCAGTTAATAATTCTTTAACTTGATCAATAGATGTGTCATATGAAACAGAGAAAACACAATCTACTCTCCTTTCAGCATTAGCTCCAGCGTTAACAATAACCTCTCCAGAAAGTTTACCATTAGGAACAACAACAAATTTGTTGTCTACAGTGTGTAAAACAGTATAAAGGAAAGTAATTCTTTGAACAGTTCCTTCGACGCTACAAGAGATTATATAATCACCTTTAGTGAAATATCTAGAAGCAAGAATTTGCATACCTCCAGCAAGGTCAGATAAACTTCCTTTTAAGGCAAGTCCAATACCGATACCAATAGATCCAAGAAGTGCTAATATAGATGTCATTTCAATACCAAGTATTTGAATAACATTTAAAGCATAAAAGATAATTATTAAAATATTTAAAAATGACTGTAAAAAGTGTATTAAAAGCTCATCAAGTTTTTTAAGTGATAAAAACTTATTAAAAGCTTTCATAATAAACCCTTGAACAGGTCTGTAAGTTACCCAAAGGATAGCTAAAAAGATTAGTTTTTTAATGAGAATGGGTGCTGATTTTGCAAGAGCAGCAGTAAATTCATTAATAAAAGTTGTTAAAGTTTGTTCCATGTTATTAATATCCTCCTATATAAAAGTATAAATATGTCACCACCATTTTTTCTTTTTGAAAAAATAAGCAGTTCCTAAAATAATTGATATCATTAAGCTTAAAATAAAAAAGTATCCATATTTCCAAGTTAATTCAGGCATATATTGGAAATTCATACCATAAAGTCCAGCTAGAAAACTCAAAGGAATGAAAATACTAGAAATCATTGTTAAAACTTTCATAATTTCATTCATACCAGTACTAATAGTAGAGTGATAAAGTTGTAAAAGTTCATTTCCTCTATTGAAGAGTGCATCGTTAGATTCATTTGCTATTATAATGTGATCTTGTAAATCACGTAAGTAAATATCGATGTCTTCACCTAGATACTCTTGAATATCTGAATCTTTAAATTTTGAAGAAACTTCTTTTAAAGGAGCTAAAGCTCTTCTGAATTTTAAAAGTTCTTTTTTTAGCTCTAAGATTTCGTCAAAATCTTCTTTTTTAGGCTCGGTAGTAACTTTATCTTCTAAATCATCAATTCTTTCTTCTAGATCTTCAATAATAACAAAATAGTTATCAACAATTCTATCAATTAAAGAATATGTAAGATACCCCTCTTTTTTAGTTCTAAGACGCCCGCTTCTTTTTTCGATACGACATCTAATACTGTCAAAAACATCAAATGGGTTTTCCTGAAAAGTTATTAAAAGATTTGAAAATAAAATAAAAGATATTTGCTCATATTCATATTTATTTTTTTTATTAGAATGAGAAATCATTTTTAATGTAATAAAAATATAATCATCTCTAATTTCTAACTTAGGTCTTTGAGAATTGTTTAATAGATCTTCCAAAATTAAGGAATCTATATTAAAAGCTTCTCCAACTTTTTTGATAAGCTCAGTATTGTGAATCCCGCCAATATTTAACCAGTTAACATGAGAAGGGTGTAACTCTATAAAAAGATTGTCCCTAAAGATAAAACTATTTTTTTTAAAAGATTCATGGTTATAGGTATAGTGAGTAATGGGGATTTCAATTGTAGATTGCCTATCACCTGTATACAAAAGAGTTCCAGGTTGTAATCCAACTTTTTTATTCAAAATAGTACCTCCTATTAGATAGTATAGTAATATATTATACTTAGTATATTACTATAAGTAAAAGATAAAAACAACATCTAAATAAATAGAAAGTAACTAATTCTATATAAATTAAAAAAAATATAAAAAAAAGAGCTTATATGTTAAAATAAAACTAATTATTAAAATGTTAAGGAGCTAAAAATGAATTATTTTTTATTTTTAAATCACCCCAAAGGTAAAGAGGTATATAAGGTTAGTAAAGAAAGAGAAGAAATGTTAAAAGAGCATTTCTCTAGAGTAGATATTTTAGAAACTGAAGTTGTAATGAGAGGAATAAAATATAAAGCACTTGTTGATTATTCGGCATTTTCTAATTTAGCCAATTTTGATTGTTTTAAATGTCAAGATCCTTGCTGTGCAGATAATCCAACAGTGTATGAAAAAATAACGAGAGATTTTGTTTTAGAAAATATTGAAAGTTATAATAAAAAAACTAAGAATATAGATATTCTTTTAGAAAGTGGTTATGAAGTTGAAGATATAATAAAAAGTATAAAAGAGGATGAGTGTATGGTACCAAATGAGACTGTAGAAGCTGAAATTTCATTATGCACATGTTCTTTTAAGCCTAATAATGAGTCGGTATTATGTTCGCTACACTCTATCTGTTTAGAAAAAAATATGAGTGCAAAAGAGATTGTTGAAAAAAAACCATTAGTTTGTAGTTTATGGCCAATTGATATAATTTCAGAAGAAGATAAAAGTTTACTATATATAACAGTACCAGACGATTTTACTACAGGATTCACGATAGAGGATTATTATGATACTCCATGCATAAATAAAGAGCTTGCACAAAGTTCATCTTTTAGAAGAAAAAATCCAATAGGTTTTTTAGAAGATGAATATGTACCAATAATATTGGCGTATGGAGAAACTTTGAAATATAGTTTAGGTGAAAAGTTTTATAATGATGTAAAAGAGAAGTTGGTGGAAGAAAATCTAATTTTTGTTGAAGAGTTAATTATAAAAGAGAAACAAATTTTTAAAAAATAAAAAAACTTGTTGACGAAGTTTTGAAATTATGATACTATAATTTTTGTCAGCGGGAAACGCCGCCGACAAGAATTGTAGAAAAGGACATTAACAACCGAATAGAGAAAATAGTCAGAAGTTATGAAAATAACAAAATGCCAGAAATGGCAAACCAATAAATGGTGTAAACGTAAGTCTTAGGACTTTAAATATATTTGAATGAAGAGTTTGATCCTGGCTCAGGATGAACGCTGACAGAATGCTTAACACATGCAAGTCGATTCGATTTACCTTCGGGTATTGAGGATGGCGGACGGGTGAGTAACGCGTAAGGAACTTGCCTCTTGGTCTGGGACAACTGTTGGAAACGACAGCTAATACCGGATATTATGAGATTCTCGCATGGGAAACTTATGAAAGCTATATGCGCCAAGAGAGAGCCTTGCGTTCCATTAGCTAGTTGGTGGGGTAACGGCCCACCAAGGCGACGATGGATAGCCGGCCTGAGAGGGTGAACGGCCACAAGGGGACTGAGACACGGCCCTTACTCCTACGGGAGGCAGCAGTGGGGAATATTGGACAATGGGCCACAAGCCTGATCCAGCAATTCTGTGTGCACGATGAAGGTCTTCGGATTGTAAAGTGCTTTCAGTTGGGAAGAAGAAAGTGACGGTACCAACAGAAGAAGCGACGGCTAAATACGTGCCAGCAGCCGCGGTAATACGTATGTCGCAAGCGTTATCCGGATTTATTGGGCGTAAAGCGCGTCTAGGCGGAAAAATAAGTCTGATGTTAAAATGCGGGGCTCAACTCCGTATTGCGTTGGAAACTGTTTTTCTAGAGTACTGGAGAGGTGGGCGGAACTACAAGTGTAGAGGTGAAATTCGTAGATATTTGTAGGAATGCCGATGGAGAAGTCAGCTCACTGGACAGATACTGACGCTAAAGCGCGAAAGCGTGGGGAGCAAACAGGATTAGATACCCTGGTAGTCCACGCCGTAAACGATGATCACTAGGTGTTGGGGGTCGAACCTCAGCGCCCAAGCTAACGCGATAAGTGATCCGCCTGGGGAGTACGCACGCAAGTGTGAAACTCAAAGGAATTGACGGGGACCCGCACAAGCGGTGGAGCATGTGGTTTAATTCGACGCAACGCGAGAAACCTTACCAGCGTTTGACATCCTAAGAAGTTTCCAGAGATGGATTCGTGCCGGCTTGCCGGAACTTAGTGACAGGTGGTGCATGGCTGTCGTCAGCTCGTGTCGTGAGATGTTGGGTTAAGTCCCGCAACGAGCGCAACCCCTATTGTATGTTGCTACCATTAAGTTGAGCACTCATGCGATACTGCCTGCGATGAGCAGGAGGAAGGTGGGGATGACGTCAAGTCATCATGCCCCTTATACGCTGGGCTACACACGTGCTACAATGGGCAGTACAGAGAGTTGCCAACCCGCGAGGGTGAGCTAATCTCTTAAAGCTGTTCTTAGTTCGGATTGTACTCTGCAACTCGAGTACATGAAGTTGGAATCGCTAGTAATCGCAAATCAGCATGTTGCGGTGAATACGTTCTCGGGTCTTGTACACACCGCCCGTCACACCACGAGAGTTGGTTGCACCTGAAGTAGCAGGCCTAACCGTAAGGAGGGATGTTCCTAAGGTGTGATTAGCGATTGGGGTGAAGTCGTAACAAGGTATCCGTACGGGAACGTGCGGATGGATCACCTCCTTTCTAAGGAGACTAACTTTTTCTCTATTCGATTGATAGTGTTCTTTACTATCAAACTTGGACATTGGAAACTATATAGTAGATATTGAGAAAATATTCTAAATTAACTAACAATTCATTTTTAAGTCAATCTTAAATTGAGTAGTTAGTCTGTCTAAATAATATGAATTATATTACAAGGTTAAAATATTAAGGGCACACGAAGGATGCCTAGGAAGTAAGAGCCGATGAAGGACGTGGTAAGCTGCGATAAGCTTGGTGGAGTTGCAATCGAACTGTGATGCCAAGATTTCCGAATGGAGAAATCTGCTAAGATGGAGTCTTAGCACGAAAGAGGGAACCGGGTGAACTGAAACATCTAAGTAACCCGAGGAAAAGAAAGTAAAAACGATCCCCTAAGTAGCGGCGAGCGAACGGGGGTGAGCCCAAACCGTAGATGTGCCAAGGATGCAGCCGTTGCATCTACGGGGTAGCGGGAAGGTCGTCTGAAGAACTGCAAGGTATTCGACATTATGATACGCCGAACTGGAAAGGTCTGGAAAGGCCTGCCGTAGAGAGTGAAAGCCTCGTACAGGTAAACCGTATCAAATGTATGATCTCTCCCAAGTAGCACGGAACACGAGGAATTCTGTGTGAATCTGCGAGGACCATATCTCGTAAGGCTAAATACTCTTACTTACCGATAGCGCATAGTACCGTGAGGGAAAGGTGAAAAGAACCCCGGGAGGGGAGTGAAATAGAACCTGAAATCGTGTGCTTACAAGCGGTCAGAGCCCTTTGGGGTGATGGCGTGCCTTTTGGAGAATGATCCTGCGAGTTACGTTCAGTGGCAAGGTTAAGTTTAACGGAGCCGAAGGGAAACCGAGTCTGAATAGGGCGACATAGTCGCTGGGCGTAGACGCGAAACCTGGTGATCTAAGCCTGTCCAGGGTGAAGCTGTGGTAAGACACAGTGGAGGCCCGAACTCACCGCCGTTGAAAAGTTGGGAGATGAGGTAGGTTTAGGGGTGAAAAGCCAATCGAACCAGGAGATAGCTCGTTCTCTCCGAAATGCATTTAGGTGCAGCCTTGAGTGTTCAATTATGGGGGTAGAGCACTGAATGACCTAGGGGGCATACTGCTTACCGAAGTCAATCAAACTCCGAATACCATAATTCTAGAGCTCAGGAGTGAGACTATGGGAATTAACTTCCATGGTCAAAAGGGAAACAACCCAGACCACCAGCTAAGGTCCCTAATTATAACTAAGTGGGAAAGGAGGTGGAGATTCACAAACAACCAGGAGGTTGGCTTAGAAGCAGCCATACCTTTAAAGAGTGCGTAATAGCTCACTGGTCGAGAGTCTCTGCGCCGACAATGTAACGGGGCTAAGTTATAAACCGAAGCTGTGGAGTTGCGTAAGCGACTGGTAGGAGAGCGTTCTGTAGGCCGTTGAAGGAGAATCGACAAGAGACTCTGGAGGTATCAGAAGTGAGAATGCAGGAATAAGTAGCGAGAATGGGGGCGAGAATCCCCCACGCCGGAAGACCAAGGGTTCCAGGGTAAAGTTTGTCTCCCCTGGGTAAGCCGGGTCCTAAGCCGAGGCTAGATTGCGTAGGCGAATGGAAAACAGATTAATATTTCTGTGCCACTGATATCAAGTGATGGAGGGACGCAGGAGGTTATGCACGCTGGCGAACGGAAGTGCCAGTTCAAGCATGTAGCGTGGTCTAGTAGGAAAATCCGCTAGACTAAACGTGAGGTGTGATGAGGAGTCGTAAGATGGAAGGTGCAAATACCACACTGCCGAGAAAAGCTTCTAAGCGTTATAAAGATATTAGTGCCCGTACCCCAAACCGACACAGGTGGTCAGGATGAGAAATCTAAGGCGGACAGGCTAACTCTCGTTAAGGAACTCTGCAAAATAGCCCCGTAACTTCGGGAGAAGGGGTGCCTTTTATGGTGAGCGTACACGCGACGCAAAGCTATGAGAGGCCGCAGTGAAGAGTCTCAGGCGACTGTTTAACAAAAACACAGGTCTATGCTAAGCTGTAAGGCGACGTATATGGGCTGACACCTGCCCAGTGCCGGAAGGTTAAGAGGAGGAGTGAGAGCTCCGAATTGAAGCCCCGGTGAACGGCGGCCGTAACTATAACGGTCCTAAGGTAGCGAAATTCCTTGTCGGGTAAGTTCCGACCTGCACGAATGGTGTAACGATCTGAGAGCTGTCTTGACGGGAGGCCTGGTGAAATTGTATTACCGGTGAAGATACCGGTTACCTGCAGTAGGACGGAAAGACCCCATGGAGCTTTACTGTAGCTTGGTATTGGGTTTTGGCATCGTATGTATAGGATAGTTGGGAGACTATGATGCGTGGTCGCTAGATTACGCGGAGTCACTGGTGGAATACCAACCATACTATGTCGGAATTCTAATTTGAGGTTTGTACCCTCGAAGACAGTGCTAGGTGGGCAGTTTGACTGGGGCGGTCGCCTCCGAAAGAGTAACGGAGGCGTTCAAAGGTTCTCTCAGGTTGGATGGAAATCAACCGCAGAGTGCAATGGCATAAGAGAGCTTAACTGCGAGACTGACGGGTCGAGCAGGTGCGAAAGCAGGACATAGTGATCCGGCGATTCCGAATGGAAGGGTCGTCGCTCAACGGATAAAAGCTACCCTGGGGATAACAGGCTGATTCTACCCGAGAGTCCATATCGACGGTAGAGTTTGGCACCTCGATGTCGGCTCATCGCATCCTGGGGCTGGAGAAGGTCCCAAGGGTTGGGCTGTTCGCCCATTAAAGCGGTACGTGAGCTGGGTTCAGAACGTCGTGAGACAGTTCGGTCCCTATCCACTGTAGGCGTTAGAGTATTGAGAAGATCTGTCCTTAGTACGAGAGGACCGGGATGGACAAACCTCTGATGTACCAGTTGTCACGCCAGTGGCACAGCTGGGTAGTCACGTTTGGAACAGATAACCGCTGAAAGCATCTAAGCGGGAAACTGACTTCAAGATAAGTACTCTTTAAGATACCTTCGAGACTAGGAGGTTGATAGGTTGGGGGTGTAAGAGTTGTGAGACTTTTAGCTGACCAATACTAATATATCGAAGTTTTAACCTTAATATACTACTATATAGTTTCAAATGATCCAAGTAAATTAAATATTGATTGGCAACGATAGCTATGGAGGTACACCCAGTAACATTTCGAACCTGGAAGTTAAGCCCATAAACGCTGAAAGTACTTGGGGGGCAGCCCCCTGGGAGGATAGGAAGTTGCCAATCTTTTTTTTATATCTAAAAACTGGAGGATGATTATATGAAAAGACAAAAAAAAGTAAAACTAATATATAATCCTGTTTCAGGTGGTGGAAAAATTTTAAAAGAATTGGATAAAATTTTTGAGATTTATCAAGATCATGGATTTGTAGTCGATATATTCAGAGTTTCTCACTGTTGCAAAAAAGAGGAGATTTTAGAAAATATTGAAGATTATGATCATTTTTTAATATCAGGCGGAGATGGAACAATAAATAGTTTTGTTAATATTTTAAAAAAAAATGAGATAGATATTCCAATAGCGATACTACCAACAGGGACTGCAAATGATTTTGCTAATGTAATAAAAATGCCTAGAAATATTGAAAAAGCTTGTAAAAAAATACTATCAACAGATGTTAAAGAGATAGATTTAGGAAGAATAAATAATCAGTATTTCATAAATATAGCTAGCCTTGGAGTTTTTTCTACAATTTCTCAAACAACTGATAGAAATATGATAAAAACTATGGGGAAATTAGCATATGTGTTAAATGGAATAAAAGAGATGACTAAAATAAAAAAAATGAAAATTATATTAGAGAGCGATGAATATAGTGCAATAACAGATATTGTTTCTCTTTTAGTTTTTAATGGAAAAAGTGCTGGAAATTTTGAATTGGCATATAATGCCAAATTAGATGATGGATTTTTTGATGTTTTACTGCTAAAACCAGATTTTATAACAGATGTTCCAGAAATAAGTGCAGCATTAGCTACGAAAACACATTTAGAGAAAAAAATTCATTCAATAAAATATTTTAAAACTAGATTTATGAAAATTGTAGGAGTTGAAAATTATTCAACAGATATAGATGGAGAAACAGGACCTAATTTACCTATTGAAATTGAATGTATTCATAAAGGCTTAAAAGTTTTAGGTATTAGTTAAAAAAAATTTGAAAAGAATACTAAAAAAATGGTAAAATATAGAGCGAATATAAAAAAAGGGGATGTAAAATTGAAAACATTTACTGAAGTTCTATTAAATTATTTTCAAAAGTTAAATATAAATTTACCTAAAAACCTAGAGATTGATAATATTCAAATGGATAGTAAGAAGGTAGAAAAAGGTTCATTATTTATAGCTATAAATAATGGATATAATTATATAGATGAAGCTCTTAAAAAAGGGGCGGAACTTATTATTTGTGATAAAAGTCCTACAAATGAAAGTGAAAAAATTATTAAAGTTTTAAATAGTATAGACTTTTTACAGAATATAGCTAAACTATATAGAGAAAAATTATGCACTAAAATTATAGCTGTAACAGGAAGTGAAGGTAAAACAACAACTAAAGATTTAATACATGGAGTTTTATCAACAAAATATAAAACACAAAAAACTTTAGGAAATTATAATAATCAAATTGGGCTTCCATTTACGTTGTTACAATTAAAAGAAAGTGATGAAATTGCAGTTTTAGAAATGGGTATGAGTAATTTAGGTGAAATTGATTTATTATCAAAAATTGCAAGACCAGATTATGCAGTGATAACAAATATTGGAGACTCTCATTTAGAATTTTTAAAAAATAGAGACAATGTGTTTAAAGCAAAAACTGAAGTTTTAAATTATGTGAATAAAAATAATACCTTAGTTTATGGTGATGATTTTTATTTGAAAAATTTAGAAGCTTTAAAAATTGGATTCGAAAATAAAAATGATTATATTATAAATAATTTTATTGAAATTTATGAGGGTGTTAATTTCTTTTTAAATAATGAAAAATATTTCGTACCTTTAAACGGATTGTATAATGTAGTAAATGCTTCTTTTGCTATTGCGTTAGGAAAAATATTTGAGATGTCTTATGACGAAATTAAAAATGCATTAAAAAATATTAAAATAACATCTATGAGATTTGAGAAAATAGAAAAAAATAAAATTTTATTTATAAATGATGCGTATAATGCGAGTCCTGTATCTATGAAAATGGCTTTAAATGCATTTTCTTCTTTACCGTTAAACAAAAAAAAGGTAGTTGTTTTAGGTGATGCTCTTGAACTTGGTGATAAGGAGATAGAATATCACGTAGATATATTAACTGAAGCTTTAAAATATGAATTTGATAAAGTGTTTGTTTATGGGGAAAGAATGAAAAAAGCTTTAGATGAATTAAACAATCCTAAAATTATTCATTTTACAAAAAAAGAAGAGATAAGGGATGAACTTAATAAAACTGGGGATGTAGCTGTTTTATTAAAAGGTTCAAGAGGAATGAAGTTAGAAGAAATAATTATGTAGTAAAAAGGAGTAAGAGGGATGCTATACTTATTGGCAGGGTATTTTCCAGTTTTAGAGGGGCTTAAATCAATATATTTAAGAAGTTTTTTAGCATTTATATTAGCATTTTTAGTTGTTTTAGTTACTGGTAAACCATTTATAAAGTATTTGAAAGTAAAAAAATTTGGAGAATCTATAAGAGAAGAGGGACCAGTTAGTCACTTTTCAAAAAAGGGAACTCCAACAATGGGTGGAATATTAATAATTTTTGGAACTCTATTAACAGGATTATTAGTGGGTGACCTTTTTAATAAATTCTTAATTCTAATGTTTATAATAACATTGCTTTTTAGTAGTATTGGTTTTATAGATGACTATAAAAAATTTACTGTTAATAAAAAAGGTTTATCAGGTAAAAAAAAGCTAATGGGTCAGTGTTTTATAGCCATAGTTACTTGGTTTTTTATAAAGGAATTTGGTTTAACAGGAAACAAGATATTAGATTTATCAGTTGTAAATCCAATATTATCAAATAGTAATTTTTATTTAGGAAGTTTTTTGATGTTAATATTTATAGCTTTAGTGCTAATGGGAACATCTAATGCGGTGAATATAACTGATGGATTAGATGGATTAGCAATAATGCCTGTAATAATAGGTGCAACAATTTTAGGAATAATAGCATATTTCACAGGTCATATTGAGTTAAGTAATCACCTTAATTTACATTATATAGCAGGTATAGGTGAATTGTCAGTATTTCTATCAGCTTTAGTGGGAGCAGGCTTAGGATTCTTATGGTATAACTTTTATCCAGCACAAATCTTTATGGGAGACACGGGATCATTAACACTAGGTGGGATTCTGGGAGTTGTAGCAATTTTACTTAAACAAGAGTTGCTTTTACCTATAATTGGAGGAGTATTTGTATTAGAAGCTGTATCAGTTATACTTCAAGTAGGTTCTTTTAAAATGAGAGGGAAAAGAGTGTTTAGAATGGCACCAATACACCACCATTTTGAATTAGCAGGCTTACCAGAAACAAAGGTAACAATGAGATTTTGGATTGTTGCATTGTTTTTAGGAATGATAGCTTTAGGTATAGTTAGATTAAGAGGAATACTATAAATAAGACCACAGTGAAAGTCACTGTGGTTTTTGTCGTTTAAAAATAAGGAGGGAAATCCATGAAGAAAGCAATTGTTTTTGGGGCTGGAGTAAGTGGTAAAGGTTCTGAAAAAACTTTAAAGAAAATGGGATACAAAGTTTTTTTAATAGATGATAAAATAGGAATATCGTCAAAAGAAGGTATGAAAATATTAGAAAATGATAAAATAGATTTGTTTATAAAAAGTCCTGGAGTTCCTTATACAGATTTAGTAAAAAAAGCTTTGGAATTACAGATAGAAGTAATAGATGACATTGAATTAGGTTACAGATATAAAAAAAACAATGAAATTTCTGGAAAAATAATAGCTATAACAGGAACAAATGGAAAAACAACAATAACCACAAAAACTCAAGAATTATTAGAAAAAGCAGGTTATAAAGCAAAAGTGTGTGGAAATATAGGATATTCTTTTAGTGAAACGGTTATGGAGAATCCAGAGCTTGATTATTATGTATTAGAAGCTAGCTCTTATCAACTTGAGAATATAAAAGAGTTTAAAGCGAATATCTCTTTAATAGTTAATTTAGCACCAGATCATCTATCAAGATACAAAAATTTAGACCATTATTATAACACAAAGTTTAATATAGGAAAAAATCAAAAGGAAAGTGAATATTTTATAGTAAATACTTCATGTGCCGAAAGTTTAAAAAGAGAAGATAAGATTTCTGGGAAAAAAATATATGTAGGAATGGATAAAACATATAAAAAAGAGAGCGTATGGGTTGAAAATGAATCTGTTTTTTATAATGGAGAGTTTATTCTAGAGGAAAAGTTAGCGTCTTTAAAAGGAAAACATAATTTGGAAAATATATTATTTATTGTTTGCATAGGAAAATTGCTTGATATTCCAACAGAATTAATAAGAGAGTTTTTATATTCAACTAAAACATTAGAACATAGAATGGAGAATTTTTTCTCGTATGGTGTAGTTGAATTTATAAATGATTCTAAAGGTACTAACATAGATTCTACTAAATTTGCTATTGAAGCTTTTGAACAACCAATTTTAATTTGTGGAGGATATGATAAAGAGTTAGATTTAACACCACTAGAAGAGATAATTAAAGATAAGGTTAAAGAAGTTTATTTGATAGGTGATATTTCAGATAAGTTAGAAATAGGATTAGAAAAAATTGGTTTTTCAAAAGAGAGAATTTTTAATTTAAAAACTTTAGATAAAGTATTAGAAAAATTAAAATCTAAGGTTGATAAAAATCATAAAGAAGTTATTTTATTTTCTCCAGCGACATCAAGTTTTGATCAGTTTAAAAATTTTGAAGAAAGAGGAAGAGTTTTCAAAGACTTAGTAAAAAGTTACTTTAATTAGGAGAGAATTTATGATGAAAAAAATAATTATAACAACTGGAGGTACAGGAGGACATATTTATCCTGCGCTAGCAGTTGGAAAAAAACTATTGAATAGAGGTATGGAAGTTTTATTTGTGGGAAGTTCAACTAGAATGGAAAAAGATTTAGTTCCAGAAGAGGGATTTAAATTTTTAGGAATAGATGTATATCCATTTCAAAATTTAAAAAAAATTCCTTCAAATATAAAGGCATTTTTACAAGCTTTTAAAATTGTAAAAAAAGAACAGCCAGATATAATAATAGGATTTGGAAATTATATATCAATACCTGTTTTATTAGCAGGTGCAATTTTAGGCAAAAAAATATATTTACAAGAACAAAATGCAGATTTAGGAATGGCAAATAAGTTATTTTATAAAATAGCTAAGAAATGTTTTTTAGCTTTTGACACAACATATGAAGAGATATCAGTAAAAGATCAACACAAATTTTTAGTTACTGGAAATCCCTTGAGAGAAGATATTTATACAATGGATAAGGATGCTGAAAGAGAAAGATTAAAGATTGGAAAAGATGAAAAAGTACTTTTAGTAACAGGTGGAAGCTTAGGTGCTAAATCCTTAAATGAAGCAGTAATCAAAAGTTTAAAAGATATATATAAAGATAAAAGCATCAGAATTTATTGGGCTACTGGTGATAAAAATTTTGGGGAAATAAATGAAAAATTAGAAGATCAACAAATAAAGGTTAGCGACATAATAAAACCATATTTTAATAATATGATAAATGTAATGGCAGCAGCAGACTTAGTTGTTTGTAGAGCAGGAGCATTAACCGTTTCAGAAATAATGCAACTTGAAAAACCATCGATTTTAATACCATATAATTCGATAAAAGTTGGACAGTATCAAAATGCAAAGATATTATCAGAAAACGAAGCAGCACTTATATATAGTGATAGCAAGGCAGATGAAGCCATAGAGAAAGCTTTAGAGCTCATAAAAAATGATGATGAGTTAAACAAAATGAGTAGAAAAGCTAAAAATTTAAAGAAAAGTAATGCAGCTGAAAAGATAGTTGAGTGCTTGGATATATGGAGGAGTTAGATGAATAAAATATATTTTATTGGAATAAATGGAATTGGAATGAGTGGCTTAGCAAAAATTATGAAATTAAAAGGATATGATGTATGCGGAGCTGATCTTTCAAGAAATTATGTAACTGAAGAGTTAGAAAGCTTAGGAGTTAAAGTTTTTGGAGAGCATAATGCAGAAAATATTTTAGGAGCAGATTTAATTGTGGCTTCAAGTGCTATAAAGCAGGATAATCCAGAGATAATAAGAGCAAAAGATTTAGGAATAAAAATAATAAAGAGGGGAGAATTATTAGCCCTTTTAATGAATAAAGAAAAAGGAATTGCAGTAGCAGGAACTCATGGAAAAACAACGACAAGTTCAATGCTAGGATCGTTACTTTTAGACATTGATCCAACAATAGTTGTTGGTGGAATTTTACCAGAGATAGGTTCTAATGCTAGATGTGGAAAAACAGAGATTTTTATTGCAGAGGCTGATGAAAGTGACAACTCATTTTTACATCTAACACCAGAAATTTCAATAATAACAAATATCGAAGCAGATCACCTTGAAAATCATGGTTCGCTTGAGAATATAAAAAAATCATTTAAACAATTTATGGATCAGACAAAACGAGAGATATTAGTTTGTGATGATTGTTTAGAAACACTAGAGTTAATAAAAGGTAGAAAAAATATAAAAACTTATAGCATTAAGAAAAATGATTCTGATATAATTGCAACAGATATAAAAATAATAAATTCTAAAACAGTATTTACAGTAATCATAGATGGAGAAAAGTTTGGAGAGTTTGAGCTATCTATTCCAGGGAATCACAATATTCAAAATGCTTTACCTGTTATTTATTTAGCCAAAAAATATGGAATTGATAAAAAAAGAATAGCAGAAAAACTTTTAAGTTTTAAAGGTGCGAAAAGAAGATATGATATTTTACATAGTGATAAAATAAGAATAATAGATGATTATGCTCATCATCCAACAGAGATTAAAGCAACTATTCAAGGAGCAAAAACAATAGAAAAAAATAAAACAATAGCAATTTTTCAACCACATAGATATAGTCGTGTAAATTTTCTTTTAAATGATTTTAAAGGTAGCTTTGAAGGCGTAGATGAAGTTATATTAATGCCTGTATATAGTGCAGGAGAAAAAAATGAATTTGGAGTAACATTAGAGAAATTAAAAGAAAAAATAGGTCACAAGCACTGTAGAATAATAGAGAAAAATGAAGATATAGAAAAAATAGTAACAGGTGAAAAAGAATCAGCTACATTCTTATTTATGGGAGCAGGGAATATATCTAATTTAGCTCATACTATTGCAGACAATATAGGGAGAACAGGAAATGAAATTATATAAAAATCACTCGATGAAAGAACATTCTAATATGAAAATTGGTGGAACAGCTAAAGAGTTTATTGAAATTGAAAATAAAAACGAATTATTGGACGTTTTGAAAGAGAAAGAAAATAGATTTATAATAGGTAATGGAACAAATACATTAATATTTGATGGAGAACTTGATACAACATTTATTTCTCTTAAGGCTATTGATTATATAGATGATAAAGGTGAGGGGATAGTTGAAGTTGGAGCGGGGTTAGATTTTTCTGATTTAATAGATTATATGGCAGAAAAAAACTATACAGGTTTAGAAAATTTAGCAGGAATACCAGGAAGTGTTGGTGGACTTGTTTTTATGAACGGAGGAGCTCATGGAACTGAGATTTTTGATAAAATAATATCAGTTGAAATTGTAGATGAAAATAATGAGCTTAGAAAAATAGAGAAAGAAAATTTAAAATTTTCATATAGAGTGACAGAGATAAAAGAGAAAAAATGGGTTGTAGTAAGTGCAACTTTCAAATTTGAAAATGGTTATTTAAGTGAAGTTGTAGAGAAGTATAAATTAAAAAGAAGCGAAAATCACCCATTAAATGAACCAAACTTAGGAAGTACATTTAAAAATCCAGAAGGATATTTTTCTGCAAGATTAATTATAGAGGCTGGACTTCAAGGTAAAAAAGTAGGAGGAGCTCAAATATCTATGGTACATCCAAATTTTGTTGTAAACAAAGGCGATGCAAAATTTAAAGATATTATAGATATAATAGAAGAGGTAAAAGCAGGAGTAAAAAATAAAACTGGAATACAACTAGAAGAAGAGATTATAATAGTAAGAAACTAACTAGGAGGGATCAAGTGAAAATAGCAGTTGTTATGGGTGGAATTACATCAGAGAGAGAGGTTTCTTTAAGAAGTGGACAGGCTATTTTAAATAGTCTATTAAGACAAGGGTACGATGCATATAAAATAGATTTGACAAAAGAAAACTTAGTATCAGCATTTATAGAGAATGATTATGATTTAGTTTATCTAGCTCTTCATGGTGAATATGGTGAGGATGGTAGAGTTCAATCTGTTTTAGATATGTTAGGTAAAAAATATACAGGTTCAGGAGTAACAGGTAGTGCTGTTGCAATGGATAAAATTTTAACAAAGATAATAGCTAAAGATTTAGGAATAAGAATAGCTAAAACATATGGTTCTGTTGAAGAAATTGATAGTTATCCTGTTGTTATAAAACCAGCAAAAGAGGGATCAAGTGTAGGGTTATATATTTGTAACACGAAAGAAGAAGCTTTAAAAGCTTACGAAGTATTACAAAATAAAGAACCTTTAATAGAGGAGTTTATAAAAGGGGATGAATTAACAGCAGGAGTATTAAATGGAGAAAAATTAGGTGTGGTTAGAATAAAACCAAAATCGGGATTATATGACTATGAATCAAAATATACAGTAGGTAAAACAGAGTACGAATGTCCTGCTCAAATAGATGAAAAAGCATATGAAGAAGCTTCTGAAGCTGCTAGAAAAATTCATGAAAAGTTAGGGTTAAAGGGAGTAACAAGAAGTGATTTTATCTTAAAAGATGGAAAAACTTACTTCTTAGAGGTAAATACTTGTCCTGGAATGACAGAGACTAGTTTAGCTCCAAAACTAGCAACATTAAAAGGGTATTCTTTTGATGATTTAACTAAGATTATGGTTGAAAGTTGCTAAGTAGAAAATATCTGAAATAACAGGGAGAGATTCTTGAAAAATATATTTAAAATTGCTATAATATTGGCATTAACTTTTATTATAATTCAAGTTGAAAAAGACTTTAAAAATAGAGAATTTTTCAATATTTCAAAAGTTCAAATTAGTGAAGTTTCGCCAAATCTTAAATCAGATTTAGAAAAAATAAAAACAGAGATTTTAGGAAAAAATATTAATGATTTAAATTTAGAAGGATTAGAAAAAAAATTATTAAAAGATGTGAGGATAAAAAAAGCAGTTGTTTCTAAACAAAATTTGAATGAAATAACTATTGATGTCATAGAAAAAGATAGTAATTACTATGCACAACATAATTCGAGAATATATACTATGGATGAAGAGGGAACGATTTTTGGAAAGCTAGATGAATATCCTAAAAAAAGTATGCCAATTCTTGTACTAAAAGATGCTAAAGAAAAAGAATATCTTCTAGAAATAATGGAAAAACTAAAAGAGCTAGATTTAAAAGATGAAGTTTCACAGCTATATGCTGAAAATAAAAATTTGATATACATTATTTTGAGAGACGGAACTAAGATAAAAACTGAACCAGAAGTTTCGAAAAAAAAATATGAAATAACAATGAATCTATATAAGGAGTTGATAAAGGCTAAAGTGATAGATTATATAGATATAAGATTTACAGATATAGTAGTAATGGAAAAGGAGGGGAAAAGTGCGAGATAATATTACAAAATTAGCTTTAGATGTTGGAAATGGTAAAATAAAATTTATTTTAGGAGAACTTAGTACAGAGGGATTAAAGTTAAGAGTACTAGATTACTTAGAGGTATCAAGTGAAGGCATAAAAAGATCTGTAGTAGAAGACCCTGATCTTTTAAGTGCAAGCATAGCCAAAGGACTAAAAGAGTTAGAACAAAGAAATGGAAGAGAATTTGAAGTTGTTTCACTAGGTGTGAGTAGTGATAGAATTACTTCGAAAACAGATCATGGGTGTATCGAATTTAATGAAAAAGAGATAACAGCTCAAGATATGTATAATTTAATTGAATTAGTGAAGGGTAATATATTAAAAGAAGATGAAATCGTTATTGAGCAAGAAGCTTATAATGTTAGAGTTAATAGCTCTGGAATTTTAAAAAATCCAATAGGACAAATTGGAAAAAGTATTCAAGGTGATGTACATCTAATAACAATAAAAAAAGATCAATTAGATCCGCTAATAGAAGTTATAAATAACGCAGGATTAGAAGTAGAAGATATATTTTTAAACGCATCGGCATCTGCAAAATCAACTTTAGAATATGAAGATAGACAGATGGGAGTAGCTCTAATAGATATAGGAGAAGGCGTTACAGATATAGCTATTTATAAAAATGATAAAATAATTTATACAAAATCTTTATCAATAGGTGGAATGCATTTTGTGAATGATATAAGTTATCTTTTGAAAATACCAAAAAAAGAAGCTAAAGAGATTCTCGAAAAATTAAGAAGTAAACAGTATTCTAATGGAGTGATAAAAACAGAAAATGGAGAATACAATATAGATGAGATTAAAGAGATAATCGACGCTAGAACAGGGGATTTAATTAATTTCATTTCAAAAACAATAGAAGAATCTGGATTTAATGGTTATTTAGGAAAAGGTTTAGCTTTTACAGGTGGAGCAGTATCAATAGATGAGATTTTTAGTAAAGTTGGAAGTAAAATGGAATGTGCTGTTAGAAAAGTAACTCCATTCCCACTTAGAGGATTAGAAAATGTAAATCCATCTATGTCTACAGTAATTGGTATTTTGTTAACAAAATTAGAAGCAGAATTTAAAAAGAGAAACGAAATAAGAGATGAAAGTTTAAAGGACGAAGTTATAGCCATTGAAAAAGAAGAGGAAGTATTTACAGAGCTTCCTATAAATGAAACAGCTTTTAGACAAGAGGACTACGAAGAAGAGTATGAAGAAGAAGTGGTTACAGATGGTGCTTTAAACAAAATAAAAAAATGGATTTCTAACTTTATATAATAAGGAGCTGTATGAAAATGTTTAATAACGAATGTGAAGTAAAGATAAAGGTAATCGGAGCTGGAGGAGCTGGAGGAAATGCAATAAACGACATGATTTCAGCTGGAGTAACAGGTGTAGAATATATTGCGGCAAATACAGATGCCCAAGATTTAAATAATTCTTTAGCAGATATAAGAGTTCAATTAGGGGAAAAACTAACAAGAGGTCTAGGAGCTGGAGCTGACCCAGAAGTTGGTAAGCAAGCTGCTGAAGAAGATGTTGAAAAATTAAGAAATTTATTAGAAGAGACAGATATGTTATTTATAACAGCTGGAATGGGTGGTGGAACAGGAACAGGTTCTGCACCGGTTATAGCTAAAATAGCAAAAGAGATGGGAGTTTTAACTATTGGTATAGTAACTAGACCATTTTCTTTTGAAGGAAGAAAAAGAAAAACTAATGCTGATTTAGGATTGTCAAACTTAGAAAAGCATGTAGATTCATTAGTGATAATACCAAATGATAAACTATTTGAATTACCAGAGAAAACAATAACTCTTCAAAATGCTTTTAAAGAAGCTAATAATATTTTAAAAATAGGTATTAAAGGTATTGCAGATTTAATGATAGGTAGAGGACTTATTAACTTAGACTTTGCTGATATTAAAGCAACTATGCAAAATTCAGGAGTTGCAGTTTTAGGATTTGGAGAGGGAGAAGGAGAAAATAGAGTTGCTAAAGCAACAGAAAAAGCACTATCTTCACCTCTATTAGAAAAGTCAATTATGGGAGCAAGTAAAGTTTTAATAAACATAGCTGGTTCATCAAATTTAGGACTTATGGAAGCTCAAGCTATAGCTAATATAGTAAAAGAAGCAGCTGGAAAAACAGCAGAAGATATTATGTTTGGTATAACAGCAGACGAATCATACGGAGATAAAATTCAAGTTACAATAATTGCTAATAGTTTCGGTGATGAGCAAGAAAAAACTGAATCTTTTATAAACGTAGAGAAAAAAGCAGAAGTTCCAAAGGTAGAAGAGACATCAGAAGTAAGAGATGAGTTAGATCTTCCACCATGGATTAGAGCTAATAGAAGAGATTAATAAAAAAATGCTTGTAAAATTATTGATTCTATGTTAGAATTAATAATGCCCTGCTCAAGATCATTGTGTATTTTGGGCTAAAACCATAGGGAGGAGGTAATAACATGAAAAAGTATGAATTAATGTTCATCATCAACCCAACTATATTAGAAGAGGGAAGAGAAACTGTAATAGCTAAAGTTAACAACATATTAACTACAGCTGGAGCAACTGTTCTTAAATCTGAGAAGTGGGGAGAGAGAAAGCTTGCTTATCCAATCGATAAGAAGAAAACAGGATTCTACGTACTAACTACTTTAGAGATGGACGGTACTAAGTTAACTGAGGTTGAGTCAAAGCTTAACATAACTGAAGAAGTTATGAGATACATCGTAATTAAGAACGACTAATTAAAACTAAAGAAGACGTTTATTCTCAAATAAGGAGGTTATTAGAATGGCAGAATTCAGAAGAAGAAGAGCAAAATTAAGAGTTAAAGCTGAAGAAATCGATTACAAAAATGTTGATTTACTAAAGAGATTCGTTTCTGATAAAGGAAGAATCAATCCTTCTAGAGTAACTGGAGCTAACGCTAAGTTACAAAGAAAGATAGCTAAAGCTGTTAAGAGAGCTAGAAACATCGCTCTTATTCCATATACAAGAGTAGAGAAGTAAAATTAATGAGGTTGAAGATTTAATCTTCAACCTCTTTTTCTATACTAGATTATATATATTAAAAATATGAAAATAAATATAGTTACAAAAATAAAAAAAAGACAGGCTTTTTTATTTAAAGCTGTCTTTTTTTATAAGCATTATTTGCTTAATATTTTTCTAAGTCTAGCACTTAGAGTATTAGCATTTGCTTTAAGGATTTGCATAACTTCAACCTCGTTAGCACTCTTTAAAGTCTTTAAAGTTTTAGTACAAACTTTAACTTTAACAGTAACACCGTTGATAACAACTTTAGTTGTTTGTAAGTTAGGCTTCCAAACTCTTCCTGTTACTCTGTGAGAGTGAGAAATTTGATTTCCGAAAGTCATTCCTTTTCCAGTAATTTCACATCTTTGCATTCTATTTACACCTCGCTTTCGTTATAAACATGCAAATTATTATACCATTACTGAAAGAAAATATCAAGGTATTTTTTAAATTATTTGGAATAGTTTATAAAAAACATTAAATATGCTATAATAACAAGGTAAAATATATATAGAAAAGGTGATATGTAATATGAATATTCATAGCTATAAAGTATTAGAGTTTAACAAATTAAGAGAAGAGTTATCACATTATATGACTATTGAAGAAAATCAAGAAAAAATACTTGATTTAGAGCCATTTAAAGATATAAACTCTTTAAGAAAAGAATTAGAGATAATCAGAGATTTTATGGATTTTTTAAAGTTTGACGGTGGATTTGAGCCAGCAGGAATGAAAGATATAACAAATATCACAAGAAAAGCTCAACTTGTTGGGATGTATTTAGAGCCAGAAGACTTGTGGTCTATAAATATAAATTTAAGAATTTTTAGAATTTTTAAAGGAAGATTAGAAACTTTAGAAAAATATAAAGATTTAAGAGGTAAATTTATAAATATACCAACATTTAAAAATTTAGAAGATTTAATAAATAAAGCTATAGATCCAGATAAAAATATAAAAGATGATGCTTCTATAGAGCTAAGAGAGTTAAGATTTCAAAAGAAAAATATGGTAGCAAATATTAAGAGAAAATTTGAAGAGTTATTCACTAATCCAAATTACTCTAAAGCTATACAAGAAAAGATAATAACAACAAGAGATGGAAGAAGTGTAATACCAGTTAAAACAGATTTTAAAGGACTTATTAAAGGGATAGAGCACGATAGATCATCAAGTGGATCAACAGTGTTTATAGAACCTATATCGATTGTTTCGTTAAATAATAAAATGAGAGAACTAGAAGTTAGAGAAAGAGAAGAGATTAGAAAAATACTTTTAAGACTAACTGATCAAGTGAGATTAAATACTCCTATAATAAATGAGATTGGTAATACGATAATGTATTTAGACATATTAAATGGAAAATCTCAATTTGGTATAGAGAAAAAATGTGCAATTCCAGAAATAAATAATAAAGAGATGTTATCACTTGTAAATGCTAGACATCCTTTTATAAATGAGAATATGGTTGTACCTTTAACATTTGAAATAGGAAAAGATTATAATACATTATTAATAACAGGTCCAAATACTGGAGGAAAAACAGTAGCGTTAAAAACAGCAGGATTATTAACATTAATGACATTAGCTGGAATTCCAATTCCTGCAGATGAAAAAACGAGTATAGGATTTTTTAATGGTGTATTTGCAGATATTGGAGATGAGCAGAGTATAGAACAATCATTATCATCATTCTCAGCACATTTAAAAAACATTCAAGAGATTTTAAATTCAGTTACAAAAGCTTCATTGGTGTTACTAGATGAATTAGGATCAGGAACTGACCCAATGGAAGGTTCAGCTTTTGCCATGGCTGTAATAGACTATTTGAAAGATAAAAAATGTAAATCACTAATAACAACTCACTATAGTGAGGTTAAAGCCTATGGGTATAATGAAGTAGATATAGAAACTGCATCAATGGAGTTTAATGTAGAAACTTTATCTCCAACATATAGACTTTTAATAGGAGTTCCAGGAGAAAGTAATGCTCTAACAATAGCAAAAAGACTTGGAGTTTCTGAAGTAATTATAGAAAGAGCAAAAAGTTATATAAGTGATGAAGATAAAAAAGTAGAAAAAATGATTTCAAATATAAAAGACAAATCTTTAGAACTTGAAAGTATGCAATCAGAAGTAGAAGCTTTAAAAGCTCAAGCTCAAAAAGATAAAGATGAATATGAAGAAAAATTAAGAGTATTAGAAAAAGAAAAGAATCAAATTTTAAAAGAAGCATATGAAAAAGCTGAGTTAATGATGAGAGATATGCAAAATAAAGCAGCAGCTCTAGTTAATAAGATTCAAAAAGAGGATAAAACAAAAGAAGAGATGAAAGAAGTTCAAAAGAAGCTTAATATGCTTAGAACATCTTTACAAGAGGAAAAATCTGAAAATGTAGAGGTTAAACCTAAAGTAGCAAGAAAGATAGATTATAAAGTTGGAGATAGAGTATTTGTAAATAGTTTAAATCAATATGCTATTGTAAATAAAATAAACTTAAATAAAGAAACTCTAAATATCCAAGCAGGTATATTAAAATTAGAGGTTTCAATGGACGACGTAAAAACAGTTGTAGAGCCAAAGAAAAAAGAGTATAGACCTATAAACACTCACGCTAAAACAAGAGTTAAAAATGAAGTAGATTTAAGAGGGAAGTTAGTTGATGAAGCAATATATGAATTAGAAACTTATATGGATAGAGCTCTAATGAATGGGTATACAGAGATATATGTAATTCATGGAAAAGGAACAGGAGCCTTGAGAACAGGAATAATGGAATTCTTAAAAACTTCGAGATACGTTAAAGACTATAGAGCTGGTGGTCATAACGAAGGAGGAATTGGATGTACTGTGGTAACTCTAAAATAACTTTAATTATAGCAGCAGCAGGAATTGGAAAGAGAATGAATTTAGGATATCCTAAACAATTTTTAGAAATCGATGGAAAACCTTTATTTATGAAACCATTAGAAGTTGCAGAAAAAAGTGACAGTGTTGATGAAGTTATTATTACTACTGGAGAGGAATCAATAGAATTAGTAAAAGAGTTATGTAAAACATATGGAATATCTAAAGTCAAAAATATTGTTTCAGGTGGAAAAGAAAGACAATATTCTATAGAAAATGCGTTGGAATATTGTAAAGATAATAGTATAATAGCAGTACAGGATGGTGTAAGGCCATTTTTAAAAGATAAGTATTTTTCTCAAGCATTAAAAATGTTAGGAGAAGATTTAAAAATTGATGGTATTGTAGTAGGAGTTTTACTAAAAGATACAATTAAAAAAGTTAATATCGATGGAGAAGTTATAGAAACACCCAAAAGAGAGGAGTATATAGCAGTTCACACACCTCAAATATTTAGAGGTAAGATATTAAAAGATGCTTATAAAAAAGCAAGAGAAGATAATTTCTTAGGAACAGACGATTCATCTTTAGTAGAAAGAATAGGTGGAAAAATTAAAGTTTTAATAGGAGATTATGATAATATAAAAGTTACAACTGTTGAGGATTTAAAATTTCTTTAATTTAATAAAGGAGAGGGAAATGAAAGTTTTTTTAGCTCAGATGAAGCCAATATTGGGAGATACAGAAAAAAATTTAAAAAAAATAGTTGATATAGTAGAAAAGGAAATTGAGAAAGGGACAGAAGTTGTTGTTTTTCCTGAATTATCTCTAACTGGATATTTGTTAGAAGAGATGGTTTATGATGTTGCTTTAGATAAAGTACCTGATATATTATTAGAGCTATCTAAAAAAATATCAATAATAGTAGGTGCAGTAGAGTTAAGTGAAGATTTATATCACTATAATACAGCATTTTACTTAGAAGATGGAGAGATAAAACACAAGCACAGAAAAGTTTATCTTCCAACTTATGGACTTTTTGATGAGGGAAGATATTTTAAAGAGGGAGAAAATATAAGAGCCTTTGATACAAAGTTTGGTAGAATTGGAATGCTAGTATGTGAAGATATTTTTCATCAAAGTAGTTCATATATTTTAGGACAAGATGGAGCACAAACAATTTTTGTTATAGCAAATAGTCCTACAAGACTTTCAAGTAAAGGGTTAGAAATAAGTAATCTTTGGGAGTCTATATGTAAGACAACAGCTATTAGTAACGGATGTTTTGTTATTATGGTAAATAGAGTGGGAGTAGAGGATGGTGTAAACTTCTGGGGTGGAAGTTTTGCAATTAATCCATCAGGAGATACGATAGAAAAAATGGAATACTTCAAAGAGGATGGAAAAAACGTTCTAGTTGAGAAAAAAGAGATAATAAAAGTTAGATTTGCATCGGGATCATGTAAAAATGAAAAAATAGATTTAGTACTAAATGAATTAAGCAGAATAAAGAAAAGTAGATAAATTTATTAAAAGGAGTACCGATGAAAAAAACTTTAAAAATAACTTTAGGATTTTTATGTGGAGTTAGTATTTTAATAAGTGTGTTTTATGCTGGTAAAGAGAATCCTAGAGTGTATTTAAGTGACAGAATAAATGTAGCATATGTAAATGAAGATATTAATCATAAAAATTTTGAAAATGTTATAAATCTTTTAAATAAGGCAGATTTTAATATTGATGATAAGGTAAAAAAAGGATTAAGTTATGTAAAAGGACTATATGTAGTTTCAGATAGTAGTTTTATATCAGATAAAAAAGCATGTGTAGGAATTGTAGATTTTGGATATATATATCCATTTATAACATTAAAAGTTGAAACTTATTTTAATAAAAGTAATGATTTTTATGTATTAAAAGATGAGTATAGCAAAAAGTATTTAAATGGTGAAAAAGTATATCTAAAAATAGAAAAAGGTAATTTTTTAATAGGAAAAAGAGAAAAAGACATTGAAAGAATATTAAAAAATGAAAAATATTTTAATCAAAATCTTTTAAAAATACTAGATAGAGAAAAAGGAAAAAATCTAGGAATGTTGATATTAAATCTTGGGAAAAATCCTCTAGGAGGGTTTGATGAACTTGTACTAACAGGAGAAGTAAATAAAAAAGAGCAAGTTACATTAACTGCAAATATAGGTGGAAAAAATGACATTATAAAAAGCTTTAATGGTATAGCTCAAGATGGATTATCAGGAGAAAGAACTATAGAAAAAAATAAACTTTATTTAAGAAGTACAAGAGATGCTGAGTTAAGATCATTTTTATTCTTTTTAAACTATTTCTTTAGAAATAGTTTTATTGAAGGGGTATCTTCAAGTGTTTATATAAATAATCCAAAAGATGATAGTAAAATATCAACTTTAAGTAGTGATAAATTGATAGATGTAAACATCGATGAAAAGCAATTTATATCTGGATATATAGATTTAAAGATTAAAAATGAGGTTATAGGAAGTGCTGAGCTAAAAGGAATAGCAGAAGAGAATAGACTACGAATAAGTACAATTTTAAATGAAGAAACAGCACTTAATCTATTAAAAACAGCTAAATAGGAGGGCGTAAAATGATAAAAATATATAATACACTTAAAGGTGAATTAGAAATATTTAAACCTCTAAAAGAGGGAGAGGTTTCAATGTATGTTTGTGGACCTACCGTTTATAATTATATTCACATTGGAAACGCTAGACCAGCCATATTTTTCGATACAGTAAGAAGATATTTTGAGTTTAGAGGTTATAAAGTAAAATATGTTCAAAACTTTACAGATGTTGATGATAAAATGATAAAAAAAGCTAATGAAGAGGGAGTAACTCTTCAGGATATAGCAAAAAAATATATAGATGCATATTTTGAAGATACAGCAAAAGTTAATTTAAAAGAAGAAGGAATGATAAGACCTAAAGCAACAGAGCATATAGGTGAAATGATAAAAATTATAAAAACATTAATTGAAAAAGGATATGCTTACGAATCTCAAGGTGATGTATACTTTGATGTAAATAGTTACAAACAAGAGTATGGAGAATTATCAGGACAAAGTATAGATGATTTAAAAAGTGGTGCAAGAATAGATGTATCAGAGATAAAGAAAGATCCATTAGACTTCGCTTTATGGAAAAAAGCTAAGGAGGGAGAACCTTTCTGGAATTCACCTTGGGGAAAAGGAAGACCTGGATGGCATATAGAATGTTCTGCAATGTCAAATAAATATTTAGGACCTACATTTGATATTCATGGAGGAGGACAAGATTTAATATTCCCACATCATGAAAATGAAATTGCACAATCAAAATGTGGAACAGGTGGAGAGTTTGCTAGATACTGGATTCATAATGGTTATATTAATGTTAAGGGAGAGAAAATGTCTAAATCTTTAGGAAACTTCTTCCTTTTAAGAGAGGTATTAGAGCAATTTGAGGGAAGAGTAGTGAGATTCTTTATTTTAAGTTCTCATTATAGAAAACCAATTGATTTTTCAGATAATGAACTAGTTCAAAGTAAGGCTGGATTAGAAAGAATAGAAAATGCTGTATCTAGAGGAAAAGAGATTTTAACATCAAAACCTGTTGAAAATGGATCAGACCTTACAGAGTTAAAAGAAACTTTAGAGATATCAAAAGATAAATTTATAAGATGTATGGATGAAGATTTTAATACAGCTGGTGGAATAGGAGCTATATTTGAACTTGTAAAAGAATTAAATAAAGCTGGAGAGATTGATAAAATTTCTAAAGTTGGATTTGAAGTGTTAGAAGATACAATTGAATATATAAGAGTGGTTATGGAAGAGGTATTTGGAGTTCTATTAAAGGTAGAGGTTCAAGTAGGAGATATGACAACAGAACTAATTGAATTTTTACTTGAACTGAGAAGAGAAGCAAGAGATAGCAAAGACTGGGCATTTTCAGATAAAGTAAGAGATAGACTTTTAGAGATGGGAATTAAAATAAAGGATGGAAAGGAAAAAACAACATGGTCAATTTAGATGTGCGTGAAGCAAATGGATTAGTTTTAGCATATTTAGGTGATTCTGTGTGGGAACTTTCTATAAGAACATATTTTATAAACAAAGGGTACAATATAAAGAATTTAAATAGACTTGTAAAAGAACATGTAAATGCTCAATCTCAAAGTAAGTATTTAAAAAATATAATTGATGAATTAGATGAAGATAAATTAACATTAGTAAATAGATCTAAAAATAGTAACATAAAAACTTTTCCTAAATCGTGTAGTGTTATGGAGTATAAAGAGGCAACAGCTTTTGAAGCTTTAATTGGTGCGCTTTATGTTGAGGGAAAAATAGAAGAAATAAATAAAATTGTGGAAAAAAACTTAGGTTAAGGAGTGATAGTAAGTGGGATTCAAATTGAAACTACCTGGATTTAGTAGAAGTATTGGGATTGATTTAGGGACAGCAAATACATTAGTATATAGTAAAAAACATGGAAAAATAATATTAAATGAACCATCTGTTGTAGCAGTGGAAAGAGAAAGTAGAAAAGTTTTAGCTGTTGGAAACGAAGCTAAAGATATGCTAGGAAAAACACCAGATTCGATAGTTGCAGTAAAACCTTTAAGTGAAGGAGTAATAGCTGATTACGATATAACAGAAGCTATGATAAAGTATTTTATAAAAAAGGTATTTGGAAAATACTCACTGTTTATGCCTGAAGTTATGATTTGTGTTCCAATTGATGTAACTGGAGTAGAGAAAAGAGCGGTATTAGAAGCTACTCTTTCAGCTGGAGCTAAAAAGGCTTACTTAATAGAAGAGGCAAGAGCAGCTGCGCTAGGATCTGGAATTGATATATCAGCACCAGAAGGAAATATGATAGTTGATATTGGTGGAGGTTCGACAGACGTTGCAGTAATATCACTAGGTGGAACAGTTGTAAGTAAAACGATAAGAACAGCTGGAAATAATTTTGATATGGATATAATAAAGTATATTAAAAAAACACATACTTTATTAATAGGAGATAAAACAGCTGAAAGTATAAAAATGCAAATAGGAACAGCTATTCCTTTAACAGAAGAGGAAACAATGACAATAAAAGGAAGAGACTTGATAACTGGGCTACCTAAGTCTGTTACTGTTGGATCAGAAGAGATTAGAGAAGCTATTATGGATTCACTAATGGAGATTGTAACTTGTGTAAAAGATGTTTTAGAAAAAACTCCACCAGAATTAGCAGCAGATATAATAGATAGAGGAATAGTTATGGCAGGAGGGGGTTCTTTAATTAGAAACTTCCCAGAATTAATTTCAAAACATACTTCACTAAACGTAAGATTAGCAGACTCCCCTCTTGAGAGTGTAGTTAAAGGAGCTGGAATGGCTCTTGATCAAATATCTATTTTAAGAAAGATTGAAAAGGCTGAAAGATAATGTTTAAAGATTTAAATTCCAATGAAAAAGCTATTGATTTTTTAAAAAAAGAACTTAATTTTAAAAGAGAAGCAGGAACATACCTTTTTTACGGAGTTGATAGAGATCTTTTAAAAAAGTTTGCAAAGGCTTTTGCTAAAAGTTTAAACTGTATTAATTATACAGATGATTTTTGTGGAGTTTGTGAAAGTTGTATAAGAATAGAGAGTGAAACTCATGGAGATTTAGAAATTTTAGATGATATAACAGGTATTAAAATTGAAAAAATTAGAGAGTTAGCTTATAGAGATTCAACAACATCTTACGAAGGAAAGAAAAAAGTTTATATAATAAGAGATGTTGAAAGGTTAAGAAAAGAATCAGCAAATGCATTATTAAAATTAATAGAAGAACCTAATAGTGGAAGTTTTTTTATATTAACTTCTACGGGATTAAATGTTCTTCCAACAATAAAATCTAGATCGATTTTATTAAATATTCTTCAGGAGAGCGCAGAAGAGATTGGAGTAACTCAAGAGGAGTATAGATTTTTTTTAGGAAAATCAAAAGAGATAGAAGATTATAAAAATAGTGAAATAGATTTAAATGAGGGTAGTTCTTTTGAAAGAATTGGACATAATATAAAAAATTGGACAGATACAAAAGAGTTTCAGTATAAAGTAGAGATATATAAATCTATAAGAGATTTTCTAAATACAAAAGACTATTTAACATTAAATGATAAGTTATATTTTGTGGATGAAATTCTTTTGAATACTTCAGATAGAGAGTTAATAAAAGAAATCATAAATTATACAATTTCTCTTATAGGAAATAGAAGTAAAAATTTAGAAAAACTATTAGAATTAAAAAATATAGGGAGAAGCTCTATAAACTTAAAAAATTTACTAGTAACTTTTTATACAAATGTTTAAGAGAGTGATTACAAAATCACTCTCTTTCATTTATATTATTTATATGTACGTTATAATATTTTTTGATGATTTATAGCTTTTTCATTCAAAAATAATATAATTTTTTCGAAAATAGGCTTAAAAATATTAAAAAAAAGTATTATAATATATATATGTAATCAATAAATCGTGGAGAGAAGGAATCTAGATGTATTTTAAACATTTTATTGTTTTTGGAATAAGTCATAAAAATTTGGATTTATGTCAAAGAGAGAATTTTATACAAAATGACCCCACTTCTGTAGTTGAAAGATTATTTAAAGAGAAAAAGATTGTGGGTTATGTTAACTTGTCAACCTGCTTGAGAGTAGAATACTACTTAGATTTAGATAAAAACTATTCAGTGGCAGATTTTCAAAAAGATATAGGATTAAAAGATATTTTTATAAAGCAAGGGCATGATGCTGTAAACTATCTTTTTAGAGTTACTTGTGGTTTTGAATCTGTTATAAAAGGTGAGGATCAAATTTTAGCTCAAATAAAAAAAGCTCAATTAGCAAGTATGGAAAATAAAATATCAAGCTCTAATATTAATGTTATTTTTAATAAAGCAATAGAGTTGGGAAAAAAATTTAGAAATAAAAGCAAAATATGTCATAATGCTTTATCTTTAGAAGCAATATCTTTAAAATTTATCAAGAATAGAGTTTCAGAATTAAAAGATAAGAAAATTCTTATTTTAGGAGTAGGAGATTTAGCAAGAGATATAATGGAGCTTATAACAAAAGAGGAATACAAAAGCTTAACTATAACAAATAGAAGTTATCATAAAGCTTTAGAGGTTAGTAATATTTATAATGCAGATGTGATAAGTTTTGAAAATAAATTGGAAGAAGTTGCAAAAAGTGATGTAATAATATCAGCAACTTCAGCTCCTCATGCAATTATAAAAAAAGAAGAGATACAACCTTTATTAAATAAAAATAAAGAGTATGTATTTTTAGATTTAGCAGTTCCTAGAGATATTGAAGAAGAGCTTAATGAATTAAAAAACATAAATTTATACAATATAGATGATGTTTGGGGAGTGTATTATGAAAATTTAGAAAATAGGGAAAATTTATTAACTAAATATGAATATATGCTTGGTGAACAGATGATAAACTTAAAAAAATGGTTTGAATACAAAGAAGGGATAGCATAATGAAAGAAAAAATCGTAATAGGAAGTAGAGGAAGCATATTAGCTTTAGCTCAGAGTGAAATGATAAAAGGAAGATTAGAGAAGAATTTTCCAGAGTTAAAATTTGAAATAAAGGTTATAGTAACAAGTGGAGATAAAGATTTAGTTAGTAACTGGAATAATAGTGATAAATCTTTAAAAAGCTTTTTTACAAAAGAGATTGAACACGAATTGTTAGACGGAACTGTAGATTTAGCAGTTCATTCAATGAAAGATATGCCAATAGTTTCTCCACCAGGTTTAATTTGTGGAGCAACTCCTGATAGAGAAGATAATAGGGATGTTATTGTATCAAGAAGTGGAAAAAAGTTATTAGAGCTTCCAGAAGGAGCTATTGTAGGAACTAGTTCATTGAGAAGAACTATGGGATTAAAAACCTTAAGACCAGATTTAGAGATAAAACAATTAAGAGGAAATATTCATACAAGACTTAGAAAACTAGATGAAGGTCAGTATGATGCTATTCTTTTAGCAGCAGCAGGATTAAAAAGAGTTGGATTAAGAGATAGAATAACTGAAGAGTTAGATTATGATTTAATGATGCCAGCTCCAGCTCAAGGAGCACTTCATATTCAATGTAGAGAAAACGATGAGTTTGTAAAAAATATCTTAAAATCTATTCATAATCCAGAAATAGAAAAAATTGTAGAGATAGAAAGAGAGTTTTCTAAGATATTTGATGGAGGATGTCATACACCGATGGGATGTACAGGGGAAAAATTTGATGGTAAGATTTTTTTAAGAGGTGTGTACTGCCAAGATGATATTATGTATAAAGCAGAAGTGTTAGAAGATGAAGTGTTAGGAAAAGAGATAGCACACAAATTAGCTGCAAAAATAAGGGAGAAAATAAATGGTTAATAATAAAATGGGGAAAGTTTACATAATAGGAGCAGGTTGTGGAAATATAGATCTTTTAACTTTGAAAGGAAAGAGATGCATAGAGGAAGCTGACTGCGTAGTATATGATAGATTGATAGACCCGAAAGTGTTGAAGTTAGCTAAAGCAGATGCAGAAATGATATATTTAGGTAAAGGAAATACTGAAGGTGGAGTAATTCAGGATGAAATAAATAAAACGCTGGCTAAAAAGGCTTTAGAGGGAAAAGTTGTAGCAAGGGTAAAAGGTGGAGATCCTTTTGTTTTTGGAAGAGGTGGAGAAGAGATAGAGGAAATAGTTAAATACTCTATTCCTTTTGAAATTATACCTGGAATAAGCTCTTCAATAGCTGTACCAGAGTATGCAGGAATTCCAGTTACACATAGAGGACTAGCAAGATCATTCCATGTATTTACAGGACATACAATGGAAAATGGAGAATGGCATGATTTTTCGACTATAGCTAAATTAGATGGAACTTTAGTATTTTTAATGGGGATTAAAAACCTAGATTTAATAACAGGTGATTTAATAAAAAATGGTAAAAATCCTAAAACTCCAGTAGCAGTAATAGAAAAGGGAACAAGTGAAAACCAAAGAGTAACTGTTGGAACTTTAGAAGATATTGTAGAAAGAGCTAAATCTGAAAAGATTGTTCCACCTGCTATAACAATAATTGGTGATGTTGTAAACATGAGAGAAACTTTTAAATGGTTTGAAAATCAACCTCTTTCTGGAAAAAAAGTGTTAGTGACAAGAGACACTAATCAATCACAAGAGTTTAGTGAAAAATTAAGAATACAAGGAGCTACTGTAAGAGAGCTACCTTTTATAAAAATAGAAAATGCTTATAATTTTGATGAAAAAGATTTAAAAAATTATAGTGCTCTTTTGTTTAACTCTCCAAATGGGGTGAAGTACTTTATGGAAAACATAAAGGATATAAGATCTTTAGGTCATCTAAAAATTGGTGTTGTTGGAGCTAAAACAGATGAGCTATTAAGAGAATATAAAATAATACCAGATTTTATTCCAGAGAAATATATGGGAACAGAGTTAGCAAAAGAAGTACAAAATTATACAAAAGAAAATGATAAGGTGTTATTTATAACTTCAGATATCTCTCCTGCTAATTGTGAAAAATGGAGTGAGGAATATAATAGAAAATTTGAAAAATTAGTAGTGTACAAGACTGGAAAACATATCTATTCTAAAGATGAAGTAGAGAATGTATTAAATGAAATAGAGTATATAACTTTTTTAAGTTCATCAACAGTTGAAGCATTTAATGAGAGTATCCAAGGAGATTTAAAATTATTAGAGGATAAAAAGATTGTGTCAATAGGACCAGTTACTACAAAAACTTTAAATGAATTAGGATATAACGTGGCTTTAGAAGCAAAAGTTTTTGATGTTGATGGAGTAATTGCAGTAATAGGAGAGAAATAATATGTTTAATAGAACTAGAAGACTAAGAAGTTCTCAAGTTATGAGAAATTTAGTGAAAAATATAGATTTTACTTTAGATAATCTAATCTATCCACTATTCATAGAAGAGGGAGAAAATATAAAAGTTGAAATTCCATCGATGAAGGGGCAGTATAGAATATCAATAGATAGACTAGAAGAGGAACTAGTAGAATTAAAAGATTTAGGAATAAAATCATTGCTTTTATTTGGAATTCCTAAAAAGAAAGATCCAGTAGGAAGTGAAGGATACAATGATAAAGGGATAGTTCAAGAGGCGATAAGATTTATCAAATCTAAATTTCCAGAATTTTTAGTTGTTACAGATGTGTGTTTATGTGAATATACATCTCATGGACATTGTGGAATCTTAAGAGGAGAGGAGTTACTAAATGATGAGACTTTAAAACTTTTACAAAAAGTAGCTCTTTCTCATGCTAAAGCAGGGGCAGATATGGTGGCACCATCAGATATGATGGATGGTAGAATAAAAGCTATAAGAGAGATATTAGATGAAAATGGATTTATAAATTTACCAATTATGGCATATAGTGTAAAATATGCATCAGCTTATTATGGACCATTTAGAGATGCAGCTGATTCAGCTCCAGCGTTTGGAGATAGAAAGACATATCAAATGGATTTTAGAAATTCTAAAGATTATTTAATAGAAGTTGAAAATGATATTTTAGAGGGTGCTGATATAATAATGGTAAAACCTGGAATGCCTTATTTAGATGTAGTTAAGGGAGTAGCAGATGCTATATCAAATCCAGTTGCTATTTATAATGTAAGTGGTGAATATTCTATGGTAAAAGCAGCAGCAGAAAATGGCTGGATAGATGAAGAAAAAATAGTTATGGAAAACATGTATGCTATGAGAAGAGCTGGAGCAGATATTATAATAACATACCATGCTAAAGATATAGCAAAATGGTTAAAAAGAGGTGTAAATTAAGTGAGATATAGTAATTCAGAGAAGATATATGAAAAAGCTGTGAAGATTATACCAGGAGGAGTAAATAGTCCTGTTAGAGCTTTTAAATCAGTTGATAAAACATATCCAATTTTTGTAAATAGAGGAAAAGGATCAAAGATATACGATGAAGATGGGAATGAATATATTGATTATATTTGTTCATGGGGTCCACTTATTTTAGGGCATAATAATGAAAGAGTTTTAAAAGGTGTTAGAGAAGCTATAGAGTTAGGAAGTTCGTTTGGACTACCAACTAAAATGGAAGTTGAATTGGCTGAATTAGTATGTAAGTGTTATCCATCAATGGATATGATAAGATTTACAACTTCTGGAACTGAAGCAACTATGGCAGCAGTTAGAGTTGCAAGAGCCTTTACAAATAGAAATAAAATATTAAAATTTGAAGGATGTTATCATGGACATTCAGATTCACTATTAGTTAGTTCTGGATCAGGATTATTAACAGATGGATATCAAGATAGTAACGGAATAACAGAGGGAGTATTAAAAGATACATTAGTTGCTCCTTTTGGTAATATTCAAAAAGTTAAAGAGATTTTGGAAACTAAAGAAGTTGCGTGTTTAATAATGGAGCCAGTACCGGCTAATATGGGACTTATAAATAGCTCGAAAGAATTTTTACAAGCTATGAGAGATATATGTGATGAGACAGGAACTCTTTTGATATTTGATGAGGTAATATCTGGATTTAGAGTTGCTTTAGGAGGAGCTCAAGAGTATTATGGAATAACTCCAGATATAACAACTTTAGGTAAAATAATAGGTGGAGGTTATCCTGTAGGAGCTTTTGGTGGAAAAAAAGAGATTATGGATATGATTGCACCTGTTGGAAGAGTTTATCATGCAGGAACTCTATCTGGAAATCCTGTTGCTGTTAGAGCAGGATTTGAAATGGTAAGTCACCTATTGGAAAATAGAGAAACTCTATATAAAGAGTTAGAGGAAAAAGTTATATATATGACTGATTCAATAGAGAAAATTGCAAAAAAATATGATGTACCTATTAAAATAAATAAATTAGGTTCTTTATTTACAATATTCTTTAGTGATTTAGATGAGATAACAGATTTAGAGCATGTTATAAACTCTAATACAACACATTATTCAATATATTTTAATACATTACTAGACAATGGTGTAGTTGCACCACCTTCAAAATATGAGGCACATTTCGTATCAGTAGCTCATACTAAAGAGGATTTAGATAGAACTTTAGAGGTTATAGATATGGCATTTAAAAAAATTGGTGAAACTAATGGAAAGTAAAAAATCTTTTTTTCCGCTATTTATAGATTTAACTAATAAAAGTTGTTTAGTTGTAGGAGGGGGGAACATAGCTGCAAGAAAGATAAAAAGTCTTGTAGATTATGGTGCTAGAGTTATTGTAATAGCTCCATTTATACTTCCTGAAATCTTAGAGTTAGATGTGGAGATTGAAAAAAGAGATTTTAAAGCTGGAGATATAAAAGATAAATTCTTAGTTGTCGCAGCAACTAATGATGAGAAGTTAAATGAAATGATAGTTGATTTATGTGAGGATAATAATATACTTGTAAATAATATAACATCAAAAGTATATATGTCTGCTAGATTTACTGCTCATATAGATAGTGATGACTATCAGATTGCAATTTCAGCAAAAGGAAATCCTAGAGAATCTGTTAAATTAAAAAAAGAATTAATAGGGTATCTTAAAAATAGAAAAGACTAGAAACATTTGTGTTTCTAGTCTTTTTCTATTTTTAAATCTTGGAAAAGATCTAAAACCTCTTTTGAATATTTACCATCCATATCGTGAGATATAAAAGGTGGAAGAATAGTTAAAGAATCTTTACCGTTTCTAATTCCTTCGATTAAAAGAATTTTAGCAGGTTTATCAAGTTTTGAATGACAAAATTGAACTCTTTTAGGTGAGATACCATATTTTCTCATAGCATCAACAATCTCTAAAAATCGGTCAGGTCTATGAACCATTGCAAAATATCCTTTATCTTTTAAAAGTTTAGAAGCTACCCCGATAAGCTCCTCTAAATCAATAGTTATCTCATGACGAGCTAAAGTAAGTTGATCTAAATTATTTAATTGATTCTCATTTCCATGAAATTTGAAGAATGGTGGATTTGTTATAACAACATCTTGAGAACCGTTTTCAAAATGTTTTTTCCAATTTTTCATATCATCATGAATAATTCTTATTTGTTCTTGTAAGTTGTTTAGTTCAACATTTCTCTTTGCTAAATTAGCAGAAATTTCTTGAATTTCAATACCAGTAATTTTAGCTTTGGTTCTTTGAGATAGGAAAAGAGGTATCGCTCCATTTCCAGTTCCTAAATCTAGTATTTTGTTTGTACCTCTTGTTAGAGATATAAAGTTAGATATTAAAAGTGAATCTAAAGAAAAATTAAAATAATCAGGTCTTTGAATTATTTTTAAATTTTTATTTAATAAATTATTTATAACTTCGTTTTCATTAAGTGTCATTTTGTACCTCCAAAGTTATTATAACAAAAAAGATACAAAATTCAAGTCTAGATATCTCTAGTTAAAACTATATTAGCATCAGTTCCTAAAATATTATTTAAAACAACTGTTCCAATTTTTTGTGGTGATTGGATTTTAATATCTTTTAAAAGTTCCATACATTGGAAAACTAATTCTTTTGGGATAGGTTTATCTGTTTTAACAGGAACCATATGATGAATTCCTCCACTTACTCTAACGATAGAAGTAACAACTCTTTTAGGAGCAATGAGCTCCTCTTTACCATAAACTGCTCCTTTAGGACATGAGTTCCCAGTAACTTTATAATCATTTTCAATATCTATATTTAAATGGCATCCCATAGGGCATAAAATACATATCATCTCTTTCATTACTATACCTCCTGTAGCTCAATAACAATATCTTTAGAAATTCTTTTTAATAGTACCTCAGGAAGAAGAACTTTTTCCATCTCCCCTGGAGCTAGGTGAGCTCTTTTGAAGCTAGCAATAATATTATCCCCTTCTCTAACTACGATTTTTTTATTTTTATATATATTATTTACTCTCATGAAAATTTCTAATTTGTTTTGTAGATTATCTAAATTAATAACTTGAGGAACAGTATAAACAATACCGTTACCATTTTTTATATTAGAAACATTTTCTAATTTACAATTTTCTTCGGCTATATAGCAAGCTGCAAATTTTCCTGCTCTTTCGCCCTCTTCACTAACGAAATCTACGAGATCATGAACATGAACTACATTTCCACAAGCAAAAACACCAGGAATACTTGTTTCCATTGAGTTATTAACAATAGGACCATTAGTTCTATTATCTAAAATAACACCAGCTTCCTTAGATAAATCATTTTCAGGAATAAGTCCAACTGATAAAAGAAGTGTGTCACACTCATATTCAACTTCAGTACCAGGGATAGGTTTTCTATTTTCGTCGACTTTTGCAATAACCACTTTTTCGAGTCTGTCTTTTCCTTTAATATCAACAACAGTGTGAGATAGAAGTAATGGAATATTAAAATCATCAAGACATTGAACGATATTTCTATTTAATCCACCAGAAAATGGCATTAACTCTACTACAGCTTCTACTTTCGCACCTTCTAAAGTCATTCTTCTAGCCATAATAAGACCGATATCTCCACTTCCTAGAATTAAAGCTTTTTTTCCTACCATATACCCTTCCATATTTATATATCTTTGAGCAGCACCAGCTGTAAATATTCCAGAAGGTCTTTCACCAGGAATAGCAATAGCTCCCCTAGTTCTTTCTCTACATCCCATAGCTAAAATTACAGACCCAGCCTCAATCTCTTGATATCCATCTATAGGATTAATCATAGAAACAACTCTATCTTTAGAGATATTTAAAACCATAGTTTCTAGTTTAATATCAATAGGGTATTGTTTAACAAATTCAATATATTTCTGAGCATATTCAGGACCAGTTAACTCCTCTTTGAATCTATGAAGTCCAAAACCATTGTGGATACATTGTTGTAAAATACCACCTAGCTCTTTATCTCTTTCTAAAATAACGATATTTTTAGCACCATTTTCATAAGCTGATTTAGCAGCAGCAAGACCAGCAGGACCTCCACCTATAACAACAACATCATATCTCATTATTTTTTCAACTCCTCTATTAGAATATAAGAATTAGCTTTATCTAAGATAACGTCTTTAATATTTTTATTTAACTCTCTAGCAATAATTTCTTGAACTCTAGGTCCACAGAAACCACCTTGACATCTACCAGAGCCAGGTCTACATCTTCTTTTAACTGCGTCCATTGTTGTAGCCTTAACAGGTCTATGAATTGCTTCAACAATCTCACCTTCAGTAATCATTTCACATCTACAAATTATTCTACCAAATCTATTATCCTCTTTAATTTTTTTAGCCTTTTCTTCAGGTGAAAGATGCATGAAAAGAGTATGCTTTCTAGGTGTAACAAAATCCTCTTTTTTTATAAGATGAGCACCACTATCTTTCAATAAATCAATAGCTGCTAAAGCAATGGCAGGTGCAGCAGATAATCCAGGTGATTTTATTCCTGCAATATCAAAGAAGCCTTTAATAGATGATTCTTCAACAATAAAATCGCCTCTATCTGATTCTGCTCTAATTCCAGCAAACGTTCTAATATTTTCTCTAAAGTTAATATCTTTTATAGAGTGACTTCCTTTAAATTTAATATACTCAAGTCTATCAGTAGCTGTAGAAACATCGTATCTGTTATCAATATCTTGAGCATCAGGACCAACAAGTAAATTTCCATGAACTGTTGGAGTTACAAGTATTCCTTTTCCAAGTTTAGAAGGACATTGAAAAACAGTTTGATTTACTCTTTTTCCTTGATTTTTATCTAAGACAAAATATTCTCCTTTTCTTGGTAATATTTTAAATGATTCAGGTGCAATCATTTTATGAATAATATCAGCGTGAACTCCAGTACAATTAATTACATATTTTCCATGGAAAACTCCTGTGTTTGTATATATATGAAAAATGTCATCTGTTTTTTCAATATTTTCAACTTCTGTATTTAAAAATAATTCAACACCATTTTCAACAGCATTATCCATAAGGGCTTCAGCAAACTCCCAAGGTGAAACAATTCCAGCAGAAGCGCAGTGTAGTGCAGCAATAGCTTTTTCATCAACATTTGGTTCGATTTCTCTTAGTTTCTCTTGGTTGATAATAGCTAAGCCAGGAACTTTATTTATGATACCTCTGTTGTAAAGTACATTAAGATGTTCAACCTCTTCATCATTAAATGCTAATACAAGGGAACCATTACGTTTAAAAGGAACAGAAAGTTCATTGCATAAATCTTCATATAAAGAGTTACCTAAAACATTTAATTTAGCCATAAGAGAACCTTCTTTAGCGTCGTATCCTCCATGAACAATTGCACTGTTAGCTTTAGTAGTTTCATTAGCTACATCAGTATCTTTTTCTAAAACTGCAACTTTTAATTTGTATTTAGAAAGCTCTCTAGCGATACCAGTTCCAATAATACCAGCACCAATGATTAAAATATCATACATAAAATACCCTCCTAGTTTTTAATAGCAAAAAAGAGAGCAGAAAAAGGTGATGATATAACAATCACCAATACCTTTTTAGCTCTCTTCATCTCTATTGCTAATATTTAATTTTTATCTAATCTAAATATACTACTTTTTTTAAAATTAGTCAAGCTCCCAATTTAAAGATCTTTCAACAGCTCTTTTCCATTTGCTATGTTTTAAATCTCTATCTTCTTCAGTCATGGTAGGAACGAATGTTTTTTCAAGACACCAATTTTGTTTAATCTCATTTTTATCATTCCAGAAACCAACTGCAAGACCAGCAAGATATGCTGCTCCTAAAGCTGTTGTTTCAACAGTAGAAGGTCTGTGAACCTCTTTACCCACAATATCAGATTGGAATTGCATTAAGAAGTTGTTAGCAGATGCTCCACCATCAACTTTTAAAGCTTTTAATTCAATTCCAGAGTCCTCTTGCATAGCTTCAAGAACATCTCTAGTTTGATAAGCAATAGATTCTAAAGTTGCTCTAATAATATGATTTTTATTAGCACCTCTAGTTAGTCCAACAATAGCACCTCTAGCGTACATATCCCAGTGAGGAGTTCCTAAACCAACAAATGCAGGAACAAAGTAAACCCCACCATTATCTTTAACTTTACTAGCAAAATATTCTGTATCTTTAGAATCTGTAATTAACTTTAATTCATCTCTTAGCCATTGAACAGCAGCACCAGCAACAAAGATACTTCCTTCAAGAGCATATTCAACTTTTCCATCTAATCCAATAGCTATAGTAGTTAAAAGACCATTTTTACTTTGGTACATTCTACTTCCTGTATTCATAAGCATAAAGCAACCAGTTCCATAAGTATTTTTAGCTTCTCCTTTTTCAAAGCAAGCTTGTCCAAATAGAGCAGCTTGTTGATCTCCAGCAACACCACAGATAGGAACTCTATGTCCACCTTTTCCACCAAGATTAGCATATCCAAATGTTCCACTTGAATCTTTAACTTCAGGAAGCATAGATTTAGGAATATCTAACTCTTTTAAAAGTTTTTCATCCCAACAAAGATCTTTAATATTATAAATCATAGTTCTAGAAGCATTTGTGTAATCTGTAGCATGAGATTTTCCATTAGTTAATTTCCAAATTAACCATGTATCAACAGTACCAAATAATAACTCTCCTCTTTCAGCTTGTTCTCTAGCGCCCTCAACATTATCTAAAATCCATTTTATTTTAGTTCCTGAGAAATAGGCATCTACAACAAGACCTGTATTATCTCTTATATAATCAGCTAATCCTCTAGCTTTTAAATCATCACAAATATGAGCAGTTCTTCTACACTGCCATACAATTGCATTGTAAACAGGTTTTCCAGTTAGCTTATTCCAAACAATAGTAGTTTCTCTTTGGTTGGTAATTCCTATACCAATAACATCATGTTGAGAAACACCAGATTGTGCAATAGCTTCAGCTAAAACACCACTTTGACTAGCCCAAATTTCCATAGGATCATGCTCAACCCATCCCTCTTTTGGATAGATTTGTCTAAATTCTTTTTGTGCACTTGCCACAATATTTTGTTGTTCATCAAAAATTATAGCTCTTGAGCTAGTTGTTCCTTGGTCTAATGCGATTATATACTTCATAGAAAATCCTCCCTAAGTTATTATATTTTAATTGAAAAGAGCTGCAAAAGTAATAGCACCGATAATACCACCTACGATAGGACCAGCAATAGGTACCCAAGCATAAGACCAGTCAGAATCTCCTTTATTGGCAATAGGTAAAATAGCGTGCATAATTCTAGGTCCTAAGTCTCTAGCAGGGTTAATAGCATAACCAGTAGGCCCACCTAAACTTAAACCTAAACTCCATACATAAAATCCAGCTAATAACGGCCCTAAAATACCAGTAAATCCTCTAACCATATCACCATTTGGTAAAGTAGCAGTGAAAGCTTGGTTATTAACATGACCAATAGCTAATAGTCCAAAAACAAGCATAAAAGTGCCGATAGCTTCTGTTACAAAGTTCCACTTTAAATCTCTAATAGCAGGTCCTGTAGAAAAAGAACCTAAGATTGCTCCAGTATCAGTTGTTTCGTCATAATGTCTTTTGTAAGTAAGATATACAAAAATTTGTCCAAACATAGCTCCTAAAATTTGGGCAACAACATAACCTAAAACAAGGTTAGCTGGGAAAAGACCTGCAACAGCAAATCCAATAGTTAAAGCAGGGTTAAGATGAGCACCACTAATCCATCCTACGCAGTAAGCTCCAGTCATAACAGCTAGACCCCAAGCAGTAGTAATAACAATCCATCCAGAGTTGTTTCCTTTACTTTTGTTTAAAACCACATTTGCAACAACACCATTACCAAGTAAAACAAGAATTGCAGTACCTATAAACTCAGCTACAAAAACATTCATGATATCCTCCCATATTTATTTTTTTTATATTAAAAAAAAGCTATTCAAAAAAAGAGAATTTTAAGAAATTCTGTTTAATTGAATAGCTTCTCTAATATCTCTAGCTAAACTAATTTATAATATTTAGTTTTGTTGTAGATATAGCTACAGCTCCGCTTTTTAAAGCTAGATTGACATCTTCATGATCGGAGATAAGTCCACCAGCAATAATTGGAATAGAGCTTTGCTTTGAAATTTGTTCAATAATTTTAGGCATAACTCCAGGTAGAATTTCAATTGCATCGATATATGTTTCATTAAAAAGTTTTTCAGTAGTAGTTAAAGATAAAGAGTCTATTAAGAAACACCTCATAATAACTAAAAAGCCAATTTTATGTGCATATTTAGCTACTTGAGATTTTGTAGTTATGACTCCATCTGCAAAAGTATTATCTTTCAAATAGTCAATAGCAGAATTATCTTTAGTATTTAAGCCTTGAATCATATCAAGGTGTATAAAGCATAGTTTTCCACTTGCTTTGATAAGACGAGTAGTTTCTTCAATAGAGCAAATATCACTACTTAGAAGAAATATTATCTTAGAGGAGCTTAAAAGAGCTTTTTCTAAAGTTTGTAGGTCCTTTACAGCAAGTATCTTGTTATTTTTGATTAAAATCTTTTCAAAATTTGAGTTCATTTTGATCTCCTTTTGTCTCTTATCAATATTAAGTATACTATATTAATTTTAAATGTCAAGTTAAATAACAGTTAATTTTTTAAATTTGACAAAAAAATAAAAAAGGGGTTATAATAACCCCTTTAAACTCAATAAGTTATATATTTTTAGCAGGTTTAGTTATACCGATTAAAATACATGTTACAAAAGCACCAATAACAACAGATAATAGATACATCATTGGATTTGTAATAATAGGTAAAACAAATAATCCACCGTGAGGTGCAGGCAATTGACATTTAAATGCCATTGATAGACCACCAGCTAGAGCAGAACCTATAACACAACTAGGAATAACTCTAATTGGATCAGCAGCAGCAAAAGGAATAGCTCCCTCAGTAATAAAAGATGCTCCCATTATATAGTTAGTTAAACCAGCTTCTCTTTCCTCTTTAGAGAATTTATTTTTAAAGAAAGTAGTTGCTAAAGCAATTCCTAAAGGTGGAGTCATACCACCAGCCATAACAGCAGCATGTGGATAATAGTTTCCAGCAGCAATAGCAGCAATACCAAATGTAAAAGCGGCTTTATTGATAGGACCTCCCATATCAATAGCCATCATACCACCAACAATAGCTCCTAATAAGATAAGGTTACCAGTACCAAGAGAATTTAAGAAATTAGTAATTCCACCATTTACAGCAGCAACTGGAGATATAACAACAGTATACATAAGAACACCAGTTATTAAAATTCCAAATAAAGGATATAAAAGAACGGGCTTAATTCCTTCTAGTTTTTCAGGAAGTTTAGCGAATACCTTTTTTAAGAATAGAATAACATAACCACCAAGGAAACCTCCAACTAAACCACCAAGGAAACCTCCACCATTATTAGCAGAAATTAAACCTCCAACCATAGCGGGAGCAAATCCAGGTCTATCTGCAATACTCATTCCTATAAATCCTGCAAGAACTGGAACCATTAAGAAGAAAGCATTTCCACCACCAATATCCATTAAAAGTTTAGCGATTGGACTAAAACTTGGATCAGTAGGATCAGATGCCTTTATACCGAATATGAAAGATATTGCAATTAAAATACCTCCACCAACAACGAATGGCAGCATATTAGAAACCCCACTCATTAAATGCTTATAGAATCCCTTTCTTTCACTAGTTCCAGAAGATGTTTTTGTTTCTTTATTTGAATACACTGGTGCAGTTTGATCTAAAGCTTTTTGAATTAACTCTTGAGGTCTTTTAATTCCCTCTTTAACTCCAACAATTTCAACATGCTTTCCGTTAAATCTAGCCATTTCAACATTTTTATCAGCAGCAATTATAATTCCTTTTGCATTTTTAATCTCTTCATCCGTAAGGTGGTTTTTAACTCCTGTAGATCCATTAGTTTCTACTTTGATTTTAATTCCCATCTCTTTAGCTTTTTTGTTTAAAGCTTCAGCGGCCATATATGTGTGAGCAATTCCAGTTGGACAAGCAGTTACTGCAAGTACTTGATAATCATTATCCTCTTCTTTAGGCGGGACAAGTTCTTCTCCTACATTATCCTCTTTTAAAAGAATATCTAGAACTTCTTGCTCTGTTTTTACTTTTAAAAGCTGTTCTCTAATATCATCATCTAATAAAAGAGATGTCAGTTGAGATAATGTTTCAATATGTGAATCAGTAGCATCAGCGGGAGCAGCAATCATGAAAAATAATTTAGATGGCTCACCATCTAAAGAATCATAATCAATTCCTTCTTTAGAAAGTCCAAATGCAACAGTAGGAATTTTAACAGATGATGATTTTCCGTGAGGAATAGCAATACCTTCTTCTAAACCAGTAGAACTTTGCTCCTCTCTATTTAAAATAGTTTTTCTAAATTCATCTTTATCATTAAGTCTACCAGCATTGTAAAGAACATCGACAAGTTCATCAATAACTTCAATTTTACTTTTAGCATTTAAATTTAATTTTATACAATCTTTTACTAACATTTTATCTAACATAATATTCCTCCCATTTATAAATTAATAACTTTAATATCTTTTAATAAATTTGTCATAGTATTAAAAGTTGCTAATCCTTTAGAAAAAGCAGTAGCACTTCCAGAAGCAATTCCAATCTCATAACACTCTTTTAAAGATAAAGATTTGTTAAGACCATATATAAATCCACCAATCATTGAATCTCCAGAACCATTTGAACTAATAAGAGTACCTTTAGGAACACCACTTATAAAAATTTCATTTTGTGTTATAAAAATAGATCCTTTAGAACCTAAAGAGATTAAAACGTTTTTAGCTCCCATCTTTTGTAATTTTTTACCAGCTTCAACTAACTCTTCAGTAGTTGAAAAATTAGAGTTAAAAAATTCATTGATTTCATCCTTGTTTGGTTTTATTAAAAATACGCCTTTTTTTAAAGCAATTTCAAAAGGAAGACCTCTAGTATCTAAAATAACTTTGACATCCTTTGGAATGCTTTCAATAATATCAGCATATATACTAGAAGGTAAAGAAGATGGAACACTTCCAGATAGAGCTAAAATATCATTAGCTTTAAGATTAGTTTTTAAAAAATTAAGTAACTCTTGAAGATTTTCTTTTGAAATTGTAGGAGAAGTGCCTGCAATTTCACTTTCAAGTCCATTATTATTTATTTTAATATTTATACGAGTATCTTCATCAACATTAAAAAACTTAGTATTTAAACCATCGTGATTTAAAGTATTTTTTATAAATTCTCCAGTAAATCCACCAATAAATCCTAAACAAATTGATTCTGTGTTAAAATTTTTTAAAATTTTAGATACATTGATCCCCTTTCCTCCAGGAAGTTTATACGTTTCTTTAGGAGTGTTTAAATTTCCTTCGATAAAAGAATCAAAGGATAAAAAATAATCTAAAGCAGGATTTAAAGTTAACGTGTATATCATTTTACTACCTCCACTTTTACTATATTTTTATATTCTTTAGAAAGTGGCTTATCTGTAATTAAAGTCCCTTTATCTAAAGTAGAAAAAATAGTAAAACTACTTTTTCCAATTTTTGAATGGTCACAAAGAAAAAAAGTATCCGTACTTTTATTAATAGCTTCACTTTTAATAAGAGCTTCTTCAAAGTCAGGTGTGCTATAGCCATCTAAAGTAACAGCATTAACACCAATAAAAGCATATTGAAAATTAAAAGTTTTTATATATTGAGCTGCTGAAAATCCAACAGTACAACTAGTTTTACTTTTAATTTTACCGCCTATTAAATAACTTTCAATTTCATATTTTTCTAACTCATCTATTAAATTTAATCCGTTTGTTACAACTTTAATATTAAGATTTTTCAAATACTTAATCATACAAAGAGTTGTTGTTCCAGCATCTAAGAAAATATAGGAATCTCTCTTAATGAAACTTGCGGCATATTTTGCAATTTTTTCTTTTTCCACTCTATTAAGATTTCTTCTGTATTGGATGTTAAAATCCTTTGTAGTATCTAAAGAGTTATTTAAGATAGCTCCACCGTGAACTCTTTTAACAAGCTCTTTTTTTTCTAAAGAAGCTAAATCTCTTCGAGCAGTAGCTTCTGAAATATTTAAAAATTCAACGATTTCTTGGATTTTTATAACCTCTTTTTGTTTCAAAAGTTCTAAAATAGAATTTTCTCTTTCTATATTCAACATAAAATCACATCCTTTATAGAAAGTATATTATCATAGTGTAAAATAAAAATCAATCATTTTCTTTCAAATTCTTTCAAAAACAATCAAAAATAAAAAAATGAAGGATTTTTATAAAATAAAGATTATAATAAATTTAGAGGAGGGAGTTATAATGAATATAGATTTTACAGAAAAAATAATTGGGAAGGAAAAATATTTTAATTCAGCTGTGATAGCGTTAGTTATTGAAAAGAATGATAAGAAATATTTTTTATTTGAAAAAAGAGCTAGAGGAGTAAGGCAAGGAGGAGATATATCTTTTCCAGGTGGAAAAATAGAAATGGGTGAAACTAGTTTAGAAGCGGCATTAAGAGAGTGTAAAGAAGAGATTGGTATAGATGAAGTCGATGTTAAAGGAAAAATAGGAACATTAGTTATACCATCAGGGATAATGGTAGAAGCTTTTTTAGGCATTATAGAAGAGAAAAAATTAAAGAAATTAAAAATAAACGAAGATGAAGTTGAAGGATGTTTTTTAGTTCCTGTTGATTTCTTTAAAAAAAATTCTCCAAGAATTGAAAAATTAGAAGTAGAAACTAAGCCTTATTATTATGAAAATGGGGAGAAATTTGTATTTCCAGCAGTGGAATTAAATTTACCTAAAATGTATCATACACCTTGGAAGAGTTCTCCAAGAGAGGTTTATATTTATATCTATGAAGATAAGGTTATATGGGGATTAACAGCAGAGATTATAAAAGAAGCTATAAAATATTTATAGGTATATAAAAAGAGACTATTTTTATAAATAGTCTCTTTAAAAAACTTAAAAATATGGTTTTATAAAGTATAGAAACATTGTAATCGCAAGAAGGTCAGCAGCTCCACCTGGACTAATTCTTTTTTCTATAAATTCTTTTTCAATTTCAGTTAATAAATTTATATCTAAAGAGTTATTATCAAATTTTAAATGTAAATCTTTAGCTTTAAGTTTTACAAAATTTAGAATTTCAATATCGTGTCTGTGCAAAATGGTTGTATCTTCTAAATTACTCATTAAAAATATAAGAGTTCTAATCATTGCAGAGTTAATATGCTCACCAGAAACTAAAGATTTTTCAAAAATTTCAACGGAGTTATTAAAAATAATATCTAAACCATTTTTTACAATTCCTCTTACACCAACTACGCCATGTTTAATATATAATTTCTCTCCATGAGTAAGAGAAGATTTTTTATGAATATCATTAAAGTCTTTTAAAATATCTCGACACATATCTTTTATTAGTGATGAGATATCATTAAATAATAAATTTTCATACTTTGCTTTAGCACTTAAAGCGGCAGTAATACCCATTAAGAAAATCATTCCCTTATGTGTATTAACGTTATGAGTAGCTAAAAACATATCATTTTCAGCAACTTTTCCCATAAATCTTATTTTCTTAAAAATTAAATCAACTGATAAAGGCGAATACCCCGCATTTACAACTTTTTTAAAGTAACTATTTAAAGAAAATCCACTGTCAATAAAGGTGAAAAAATCCATATCTTCATGAGAACCGTTAGTATGAGGTGAAACTAATCCAAAAGATGGTGAAGCAGAAACTTCTAAGATAATTGATTTTAATGCTAGATTTGAGAAGGTGTCCGTTATCTCAATTTTATTACGCTCAGAATTTAAGTATTCTTCTAGTCTCTTTTCAATAGCTATTTGAACATCTTTTTGGGTATGTTTTTTAGTTCTAGCACAAACAAAGGCCATATCATTGCAAAGAAGACATTGTCTTTTTTCTCCACCAAAGTCTTTTCTAGAAAATGGATAACCGTTATTATCGAAAACATCAATATCAACACATCGACCTAAAATATGAGATTCTTCAATCTCCATAGCAATTTTTTTTATATTTTTACCAGAATAATTAATTGAATATATATATGTAGGCCCTTCGATAGATTCAATTTTTTTTGAATATATAATTTGTGAATTGAAAATTTCTAGAATTTCATCCTTTATAATTTCAACAATATATTTAGCAACAAAACTATTTTTTTCCTCTCCAGGATAGTTAGCTCTCAAAACTAAAATGGGATTTTTAAAATTTTCAATAACTTTATTTTGAATCTCTACTCTTTTTTCTCTCATTAATAAAAATTCTTCTAAATTAAACATCTATAATTAGTGAACAGAGTTAGAATTTTTAATTCTCTCTGTAATCTCCTTCCCTTTTTCTGAAATTAAGTATTCGTAAGTAGAATATGGAACTAAATTTTTAACTTCATTTAATTTGTCCTCTTTTAAAAGAGCACGAACTTGTGAGGCACTTATAGCACAATGTTCCATCTCTTTTCTTGGAATAATACAAACTTTTAAATTAAACTCCTTAAAAGTTTCAATCATAGTATCATTGTATTTTTTAGTTACTTCACAAAATGGTTCTTCACCAACAAATCTAGTTGAAATATTTAGTTTTTTGCAAAAGTGTTCAGCAGTTATTTTAGTATCTAATTTCATAAATTCAACTAAAGAATCGTCTTCTTTTCTTAAAAAGTAATTAGGAAATGTAGCTGAAGATATAACATATTCTGTACTAGGTAAAATAGTTACATTTGTTAAATGCTCTGTTCCTTTTTTTACTAGAGCAATTCTATCGGAAAATGGAAAAGACGATTTATCCTCTTCAACAACTAAAACTAAAATATTATCCATTTTTTTAGCAGCAGTTTCAATAAGAAATTGATGACCTAAAGTGAAAGGATTGCAATTCATTATAAGAAGACCATTATTGCTATTTTCTTCCCAAGCTAATTGTGATTTCATTTTATCAATAGTTTTATCAATAGAATTCATTCCAATTTCAAGAAGCGCTACTTTATCAGTTTTTGAAATTGGTTTAAATCCAACACCTTTAAAAATATCTTCATTCGAAGGTTTTGTAAAAACAAAAGTATGAAAAATTCCTTGATCAAAAGATTTATTAAGAAGAGTTGTAACAAGAGTGTTTGTAACTCCTTCTCCTCTTAAAGAATCATCTATGGCAAAGCATTTTATTATATTTTTACTTTTAGAGGCTGTTGCGACAATTTCCTCATTTTTTCTAATAACTAAAGAGTAATCAATAGTTTCATCAAAATTTAATTGAAACTTTTTTAAAAACTCCTTAAGTTCATTTTTTTGATAGCTACTATTTAAATTTAGTGTTTCTATATTCATTGTGTTTGTGTTACCCCCTCTTTAATAAGTTGGAATTTACTTGTTATATCATCAATATATTGAATAAATATATTTTGAGATTCAGATAAAATTTCATTTTTTGAAATGCTATATACTACATAAACCTTATTATTTTCCATCCAAGTATCTTTTTCAATTGATTTTTGTACAAGTTGAGTAGCAGTATAATCCATTAAATCAGATAAAGCAGGAGATAATATTTTTTTAGTATAAGGATCAGCAGGAACTAAGAAAGATTTAAAAACTATCTCTTCTTCAGATAAAATTTTAGACTTTAATTTTTCTTTAGCTTCACGAACAGCTTTTCCAGTTGCAACTAATGTACCACTACTTGCAATTTTAGCTGAACCAATACCGATAACTTCATTTTCAGAATCAACAGAAGTAGTCATTCGCTCAGTATTTTCAGTGTTTTCCATAGGATTTGGTATTGAAAGATTATTACATCCAGTTAAGAAAAAAATAAAAGATATAGCTGTAAATTTTTTTAACATTAGAACTCCCCCCTTTAAAAATAAATTATATGCTAGGTATAGTACCTAAGATTTTAATATTTAAATTTTCAAAATCTTTTAAGTTTTTAAATGGAATTAAATTTATAAAAAGATTTGAATCAACTTTTATATACTCTTTAGAAATTATACCATTATGTAAAATATAAGTAACATCATTATCTTTAAAAATAGAGTTATTGTAAGAGGAAAATAAATATAAAACCTCTTCATTTAAATTAACTTTATTAATAAGGTACCAGTTATTTTTTTCTATAAAATCTATAATTTCTTTAGAAAGTGGAGTTAAAATGTATTTAACAGAATCTAAATTCAGTTCTTCAAACTGACGAATAACAACAGGATTAACATATTCTCCCAAAATTTTTTTTACTCCAACTAAAGATAAAGCGTTGTATTTTATACCTACATTTAGTATGCCTTCAAGTTTTCGGCAAAAAGATATAATTTCAGTATAAAAACTTTGGATTTCATCAGCTTCAAGTCCTGAAAAGTCACTTAATTTTTTATAAATAGCAACCTCTCTTTCTGGAACATATATACGGCTGTTGTCTTTTGATTTTGTTACACCAACTTGGTGAACAATATTCATTCTGTTCAGAATTAACTCTACAATTTTTTTATCTATTTTGTCTATTTCTTCTCTTAATTTATTAATATCACGTGTAATTTTAATCACCCATTTCATGAACATTATCAATACATATTCTATAATATAAAGGTGTCAAAATCAAATAATTATTGAAATATAATGAAAAATCTTATAGAATGAGATATTGAAATGTTTAAAAATAAATAGAAGTTTCAGGAGGAAAATATGAAGTTTTTTTCTTTGAATAAAAAAAAGTATGCGACTTTAACTGTTAAAGAAAATAAATCAGAAAATAAAAAAGTTGAAGAAAAAGAGGAAAAAATAATAAAGAAAACAAAAATAACAGGACTTTGGGAAAAATGTCCAGAGTGTCATGAGATTGTTTATAAAAATGATATTGAACAAAATTTACAAAAATGTCCACATTGTGATTATTATTTCTCAATGAGTGCTAAGGAGAGAATTGCTCTTTTAATAGATGAGGGAACTTTCCAAGAGATGGATAAAAATTTAACTTCAGAAAACCCATTAGATTTTCCAGGGTATACTGAAAAATATGAAGCAGCAGTAGAAAAAACAGGAATGTTAGAAGGTGTTGTAGCAGGAATTGGAGATATTTTTGGAATAAAAGTAAGTATAGCGGTTATGGACTTTGATTTTTTAGGTGGAAGTATGGGATCTGTTGTGGGAGAGAAAATAACAAGAGCAATAGAAAGAGGAATAAAGTTTAAAGTTCCGGTAGTTGTGGTATCTTCATCTGGAGGAGCTAGAATGCATGAAGGAATACTTTCACTTATGCAAATGGCAAAAACTTCAGCAGCACTAGAAAAATTAAGAGAAGTGGGGGTTCCATTTATTTCTATTCCAGTAAATCCAACAACAGGAGGAGTAACAGCTTCTTTTGCAATGTTAGGAGATATAATTATGACAGAGCCAGATGCTTTAATAGGGTTTGCGGGACAAAGAGTAATTGAGCAAACAATAAAGCAAAAATTGCCAAATGGATTCCAAAGAAGTGAATTTTTACAAGAGTGTGGAATGGTTGATGTTATAACAAAAAGAGAGGATATGAAGAGAACTCTTCATAAAGTTTTAGATAATATAATCTAGAAATCGTTTATTTACAGGAGAGTGACATGAAATTTAATAGTGAAATTTTAGATTTAGAAACTAAAATAGTAGAGCTTAAAAATTTTTCAAAAGAAAAAAATATAGATTTAAGTTTAGAGATAGAAAAACTTTCAAAACAAAGAGATGAATACTTAAAAGCCGCTTATGAAGACTTAACAGATTGGGATAGAGTAGCTATAGCTCGTCATCCAGAAAGACCATATACATTAGACTATATAGAAAATATGACAACAGATTTTATAGAGCTCCACGGAGATAGGTTATGTAAAGATGATGCTGCAATAGTTGGTGGTCTTTGCAAAATAGATGGAAAAAAAGTTATGATTGTTGGACACCAAAAAGGAAGAACTATTGAAGAGAATATCTTTAGAAATTTTGGAATGGCAAGTCCTGAAGGGTATAGAAAAGCCCTGAGATTATTTAAAATGGCTGAAAGATTTTCGATTCCTATAGTAAACTTAATAGATACAGCAGGGGCATACCCTGGGATAGAAGCAGAAAAACATGGACAAGGAGAAGCTATTGCTAGAAATTTATTGGAAATGGCAGGCTTAAAAGTGCCAATAATTTCTGTTGTAATAGGTGAAGGAGGATCTGGAGGAGCTTTGGCATTAGGAGTAGCAGATAAAGTTTATATGTTAGAAAATTCAGTTTATTCTGTAATATCTCCAGAAGGATGTGCGGCAATTCTTTATAAAGATTCTTCTAAAGCCCCAGAAGCAGCAAATAACTTAAAAATATCAGGTCATAGTTTACAAAGTTTAGGTATAATTGACGGTATAGTTAAGGAACCTCTAGGAGGAGCTCATAGAGATTATAAGTGTGCAGCAAATGATCTAAAAAGTGTTATTTTATCATCACTTTTAGAGTTATCTAAATTAGATGTAGATACTTTACTAAAAAATAGATATAATAAGTTTAGAAAAATGGGAAGTTTTACAGAGAAAACAATCTAAATTTTAATAGAAAGTGTCGGAGGTGTTAAGCTTATGAAAAAAATAGCTGTTTTAACAAGTGGAGGAGACGCTCCTGGAATGAACGCTGCAGTAAGAGCGGTAGCTAAAGTAGCCTTAGCAAAAGGGATGGAAGTATACGGAGTAAGAAGAGGATATTTAGGAATGGTTCACGATGAGATATTCCAAATGAATGGAAGCCATGTATCTGGAATTATTGATAGAGGTGGAACAGTTCTTTTAACAGCTAGATGTTTAGAGTTTAAAGATCCAAAATTCAGAGCAATAGCTGCTGAGAATTTAAAGAAAAGAGGAATTGAAGGTATCGTAGTTGTAGGAGGAGATGGATCTTATAGAGGTGCTGATTTATTATCTAAAGAGCACGGATTTAAGGTTGTAGGATTACCTGGAACAATAGACAATGATATAATAGGAACAGACTATACAATAGGTTTTGACACATGTTTAAATACAATATTAGATGCTATGTCAAAATTAAGAGATACAGCAACTTCACATGAAAGAACAATCTTAATGGAAGTAATGGGAAGACATGCAGGAGATTTAGCTCTTCATGCCACATTAGCTGGAGGAGGAGATGGAGTTTTAATTCCTGAAATAGAGGAACCAATTGAGATGTTAGCTTATCAAATTAAAGAGAGAAGAAGACAAGGGAAGCTACACGATATAGTTTTAGTAGCTGAAGGTGTTGGAAGTGTTTTTGAAATTGAAAAGCAACTAAAAGAGAAAGTAACAACAGAGGTAAGAAGTGTAGTTTTAGCTCACGTTCAAAGAGGTGGAACTCCATCTGGATTTGATAGAGTTTTAGCAACTAAAATGGGAGCAAAAGCAGTTGAGCTTCTTGAAGCAGGAGAAGGTGGAGTTATGGTAGGAATTGAAAGTAATGAATTAGTAACTCATCCAATTTCATTTGCTTGGGAAGGTAAAAGAAAATATGATATTAGAAAAGATTATGAATTAGCATTAACACTTTGTAAATAGGAGCTGATGAGAATATGATTACAGTTTTAGACGTTGTTAGAAAAGAAAGAAGAAAAAATAAGATTAAAAGAGAAATTGAAGATAATGATAGAAAAATAAGAGACAACAGAAAAAGAGTTGATCTTTTAACAAACTTAAAGGAGTATCTAAAGCCTGGAATGACTTATGCTGAGATTATTGACATAATTGAAAACATGAAAGGTGACTATGAGGATAGAGTTGATGACTATATAATCAAAAATGCTGAGTTAGGAAAAGAAAGAAGAGAAATTTCTAAAAGCATAAAAGAGATTACAAGAACATTAGCTCAAAAAGCTCCAGTAGAAAAAAAGTAATAAGGAGTTTAAATGGCAACTAAGTCATTAGAGATATTGATAGATGAATTTAATAGATTACCTGGAATTGGAAGAAAAAGTGCAGTGAGATTGGCATTTCATGTTTTAGAGATGTCGGATCAAGAAGTTGAAAGATTTTCAAAAGCTTTAAAAGATGTAAAAGAAACTGTAAAAAAATGTTCAATTTGTGGTAATTTTAGTGAAAATGATATATGTGATATATGTAGAGATGAATTTAGAGATAAGAATATTATCTGTGTTGTAGAGGATAGTAGAGATATAATTCCTTTAGAAAAAACAAAGAGATATAAAGGAAGTTATCATGTTTTAAATGGTAAAATAGATCCATTAAATGGTATGACTCCAGATAAACTAAATTTAAAATCATTGTTAGAAAGAGTGGCAAAAGAGGATATAAAAGAAGTTATTCTTGCTTTAAATCCAGATTTAGAGGGAGAGACAACAGCTTTATATTTGACAAAACTTTTAAAGACATTTGATGTAAAAGTAACAAAAATAGCTAGTGGAATTCCAATGGGTGGAAATATAGAGTTTGCTGATGTAGCAACTATATCAAGAGCTTTAGATGGAAGACAAGAGATATAAAAAAAGTCGGATTAATCCGACTTTTTTTATTTATTTTAAATCTATGATAGCTTTTTCTAGACAATCAAGAGTAAATCTAACTCTGTCTTCACGAGCATTTTCTCCCATATGTCCAATTCTAATAACCTTTCCAGCTAGAGGACCATAAGATCCAGAAAGTAGAATATTATATTTGGTTCTTAGATGAACTAGTAAATCTTCTGCTCTTATTCCTTCAGGAGGATAAAAAGCTGTAACTGTAGGTGAGAAGTTAGATTCTAAATATAGAGAACACCCAAGTTCTTTAAGTCTTTCAATACAAAGATCTCTCATTTCCTCGTGTCTATCAAATACTCTAAATAAAGTTTCAGATAGTAGATTATCAATAGCAGTTCCTAAACTGATAATGTCACTAGCTGGCATAGTGTATGGAAAAGATTTCTTTTCCTCTATATTTTTCCAGTGTAATAAATTACAATAAAAAGATGGAATAGGAGTTGTTCTATTTTCCATTGCATGCCAAGCATCATTACTAACAGCGACTATAGTAAGACCTGGGGCAGCTGAAAAAACTTTTTGAGATGCAGACAACATAATATCAACATTCCATTCATCCATTCTAAAGTCAACTCCTCCAAGAGCTGCAACTGTATCAACTACAGTTAGAATACCTTTAGATTTTAGAAGTTGACATACAGGGCCAATATCGTTAAGAAGTCCACTAGGAGTATCACAATGTATTACCGTAGCATATTTAAAATCAGAATCTTTTTCTAGAAAATCTTTAAGATTTTCCAAATCAATTGATTTCTTCCAGCTTGATTCAAATACAGTAACTTCCCCACCATAAGGCTCAATAAGTTCTTTGAAACCTTCTCCAAAGAAACCATTAGAGATAACAAGAGCTCTATCTCCTTTTTCAGTAAGAGAAGCACAAGCTGAATCTAAACCAAGCATTCCTTCTCCACTCATTATAAGAATTTTAGAATGATCTGATCCAATAAAATTTCTAAGTCTATGACAAACAAATTTATAATAACTTAGGAAGTCGGGATCAAGATCGGGGTTTCCGAATACCTTACTTCTTGCATGTAAAGTATTACCTGAAACGGTAGTAGGCCCAGCGGTCATCATTAGGTAGTTAGGTCTGTAAAATAACATTTTAAATCCTCCTTGATTTTAATTTTTACAAGAAAAATAACTTACTTTATATGTTAATACTGTAGATTTAAAACTTTTTGTTAAAGAATAGTTAGAGCTTGAAAAGCCAGTTACTCCAGTCTCTTTTAAATGTTTTAAAGCTTTTAGAGGAGTAGAAAACTCTAGAGTGAACTCATCCTCTTGAAATTCAACAAAAGTATAGTATTTTTTTAAAATTTGATAAATCTCTTCGGTACTTTTATAATCTAAAGATACTCCAAAATGATTAAAAATTTCAACTAAATTTCCCTTTGAATATATAGAGAAAACTAAATGTGAAGTATTTTTAGAAGTTTTATAAATGAGATTTTCTAAGTTTTCAACCCATTGAAAAGCTGAACTAGAAACAATTAAAGAATAATTTTTTATTGTTAGTGTTTCCATATTTTCAACAAAAAAATCTCTGTATGATATATTTGAAAAAAAATCTTGAGTATTAAAAATATCATTTAAATCCAAATGAGTGAAATTTAAATTTTCACAGAGAGTTTTAGTAAAAATTCCTGTACCACATCCTAACTCTAAAATAGTATCATATTTTTTGGATTTATCAATAAATGTTAAAAGTTTTTTAGCTACTTTTTTTTGAGTAACTGCATTTTGGTCATAATTTTTAAATTGCTTATCAAAATTCATTTTCTTTACCAATGATATCCCTCCAACTTTTTATAACATTAAAAGGATAGTGACTACATTGAAGGGTAATGATAGTACTAGCCTCTTTTTCGTAAAACTTTAATTGTTTTGAGTAAGGAATGATTCGATCATGTTCTCCAAGAAAAACTTTATCAAAAGTATAATGGTTATTAGGAGAATTATAAAGAATATTTTCTAACTCTGTTTTTAATTTGTTTAAATTTGGAGTTTTACAAAAATACTCTAAAGGAAGTTCCATATTAGTATAGAATTTTTTTAAATTATCTAATGAAAGAGTTTCTAGAGTAAATCTAAACATTTTTGAAGATATCCCATATTTACCAATAATATATGGGACACCGTTTATGGCTATGGATGAACAGTTTAACTCCTTATTTTCTAATAAAAATTTAGAAGCATAGTAAACACCAAAGGACCAACCAATAACATAAATTTTTTTATATTTAGAGAAATCGAGATTATTAACAATATAGGGATAATTAAGACAATGAACTTCAAAGCAGTCATCATAAATAAGATTTTCTACAATGTTACTATCCATTCCCCATCCGTTAAAAAAAAGTATTAAGTGCATAATTTAACTCCTGAAAAAAATCAATTATATTATTTTTTGATAAACTAGGAGATAAGCCGATTCTAATTCTAGATGTTCCCTTAGGAACTGTAGGTTCTTTTACTCCATAAACAAAATATTTCTTTTCTTTTAAATAGTTAGTAATCTTATCCAATCTTTCGTTATCTCCAATAATTATAGATATAATGTGTGTTGTAGATAAAGTGTTCATATTATATTTTTTTATTAGAGAGTGAGCTAATTCTTGTAATTCAATAAGATATTGACGTTTATCTTTAAATAATTCCATTTTTTCTAAAATAAATATATTCCAAGCTATATTAATAGGAGGAAGAGCTGTGGTGTAAATAAATTTTCTTCCTTTATTAATGATGTAATCTTTGTATAGTTGATTACAGATTAGATATGACCCAGTTGATCCTCCACCTTTTCCAAGAGGAATTGTAAGAAAGTCAATATGTTCAACTAACTTTTTACTATGAGCCATTCCGTAAGAGTAAACACCAAAAGAGTGAGCTTCATCAATAACTAATGAAAAATTGAACTCTTTTTTTAAGCTGATAAGCTCTTCTAAATGGACACAATCTCCATCCATACTATAGATAGTTTCTGAAATAACAAAAATATTTTCAAATTTATCTTTATTTTTTTTTAAAAGTATTTTTAGATGGCTAAGATCAAGATGTTTGTATCTTAATAAAGTTGCTTTGCTGTGTAAGATGCCATCGTGAATACTTGCATGATTTAACTTGTCACTTATGACTAAAGTTTTTTCATCACAAAAGGTTTCTATAACACAACAGTTGCAATCGAAGCCACTATTAAAAAATAGGACAGGTTTTTTATATATATTTTCAGCTAGCTCTTCTAATTTCATAACTAAAGAATATGATCCGCTAATTAGTCTAGAAGAACTAGAAGAAAGTGCTAGATTTGGATATTTTTTATAAAACTCTTCAATTAAAAGTGCGTTATTGCCAAATCCCATATAATCATTAGATGAAAGATTTAAAAAATCTTGATTTAGTATAGTTAATTTTCTAAAACGATTTTCATCTTTAAAATTTTCTAACTCTTTTTTTATTTTTTCTTTTAACATAGTTAATCACCAAAAATATTATACCTAAAAAGATAAAAAAAAGCCATTAGAAAGAAGGAATAAATATTAGATGTAAATATATACTTCAAAATTAAATGTGCACTTTTTAATAAATGTTGCATTTTTTATATTTAGGTGGTAACATTATTCTAATAAAACAAAGTTATTTTTAAAAATAAAGTGCGCACTTAAAAAAAGGAGTTAATATGCAGTTAACGGAAAGACAAAGAGAGATTGTAGAGATAATTAAAAAAAATGGGCCTATAACAGGAGATGAAATAGCTAAAATGATATATATTACTAGATCAGCTCTGAGAACAGATTTTTCAATTTTAAAGAAAATGTCAATAATAAAATCAAAGCAAAAAGTAGGATATACCTATAATGAAGCTTTTGTAGAATCAAATAATAAAACACTAGTAAAACATATAATGGGAATACCAATAACTATAGATGAAAGCTATTCAGTTTACAAAACAGTACTTCTTATGTTTGAAAAAGATATAGGAACAATATTTATAACAAAGGATGGGAATCTTTCAGGTATTGTTTCAAGAAAAGATTTGCTTAGAATCGCTATTGGGAAAAGAGATATCGAGCAAATACCAATAAATCTTATAATGACAAGAATGCCTAACATAGTATTTTCTACAGAGGATGAGACAATAGAGGACTGTGTGAAAAAAATAATTGAACATCAGATAGACTCAGTACCTGTTGTTAGAATAACAGAGAAGAATGGAAAGGATATATATAAAGTAGTTGGGAGATTTACTAAAACAAATGTGAGTAAATTACTACTTGATATATTAGAAAATAAGAACAAAGAAAAAAGTGAATAGTTTTAATTAAAATAAATTAGAAAGTTCAGGAGAGAGAAAATGAAAAATATTTACTTATTTAATGAAGGGTATGGTTTAGAAAAAATGATATTAGGTGGAAAGGGAGCCAACCTAGTAGAAATGAAAAAGATAGGACTGCCTATTCCAAATGGGTTAATAGCAACAACAGTAGCTTGTAAAAATTATTTTAAGAATGAGAATTGTTTATCAGAAAATATGATAAAAGATATAAAAGAGGGAATAAAAAAATTAGAAATAGAAACAGGTAAGGAGTTTGAGGGAGAAAATCCTTTACTAGTTTCAGTGAGATCAGGTGCACCGGTATCTATGCCAGGAATGATGGATACTATTCTTAATTTAGGATTAAATGATAATACAGTTCAAAAATTAATTGAGAAAACTAAAAATGAAAAATTTGTATATGAAATATATTTGAGATTTATAGAGATGTTCGCAGAAATTGTAAAAGGAGTTTCAAGAGAAAAGTTTGTAAAAATTAAAGATTATTCTAAAGAGAAAACTTACAAGGAAATAATTGAAACTTTTAAAGGGTTATACTGGATTGAAACAGGTGAGTTTTTCCCAGAGAATCCAGAGGAACAAATTTTAATGGCAATTGAATCTATCTTTAAATCTTGGAATAATGAAAGAGCAAAAATATATAGACAACTAAATAATATAGATGAAAGTATGGGGACAGCTGTTGTAGTTCAAGAAATGGTATTTGGTAATTTTAATGAGCTATCAGGAACAGGAGTAGCTTTTACAAGAAATCCATCAACAGGAGAAAATGAATTATTTGGAGAATATTTATTAGAAGCTCAAGGAGAAGATATTGTAGCAGGAATAAGAACACCACACTCTATTGAAACAATGAAAAACCAACTTCCAAATATTTATGAAGAATTTTTAAGTATTGCAAAATCATTGGAAAAGCATTATGGAGATATGCAAGATATTGAATTTACCATAGAGGATGGAAAATTATTTATACTTCAAACAAGAAATGGAAAAAGAAGTCCAAATGCATCTATAAAAATAGCTGTAGATATGGTAAATGAAAATATTATAACTAAAGAAAAAGCTATATTAATGGTAGATACAGAATTATTACCTCAAGTTTTCAATGGGACATTTGAGGAGGCTGATATAGTTGGAAAAAAGTTTCTAGGGAAAGGATTACCAGGTTCAGCGGGAGTAGCTGTGGGAAAAGTAGTTCTTTCCACAGACAAAATAAAAGAAGGAGAATCTGTAATTTTAGTAAGAGTGGAAACTTCCCCGGAAGATATCAAAGGCATGAGTTTAGCTAAAGGAATCGTAACTGTTAAAGGAGGAGCAACATCTCACGGAGCTGTAGTAGCTAGAGGAATGGGAAAATGTTGTGTAACAGGATGTGAAGAGATAAAAATAGATTCTAGCGAAGAGTTCTTTACTATAAATGGAGAGAGAGTTCAAGAAGGAGAGATTATATCTATAAATGGATATAATGGAGATATTTATAAAGGTGCCATAAAACTAAAAATGGGAGAGCTTAGTGAAGAGTTAAAAGAGTTTTTAGAATGGTGTAAAGAGATTAAGACTTTAGAAGTTAGAATGAATGCAGATACTCCAACAGATGTAATAGTTGGAAAAGGTTTTGGGGCTGAAGGAATAGGACTTTGTAGAACAGAACATATGTTTTTTGAAGATGAAAAAATATGGAGTGTTAGAGAGATGATAATTGCTAATACAAAAGATGATAGAGATAAAGCTTTAGAAAAACTTTTAGAGCTTCAAAAAATAGATTTTAAAAAGATGCTCCATAAATTGGGTGGCTTACCTATGAATGTGAGACTTTTAGATCCTCCATTTCATGAGTTTTTACCTAAAACAGAGAAAGATATACAAAAACTAGCAGTGTTATTAGAAAAATGTCCGAAAGAGATTGAAAGTAGAATAAAAGAGTTAAAAGAAGAAAATCCAATGTTAGGACATAGAGGATGTAGATTAGCAATTACTTTCCCTGAGATATATGAGATGCAAGCAAGAGCTATAATAGAGTCAGCTATTGAGTGTAAAGGAGAGGGCGGGAGTTGTGAAATAGAGATAATGATACCTTTTATTGGAGGTATTAGTGAGTTTAAATATATAAAAGATGGAATTTTAAAAGAGATTGAAAAAGTTTTTAATGAAAAAAATGAGAAGATAGATTATAAATTAGGTACTATGATGGAACTACCAAGAGCTTGTTTAATAGCTAATGAAATTGCTGAAGAAAGCGCATTTTTCTCATTTGGAACGAATGATTTAACTCAAACAACATATGGAATATCAAGAGATGACTCTATAAAGTTTATAGATCATTACAAAGCTAAGAATATAATGAAAAGAGATCCATTTCAATCAATAGATACACGTGGAGTTGGTAAATTAATAGTTTTAGCTAAAGAGTTAGGTCAAAGCGTAAAACCAAATATAAAAATAGGAGTTTGTGGAGAGCACGGGGGAGATCCTAAGAGTATTGAGTATTTCAATGAGTTAGGATTCAATTATGTTAGTTGTTCACCGTTTAGAGTTCCAATTGCAATAGTTGCATCAGCACAAAGTGCCATACTAAAAAGGATGAGTTGATATGAATATAAAAGAGGAAGAATTAAAATACTTGAAACTTTTAGCTAAAAATTTTCCAACAATTGCTGAAACAGCCACAGAAATAATAAATTTAGAAGCAATTTTATCTTTACCAAAGGGGACGGAACATTTTATAAGTGACATACATGGGGAATATGAAGCTTTTAATCATGTTTTAAAAAATTGTTCAGGTGTAATAAAAGAAAAAATAGAAAATATATTTATAAATTTACCTGAAAAGGAAAAAAATCAATTGGCAACGGTAATATACTATCCTAAAGAAAAAATAGAACTTATTCAATCTATAGGCATAGATATGGAAGAGTGGTATAAAAAAACTATACCAAGAATATTAGAAGTTTTAAAAGTAGTTTCCTCTAAGTATACAAGATCAAAAGTAGGAAAGGCTATGACAAAAGAATTTTCCTACATCATTCAAGAACTTTTATACGAGCGTGCTGAAGAGCAAAATAAAAAGGATTACATAGAAGGTATTATAAATACGATAATAGATATTGGAAGAGGTAAGGAGTTTATAATAAATGTAAGCATGCTTATTCAAAGATTAGTTGTAGATACATTACATATAGTGGGGGATATTTATGATAGAGGACCATATCCACATAAAATAGTGGATAAACTTATGAAATACCATAATGTGGATATTCAATGGGGAAATCATGACATATTATGGGTAGGTGCAGCTTGTGGGCATGGAGCTTGTATAGCAAATGCTATTAGAATATGCTTGAGATACTCTAATAGAGAGATATTAGAAGATGGATATGGAATAAATCTATTACCTTTGGCAACCTTAGCTATGGAGTTTTATGGTGATGATTTATGTAGTGAGTTTAAACCAAAAACAAAAGATAAGAGTAGTGATGAAGAGTTGCTTTCTAAAATGCATAAAGCTATCTCAATTATTCAATTTAAGTTAGAGGGAGAAGTAATAAAAAGAAATTCAACATTTAATATGGAGGATAGACTTCTACTTCATAATTTAGATAACTCATATTTAACATTAGATAGAGATAATCTTTATAGTTTAAATGAAAGAGAAAAAGAGGTAGTAGAGGGATTAATGAGAAGTTTTAAAAATAGTGAAAAACTTCAAGAGCATATAAAGTTTTTATTGGAAAAAGGAAGCGTATATTTAAAAAAGAACTCAAATCTATTATTTCATGGATGTATGCCGTTAGATGAAAAAGGTGGATTTAGAGAGGTAGATATTTTTGGAAAAAAATATTCAGGAAAAAGATTATTTGAAAGATGTGATCAACTTTGTAGAGAGGGATACTATGATGAAAAAAGTATTCAAGGTAAAGATTTTATATGGTATCTTTGGTGTGGGAAAGATTCACCACTTTTTGGAAAAGATAAAATGAGAACTTTTGAAAGATATTTTTTCTCAGATAAAGAGAGTCATAAGGAGAATTATGATTATTATTATGAATTTTCTGAAAACAAAGAGGTTGCTGATAGAATATTAAAAGAGTTTGGAATACTAGATGAATATTCTCATATAATAAATGGCCATGTTCCAGTAAAGGTAAGAAAAGGTGAAACACCAATAAGAGCTCAAGGGAAATTAATTCTTATAGATGGTGGATTTTCAAAAGCTTATCAATCTACAACAGGAATAGCAGGATATACTCTAATATTCAATTCTCATGGAAAGAGATTAGTTTGTCATAAACCATTTGAAAATATTGGAGATTCTGTGGAAAAATGTTTAGATTTTCAATCTACAACTGAGATTGTAGATAGTAAAAAAGAAAGATTAAAAGTAAGAGATACAGATATAGGAAAAGATTTAGAGAGCCAAGTTAAAGAGTTAAAAAAGTTATTATACTGCTATAAAATGGGAATAATAAAAAGTGTATAAAATAAGGAAGGGATAGTCCCTTCCTTATTTTGAGTCTTCTTCAAATTTTGTGTAAATTCTAAAAAATTAGAGTAATATTTTATATTTTTTAGGGATGATTTTTTTTAAAGTCATCCCTTTTTAAATATCCATTTTTACATATTTTAGTGTAACTTTAACAAAGTGGACGAATTTTCCACTTTATTAATTTTATAAATTCATACGCTTAATTTTAAATTCTTCCTTCAAAATATATTTGAAATTGTGAAATCATTTGCCCCCAATCTCTTTGACGGCTTGTCCATTTTTTAGTAATGTCTTGTGTTGCTAAGTAAAGCATCTTTAGTAAACTATCATCTGTTGGGAAAACTGACTTGTTTTTTGTGACTTTTCTTAGCTGCCTATTGTATCCTTCGATTGTATTTGTAGTATAAATTAAGGTTCTTATTTCTTGAGGATATTTAAAATATGTTGATAATCTAGACCAGTTATTTTTCCAAGATATTGCAATCTTTGGATATTTTTTACCCCATTTTTCGTCGAATAACTCTAAGTTTAATAGCGCGCTCTCTTCTGTAGTCGCTTTATACACTAGCTTTAGATCAGCGATTAAAGCCTTTATATCTTTATATGATACAAATTGTGTAGAACTTCTTATCTGATGAATTATGCATTGCTGAATTTGAGTTTGAGGATAGACAGCTTCTATAGCATTGGCAAACCCTATAAGTCCATCAACACAAGCAATTAATATATCTTCAACTCCTCTTGATTTAAGTTCATTCAGTTTACTAAGCCAAAACTTAGCAGATTCATTTTCTCCAACCCACATTCCAATAACATCTTTCTCTCCAGATGAACTAATTCCAATAGCTATGTATACAGCTTTTTTTACAATTTGTCCTTCACTTCTTACATGATAGTGGATAGCATCCATAAAAACAATTGGATAAACTGCCTCTAAGGGACGAGTTTGCCATTCTTTAACAAGAGGAAGGATCTTATCAGTAATTCTAGTAATAGAACTATCCGAAACTTGATAACCATAGATTTCTTCGATATGTGACTCAATATCACTAGTTGTCATTCCTTTAGCATACATAGAAATTATTTTAGCTTCTAAGTCTTGCCCAATTGTATTTTGATGTTTTTTGACAACTTGAGGTTCGTATTCGCCATTTCTATCACGGGGAACATTAACCTCAATTTCACCAGCGCTACTTTTAAGTTTCTTAGAGCTATAGCCATTTCTTGAGTTGTTAGAATCTTTATTTCGATAGTCATACTTAGTATATCCTAACTCCTCTTCTAGCTCTCCTTGATAAAACTCTTCTATCATAACCTTCATCATATCTTTAAAAAAAGTATTAAGATCATCAGGACTAGAGATAGGATTTTGTTTCAAAAATTCTCTCACTTTAATTCTTTTTTGCTTTTCTTCTTCAGACATATTTCTTCTCATAAAAAAACCTCCAAGTTAGATAATTTAATATTACCCCAACTTGAAGGTTTACACAAATATTTAATTAGACCCCTTATTTTATTTGCTTAGAATATTATTCAATTTTGTAACAAAGTCTAATGGATTTTCAAGAGCAAATCCTTCTATTAATAATCCTTGATTGTAAAGAATATCTGATAAATCTTTTAGTTCAGCTTCTGAAGCGTTTTGTAGTTTGTTGAATAGTGGATGATTTGGATTTATTTCTAGAACCTTTTCAGCTTTTACACCTTCATTACCTGGAATTTGAGATAAAAGTTTTTCCATTTCTAAAGAGACTTCACCTTTAGATGATAAAGAAACAGAACTATCTCCAAGTTCAGGATTTAATTTGATTTCAACAACTTTTTCTTTTAATGTTTCTTTTATTTTATCAAGAAGAGATTTATTTATTTCAGAAAGTTTTTTAATTTCTTCTTTTTCTTCTTCAGTTTCAAAAGTTACCTCAGTAACTGATTTAAATGTCTTTTCTTTGAAAGTGTTCATAGTTTTTAAAGCAAACTCATCAGCACCCTCTGTAAGATATAAAACTTCAAAACCTTTATTGATAACGTTTAAAACCTTAGGCATTTTTTGAAGAATATCTAGATTTTCACCAACTGCATAATAAATTTCCTTTTGGTCATCTTTCATTCTGTCTACATACTCTTTAAGAGATGTATAATCTAAATTCTTAGAACTTTTGAAAAGAAGAAGATTTTCTAATTTATCTTTATTTAACCCAAAGTTTTCATGAACACCAAATTTAATATGTCTTCCAAAAACTTCCCAGAATTTTATATATTTATTTCTGTCATTAGCCATTAATTTTTCAAATTCGCTTATAATTTTTTTCTCTAAATTTTTAGATATAGCCTTTAATTGCTGAGTTTTTTGTAAAATTTCTCTTGATATGTTAAGAGATAAATCATCTGTATCAACTAATCCTTTTATAAAATTAAAATATTGAGGAATTAGTTCTTCACATTTATCCATTATAAAAACATTTTTAGTATATAGCTGAAGTCCTCTCTTGTATTCTCTTGTATAAAGATCGTATGGAGGAACTTGTGGTATAAATAAGATAGCATTATACTCTAAATTTCCTTGAACATTAAAGTTAAAATGTAAAAGAGGGTCTTGCCAATCGTGATAAGTAGATTTATAAAATTCATTATAATCTTCATCTTTTAATTCATCTTTAGGTGTTTTCCAAATAGGTTTAGTTGAATTAATTCTTTCATCTTTTAACATTATTGGATATTTAACATAATCAGAATATTTTTTTATAAGGCCTTTGATTTTATATTCATTTAAAAATTCTTTATCTTCATCATTGTCTTTTAAATATAAAGTAATTGAAGTTCCTCTTTCTGTCTTATCAATCTCTTCAATTTCATAACTTCCTTCACCTGTAGATGTCCATCTAACTCCTTTATCAGAATATGGTGATTTAGTTTCTAAAATGATCTTGTCAGCAACCATAAATGCAGAGTAAAAACCAACTCCAAATTGCCCGATTATATTTAAATCATTATTTTTCTTAGCTTCTTCTAGTGAAGATAAAAATGCTTTTGATCCAGATTTAGCAATAGTACCGATATTTTCTACAACTTCCTCAAAAGTCATACCTATTCCATGATCAGTAATAGTTAGAGTTCTTAATTCTTCATTAGGAGTAATAGTTATACAAAGTTCTTCAGAAGAATCTAAGATATGAGTATCTGTAAGAGCCTTGAATTTTAATTTATCAGTGGCATCACTAGCATTTGAGATAAGTTCCCTTAAAAAAATTTCCTTATGAGTGTAAATAGAGTGTACCATAAGGTTTAAAAGTTCTTTAGTTTCAGCTTGAAATACTTTTGTTTCTTTTTTCATTGTATCCTCCTTAAAAATAGCACTCCACATATAACGTGGCTAATAAAATATATATCATAAATTTAGAAAAAATGTCAAGAGTTTATAAAGAAAAACTTGTATTTTATAGTTGTTTAGTATATAATCTTTATGTAATTAGTAAAGAATATAAAAAGGTTGGTAAATAGATGATTTTTCAAAGAACAGAGTTGTTGATAGGTACAGAAAACTTAAATAAGTTAAACAGTTCCCATGTGCTTGTATTTGGAGTGGGAGGAGTAGGTGGATTTGTAGTAGAAGCTTTAGTTAGAGCTGGTGTTGGGGAGTTGACAGTTGTTGATTTTGATACAGTTGATATAACAAATCTTAACAGACAAATAATCGCTACTCAAGATACTGTTGGTAAAGACAAAGTTGAAATTATAAAAGAAAGAGCTTTATCAATAAATCCAAATATAAAGATAAACGCCTATAAAGAGAAATTTTTTAAAGACAAAAGAGAAATATTCTTTTCAGAAAATAAAAAATATACTTATATTGTTGATGCGATAGATATAGTTACAGCAAAATTAGATTTAATAACTATAGCAAAGGAATTAAAAATTCCAATTATATCATCAATGGGAACAGGAAATAAAATAAATCCAACAATGTTAGAGATTACAGATATATCAAAAACATCTGTTTGCCCATTAGCAAAAGTTATGAGAGCAGAATTAAAAAAGAGAAGAATTCAAAAGGTAAAGGTACTATTTTCAAAAGAGCTACCAATGAAACCGAAGAATTTAGAGAATAATAGAGAGAAGCAAAATAACGTAGGAAGTATATCTTTTGTCCCATCTGTAGCAGGTCTTATAATTGCAAGTGAGGTTATAAAAGATATAACTGGTTTGAAAAATTTAGGAGGAAATTAATTATGAAAAAAATAGGAATTTTTTATGGAACAACATCAGGAATAACAGCTGGAATAGTTGATGAAATAGAGTTTTACTTAAGAGGAGAGGAATACGAGGTTTTTGATGTAGCAAATGGAATTGATGAGATGGAGAATGTTGAAAATCTAATTTTAGTTTCACCAACTTATGGAGTTGGAGAGCTACAAAAAGATTGGGAAAATGTGTATGATAAATTAAAAAGTTTAGATTTTACTAATAAGGTAGTAGGAATCGTAGGTGTAGGAAATCAATTTGCATTCGGTGAGTCATACGTTGGAGCAATGAGAAAATTATATGATGCAGTTATAGCTAAAGGTGCTAAAGTGGTAGGATTTACTTCAACAGAAGGATATAGTTATGAAGAAACTGAATCAGTTGTGGATGATAAATTTATTGGTCTTGCTTTAGATGAAAGTAATCAAGATAATGAAACACCTGATAGAATCAAAGCGTGGATAGAAGAGATTAAACCTCTATTTAATTAAGGAACAATTATGAAAAAATATCAAACATTAAATAAAATTGAAGTAAAAGAACTGCTAACACAGGAGAATACAGTACTTTTAGATGTACGAACAGAAGATGAATACTGGGAAGAATCAGTTGAAGATAGTTTAAATGTTCCACTACATGAATTAGAAGAAAGAGTTATTGAGCTAGATAAAAGTAAGACGTATATAACTTTTTGTAGAAGCGGAGTTCGTTCTAAAACAGCAGCTTTAATTTTATTAGAAGAGGGATTCACAAAAGTTTTTAATTCTCAAGAGGGAATATTAACTTGGAAATAAAAATTGACAAAATTATTTTCATATGTTACCATAATGAAAATAAAAAATTAAAGGAGAGTTCTAATGAGAAAAGATCAAGTTATTTCAAATAGTGTAAATAGACAACCCATCCCCCCTAGATAGGGATTTGTGTTTTAAGCATTAGTTTATGTTTAGATACAGATCCATTTTGTGTTACGATTTTGGATCTGTATCTAAGGGGAAATAACTTTTAATAAAAGATTATTTTTAATAGGATTCTTTTGATGAGGGTCACTTAGGTACAAAACTGTACTTGAGTGACCCTTTTTTATTTTTATTAAAAATTTGGGAGGAGTATAAAATGATAGGAGTAGAAACATTTATTACATTTGGAGCATATTTATTATTTTTAATAGGAGTAGGAGTTTATTTTTATGGAAAAACCTCCAGTTCTGAGGATTACTTAATAGGAGGTAGAGGAGTAGGAAGTTGGGTAACTGCGCTATCAGCACAAGCTAGTGATATGAGTGGATGGTTATTAATGGGATTACCAGGAGCAGTATATCTTTCAGGATTTGGACAAATTTGGGTTGTAATAGGTTTAACCGTGGGAACATATTTAAATTGGAAATTTATAGCTCCAAAACTTAGAGTTGAAACTGAAATAGAAGATACCTTAACTTTACCAACATTTTTAGAAAAAAAATTAAAAGATGATAAAGGAACAATAAGAAAAGTTCTAGCTTTAGGAACACTATTTTTCTTTACAATTTATTCATCATCTGGACTAGTAGCAGCAGGAAAACTATTTGAATCAATACTTGGAATTGATTACAAAGTTGCAGTAATAATTGGTACAGTAACAATAGTCGTGTATACATTTATGGGTGGATATTTAGCTTCGTGTTGGACAGATTTTTTTCAAGGAGGGCTAATGTTTTTAGCTATAATAGCGGTTCCGTTAGCAGCATATTATAAAATTGGAGATATTGAGACAGTTAGACAAGGAATTGAGTTGAAAGGAATTTCATTTAATATATTTAAACAAAATGGAGAGAATATAGGAATATTAGGAATATTGTCTTCTTTAGCTTGGGGACTAGGATATTTTGGACAACCTCATATTTTAGTTAGATTTATGAGTATAAGTGATGTAAAAGAATTAAAAAAATCTAGAAGAATAGCTATGATATGGGTAATTATCTCTTTAATTGGAGCAATAGCAATTGGACTTTTAGGAATACCACTTTTTAAAAATGTTGCAGAGTTAGGAGGAGATGCAGAAAAAATATTTATCTATATGATAAAAGAGTTGTTTAATCCTTGGGTAGCAGGAATTTTATTAGCTGCAATATTATCAGCAATAATGTCAACGATAGATTCACAATTGTTAGTTTCATCAACTACTTTAACAGAAGACTTTTATAAATATATGAAAAAAGATGTTTCTGACAAAGAGATAATGTGGGTTGGAAGACTATGTGTTGTTGTAATAGCTTTATTAGCATTACTATTTGCATTAAATCAAAATGCTAAAGTACTATCATTGGTAGCTTATGCTTGGGGAGGTTTTGGGACAATATTTGGACCAGCAATAATATCGGTACTTTATTTTAAAAATGTAAATAGCAAAAGTGTTTTATCAGGGATTTTAGTAGGAATGTTTGTATTTTTAATGTGGAAAGTTTTAGGATTAGATAGTTATATGTATGAGTTATTACCAGGATTTTTTACTAATCTAATAACAGTTTACATAGTAGAGAAAGTAGTTTTTAAAAATGTAGTTGAAGCCTAAAAAAAGGTGCGAAATTATTTTGCACCTTTTTCTAAATTAAGTAAATGGGATTTTATAGATAATCCATAGGCATATCCAGTTAGTTTACCATTGGAACCAATTACTCTATGACAAGGAATAACTATGGGGATGGGATTTTTATTGTTTGCTAATCCAACGGCTCTACATGCCTTAGGATTGCCAATAGCAATTGCAATATCTTTATAAGTTTTAACTTCTCCATAAGGAATATTAAGCAATGCTTTCCAAACAGATTTTTGAAACTCTGTTCCAATAGGATTTATTTTAAATGTAAATTTTTTTCTCTTGCCTTTTAGAAATTCATCAATCTCTTTAAAGGATTCTTCTAAAAGTTTTGTAAGCTTAAAAGTTCTATTTGAAGTAGGTTTGTTAAGTTCAATTTTAATAATTTCATTATTTAATTCTTCAATTTTAAGTAAACCAAATGGAGTGTCAAAAATATAAAAATAACCTGGGATAATATTTTTCATAAACTCTCCTTAAAAAATTTTTTATCTAAATTGTACTTAAAAAATATAAATAAATCAAGGTTAATTTAAAATATATTTTGTTCACTTATTGTTTAAAACTTTTAAAAATGAAGTGATTATAGTATAATAAGACGTTATGGTTTTTATAAATTAAAAGGGAATTAAGTGAAAAGCTTAAACGGTCACGCCACTGTAAAATGGACAAAAATAGATAAACCACTGGGAAACTGGGAAGGGCTATTGGAGGATGAAGTTGAGTCAGGATACCTGCCATAAAAATAAACTGCGAGTGACAGAATGGGAGGATTAAATTAAATGAAAAAAAGATTTTATATTGCAGGACTGATTCTTGCATCTAGTTTATCAATGGGACAAGACAAGGTTGTGAAATTAGAAGAAAGTGTTATAACGAGTGAAAATACAGAGACAACAATAGCAGATATACCTAAAAATATAACTGTATTAACAGGAGAAGAGATAACGCAAAGGGGAGCGAAAACAGTAGCAGAAGCTTTAAAATTAGTATCAAGTGTTATTGTAAAAGAGATGGGTGGAGCAGATGCCGCTTTTGATATAAGAGGTCAAGGGCCTACAGCAAAGTCAAATGTTATAGTATTAGTTGATGGAGCGCCAATTAATTCGATTGATTTATCAGGATATCAAACAAGCAATATTCCAGTAGATAATATAGAGAGAATTGAAGTAATACCTTCTGGAGGCTCAGTTTTATACGGAGATGGAGCAGTTGGAGGAACAATAAATATAGTGACAAAAGCACCTGAAAATAAAAAAAATTATGGAAGCTTAAATAGTGAAATAGGATCTTATGGATTAAAAAAACAGCAAATTACATATGGAACTAAAATAGGAGAAAAGCTTTTAGTTGAAGTAGATTATTTGAAAAAAGAAAAAGATGGATATAGGGATTATTCTAAAGATGATTTACAAAGTTTTGGATTTAGAAGTAGATATAAACTTAATGATGGAGAGTTAAAATTTAAATATAATTATTCTAAAAATGATTTTAAAGCTCCGGGAGCATTGACTAAAGATGAAGTTAATGAAGACAGAACACAATCTAATCCAAATGCTTGGAGAATTGATGGAAAAACAGAGAAAAATAATTTTGTAGGAGATTACTTATATAATATAAATTCTGATTTAGAATTTAAACTATTAGGAAGATATGCTCATGAAAACTACTCTTCAAATGGAAGTAATTACAAGACAGAAGTTAAATATTTAAAGCCACAACTTAAATATTCATATTTAGATGAGAATTATGTTGTATTTGGTGGAGACATTTATCAGGGAGAGACAAGAGATTTTGCTTATGGAAATGGAAAATCTGAAAAAAACTCTTTAGGTGGATTTATAATAAATAGTTCTACAATAGAGAAGTTTAGATTTACTCAAGGATACAGAAGACAAAATATTGAATACAAGGGAGATAGATTTGTAACAAGAAAGTTTAAAGAAGATGCAATAGAACTGACAGGAAGCTATTTATATTCTGATTCGGGATCTACATATGTAAGTTATACCAAAGGATTTAGAGCACCTAATACAGATGAAATAAATGCTTGGGCAGGAGAATTTAATCCTCAAAAAACAGAAACTTATGAAATTGGAGTAAAGGATTTTGTAGGGAATACATATATCTCAACATCAGTATTCTATATAGAAACAGAAAATGAAATTTTCTATGGAGTAAATAAAAACGATGAATTTAATAAAAATAGAAATTTAGATGGAACAAGTAAGAGAAAAGGAATAGAGTTTTCTTTAGAACACTATTTTGATAAATTGACAATATCGGAATCAATAACTTATATGAAAACAGAGTTTAAAGAAGGGAAAGATATTCCTGGAATTCCTAATATAAAGGGAGTATTAAACTTTAATTATAAATTTAATGAAAAATTAAGTATGAATAACTCTTGGGAATACTATGGAAAATCTTACGATAGTAATGATGAAGCCAATGAAAGAGAGAAAATAGATAGCTATTTATTAAGTGGATTAACTTTTGTATATGATTTTCAAGATGGATTAGTTATAAATGCTGGAATTAATAATTTATTTAATGAAAAATATTATGATTATGTAGGATATAGTAGTTATAGTAAAACTCGTAATTACTACCCTGCACCAGAAAGAAATTATTATATTGGATTTAAATATAGTTTTTAATAAAAAATGCTCTTTTCAAGATATGAGAAGAGCATTTTTTACATATGTGTTATAATTAAAATATATTTTTATAGAAGAGGTGGGCGAGTGTTAAAAAAGGTATTTATGTTAAATATATTTGTATTTTCAATTGGATATTCAAGAATATTAGTAGATGGAATTGGTCGTAAAGTTGAAATTCCTGAAAAAGTAGAGAGAATAATTTCAACAGTTCCATCAAATACAGAGATAATAGTAGATATGGGATTAGTTAATATTTTAGCTGGAGTAGATATATATTCTGAAAAAATATCTAAAGAATTAGAAGGTAAAGGAATTTTAAATACAGATAGATTGAATGAAGAAAAAATAATGGAACTGATGCCAGATTTAGTTATAACATCCCAACACAATCTATCTAAAGGAAAAGAGAGCTTAAATATTTTTGATGAGGTTGGAATTCCTATTTATGTAATGAAAACTCCAAATTCATTAGAAGAAGTTAAAAAATCTATAGATGAAATTGGAAATCTTTTAAATGAGAGAAAAAAGAGTGATAATTTAAAAAATAATTATGCTGAAGAATTAGAAAAGTTAAAATCACAAAAAGAAAGGCAAAAGCGAGTATACTTTGAAATTTTAAATAATCCTATATATACAACAGGAGGAAAAACATTTTTAAATGATGTTATAGAAAATGCTGGTGGAAAAAATATATTTGAAAATCAAGAGGGATGGATTTCGCCGACTTTAGAATCTATTATTGAAGAGAATCCTGAATTTATATTTGTAGGTGAGGATAGAAAAGAGATTATAGAGGATATAAAGACTAGACCAGAATGGCGAGAGCTTGATGCTATAAAAACTGGAAAAGTGTATTTTGTAGACGAAGGGATTAATAGACCATCAACAAGAGTTTTAAAATCTTTAAAACAGATGAAGGAAGTGCTTTCCAATGATAAGTTTTAGTTTTATTCCTAAAAATGGAGAGGAAGAAAAATTTTTAAAAATATATGAAAAATTAAAAAACGAAGGTATAACAGGTATAGAAACAATAATTGGGGATCATTTACCTTTAGAAAGTTATGAAAAGTATCCTGTAAAAGGAGTTCATCTATTATATTATCCGACTTGGCTAGAGTTTTGGAGAGAGGATATGGAAAAGGTAAGAGAAGATTTTTATGATGATGAAGGGATATTAAATTATTATCGTTCTTTTAAAAAAGAGATTTTGTTAGAAACTTTTAAAAAACAATTTGAAGATGCTAAAAAAATTAAAGCAAAGTATTTAGTTTTTCATGTTTCACACGTAAGACCTAAAGATATATTTACATGTAACTTTGATTATACATCTATAGAGGTATTAGATGAAACTTTGAAAATCGTGAATGAAGTTTTTAAAGGAGATGGACCTTTACTACTTTTTGAAAATTTACCATGGCCAGGATTAACTTTAAAAGACTACGAATTAACAAAATATTTTTTTGAAAGAGTAAAGTATGAAAAAAAAGGGTTTTTATTAGACTTATCTCATATAATATGCACAGAAAAAAATATAAAGAGTTTTCAAGAAGCAGATCAATATATTTTGAATAAAATAAAAGAATTAAAAGAACTAAATAAATTTATATATGGTGTTCATATAAATGGAATAGAATTTAAAAATTATTTTGAAAAAGATTTTTCTAACGAAATAAAAGAATGGTTAAGTGAAGATAGAAATGGAAAATTTAAAATTGAATGGGAACACATGAAAAATCTTGATCCACATAAGATTTATAGAGGGAATTTAAAATTAATATTAAATGACTTACCCAATTTAAAATACATAAATTTAGAGCTAAATTTTCAGTCCTTAGATTATTTAGAAGAGGTCGTTAGAGAACAATTAAATTATATAAAATAAATTCTTAAAAGATAAAAAATATGATATACTTTATATTATAGAATGTTAAGATTTTCGCGGGAGGACAGATGACACAAGGAAATTTAGATATAGATAAAAATATAGATGAAAAAGCAATAAAAGAGAATGAGAATATAAAAGAGGAAACTCAAGAGGAAGTAGTATCAGATCCTAATAAGTTATATAATATATTAGGAGTAATGTTTGAAACAACAAAAAAAAGATATAGCTTTGAAATAGTAGATGAAGTAGAGTATAAAAAAGGAGATAAAGTAATAGTAGATACTATTAGAGGTAAGGAGATTGGTGTTGTTTATGGTGGGCCAATGCAACTTCCTGAAAGAGTGTTAGTATTACCACTTAAACCTGTAATAAAAAAAGCTAGTGAAGAAGAGATTCAAAAGTATGAAGTTCTTCGTCAAGAAGCTAGAGAAGCGTTTAAAGTTTGTAAAGAAAGAATTAATCATCATAAGTTACCTATGAAATTAATAGAGACAGAATATACATTTGACAAAACAAAGTTAATATTTTATTTCACAGCAGAGGGAAGAATTGACTTTAGAGATTTAGTAAAAGATCTTGCAAATATATTTAAACTAAGAATAGAGTTAAGACAGATTGGTGTTAGAGATGAAGCAAGAATACTTGGAAATATTGGTGTGTGTGGAAAAGAGTTATGTTGTAGAACATTTATAAATAAATTTGATTCAGTATCAATAAAAATGGCTAGAGATCAGGGGCTAGTAATAAATCCTACTAAAATATCAGGTGTATGTGGAAGGTTACTTTGCTGTATAAATTATGAATATAAGCAATATGAAGAGGCTTTAAGAGTTTATCCTGCTGTAAATCAGTTTGTTAAAACTCAAAAAGGAGAGGGAAAAGTAACAAGTATAAGTCCATTAAATGGATTTTTATATGTAGATGTTGAAGGAAAAGGAATTATGAAGGTTCTTATTGATGAGATAAAATTTAATAAAAAAGAAGCAAAGAAATTACAGAATGTTTTATCAACAGAAGAGCTGCAGCATAAGGTTTTAGAAAAGGAGTAATAAAAGAAAATGATTTTTGAAAATGAAGATATAGCTAATATTTATGAAGGGTACACTTTAATTCAAAAAAAAGAAGGATTTAGATTTGGAACTGATGCGGTTTTATTAGCTAATTTTTTCAATGGAAAGAAAAATTCTAAAATATTAGAAATTGGAACAGGGAATGGTATAATTCCAGTATTGTTATGTGCTAAAGATAAAATATCTAAAATAAAAGCGGTAGAGATTCAAAAAGAGATTGCAGATTTAGCAATTAGAAATGTTAAAAGAAATGGATTAGAGGATAGAATAGAAGTTGTTAATATGGATATAAAAAATATCCAAGAAGGAAATACATATGATTATATAATTTCAAATCCACCATATATGGTTTTGGATGGAAAAGAAATTAATGACAAAGATATAAAAAGTATAGCAAGACATGAAATAAAGCTTAACTTGAAGGAGTTTATAGCAAACGCTAAAAGGTTATTAAAACCAAGAGGTGAGCTTTTCATGGTACATAAAAGCTATAGATTTTTAGAAATTTCAGAAGAGCTTATAAAAAATGGATTTTCAGTTAAAAGAGTTAAATTTGTTCATTATTCAAAAGATAAAGATTCAAGTATTGTTTTAATTGAAGCTAGCAAAGGGAGAAAAAACATATTAAAAATTGAAACTCCAATTTTTTTAAACGATAACTAGAGATACTTTAAGGGAGAGGAGTTACCTCTCCCTATTTTAATGGAGGTGTCATAAAGATGTTTAAATTAAATTCAAAATATAGTCCAACAGGAGATCAACCAGAAGCAATTAAAAAATTAATTAAAGGATTAGATGAAGGTGTAAAAGATCAAACATTACTAGGGGTAACTGGTTCAGGAAAGACATTTACAATAGCTAATATAATAAAAGAAAGTGGTAGACCAGCATTGATATTAGCTCCGAATAAAACATTGGCAGCACAGTTATTTGCAGAGTATAGAAGTTTTTTTCCAGAAAATGCAGTAGAATATTTTGTTTCATATTATGATTACTATCAACCAGAAGCCTATATAGCAACAACAGATACTTACATAGAGAAAGATTCGTCTATAAATGATGAAATAGATAAATTTAGAAATGCGGCAACGGCAGCTTTAATAAATAGAAAAGATGTTATAATCGTAGCTTCGGTATCTGCAATTTATGGACTTGGATCACCAGAGACTTATAAAAATTTAACTATAGCAATTGATAAAAAAACAGGTTATAGTAGAAAAAAGTTGATATCAAAGTTGATAGAACTACGATATGAAAGAAATGATATCGCTTTTGAAAGAGGTAAGTTTAGGGTAAAAGGAGATGTAGTAGATATATATCCATCTTATATGGAAAATGGTTATAGAATAGAGTTTTGGGGAGATGAAATTGAGGAGATTTCTGAAATAAATACATTGACAGGTCAAAAGATAAAAAGAAATTTAGAAAGAGTTGCAATTTCTCCTGCTACTCATTATGTAACAGAAGAGGGGGAACAAGAAAGAATTATAGAGGAGATAAGAAAAGATTTAAAAAAAGAAGTAAAAGAGTTTGAAGAAAAAGGAAAACTTTTAGAAGCTCAAAGATTAAAGCAAAGAACAGACTATGATCTAGAAATGATAAGAGAAGTTGGTTACTGTAAAGGAATTGAAAATTATTCAAGATACTTAACACATAAAAACCCTGGAGACAAACCAGATACATTAATGGATTATTTTCCTAAAGATTTTATTGTTTATATAGATGAATCTCATATTGGTGTTCCCCAAATAAGAGGGATGTATAATGGTGATAGAGCAAGAAAGACAGCTTTAGTTGAAAATGGATTTAGATTAAAATCAGCCCTAGATAATAGACCTTTGACATTTGAAGAGTTCAGAGAAAATTGTGGTCAAACAATTTTTGTTTCAGCTACTCCAGGAGATTTTGAGATAGAAAAATCTAATGGACACATAGCTGAACAGCTAATTAGACCGACAGGAATTTTAGATCCAATTATAGAAGTTAGAGAAACTAAAAATCAAGTAGATGATCTTTTAGATGAGATTAGAAAAAATGCTTTAAAAAAGGAAAGAGTTCTAATAACTACTTTAACCAAAAAGATGGCTGAAGAATTAACAGAGTATTATATAACTTTAGGTGTTAAAGTAAAGTATATGCATTCAGATATAGATACTTTAGAAAGAATTGAGATTATTAGAGGATTAAGAAAAGGTGAATTTGACGTTTTAATTGGAATAAATTTATTGAGAGAGGGGCTTGATATACCGGAGGTATCATTAGTTGCTATTTTAGAAGCTGACAAAGAAGGTTTTTTAAGAAGTAAAAGATCATTAGTTCAGACAATAGGAAGAGCAGCTAGAAATGTTGATGGAAGAGTAATATTGTATGGTGACGTTATGACTGATTCTATGAAATATGCTATCGAAGAAACTAAAAGAAGAAGAAGAAAACAAGGAGAATATAATTTATTAAACAATATAGAGCCTAAGACAATTTTTAGAGAAGTTTCAGAATCGTTATTTAATTGGGAAGCTGAAGAGGAGAAGATAGTTGAAACTAAGCATTTCACAAGTAAAGAGGATATAGAAAAGGAGATAAAAAAATTAGTTAAGGAAATAAAAGTATTATCTGAAGAATTGAACTTTGAAAAAGCTATAGAGAAAAGAGATGAGATGAACAAATTAAAATTGATGTTATTAGAGATGTAGGGGTGGACTATGGAAGAGAAAATTTATAGTGTAACAGAGTTTAATAAAATGGTAAAAGGATATATAGATGAAAACCCAAACTTTCAAGAATTTTTTTTAAAGGGAGAGCTTTCAGGAGTAACATACTATAAAAGTGGTCATTTATATTTTACTTTAAAAGATAAACAGAGTCAGATAAAATGTGCAGCATTTAATTATAAATTTAAAAGAATAGCTGAAGATTTAAAAGAGGGAGATTCTGTAAAGATATTTGGAGATGTTGGCTTCTATGAAGCTAGAGGAGATTTTCAGGTACTGGTTAGACATGTACAAAAAGAAGATAAGCTTGGTGAGATGTTTGCAAAGTTAGAAAAGTTAAAGAAGGATTTAGAGAGGGAAGGGTTATTTTCACCATTATTTAAAAAAGTTTTACCTAAATATCCAAAGGCAATAGGAATTGTAACAGCGTATACAGGAGCAGCATTTCATGATATAGTAAATACAACAAGAAAAAGATTTGAAAATATAGATATTTATATTTATTCAGCTAAAGTTCAAGGTGTAGGAGCTAAAGAGGAAATTGTAAAAGGTATTGAAACATTAAATAAAATACCGGAAATAGATTTGATTATTGCAGGTAGAGGTGGAGGAAGTGTTGAAGACTTGTGGGCTTTTAATGAGGAAGAGGTAGCAAGAGCATTTTTTCAAAGTGAAAAACCAATAATATCAGCTGTAGGTCATGAGATAGATAATTTATTATCTGATTTAGTAGCAGACGTTAGAGCAGCGACTCCAACTCAAGCAATAGAAATATCTATTCCTGTAAAAAAAGAGATAGAAAAGCAATTGTTAGAAAAAGAAAAAAGAGTAAAAGATAGTATCAATAGAGTAATAAAAAAGAAAAAAGATGAGATAAAACAGTTACAAAGTAGTTATGTACTAAAGAATTTTATAAAGGCTATAGAGGAAAAAAATCAAATGTTAGTATCAAAAGAAGAGAAAATCGAAGATATTATGAAAAAGATATTTAGAAATAAAAGTCACGAGTTAGAAGTGTGTACAGAAAAAATAATTGCTTTAAATCCTTTAAATGTTTTAAAAAGGGGTTACAGTATAACTAAAATAGGTGATGAGGTAATAAAAGAAAGTTCTCAAGTAAAACTTGGAGATTCAATTGAGACAACTATAAAAAATGGAAAAATAATTAGTAGAATAGAGGAGATTATTTAAAATGAAAAAATTAATAGGAATATTATTTCTTTTTCTTAGTTTAATAGCTTTAGGTGATCAAAGACCACCATATATTCAAAGTCTAGAAAGCCAAATAGCGAGAGAGGATGACAGAGATAAAGCGGCAGTTCTTTTAAAAGAGTATGAAAAATATTTTAAAAGTTATATAAACTCTATAAGTGGAGATGAAAATCAGGTTTTTTATTTAGGAGATCAATATTTTAGAAATAGAAAATATGAAAGAGCAGCTCAAATTTTTAGTAGCAATATAGATAGCTCTAGAAATTTATTTGGAGCAGCAACAAGTTATAGATTTATTGGAGATTATAATAAAGCGATTGATTTTTATAGCGTTGCAATTAGTATTGAGCCTAGTATGAAAGAAGCTTATTTAGGAAGAGGATTAGCGTACAGAAATTTAGGGAGGTACAATAAAGCGATAGATGATATTCAAATATATATGAACTATGCGCCTAGTGTAGAAGGATTTTTAGCTTTAGGAGATATTTACTTGGCTGAAAAGAAAATTGATAGAGCAAGAGAGGTTTTACAAGAAGGAAGAAGATTATATCCACAGTCAAAAGAGATAAGTAATATGTTAACGTCTACATATTCTAGATAAAAGAGGTGACAGATGGAGTGGTATCGATTAAAATTAATGGGTTTAAAAAATAGTAAGATTAGAGCTTTAATGGGATGTAATAAACGATATAAAGATATTTTTGCTGATTTAGATAAACTTACAAATATGTTGAATTTAACCACAGACGATACCAGATTGATAGAAAATTCAAAATACTGTGAAAAATATTTGGAGGTTATGGATTATTTAGAACGAAACAGGATAGGCTTAATTAGTATTAACGATTATAGATATCCTGATAGTTTGAAAAATATAGCAAAACCTCCACTTTTTCTTTTTTATAAAGGAAACATAGAACTTTTAAGTAAAAATAAAATGATTTCTATAGTAGGTACAAGAAGATCAACAAAATATGGAGAACTTTGTTGTGAAAGAGCAGTTAAAGATTTAGTTGATGGAGAAGTAGTTGTTGTAAGTGGATTAGCTTTAGGAATAGATTCAATAGTTCATAAGGAAGTATTAAAGTATAAAGGTAATACTATTGCTGTTTTAGGATGTGGAATAGATATATTTTATCCAAGAACAAATATCAAATTAAGAGATGAAATAGAACGAAAAGGATTAGTAATATCAGAATTTCCAATAGGAATGAGACCAACACCTAAAAATTTTCCAATAAGAAATAGAATAATAGCTGGCTTATCTAAAGGAACTGTAGTAGTTGAAAGCTCTTCAAAAGGAGGAAGTTTAATAACTGCGAGTATATCTTTAGAAGAAGGAAGAGATGTTTTTGCTTTTCCTGGAGATGTGACATATCCATTATCCCAAGGATGTAATGAATTAATAAAGCTGTCTCAAGCTAAATTGATAGTATCTGGTGAAGATATATTAAATGAGTACAGCTGGTTAAAAATAAGTGAAGATGGAAAAAAATTAAATAAATTAATTGGGATAAAACTAAAAATATATAGTGTATTAAAAACGAAAATGCATTTAGAAGAAATAAGAAAAGAAGTTTCTTGTGAAACAAGTGAATTATTGAGTAATTTAATGGAGTTAGAAATAGAGGGTTATATTCAAAGCTTACCAGCAGGACACTACAGAAGACGTTTATAAATGGGAAACTTGGTACCCTTGGTTGATTTTTTTATTAATTTCTAATATAATTAAGAGCGAATAATGTATATAGAGAAAAAATTAGGGGTGAAAATAGTGGCGAAAAAAAATTTAGTAATAGTGGAATCACCTGCAAAAGCGAAGACTATTGAAAAAATATTGGGGAATAATTTTCATGTTACAGCTTCCTTTGGACATGTAAGAGATTTGCCAAAAAGTAAAATTGGAGTGGATGTGCAAGATGATTTCAAACCTAGCTATTCAACGATAAGAGGAAAGGGAGATGTAATAAAAACTTTAAAAGATCTTGCTAAAAAATCAGATAAAGTATATTTGGCATCTGACCCGGATAGAGAAGGAGAAGCTATTGCATGGCATATAGCTCAAACATTAAAATTAGATGAAAATGAAGCTAATAGAATAGAGTTTAACGAAATAACAAATGGAGCAATAAGAGAAGCCATAAAAAATCCTAGAAAAGTGGATATAGATAGAGTTAATGCACAACAAGCAAGAAGAATACTTGATAGACTAGTAGGATATGAGATAAGTCCTCTTTTATGGAAGTCAATATCTTCGAATACAAGTGCTGGAAGAGTTCAATCAGTTGCTTTAAAATTAGTATGTGATTTAGAGGATAAAATAAAAAAGTTTGTTCCTGAAAAGTTTTGGGATATAAAAGGTGAGTTTGAAAATAAGATGAATCTTTCTCTCTATAAAATAGAAGGAAAAAGATTCGAAAGAGTTACAGATGAGGATATTGTAAAAAATGTTCAGTTAACATTGAATTCAGAATATGCAGTTATTAACTCTAAAGTAACTAAAAAATCTAAAAATCCACCACTGCCATTGAAAACAAGTACATTACAGCAATTATCATCATCATATTTAGGATTTTCAGCTTCAAAAACTATGTCTGTAGCCCAAGGATTATATGAGGGTATAAGTATAGATGGAAATCAAAAAGGTTTGATAACTTATATGAGAACAGATTCGACAAGAATATCTGATGAAGCTAAAGAAATGGCAAAAAGTTATATAGTTGAAACTTTTGGAAAAGAGTATTTAGGTAAAGAAGGGGTAAAGAAGAAAAAAGATGAAAAAATTCAAGATGCCCATGAAGCTGTTAGACCAACAGATATTTATTTAGAGCCAGATAAAATAAAGAAAGATTTAGCTCCAGATCAGTATAAATTGTATAAATTGATATGGGAAAGATTTATGATATCTCAATTAGCACCAATGCAATATGAGCAATTTGAAATAATTTTAGAAAATGGAGATTACCAATTTAGAGGAACTTTAAACAAAATAATATTTGATGGGTATTATAAAGTGTTTAAGGATGAAGAGGAATTACCACTAGGAGAGTTTCCAACAATAAATGAGGGTGATTTCTTAAAACTGAATAAATTACACATAAAAGAGGATTGGACAAAGGCTCCTTCTAGATTAACAGAGTCATCTTTAGTTAAGAAATTAGAGGCTGATGGAATAGGTAGACCATCTACGTATGCGTCAATAATTGAAACTCTAAAGAAAAGAGAGTATGTTGTAATTGAAGGTAAAAGTTTTATTCCAACAGAATTAGGATACGAAATAAAAACGATATTAGAAAAAAACTTTAAAGATATAATGGATGTTAAATTTACAGCTTCTTTAGAAGATGGTTTAGACTTAGTTGAAGAGGGAGAGAGAGATTGGATTGAGATATTAAAAGATTTTTATTCAAAGCTTTCAAAAGATTTAGAGCTTTATAAAATTAAAGTTGAAGAGGAATCGAGTAGAATAATAACTTCAGATGTTCCATGCCCTTGTGGATCTGGAAATATGATTATGAAAAATGGAAGATTTGGAAGATATTTATGTTGTACAGATGAAAATTGTAAGGAAAAATACTCTTTAAAAGGGATTGAAGTTCCATTAGAAGATATTAAAAATGGAAATATAAAAGTAAAAGAGTTATTAGAAGAGCAATTAAGAGTTAAACAAGGAAAATTAACAGATGTGTTTTTAAGTAATGGAAGTAGATTACTTCTAAAATTAGGACGTTTTGGTAGTTATTTAGAGAGTGAAAACTTTAAAGAGGATAACGAAAGAGTTTCTTTACCTGGAGAAGTAAAAAAGCTTCTTATGAATGGTTCAATTGAAGAAAAAGATGGAATAGTTCAACTGAAATGGATTATGGATAAAATTCAGAAAGAAGAGGAAGAGATTCTAAAAAATGCTGGAAATTGTGAGAAATGTGGAAGACCATTTAAAATAGGTAGAGGAAGATGGGGGAAATTCTTGGCTTGTACAGGATATCCTGATTGTAAAAATATAAAGAAATTAGAAAAAGATAAAAAAGAGTAGATAAAAGGACTCGCCTTTGTAGGCGAGACTTTTGTATGTATAAAAAAGGAGAACAGATGACAAATAAAGAAGTAATAGTAATAGGAGCTGGATTAGCTGGTTCGGAGGCAGCATACCAATTAGCAAAAAGTGGAGTTAAAGTAAAATTATATGAAATGAGACCAAAAGTTTCAACGGAAGCTCATAAAAGTGAAAAGTTTGCTGAGTTAGTATGTAGTAACTCTTTAGGAGGAGATCATTTAGGGAATGCTTCTGGATTAATGAAGGAAGAGCTAAGAAGAATGGGATCTTTACTTATTGAAATTGCAGATGAAGTTAAAGTTCCTGCAGGACAAGCTCTAGCTGTAGATAGAGAAGGGTTTTCAGAAAAGGTAACAGAGAAATTACATTCTATGGAAAATATTGAAATAATAAATGAAGAGTTGAAAGAGATTCCAAAAGATAAAATAGTTATCGTTGCTAGTGGACCATTAACATCGGATGAGCTATCTAAAAATATTGGAAAAACATTAGAGCAGGAATATCTATATTTTTATGATGCAGCAGCTCCAATTGTAACTTTAGAATCAATTGATAAAGATAAAGTATTTTTCCAATCAAGATATGATAAGGGAGAAGGAGAATATATTAACTGTCCAATGAATAAAGAGGAGTATGAAATTTTTTATGAAGCTTTAATATCAGCAGAAAGAGCTCCTTTAAAAAAGTTTGAAGAGGAAAAATTATTTGAGGCATGTATGCCAGTTGAAAGAATAGCTCAAAGAGGATTTAAAACTCTACTATTTGGACCATTAAAACCAAAAGGATTAATAAATCCAAAAACTGGAAAAGAGGAATTTGCAGTAGTTCAGTTAAGACAAGACGATAAAGATGGAAAGTTATATAATTTAGTAGGATTTCAGACAAATTTAAAGTGGGGAGAACAAAAGAGAGTATTCTCAATGATACCAGGACTTGAAAATGCAGAGTTTGTAAGATATGGAGTTATGCATAGAAATACATTTATAAATTCAACAAAGCTATTAACACCAGCATTAAATTTAAAAAATAATGAAGATATATACTTTGCAGGACAAATAACAGGTGGGGAAGGATATGTTTGTGCTATTGCTACTGGATTAATGGCGGCAACTAACATTCTTAGAAAAATGGATGGGAAAGCACCATTAATATTAGATGATAGAAGCTCAATTGGAGCAATTATTAAATATATTACAGAGGAAAAGAAAAATTTCCAACCAATGGGACCTAATTTTGGTGTAATAAAATCTTTAGATGAAAGAATAAGAGATAAAAAAGAGAAGTATAATAAAATATCAAAAATAGCTTTAGAATATTTAGATGAAAAGTTAAATCAAGAGAAATAAAAGGAGTTTGAGATGGATACTCTTAATTTATTAGGGGATATAAAAGAGTTTTTATATCATTGTGAGTTCGCAAAAGGAAAGAGCTTAAATACAATAAAGTCATTAAGAATAGATCTATATAGATTTAATGAATATATTATAAAATGTAATGATTTAAAAAAAATTTCTGATATAGATGGATTTAATTTTAGAGAGTTTTTAGTAGAACTTCAAGGGTGTGATATAGGAAAAAGATCTTTAAATAGAAAAATCTCATCTATAAAATCATTTTTTAAATATTTGAAGGATACGGGGAAAATAAAAAGTAATCCAGCTCAATTAATAGTAGCGCCAAGCTATGATAGAGGAATTCCTGAAGTTCTTGAATTAGAAGAAATAGTAAGATTTAGAAAAGCAATAGAGTTAAAAAATTATCACAGCTTGAGAGATAGGTTGATTGTAGAACTTCTTTACTCAAGTGGAATAACATCACAAGAATTACTAGGTTTAGGAGAAGAAGTTTTTAATCTAGAGAGTAGAGAAGTTGTTGTAACAAGTTTTAAAAAATATAGAACTGTATTTTTTAGTGAGAGAACAAAAAATTTCTTCAAAAGATATATAGTAGCTAAAAAGGAAAAGTTAGGATCTAAATATAATAAAGAGATACTTTTTGTTAACGGATCTGGTGGAAGATTAACTGACCGTTCTTTAAGAAGACTTATAGATAGATACGGTGTTAAAGCAGGAATAACAAAGGAGATAAGTCCACATAGTTTTAGACATACATTTGCTGTTCACATGTTAGAGCATGGTATTAGCTTATTGCAGTTACAAAAATTATTAGGTCACTCAAATTTAGATTCAACAAAAATATATTTAGAAGCTTTAGAGAAAAAAAGAAGAAAAGAACTGTCTAAAGAGATAGAAATCAAATGATAGAAAAATATTAATATTATAAATTGAAGGAGAGTTTATGACGAAAAAATGTATAGGATGTGGAATTGAACTTCAAGGAGAGAATCCTAATTCTAATGGATATTTGCCGAAATCAGTTTTAGAAGGGGATAATAAAGAACTACTTTGTCAAAGATGTTTTAAGATAAAAAATTATGGGCAGTATATTCCTATAAAAATGACAAAAGAGGATTATAGACAAGAAGTTAAAAAAAGTTTAGCAGAAGCAGATGTAGCAATACCTGTTTTTGATATTATCGATTTTGAAGGATCATTTGATGATGAGATTCTTGACATTTTAAGAGAGATGGAATCAATTGTTGTAATTAATAAGTTAGATTTAATACCAGATGAAAAACATCCATCAGAAGTTGCAGATTGGGTTAAAGGAAGATTAGGAGAAGAGGGAATTTCTCCTTTAGACATAGCTATAGTAAGTTCTAAAAATGGATATGGAATAAATGGAATATTTAAGAAAATCAAGCATTTTTATCCTGATGGAGCTAAAGCTTTAGTTTTAGGAGTAACAAATGTTGGGAAATCTAGTATTATAAATAAGCTTATAGGTGCTAAAAGAGTAACAGTATCAAAATTCCCAGGAACAACTTTAAAAAGTGTTAAAACAGAGATTCCATTCTCAAAAATAACTTTAATTGATACTCCGGGATTAATTCCTAGTGGAAGATTTTCTGATTTTGTATGTCAAGAGTGTAATCAAAATATAATTCCTGCTAATGAGATTTCAAGAAAAACTTATAAAGTTCAAGAAGATAGAGTTATATTAATTGGTGGAATGATTCAAATGAGAGTTTTAAACGATGACGATTTAAAACCGATATTTTCATTATATGCATCTAAAGATGTAACATTCCATGAAACAAATGTAGAAAAAGCAAAAGAGTTAATGCAAAAAGCAGACTTTTTAACTCCACCGTGTGAAAATTGTAGAGATGAATTTAACTCTTTAGAAAAAGATGTAGAAGTTTATACAGTGGAAACAGGGGAAGAGTTAGTCTTTAAAGGACTAGGATGGTTATCTGTAAAAAGAGGGCCTTTAAAAGTGGAAATAACATCACCAAAGGGTGGAGAAATAATTATTAGAGAAGCTTTTATAAAGCCAAAAAGATAAAAATGAGGTTCTAAAGGGATGGAAAAAGACGGAAGAATAACTACTCTAAATTGGATTATAAATATAGCAGTAACAATTTTATTTATCTATCTTGCTATGAGAGGAATCGATGATTTAACAGGAACGTACAAAATTGATGAAACAGTGAGAAGTACAAAAGAACTTAGAATAGCTTTAGAGAAATACTATCAATTGACAGGGAGTTATCCTGAGTTAACAAAACCAGGGGTAAATATGAACTTACACCTTTTAGATTATGTGAATGAAAAAGGACAGAAGATATCTTTTGCAGATATTTATGGACGAAAAACTTTGGCTAAGACTTATGGTAGTAACTCAATAATTGCATCAAATGAAGTTTATGATGTACAAGATTTTGAAAATACAAATAAAAATGGTGGTTGGAATTATAATTATTCTCAAAGAACAGGAGAGATTCATCCTAATTTACCTGAGGATATTTATATAGAAAAAGTAAACTGGATTAGACAGTAGAACATGAATGGAGGAAAACAAATGTACGATATTATATTTTTAGGTGGAGGACAAGCTGGGGTTTTTGGAGCTTACGAAGCTATTAAAAAGAATAAGGATTTAAAGATTTTAGTTTTAGACAAAGGTAGAATGTTAACACAAAGAGTTTGTCCAAAAGAAAAGCTAGGAACATGTGTAAAGTGTCCAACTTGTGCAATAATTTATGGAGTTTCAGGAGCTGGAGCTTTTTCGGACTCTAAATTTAATATGGATTATAGAGTTGGTGGAGATGTTCATGTTTTAACTGGAAAAGTAATTGTAAATGAAACTATTCAATATGTAGCAGATATATATAAAGATTTTGGATTTGATGAAAAACCATCTGGTTTAGAGTACAACCAAGTTATGTTAGATTTAAAGAAAAGATGTATTGAAAATAATGTACAGTTAGTAGATACACCAACAATGCACTTGGGAACAGATGGATCAAGAGAACTATATACAAAATTAGTAAATTCTTTATTAGAAAAAGGTGTAGAGTTTATAACTGAAAGATCTGCTGAAGGATTAATAATAGAGAATGGTGAAATAAAAGGAGTAACTGTAAAAAATAAAAAAGATGAAGTTGAAAATTACTTCGCAAAAAATGTTGTAATTGGACTTGGAAGAAGTGGTGCAAAAAAACTGATGGAGATGTGTGAAGAGTCAGGAGTATCATATGAGACAGGTGCAGTTGATTTAGGTGTAAGAGTAGAGATACCTGATTTAGTAATGAAGGATATTAACGAAAATTTCTACGAAGCAAAGATGATTTATCATACAACAAAATATAGAGATAAGATGAGAACTTTCTGTTCAAATCCAAGTGGATTTATAGCTGCAGAAAAGCATAGTGACGATGTAGTGTTAGCAAATGGCCATGCATATAAAGATAAGAAATCTCAAAATACAAACTTAGCTTTATTATGTACAAAAACATTTACACAACCATTTAAGCAACCATTTGAATATGCAACTGCTATAGCGAAGATGTCATCAATGTTAACTGGTGGTAAGATATTAATGCAATCTTACGGAGATTTAAAAGTGGGAAGAAGATCAACAGATGAATCTATAGCTAGATTAAATATAATTCCTACAACAGAGGATTACGTAGCTGGAGATATTGCTTTAGCATGTCCAAAGAGAATTTTAGATAATATTATAGAATTTATAGAAGTTCACGACAAAATAACTCCTGGATTTGCATCAAGTGATTTATTACTATATTTCCCTGAGATAAAATTTAGAAGTACAAGAATAAAAATAGATGCTAATATGGAAACTAATATAAAAGGATTATATGCCGCAGGAGACAGCTCAGGATACGGAAGTGGATTAAATATAGCTGCAGTAATGGGGATACTAGCCGTAAGACATATAATTTCTAAATAATTTGGAGGACTATAATGGGATTTTTTAATAAACTTTTCGGTAGAAAAAAAGAGGATAAAGTCGAAGAGCAAGAAGAAAAGTTAGAAAAAGAAGTGGTAAAAGAGGAGCTAGAATCTCTTGAAGAACAAAAAGAAGAGAAGATAGATGAAGAAGAGAAAATAGATGAAGCTGTAGAAAAAGCTATTGATGATGAAGAAAAGGAAGAGTCAACAATAGATCAGGAAGAAACAAAAGATGAGGTAGTTTACGTAGAAAAACCAAAAGTTGAAAAAAGAAGCTTTTTTACATCTTTAAAAGAAAAATTATTTAAATCAAGAGAGGGACTGTTTGGAACTTTAAAAAATATTTTTACAGGAAAATCAATAGTAGATGGTGAGATGTATGAAGAGTTAGAAGATACTTTAGTACAATCAGATATTGGTATTGAAATGACTTTGAAGATAGTAAAAGATTTAAAAGCAGAAGTAAAAGCTAGAGGAGTTAAAAAACCTGAAGATGTATACCCAGTATTAAAAGATGTATTAGAAGGATATTTGATTACAGAAAATACTAAATTAGATATTCAACCTGGAAGAATGAACGTAATATTAATAGTTGGAGTAAATGGAGTTGGAAAAACTACAACTATTGGAAAAATTGCAGCTAAATTAGTTAAAGATGGTAAAAAAGTTGTAATAGGTGCAGCGGATACGTTTAGAGCAGCAGCAGTTGAGCAATTAGAAGAATGGGTAAAAAGAGCAGGAGCTGAGATTGTAAAGCATCCAGAAGGAGCAGATCCAGGAGCGGTTGTTTTTGATACCTTAAAGGCTGGAGAAGATAAAAATGCTGATGTTGTAATTATCGATACAGCAGGAAGACTACATAATAAAAATAATCTGATGAAAGAATTAGAAAAAATAAATAATATTATAAAGAAAAAAATAGGAGATCAACCTTACGAGTCAATTTTAGTTTTAGATGGAACTACAGGACAAAATGGATTGATTCAAGCGAGAGTATTTAACGAAGTGACAAAATTAACAGGATTTATTGTCACTAAATTAGATGGAACAGCTAAGGGAGGAATACTATTTAGCATCTCTGAAGAGCTTAAAAAACCTATAAAATATATAGGAGTAGGAGAGGGAATAGAGGATTTAAGAGAGTTTAATAGTAAAGAGTACATACAAGCTATTTTTGACTAATATATTAAAAAAAATAGAATTTCTGTTGTAAATATATATAAAATTTGTTAATATATAGTTGAAAATTATGAGCACTATTACAGTATAGTTAAAAATGTGCAATTTATTTAATAAAAATCAAGGAGGACTTAAAGTGAGCATTATAGTTCAAATTAAAGAAAAAGCAAAAACTTTAGGAAACAAAATAGTTCTTCCTGAGGCTACTGATGAGAGAGTAATCAGAGCAGCTGCAGGAGTAGTTGAGGAGAAGTTAGGAACTCCAGTATTAGTAGGAAATGTAGAAACAATAAAAACATTTGCTGCAAATTTAGGAGTATCTTTAGATGGTGTTGAAATTATCGATCCAAAAACTACTGATAAATTAGCTTCATATGTTGAGAAACTTTGTGAGTTAAGAGCAAAAAAAGGAATGACTCCAGAAGAGGCAGAAAGATTATTAACAACTGATGTTAACTTCTTTGGTGCTATGATGGTTAAAATGGGAGATGTAGCTGGAATGGTTTCAGGATCAGATTCACCTACAGCAAATGTTTTAAGAGCTGGATTACAAGTTGTTGGAACAAAACCAGGAGTAAAAACAGTATCATCAGTATTTTTAATGGAGTTAAAGCATAATGTAGAAACTTATGGAGAAATCTTAGTATTTGGAGATTGTGCTGTAATTCCTGAGCCTACATCAGAGCAATTAGCTGATATCGCATCAGAAGCAGCTATAACGGCAGCTACAGTAGCTGGATTAGATCCAAAAGTTGCACTTATGTCATTCTCTACAAAAGGATCAGCAAAGCATGATTCAGTAGACGTTGTAAAAAGAGCAGGAGAAATTTTAAGAGAAAGAAATGCAGATTTCGCATTTGAAGAGGAGTTACAAGCGGATGCGGCTTTAGTAGCATCAGTAGGAGTTAAAAAAGCTCCAAATTCTAAAGTAGCAGGAAAAGCTAATGTATTAATATTCCCTAACTTAGCAGCAGGAAATATTGGATATAAATTAGTTCAAAGATTAGCTAATGCAGAGGCATATGGTCCTTTAATTCAAGGATTAGCAGCTCCAATAAATGACTTATCAAGAGGATGTTCAGTTAAAGATATCGTGGATTTAGCTGCAATAACTTCAGTACAAGCTGGAAAGTAATAGACGATAATTTAAATTAAGGTAAAAATTTGTAAGGAGTTTTAACTCCTTACAAATCAAATATATTAAAATAAAAAATAAAATTAAGGTGGTAAATTTAATGAAAGTTTTAGTTATTAACTGTGGTAGTTCATCTCTAAAGTACCAATTATTAAATCCTGAATCAGGAGAGCTTTTTGCAATTGGACTTTGCGAAAGAATAGGAATCGAAGGATCAAAAATGGAGTATGAAACTCCAGCTAACGATTTTGAAATCGAAATAAAGCAAGATATGCCAACTCACAAGGAAGCTTTAGAGTTAGTAATAAATGCTATTACAAATCCAGAATATGGAGTAATAAAATCAGTAGAAGAGATTGATGCAATAGGTCACAGAGTAGTACACGGTGGAGAGAAATTTGCTTCATCAGTATTAGTAACTCCAGAAGTTATGGCAGCTATGGAAGAGTGTTCAGAGTTAGCACCATTACATAACCCTGCAAACTTATTAGGAATTAGAACAATGCAAGAATTAATGCCAGGAAAGCCAAATGTTGGAGTATTCGATACATCATTCCACCAAACAATGCCAAAAGAAGCATACATGTATGCATTACCATATGAGGATTATACAGAATTAAAAGTTAGAAAGTATGGATTCCACGGAACATCTCATAAATTTGTTTCAGGAGTAGCTCAAGAGTTATTAGGAAATCCAGCTGAATCAAAAATAATCGTTTGTCACTTAGGAAACGGTGGATCAATATCTGCAGTTAAAAATGGTAAATGTATTGATACAACTATGGGATTAACTCCATTACAAGGAATTATGATGGGAACTAGATGTGGAGATATCGATCCAGCAGCAGTTTTATTCATAAAGAATAAAAGAGGATTATCAGATAAAGAAATGGACGACAGAATGAATAAGCAATCTGGAATCTTAGGAGTATTTGGAGAGTCTTCAGACTGTAGAGATATGGAAATCGCAGCAGCAGCAGGAAATGAAAGAGCATTATTAGCTGAGAATATGTTCGCTTACAAGATAAGAGGATATGTTGGAAACTATGCAGCTCAAATGGGTGGAGTAGACGCAATTTGCTTCACAGGAGGAATTGGAGAGAATTCTGGAAAAGTTAGAGAAGATGTTTTAAGAGGATTAGAGTTTATCGGAGTTGAATTAGATAAAGAAGTTAACTCTAAGAGACAAAAAGGAAATGTTCTTTTAACTAAAGAAACATCTAAGGTAAAAGCATTCAAAATACCTACAAATGAAGAGTTAGTAATAGCTAGAGATACTTACGAAATTGTAAACGCTACAAAGTAATAAGTGTTGAAAGTTGTTTAATAAATAAACATATTAGTCAGTAAAAAATTATATTTGGTTGAATTAGTTTAAAAATTTCTTAAAAAAATCGAGAACTTTAATTGACAATTAATAAGAATACTCGTAAAATAGAGTTAACTTTAGAGTCAATTAAAAAAGGGAGGACAATTCAAATGGCTAAAAAAATGCAAACTATGGATGGTAACCAAGCTGCAGCATATGCATCATATGCTTTTACAGAAGTAGCAGGTATTTATCCAATAACTCCATCATCGCCAATGGCTGAGTACACTGACGAGTGGGCATCAAGAGGAATGAAAAATATGTTTGGAGTTCCAGTAAAAGTTGTTGAAATGCAATCAGAGGCAGGAGCAGCTGGAACAGTTCACGGATCTTTACAGGCAGGAGCTTTAACTACAACATATACAGCATCACAAGGATTACTATTAAAAGTGCCTAATATGTATAAAATAGCTGGAGAACTTTTACCAGGAGTTATCCACGTATCAGCAAGAGCGTTAGCAGCACAAGCGTTATCAATATTTGGTGATCACCAAGACGTTTATGCAGCTAGACAAACTGGATTTGCTATGTTATTTGAGAGCTCAGTACAAGAAGTAATGGATTTATCAGGAGTTGCACACTTAGCAGCTATTAAATCAAGAGTTCCTTTCATGAATATATTTGATGGATTCAGAACTTCACACGAAATTCAAAAAGTTGAAGTAATGGATTTTGATGTATTCAAGAGATTAGTAGATATGGATGCTATTAAAGCTTTCAGAGAAAGAGCTTTAAACCCAGAGCACCCAGTAACAAAAGGAACAGCTCAAAACGACGATATCTACTTCCAAACTAGAGAAGTACAAAATAAATTCTACGATGCAGTACCTGCAATTGTAGCTAACTATATGGAAGAAATTTCAAAAGTAACTGGAAGAGATTATAAGCCATTTAACTATTATGGAGCACCAGATGCAGAGCATATTGTTATTGCTATGGGATCTGTTTGTGAAACATTAATAGAGACAGTTGATTATTTAGTAGGAAAAGGAGAAAAGGTAGGACTTATCAATGTTCACTTATATAGACCATTCTCTGCTGAATACTTCTTCAATGTATTCCCTAAGACAGTTAAGAAAATTGCTGTACTAGATAGAACAAAAGAACCTGGAGCATTAGGAGAGCCTTTATACATGGACGTTAGAGGATTATTCTATGGAATGGAAAACGCTCCAGTAATCGTGGGTGGAAGATATGGATTATCTTCAAAAGACACAACACCAGCTCAAATGAAAGCTGTATTTGATAACTTAAAGCAAGATGAGCCAAAAGATGGATTTGTAGTTGGAATCAACGATGACGTAACTTACAAATCTCTTGAAGTTGGACCAAGCATTGAAACAGGAGCAGAAGGAGTAAGAGAGTGCTTATTCTTCGGACTTGGATCAGATGGTACAGTTGGAGCTAACAAAAACTCAATTAAAATTATTGGAGATAAAACAGATTTATATGCACAAGGATACTTTGCATATGACTCAAAGAAATCTGGAGGATCAACAAGATCTCACTTAAGATTTGGTAAACATCCAATTAAATCAACTTACTTAGTATCTTCACCAAACTTCGTTGCTTGTTCAGTACCAGCATACTTAACACAATACGATATGATAGGTGGATTAAAGCAAGGTGGAACATTCTTATTAAACTGTGTATGGGATAAAGATGAGGTTGTAGCTCATTTACCAAATTCAGTTAAGAAACAATTAGCAGAGAAAAACGCTAAGTTCTACATTATAAATGCTAATAAATTAGCAGCAGAAATAGGATTAGCAGGAAGAACTAATACAATAATGCAATCAGCATTCTTTAAATTAGCAGATGTTATTCCATTTGAAGATGCACAAACTTATATGAAGCAATATGCTGAAAAGTCATATGCTAAAAAAGGTGACGCAATTGTTAAAATGAACTATGAAGCTATTGATAAAGGAGCTGGAGAATTAGTTCAAATTACAGTTGATCCTTCATGGGCTAACTTAACAACTGAAGTTGTTGAAGAAAAAGGAGCTTGCTCTTGTACAGGATGTGGATGTGGATCAACATCTAAATTAGAGTCATTTGTAGAGAAAATTGCAAAACCTATAAATGCTTTAAAAGGAGAAGAGTTACCAGTTTCTACATTCTTAGGATATGAAGATGGAACATTTGAGAACGGAACAACAGCTTTCGAAAAAAGAGGAGTTGCAGTAAACGTTCCTGAGTGGAAATCTGAAAACTGTATCCAATGTAACCAATGTTCATATGTTTGTCCACACGCAGTTATAAGACCATTCTTAATGACAGCTGAGGAAAAAGCAGGAGCACCAAACGAGTTAAAAACAAAAACTCCAATTGGAAAAGGGTTAGAAGGATTAGAGTATAAAATCCAAGTATCTCCATTAGATTGTACAGGATGTGGACTATGTGCTAACGTATGTCCAGCTAAAGAGAAAGCTTTAGTTATGGTACCTATTGGACAAGAAGTTGAAAAAGGTGAGCAAGAAAATGCTGACTACTTATTCAACGAAGTAACATATAAAGATGAGTTTATGCCAAAAACATCAGTAAAAGGATCACAATTTGCACAACCATTATTTGAGTTCCACGGAGCTTGTGGAGGATGTGGAGAAACTCCTTATATTAAAGCAATAACTCAATTATTTGGAGACAGAATGATGATAGCTAACGCTACAGGATGTTCTTCAATTTATGGAGGATCAGCACCATCAACTCCATATACAACAAATAGCTGTGGAGAAGGACCATCATGGGGTAACTCATTATTTGAGGATAACGCAGAGTTTGGATACGGAATGGCAACAGCTGTTGAAACAATGAGAGATAGAATTCAAACAATAATGGAAGAAAACATGGCAAATGTTTCTCCAGAAGTTGCAGCAATGTTTGCTGAGTGGATTGAAAATAGAGCAGATGGAAATAAAACTAAAGAAATCAGAAATAGATTAGTTCCAGCTTTAGAAGCATGTAACTGTGGAGTATCAACAGAAATTTTAGAGTTAAAGCAATATCTTGTTAAGAAATCACAATGGATATTTGGAGGAGACGGATGGGCTTATGACATCGGTTATGGAGGATTAGACCACGTTTTAGCTTCTTCAGATGACGTTAACGTTTTAGTAATGGATACTGAAATTTATTCTAATACAGGAGGACAAGCATCTAAATCAACTCAAACAGGAGCAGTAGCAAAATTCGCAGCTGCAGGAAAACCTAATAAGAAGAAAGATTTAGCTGCTATTGCAATGTCTTACGGACATATCTATGTTGCACAAGTATCTATGGGAGCTAACCAAGCTCAATACTTAAAAGCAATTGCTGAAGCTGAGGCATATCCAGGACCATCATTAATCATAGCTTATGCTCCTTGTATAAGTCATGGATTAAAGAATGGAATGGGTAACAGTCAACTTGAGATGAAAAAAGCTACAGAGTGTGGATACTGGCCAATATTCAGATATAATCCATTATTAGAAAAAGAAGGAAAGAACCCTCTTCAAATCGATTGTAAAGAACCTAACTGGGATAATTACAATGATTATCTAATGGGAGAAGTTAGATATGCTACATTAGCAAAATCTAAACCAGAACATGCAAAAGATTTATTTGCTAAAAATAAATCAGAGTCTCAAAGAAGATGGAGACAATATCAAAGACTTGCATCATTAGACTTCACAGCTGAAGCTAAGTAATTCTTTGAAATTTAGAGATAAGGTAGAAGTACCTTATCTCTTTTTTTATTACAAAACTTTTTTGTAAATTAACATATTATTTGGTATAATTAAGAGTAAGTAGTAAAAAAGAAAGGGTGAAAAAATGAAGATATCTGTTGCAATGATAACCTTTAATGAAGAAAAAATATTGAGAAAAACTTTAGAATCAGTTAAAGGATTGGCGGATGAAATAGTTATTGTAGACAGTGGATCAACAGATGCTACAAAGAGTATAGCAGAAGAGTTTGGTGCAAAGTTCTATATAGAATCTTGGAAGGGCTATGGACCACAAAGAAATTTAGCTATAGAGAAGTGTAAAAATGACTGGATTTTAAATATAGATGCAGATGAAGAGATATCAAAAGAGTTAAAAAAAAAGATAATAGAAATAACATCAGATATTAACAATAAAAAAGAGATTTTTAAAATAAATAGGTTATCAGTTTGCTTTGGAAAACAAATAAAGCATGGAGGATGGGGAACATCTTATGCAATAAGATTATTTAAAAAAGGTTCTGGAAAATTTAATGATAATATAGTTCACGAAGAATTTAAAGCAAATAAAGAGATCTTTAAAATAAAAGAAAATATATATCATCATTCATATTTAACTATGGAAGATTATTTTAATAGATTTAATAGATATACAACAGAAGGTGCAAAGGACTATTATAAAAAAAATAAAAAAGTGAGTATATTAGATATAGTAGTAAATCCAATATATAAATTTTTGAAAATGTATATTTTTAGATTAGGATTTTTAGATGGTATTGAAGGCTTTGTCATAGCATCAACAAGTTCGATGTATTCTATGATAAAATATTTTAAACTGAGGGAGATGTATAAGAATGGCTCATACTTACAAAAGAATAATAATAGCAAGAACGGATAAAATAGGTGACTTAATTCTATCAATTCCTAGTTTTTTTATGATTAGAAAAATGTATCCTGAAGCTGAAATAACCTTATTAGTGAGAAATTATAACTACAATATAGTAAAAAATTTGCCATATATAAATAGAGTTGTTCAAATAGATAGATACAGACAAAAAGAACTTTTAGAAAAAATAAAATATTTTAATGCCGATGTTTTTATAGCTTTATATGTTGATAATTTTGTAATGGAATTAGCAAAAGCAAGTAAAGCTAAAATAAAAATAGGACCTTTATCAAAAATAAAATCTTTTTTTACTTTTAATAAAGGTGTTTTACAAAAAAGATCTAAATCAATAAAACATGAAGCAGAATACAATTTAGATTTAATAAAAAAACTTGATAAAAAACTTTTTGAAGATAGATTTGAAATAAATACTCAGATTTTTCTAGATAAAAGTAATTTAGAAGCTGCTGAAAAATTTTTCAAAGATAATAGTATTGGAGATAAAGTGTTAGTTGTAAATCCGTTTATGGGTGGTTCTGCAAAAAATATAACAGATGATCAGTATGCAGATATTTTAAGAGAAGTTATAGATAGAGAAAAAAATATTGATGTAATTGTAACAGCACATATTTCGGATGAAGAAAGAGGATTAAAGCTTTTAGAAAAAATAGGAAGAGACAGAGTATACCTATTTGCAAATGGAGGAGAACTTTTAAATATAGGAGCAGTTATAAATAGAGCTAAAGTTTATTTTGGAGGTTCAACAGGACCAACTCATATAGCAGGTTCTTTACAAAAAAGTATAGTAGCTTTATATCCTAAAAAAGCAACTCAAAGTCCTATGAGGTGGGGTATTTTTGGTAATGAAGATGTTACATATATAATACCAGATGAAAATACAAAAGAAAATTATAAGCATAAAGATTTTGATTCTTATAATGAAAATATTAAAGAGAAAATAGTTCAGGCAATAATAGATAGATTGGAGAGATAAGCGTGAAAATATTAGTAATACATACAGCTTTTATAGGAGATATTGTTTTATCAACACCGTTATTAAAAAGAATAAAAGAGGTATACCCAGAAGCAAAAATTACTTATGTAACTACTCCTATTGGTGCCACTATTTTGAGAAATAATCCAAATGTAACTGAGATAATAGAATATGATAAAAGAGGAAGCCATTCAGGAGTTAAAGGGCTATTGGCTTTAGGAAGAAGATTGAGATATGAAAATTTCAACATGGTCTTAACACCTCATAGATATTTAAGAAGTTCTATTTTAGCGTGGTTGACAAGATCTCCTAAGAGAGTTGGTTACGATATAGCAAGTGGATCTTGCTTATTCACTGATAAAATAAGTTATGATAAGAGTAAACATGAAGTGGATAAATTATTGTCATTTATAGGAGAGGTTCCATCTAATTCAAGAGAAAAATATCCAATAGAATTATATCCAAATAAAAAAGATATTGATGCAGTTGACAAGATTTGGAATGAAAATAATTTTAACAATCAAGAGATTATAGCAGTAGCTCCTGGAAGTAAGTGGTTTACAAAAAAGTGGCCTTTAGAATATTTTAATGAAGTAATTGATTTGCTAGTAGAAAATGGTAAGAAAGTTATTGTTATTGGTGGTAAAGATGAGTTGTATTTAAATGTAAATATTCAACAAGGTGTTTTAGATTTAAGAGGAAAAACAACATTGTTAGAATTAGCAGAGGTTTTAAAAAGAGTTAAAGTAGTTTTAACAAATGATTCATCACCGATACATATAGCGTCAGCTTTTAAGAAAACCTCAATTCTTGCAATTTTTGGCCCAACTGTGAAAGAGTTTGGATTTTTTCCATGGAGTAAAAATAGTGAAGTTTTAGAAATTGAAAATCTTTCTTGTAGACCGTGTGCAATACACGGAGGAGATAAGTGTCCAAAAGGTCATTTTAAATGTATGTTAGATATAAAACCAAAACAAGTCTATGAAAAAATTCTACAAATTTTGAAGAGGGTGTAATGGAAAAAATATTATGTAATAGCGAAGCGGATTTTAATTTAGTTAATAAAATTAAGAGAGAAGAATTTAAAGTTATTAAAGATTTAAAAAATGACGATAGAAGTAAGGTTATATTAATTGATATTGATGGAAATAAATATGTTTATAAAATTCCTAAAGAAAAGAATAATCGTATATGGCAAAGAATAACTTCCCTAATTAGGGGAAGTGAAAGTAAACGAGAATATGAAAATTATTTAAAAATAAAAGAGAATGGTTTTAAAGGACCTATTCCTATAATGTATTGGGAGAGGAAAATTTTTGGAATATGTGTTGATTCATTTTTAGTGAGTTCGTATTTATCTGGAAAACCAGCAACTCAAAAAAATTTAAAACTAGTGGAAAAAGAATTGAGAAAAATACATGCTAAAGGTTATTTACATGGAGATTCTCAATTAAGTAATTTTATAGTAGAAAATAATGAAATTTATTTAATAGATGCAAAATTAATGAAAAATAAATATGGAAAAGCAGGGGAGGCATACGAATTTATATATTTAGAAGAAAGTTGTCATAAAGAGATTGATATTTATGATAAAAATACTCTAAGTTATAAATTGGCAAAAAGTTTAAATAGTTACCTGCATTGGATTGGAAGAGTGAAAAAAGCAATTCGAGGAAAGGAAAGATAAATTGAGAGTTTTAATAATAAGACTTAGTTCTATAGGAGATGTAATATTGACTACTCCTGTTTTAAAGGAACTGAAAAAAAAGTATCCAGATATAATTATAGATTTTTTAGTTATGGAAAATTTTAAAGATGCAATATCAGGATGTCCTTATATAGATAATTTAATTTTATTTAACAAAAAAAGGCACGATGGTTTAAAAAATATGATAGCATTTGGAAAAAAATTAAAATTAAATAATTATGATTATGTATTTGATTTGCATGCTAAAGTGAGATCAAAAGTTATAAGTAATACAATTGGAAGTAAAACATATACGTATAAAAAAAGAAGTTTATTAAAAAGTATTTTAGTTAAAACCAAGGCAATAAAATATAAAGTGGATGATACAATTATTAAAAATTATTTTGGTGCTTTTAAAGTTCTAGGGTTAGAGTACAATGGTGAGGATTTAACTTTTAGTTTTGAAAAAAAAGATTTAGAAAAATTGGAAACACTTTGTATAGAATATGACAATGTTCCAATGATAGCCCCAGGAGCTTCAAAGGAAACTAAAAAATGGACTAAAGAAGGGTTTGCACAATTGTCAAAACTCCTTTATAATAAATATGGGAAGAAACCAATTATAATAGGGTCAAGTAATGAGTATGAAATGTGTGAGGAGATTAAAAATCTTGCAGATGGGTTTGCTATAAATTTAGCTGGAAAATTAACTTTAAAAGAGAGTGGAGCACTACTTTCTAAAGCTAGGTTTTTAGTTACAAATGATTCTGGACCATTTCATATAGCAAGAGGGGTAAAATGCCCAACTTTTGTTATATTTGGTCCAACTAGCCCAGGTATGTTTGAGTATGATGGAAAAAATGTATTAATCTATTTAAATGAACCCTGTTCACCGTGCAGTTTACATGGAGATAAAGTGTGCCCACAGAAACATTTTAATTGTATGAAAAAATTAAATGCAGAAATGGTTATGGAAGCAATAGAAAAAAATGGGAGGTAATTGAATATGGCAAAAAAATCAGTAGATACAACAACAGATAAGTCAAAAGCTTTAGAAACAGCATTAAAACAGATAAGAAAAGATTTTGGAGAAGGATCAATAATGAAACTTGGAGAAAATCAAGGTATGAATATTGAAGTTATTCCAACAGGAAGTATAAATTTAGATTTAGCTCTTGGTTTAGGAGGAGTTCCTAGAGGAAGAATTATAGAAGTATATGGTGCAGAGAGTTCAGGAAAAACAACAATAGCATTACATATAGTAGCTCAAGCACAAAAAATGGGAGGAGTAGCTGCATTTATAGATGCTGAACATGCTCTAGACCCAGTATATGCAAAAGCTTTAGGTGTAGACGTAGAAGAGTTATTAATTTCACAGCCAGATTTTGGAGAGCAAGCGTTAGAGATTGCAGATATGTTAGTTAGATCAGGAGCAATTGATGTTATAGTTGTTGACTCTGTAGCAGCTTTAGTTCCAAAGGCAGAGATTGATGGAGAGATGTCAGACCAACAAATGGGACTTCAAGCTAGATTAATGTCAAAAGCTTTAAGAAAATTAACAGGTTCTATAAATAAATCAAAAACAACAATGATATTTATAAACCAAGTTAGAGATAAAATTGGTGGATTTAGTTTTGGACCTCAGACAACTACAACAGGTGGAAAAGCTCTTAAATTCTATTCTTCAGTAAGAATGGAAGTTAAAAGAGTTGGAAGTGTAAAACAAGGTGAAGAAGTTATAGGTAATGAAACAGTAGTAAAAGTTACAAAAAATAAGGTAGCTCCTCCATTTAAAGAAGCTAAATTCCAAATTATGTATGGTAAGGGGATTTCTAGAGTAGGAGAAATTTTAGATATGGCCTTAGATAATGATATAGTTGCAAAATCTGGAGCTTGGTTCAGCTTTGGTGATATTAGACTAGGTCAAGGAAAAGAAAATGTAAAGGCTAGATTAGAAACTGAGCCAGAATTATTAGCAGCAATTGAAGAGAAAATAAACCAACTTCTAGAAAAAAATACAATAGTACTACATACATCAGAGGGAGAAGAAGTTGAAGCTGAAGAGATTACTGAAGAATAAGTATCTCTTTGAAAATGGATTGAGTATAGGTCTAAATAACGAAATAGTAAACAAATATGATTTAAAAAGGAGAGAGGAGCTATCTCACGAGGAATACTTACAAGTGTTAGAGTTAGCTGCTCTCTCTACTTCATATTATTATTTAGCTAAAAGAGATTATACTAAAAAAGAGATATATAATAAATTATTACAAAAATATTGGGAAAAAAATCCAATAGTAAAAGTTATAAAAAGATTAGAAGAAGCTGGTTATATTGATGATAAAGAATTTGCTATATCATATGTAAAGACTAAAAAATGTGGTAAGAAAAAAATAATATATGATTTGAAATTAAAAGGAATAACTTCTGAAGTTATAGAAGAAGCACTAAGTTTTTATGAAGAAGAGGATGAGTTAGAAGAATTATCTAGAGCTTGGGATAAACTAGGAGAAAAAGAGGAGCAAAAAAAAATAGCCTCTCTTATGAGAAAAGGGTTTTCATATGGCGATATAAAAAGAGTTATAATCAAAAAAAGGGAGGAAGAATGTTAACATTATTAAAAGTTACATTAGTAGCACTACTAAATTTTATGTATTTAACGTTATTTAAAGCTAGTAAGATAAAAAAGATGTCTAAAGATAAAGCTCCATTTGCTGCAAGAAAAGAGTTGAAGAAACTTTCTGAAAGAATAGTAAAGGCAGCTAAAATAAATTTAGAAGTAGTATATCTAGATGAGGCAGCATACAAAAAAATGAAGTTAGATGATGGAATAGTAGTAGTAGCAAATCATTCAAGTAATTTAGATATACCTGTTATAGTTACAGCTTTAAGTATTCCCGTAGGCTTTGTTGCTAAAAAAGAGATGGAAAACTGGCCTTTTTATTCAATGTGGATGAAAATGAGTAATTGTATATTTTTAGATAGATCAAATCCAAGAGAGGGAATAAAAAGCATAAGAAAAGCAGTGGAAATAGTAAAGCAAGGGTATCCAACTGTAATATTTCCAGAAGGAGAAAGAACTTTAACAGGAGAAGTAGGAAATTTCAAAAAAGGAAGCTTCAAATTAGCTACAGAAACTAATGGAATTATTTTACCGTTAACAATAGATGGAACCTTTTTTGTTCAAAATAGAAAAAGTATTTTAATGAAGCCAAATAGAAAAGTTAGATTAACTGTAGGAAAACCGATAGATTTGAGAAAAATAAACCAAGAAAATAGCAAAAACATTAGTGAGATTGTTCGAGAATTGGTAGTTAAAGAGATAGAGTAGAAAAAAAATTAAAAAATAACCACTAAATAAGTATAAAATTAATCGTTAAAAACTTGGGAAAAGTTTGACACTAATTATTATTTGTGCTATAATCTCCTTGAAAATTAAGTTGAGCTTAACAGGGCTTAAACGAAAAATATAATTGGAATATATATTATTTATAATCCACTCAGGAGGAAAAAGATGGAAAACTTACAATCTTACTGGTCAGATTTCAAAGGAAACTTATGGAAGAAAGAAATCAATGTTAGAGATTTCATTCAGAACAACTACACACCATACACTGGGGATGAGTCATTCTTAGTTGGAGCTACTGAAAATACAAAAGCTGTTTGGTCAAAGTTAACAGAAATGTTCAAAGAAGAGATTGCAAGAGGTGTTTATGATGCAGAAACTAGAACTCCTCAATCAATAACTACTTATGGACCTGGATACATTTCAAAGGATAACGAGTCAATCGTAGGACTACAAACAGATGCACCATTAAAGAGAGGAATCTATCCAAAAGGTGGATTAAGAATGGTTGAGAACTCTTTAAATGCATATGGATATGAAATTGATCCAATAACAAAAGAGATTTTTACAAAATACAGAAAAACTCACAACGAAGGAGTTTTCTCAGCATATACAGATGATATGAAAGCTGTAAGAAAATCAGGAATCGTAACTGGATTACCAGATGCTTACGGAAGAGGAAGAATAATCGGAGACTACAGAAGAGTAGCTCTATACGGAGTAGATAGATTAATCGAAGAGAGAAAATTCGAATTAAAGAAAGCTGAAGCTCCAGAATTAACTGAAGAAATCATCAGAAAAAGAGAAGAAATAACAGAGCAAATTAACGCGTTAAAAGCATTTGTTAAAATGTGTGCTTCTTACGGATTTGACGTAACTAAGCCAGCTACAAACGCAAAAGAAGCTGTACAATGGGTATACTTTGCATACTTAGCAGCTACAAAGGATCAAGATGGAGCAGCAATGTCAGTTGGAAGAACTGCAACATTCTTAGATATCTATATTGAGAAAGATTTAGCAAAAGGATTAATTACAGAGAGCGAAGCTCAAGATTTAATCGACCAATTTATCATAAAATTAAGAATTATCAGATTCTTAAGAACTCCAGAGTACAATGATTTATTCTCAGGAGATCCAACTTGGGTAACTGAAGCTTTAGGAGGAGAAGGAGTAGATGGAAGAACTTTAGTTTCTAAAACAGCGTTCAGATATTTAAATACTCTTTACAACTTAGGACCAGCTCCAGAGCCAAACTTAACAGTATTATGGTCACAAAAATCTCCAGCAAACTGGAAAAGTTTCTGTGCTAAAGTTTCAATAGATACATCAGCAATCCAATACGAAAATGATGATTTAATGAGACCTGAGCTAGGAGACGACTATGGAATCGCATGTTGTGTTTCTCCAATGAAAATAGGAAAGCAAATGCAATTCTTCGGAGCTAGAGTAAACTTACCAAAAGCTTTATTATACGCTATCAACGGTGGAAGAGATGAGAAGTCAGGAGCACAAGTAGCACCTAAATTCGAAGGAATCACTTCTGAGTACTTAGATTTTGATGAAGTAATGGAAAAATATGACTTAGTATTAAAATGGTTAGCAGGAGTATATATTAATGCTCTAAAAGTTATCCACTACATGCACGATAAATATTCTTATGAGGCATTTGAAATGGCTCTTCATGATGTAGAAGTTTTAAGAACTCAAGCATCAGGAATTGCAGGATTATCAATCGTTGCTGACTCATTAGCAGCTATTAGAGATGCAAAAGTAAGAGTAATCAGAGACGAGAGAGGAATCGCTGTTGACTTCGTAAGAGAAGGAGAATACGTAGCATTCGGAAACAACGATGATAATACAGATAAGTTAGCAGTTGAAATAATGGAGAAATTCATGAACTACATCAGAACTCATGAGACTTACAGAAATTCAAAAGCTACACAATCAATCTTAACGATAACTTCAAACGTAGTTTATGGAAAGAAAACAGGAACTACTCCTTGTGGAAGACCAGCAGGAACTCCATTCTCTCCAGGAGCTAACCCAATGAACGGAAGAGATACAAGAGGAGCAGTAGCAGCACTTGCTTCAGTAGCTAAGTTACCATTCCACCATGCAGAAGATGGAATTTCTTACACATTTGCTATAACTCCAGGAGCTTTAGGAAAAACTAGAGAAGAAAGAGTAGCTAACTTAGTAGGATTAATGGATGGATACTTCACAGCTGATGGAGGACAACACTTAAATGTTAACGTATTTGATAGAGCGTTATTAGAGGATGCAATGGCTAACCCTGAGAAATACCCTCAATTAACAATCAGAGTATCTGGATACGCAGTTAACTTTGTAAGATTAACAAAAGAGCAACAATTAGATGTTATATCAAGAACAATTAACGGAAATATGTAATAATTAAAAAAGGATGTGCTAAGAAAATGAAAAAGGGATTTATTCACTCACACGAGAGTTTTGGAACTGTAGATGGACCAGGTATTAGATATGTAGTGTTTACTCAAGGATGTCCTTTAAGATGTAAATACTGTCATAATTGTGATACTTGGAAAAGAGAGGATGCAAAATTCTTGGAAACTCCTGAACAAACTTTCTTAGAGATCTGTAGATATAAAAACTTTATTAAAACAGGAGGAGTAACGGTGACCGGTGGAGATCCGTTAACTCAACCTGAATATGTAAAGGAGCTATTGAGACTTTGTAAACAAGAAGGTATACATACAGCAATTGATACTTCAGGGTATTTATTTAATGATAAGGTTAAAGAAGCTTTGGAGTACGCAGATCTTGTTTTACTAGATATAAAATCAATTGATCCAGTACAATATAAAGAGTTAACTGGTGTTGAATTAGAACCAACACTTCAGTTTGCAAAGTATTTAAAGGAGATTGGGAAACCAATGTGGGTAAGACATGTTGTCGTACCTGGAATCACTGATAATGATGAATTATTAGGGAAATTAGCTGATTACCTAAAAGATTTTGATAATCTTGAAAAAGTAGAAGTTTTACCATATCACTCTTTAGGTGAATATAAATGGCAAAAGATTGGAATGGATTATCCTTTAAAAGGAGTTGAACAGCTTTCGGCTGAGAGATTTGAAAATGCAAAGAATATATTTAAAAGTAGAGGTTTATCAGTTAAATAGTAAAGTTTTGACTACCTTAGAACAGAGAAGTTCTAAGGTAGTTTTTTATATATTTTAATAAAAAATATGATATAATTAAAGAAAAGTATAAAAGGAGAAATCAATGATTATATTAGGAATAGAAACATCTTGCGATGAAACATCGATAGCTGTTTTAAAAGATGGGAAAGAAGTTTTATCTAATAATATTTCTTCTCAAATAGATATACATAAAGAATATGGAGGAGTTGTTCCTGAAATTGCTTCAAGACACCATATTAAAAATATAGCTACAATTTTAGAAGAGAGTTTAGAAGAAGCTAAAATAACAATGGATGATGTAGATTACATAGCTGTAACATATGCACCTGGATTAATAGGAGCCTTACTTGTGGGAATATCTTTTGCAAAAGGATTGGCATATGGACACGATATTCCTTTAATTCCAGTTCATCATATAAAAGCTCACATTTACGGGAATTTTATTGAACATAATATAGAATTACCGTGTATAGCTCTAGTGGTATCAGGTGGACATACAAATATAGTATATATAGATGAAAAACATAATTTTATAAATTTAGGAGCGACTTTAGATGATGCAGTTGGAGAAAGTTATGATAAAGTTGCAAGAGTTATGGGGATTGGATATCCAGGTGGACCAATTGTTGATAAGCTTTATTATAAGGGTAATAAAGAGGCTTTGAAAATACCAGAACCTAAGGTGGATGGATATGATTTTAGTTTTTCAGGAATTAAAACATCAGTTATAAACGCTGTAAATAAAGCCAGAATGAAGGGAGAAGAGTTTAAACCTGAAGATTTATCAGCTTCATTCCAAGAGAAGGTAGTAGATATACTTTGTAAGAAAACATTAAAGGCTGCTCAAGATAAAGGAGTTAAACAAATTGTAATAGCAGGTGGAGTTGCAGCAAACTCTTTATTAAGAAGTGAATTGAGTTTAAGAGCAAGTAAGATAGGGATAAAGGTGAACTATCCATCTATGACTTATTGTACTGATAATGCGGCAATGATAGCTGAAGCAGCATATTATAAATTAAAATATGGAAAAGAACCAATTTTTGCAGATTTAACATTAAATGGAAAAGCAACATTAGATATAATGAAAGATTAAAAATACCCCAAATTTTGGGGTATTTTAAATTTTATGGTATAATTTTAGTGCAATAAAATAGAGTTACAATGAGTCCGTCTACGAGGTATTTGACATTGAAAAACTCTTGAAAATATGGTAAAATTTTTAGATAGTAAAGTGTAATTTTGGAGGTAAAATGAAGATATATATTGCTCCTTTAGCAGGAGTTACAGATTATACATTTAGAGGAATTTTAGATGATTATAAACCAGATTTGATGTTTACAGAGATGGTTAGTATAAATGCGTTAGAGATGGAAAATGAAAAGACTTTAAATCAGATTTTAAGAATAAGAGATGGTGAAGCTGTTCAAATCTTTGGTAAAGATGTAGAAAAGATGGTTTATAGTGCAAAGTATATAACAGAAAAGTTAGGTGTAAAGCATATAGATGTAAATGCAGGGTGTCCAGTAAATAAGATTATAAAAAATGGATATGGTGCAGCCTTATTAGAGGATCCTGATCAAATAAAAAGAATTTTATGTGAAATAAGAGAAGCTATACCTGAAGATGTAGATTTATCTTTAAAAACTAGAGTAGGTTATAAAGGATTAAAGCAACATAAACTAGTAGGTAAAATAGCTGAAGAAGCTGGATGTAAACATATTACAATTCACGGGAGAACAAGAGAGCAGATGTACAGTGGAACTGCAAACTGGGACCTTATAAAAGAAGTGAAAGAAAGTGTTAATATAGAGGTCATTGGAAATGGAGATATATTCACAGCAGAAGATGCTTATGAAAGAGTTAAGCATTCAGGAGTTGATGGAATAATGTTAGCTAGAGGAATATGTGGAAATCCATGGTTAATACAGCAGATTAGAGAAAAGTTTGAAACAGGAGATGTTATAACGGAAGTTACTCCAGAGATGAGATTAGATATGGCAATCAGACATGCGCTTCAAGGGAAATTAGATAATCCAAATAAAAAGTTTTTATTTGAGCTTAGAAAACACCTTTGTTGGTATTTAAAAGGAATAAGAAATGGAGCAGCATTAAAGGGAGCGATAAATCAAATAGAAAGCTATGACGAATTAATAGCACTATTAGAAAGAGCTAAGGAAAATTTAAAATAAAGGGACGTGATTTTTTGTCAGTAGATACACCATTAATGAGTCAATATAAAGAGATAAAAAAAGAAAATCAAGATAATATCCTATTTTTTAGGTTAGGAGATTTTTATGAGATGTTTTTTGAAGATGCAGTTATAGCTTCTAGAGAACTTGGATTAACATTAACAAGTAGAAATAAAGAAAAAGGAATAGAAGTTCCATTGGCTGGAATACCCTATCACTCTTCAGCTGGATATATAGGTAAGCTTGTAGCTAAAGGATACAAAGTAGCAATATGTGAACAAGTAGAAGATCCAAAAGCAACTAAAGGTATTGTAAAAAGAGAAGTTGTAAGAGTAATAACTCCTGGAACAATAATAGATACTGAATATTTAGATGAAAAAAGTAATAATTATTTGATGGGAATTGTTGTAAAAAAAGAAACGATAGGACTAACATATATAGATATAACAACTGGAGAATTTGTAGCTAGTGAGAAAAAGAAAACAGAAGATTATGTGTATAAAATACTAGGAGAGATAAATAAAATATCTCCCAGAGAAGTTTTAATAGATGAAAATTCATATACAGATTTAGAAAAGGAATTAAAACAATTTGCTCAATTAAATAAAATAAATATTAGTTCATATTTAAAAGTAAAAAAAAGTGAAGAGTTTTTAAAAAAATATTTTAAAGTTATCTCTTTAGATAGTTTTGGTTTGAATAATAAGGTTGGAGCTATTGAGGCTGCTGCAATGGTTTTAGAATATGTATTAGAGCTGCAAAAAGGAAATGAAATTCCTGTAGATAAGATAATTTATACAGGAAGCGAAAACATAATGGAATTGAATCTTACGACACAAAGAAATTTAGATGTTGTAGCATCAAATAGAGAAAATGGTGTTCTAGGGACTTTACAATGGATTTTAGACAGTTGTAGAAGTTCTATGGGTAGTAGATTATTAAAGCATTTTTTAAAAAATCCTTCAACTTCAAAAGAGATAATTCTTGAAAGACAGAAAGACATCGAATTTTTTTATAAAGGAGTTCTTTTAAGAGAAGAAGTAAGAGAAAAATTAAAAGATATATATGATATAGAAAGAATAATTGGAAAATTAGTTTTAGGAAATGAAAATGCTAGAGATTTAGTAGCTTTAAAAAAATCAATATTAAATAGCTTAGAGATATATAAAATTTTAAAGGGCAATCCTATTTTTGAGATAGCTTTAGATGAATTAGTTGAAATTTATAACTTAATAGAAAGTAGTATAAAAGAGGAAGTTCCATTTTCTATTAGAGAAGGTGGAATGATAAAAGATGGTTACAACGCTGAGTTAGATGAACTACATAATATATCAAATAATGGAAAAGATACAATTTTAGAAATAGAAAATAGAGAAAGAGAAAGAACAGGAATAAAAGGTTTAAAAATAAAATATAATAAAGTATTTGGATATTTTATAGAAGTAACTAAAGCTAATATCCACTTAGTTCCTGCAGATTATATAAGAAAGCAAACTCTAGCTAATGCAGAGAGATATATTGTTGAAGATTTAAAAATTTATGAAGAAAAAGTTCTAAATGCTAAAGATAAAATAGAGAATCTAGAATATCATCTTTTTAAAGAGATTTCTGAGAAAATAAAAAACTTTAGAACTATACTTCATGAATTAGCATATAAATTGTCGTATTTAGATGTTGTAACAAATTTTGCACATATAGCAACAAAAAATAGTTACATAAAGCCTGAGATAACAACAGAGGGAGATATAGAAATAATAGGAGGAAGACATCCTATTGTAGAGCAATTAGTAGGAAGAGAAAATTTTGTTAAAAATAGTATCGTTTTAAATAATGATAAAAACTTAATAATTTTAACAGGACCAAATATGTCAGGAAAATCTACATATATGAAGCAAGTAGCATTAATTTTAATTATGGCACATATGGGTTGTTATGTTCCTGCAGAATATGCTAAAATAGGAATTGTAGATAAAATTTTTACAAGAATAGGAGCCAGTGACGATTTAGTTACAGGACAATCAACATTTATGTTAGAGATGAGTGAAGTTGCTAATATAGTAAATAGTTCTACTAAAAATTCCTTTATTATATTAGATGAAATAGGAAGAGGAACATCGACATTTGATGGAATCTCAATTGCAACAGCAATAACAGAGTATATTCATGATAATATTCAAGCTAAAACAATTTTTGCAACACACTACCATGAATTAACTCAACTAGAATCAAAGTTAAATAAATCTGCAAACTTCAGAATCGAAGTTAAAGAGGATGAAAAAGAGATTCTATTTTTAAGAGAGATTGTAAAAGGTGGAGCCGATAAATCTTATGGAATAGAAGTTGCAAGATTAGCAGGGTTACCAAGAGAAATTCTAGATAGAGCAAAAGAGATGCTAAGAGTTTTAGAAACTAGAAAAATGATAATAGAAAGAAAAGTAAAAAAAGAACAATTAATATTATTTGGAGAATTTGAACCTGAAATAAAAGAGGAACCTATAAAAAAAGAAGAAGAAAATATTATACAGCTAGAAAATGAGGAAAAAATAGTATTACGTCTTTTAAGAGAGGCTGAACTGGATAAAATGACACCACTTGATGCCTTTTTAAAGTTAAATGAATTGAAACGTATTTTAAACTAGGAGGGCGGTATGAATAAAAGGAAAATAGCCTATAGAGTTATTATAGTGGCAGTATTGGTTTTAGGATATTTCAATTATTTCGGTAATGAAAAGAAAATAGAAAAAAAAGAAGAGGTAGTGGAAACTACTGGAGCTATTTATGATACTGATGGGTATCATATTGAAGCTGATAAACAAAAAGATTTTTTAAAAACTAATGAAACAACTTTTGAAAAAGCAAAAGCTATAATTGATGGAATGGTTTTAACTGGAGACAATGCTTTTTTAGATGCAGGGAAAAATTTATTGTTAAAATCTAACATTTTGGGGAAAAGTTTAAATGGGTGGGAGTTTGAAACCCAAGAAGCTAAGTATAATAAAGAAAACGGAGAGGTAGAATCTACAATAGGTGTTACAGCAATTAATAAAGCTGAGGGGATTGAGGTATCAGGGAAAAATTTTAAAAGTGATACTAAGATGGAAAATGTAGTTTTATCAGGAGATGTAAAATTTAAAACTAAAAATATGACACTATCAGCTGAAAAAGCAAAATATAATGACAAAGATAAGGTCATAAATATAGAGGGAAATTCATTTTTATCAGGGTCAAATTTTGGAAGTGGATCAGGAATATTAAGTGGAAATTTTAAAGGTTTAAAATATGACACTAAAACAAATGTTTTAACTACTTCGAACTCGTTTATGTTAGATTATAATGGTATTAAATTATACGGAGATGATTTAATATTAAATGACAAAACAGAATCTTTTAAAATAAGCAAAAATGTTTATGTATTAGCTGATGGTTATAAAATAGATATGGAAAGTATTACTTCAGATGGTGGAGATAGTATTAATTTTAATGGAAAAATATCAGGAACTAATGGAACATACTCTTTTAAAGGTGATGATGGAGTATATAATAAAGTAACTAGAAAATTTGTTTTAAAAGGTAATGTTCAAGGTAGTGATAAAAATGGTGGAAAGCTTATAACAGATATGGCAATATATGCAACAGATACAAAAGAATTAGAGTTGATTAGTGATAAAAATGTAGAATATACAAGTCCAGAGAATAAAATTTTAACAAAAAATCTAATCTATTTAACAGAAACTGGTGAGTTATATTTAAAAGATGGATATACATATTTTAGTGAAAAATATAATAGTAAAGGAGAGAATTTCTTTTACAATAAAATTACGGGTAAAGGCTATGTATTAAAAGGAAGCATAAAAAACAATGTAGAAAATCAATATGCTTCAGGAAATAGAGTTGATTTTGATAGACAAGAGGATAGTTATTTAGTTGATGGAGATGCCTACTTTGAAGATAATAACTATATTTTTGAAAGTCAAAAAATAGATTATTTAGGAAAAAAAGGGTTTGTGTATTTACCAGATAAATATATTTTAAAAAGAAAAAAGGAAAAGGATACTTTTGAAGGATTAAAAGGAGAATATAATTTAACAACTGAGGTATTCAAATCTTTTGGTCAATTTAAGTATGTAAGTACAGATAATATTGTTGAAGGTGTAAACTTAGATTTCAATCAGAAAACAGGAGTAGGTTTAGTTGAGAAAGATTTAGTAGCTTTTGATAAAAAAGGTGAGACTAAAATAATAACAACAAGTGGTGAATTTAAAGAAAACGAGTTTGTAAAAGTAAAAGACAAGCTAGTTTTAAAAAGTGGAGATATAATAGCTAATGCTAATTCAGCAGATTATCAGATAAAAGATCAAAAAATATACATACCAGGTGAGATTATATTTGAAGACACTGTTAAAAAAAGTTCTGGAAAAATGTATAACGGAGTGTACGAAACTGATAAAAAAGTATTCGCTGGTGAAAAATTTAATGGAAAAGATGTGAAGAATACATTAAAAAGTGATATAATAAAGTACTTTACTTCTCAAGGGAATTTTGTTTTAGAAAAGAATGCAGAAATTAAAGACGAAAAAACGACTTTAAAAGGAGATCAATTAGAGTACAATAAAAATACAGAAATAGCAAAATCTCCAAAAGCTTTTGAAATAAAATATGATGATTATGATATATTTGGTAGTAGTGGAACTTTAGATAAAAAAACAAGCCACTTAACAGGTAATAATGTATTAATAAAATCAAAATTGAATGAAGAGTTTAAAGGAGATCGTGTAGATGGAACTTTAGATAATATGAATTTAGATTTTATAGGAAATGTTTCTGGAAGAATTTATCAAGATGGGGTGCCTGTAAACTTTAAAGGAGATTTTGTAAGAGCATACTTTAAAAAAGATGCTCAAGGTAAAAATCAAATTCAAAGAGTTGAGATTAGAAAAAATGCAGTGATTGAAAAAGAGGGAACAACGCTTTATTCAGACTATTTAGAGATACAACCAGAAAAGAAATTAGTTTTTGGAAAAGATAATACCAAAGCAGTATTAAAAGATAAAGATGGGACAATAACAACAGTTACATCAAATATGATGACAGGAAATCTAAACACAGAGATTGTTGATTTAGTGGGAAAAGTAGTTATTGTTAGAAAAGATAAAGATAAAACTTTAAATGCAACATCAACAAAAGCTAAAATAAAAAATAAAGATAATATAATTGAGTTAAGAGGAAATGTTGTTGTTGATGATGGTGAATCTGTAATAACATCTGATGAAGCAGATTATAATACAAAAACTAATAAAGTAAAAGCTAGAGGAAATGTATTTGTAGATTATAAAGTAAATGAGAAGAAAAGTGTAACAAATGCAAATCAAATAAATTCAGGATATAATAAAATCTTAAAAAAATAAGGAGAATCTATGAGAAGTATAGTTGCTCAAGGATTATGTAAAAGTTATAAAAAAAGACAAGTAGTTAAAGATGTGAGTTTGGAAGTAAAGAAAGGCGAAATTGTTGGTCTTTTAGGACCTAACGGAGCGGGAAAAACTACAACATTTTACATGATAACTGGAATAGTTAAACCTGAAAAGGGTCAAGTTTTTATTAATGAAGTAGATATAACAGAATATCCAATGTATAAAAGAGCAGATATGGGAATTGGATATCTTGCACAAGAACCATCAATTTTTAGAAATCTTTCTGTTGAAGATAATATATTAGCTATATTGGAGATGAAAGGATTACCCAAAAATGAGCAGATAAAAAAAATGCAAGAGTTGTTAGAAGAGTTTAAGTTAACACATGTAGCGAAATCGATGGGATATTCTCTTTCAGGTGGAGAGAGAAGAAGAGTTGAAATAGCAAGAACAATAGCTAATGATCCAGATTTTATATTGCTAGATGAACCATTTGCTGGAGTTGATCCTATAGCTGTAGAGGATATACAACAAATTATTAAATACTTAAAACAAAGAGGATTAGGAATACTAATAACAGACCACTCAGTAAGAGAAACGTTGTCTATAACTGAGAAAGCATATATAATGGCTAACGGAAAAGTATTGATAAGTGGAACTCCTGAAGAAATAGCTTCTAATCCAATGGCAAAGAAAGTATATTTAGGAGAAAACTTTAAATTAGATTAAATAAATTTTAAAAATATAGTGGAGGAAACAAGAAGATGTTAACAGGTAACGAAATTAGAAGCAAATTTATAGAATTTTTCGAAAAGAAAAATCATAAGCACTTTGAAAGTGCGTCACTTATTCCAGATGATCCAACTCTTTTATTAACAGTTGCTGGAATGGTTCCGTTTAAGCCATACTTTTTAGGACAAAAAGAGGCTCCAACACCAAGAGTAACAACTTACCAAAAATGTATAAGAACTAATGACTTAGAAAATGTTGGAAGAACAGCTAGACACCACACTTTTTTTGAAATGTTAGGAAACTTCTCTTTTGGAGATTATTTTAGAGAAGAAGCAATAATTTGGTCATGGGAATTTATAACAGAAGTTTTAAAATTAGATAAGGATAAATTATGGGTTTCAGTATTTACTACAGATGATGAAGCAGAAAAAATTTGGGTTGAAAAATGTAATTTCCCAAAAGAAAGAATCGTAAGAATGGGAGAGTCTGAAAACTGGTGGGCAGCAGGACCAACAGGTTCATGTGGACCATGTTCAGAAATTCACGTAGATTTAGGACCAGCTTATGGGGGAGATGAAAACTCTAAATTAGGAGATGAAGGAACAGATAATAGATTTATTGAAATCTGGAATCTAGTTTTCACTGAGTGGAATAGAATGGAAGATGGATCATTACAACCACTTCCAAAGAAAAATATTGATACAGGAGCTGGACTTGAAAGAGTAGCAGCAATGGTACAAGGGAAATCAAATAACTTTGAAACAGACTTATTATTTCCAATTGTTGAAGAAGCTGGAAGACTTACAAATACAAAGTATGGAACAGAACCTGAAAAAGATTTCTCATTAAAAGTAATAACAGATCATGCAAGAGCAGTTACTTTCTTAGTTAATGATGGAGTTATACCATCTAATGAAGGAAGAGGATATATTCTAAGAAGAATCTTAAGAAGAGCAGTAAGACATGGAAGACTTCTTGGAAGAAAAGAGCTATTTATGTATGAGATGGTAGATAAAGTTGTAGAAATCATGGAAGAAGCATATCCAGAATTAAGAAAAAATATAGAGCATATTAAAAAGGTTGTAAAGATTGAGGAAGAGAAATTCTCAAATACTTTAGATCAAGGTATGCAATTAGTTATGAACGAAATAGAGATGGCAAAATCAAAAGGTGAAACAAAATTATCAGGAGATGTAACATTTAAACTTTATGATACATATGGATTCCCTTATGAATTAACAGAAGAGATTTGTGAAGAAAATGGAATTGAAGTTTCAAAAGATGAGTTCTTAGAGAAAATGGAAGAGCAAAGAGAGAAGGCTAGATCAGCAAGAGCAGTTGTTATGGAAAAAGGACAAGATAGCTTTATAGAGGAGTTCTATGATAAACATGGAAAAACAGAGTTTACAGGATACTGTGACTTAATGACTCCTGCAACTCTTTTAAGTGCAAGAGAATTAGAAAATGGAAAGTATGCTCTTATTTTTGATCAGACACCATTCTATGCAGAATCTGGAGGACAAGAGGCTGACCAAGGTATTATAGAAGGAGAAAATTTAGTAGCAAAAGTACTAGATGTTCAAAAACAAAAAGAAATTTATACTCATATAGTTGAAATTGAAAGTGGACTAGATGAATTAGTAGAAGGTACATTATTAAATTTAACTGTAGATCCAGTTAGAAGAGAAGAGATTGCAAAGAATCATACAGCAACTCACTTATTACATCAAGCTTTAAAAGATATATTAGGGACACATGTACAGCAAGCAGGATCATCATGTGGAGCAGAAAGATTGAGATTTGACTTTAATCACTATGAAGCTTTAACAGCAGAAGAAATTGAAAAAGTTGAAAAAGCAGTAAATGAAAGAATATTTATGGCTACATCTGTAAATGCTGAAGTAATGTCTATGGATGATGCAAAAGCAAAAGGAGCAACAGCTCTATTTGGAGATAAATATGGAGATGAAGTAAGAGTTGTTTCAATCGGAGATTACTCAATGGAGCTTTGTGGAGGAACTCACATAAGTAATATTGGAAAAATAGGAATCTTTAAAATTGTTTCAGAAGCTGGAGTTGCAGCTGGAGTTAGAAGAATAGAAGCTCAAACTAGCTATAAAGCATACTTAGCAGTTTTAGAGATGGAAAAAACTATGAAAAGAGTTGCTAAAAACTTAAAAACTGATTTACATAAAATTGAAGAAAGATCAGAAAAAGTAGTTGAAGAAACAAGAGAGTTATCAAAAGAAGTTGAAACTTTAAAAGCTAAAGTAGCATCATTTGAAGCAAACTCATTATTTGATGAGATTGAAGAAATAAATGGAGTTAAGGTTTTAGTAAAAGACTTTAAAGATAAAGAGGCAGATTCGTTAAGAGAGATTGTAGATAAAGCAAAAGATAAATTAGGAAGTTGTGTTATTGCATTAGGATCAGATAACGAGAAAGCAATATTTGCTATTGGAGTTACAAAAGATTTAATTGGAAAAGTTAAAGCTGGAGACTTAGTAAGAGAGGCTGCTAAGATAGCTGAAGGAAATGGTGGAGGAAGACCTGACTTTGCACAAGCTGGAGGAAAGAATGGAGCAAAAGTTAAGGAAGCACTTTCTGCTGTAAAGGAGATTTTAGCAAAATCATTATAATTGGAGGAAGATAATTATGTATAAAAGATATCTTTCTTTAGATGTAGGAGATGTAAGAATAGGAGTGGCAAAATCGGATTTAATGGGAATGGTTGCCACTCCCTTAGAAGTAATTGATAGAAGAAAGACTAAAGCTGTAAAAAGAATTGCTGAGCTGTGTAGACAAGAAAATACTAAATCGATAGTTATAGGAATACCTAAAAGTTTAGATGGAACAGAAAAACGTCAAGCAGAAAAAGTAAGAGAATTTATGGAGAAACTAAATAAGTCTATTGAAGGATTAGAGTTTTTTGAGATAGACGAAAGACTTTCCACTGTTTCAGCAGATAAAATGTTAAACGAAACAAATCTAAGGGGAGCCAAAGAAAAAAGAAAAGTAGTTGATAAGGTAGCAGCAGCTATTATACTACAGACTTTCTTAGACATGAAAAAATAACTAAGTGGAGGCTAGCATGAATTTTAAGGGGATGACAAAATTATTTTTTGTATTAGTTATACTAGTGTGTTCTTGGTGGTTAGCAGTTATGAAACCAACAAAACTAGGACTAGACTTAAAAGGTGGGGTTTATGTAGTTTTACAAGCTCAACCAGAAAATGGTACAGAGCTAGATGATGATGCTATGAACAGGCTGATAGAAGTTTTAGACAGAAGAATAAATGGTCTTGGAGTAGCAGAATCAGTTGTACAAAGAGCAGGAATGGATAGAGTTATTATAGAATTACCAGGAATTACAAACTCAGATGATGCAGTAAAGATGATTGGAAAAACAGCATTGTTAGAGTTTAAAATAATGAATGATGACGGTTCTTTAGGTGAAACACTATTAACAGGTGGAGCACTAAAAAAAGCAGAAGTTTCATACGATAATCTAGGAAGACCTCAAATTCAATTTGAAATGAATATAGAGGGAGCAAAAGAGTTTGCTAGAATAACTAGAGAAAATATTGGAAAAAGATTAGCTATAACACTTGATGGAGAAGTTCAAACAGCACCATCGATTAATAGTGAAATTCCAAGTGGAAATGGAGTTATAACAGGAAGTTACACTCCAGATGAAGCTAAAAAAACAGCAACATTATTAAATGCAGGAGCATTACCAGTTAAAGCTGAAATAATTGAAACGAGAATTGTTGGAGCATCTTTAGGAGATGAATCAATAGCTCAGAGTAAAACTGCAGCTATGGTAGCAGTTGGATTAATTGCAACATTTATGTTAATTATGTATAGACTACCTGGATTTGTAGCAGATTTAGCATTATTAAGTTTTGGACTTGTAATGTTTGCAATGCTGAACTTTATTGATGCAACATTAACATTGCCAGGAATAGCGGGTATGATATTATCTGCGGGTATGGCAGTTGATGCCAATGTAATCATCTTTGAAAGAATAAAAGATGAATTGAAATTAGGAAGCACAATTAATGGTGCAATAAAGCTTGGATTTAGTAAAGGAATAGCTTCGATTATAGATTCTAACGTTACGACATTATTAACAGCTTTAGTGTTATTTATGTTTGGAACAGGAACTGTAAAAGGATTTGCAGTAACTTTAACAATTGGAACTGTGGCGTCAATGCTTACAGCAATTTTCATAACAAAGGTTCTGTTAACAACAACAGTGGATTTATTTAAAATAAAAAGAACAGAGTTCTTCGGTGTGAAAAGGGGGTAAGTAAATGTATATTGAGGTAATAAAGCACAGTAAAAAATGGATAACATTATCAACAATATCTTTTATAATATTCCTAGGAATGTTTTTAGTAAAAGGGTTGAACTATGGAATAGATTTTACAGGTGGAAGTTTAATTCAGCTAAATTATACTAATAATATAACATTAACAGATATAAATAAAGAGCTAGATGAGTTAGCAGTTGAGATTCCACAACTTTCGTCAACTGCAAGAAAAGTCCAAGTTTCTCAAGCAGATAATAATGTTATTATTAGAACTGCTGAAATGAGTGATAAAGAAACAGAGAAGTTATTAACAAATCTTCAAACATTAGGAGATTATAAATTAGAAAGAGCTGAAAAAGTAGGAGCAACAATAGGTGAAGAATTAAAAACATCAGCAATCTATGCTCTTACAATAGGTGGATTATTAATAGTTTTATACATAACAATGAGATATGAATTTAAATTTGCAATAGCTGGAATTTTAACATTATTACATGATGTTACTGCAGCTTTAGGAGTTATAGCATTGTTAGGGTATGAGGTTGATACACCGTTTATAGCAGCTATTCTAACAATATTAGGATACTCTATTAACGATACAATCATAATATATGATAGAATTAGAGAGAGTTTAAGAAAAAAATCAGATTTAACTTTTGGAGAAGTATTAAATAAAAGTTTAAATCAAGTTTTAGTAAGATCAATTAATACTTCAGTTACAACATTATTAGCATTAGTTGCAATATTAGTTTTTGGTGGAGATAGTTTAAGAACATTTACAACAACACTTTTAGTGGGAATTGGAGTGGGAACTTACTCATCAATATATATTTCAACACCTTTAGTGTATCTTTTTGAAAAGAAAAGAGACGATAAGTATGAACCTAAAAAAGATGACGATGATGATAATTCACATCCTGAAGAAAAAATTGTAGTATAACAAAAAAGCCACCTGAAAAAGGTGGCTTAATCTACTTAATAAGAGTTGGAGGAAAAAATGAGAACGTGGGCAGAGATAGATCTAGATAACTTAGAATATAATATAAAAAAAATAAAAGAACTATCTCATGACAGAGACATAATGGCCATTATAAAAGCAGATGCCTATGGAATGGGAGCAGTCACAATAGCAAAAGAACTTTCAAAAATGGGGGTAAAAATATTTGGAGTTTCATCTCTAGAAGAAGGGATAGAACTAAGGAATAACGACATTGATGATGAGATTTTAATCTTAGCAGGAATTTTTAACGAAGAGTTAGAAGAAGCAGAGAAAAAAAATCTACAAGTTACTTTGACTGATCTTTCTCAAATAAAATATATTAATGAAAAGGGACTTTCGTTAAAAGTACATATAAAAGTAGATACAGGAATGGGTAGAGTTGGATTTACAGTAGAGGAAGGAAAAGCAGCTATAGACATATGTAAGGAAAAAAATATAGAAGTAGTTGGAGTTTATTCACATTTATCAGTATCAGATGAATCAGATGAAGAATCAATAAGCTATACAAAAAAGCAGTTAGAAAAATTTAGAGATTTTGAAAAGTTAGAAGAGATAAAATATATCCATATTCTTAATAGTGGAGGGATATTAAAGTTTTCTGAAATTCCTCAAAGTAATTTAGTTAGAGCTGGAATAATTATGTATGGTGTTTATGGAGAGGGAGTTATAGAAAATTTAAAAAGAGTTTTTACTTTAAAAAGTAGAATACTTTTTTTAAAAGAACTAAAAGAGGATATAGATATATCTTATGGAAGAGTAGGTAAAGGATATAAAAATGATTTAATTGCAACAATAACAGTTGGATATGCAGATGGTTTCAGAAGAGAGCTTTCAAATAAGGGAACAATTGAAATTCATGGAGTTCCTTGTAAAATAGTAGGTAAGGTTTGTATGGATATGCTTATGGTAAGAATACCAGATGAGCTAAAAGGTAGAGTAAAAGCAGGAGATGAAGTAACTGTGATGGGAGAGGACATTTTTGACAAATCAATAATGGTTGGATCTTCTATTTACGAGTTATTTACTGGACTAAGTAGAAGGGTTAGTAGAGTTTATTTGAAACATGGAAAGCCTTACTTAGTGAATAGCCTAATAGGAAAATTATAAAGGAGAGTTTAATGGCAAAAGTAATATTAGAATCAGGAAAAGAAAAGAAAATTAGGAATTTTTATCCAAATGTATTTAAAGATGAGATACAGGATATTTTAGGAAATGTTTCTAATGGAGATATAGTTGAGGTTTGTACAACGGATGGAGAGCTTGTGGCAAAAGGATATGTAGCAGAGGCAACAAATGCGTTTGTTAGAGTTTTAACAACAAAGGATATAGCAGTTGATAAAACATTAATTTTAGAAAAAATAAAAAGAGCTTATGAAAAGAGAAAACATCTTTTAGCAGAAACTAATTGTGTTAGAGCTTTTTATTCTGAAGCAGATGGAATACCAGGATTAATAATTGATAAATTTGATAAATATGTATCTGTACAATTTAGAAATTCAGGATTAGAAGTAGCTTTTAGACAAGAAATAATAAATGCTATAAAAAAAGTTATGAAACCAAAAGGAATATATGAAAGAAGTGATGTTGAAAATAGAACTCATGAAGGTGTAGAGCAACAAACTGGAATAATATATGGTGAGATTCCAGAAAGAATCGTAATGGAAGATAATGGATTAAAATATTACGTAGATATTATAGATGGTCAAAAAACAGGATTTTTCCTAGATCAAAGAGACTCTAGAAAGTTTATAAGACCATTTTTAAATGAAAATACAAGATTTCTAGATGTATTCTCTAGTAGTGGTGGGTTTTCAGTTGCAGCATTAAAAGAAGGATGTAAAAAAGTTATAGCAATTGATAAAGAACCTCACGCATTAGAGCTGTGTAAAGAAAACTATGAATTAAATGAGTTTACAAATGATTTTGAAACAGCTGAGGGAGATGCATTTTTAATGTTAAAAATCTTAGCTAATAGAGGAGAAAAGTTTGATGTAATAACATTAGATCCACCATCATTAATAAAGAAGAAGATTGATATTCATAGAGGAAGAGATATGTTCTTCAGTTTATGTGATGAAAGTTTCAAGTTAATTGAAGATGGTGGAATAGTAGGAATAATAACTTGTGCTTATCATATGAGTCTTCAAGATTTAATAGAAGTAACAAGAATGGCAGCTTCAAAGAATGGAAAATTATTACAAGTTATAGGAGTAAATTATCAACCAGAAGATCATCCATGGATTTTACATGTTCCAGAAACATTATACTTAAAAGCTTTATGGGTTAGAGTAGTAAATAATTAATTTAAGGGGGAATAATTATGTACTTAGATATTTTAATAGCAGTAATACTTATATTTGCAGTGATTGAAGGATTAAAAGATGGATTTTTACTACAATTCTTCTCAATCTTTGGAATTTTCATTGATTTTATTATAGCTCAAAAATTTACTCCAATTGTAATAGAGAAATTAGCTATGAATAACAATGAAAGTAACTACTTATTGACGTATATAGGTGTATTTATAGCTTCATACTTTGCTATTGCTATTTTAATGTTTTTTATAGGAATTATTTTAAAAAATCAAAATAAAGGGTTCTTATCTAGAGGATTAGGTGGAGCTTTTGGATTAGTAAAAGGACTTATAATTTCATTAATAATTTTATTTATTTTTAATTTTGCTGCTCAAAAATATACAGTTTTAAAAAAGTATGGAATTGACAGTAAGACTAATGCAGTATTTTTAGAGAAATCTCATTATATTGAGGAATATTTACCAAAAGAGTTAAAATCAGAATTAAACTATATAAAAGGAAAAGAACTAGTTGAAAAGTACTTTAATAAAATGTTTTAGGAGAGAAAAATGAAAATAATTGAAAAATATATATTGGAAGATGTGAAGATGCCAATAATATTTGGAGTATCACTATTTACATTTATTTTCTTAATAGAGATTATTGTGTCTCTTATGGAAAATATAATTGTAAAAGGAATCTCATTAATTGATGTATTAAGAATATTGTCATTTTATCTACCTCCAATTTTATCACAAACAATACCAATGGGTGTATTTTTAGGAGTTATGATAACTTTTTCTAAATTTACAAGAACAAGTGAAGCTACAGCAATGAGTTCTATAGGAATGTCCTTAAAAGATATATTGAAGCCAATAGTAATATTGGCTTCAATAATAACTGTTTTTATATTTTTCCTACAAGAAAGTATTATTCCTAGATCTTTTAGTAAATTAGAAGAAATAACAATGAAAATAGCATATGAAAATCCAGTATTTCAACTAAAAGAGAGAATATTAATTGATGAAGTCGATGAATATAGCTTATACATTGAAAAGATTGACAGAAAAACTAATGAAGCTGAAAATGTTTTGATTTTCCAAAAAGAAGATAAAAATAATTTTCCTACAATTTTATTAGGAGATAAAGCGTACTGGAAAAATGTAAATATGGTATTAGAAGATTCTAAGTTTTATACTTTCAATCCAGATGGAACAATAAAATTAGAGGGAGAATTTAAGCAGAAGAAAATACCTTTAAGTTCATATTTTCAAGAGGTTAATATAGAAGTAAAAGATATTGAAGCTATGGGAATAACAACTCTTTTAAAAAATTTAAAAGGAAAAACATATCAAGAAAAAATTCCATATTTAGTTGAGATTAATAGAAAGATAGCAATTCCATTGTCAACTGTTGTATTAGCTATTTTAGGAGTTCTTTTATCAATTGGCCATCATAGAAGTGGAAAAGGAGCTAGTTTCGGAGTAAGTTTAGGAGTTATATTTACCTATATTGTATTTCTTAATGTAGGAATGGTAATGGCAAATAAAGGTGTAGTATCACCATATATGGGAGTTTGGCTACCAAATTTATTATTAGTTGGTGGAACAGCTCTACTATATAAAAGAAAAGCAGGTGGTGCTAAATGAAAAAATTAGATATCTATATAAGTAAGAACTTCATAAAATCATTTTTATTAAGTTTAATTGCGTTTATAAATATTTTTATATTAAGTCAACTTTTTAAAATAATAAGATATATAACAGCTGGAAGAATGAGTGTTTCAGAATCGGCAACATATATATTATATTTATTACCTAAAATATTTATAGAGGTGACTCCTCTAGCAGTACTTTTAGGTTCGTTAATGTGTATCAATAGAATGGCTTCAAATTTAGAAATTATATCTTTGAAAACTTCAGGAATAAGTTTTAGAAGAATAGTAAGATATCCTATAATAATATCATTTTTAATATCTTTGATAGTATTCCAAGTAATGAATCGTATTCATCCAATGGCTTTAGCAAAAAGTAGAGCCTTAAGAGCTGGAAGGAAAATATCAGAAAGAGTATTACCAACAACTAAAAATAATGCATTTTTAAGAACAGAAGATAATCTTGTTTATTATATAAAACAAGTAGATAGAATAGGAAATACAGGAACTCTTTTAGAGATAATAAAGTTAAATAAAGATTTTGAAAAAATAGAAGAAATAATAACAGCAAAAAGTGGTGAGTTTGATTTAAATAAAAACCAATGGGTACTGAAAGATGCTGTTGTAAATAACTTTGTTAATAAAACTCAAAAAAGTTATAAAGTATACTCTAATGAAACTTTGGATAAAGGACCATCAGATTTTATAACAATTCAAGGAGATCCAGATGAATTGACAAATGCTGAAATAGCAAAATCAATTAGAGATATTAGGATAACAGGTGGAGATATAAAAGAACCACTGTCTGTTTTAGGAAAAAGATATTCTTTTCCTTTTGCAAGCTTTATAGTATCATTTTTAGGATTAGCTTTAGGAAGTAGATATGTAAGAGGAGCTTCAGCAATAAGTATTGCTTTAAGTGTTGGATTAGGATATTCATACTATATAGTACAAGCATCTTTTGAAGCTTTAAGTGTTAATGGATTATTAAATCCATTTATAAGCGGTTGGATCCCAAATGTGATATTTTTATGTTTAGGAATTTACTTTATGAAGGAAGCAGAATATTAAGGAGGAAAATGAGCATAACTACTAAGAGGTTAGATAATGGTATAACGTTATTAATGGAAGACATAAAAAGTATAAATACAGCTAGCTTAGGTTTTTTTGTAAGAGCTGGTGTAAAAAATGAGTTGCCTGGTGAAGAAGGAATCTCTCATTTTATAGAGCATTTATTATTTAAAGGAACAACTAATCGTTCTGCAAAAGAGATATCAGAAGAGATTGATGATCAAGGCGGAATGATAAATGCGTATACAAGTGTTGAAAAAACAGCATACTATATTCAAATGACTTCAAATACATTAGAAATTGGAATCGATATTTTAAATGATATGTTTTTAAATTCTACATTTACAGATGAAAATATTGAAAAAGAAAGAAATGTAATAATAGAAGAGATAAGAATGTATGAAGATATCCCAGAGGAAGTTGTACATGAAGAAAATCTTGGATTTGCTATAACTGGTGCACAAAGCCAAAAAGTAGCTGGAACAATAGAAAGTTTAAAAGGAATAGACAGAGAAAAAATATTAAAATATTTCTATGATATGTATAAACCTGAAAATATAGTTGTTGCAGTAGCAGGAAATATTGAAGAGGAAAAAATATTTAAACAATTAAATGAAGGTATTGGACAGTTAAAAGATAGAAGTACAAAAAGAGTTTATAATGGAGACATGGTTATAAATTCAGGAGAAAAGATAATAGTTCAAGAAACAAACCAAGTTCATTTGTGTATAAATACTTTAGGAACATCAAGCACTGATAAAGACAGAGTTGAAGCATCTGTAATATCAAATGTTTTAGGTGGAAATATGAGTTCTAGACTTTTTCAAAAAATTAGGGAAGAAAGAGGATTAGCATATTCAGTTTATTCTTATACATCTAATTTTGATGAAGGTGGATTATTCACTGTATACGCAGGAACTACGCATGAAGATTATAAAGAAGTAATCTCTTTAATAGAGGAAGAATTAAAAGAATTAAAAGAGAATGGGATTACTGAAAAAGAGCTTCAAAGAGCAAAAAATCAATTCTTAAGTATGGTAACTTTTGGTTTAGAGAGTAGCAAAGGTAAAATGACAAGAATGGCAGGATCATATTTAGTTTATGGTTATGTAAGAGATATTGAAACTGTAATAAAAGAGATTGAAGATGTAAACTTAAATGATATTAAAAGAGTTGCTAAAAAAATATTTGATGAAAAGTATATATCTAAAACAATTTTAGGGAACATATAAAGGGGAAAAAATGGAAAACGTTATTGTTAAATTAGTACTAGAAAATGGAGTAGAATTACCAAAATATATGACAGAGGGTGCAGCTGGAATGGATGTAAAAGCAAACATAACAGAACCAGTTACATTAAAAACTTTAGAAAGAAAATTAATTCCAACTGGAATTAAGATGGAAATACCTTCTGGATATGAAGTACAAGTGAGACCAAGAAGTGGGCTTGCTTTAAAGCATGGAATAACTTTAGTTAACACTCCAGGGACGATTGACTCAGACTACAGAGGTGAAGTTGGAGTTATATTAATAAATTTAAGTAATGAAGAATTTATAGTAAACCCAGGAGAAAGAATTGGTCAATTAGTTCTTCAAAAAGTTTATAAGATGGAGTTTGAAAAAGTAGATGAGTTATCAACAACTGTAAGAGCTGAAGGTGGATTTGGTCATACAGGAAAATAGGAGAAATTAATGGGAAAAAATCATGATTTAGTAGTTACTATAAAAAGAATAAAAAAAATGAAAAATATGATTTTATATATTGCTCTATGCATAGTTTTAATAAGTTTATTAACTGTGTATAGTGCAACAATCCATAAAGGAACGTCATTTTTTTATAAAGAAATTGTTTGGATAGGATTAGGAGTATTAACGTATTTTATCTTTTCTTTTATAGATTATAAGGTATACGGGAAATATTATAAAATTATTTATCTTATAAATGTTATTTTATTATTGCTGGTATTTGTTATCGGTGATAAAAGATTGGGAGCTCAGAGGTGGATTGATTTAGGATTTATAACAATTCAACCCTCTGAATTCTCAAAACTATTTATTGTTTTAACTTTTTCAGAAGTTTTAGCTACTAAATATAATAATAAATTTTCTGGATTTAAAAGTATTATAGCGACAAGCATGCATGTTTTACCAATATTTTTATTGATAGCAGCTCAACCAGATTTAGGAACATCATTAGTTATAATATTTTTATACTTAATACTAATTTTTATAAATGGAATAGATTGGAAGACTATAATAATTTTAGCATTTATAGGAATTTCAATGGCTCCAATCGGGTATTTTTTCTTATTAAAAGATTATCAAAGAGAAAGAGTGTTAACATTTTTAAATCCAGAAGCTGATTTGTTAGGTAGTGGTTGGAATGTAACTCAATCAATGATAGCAGTAGGATCTGGTGGAGTATTTGGAAAAGGATTTTTACAAGGAACTCAAAGTAAATTGAGATTTTTACCAGAATCGCATACAGATTTTATAGCAGCCGTATTTTTAGAGGAGAGAGGGTTAATTGGAGGATGCGTTTTATTAATTCTTTATATTTTACTTTTATGGGGAATAATGAGAATTGGTGACAAATCTGAAGGTTATGGAAAACTGATCTGTTACGGAATATCGGCTATATTCTTTTTCCACATAGTTATAAACATTGGAATGGTAACAGGAATAATGCCAGTTACAGGATTACCTCTTCTTCTTATGAGTTATGGAGGAACATCATTTTTATTTGCTTTTGCAATGCTAGGAATAGTTCAAAGCATAAATATATATAGGGAGTAAGAAATGGAATATATTATAGATTCTAGTTTTCATGAAGTTAGATTAGATAGGTTTTTAAGAAAAAAATATGAAAATACTCCATTAACAGAGATTTTTAAAGGAATAAGAACTGGGAAAATAAAAGTTAATGGAAAAAAATCTAAAGAAAACTATAGATTAAAAGAAGGGGATATTGTAAAAGTTTTAATAGCTGGTGGAGAAACAGTTGCAAAAGACTTTATAAAAATATCGCCTCAAGATATGAAGACTTTAAAAAGTGGAATTATTTATGAAGATGAGAAAGTTATTATCTTTAATAAAGATGCTAATATGGTTATGCATAAAGGAAGTGGTCATGAATATGGACTTTCTGAACTTTTTAAAAGTTACTATAAAACAGATGAATTTAATTTTGTAAATAGAATAGATAAATCTACTTCTGGTTTGGTTATAGGAGCTAAGAGTTTAGCAGTAACAAGAGAGTTAGCAGAAGAGGTTAGAGAAGGAAAAACAGATAAAAAATATTATATATTAGTTGATGGTATTATTACTAAGAAAGAGTTTACTTTAAAAACATATCTAAAAAAAGAAGAAACAAAAGTAATAGAGTTAGATTCTTATGAAGATGGTGCAAAAGAGAGTATATCTTATTTTAAAGTTTTAAAAATTGGTAAGAGAAAAACTATTCTAGAAGGAAAACTTGAAACGGGAAGAACACATCAATTAAGAGTACAGTTATCAAACTTAGGACATCCTATTGTTGGGGATGGAAAATATGGAAAAGGTGGAAAAAATATGTTTTTATTTTCATATTATTGTGAAATACCAAAATATAAAATAAAAATAGAATTACCTTTACCAGAGGAGTTCCTAAAAAATTTAGATTAAAAAAACGGTTTTTATTTTAAACCGTTTTTTTTATTACTATTATTTATTTAAAAAAGAATTTGCAATTAAAATAACTTTAATTGTATCATCAGAGTTTTCATCTATAGAAACTCCAAATAAAACATCGTCAATTTCAGCACGACACTCTTTTTTTATTGTTTCAACAATAATACTAGATTCCATTAAATTCAAGTCTTTAGGTCCAATAATATTAACTAAGAATTTAGTTGCACCTAAAATTGTTCTTTCAAAAAGAGATGAGTCAACAGCAGCAAGAGCAGCTTTTTCAGCTCTCTTTTCACCTTCGCCTTCACCAAATCCTAAAATAGCTTCTCCTGAATTTAATAAAAGTGATTTTATATCAGCAAAATCTAGATTAATTAGACCTTTAGCTAACATAAGATCTGTCATACCTTTAACAGCGGTAAATAAAACAAAATTACTTTTTTTAAAGGCTTCTTGTACTGTTATATTAGGGGTTGAGCTATCTAAAAGTTTATCGTTAGGGATAACAATGAGAGAATCAACAAAAGGTTTAAGATTTTTAATACCAGCTTCAGCAATTTTCATTCTTCTTCTTCCTTCAAAAGAAAAAGGTTTAGTTACAATTGCAACAGTTAAAATATTCATCTCTTTAGCTAATTTTGCAATTAAAGCCGTGGCAGCACTACCTGTTCCACCTCCCATAGTAGAGGTTAAAAATAAAAAGTCAGTACCTCTTAAAATATTTTTAATAAAAGCTAAACTTTCTTTTGTAGCTTTTTCTCCTAACTCAATATTTCCACCACAACCAAGTCCTTTTGTGGTTGACGGTCCTAATTGAATTTTATGAGGAGTTTTAGAATTGTTTAAATCTTGTAAATCAGTATTGAGTGCAAAAAAAGTCACATCATCAATATGAGAAGAAACAATTTCATCAAGTGCGTTTATACCACCGCCACCAATACCCATAACTTTTATATTAACATTAAACTTATCTCCCAAAAAAACTCACCCCCTAAATAAAATAGATAGCAATATATAACATTAGTACTTTAATACTATACGATTTCCTTTGTGTCAACAGCAAAAAAATTATTTTAAATGTTCAGTGTCAGAAAATTTAATAATTTTAAAGCCATTTGAATCATATTCAACAATAGTTGTACTTGTATTTTCAGGAACAGGTTGCTTGGAGAATTCATCAATACCTTTTTCATTAATAATATTGAAGATAGCTTTCAGTGTAACACCATGACTGATAACTAAGATATTTCCATTATTATTTTCTTTAATAAGTTTTTCTAATCCAAGTTTAACTCTATCTAATATCTCTTCATAACTTTCTCCATTATAAGCACTAGGATTATAGTCCATAGCGTTATTCCAGAAATTATGGTATTCAATAGGATAATTTTTTTCAAACTCTTCTCTTGGAATTCCTTCAACTTTTCCCATATTTATTTCTTGGAATTCATCAATGGTAGTTATTTCCATATTTTTATCTCCAAGTAAAAGTTTGGTTGTTTGTAAAGCTCTATCTTGTGGTGATGAGTAAACTTTTTTAAAATCAATATCTTTTAAGTGTTGAGAAAGTTTTTTAGCTTGTTCAACTCCTAGTTCTGTTAGTGGAGAGTTAGATCTTCCTTGAAAAATCTTTAGTGTATTCCAAACTGTTTCACCATGTCTTACAAAATAAATACGTAGCATAATTTTCTCCTTTTTAAGTATAAAAACTCTTTTTTTTAATATGATATTCTTGTATAATCTTATTATACATTGAATTTTGGAGGTTGTAAAATGAAGTTTTTAGGAGTAATTCCAGCAAGATATGAATCAACAAGATTACCGAGAAAGCCATTAAAAGATATTTGTGGTCATTCAATGATTGAATGGGTTTATAAAAGAGCTATGAAATCTAATTTAGATGAAGTAATTGTAGCTACAGATTCTCAAGAAGTTTTTGATGCAGTTAAATCATTTGGAGGAGAAGTTATATTAACAGATGTAAATCATTTAAATGGAACTAGTAGAATAGCAGAAGTTTGTGAAAAAATAACTGATTATGATGTAATTATAAATATTCAAGGAGATGAACCTTTAATAGAGCCAGATATGATAAACTCATTGATTAATGTATTTAAAGATGAAGAGGATTTAAAAATGGCAACATTAAAACATAAACTCTTAAAAAAAGAGGATATTGAAAATCCTAATTATGTAAAAGTTGTAACTGATAAAAAAGATTATGCAATATATTTTTCAAGAAGTGTAATACCATATCCAAGAAATGAGAATTTAGATATATATTTTAAACATGTGGGTATCTATGGATACAAAAGAGAATTTGTTTTAGAATATGCAAAGTTAAAAAGTACTCCTTTAGAAAATTCAGAATCATTAGAGCAGCTTAGAGTTTTAGAAAATGGATATAAAATAAAAGTTTTAGAAACACCATTTGAAATAATAGGAGTAGATACTCAAGATGAGCTTGAAAAAGTAAGAAAGTATATAAGTGAAAAAGGAATAGAGTTATAATGAAAAAGCGAAATATAAAAAATATGATAGCTATTGGTATTTGTTTATTAGGTTTTGCAGGATGTAGTAGTAGTTCAAAAAAAGATTATTATGAAAGACCAGGAAGTTCTTCATCTAATTTAAAAGGAGATAGAGTTGATTTATATGGGAGTTATTCTAAAGATAAAATACCTGTGGCAAGACCGATACCATATTTAAAATATGTAAACGATATGGAGTCCCCAAAAGTTCCAATTAAGTATTATAAAGAAAAAGAATTTTTAGATTTTTACAAAAATACTAAAGTTAAGGGACATGGAGATAATTCAAACTATTGGAGATGGAAAGTTACTTTAACTAAAAAAGAGATAAGTAATGTATTAAATAAAAATTTAGTAACTTTAAGTTCGAGAAGACCAAAAGAGGTATTAACTTATGAAAAAGGAGAATGGATAGCTAAAAAAATTCCATTAAATCCAATTGGTGAAGTTATAACTTTAAGAGTTCTTGAAAGAGGTAAATCAGGTTTAGTAACAAAATTATTAATAAAAGGAACTAGAGGAGAATATATTGTTGCAAAAGAGGGGAATATTAGAAATTTACTAAGTTTAAGTAGAAATAATGTAGATAGTGTAGTAAATATTTATGGTGCCAAAGGAGGAAGTGCTAGCTACAATGATAAACCAATATCAAAAAATCCAAGTATGTTACCATCAGCGTTTATAGCAATAGAAAAGCTAGGAAATGGTGGTTTTAATATTTATGGTGGAGGATTTGGACATGGTTCTGGTATACCTCAATGGTCTGCTATGGATTTAACTAAAAATAAGGGATATTCATACAAACAAGTTTTACAAAGATATTATACAGATACAAAGTTAAAAAATATGAGATCAGTAGATGGAATAGGAGATAAAATAAGAGTTGGTATAATGAACAGTGGATTTTCAACTCTTAATCATTCAAAAATTTCAATGTTTTCTTTAGGAACCATAAAAATAAAAAGTAAAGATGGAAATGTAAATATAAATCCAAGAACTTCGGTTGATTTTGTAGTAAAAGATGGATATACACAAGTAATTGTTCAAAATAAATTAAGATTGAAGACAAGAAACTTTATAAACATCACATCTAATAAAATGATTTCTGTAACAAACATAAGGAGAAATGTAAGAAATAAATATCCAACATATAGAGGTGAATTTGAAATAAGATTAGCTCAAGGTGGAAAAAGTTTAAATTTAATTAATGAAATAAATATAGAAGATTATTTACTACAAGTTGTACCAAGTGAAATGCCACAAAGTTTTGGATTAGAAGCTCTTAAAGTACAAGCAATTGCAGCAAGAACTTATGCAGCAAAAGATATTTTGAGAAATAGATATGCAAAGCAAGGGTTTCATATAGTAGATAGCACACAAAGTCAAGTATATAATAATTTAGATGAAAATGAATTAGCGTCTCAAGGGGTTAAATCGACAAAAGGTTTAATATTGGTACACGAAGATAAGCCAATAGATGCAAAATATTATTCAACCTCATCTGGATTTAACTCAAGTGCTCATAATGTGTGGTAAAATATAAAAAAAGCATTGACTAAATAGTCATTATAGATTAGAATATTCTATGACTGTTTAGTCATTTTAAATTTAAGTTCAGTAAGGGGGCAAGATGCTAAAGGAGGGAAAAAAAGAACAAATTTTAGAAGCAGCGAAAGATGTTTTGTTGAAAAAAGGGATATTTAAAACACGAGTTGAAGATATAACTACTTATTTAGGAATTGCTAAAGGAAGCTTTTATACGTATTTCAAATCTAAAGATCAACTTTTAGAAGAAATTATTGATAGAGTGTACGAAATTAGAGAAGCAGAATTAGAAGAACTTTTAAAAAGTGATTCTAATTATGAAGAGCGAATAAAAATTTTTATAATAAAAAGATTTGTTATATCATCAGATAACTTAAAGTCTCACTTAATATTAATAAATTTAACAAGAAATCTAGAGCATTTAACACCTGTTCTTAGAGAAAAACTTTTACAAATAGAGATTTTAAATAGAAAATTTCTAAAAGAGATAATAAAAAATATTCCAAATATAAATTATTCAGAAGATGAAATGAATACAATCATAATCTTCATTATGGGTGGAATAAAATCTTATAGATTAGAGAGATTATTTTATAAGAATACAGATGACTACTTTATAAGTGATATAGATGAGTTTAGAGAAAGACTAAGAAATATAAACTTAGAAAAAGAAGTAGAATTAGTGGTAAGTGGAATTTTAAAATTACTAACAGGAGGAAATTAATGAAAAAGTTATTAGGATTACTGGTATTGCTTTCAACAGCAGCCTTTTCAAGAGAACTGACATTAGAAAGTGCAATTGATTTAGCCTTAGAAAATGGAAAAACGATAAAAACATCAGAGTTATCAAAAGAAAATGCAAAGTTAAATGTTAGAAGAGCATTTAAAACAGCTTTACCAACAGTAACATACAATGGACAATATCAAAAAGCAGAGCACACAAATAGAAATATGCTAGATATAGTTGAATCAGATGGAACAACAGGAATAGGAGCAAAAAGTGGATACACACAAACAATAGGTCTTTATCAACCTTTATTTAGAGGAGGGGCGATAACAGGTGGAATTTTAGGTGCTGAAGCTTCAAGAAATATGGCAGATATCTATCTTTTATCTGAAAAAAGAGATGTAAGATTAGATATAATAGCTCTATATTCAAGTATAATAAATTTTGAAAAAGATTTAACAGTTTTAGAGACATCTAGAAAAGAGTTACAAGCTAGATATGATAAGCAAAGCGAACAATTAAATTTAAGACTAGTTACAAAAGCCGATCTTTTAAAAACTGAATATTCTATTTTAGATTTAGAGGCACAAATAACAGGAACTAAAACAAATTTAGAGATAGCTAAAAAAGATTTGAAATTGAAGCTAATGATTCCAAATAATGAAGAGATTACTTTAAAAGATTTCCAAGTACCAGAAAACTTAACTTCAGGAATTGATTTTGGAAAAGATTTAGATCAAGCACTAACAAATAGTTTATCTGCTAAACTAGCAGTAAATAAAGTTAACTATGCAGCAGCTGAAAAAGTTGTAGCAAGATCAAGTTTATTACCGCAAGTTGATGCTTTTGCAACATATGGAACATCAAAAGAAAGTCATCATTTTGATAATAGTTTTGACAATGCTGAATGGAGAGGTGGAGTTTCTGTAAAATGGGACGTATTTTCATTTGGAAGTGGAATTGATGAATATAATGTGGCAAAAAACAATGAAAATATAGAATCTATAAATCAAGAGTTAACATCAGATAACATAAAACTATCTGTTACAAAAAATTATAGAGAATTAATACGTTTACAACAATTAAGAGATTCTAGAAATAAGGCTTTAGAAGCAGCAACAGAAAACTTTAATATAGATACAGAAAGATATAATGCAGGATTAATTTCAACTGTAGATTATTTATTATCAGAAAGTCAATATAGACAAGCAGCTGTAGATTATAACTCAGCAGTATTAAATTATTATGTAGCATTTGAAAAGTATAGATCATCACTTATTTAATATTTAGGAGGAAAGATGAAAAAGGGATTATTCATATTAACAGCGGCAGCTATCTTGATGACTGCTTGTGGGAAAAAAGAAGAAGCAGTAGTAGAAAAACCAAAAAAGCCAGTAGTGGCATCACAAGTTAAAAAGGAACAAGTTTCAGATATATATACAACTGATGGAACAATTGTACCTCAAGAAAAAGTAAACCATACATTAGACACACAAGGAACTGTATCAACAGTATTAAAGAAAAATGGAGATTTTGTTAAAAAAGGTGAAGTAATAGTAAAATTTACAGATGCAAAAGCTGAGTCAAATTATGATGCAGCAAAAGCTAATTTACAATCAACAAAAAATAATTTTGAAAAATTTAATAAGCTTTATGAGAAACAGATGATATCTCAGTTAGAGTTTTTAAATTATAGAGATGCATATACAAATGCATTAGCAGATTATACAGCTAAAAAATCAAACTACGATAAATTAACTAGAAAATCTGAGTTAACAGGGTTAGTAGGAAACTTAAACTTAAAGTCTGGAAATGTAGTAGAAGCTAATTCAACTGTATTCACAGTAGTAGATGAGAATATAATGGAAATAACTGTTGATTTCCCAGGGTACTGGTTAAGTACATTAAACGAGGGATCACCAGTGACTTTAATGGTTTCTGATTTAGGTGGAAAAGAGTTTGATGGAAAAATTAAATCTATAAATCCAATAGCAGATGCAGAAACAAAGAAGTTTCCAGTAAAAATATCTATTGATAACAAAACAAAAGAGTTAAAAGATGGAATGTACACAAAAGTTGTAATTCCAACTGAAAAAAGAGAAGGACTTATTGTACCGCAACAAGCAGTATTTATAAGAGACTTATTAAGTTATGTTTATAAAATAGAAGATGGAAAAGCAAAGAGAGTAGAGGTTACAACAGGAGCTACAATAAAACCAAATATTGAGGTTATATCAGAAGAGTTAAAACCAGGAGATTTAGTAGTATCTGATGGTATATTCGGATTAGCTGATGGAGATGAAATTACAATAAATAACGAAACAAAATAGAAATTAAAGAGGTGAAAGATATATGTCATTAGCAGGTATTGCTATACGTAGGCCCGTTGCAACAGTAATGGTAATGGTCTCGATGGTATTCTTAGGAATTGTTTCGATGCTATCAATGAAATCAGAACTACTTCCTAATATGAATATTCCAATGGTTGTAATTACTACAACTTGGAATGGAGCTGTTCCAGAAGATGTAAACAGTCAGATTACTAAAAAAATAGAAGACTCACTATCAGGTGTTGATGGAATTAAAAAGATAACATCTACATCATCATTTGAAAGATCAGTTGTAAGTATAGAGTTTGATTATGGTGTAAACATAGATTTAAAAAGAGGAGATGTTCAAAGAGAGATTGATGCTATATCAGGAGAGTTACCAGATGATGCATCAAAACCTACGACACAGAAAAAGTTAGCAGGTTCAGGAAATACTGCGATGATGCTAAACGTATCAGGTCCAAATTTCTTAGAATTGACAACATTTGTAAATGAGTTCATGACTCCAAGATTTGAAAGAATTGGAGGGGTTGGAAGTGTTGATACATTAGGATCTCCAGATAAACAGATTCAAATTCAATTTGATACAGATAAATTAGCATCATATAATTTAACACCAAATGAGTTGTATGATTTAATAAAAACATCATCAATAAATGTTCCTTTAGGAGTTATTAAAACTGGAGGAAAAGATGTTGTTGCCAGATTTATGGGAGAATTTAACTACTTAGATGAATTTGAAAATATGATTTTAAGAAGTAACGGTAAAACTCTTAGATTAAAAGATATTGCTAATGTAGTACTAACTACTGAAGATCAAAGTGAGATAACTAAACTTAATGGAAAACCATCGGTAATGTTAGTTATTGAAAAGTCTACAGATGGAAATATCTTATCGATTACAGATAATGCAAAGATAGCATTAGAAGAGATGAAGCCATACTACCCTAAAGGTGTAGAAGTAACAACAGTAATGGATTACTCTGAAAATATTAATTCATCGATTTCAGGAGTAAAAGGAAACGCTATAACAGGACTTGTTCTAGCGACAATAGTACTTTTAGTATTCTTAAAAAATATTAGAGCTACAATGCTGATATCATTAGCATTACCAATAGCCATTATATTTACATTCGCTTTCTTATCTCTTTTAGGAGTAACGATAAACGTTATCTCTTTAATGGGATTATCTATTGGAGTAGGAATGCTAACGGACAACTCAGTTGTTGTTATAGATAATATTTATAGACATATAACGGAATTAAAAAAACCAGTAATGGAAGCGTCAGAAGATGGAGCATCAGAAGTTGCTGTAGCAATATTAGCATCAGCATTAACAACAATGGTTGTATTTATTCCAGTACTATTTATTCCTGGTATTGCAAGAGAGATATTTAGAGATATGTCATTATCAATAATATTCTCTAACGTTGCCGCTTTAATAGTATCATTGACTCTAATGCCAATGGTAGCAAGTAGATTTTTAAAAGCTAATGCTGATATTACTAAAGAGGGTAAGATATTTGGAAAAGTAAAAAGTGGATATGAAAAAATAATAGAGTGGGCAATTACAAATAGAAAGAAAACAGTTGCATTAGCATTTTTAACATTTATGGTTATGATGATAATAGGACCAATGTTAACAAGAACAGAGTTTATACCAAAACAAGATTATGGTAGATATTCTGTTGTTTTAGAACTAGAAAAAGGACTTTCTGTTGAAAGAGCAGAAGAGATTACAGAGCAAGCAGTTGAAGTAGTAAAAAATAATCCTTTAACAAAAACATATATCTCTCTTGTAAAAACAGGAGTAGGTATTGTAAACGTTGATATAGGGCCAAAGACTGATAGAGATGTATCAATATTCCAAGTAATGGATAATTTAAGACCTGAATTAGAAAAAATACCTGGAATTAAGTTTAACTTAAAAGATGATTATCAATCAGCAGGTGGAAATAGAGACGTTGAATTTAGAATATCTTCTGATTCATTAGATGTTGCTGAAAATATAGCAAAACAAGTACAAGATAAAATTAGTCAAAATCCTGGTATTATAGATATTACATCAAGTATAGAACCAGGAAATGTAGAAGCTAGAGTTGTCTTAAACAGAGATAAATTAAGAGCACATGGAATTAGTCCATTTGATATAGGTAGAACAATAAGTTACTCTTTCCTTGGAGGAAATAGAGCAACTGGACAAACACTATCTGTAAAAACAGGAACAGAAGAGATTGATGTTTTAATAAGATTACCAAAAGATTCAAGAACTAAGGTTTCAACTTTAGAGGAGTTAAATGTTAGAGGAGCAGATGGTAAATTTGTAAAAGTATCAGATGTAGCGGATATTGTTATGGCAGAGGGAGCATCAGAAGTAACTAAAACAGATAAGATATTCTATGCATCAGTTTCAGCAAATGACGGTGGAATAGGATTAAGTAAAGTTCAAAGTGAAATTGTAGATGCATTTGAAGCAACTAACCCGCCAAAAGGTGTTTCTTATTCATGGGGTGGAATGTCGCAATTGTTTAACGAAGCAATTGTTCAAATGGGAATGGCTCTTGGAATTTCAATATTCTTAATATACGCTATTCTGGCATCACAGTTTGAAAACTTCTTACTTCCAGGGATTATATTAGCATCAGTACCGTTAGCAATGATTGGTGTTTATGGAGGATTATTAATCACAAACTCTCCATTTGACATGATGGTAATGATTGGAATAATAATGCTAGCAGGAACCGTTGTTAATAACGCCATAGTTCTTATTGACTTTATTAAGATTTTAAGAGAAAGAGGATATGAACTTAATGATGCTGTAAGAGAATCATGTAAAACAAGACTTAGACCAATTTTGATGACTACAATGACAACAGTATGTGGTATGATTCCTCTTGCTTTAGGATTTGGAGAGGGAGCAGAGTTATATTCAGGAATGTCTATAGCTGTTATATTTGGTTTATCATTCTCAACACTGCTAACACTAGTAGTAATTCCAGTTCTATACATTATGGTTGAAGACTTTATTGATAGAATGAAGAAAAAGTTAAAGAAGCAAAAAGTATAAGAAAAATAAGGATTCCCTGAGTATTAACTCAGGGAAATTTTTTTATAAAAAAAATAATAGTTGAAAAAAATAGAACAGTGTGTTAGTATTGAAATAGGAAAAGTATTAAAAAACAAAATAAATAAAACTTGTATAATAGTTGAAATAAGGTCAACGAGTCTCTACCTGCCACCGTAAATTGGCAGACTACAAGGATAAATTTTAAATGTATGTTTTTTTGATATATTTTAAATTTGATCTTGTAGGGAATTACTATTGTAATTTCCTTTTTTTATAGACTTTTTTTGTTGACCCAAAAAATAAAGGGGAGTCAATCAAGTGTTAATAATAACGAGAAAACAGAGAAAAGAAAAGATAAAAAATAAAAAAACTAACAAATGGAATAAGTGTGTAAAAACGCAGATTATTAAAAAGGGATAGTTGTAACCTTTTAGTAATGTGCGTTTTTTATTTTTAACTTTAGGGAGGATAAAGAGTGAAAATAGGTGTAATAATGGGAAGTAAATCTGATTTACCAACTATGAATGAATGTGTAAATGTTTTAAAAAATTTTGGAGTTGAGCATGAGATAAAAATAGTTTCAGCACACAGGACTCCTAATTTAATGTTTGACTATGCGAAAGAAGCTAAAAAAAGAGGGCTAGAAGTTATAGTAGCAGGAGCGGGAGGAGCAGCACATTTACCTGGTATGGTTGCTAGTTTAACTGACTTACCAGTTATTGGAGTACCTATTGAAAGTAAAACTTTAAAAGGAATAGATTCACTTTTATCAATTGTTCAGATGCCAGGAGGTGTTCCTGTAGCAACTGTAGCAATAGGAGGAGCTAAAAATGCCGCATTATTAGCTGTAAAGATATTAGCTTTAAAGGATGAAAGGTTAGCAGAAAAAATTGTCGAGTATAGAAAAAATATGGAAAGGATGATTTTAGATGAAAAAATCTAGAAGAGTCGGAATTTTAGGTGGAGGACAACTAGCTAAGATGCTATGTGATTCAGGAAAAAAATTGAACTGTGAAACAATAATTTTAGATCCTAATCCAGATTCATGCGGAAGATTTAGTGCTGATGAGCATATTCAAGCTGAATATAACAACAAAGAGAGTTTAAAAAAGCTATGTGAAATTACTGATGTGATAACATACGAGTTTGAAAATGTGCCAAGTGAAATAATAGATTATTTAAAAGAAAATGATGGGAATATTCTTCAAGGAAAGAGACCACTGCATTTAAGTCAACATAGAGTTAGAGAGAAAGAGGCAGTAAAACAAATTGGAGTTAAAACTGCAAAATTTAAAGGCGTTAAAAATTTAGAAGAATTAAAGAAAGCTATTGATGAAATTGGATATCCATCTATTTTAAAAACTTGTTCAGGGGGATATGATGGAAAAGGACAATGGAAATTATTAGAAGAGAAAGATTTAAAAAGTATTAATTGGAATGAAAATGTAGAGTATATTTTAGAAGAGATGATTAGATTTGATAAAGAAGTTTCATGCTTAGTTGTTAGAGGAATAAATAGAGATATAGTAAGTTTTCCAATTGGAGAAAATATCCATAAAAATGGAATTTTAAATAAAACTATAGTTCCTGCAAGGGTATCGAAAGATATTTTAGAAAAAGTGGAAAAAACATCTCAGGAGATTATAAAAAAATTAAATATATATGGACCATTAGGAATAGAATTTTTTATTAAAGAGAATGAAATTTATTTTAATGAAATGGCTCCAAGACCACATAATAGTGCACATTATACAATGGATGCATGTAATTATTCTCAATTTGATATTCATTTAATGGGGATTTTAGGAGAGAAACTACCTGAAGTAAAACTTTTAACAAAAGTAGTGATGTTAAATATAATGGGTGAAGATCAGGAGAAAGTAAAAAAAATTAAAAAAGAACATAATATGAATGTTCACATATATGGAAAGTCAGAATGGAAAAAAGATAGAAAAATGGGCCATATAAACTATTGTGGTGAAAATCTAGAAGAGCTAATTTTAAAAGCTGATTCATTTTAGGGAGGAATAATGAATAAAAGAGTATTTGTTAAGAAAAAGGATGGATTTCAAGTAGAGAGTTTAGGACTAAAGAGTGAGCTTTTAGAAAACTTAAAAGAGGATAAGATAAATAAAATAGATTTATATAACGTATATGATATTTTTAACTGCACAGAAGAGGATTTAAATCTTTTAAAAAATAAAGTTTTATCTGAACCAGTAACAGATGACGTTTATGAAGAAGTTGAATTAGATGGAAAAAAATATTTAGCAATGGAATTTTTACCAGGACAATATGATCAAAGAGCTGATTCTGCAGAGCAATGCTTAATGTTATTAAATAATAAAGCTGGTATTCAAATAAAAAGTGGTAAACTTTTAATTTTTCATGGAGAGATAAAAAGTTTTGATAAAATAAAAGATTACTTAATAAATCCTATTGAAACTAGAGAAAAAAAATTAAATGTTTTGACACTAGAGGAAAATGTTGATATAGAACCAGTGCCAACTTATGTAGGATTTATAAATAAAAATTCAGAAGAACTAGAAAGTTTTTTATTAGAGCATGGACTAGCTATGACTCTTGAAGACCTAAAACATATTCAAAATTATTTTAGAGATGAAGAGAAAAGAGATCCAAAAGAGACAGAGATAAAAGTTTTAGATACTTATTGGTCTGATCATTGTAGACATACAACTTTTGAAACATATTTAAAAAATATAAAAATTGAATGTGGAGATTTAACAAAAAATATTCAAGATGCTTTTGAAAAATATATAGATATGAGAGCGAAATTAGGTAGAGAAGAAAAACCTTTAACTTTAATGGATATGGCAACAATTGGTGGAAGATATATAAAATCAATAGGTAAATTAGATGATTTAGAGGAATCAGAAGAGATAAATGCATGTAGCATCGAGATAGAGGTAGATGTTGATGGCAAGTTAGAGAAATGGTTACTGATGTTTAAAAATGAAACTCACAATCATCCAACAGAAATTGAACCATTTGGAGGAGCAAGCACTTGTGTAGGTGGAGCTATAAGAGATCCATTGTCAGGAAGAGCATATGTTTATCAAGCTATGAGAGTTACAGGAGCAGCAGATATAACTGAAAGTATAGAAGAAACGTTAGCAAATAAATTACCACAAGAAAAAATATCTAAAGGAGCAGCACATGGATATTCTTCATATGGAAATCAGATAGGACTAACAACTACTTTTGTAAAAGAGATTTATCATAATGGGTATAAAGCTAAAAGAATGGAAGTTGGAGCAGTTGTTGGAGCAGTAAAAAAAGAGTATGTAAGAAGAGAAAGCCCTGTTCCAGGTGATGTAGTAATTTTACTTGGAGGAAAAACTGGTAGAGATGGTGTAGGAGGAGCGACTGGATCATCTAAAGAACATAATGAAACGTCATTAACTAAATGTTCATCAGAAGTTCAAAAAGGTAATGCCCCTGTAGAGAGAAGAATCCAAAGGTTATTTAGAAACCCAGAAGTCACAAAACTTATAAAAAAATCAAATGATTTTGGAGCAGGTGGAGTTAGTGTTGCTATTGGAGAGATTGCAAGGGGAGTAGAGATAAATTTAGATACAGTACCAGTGAAATATTTAGGACTTAATGGAACTGAATTAGCTATATCAGAATCTCAAGAAAGAATGGCTGTAGTAGTAGAGGCAAAAGATGTGGAGAAGTTTCAAAGATTAGTTAAAGAAGAAAACTTAGAATCGGCATTGGTTGCGGTAGTAACAGAGGAAGAAAGATTAGTAATAAAATATAAAAATGAAATACTTGTAGATATTTCAAGAGATTTTTTAGATACAAATGGTGTTAGACAAATTCAAGATGTAAAAGTTGTATCTACAGAAATAGAAAATCCATTTTTAGAAAATAAAGTAACGGATATAAAAGAAAAAGTAGAAAAAGTTTTACAGGATATGAACGTAGCTTCTCAAAGGGGAATGGTAGAGATGTTTGATGCTTCAATAGGAAGAAGCACAGTTCTTATGCCATATGGAGGAAAGTATCAATTAACCGAATCAGAGGGAAGTGTTCAAAAACTTCCAACAGATAAATTTACAAATACTTGTTCAATAATGACTTATGGTTATAACCCACTAATATCGGAATATTCTCCATATTTGGGAGCTCAATATGCAGTAATAGAATCTTTAGCAAAAATTGTTGCATTAGGTGGAAGTTATAAAAAAGCAAGATTATCTTTCCAAGAATATTTTGAAAAATTAGGAAAAGATTCAACAAGATGGGGGAAACCTTTTGCTGCATTATTAGGAGGAATTGAAGCACAACTTGAATTTGAAACTCCAGCGATAGGTGGAAAAGATAGTATGAGTGGAACTTTTAAAGACTTAGATGTACCTCCAACTTTGATATCTTTCGCAGTAACAACAGAGAGTGTAAAAAATATAATATCGTCTGAATTTAAAGAAGCAAGAAATAAAATATATCTAATAAAAAGTGAAAGACTTTTTGGTGATTTACCAAATTATAAAAGATTAAAAGAAAATTTTGAGCTATTAGAAAACTCAATAAAATCAAAAGAAGTAATATCAGCATCAACAATAAAGTTTGGTGGAATAGCAGAAGCTGTTATAAAGATGTCTTTTGGAAATAAAATCGGAGCTAAAATTGAAACAAAAGAAAATCTATTTAATTTAATGCCAGGGGATATAATAGTAGAATCAGCAAAAGAATTAGATTATGGAATTCTTTTAGGAACAACAATTGATGAGAAAGTTATTGAATTAAATAAAGAAAAGTTTGAAATAGACTCTTTAATAAATATATGGGAAAAGAGATACAGTAAAATATATCCATATACAGCAGAAACAATTGGAGAAGTAATCGAAAAAGAATATATTACTAAAAAAGAGTTTAAAGCTAAAAAACTTTATGATAAACCAAAAGTTTTAATAACAGTATTTCCAGGTACCAATTGCGAATATGATACTAAAAAGGCTTTTGAAAGAGCTGGAGCAGAGGTTGAAATATATGTATTCAATAACTTAGGTGTTGAAGAGATAAAAGAAAGTATAGATACCTTATCTGAAAAAATAAAATCAGCTCAAATATTTATGATTCCTGGAGGTTTTAGTGCAGGGGATGAGCCAGATGGTTCTGGAAAGTTTATAGCAAATATTTTACAAAATAAAAAGATAAAAGAGAGTATGGAAAAGTTCTTAGAAAATGATGGATTGGTACTAGGAATATGTAATGGATTCCAAGCTCTTATAAAATCAGGGTTATTACCTTATGGAAATGTAGATAGTGTAACTAAAGACTCACCAACATTATTTAGAAATGATATAAACAGACACGTATCAAGAGTAGTTAGCACAAAAATTGTTTCAAATAATTCTCCATGGATGAGCTCATTTACTGTAGGAGAAACGCATAATATACCAATGTCTCATGGAGAGGGAAAATTTGTAGTGAGTGAAGATTTCGCAAAAGAGTTATTTGAAAATGGACAGGTAATAACACAATATTGCGATGAAAATAATCAAGTGACAATGGATAAAAATCATAATTTAAATGGGTCAACATATGCAATAGAAGGGATTGTTTCTAAATGTGGAAAAATACTAGGGAAGATGGGACATTCAGAAAGATATGAGGATGGACTATTAAAAAATATAGATGGAAATAAGATGCAAGATATTTTTACTAATGGAGTTAATTATTTTAAAAAATAAATATTAAAATGGGAGAGTGACCAAATGTTATTAGTAGAAGCAAATAAATTATATGAGGGAAAAGCAAAGAAAGTATACAAAACAGAGAATCCTAACGAAGTTATTATTTATTATAAAGATGATGCAACAGCTTTTAATAATTTAAAAAAAGGTCAAATACACAATAAAGGAATATTAAATAGTCAAATTACAACATTAATATATGATTATTTAAAGAAAAACGGTGTAGAAACTCATTTGGTAGAAAATTTATCAGAAAGAGCTCAACTTTGTAAAAAAGTAGAGATTATTCCACTAGAAGTAATTGTTAGAAATACTCTAGCAGGATCTACTGCAAAACTTTTTAAGATGGAAGAGGGACAAATTTTAGAAAACCCAATATTTGAAATATGTTATAAAAAAGATGAGCTAGGTGATCCTATGATAAATGATTATCATGCGGTTGCTTTAGGACTTGCTACAAAAGATGAGTTAGAAAATATTTATTCTCAAACTAAAAAGATCAATGAGTTATTGAAAGATTTATTTGATAAAGTAGGGATTGAGTTAGTGGATTTTAAAATAGAGTTTGGAAAAGATAACGAAGGGAATATTATCCTAGCAGATGAGATATCACCAGATTGTTGTAGACTATGGGATAAAGAAACTAGAAAAAAATTGGATAAAGATAGATTTAGAAGAGATTTAGGAGATATCGAAGAAGCTTATCAAGAAGTTTTAGCAAGACTAAATAAAATAGTGGGGTAAAAATGATAAAAGAGATAGAGTATTTTTTAAGTGGAAAAATAAATGAAGAGTGTGGAGTGTTTGGAGTATTTAATGTAGAGGATGCAGCGCAACTAACATATTATGGGCTACATTCATTACAACATAGGGGTCAAGAGGGAGCTGGAATAGCTTCCTCTGATGGAGAAAGTATCATTAGAGAAAAAGGAGAAGGATTAGTAACTGAAGTTTTTAATACAGAAAGAATAGCTAAACTTCCTGGAAATATGTCTATTGGTCATGTTAGATACTCAACAACAGGTGGAGGAGGAATTGAAAATGTTCAACCTATATTAGTTCGTTCTCACACTGGAGACTTTGTAATTGCTCACAATGGAAATATAGTAAATGCAAAAGAATTAAAAATGCAATTAGAAGCAATGGGAAGTATTTTTCATACAACATCAGATAGTGAAATAATAGGACACTTAATTCAGAGAGAAGTTGGGGATTTTCATGAAAAAATACTTAAAGCATTACCTAAATTAGAAGGAGCTTTTTCATTCCTTATAATGAATAATGAAAATCTTTTTGTAATTAGAGATAAAAATGGATTTAGGCCTTTATCGATGGGGAAATTAGAAGATGGATATGTGTTTAGTTCTGAAAGTTCAGCTTTTGAAATAGTAGGAGCTGATTACATAAGAGGGTTAAAGCCAGGAGAAGTTTTAAAAGTTTCTAAAGATGAAATAGAGTCGTTTCAATATACAGACTGTACTCAAGATAAAATGTGTTCTATGGAATACATATATTTTTCAAGACCAGATAGTAGTATAAATGGTTTGAATGTTCATACAAGTAGAAGAAACTGTGGAGCAATACTTGCGAAAGAAAGTCCAGTTGAAGCAGATATAGTTATAGGAGTACCAGATTCATCTTTATCTTCAGCAATGGGATACTCAGATTTCTCGGGAATTCCTTATGAAATGGGACTTGTAAAGAATAGATATGTGGGTAGAACATTTATAAAGCCAAATCAGCACCAAAGAGAACGTGGAGTAAAGATGAAACTTTCAGCTATGGAAGCTGTTGTTAAAGATAAGAGAGTTGTACTTGTAGACGACTCGATAGTAAGAGGAACAACATCTAAACATATAATAAAATTATTAAAGGATGCAGGAGCAAAAGAGGTTCATATGAGAATAGCATCATCTCCAATAATAAGTCCATGTTTTTATGGAGTGGATACCTCTACATATAATGAATTGATAAGTACAAGATTATCACCAAAAGAATTAGGAGAATACATTGGAGCAGATTCGTTAGCATTTTTATCAAATGATGGAATGATAGAAGGATTAGGAAAAAATATATGTCTAGCATGTTTTACTGGAAAATATCCAACTAGTATGTTTAGTTTATTAGAAAATTTAAAGAAATAGGGGTCGATAAAAGTGAGCAATAAATATATGGAAGCTGGAGTTAGCTTAGAAGCTGGATATGAATCAGTTAGAAGAATTAAAAGTCATGTTGAAAGAACTAAAGTAAAAGGGGCAATGAATAGTTTAGGAGCATTTGGTGGAATGTTTGATTTATCAGAACTTGGAATGAAAGAACCAGTTTTAGTTAGTGGAACAGACGGTGTTGGAACAAAATTAATGCTAGCATTTGAAATGGATAAACACGATACAATAGGTCAAGATGTTGTGGCTATGTGTGTAAATGATGTTTTAGTTCAAGGTGCAATGCCATTATATTTTTTAGATTATATAGCTGTTGGGAAAAACTATCCAGAACAAATTGAAGCTATAGTAAAAGGTGTAGCTGATGGATGTGTTAAGGCAGAATGTGCATTAATAGGGGGAGAGACAGCAGAGATGCCTGGAATGTATAGTGAAGGGCATTATGATATAGCTGGATTTACAGTTGGAGCTGTAGAAAAAAAAGATTTAATAACTGGAAAGGGCATAAAAGAAGGGGATGTTCTTGTAGGAATATCATCTAGTGGAGTTCATTCAAATGGATTTTCTTTAGTTAGAAAAATAATAAAAGATGCAAATTTAGATTTGAAAAAAATATATGAGGGATTTGAAAACTCTTTAGGGGAAGAGTTGTTAATACCAACAAAGATATATGTAAAAACAGTAAAAGAAGTTTTAAAAAATATAGATATAAAAGGAATGTGCCATGTTACAGGTGGCGGATTCTATGAGAATATACCTAGAATTATACCTGAGGGGATGGGGGTAGAAATCGATTCTAAAAATATAAATGAGCTTCAAGTATTTAAATTTTTAGAAGAAAAAGGAAATATTCCTAAAAAAGAGATGTTTAATGTATTCAACATGGGAGTTGGATTCATATTTGTTGTATCTAAAGAAAATTTAGATAAATTAGTTGAAAAATTAGAAAAGTTGCAAGAAAAGCCAATGATATTAGGGGAAGTTAATAGAAAAGTAGGAGTAGAAATAAAATGGTAAAAATTGCTGTTTTTGCTTCTGGAAATGGTGGGAATTTTCAGAGGATAGTTGAAGCTCAAAAGTCAGGAGAGGGAAAAGGATACGAAGTTAAAGTTCTAATTGTTGATAAAGAGAGTGCATACGCTATAGAAAGAGCAAAGTCGTTAGGGATACCATATTATTTTATTAATCCAAAAGAGTATAACACAAAAATGGAATTTGAAGAGAAGATTATAGATATATTAAAAAAATCTGAGATAGAATATATAGTTTTAGCGGGATATATGAGGATAATATCGCCAATATTATTGGAGGAATATTTTAATAAAATAATAAATATCCATCCAGCTTATTTACCTGAATTTCCAGGAAAAGATGGTATTGGAGATGCATACAAAGCTAGAGCAAGTAAAACAGGAGTGACTATTCATTATGTGGATAGTGGAGTTGATACAGGGGAGATAATATATCAAGAAAGATTAAAAATAGACCCTCAATGGGGATTAGAGGATCTTAAAAATAAAATACATGAAATAGAACATAGAATTTATCCTATGATTTTAACAAAGTTATTTAAAAAGGGAGAATAATATAGATGAAACGTGCGTTAATAAGTGTATCTGATAAAACAGGAATAGTAGAATTAACTAAAGAGTTAGTAGAGTTAGGATATGAAATAATTTCTACAGGTGGGACAAAGAAAACATTAGATGAAGCGGGGATAAAGACATTAAGTATATCGGATATTACAAGTTTTCCAGAAATTATGGATGGAAGAGTAAAAACATTACATCCAAATGTTCATGGAGCATTATTGTGTGTTAGAGATAATAAAAATCATTTAAAAGCTTTAGAAGATAATAAAATAGATTTAATAGATATGGTAGTTGTAAATTTATATCCATTTAAAGAAACATTAGCTAAAAAAAATGTAACTCATGAAGAGTTAATTGAAAATATAGATATAGGTGGGCCAAGTATGCTAAGATCAGCAGCTAAAAATTACAAATCAGTTACAGTAATAGTTGATCCAAAGGATTATAAAGCAGTGGTTTGTGAGCTAAAAGAAGCTGGAGATACCTTATTAGAAACGAGAGAGAGATTAGCAGCAAAAGTATTTAGACATACGTCATCATATGATACTTTAATTGCAGAGTATTTAACAAATAAAGTGGAAGAAAAATTCCCAGAAATAATAACTGTAACTTATGAAAAAGTACAAGACTTAAGATATGGAGAGAATCCACATCAAAAAGCTGGGTTTTACAAAAAAAGCTTTGCAGGATACTCTATGGGAAATGCCAAACAATTACACGGGAAAGAGTTATCATATAATAATATCCAAGATGCTAATGCAGCATTAGAAATATTGAAAGAGTTTAAAGAACCAACTGTAGTTGCAGTTAAGCATATGAATCCATGTGGTGTAGGAAGTGGAAAAAATATAAATGAAGCTTGGAAAAAAGCTTATGAAGCTGATAAAACATCGATTTTCGGAGGAATTGTTGTAAGCAATTCATGTATAACAAAAATGGTTGCAGAAGATTTATCGAAATTATTTTTAGAAATTATAATAGCTCCAAGTTTTGAAAAAGAAGCTTTAGATATTATTACTCAAAAGAAAAATATAAGAGTATTGCAAATTGATATGGAAAGTGAAATTTTAAATAAAATGAAAGTAACATCTGTTATGGATGGAGCACTAATTCAAGAGTTTGATGAGATGAAAGTATCTAAAGATGAACTTATATGTGTAACTGAAAGAAAACCAACAGATGAAGAGATAGAAGCATTGATATTTACTTGGAATGTTGTAAAACATGTAAAGTCTAATGCGATTGTTGTGGGAAAAGATAACCAGACTATAGGAATAGGGGCAGGACAAATGAATAGAGTGGGTGCTGCTAAAATAGCTTTAGAGCAGGGACACAAAAAGTGTGAAGGAGCGGTTTTAGCTTCTGATGCGTTTTTCCCAATGGACGATACAGTAGAGTTAGCTGCTAAATTTGGAATTACAGCTATAATTCAACCAGGAGGATCAATAAAAGATACCCTTTCAATAGAGGCGTGTAATAAGCATGGAATAGCTATGGTATTTACAGGAGTTAGGCACTTTAAACATTAATTTTGGAGGAGTTTATGAAAGTTCTTATAGTTGGAAAAGGTGGAAGAGAACATGCAATTGCATGGAAAGTAAAAGAAAGTGATTTAGTTAAAGAAATATTTATAGCCCCTGGGAATATTGGTATGGAAAGCTTAGGTACATTGATTAATATCCCAGAAGAAAAAATAGAAGAGTTAGCAGATTTTGCTCAAAAAAATAAAATAGATTTGACAATTGTGGGACCGGAAAATGTTCTTGCTTTAGGAATTGTAAATGAATTTGAAAGAAGAGGATTAAAAATCTTTGGTCCTACAAAAGAAGCTGCAAAAATTGAATCAAGTAAAGAGTTTGCTAAAAAACTTATGAAAAAATATGGTGTACCTACTGGAGATTATGAAACATTTACTGACTTAGAATTAGCAGTAAAGTATGTAGAAGAAAAAGGTGCTCCAATAGTTATAAAAGAGGATGGATTAAAAGCAGGAAAAGGTGTAACTGTTGCGTTTTCAATACCAGAAGCAATTGAAGCTTTAGAAGTAGCTTTTAGTATCCCTAATAATAAGGTTGTAATAGAAGAGTACTTAGATGGGTTTGAATTTTCTATAATCGCTTTAACAAATGGCGAGACAGTAATTCCATTAGAAATAGCTCAAGATCATAAAAGAGCTTATGATAATGATGAAGGGCCAAATACTGGTGGAATGGGAGTTTACTCACCAGTAGATAAAATTGATTCAAATATAATAGATGAAACTTTAGAAAAAATATTAAAACCAATGGCTAAAGGAATGGAAAAAGATGGAATTCCATTTAAAGGATTTCTTTTTGGTGGAATAATGTTAACAAAAGATGGTGTAAAGACGATAGAGTTTAACGCTAGATTTGGTGATCCCGAAGCTGAGGGGATTCTTCCAAGATTAAAGTCAGATTTTGTTAAAGCAATATTGGATTTAATGGAAAATAAAGATGTGAATTTAGAGTGGGATAATAGATATACAGTAGCAGTGGTAATGGCTTCAGAAAATTATCCAAAATCATCAACAATAGGGAGTGGAATAGAGATACCAAAGGATTTGGAATCTGTAGTATTTCATATGGGAACTAGAAAAGTTCATGGCAAAATTGAAACAAATGGTGGAAGAGTATTATCCGTGGTAGCTTATGGAAATACTTTGGAAGAAGCAAAAAAGAATGCTTATTTAGATGTGAAAAAAATAAATTGTAAAAAATTATTTTTTAGAAATGACATAGGCTCAAAAATGTGCTATAATAACGAAAATAAATAAAAAAAGACCTGCACAGTACTAAAAAAAAGTGCAGGTCTTTATTTAAAAATTGGAAAATTATAATTGGAGGCAGTAGGAAAATGATGAATGGAAAAATAATAAAAGAAGCAATAACTTTTGATGACGTGCTATTAGTTCCAGCGAGATCAGAGGTATTACCGCATGAAGTGAGTTTAAAAACAAGACTTACAAAGGATATCGAATTGAATATTCCAGTTTTAAGTGCAGCGATGGATACAGTAACAGAAGGAGACTTAGCAATAGCTTTAGCAAGACAAGGTGGAATTGGATTTATACATAAAAATATGAGTATAGAAGATCAAGCTGCTGAAGTAGACAGAGTAAAAAGAAATGAAAGCGGAATGATAAAAAATCCAGTAACTTTAACTAAAGATTCTACAGTATGGCATGCTGAAGAGATAATGAGAAGATATAAAATATCAGGATTACCAGTAATTGAAGAAGATGGGTCATTGATTGGTATCATAACAAATAGAGATTTGAAGTATAGAAAAGATATGGATCAATTAGTAAGTGACATAATGACAAAAGAAAATTTAGTAACAGCACCTGTTGGAACAACATTAGAAGAAGCAAAAGATATATTATTAGAAAATAGAATAGAGAAATTACCAATAGTTGACGAAAATGGAAAGTTAAAAGGACTAATAACAATAAAAGATATTGATAATTTAGTAGAGTATCCATTTGCATGTAAAGATTCTCAAGGAAGATTAAGAGTTGGTGGAGCAGTTGGTGTTGGAGCAGATACTTTAGAAAGAGTAAAAGCTCTAGTAGAAGCTGGTGTAGATATAATAACTGTAGATTCAGCACATGGTCATTCAAAAGGTGTTATGGAAAAAATAAAAGAGATTAGAGAAAATTTTCCTAAGTTAAACATAATTGGTGGAAATATAGTAACTGCAGAAGCAGCTTTAGATTTAATAGAAGCTGGAGTAAATGCTGTTAAAGTAGGAGTAGGACCAGGATCTATTTGTACAACGAGAGTTGTAGCTGGAGTAGGTGTTCCTCAATTATCAGCAGTTAATGATGTATATGAAGTTTGTAAAACAAGAGGGATTGGTGTTATAGCAGATGGTGGAATAAAACTATCTGGAGACATGGTAAAAGCTTTAGCGGCAGGAGCAGATTGTGTAATGTTAGGAGGATTATTAGCAGGAACAACTGAAGCCCCTGGAGAAGAGATGATATATGAGGGAAGAAGATATAAAGTATATGTAGGAATGGGTTCAATGGCAGCAATGAAAAGAGGATCGAAAGATAGATATTTCCAAAATGATGCTAAAAAATTAGTTCCTGAAGGAATAGAGGGAAGAGTTTCGTATAAGGGAAGCTTGAAAGACGTTGTTTTCCAATTATGTGGAGGAGTAAGAGCTGGAATGGGATATTGTGGAACATCAACAATTGAAGATTTAAAAGTTCATGGAAAATTTGTAAAAATTACAGGAGCAGGATTAAAAGAGAGTCATCCGCATGATATTATTATAACTAAAGAGGCTCCAAACTATTCTAAATAGATATAAAAAGTTGACTTTAATGTTTTGATTGATTATAATTAAAGAGAAATCTTTATTTATAAGGCAAAGTAGGGGAAACCCTATGACGCAAAGCTATAGGGTCTTTAAAATGGCAGCCAGCTGCAGTAGTCTTTGTGATTATTGCAGTTTTTTTTTGCAAAAAATTATTTATGGAGGAAAAAATGAAAAAAATAATATTATTATATTTAATGTTAGTAAGTTGTAGTATTTTTTCAAAAGATAACATTAATATAACAATACCATCAAATACAACAGATATGTATTTGTATAAAGATTTAGAAAAAGGTGAATATCAAGGAGTTTATATAGATATTTTTGCAGATGTATTAAAAAATAAAAATATAAGTATAAATTTAGATGGTGAAGATAGTGACGTTGTACTAAGAACGATTGAAACTCTTGATGGGAAGAGAGTGTATGATTATTTTGATACTCCAATGATATATAGAGTAGGAGTTGTTGTTAATAAAAATTCCACACTTTCCAACTTAGGAAATGTAAAAAATTTGAAAGTAGCATATATTCCAAATCAACATGGATTAAAAGAGTTTAAAGAAAGATACAACAACTTAAATCTAGAAAAAATCGAAGTGAAAAACTTAGACGAAGGATTAGAAAAACTTTCAGAGGGAGAAGTTGATGCTTTTATAGCACAAGATTGGTATGATAAAAATTCAGGAGAAACAAATTATAAACTTTTAGAGAATATTAGATATAACGAACAAATAGCAATTAAGAAAAATTTGAAAAATATTCATAAAGAGATAGAGGAAACTATGGACACTATAGAAGGAGATAGTTTTCAAAAATTATTATCAAAAAATAGAATAGAATTTTATAAGTATTTACTAAAAGATACACCAAGTTATGAAAAAGTAAAGGAAAGCTATAAAACTATAAAAGTGAAATTAGGAAAAGATAAATTTATGTTACCTTTTTACTATGAACAAAAGGGTATTTACCAAGGATTAACAGTTAATATAACTAAAGAGTTAGAGCAAATAATAGGGGTGCCATTTGTTTTTATAAAAAATGGAGAATATGATATGGAAGGAATAGCCATTGAAAATAGTGAAGGTAAAAGTAAAATTAATTATACAAAACCATACTATGAAATGAAATTATCAGTGGCAAATAGAAAATCTGATGGGTTTATACAAAATATTTCAGATTTAGATAAAGCTAAAATATTAGTATTAAAAGGGGATTATAGCTGTACTTATTTAAAAAATATACTAAAAAATAGTCAGATAATAGAAGTTGAAAGTTATGAAGAGGGATTAGAAAAGTTATTAAGTCAAGATGGTGAATATTTAGTAGGTTATTTTAATATATTGACGGGAGTAATAAGTAATAATTTTTTAGATGATAAAATTAAAGTAGCTGGAATATTAAATGATTCTTTTGGAGTTAGTTTTGGAATTTCAAAAGAACAAAAAGAGTTATCAAATTTAATAGAAACAATATTAGAAAGTTTCACTGTTGATAAAACAGTTATAGATAATAATTTGTTAAAAAATTCTATAGTTACTCAAAATTATAAATTAATTTTAAAAATATCAATACCAGTAGTAATATTTATATTTATTTTAATAATATTAATAGTTAAATCTGAAAAAAATAGAAAAAAAGCTGAAGAATTAAGTTTTTCATTAATCGAAGTTTTAGAGATGGCAAATCAACTAAATGATGAAGATACAGGAGATCATGTGAAAAGACTAGGGATGTATTCAACCCTTTTATCTGAAAAGGCAAATGTTCCTACAGAATCAAGAGAGAATATTAAAAGATTTTCTTCTTTGCATGATATAGGAAAAGTTGCAATTCCATCAGAAATTTTGAAAAAACCATCTAAATTAACTAAAGATGAATTTAATAAAGTGAAAGAACATGTAAATATAGGGTATGATCTAGTAAAAAAATTAAAACTAGGAAAAGTAGCTGAAAATATAGTTAGATATCATCATGAAAAGTGGGATGGAAGTGGTTATCCTTTAGGATTGGAAGGAGAGAATATTCCGCTAGAAGCAAGAATTGTAGCTGTTGTTGATGTGTATGATGCATTGAGACAAAAGAAATTCCATAGAGGTGCACTGTCTCATTTAGAAGCCTTAACAATGATTGAAAATGAGAAAGGAAAGAGTTTTGATCCAGAACTAGTTGATATTTTTGTAGCAAATAATAAAGAATTTGAAAAGATTTATGAAGAAAATAAAGAGTCGTTAGATTTAGCAACAGAATTCTATTCTGCAATAAAAAATAATAAATAATATTAAGAGGTGAAAATTTGAAAAGATATTTATGCTTAATTTTATTTACTCTGACAATAACCTTAACTTTTGGAGAAGTGGAAACTTATTTAGAAGAGATACCATTTAATGAGTATAGTGATTTAAATAAAGATAATATAATTAATAGTAATAATGATGAAATAAAAATAGTGCAAGCAGTTAAAATAGCAACTGTAGATCCTATTTTAATGAAGGATCAGTATTCAATGAGAGTTGTAGACTATCTTTATGATACATTATTTAATTATAATGAAAAAGGTGAAGTTGTTCCAAATTTAGTTGAAAAATGGGAATGGAAAGATGACAGAGTTTTAGAACTTAAGTTAAGAGAAGATGTTTATTTTCAAAATGGGGATAAAATGTTAGCAAAAGATGTAAAAGAATCTTTTGAGAGGATGTTAAAAAGTGGTGTTTTTAAAGATTTTTTTAATGATATTCAAAACATAAAAATTATAGATATAAATACAATAGAGATAAAGTTAAGAGGGAAAAATAATCTTTTTTTATCAATGTTGACTTATTATATGTGTTCAATAACTAAATATGAAAATGGAATTATTTATGGAACTGGGCCATATAAATTGGATAAAATAACAAGTAAAGAGGTTATTTTATCTAAGAATGATAAATATTTTAAGAAAAATCCAGGTCCTTTTAAAATAGAGATTTTATCAGAGATAAGTGATAGAAAAAGAGCACTTTTATATTTTAATGAGGATGTTGATGTTATTTTAGATTTGAGTCCAAAACAAATAGAAGAACTTCAAAAAGAAGGACTTATTGATAAGAATGCAATATTAAAAAAGACAAAAGAGTTGGATACAGTTGCAATAATATTTGGAAATAAAAATAAAATTTTTACAGATAAAAAAAATAGACAAGTTATAGAAAGTGCTATCGATAAGGATGAAATTTTGAAAAATATTTTTAAAGAAAAATCTGTAAGTACATTCTTTCCAGAAAGTTTGTTTGAGTCAAAGTTATCTATTGTAAGAAAAAGTAGTTTTTCAATTGATGATTTAAATAAAAGTAGTGTAAAAAATAAAAAAATAGAGATAACTGTTTTAAATGACGATATTTCTATAAAAATTGCTAATAGTTTGAAAAAACAATTAGAATTAAAAGGGGTTTTAGTAGAAGTAGTGCCGTACCAACAAGAGGCTTACTTAATGAAGTTAGAAAATCAAGATTATGAAATAGCTATATATAGTGTTCTTTTTGATGAAAAGTATTTAATTTATAATTTAGGAAAAGTAATGGTGCATGATATAGGTGATCAAGATATGTATAATGCATCTTTACCATTTTTAGAGATTTTAAAAGATGAAGAAGAAAAGGAAAATAGAGATAAAATATATGATAAAATTGTTTTTTTAATATCTAAAAATATACCGTATATTCCATTGATACATAGAGAAAAAATTGCTGTAGAAAATGGGAAATCAAATATATTGCTGAAATAATGGGAGATGATATATTTTGAAAAAAGTTTTGTTGTTTTTTCTATTAATTTTTCGTTTAGTAATTTTTGGAGATATGAAATCAGATACGTCACGACTAGTTGAAAAAAGAGAAGTTGTAGGAGAGGGATATCAAAATATAGATTATTTAACGAATAATTTTAAGATAACAGGATTAGGTGGTTATGACAAATTAATTTATGAATTTGAAAGTTTTGGAAATGATTTTTTTAAGAAGGGTCATATGTTAGAACCGCGAATAAAGATAAAGCAAATGTGGATAGAGCCATTGGATGCAACTATAGATACGAATAATAAAGTTATTTTAGGGTTTAATGGTAATTGTAATTTAAGAGTAAGAACTGTTGTAGGAGTGAGAAATAGCTCGAGATTAAGTGGGAAATATACATCGTATCCGATTATATTAATCTTAAAAGGGAAAAGAAAAAATAGCTCTAGCTATGATAGAATTATGATAGAGGTAAGAATGGAGTTAGATATAGTAAAGACGTTAAAAATTTCAACAACTCCAATGGACTTAGGAATAGGAGTACAAGGGCAGATGCTATCTTCGTCACATGGAAATCATGGATATTTAAACATAGAGGGAGAGCCGAATAGGAATGTAATAATTAACTACCCAAGAGAAGTTGAAATGTTTAATAAAATGGGGAAAGGTAGTATAAAGGTTGAGATATCAAGTCCGGACTTATATTCTACAGGAAATGAAGAATATTCTACAAGGTTATCTGAAAGAGGTGAAAAAAAAGTAACTTTTTTTGGACAGGTTAGAGATACTAAAAAAGCAGTACCAGGTAAGTATAGTGGAGATTTAAAAATAAAGGTAAGGTATAACTAATGAAAATAATAAAAATAGCTTATGTAGGATTGGTAGCTATTTTTTTTCAGTTTTCTTCAGCTAATTTATTTGCACAAGAAGATGTAGGTCTAGATGAAGCATACATTGAAATAAAAAGTAAATCATTAAAAGATGATTTTTTTATGGCTAGATATGACTTTGAAAATGATCAAATATATATACCTATAAAAGGACTATTTTATTTTTTAGAGATTTACTCAGTTGATGTTAATTTAAAAAGAAAAACTGTACAGTTCCAAGTGGATAATGAAAAATATAAAGTTGAGATAAAATCAGGAAAAAACTTTGTAATTGATGATGATATTTATGTGGAATTAAAAGTATTAGAAAATGATTTTAAATTTAAAGAATCTAATTGGTCAAGTCAGGACTTGAAGTTAACTTTAAATCCAGAGTTTATATTGCCTTTTGAAATAAGAGAGAAAGGTAAGGTTGAGAGGCTTAGATTAAATGAAAAAAAAGAGGATGAAGAGTTTAATATAATAAGACCAGAGAAAAGGATATTAGCTCCAGGGTTGATAAAAGTAAATTATTCAAAAATAGATTTGGAAAGTAAAGAAAATCAGCTTAACTTAGAGTATGGAACTCAATTTTTATATGGAGATTTATATTTGAACTATAATTTAGAGCCAGAAAGTTCTATGAAAAATTATAATTTAACTTATAATGATGTTTATAAAAAAAACGATGTGATTTTAGGAGAGTTTTATATAAAAACACCAGATTTTTTGAATATAAATGGAATGGTTGAAGGGTTTAGTTTTGGTGAAAAAAATACGTATAGTTCTACTGTTGGAAATATAACAACGATAAAAGGTGAAGCTCAAGGAGCAGATGTAATTGAATTATATCAAAGTGGAGTATTATTAGATTATCAAAGACCTATAGAAAAGAACTTTGTATTTGAAGTGAGAGATCGAAATTATGGAGGAGACTATTCATTAAAAATTTATTATAAAAATGGCCAAATAGAAACGAGAAAAGTATACACAGTTGGAGATTCAAATTTACTTGGTGAAAATGAGTGGGATTATAATATACAATTTGGACAAGAAAAAAATAATGGAAGAAGTCAAAGTGTAAATGAAATAAATTATGGAGTTACTAAGAATTTGACTTTAGGTATAGGAGTATTAGAATTAGAATCTGAAAAAAATAGAAAATATAGTATATTAAAAAATGAGATTATATATAAAATTGGATTATCCAATAGTTATCCAATGGTAATCAATTTTCAAAATTTTTATGAAACAGAAAATCAAGAAAATAGTTATGAAATTAGAATAAATCAAAAAATAAAAGATTATAGTTTAAATATAAAGCATTTTAAATACTCTCCTTATATAAGTGAAGAGAATAATACAATAGAATATAACTCTTTTGGAATTTCTAGAGACTTTATTACAACAAGAATAGGATTAGGATATCAAGAGGAACTAAAAACTAATGAAAAAACTAGAGAAAAAGGATATTATATAAGTTTGGAAAACAGAAGCATTAGAAACTTTTCATTATTTCTAGATGCGGAAATGACCCAAAAAGAAACGAGCAAAAAAAGTTATTCTATAAATCCTGGAGTGAGCTATGGTGGAATGTCCGGATTTACAATGATTTTACAGGCTAATATAGAAAAGAATGAAGACTTGAAAACAGACTATTCTTTAAAGGTATTAGGAAGAAGAAGAGAGTTTTTTTCTACAGGAATGGAATATGTTTTAGGAACAGAACTTTTGTATAATGAAGAGGAAAAAAGCAGATTTACAATAGATTTTACTATGTATTTAGATAAAAATATTTATGTGGAACTTCCTGTATCTAGAAAAGAAAATGGAGAATTAAACACAGGGATAACCATAGAAAAAACATTTGATATATCTAATTTAAAAAGAGATGTGGGAGATAGACAAGTTGATAACTCGTGGATTTATGGGAAAGTTTATATAGATTCTAATGATAATGGAAAGTATGATGTTGAAGAAACTGTGTTACCAGATGTAACAGTAGTTGTTGATGGTAAAAAAGTAGTTTCTGATTTGAATGGAGAGTATATTGTACCTGGATTACTTCCTCTTGAGAATTATAAAGTAGAGGTAGATAGAAAAAGTATTGATCCAATGTTAACTCAAGTTATAGATAAGAAAAAAGTTCAAACAAGAGCATCAATAGGAACAAGATATGATATAGGGGTTCAAGCAGTATCAATGGTAACAGGAAATATCATTCCAGGAGAAAATATTTCATCACAAGAATTAATAAGAATACTAAGTATGACTAATATAGCCTTAGAAAAAAATGGTGAACTATATAAAGAGATAGATCCGGAGTTTGATGGAATGTTTTTCTTTGAAAATGTATTACCTGGAAAATATAAAATGAAGTTTAACTATTTAGGTAGTGATGATATAAAATTTATAAAAGATTACTTAGAGGTAGATATTAAACTTATTCATGAGGATGAAGGGGAATATTTCGAAGGTTATGACGTTATTGTGAATAAATCTATTAGTGAAGAGAATGAATCTGTATCTAATGAAGATCAAAATGATGAAAGTGATACTGGATATGATTTAGATGATATTTTAAATAATTTTTAAAAGGAGAGAGAGAGGTTGAAGAAAAGATGGGTTATAAATTTTTTAATCACTTATATTGTACTATATAATCTGACCTTTTCCAGTTTAAGGAAAGAGAATATAAATAAAAAGTCATTAAGAAACCAGATAGTTTATTTGGTAAATGAAACCTCTCCTTTTACAGGAGAGTTAATTGGTGAAGGGATAAAAGAACAATATGAAAATGGAATAAAAAATGGATTTTTTCAAGGATTTGTTCAAGATGAAAATGAAAGATTTGTATATGAAGGAAAATATATAAATGGTATTAAACATGGGGTTTGGACATTAAAATACTTGAATGGAGATACTAAGGGAATTCTGAAATATAATTATGATAAACCGAACGGTCAATGGACATATTTTTATGAAAATAAAAATATGGAAGGTTATGAAAATTTAGAGGATGGGATTTTACATGGTAAAGTTGTAAAATATTCACCAGTTGGTGAATTGCTGACAAAAGTAGAATACTATAATGGACTTTTAGAAGGTGAAGCTGTATTTTTCTATAAAGGTGAAATATTAGAAACATTAACAAATTTTAAATATGGAAAAATAGATGGTGGAATAAAAATATTTGGAGCAGATGGTGCACAAATGTTAGAGGGCACTTATAAAAATAATAAGAGAGAAGGAGTTTGGAAGTTTTTTTATAAAACAGGAGATATAAAAACTGTTGTAAATTATAAAAATGGTTTAAAAGATGGTGAAATTATAATTTATGATAAAGCAGGTTTAGTAGCTCAAAAGTCTAGATTTATACAAGGAAATGAAGTTGATAGTAATGGAAACGTATTGAAAAAAGATAAAGAGTTAAAAGATTCTATTGTAGATAGATTTAAGAAATTTAATAGAAGTTTAAAATATGAAAAATATGATAAAATATTAAGTGAAATGGAGTGAGTAAAAAAATGAAAAAATTTATATTAGGAATTATGTTTTTTTTAGTAATGTTGACAAGCTATTCTTTTAATTTTAGTGTAGCTCCAACAAGGTTTGAAATAGGATTAGATAAGATAAACACCAACGAAATAACTTTAATAAATAACACAACAAGTCCAATGAGATTAGAAAGTTTTTTAGAAAGTGCTCCTGGATATGAAAAATATAGTTTAAATAATCATATAAAGTTATATCCTAAAATGGTCGCTATCAAACCAGGTAGCAAACAAGTGGTAAGATTTAGAGTAAAGCCTGAAGCAGGAATGGAAGCTGGAGAATATAAAAGTTATGTTGTGTTTAAAGAAATTCCTTTGAAAGAGTCATTGAATAAAAATGAAGGTAAAGTAGACGCTCAAATAAAAATGATAACAGAAGTTGGAATTAGTATATATGGATATTACGGAGAGATAAAAAGAGGGACAAATATTTCTAATTTACAAATTTCTTATAATTCAAAAACTTCAAATTTAAAAATAACAGCAGATTCAAACTCTAAGGGAAATAGCTCGGAATTATTAAAACAAAAAATAGAAATTCTTGGAGCAGGAGGAACTGTAAGTGATACCATTGATTCACAATTTGGAAGAACAGAAAGAACTGGGAAATCAAAAATAGAAAGTTCAATGAAAATTGAAAAATTGAAAGGAAAAAAAGTTAGAGTAACCATATATGATTCACAAGATAAAGTTATTGATAAAAAAGTAACAGATACTTTATAATTAAATAAAAAATACACATTTGAAAAAAATGTGTATTTTTTTTAAAAAAAGTTATTGACGAACTTTTTATTTTATGATACTATATTTTTTGTCAGCGGGAAACACCGCAGACGAAGGAAAACTAAAGGACATTAACAACCGAATAGAGAAAATAGTCAGAAGTTATGAAAATAACAAAATGCCAGAAATGGCAAACCAATAAATGGTGTAAACGTAAGTCTTAGGACTTTAAATATATTTGAATGAAGAGTTTGATCCTGGCTCAGGATGAACGCTGACAGAATGCTTAACACATGCAAGTCGATTCGATTTACCTTCGGGTATTGAGGATGGCGGACGGGTGAGTAACGCGTAAGGAACTTGCCTCTTGGTCTGGGACAACTGTTGGAAACGACAGCTAATACCGGATATTATGAGATTCTCGCATGGGAAACTTATGAAAGCTATATGCGCCAAGAGAGAGCCTTGCGTTCCATTAGCTAGTTGGTGGGGTAACGGCCCACCAAGGCGACGATGGATAGCCGGCCTGAGAGGGTGAACGGCCACAAGGGGACTGAGACACGGCCCTTACTCCTACGGGAGGCAGCAGTGGGGAATATTGGACAATGGGCCACAAGCCTGATCCAGCAATTCTGTGTGCACGATGAAGGTCTTCGGATTGTAAAGTGCTTTCAGTTGGGAAGAAGAAAGTGACGGTACCAACAGAAGAAGCGACGGCTAAATACGTGCCAGCAGCCGCGGTAATACGTATGTCGCAAGCGTTATCCGGATTTATTGGGCGTAAAGCGCGTCTAGGCGGAAAAATAAGTCTGATGTTAAAATGCGGGGCTCAACTCCGTATTGCGTTGGAAACTGTTTTTCTAGAGTACTGGAGAGGTGGGCGGAACTACAAGTGTAGAGGTGAAATTCGTAGATATTTGTAGGAATGCCGATGGAGAAGTCAGCTCACTGGACAGATACTGACGCTAAAGCGCGAAAGCGTGGGGAGCAAACAGGATTAGATACCCTGGTAGTCCACGCCGTAAACGATGATCACTAGGTGTTGGGGGTCGAACCTCAGCGCCCAAGCTAACGCGATAAGTGATCCGCCTGGGGAGTACGCACGCAAGTGTGAAACTCAAAGGAATTGACGGGGACCCGCACAAGCGGTGGAGCATGTGGTTTAATTCGACGCAACGCGAGAAACCTTACCAGCGTTTGACATCCTAAGAAGTTTCCAGAGATGGATTCGTGCCGGCTTGCCGGAACTTAGTGACAGGTGGTGCATGGCTGTCGTCAGCTCGTGTCGTGAGATGTTGGGTTAAGTCCCGCAACGAGCGCAACCCCTATTGTATGTTGCTACCATTAAGTTGAGCACTCATGCGATACTGCCTGCGATGAGCAGGAGGAAGGTGGGGATGACGTCAAGTCATCATGCCCCTTATACGCTGGGCTACACACGTGCTACAATGGGCAGTACAGAGAGTTGCCAACCCGCGAGGGTGAGCTAATCTCTTAAAGCTGTTCTTAGTTCGGATTGTACTCTGCAACTCGAGTACATGAAGTTGGAATCGCTAGTAATCGCAAATCAGCATGTTGCGGTGAATACGTTCTCGGGTCTTGTACACACCGCCCGTCACACCACGAGAGTTGGTTGCACCTGAAGTAGCAGGCCTAACCGTAAGGAGGGATGTTCCTAAGGTGTGATTAGCGATTGGGGTGAAGTCGTAACAAGGTATCCGTACGGGAACGTGCGGATGGATCACCTCCTTTCTAAGGAGACTAACTTTTTCTCTATTCGATTGATAGTGTTCTTTACTATCAAACTTGGACATTGGAAACTATATAGTAGATATTGAGAAAATATTCTAAATTAACTAACAATTCATTTTTAAGTCAATCTTAAATTGAGTAGTTAGTCTGTCTAAATAATATGAATTATATTACAAGGTTAAAATATTAAGGGCACACGAAGGATGCCTAGGAAGTAAGAGCCGATGAAGGACGTGGTAAGCTGCGATAAGCTTGGTGGAGTTGCAATCGAACTGTGATGCCAAGATTTCCGAATGGAGAAATCTGCTAAGATGGAGTCTTAGCACGAAAGAGGGAACCGGGTGAACTGAAACATCTAAGTAACCCGAGGAAAAGAAAGTAAAAACGATCCCCTAAGTAGCGGCGAGCGAACGGGGGTGAGCCCAAACCGTAGATGTGCCAAGGATGCAGCCGTTGCATCTACGGGGTAGCGGGAAGGTCGTCTGAAGAACTGCAAGGTATTCGACATTATGATACGCCGAACTGGAAAGGTCTGGAAAGGCCTGCCGTAGAGAGTGAAAGCCTCGTACAGGTAAACCGTATCAAATGTATGATCTCTCCCAAGTAGCACGGAACACGAGGAATTCTGTGTGAATCTGCGAGGACCATATCTCGTAAGGCTAAATACTCTTACTTACCGATAGCGCATAGTACCGTGAGGGAAAGGTGAAAAGAACCCCGGGAGGGGAGTGAAATAGAACCTGAAATCGTGTGCTTACAAGCGGTCAGAGCCCTTTGGGGTGATGGCGTGCCTTTTGGAGAATGATCCTGCGAGTTACGTTCAGTGGCAAGGTTAAGTTTAACGGAGCCGAAGGGAAACCGAGTCTGAATAGGGCGACATAGTCGCTGGGCGTAGACGCGAAACCTGGTGATCTAAGCCTGTCCAGGGTGAAGCTGTGGTAAGACACAGTGGAGGCCCGAACTCACCGCCGTTGAAAAGTTGGGAGATGAGGTAGGTTTAGGGGTGAAAAGCCAATCGAACCAGGAGATAGCTCGTTCTCTCCGAAATGCATTTAGGTGCAGCCTTGAGTGTTCAATTATGGGGGTAGAGCACTGAATGACCTAGGGGGCATACTGCTTACCGAAGTCAATCAAACTCCGAATACCATAATTCTAGAGCTCAGGAGTGAGACTATGGGAATTAACTTCCATGGTCAAAAGGGAAACAACCCAGACCACCAGCTAAGGTCCCTAATTATAACTAAGTGGGAAAGGAGGTGGAGATTCACAAACAACCAGGAGGTTGGCTTAGAAGCAGCCATACCTTTAAAGAGTGCGTAATAGCTCACTGGTCGAGAGTCTCTGCGCCGACAATGTAACGGGGCTAAGTTATAAACCGAAGCTGTGGAGTTGCGTAAGCGACTGGTAGGAGAGCGTTCTGTAGGCCGTTGAAGGAGAATCGACAAGAGACTCTGGAGGTATCAGAAGTGAGAATGCAGGAATAAGTAGCGAGAATGGGGGCGAGAATCCCCCACGCCGGAAGACCAAGGGTTCCAGGGTAAAGTTTGTCTCCCCTGGGTAAGCCGGGTCCTAAGCCGAGGCTAGATTGCGTAGGCGAATGGAAAACAGATTAATATTTCTGTGCCACTGATATCAAGTGATGGAGGGACGCAGGAGGTTATGCACGCTGGCGAACGGAAGTGCCAGTTCAAGCATGTAGCGTGGTCTAGTAGGAAAATCCGCTAGACTAAACGTGAGGTGTGATGAGGAGTCGTAAGATGGAAGGTGCAAATACCACACTGCCGAGAAAAGCTTCTAAGCGTTATAAAGATATTAGTGCCCGTACCCCAAACCGACACAGGTGGTCAGGATGAGAAATCTAAGGCGGACAGGCTAACTCTCGTTAAGGAACTCTGCAAAATAGCCCCGTAACTTCGGGAGAAGGGGTGCCTTTTATGGTGAGCGTACACGCGACGCAAAGCTATGAGAGGCCGCAGTGAAGAGTCTCAGGCGACTGTTTAACAAAAACACAGGTCTATGCTAAGCTGTAAGGCGACGTATATGGGCTGACACCTGCCCAGTGCCGGAAGGTTAAGAGGAGGAGTGAGAGCTCCGAATTGAAGCCCCGGTGAACGGCGGCCGTAACTATAACGGTCCTAAGGTAGCGAAATTCCTTGTCGGGTAAGTTCCGACCTGCACGAATGGTGTAACGATCTGAGAGCTGTCTTGACGGGAGGCCTGGTGAAATTGTATTACCGGTGAAGATACCGGTTACCTGCAGTAGGACGGAAAGACCCCATGGAGCTTTACTGTAGCTTGGTATTGGGTTTTGGCATCGTATGTATAGGATAGTTGGGAGACTATGATGCGTGGTCGCTAGATTACGCGGAGTCACTGGTGGAATACCAACCATACTATGTCGGAATTCTAATTTGAGGTTTGTACCCTCGAAGACAGTGCTAGGTGGGCAGTTTGACTGGGGCGGTCGCCTCCGAAAGAGTAACGGAGGCGTTCAAAGGTTCTCTCAGGTTGGATGGAAATCAACCGCAGAGTGCAATGGCATAAGAGAGCTTAACTGCGAGACTGACGGGTCGAGCAGGTGCGAAAGCAGGACATAGTGATCCGGCGATTCCGAATGGAAGGGTCGTCGCTCAACGGATAAAAGCTACCCTGGGGATAACAGGCTGATTCTACCCGAGAGTCCATATCGACGGTAGAGTTTGGCACCTCGATGTCGGCTCATCGCATCCTGGGGCTGGAGAAGGTCCCAAGGGTTGGGCTGTTCGCCCATTAAAGCGGTACGTGAGCTGGGTTCAGAACGTCGTGAGACAGTTCGGTCCCTATCCACTGTAGGCGTTAGAGTATTGAGAAGATCTGTCCTTAGTACGAGAGGACCGGGATGGACAAACCTCTGATGTACCAGTTGTCACGCCAGTGGCACAGCTGGGTAGTCACGTTTGGAACAGATAACCGCTGAAAGCATCTAAGCGGGAAACTGACTTCAAGATAAGTACTCTTTAAGATACCTTCGAGACTAGGAGGTTGATAGGTTGGGGGTGTAAGAGTTGTGAGACTTTTAGCTGACCAATACTAATATATCGAAGTTTTAACCTTAATATACTACTATATAGTTTTGAATGATCCAAGAAGTGACAAAGTCACGACTATGGAAAATTCATAGTTCACACAAATAAATATTGATTGGCAACGATAGCTATGGAGGTACACCCAGTAACATTTCGAACCTGGAAGTTAAGCCCATAAACGCTGAAAGTACTTGGGGGGCAGCCCCCTGGGAGGATAGGAAGTTGCCAATCTTAAAAAAGTGCTTCTTTAGCTCAGTTGGTAGAGCGCACGACTGTTAATCGTGTTGTCGCTGGTTCGAGCCCAGCAAGAAGCGCCATTTTTTTATTTTTTGTAAAAAAAGAATTAAAAATTTTAAAGGGGATTTGAATGAAGAAGAAATTAGTAACAGGATTATTAGGATTATCATTAGCTTCTTTTGGAGCAGAGAGCTTAGAATTAGGGTTATTGTCACCAACACAACTAAATGGACCATCAACAAGTGTAAAAGGTGTAAGATTAGGTCTTATATATACTGAAAATCAAAATGTAGAGGGATTAGATGTAAATATAATAGCTAATAAAAAACAAAATTTTAAAGGGTTATCAATAGGATCTTTTTATGATAGAACTGAGGGGAATTTCGAAGGAGCAAAATTAGGTTGGTTCTTTTTACCATTAACATTTAATAGTGTTGGTGGAAATATGACTGGAGTTCAATTTGGATTAATTAACATGGTTGAACATAACACAAAAGGTGTTCAAGTAGGAGGAGCTAACTTTACAGGAACTGGAACAGGAGTGCAGTTTGGTTTCTTTAATAAAGCTAATCAAATAAAAGGTTTACAATTAGGATTTGTAAATATGGCAGAAAACTTACAAGGTTTACAAATAGGACTAGTAAACATGGCAGATAATAGTGAACTTTTTGAAGTATTACCAATATTAAACTTTAATTTCAAATTTTAATCTTCTAAATTGACAAAGTTAATATTTTATGATACACTTATATAGTTATTAAAACGAATATTCCGCTTTAATGGAATATTAAATGAATATTCAGGGAGGCTAAAATGAAAGAAAAATTAATTCAATTAGTAGAGCAAAACTACTTAAGAAACGACATTCCAGAATTCAAAGCTGGAGATACTATCGGAGTTTACTACAAAGTTGTAGAGGGTAACAAAGAGAGAATACAGTTATTCGAAGGTGTTGTAATTAGAGTAAATGGTGGAGGAATCGCTAAGACTTTCACAATAAGAAAAGTAACTGGTGGAATTGGAGTAGAGAGAATTATCCCTATGAACTCACCAATGATCGATAAGATCGAAGTTTTAAAGATCGGAAAAGTAAGAAGATCAAAACTTTACTACTTAAGAGGACTTTCTGGAAAGAAAGCAAGAATCAAAGAGATCAGAAAGTAAGATTTCTAAAGCTAAGGAAGAACAATTCCTTAGCTTTTTTCTTTTTTTTGTGTTAAAATATAAACAAATTGACTAGAGGAGTGGATTTATGAGCAGAGAGAATATAATTTTAAATACAATATTTTATGTAATTTTAACAGCATTTTTTATATACATATTTGTAAAAGAAAAGAAGATTGTTGCTAAAATAGATAAAAAAAGAACCATATTTGAAGATTACCTTGTTAATAAATTTAATTTAAATGGGAAAACATCTGAAAAGATTTTAAGAAAAACTATTAAATTAGTTGAAAGTTTAGGAAGTGCACTAATTTTAGTTTTAATTATTCAAAAATTCTACATAGGAAATTTTTTAGTACCAACTGGATCAATGATACCAACTATTGTTCCTAAAGATAGACTTTTTGGAAATATGGTAGTATATAATTTTAAAGCTCCAGAAAGAGAAGATATAATTGTTTTTAAAGAACCTATTGAGGATAAAGTTTTATATACTAAAAGGTTAATGGGATTACCCGGAGAAAAAGTACAAATAAAATACGATAGATTATTTATAGATGGAAAGAAGATATCAGATAGAGAGTATACTCCTTTAGGAGAGCTGAGTTACAATGAATGGATAGTTCCTAAAAAGGGGGATATAATAACAATTGAACCTGGACAAAATTATAATGATACATTTGAAAAAGAAAATATTGATGTAGCGAAAGTTCAGAGTCTTTTAAAAGAGAATGGAGCTTATGTGTCTCAACTATTACCAGATGTAAAATTTTTAGTAAATGGAGTACCAACAGGAATGATACTTGATTTTATACATGACCAAGAGGTTTTAAATAAATTATTAAAAGGTGAAACAGTGACAAAAACCTTAGATGAAGATTATTATTTAGCTTTAGGTGATAATACAAATGGTAGTTATGATTCAAGAATGTGGGGATTTGTAAAAGATAGCAGAATTAAAGGGAAAGCTCTTGTAAGATTTTGGCCATTAAATAGAATAGGACTATTAAAATAAATGATTATAGAAATTAATAAGCATGATGAAGAGATATTAAAAAAAATTAATTTATTAGAACAAGAAATATTTATAGAAAGTTACTATACTTTTGAAACTTTAAAAGATATGGTAAATAAAAAAGAATATAAGATTTTAGTTTTTGATGAAGATGTAAAAGGATATTTAATTTTGCATGATTCATACGATCTTTATGAAATAATGAAGATAGCTGTAAAAAAAGAGTTTAGAAATAAGAAAATAGGTGAACAGTTAATAAATTTTTATTTAAATAATTGGGAGCAAAATTTATTTTTAGAAGTTAGAGAAAGTAATGAAATAGCAAGATGTTTTTATGAAAAAATAGGATTTGTAAGTGTAGGAAAAAGAAAAAATTATTATCCTAATGGAGAAACAGCAATTTTGATGTCGCTAGAAAGAAATTAATATATATTTAGGAGGAAAACTTATAATGAACAAAGAAATTTATTCGAATCCTTTAGCAGAAAGATATAGCTCAAAGGAGATGCTAGAAATATTTTCACCAAAATTTAAATTTTCAACTTGGAGAAAATTATGGTATGTTTTAGCTGAAACTGAAAAGGAGTTAGGGCTTGACATTACAGAGGAACAATTAGCAGAAATGAAAGCTAATATAGATAATATTGATTATGAACTAGCAGATGAAATGGAGAAAAAGTTTAGACACGACGTAATGGCCCATGTACATACATTTGGAACAGCAGCACCTAAAGCTATGCCAATAATTCACTTAGGAGCAACAAGTGCTTATGTTGGAGATAACACAGATTTAATTCAAATAAAAGAAGCTTTAAATATTTTAAAGAAAAAATTAATTAATGTTATGGATGGATTAGCAAAGTTTTCTAATGAATATAAAGATTTACCAACATTAGGATTTACGCATTTCCAAGCTGCACAATTAACAACAGTTGGTAAAAGAGCAACACTTTGGTTACAAAGTTTAATTTTAGATTTAGAAGAGCTAGAATTTAGACAAGATACTTTAAGATTTAGAGGTGTAAAGGGAACTACTGGAACACAAGCATCATTCCAAGAGTTATTTAACGGAGATTATAAAAAAGTAAAAGAATTAGATGAAAGAGTTGCAGAAAAAATGGGCTTTAATAAAAGATTTTTAGTTACAGGTCAAACATACGATAGAAAAATCGATTCTGAAATATCAAATCTATTAAGTAATATAGCTCAGTCTGCTCATAAGTTTACAAATGATTTAAGATTGTTACAACATTTAAAAGAAATAGAAGAACCATTTGAAAAGAGCCAAATTGGATCATCTGCAATGGCTTATAAAAGAAATCCAATGAGAAGTGAAAGAATATCTTCTTTAGCAAAGTTTGTAATAGCGTTACAACAAAGTACTGCTATGACAGCATCAACTCAGTGGTTTGAGAGAACTCTTGATGATTCAGCAAATAAAAGATTAGCATTACCACAAGGATTTTTAGCTGTAGATGCAATATTAATCATTTGGAAAAATATATTAGAAGGATTAGTAGTTTATCCTAAGATGATAGAAAAGCATATAATGGCAGAACTTCCATTTATGGCAACAGAGTATATAATAATGGAAGGTGTAAAAAAAGGTGGAGATAGACAAGAGCTTCATGAGTTAATAAGAGTTCATTCAATGGAAGCAGGAAAGCAAGTTAAAGTTGAAGGATTAGAAAATGATTTAATTGAAAGAATTATTAATGATTTATCTTTTGATATAGATAGAGAAAAATTAATGGAAATTTTAGACCCTAAAAACTTTATTGGATTTGCTCCAGCACAAGTAGTAGACTTCTTAGAAACAGAAGTAAATCCTATTCTTGAAAAGAATAAAGAACTATTAGGAATGAATACTGACTTAAAGGTGTAGTATGACAGATAAAAGAAGGAGATATCTAACGGCATTTGTGCTATTAGCTCTTTATTTATCACTGATAGAAACTTTAATTCCAAAACCATTTCCTTGGATGAAGCTTGGATTAGCTAATATTGCAACAATAATAGCTTTAGAAAAATTTGATGAGAAGATGGCAATAGAGATATTGTTGCTTCGGATTTTTATTCAAGGAATGATGTTAGGAACACTTTTTTCACCAAGCTTTATAATAAGTTTAATTTCAGGAGGGGCTAGTACCCTCTTGACCATTTTATTATTTAGATATAGAGAAAATCTATCGCTGATTGCTATTTGTATAGCAGGAGCTTTTGTACATAATTTAACACAACTTATAGTTGTTTACTTTTTGCTTTTTAGAAGTATTAGTATTATGAGTAAATCAATTTTCATATTTATTTGGGGATTTTTGTTTATGGGATGCGTTTCAGGGTTAATAACAGGGTACATATGTGAAAAATTACAACTTAGAAGGGAGAGAGTATTAAAATGAGAAAATATTTTGGAACAGATGGAATAAGAGGAGAAGCTAATAAGGAGTTAACTGTAGAGTTAGCATTAAAATTAGGATATGCATTAGGGTATACTTTAAAAAAGGAATATCCAGATAAAAAAAGAATTAGAGTAATAATGGGATCTGATACAAGAAGATCAGGGTACATGTTAAGATCAGCGCTCACAGCTGGATTAAACTCTATGGGAATAAATATAGATTTTGTTGGAGTTATTCCAACTCCTGGAGTTGCTTATTTAACAGAAAAGAGTACAGCAAAAGCTGGAATAATGATATCAGCTTCTCATAATCCGGCAAAAGATAATGGAATAAAAATATTTTGGGAAGATGGATATAAATTACCAGATGAAGTTGAATTAGAAATAGAAAAGCTAATGGATAATGTGGAAGAAATAACTAAAGACCCTATTGCTGGAGATGAAGTTGGAAGATTTACTTATGCAGAGGATGAATATTATCTTTACAGAGATCACGTTGTTTCAACAGTAAAAGGTGATTTCTCAGGTATGAAAATTATTTTAGATGCAGCTAATGGATCAGCTTATAGAGTAGCAAAAGAGGTATTTTTAGCTTTAGGAGCAGAGATAGTTATAATAAATGATGCTCCAAACGGTAAAAATATAAATGTTAGATGTGGATCAACACATCCAGAGATATTATCTAAAGTTGTTATGGGGTACGAAGCAGATTTAGGATTAGCTTACGATGGAGATGCTGACAGATTAATTGCTGTAGATAAAAATGGAAACATAATTGATGGAGATAAGATTATTGCTGTATTAGCTCTAGGAATGAAAGACAGAGGAGAACTAAAAAATAATCAAGTTGTAACAACTGTTATGAGTAATATGGGATTTGAAAACTATTTATCAAATAAGGGAATTCATTTAATAAGAGCTAATGTTGGAGATAGATATGTTCTTGAAAAAATGAAAGAACTTAATGTAAATATAGGTGGAGAGCAATCAGGACATATAATATTATCAGATTTTGGAACTACAGGAGATGGAGTATTAACATCTGTTAAATTGGTAGAAGCTATAAGAGATTCAGGAAAATCACTAGATGAACTAGTAGGAGAAATAGTAGATTGGCCACAACTATTAATAAACGTTAGAGTAGATAATAGTAAAAAAAATCTATGGAATAAAAATGAAGTGATAGTTAAGTTTATACAAGAAAAAGAGTTAGAGATGGCAGATTTAGGAAGAGTATTAGTAAGAACATCTGGAACAGAACCAATAGTAAGAGTAATGGTTGAAGGAAAAGAGATGGCAACAGTGGACAAAGTGGCAAAAGAGATTGCTGCAGTTGTTGAAAAAGAGTTAATTTAGGAGAGAAAATGTATTATAAAAATTTTTCAAAAGTTTATGATAAGTTTATGCAACATTGCGATTATGATCAGTGGGCTAATTTAATAAAGGATAAAATTAAAGAATCTGGCGTTGAAGGTAAAAAGTTATTAGATTTAGGATGTGGAACAGGAGAAACCCTTCTTAGATTAAAAGATGATTTTGATTGTTCAGGATTAGATTTATCAGCAGATATGCTAACAATAGCTAATAAAAAATTAAAAAATAAAAATGTTAAATTATTTTTAGGAGATATGAGAGAGTTTAGTACAGGTGAAACTTATGATATAATAGTGTCACTTTTTGATACAGTGAATCATTTAACATCACTTGAAGATCTAGATGACTTAATGAACTCTATTTATTCTAATTTGAATCCAGGTGGGATTTATATTTTTGATGTTATAAATAGAGAGTTTATGGATAAAATGTTTCCAGGTGGAGTGTATTATGACGATAGAAAAGATATGACTATTATTTGGGAGCATTTTAGAGATGAAGACTTAGATATTGTTGAAGCAGTATACTTTGTTAAAAATAGAGCAGGACATTATGAAAAACTAAAAGAACTATATGAAAAGAGAATATTTGAAGAGTTCGAAATTAGAAAAATTATTGAAAAAAATAATTTAAACTTGTTAAGTATTGGTAAAAATGATAGAATAGCAGGGGAAAGATTTTTTTACATGGTAAAAAAATAATTTTGCTTAAGGAAGTGGAATTTTATGGTGTTTTTTAATAAAGATTTTATGCATTATTTTTCACTACTTGGATTTTTAGGATTTCTAATAGTTGGGAATATAGGCGTTTTTATTCTCATATACAAGTTAATAGAAAAATATTTTTTTAAAAGCACACCATTATTTATTTTTTTCGTTATAGTAGGTGTATTTAGTGCATTTTATAACGCTTATAAATTGATAATGAAAAAATAAGGTTGAGTGATATATGGATGAGTTAAAAAAAATAATAAAACGTGGAATTATAACTGCAGTGGTAGTTTTAATATACGGAGTTTTATCAGGAAATAAATACGTTTATATGGGTATGTTTTCGGGAGCAATTTTATCAGTAGTTGGGTTTTATATGATATGTCTTGATGCAAAAGCAAGCTTAGCTTCAAACTCTCCATTTAAAGTTGGAGTAATAGGATATTTGAAAAGATATTTTTTATACGGGATATTTCTAGCACTGGCTACAAAATTTTATGGTTTTCCAATGTTAGTTAGTGGAGTTATAGGATTACTAAATATTAAAATTAATATATTAGCTATAACTTTATTTAACAATATAAAAAAGTTTAAATCTAAGTATTTAAAATAAACTATTGAAAGGAGGCGAAACTTATGAGAATAGGACCAATAGAGTTTATTACCCCACCATTAGTAGAAGGACCTGCAGTAATGTTTTACGTGCCATTACCACACTTTTTACATCAAATTCCATTTTCTATGGAATATGCTGATGGAAAGTTTGGATTACCAGTTACAATAACTGTAATAAGTACATGGTTTGTAATATTAGTGTTAACACTTTTATTTAAAATGGGAACAAAAAAATTAGAAATGATTCCAGGAAGGGCACAAGTTGCTGCTGAATCAGTTTACGATTTTCTACATGGTATTATTCATCAAATGTTAGGAGGATGGACAGCAAAGTATTTCTCATACCTAGCTACATTATTTTTATTTATACTAGGATGTAACTTACTTATGTTTGCACCAATTCCTTGGGGAAGCTTCGAAGATGGAGTGTTTGCTATAGCACCTGCATTTAGAGCACCGACAGCAGATCTTAATACAACAGTTGGATTAGCGATGTTAACTACAGCTACATTCTTAGGAACTAGCATAAAATTAAATGGTATACTAGGATATTTTAAAGGATTACTAGAGCCAATGCCGTTTATGTTACCTATTAATCTAGTAGGAGAACTAGCAAAACCAACAAATATTTCTATACGTTTGTTTGGAAATATGTTTGCGGGAATGGTAATAATGGGGCTTATTTATAAAGCGGCACCAATGGTTATTCCAGCACCGTTACATCTTTATTTTGATATATTTAGTGGAGTAGTACAAAGTTTTGTATTCTTAATGCTAAGTATGGTATATATTCAAGGTTCATTAGGGGATGCAGAGTGTCCCGATGATAAATAAAAACTAACAAGATTAAATTTTAAAATAACTAGGAGGTAAATGATTATGGATTTAATGTTAGCAAAAACTATAGTATTAGCAGCATCAGCAGTAGGAGCAGGATGTGGAATGATCGCAGGTATAGGACCAGGAGTTGGACAAGGATACGCAGCTGGTAAAGCAGTTGAGGCAGTAGCTAGACAACCAGAAGCTAAAGGAGATATCATTTCTACAATGGTACTTGGACAAGCGGTATCAGAGTCAACAGGTATCTATTCATTAGTAATTGCACTAATCTTATTATACGCTAACCCATTCGTAGGAATGTTAGGATAATTTTTTATAAAATACATCAAATACTTTTAGGAAGGAGGTAGAAGACTTGGCACCAACAAATATGCCTGCAGTATCGATAGATATTAACATGTTTTGGCAAATAATAAACTTCTTCATTTTAGTGTTTATATTTAATAAATACTTTAAAGCTCCATTAATGAAGTTAATGGATACAAGAAAAGAGAAGATTGCAGCTGAATTCTCAGAAGCTCAAAAGAACAACGAGGATGCTGCATTAAAAAATAAAGAAGCTCAAAAAATATTAAAAGATGCTAAAGATGAAGCTACAAAAATAGTTCAATTAGCAGAGAAAAAAGCTGATGAAAGAAAAGAGATTATCATTTCTGAAGCGACTGTTCAAAGAGACAAAATGCTTAAATCAGCAGAGCTAGAAATTCAAAAGATGAAACATGCAGCTAAGAAAGAGCTAGAGGTTGAAATGAACCAATTAGCAGTAACATTAGCTGAGAAGATAATAAAAGAGAATTTAAACTCTGATTTAGAAGCTGCCCTAGCTGACAAATTTATAGATGAGGTAGGGGGAGTAAAATGATAGGAAACCAAATTGGTAAAAGATATGCAGAAGCAATATATGAAGTTGCTGTGCAAAAAAATGAAGTTAAATCAATATATGATGTATTAAATGCGACTATGGAGCTTTATAAAACAGATGTTGATTTTAGAAACTTTATAACTCATCCTCTAATTAAAGAGAGTGAGAAAAAAGAAACTTTAAAGAAAATTTTCTCAGACTCTAATGAAGGAGTAGAAATTCTTTTCTATATTTTAGAAAAAGGAAGAATTGCACAAATTAGAGAGATTGTAGCAGAGTATGTTAAGTTAGATTATGCAAAAAATCAAATTTTAGATGTGGAAGCTACATTTGCAGTTGCTTTAAGCGATGAGCAAAAAGAGAAACTTTCTAAAAATCTTGAAAATAAAACAGGTAAAAAGATAAAGCTAGTAGTTAATGTGGATAAATCTCTAATAGGTGGAGGAATTATCAAAATAGGTGATGAGGTAACAGACGGAAGTATCCGTAGACAATTAGAAACTCTAACACAAAAATAAAAAACTACTTGTAAAATTAGGAGGTGTAATCAGTTGAAAATCAGACCAGAAGAAGTAAGTAATATAATCAAAACTGAGATCGAGAATTACAAAAAGAGTCTTGATGTCAAAACTTCAGGTTCTGTATTAGAAGTAGGAGACGGTATCGCTAGAATCTACGGATTAAGCAGTGCAAAAGCGGGAGAGCTTTTAGAGTTTCCTAACGGAATAACAGGAATGGTTCTAAACCTAGAAGAGGATAACGTTGGAGCAGTTATACTAGGGGACTATACAAAGATTAAAGAGGGAGACGAGGTTAAGGCTACAGGAAGAATTGCCTCAGTTCCAGCTGGAGAATCTTTGTTAGGAAGAGTAGTTAACGCTTTAGGAGAGCCAATTGATGGAAAAGGTGAAATAAAATTTGAGAAATACATGGAGATAGAAAGAAAAGCTTCTGGTATTATCTCAAGAAAACCAGTATCTGAGCCTTTACAAACAGGTATCAAATCAATAGATGGAATGGTACCTATTGGTAGAGGACAAAGAGAGCTTATTATCGGAGATAGACAAACTGGTAAAACAGCAGTTGCTATTGACGCAATCTTAAATCAAAAAAATACAGGAGTAAAATGTATCTACGTTGCAATAGGTCAAAAAAGATCAACAGTTGCTCAGATCGTTAAGAGATTAGAAGATGCAGGAGCTATGGAATATACTATAGTTGTTGCAGCAACAGCTTCTGAGTCAGCTCCTTTACAATATTTAGCACCATATTCAGGAGTAGCTATGGGAGAATACTTCATGGATAAAGGTGAAGCAGTTTTAATAGTTTACGATGATCTTTCAAAGCATGCGGTAGCATATAGAGAAATGTCTTTATTATTAAAAAGACCACCTGGAAGAGAAGCTTATCCAGGAGACGTATTCTATCTTCACTCAAGATTACTTGAGAGAGCTGCAAAATTATCAGATGAATTAGGTGGAGGATCAATAACTGCCCTACCAATAATCGAAACTCAAGCAGGAGACGTATCAGCGTATATCCCTACAAACGTTATTTCGATAACAGATGGACAGATATTCCTTGATGCACAACTATTTAACTCTGGATTTAGACCAGCAATCAATGCCGGAATATCTGTATCAAGAGTTGGAGGATCTGCACAAATTAAAGCTATGAAACAAGTTGCTGCTAAAGTTAAGTTAGAATTAGCTCAATATACAGAGTTATTAACATTTGCACAGTTTGGATCAGATTTAGATAAAGCTACAAAAGCTCAATTAGAAAGAGGGCACAGAATTATGGAAGTTTTAAAACAACCACAATACAGTCCTTATCCAGTTGAAGAGCAAGTTGTATCATTCTATACTGTAATCAATGGATTCTTAGATGATATCGCTATTGCAGATGTAAGAAGATTCGAAAAAGAATTAATTACTGAAATGAGAAATACAACAACTATTTTAGATGAGATCGTTGAGAAGAAAAGCTTAGATAAAGATCTTGAGGCTAAAATTGTAGAAGCTATAGTAGCATTTAAAAAGAATTTTAATTAAAGAGAGGTGGGCAAATGGCTGGAACTAGAGAGATAAAAAATAGAATAAAAAGTGTTCAGTCTACTCACCAAATTACAAAGGCCATGGAAATTGTTTCGACTACAAAATTTAAAAAGTATTCAACAATAGTAGCTCAATCAAAGCCATATTCAGAAAGTATAGCTAAAATATTACAAAATATTGCAGCTGGTGTAAAAAGTGAAAAACATCCACTTTTTGATGGTAGAGATGATGTAAAAAAAGTTGGAGTTATTGTTATGTGTTCAGATAGAGGACTAGCAGGAAGTTTCAACAGTAATACATTAAAAGCACTAGAAAGATTGATTGCTGAAAATAGTGGGAAACAGGTCTCTGTAATTGCAGTTGGAAAGAAAGCTAAAGAATACTGTGCAAAGAGAAATTACGATGTAAAGGCTGAGTATATACAACTAATTCCTGAAACGATGTTTGATAAAGCGAAAGAAATTAGTGAAAACATTGTTGAATATTACTATAACAACATTTTTGATGAAGTGTACGTAATATATAACAAGTTTATATCAGCTTTAGTAAGTGATCTAACAGTAAGTAAATTAATTCCTATAGAAAGAGCTGAGGGAAGTGAGAATAAAGCTTATATATTTGAGCCGTCTCCAGAAGAGATTTTATCATCTCTATTACCAAAGTATTTAAATATAGAGTTATATAAAGCTTTACTAGATAATACTGCAAGTGAGCATTCTGCAAGAAAAAATGCAATGAAAAGTGCAACGGATAACGCTGAAGATATGATAAAGGGATTAACTTTAGAATATAATAGAAGAAGACAAGCATCGATAACTCAAGAGATATCTGAAATTGTTGGAGGAGCAGCAGCGTTAAATTAAGAATAATGAGGAGGCAATAGTGGAAAACAAAGGTACCCTTACCCAAATAATAGGTCCTGTTGTAGACGTTATGTTCAATGATAGATTGCCTGGAATTTACAACGCTTTAAAAGTAAAAGGTGAAGACGGAAAAGAGTTAGTTCTTGAGGTTCAGCAACACCTAGGAAATAACGTTGTAAGAACAGTAGCAATGGACGCTACTGAGGGTCTACAAAGAGGAATGGAAGTAATAGATACAGGATCAGCTATAACAGTTCCAGTAGGAAAAGCTGTTTTAGGAAGAATTCTAAATGTTTTAGGAGAGCCAGTTGATGAAGCTGGACCAGTAACAACAGAGGAGCATTTACCTATACATAGAGAAGCTCCAAACTTTGATGAGCAAGGAACAGAAGTAGAAATATTCGAAACTGGAATTAAGGTAATTGACCTTCTTGCACCATACATTAAAGGTGGAAAAATAGGTCTATTTGGAGGAGCTGGAGTAGGAAAAACAGTTCTTATAATGGAGCTTATCAACAACATTGCAAAAGGACACGGAGGATTATCTGTATTCGCGGGTGTTGGAGAAAGAACAAGAGAAGGAAGAGACTTATATGATGAGATGAGAGAATCAGGAGTTATTGATAAAACATCTCTAGTATATGGACAGATGAATGAGCCGCCTGGAGCAAGATTAAGAGTTGCTCTTACTGGACTAACAGTAGCGGAAAACTTTAGAGACAAAGAGGGACAAGACGTTCTTCTATTCATAGATAACATATTCAGATTTACTCAAGCTGGAGCGGAAGTTTCTGCCTTACTAGGAAGAATACCTTCAGCAGTTGGATACCAACCAACATTAGCTTCAGAAATGGGTAAATTACAAGAGAGAATTACATCAACTAAGTCAGGATCAATAACGTCAGTTCAAGCTGTATACGTACCAGCGGATGACCTTACTGACCCAGCACCAGCGACTACATTCGCTCACTTAGATGCTACAACAGTTCTTTCAAGAAGAATTGCATCTCTAGGAATATATCCAGCAGTTGACCCTCTAGATTCAACTTCAAAAGCGCTAGATCCAGCAATAGTTGGAAATGAGCACTATACAGTTGCTAGACAGGTTCAAGAGATATTACAAAGATATAAAGAACTTCAAGATATCATTGCAATCCTAGGAATGGATGAGTTATCTGATGAAGATAAGCAAACAGTTTCTAGAGCAAGAAAAATCGAGAGATTCTTCTCACAACCATTCTCAGTTGCTGAGCAATTTACAGGAATGGAAGGGAAATATGTTCCAGTAAAAGAGACAATAAGAGCTTTCAAAGAGATTATCGAAGGTAAGCACGATGCTCTTCCTGAACAAGCATTCCTTTATGTTGGAACAATTGAGGAGGCAATAGCTAAGGGAAGAGACCTTATGAAGGGAGCTGAGTAATTATGGCAAACTCTTTTAAGCTAGAGCTAGTAACTCCATTATCAAAGATATTATCTGAAGAGGTAAACTTTGTTATGCTAAGAACAACAGAGGGAGATATGGGTATATTACCTAATCACTCGCCTTTTGTTGCTGGATTAGCTACTGGAGAGATGAAAGTTAGAAATAATGGGCAAGAAAAGTTTTACTATGTTTCAGGTGGATTTGTAGAAATCTCTGATAATGTTGTAACAATTTTAGCAGATGAAGCTATGGATGTTAAAGATATAGATTTAGAAGCTGCGAGAAAAGAAGCTCAAATTGCTAAAGAAAAATTAGAAAAAATAGCTGAGGATATTGATATCGCTAATGTTCAAAAGACATTAACTCAAGCATTAACTAAAGTTAAATTAGCAGAAAAAATGTTATAAAAAATAAAACCCGATTAGAAATTCTAATCGGGTTTTTTTATCAAGATTTTAAATATAAAATAATTATTTTCGATTTTTAAATCAAAGTTAAATCGATGTAGCTCTAGAATTTTTTTAACTAAAGATAATCCAAGGCCACTTCCCTCAGTATTTTTATCTAAAGCATTTTCTCCTCTTTGGAAAGGTTCAAATAAATCAGTAGTTTTTTTATTGACTTCAGTAGTGATAATGTTCTTAAAAATAAGAGTACCATTCTCTAAAAATATTTCTACATTGGATTCGTCAGGTGCATATTTTAACATATTTTGAACTAAATTATTTATAGCAATTTTTAATAAATTATAATCACCATTTACTTCTATATTTGAAAAATTAGTAATAACATTAATATTTTTTTCAAATTCAATATAATCAAATTGTTCTAATGAACTTTTAATCATATTTTCTAAATTTATTTGTTGTGTTGTTAATTTATAATCAGGAGAGTTTATTTTAGAAAGGGTTAGTAAACTTTCTGTTAAAGTTCTCATCTCTAAAGATTTTTCAAGCATAGTTTTATAATATTCTTTTTTTCGTTCACTAGGAACATTATCTCTAGCTAATGCTTGAGAATATAAACAAAGAACTGAAATAGGTGTTTTTAGCTCATGAGATGCATTAGAAACAAAAAGTTTTAGATTTTCAATAGCAAAAGATAGTTCTTTAGACATTTCATTTAAACTTTGAGCAAGTTCTTCAAGTTCATCACCACTAGACAATTTTATGTTATCAGGATATTCTAATCTCGCAATTTTTTTAGCACTATTTTTTAAGTACATGATATTTCTATTTATTTTTTTAGAAAATATAGATACAAGAATACCACTTACAAATAAAGAGAAAAAAGCAGTAAAAAGATTAAATATAAAAATATCGTGAATATGTTTTGCAATAACAGCCATAGAACTTCTAATACTTAACATATAACCATTGTTTAACTTTTCATAGTAACGAATGAACATAACTCCAGATGTACCATCAACTTCACCTATTTTAAATGTAGATTCATTTAATTTTAAAGAGTTATAAATCTTTTTATTGTTATTCATATGTGAACGATTATTCTGCATAAAGTTTAAATCAATCTTAACTCCAAAATTATCCTCTGCAAAATAGATGTAATTTTCAAGTTTATCTCTATCATCAATTAGTTTAATGATGTTATTTCTAATTTCAATAATACTTTGTTTTTTCCTATAAATATAAAATTTATCTAAGAAAAAAGAGTTGAAAATAAAACTGGTAATTATAGTTAAAAAAACTATCCCTATTGTTAATAGGAATAGTTTTTTAAAGAAGTTCAGTTTTATTGGGAAATTAATCTGTTTTAAAGACATAACCAACTCCTCTTACACTTTTAATATAATTATCACAACTTCCAAGTTTTTTTCTTAACCGTTTTACAATAGTATCTACTGCTCTTTCATCACCAAAAAATTCAAATCCCCAAACTTCATTAAGTAAAGTTTCACGAGAAAAAATTATATTTTGATTTCTTAAAAAAAATTCTAAAAGTTGCGCCTCTCTTCGAGGAAGAATATTACTTTCTTCAGGAGTATCAAGCTTAAATGTATTGAAATCAAAAGTGATATCTCCAATTTTAAAAAATGTGTCATTACTAAGTTTAAATAATTTTTTTAACTTAATAATGAGAAGCTTAGGAGTAAATGGCTTTGTTATATAGTCATCAGCTCCTAATTCAAGTCCTTTAATTTCATCAAATTCACTATCTCTAGCAGTAACCATAATTATAGGTACTTGAGATAATGCCTTCAACTTTTTACAAATCTCCCATCCGTTCATACCAGGAAGATTTATATCTAATAATATAAGATCAGGTTTTTCTTTATAAAAACAATCAATTGCTTCATCACCTCTATGAGTTATAACAGTTTCAAATCCCTCATTTTTTAAAGAATCTGAAATAACTGTAGCAAGAGATTTTTCATCTTCAACAATAAGAACTTTCTTCATAATTTAAATCCTTAGCTATTTTTGTGTTCAAAAATAACGTCAATAGGAGTACCTTCAAATCCAAAAGATTCTCTTAATTTATTTTCGATATATCTACCATATGAGAAGTGAACTAACTCAGGGTAGTTACAGAAAAGAACAAATCTAGGTGGTGCAGTAGAGATTTGTGTAGCATAATTTATTTTAACTACTCTACCTTTTCTTGTAGGTGGATTATTCATGATAATAGCATCACTTATAACAGTGTTTAATAATCCAGTTGAAATTCTCTTGTTATATTCAGCAAATACAGCTTCTGCATGCTCTAATAACTTAGTTGTTCTTTGCCCTGTTAAAGCTGATACGAATTCGATTGGTGCATAAGATAAGAATGGTAACTCAGCATAAAGCTCTTCTCTCATCTTTTTCATCGTGTCATTTTTCTTATCTGGAATAGTATCCCATTTATTTATAACTATGATAATTGGTTTTTTCTCTTCATAAGCAATACCAGCAATTCTCTTATCTTGCTCAGTTAATCCTTCACTTCCATCAATCATCCAAATACATACATCAGCTCTTTTTATAGTTTTGATAGCTCTTAAAACAGAATAATACTCTAAACTTTCCTCAACTTTAGATTTTCTTCTGATACCAGCAGTATCTATAAGGATGTATCTGTTACCATCAAATTCAATAGCCGTATCAATAGCATCTCTAGTAGTACCAGCTATATTACTAACAATAGTTCTTTCTTCTCCTGATAATCTATTAACAAGAGATGACTTTCCAGCATTTGGTCTACCGATAATAGCTAATTTAAGACCTTCTTCCTCTTCGTACTCTTCAACTGTTTGATCAATAATATCTACTACTAAATCTAGCATATCTCCAAGGTTTACTTTATGCTCTCCTGAAATAGGAATTAAATGCTCAAATCCTAATCCCCAGAAATCATAAACATCGTCTTGTTGAGCTTGGAAATTATCAATTTTATTAACACAAAGGATAACAGGTTTTTTCTTTTTTCTTAAAAGGTAAGCAACCTCTTCATCTAATGGATTTAAACCATTTTTTCCATCTACAACGAATAAAATAACATCAGCTTCATTCATAGCAACTTCAGCTTGCTGTTTTATTTTAGTCATCATAAAATCATTATTTCTAGGCTCAAGTCCTCCAGTGTCAACTAGAACAAACTCTTTTCCAGCCCACTCAGTTTCTCTATATAGTCTATCTCTTGTAACTCCTGGCTGGTCATCAACGATAGCTACTCTATCTCCAACCAATTTATTAAATAGTGTCGATTTTCCAACATTTGGTCTTCCAACGATTGCAACAATAGGTTTCAATTTTAATACCTCCTAGTTTTATTTGTTTGAGTGATAATATCTTTTTGTTTTTGCTTTTTACCGTTATCCTTTTCAACAAATATTTTTTTATTGTTAAGTGGATTCATTTCAGTATAATACATAAGTGTAGAATAAGTTGATGGAGTAGGAGTAAAAATTTGTACCTGCTCTGGACTTATTTTTAGTTCAGAGGATGCGAATCTTTTTAAATCTAACATATCTTTTTCGTTACACCCAGGGTGAGCAGCAATTAAATAATAAGTTAAAAACTGTTTTTTATCATGTTTTTTATTTAACTCATAAAAACGATTTTTAAACTCTTTTAAAATGCTTTTCCCTTGTTTTCCCATAAGAGAAAGAATTTTATCCTCTGTATGTTCAGGAGCAATTTTCATCTGTCCTGAAATATGGTCTTTGATAAGTTCTTCAAGATATCTATCACCAGATTTGTTATCATCTAAAATCATATCATATCTAATTCCAGATGCAATAAATATTTTTTTAATTTTATCTATTGATTTTAACTTTTTCAAAAGAGAAATTTGTCTAGAATGATCAAGTTTTAAAGCAGGGCAAGTTTCAGGGTAAAGACATCTTTTGTGAGAACAAGCTCCATGATTTAATTTCTTAGTACATTCAAGACCATACATATTAGCTGTAGGACCACCTACATCCGATATATTTCCTTTAAATCCTTTTGAATTAGCTATATTTGTAACCTCTTTAACGATAGAGTCTTCACTTCTAGAAATAACTGTTCTTCCTTGATGAACAGCAATTGCACAGAAATTACATTCTCCATAACACCCTCTATGTGTAGTAACAGAGTGTTTTATAGTGTCTAGAGCTTTAACATGTCCATCTTTTTTATAATAAGGGTGGACATCTCTTTCAAAATCTAACCCATAAATATCATCCATCTCTTGAGAAGTAAAATTTTCACAAGGAGGATTTTGAATAAAGTATCTATCAGCATTTTTTTGATAAATTCCCTTAGCAGTTATAGGATCACAATTATGATAGAAAAGTTCGAAAGCTTTTACAAAGTTTTCTTTTTTTTCAACACATTCTTCAAAACTTGGAAGAGCTAAATATCCTTCTTTAGGTTCTTTAGAAATGTAACCTATACCTCTAATACTTTTCCAATCTATTTTATTTTTTAATGCATTAGCTAACTCAAGCATAGACTTCTCTCCCATACCATATGAAAGAATATCAGCTTTAGCATCAAAAATAATAGGACGTCTTAACGAGTTACTCCAGTAATCATAATGAACTACTCTTCTAAGACTAGCCTCTATTCCCCCTAATACAATGGGAACAGGACTATTTTTAAAGAAACGACGAATTAGATTTGTATACTGAATAGTAGCTCTATCAGGTCTTTTATTATTAATTCCACCTGGAGTAAAATCGTCACTTTTTCTTCTTTTTTTTACAGCAGTATAGTTAGCAACCATTGAATCTACACAACCAGCAGAAACTGCCCAATATAAATTGGGAGTTCCTAATCTAGTTATATCTTTATCAGAATTAATATCTGGTTGAGCGATTACTCCTACTTTAAAACCATGCTTAACTAACCATTTACCGATAATAGCAGTACCATTATAAGAAGTATCTAAATAGGTATCTCCAGATACAAGTATTATATCTAAAGAGTCCCAACCTAATTTTTTAACCTCTTCCATTGTAGTAGGTAGAAACATTTAAAATCACACTCCTTGAGAAGCAGCCATTAAGAAAGGAACAACTTGTTTCTTTCTAGATACAACACCATCAACCCATGCCGTATTATTAGTTAAAGTTGTATGGAATCCTCTTTCAACAAGCGTTGGCTCACCAACAACAAGTAGCATAGATCCAGCTTTAACGATATCTGTAATAACTAATACAGATAATTGATAATCATTTTTAGCATTTGTTTCAGCCATTGCTTTTTCAAGAGAAGCTTGTTGATCTAATACACCTTTAACGTCAACAGTATTAACTTGAGAAATAGCTAACTTTACACCATTCATAGAAAACTCTTTTTGATCCATAGTTAAAATCTCTTCAGGAGTTTTATCAGAAAGAGACGTACCAGCAATAAGCATATCCATACCGAAAGCCTCATAGTTTTCTATACCAGATATAGCAGCTAGTTCTTTTACAACTTGGATATCTTTTTCTGTACAAGTAGGTGATTTAAATAGTAGTGTATCAGATAAAATAGCACTTAACATTAAGCCAGCAATCTCTTTTGGTGGTACAATACCAGCTTCTTTATATAAACCATAAATAATTGTACAAGTACATCCAACAGTTTCAGCATTTATTTTAACAGGTTCGTTTGTTTCAAAGTTTCCGAACTTGTGGTGATCAACAACTTGAATTATTTTAGCATCCTTTAAACCAGCAACTGATTGAGCAGCTTCATTATGATCAACTAAAACAACATTTTTTCTAGTAAAGTTGATTAAGTTTTTTGTTCTTATAGTACCATAAACTTCTCCATTTTTATCAACAACTGGGAAGTTTGTTTGTGTAGATTCTTTCATAATATCTTTAATATCAATTAAATAATCATCTGTAGAGAATGAATAGAATTTCTCATGATTCATTATTGATAAAATTGAAACTGATTGAGATATTAATGGTATTGTTTTAAATAAAGATTTATTAACTCTTAAAATAGGAGTTTTAGAATCTCTAGGTAAAATAACATCATCTTTATCACAACAAAGAATAATCATATTAACACCTAAATCAATTAAATCATCGATAGAGTCAAGTAATGTCGTAGTAATAACGATATCACCAGCTGCGATGTTTCTATACTCACTTACACCTTTTAAGCTAGCTTCTATTTTACCAGAAGGATATTCTCCACTGATAACTTCTCCTTCTAAAACATCTTTTAAATTTTCATAAGTTGTGTAGTATTTAGAAAATAATTCAGAATAATCAATGTTTAAGTAAGCATTAGCAATATCTGAAACATGAATCATTCCTCTTAGGTGATTCTTACTATTAACAACAGGTAAACTAGAGAAATTCTCTTCTGTCATTATCTCTAAAGCTCTTTTTAATGAATCTTTATGATTAATAGTTTTCTTTTCAACACGAGTTAAATCTGATATTTGAGCACTTACCGTTGAAAGTAGTTTTGGTGCATCTATATTAAAGCTTTTTAAAACAAATTCAGTTTCCTTACTAATGTTTCCTAATCTACAAGCTTGAGCAAATTCTCCTTTTAATTCTTTTAGTCTAGCTAATGAAATAGCTGAACAGATTGAATCTGTATCTGGATTTCTGTGTCCAAAAATTAAAATTGGTTCCATGTAAAATACTCTCCTTTTTCTTTATAAGTCTATTTATTATTCTATCATTTTTTTGAAAATAGAACAACAAAATCTTTACTTTTCTTATAAAAAAACATAAATATTAAATAGAGTGTAGTAGAATCTGGAAAATATACTGTTATTGTGATAAAATATATTAAAAGTTTTTTGAAAATTCAAAAGAGGTGAAGTTATGAAATTAGTGGATACACATTGTCATTTAGACAATGAAAAATTCGATGAAGATAGATTAGAAATAATAGAAAGAATAAAAGAAAATTTAGAGTTTTGTGTAAATATAGGATATGACTTAGCTAGTTCTAAAAAAAGCTTAGAGTTAGCCAAAAAATATGATTTTATATACGCTGTAATAGGAGTTCATCCAATTGATATAGCTGAGTATGATGAAGAGGTTGAAAAAGAACTTGAACTCCTAGGAAAAAATCCAAAGGTTGTAGCCATTGGTGAGATAGGATTAGATTATCATTGGATGACAGAACCTAAAGAGGTTCAACAAGAGAGATTCAAAAAACAACTAGAGCTTGCAGAAAGATTAAATAAACCAGTTGTTATTCATACAAGAGATGCTATGGAAGATACTGTTAACATTTTAAAAGAGTATCCAAATATAACTGGAGTTATTCACTGTTATCCAGGGTCTTTAGAAACAGCAAAGCAATTAGTTGATAGATTTTACTTAGGAATTGGTGGAACTTTAACTTTTAAAAATAGTAAAAAAGCAGTTGAAGTTGTAAAAGATATTCCTTTAGATAGAATAGTTATTGAAACTGATTGTCCATATTTAACTCCAGAGCCTTTCAGAGGAAAAAGAAATGAACCTATTTATGTTGAATATGTAGCAAAGAAAATAGCTGAAATAAAAGAGATTAGTGTTGAAGATGTTACAAAAATAACTACAGAAAATGCTAAGAAGCTATATAGAATAGGTTAGAATATGGCTATGAAATTTATAGGAATAGGAAATGATATTGTAGAAATAGAAAGAATATCAAAAGCTATTGGAAAAAATGGTTTTAAAGAGAGAGTCTTTACATCAAAGGAGATAGCCCAAATACAGGAAAAAGGAGATAAAGCAGAAAGTTATGCAGGAAGATTTTCGGCTAAAGAAGCTATATCTAAAGCTTTAGGAACTGGAGTAAGAGGATTTAATCTTGTAGATATAGAGATTTTAAATAACTCTTTAGGAAAACCTGAGGTAACTTTAAAAGGTAATTTAGAAAATAAAAATGATAGATTTATAGTGGATATATCAATATCTCATTGTAAAAAGTATGCAACAGCTGTTGCGATAATAATGGAAAGAGAGGTAAAATGAAAGAGTTTTATCAAGAATTAGATAATTTTATAGAAAATTTAGAAGATAAAAAAAATGATTATAAGGTTTTATCTTTTGTTGTAGATGAGTTAGGATATTTACCAGATGAAGTTTTGAATTATATAGCTAAAAAAATGGATATTTTTCCATTTTCATTAGAAAGTACAATAAAATTTTATCCTAAGTTACAAAAGGCAAGAACTAAAAACTATGTTCAAATTTGTACAGGAAGAAATTGTATTCAACCTGGTTTAAAGGAGAAACTAGCAGAATTAAAATCAGAAGTTGATTTTCCAATAGAGGAAAGACACTGTTTAGGAAGATGTGGAAAGGGTAGTGCTCTAAAGATTAATGAGGAGTATTATTCGTATAAAACATTAGAAGAATTAGAAAAATTATTATTAAATTTAAAGTAAATATTAGGAGGAGTTTTTAATGGATATTTTGGAATTAAAAAGAGAATATAACCAGTTTAAAAATCAAATAGATGCTATAAGGGGGTCTCTTTGACTTAGATGGTAGAAGAGAAAAGATTGCCACTTTAGAGAAAAAAACACTAGAGGATGGATTTTGGAACGATAAACTTACTAGTGGAAAAATAATAAAAGAGATGAATGAAGAAAAAGATATTGTAAAAGAGTTTGAATCTATAGAGAATATGTTTTTTGATGAGGAAGTTTTAATAGACTTTGTTTCTATGGGAGAAGAAGATTTTGCTGATGAGTTAGAGGAAAAACATAATAAACTTATGCATATGATTGATAATTTTGACACTAAGATGCTTTTAGATGGAGAGTATGATAGCAATAACGCTATAGTTACAATTCACTCAGGAGCAGGAGGAACAGAGGCTTGTGATTGGGCTGATATGCTTTATAGAATGTATATGAGATGGTTTAATACTAGAGGATTTAAAGTTACAGAGATGGATTACATGGCAGGAGATTCTGTTGGAATAAAATCAATCACTCTTTTAGTTGAAGGAACAAGAGCATATGGGTATTTAAAAGGAGAAAAGGGAGTTCATAGACTTGTAAGAATATCACCTTTTGATGCTAATAAAAAAAGACATACATCATTTGCATCTGTTGATATAATGCCAGAAGTTGACGATACAGTAGAGATAACAATAGATTCAGGAGATTTAAGAATAGACACATATAGAGCTTCAGGAGCTGGAGGTCAGCACGTAAATATGACTGACTCAGCAGTTAGAATAACTCATATTCCAACTGGAGTAGTTGTAACTTGCCAAAGAGAAAGATCTCAGTTGAGTAATAGAGAGACAGCTATGAAACTTTTAAAATCAAAACTTTTAGAACTTGAGATGAAGAAAAAAGAGGAAGAATTGAAAAAAATTCAAGGAGAACAAAGTGATATAGGTTGGGGAAATCAAATTAGATCATATGTATTCCAACCTTATACAATGGTTAAGGATCATAGGACAGGAGTAGAGTCAGGAAACATAAGAGCTGTTATGGATGGAGACATTGACGACTTTATAAATGGATACCTGAGATGGTCAAAAAATAAAAACTAGTAAGTAATCTTGAAATTATTATCTATATGGATTATAATATAGGGTACAAATTACAAAAAAGGGAGAGATTATAATGGAAAGAAGAGTAAGAACAAGAATCGCGCCTTCTCCAACAGGAGATCCACACGTAGGAACAGCTTACATTGCGTTATTCAACTTAGCTTTTGCTTATAAAAATGGTGGAGACTTTATATTAAGAATAGAGGATACTGACCAAAATAGATACACAGAAGGATCAGAGCAAATGATATTCGATGCTTTAAAATGGCTAGGATTAGATTATGCAGAGGGTCCAGATGTAGGAGGACCAGTAGGACCTTATAGACAATCAGAGAGATTCCACTTATATGGAGAGTACGCACATAAATTAGTTGAAAAAGGTGAAGCATATTACTGCTTCTGTACTCAGGATAGATTAGAAAAGTTAAGAGAAAGACAAAAAGCTATGGGAAAAGCTCCTGGATATGATGGTCATTGTAGATCTCTTTCTAAAGAGGAAATTGAGGCTAAGTTAGCAGCTGGTGAAGAGTATGTAATCAGACTTAAAATGCCTTATGAGGGAGAAACAATAATAAAAGATAGACTAAGAGGAGATATCGTTTTTGAAAATAATAAAATAGATGATCAAGTTTTATTAAAAGGCGATGGGTTCCCAACTTATCACTTAGCAAATGTTGTAGATGATTACTTAATGAATATTACTCACGTAATTAGAGCTGAAGAATGGATTGCATCTACACCAAAACATATTCAATTATATAAAGCATTTGGATGGCAGGAGCCAGAATTTATACACATGCCACTTCTTAGAAACTCTGATAGAACAAAGATATCTAAGAGAAAAAATCCGGTATCACTAAACTGGTATAGGGAAGAGGGATACTTAAAAGAGGGTATAGTAAACTTCTTAGGATTAATGGGATATTCATTTGGAGAAAATAAAGAAATATTTACACTTCAAGAGTTTAAAGATAACTTTGATATAGACAAAGTATCTTTAGGAGGACCTGTATTTGACTTAGTTAAATTAGGTTGGGTAAATAATCAACATATGAGAATGAAAGATTTAAAAGAGTTAACAGAATTAGCTGTTCCATTCTTTAGAAATGCAGGATTAATTGGTGAAGAGTTAACAGAGAAAGAGTTTGATACTTTATCTAGAGTAGTTGATATCTTAAGAGAGGGAGCTCAAACTATAAAGGAAATTGTAGATCAATCAGAAGTTTATTTTAAAGATGAGTATACTTTACCAGTTGTAACTGAGGAAACAGATAAAAAAGAAGTAAAAGGAATTGAAAGACTTTATACAGTTATTCAAGATGAAACTGGAAAGAAATCAATAAACCTATTCCAAGAGAAAATAGCGGCATGTGATGAGGCTATTTCTATTGATAGAGCTAAAGAGTTATTAAAAGAAACTTTAGACGAAGTTGGAGAGGGACCAGGAAAGGTATACATGCCTTTAAGAGCAGTACTAACAGGACTTCCAAAAGGTGCAGACCTTTACAACCTAGTTTCTATTATTGGTAGAGATAGAACTTTAGCAAGAATAGAGAGAATGAAAAAATTATATAACATTTAATGAATAGTGGAGTTTTTTAACTCCACTTTTTTTAGCAAAAAATAAAAGAAAAATACAAATAAAAAGTAATTAGTAATATAGTTATTTATAAATACTGAAAATATAGGAGGGCATTATGAAAAATCATATTTTACTTGGCAAATTATTAATGAATGCCTTTAAAATTCTAGGAAAAGCACAAAATGAGATTGAAAGTGATTTGAAAAATTTTAAATTTACAAAGGAACTAGAAATAGATTTTAAAAATATAAATTTTAAAGAGTCATTTAAAAAGAATTTTTTTACACTATTAATAATATCAATTCTTTTAGAGAGTAAAGTTTCAAAAAAGCATATTGTTAGTTATAGTAAAATAATAACGTATTTAAGGCAAATAGTGACATCAACTGATAATATTATAGACAATGAAGATAAAGGGTTAATTTTTATAAAAAGTTTAAAAAATAAGATGGTATCAAATAGCTTAATAATGTTAATTTGTCAAAATTTTTTAACAAAAGAATGTTTAGAATTAAACGAAGGGAAAGATATCGCAGTAAAAAAAATTTTTGATAAAATATATCTTATTGCTATGAGTGAAAGTTTAAGAGATAAATCTCAGTATTTGGAATATCCAAATGAGAAATATATATTAGAAAAAATACATAGTGGAATAGGTGGAGAGTTATTAAAGATAAGTTTAGAAGCTCCATTAGTAATTGAAGAAAATTCAAAGCTAAGAGAGTATTCAAATGGAATATTTGAAATAGGTATGGCTTTACAAGCTTTAGATGATTTTTTTGATATAGAAGAAGATGAAGAGAGTGGAAAAATAAATCTTTTAAGATCAGCATTACTTTATAGTGAGAAGGATGAAGAAGTTGTAAGAGAAGAGTATTTAAAAAAAGTATCAGAAAATGCGTATAATGGGTTTAAAATTTTAGAAGATAATGAGTTTCCAATTAATAAGAAGGAAGCTAAAAAAGTCTTGAAGAAACTTTTCGAATTAAGAGGCTTAAAAGAATATGTCTCTATTTTAGATTAAGGAGGAAGGATGAAAAAATATTCTATAATCTTATTTTTAGTCATAGTTAGTCAGCTTTTTTCTAAAGATCCGTATGTTGGGTATTGGGAGATGCCAGATGGAAAAGTAATAATTCAGATTGAAAAAGTAAATAAAGAGTATGTAGGATATGTAAGATGGTTAAAAGATTTAACCTATCCAGAAGGTGATCCTATGGAAGGGATTGAACAGATAGATAGAAAAAATCCTAACTCAAGTTTAAGAAAAAGAAAAGTTATGGATTTACAAGTTGTTGGAGGGTTAAAATTAAATAAACAAGGAACTTCATTAGTAGATGGGTGGATATATGATTCTTGGAATGGAAAAAAGTATTATGGTTCAGCGAAAGTTATTGATGATAATACACTAAGTTTAAAAGGATCAATTGATCCTTGGGGAGTTTTAGGTTATTCTATGAAAGTTAAAAGAGTACAACTACCAAAATAAAAGTAGACTAACTATATGAAGTCAAGTATATAATTTTGTTTTTTCTAAAATATTTTTTAGAATTTTTTAAAAAATATGGGCGTGTTTCTAGGAGACGACTCTTTGAGAAATTTTAAAGTCGCCTTTTAAAAAATAAAATCATTAAAATATTTAGTTTTGTGGAACAAAATTAATATTATTCTTTAAAAGATGAAAAATTACTCTAAGTAGCTTCTTAGATGTATGACTAATTGCAACATAATGATGTTTTCCTTCATTCTTCTTTTTCTCCTGATAAAGTTTGAATGTAGGATCACGCATTGCTACTAAGCGTGCAGCTTGTATGATTGCCCATCGAAGATACGTAGAACCTCTTTTTACCATTGAAGTCCCTGTGGCTTGAAACTTTCCTGATTGGTAAACAGAAGGTTCTAATCCTGCGAAAGCCAATAATTTAGCTGGAGTTTGAAATCGCGAGATATCTCCAACTTCAGATAATATAATCGATGCTAGCGTATAAGAGATTCCAGGTATACTTATCAATGGTGTTTTCATTTGAATAAGAAGTTCTTTGATTTTCTTATCTAAAATATAAATTTCATCTAAATAATAATTAATTATTCTAATTGTTTGTTGAAGCTCAAAAGAAGTTCCACTACTATTGATGCCAATAGATTTGGAAGCTAGATTTTTTAAAGCTATTGCCTTATCTTTTCCATACTTTCCCTTTGAGGTTTTGGATAAAAGATTAGTTAATTTAGTTAAATGACAGTTAGAAATATCATGAGCACTTGGAAACTCTAAAAGCATAGCATAACTAGATTTTTGATGTATCGACCATATTAACGTCCCTAGTTCGGGAAATAAAATTGTAAGTAAACGCGAGACAGAAACTTTTAATTTAGCACACTGTCCGATTAATCTATAACGGTGTCTAGTTAGAGATTTTAATTCTCTAATTTCATCAGATACAAGTGCTGTTGGGGTTTGGTCTGAGTTGAATAGCAAGGTTGTAATAAACTTAGCATCAACTTTGTCAGTTTTGGTTTTTCTTAGTGTTTGAGACTTCCTAAAGGAAGCTACAGCAAGGGGATTAAATACCGTAAGTTGGTATCCCTTGGTACGCAAGAAATTTTCTAAATTGATACCGTAATGACCGGTAGATTCAAGCCCTATACGCACATCACTAGCGACTTGACAGTTTGAGGAGATAATGGAGTAAAGAGTATTAAATCCTTCAAGAGTATTTGTGATTCTTAAATTATCGCTGATAAGAACGCCATCAGAGGTAACAATGTAGCAGTCGTGTTTGTCTTTCGCGATATCAATTCCTACATAAATCATAATTCACCACCTTGAAAATATATTAAAAGTACTGTTTATTTTCCACTAAAGCTTTATACTGAATGTATCCTCGTCCTATATAAAACGTCAAGCGTTATCTAACTAATTAACAAATTAGTATAAAGCTGTGGTTATAGCCTATATTAAAATAGTCTAGTTGAACTAGCTATAGGTGAAAATAATAATCCACAGCACTTTAGTAAATTATAACAGATAAATTGATGAAGATTTTTATATCTTCATTATACGAGGTGAAAAAATGGAGATAAAAAGATTAAGCATAAAGAATTGGCAGAATATTACCTATTTGAATATTGAGTTTGAAAAATTATTAATATTAATTGGTGAATCTAATAAAGGTAAAACTAGTATTTTAAAAAGTCTTTCGGCTATTTTAGGGAAATATGAGATTCAAAATAGTGATTTTAAGAATGAGAATATGGATATAGAGATAAAAATAAAATATTTTGAAAAAACTTTAGGCTTTTGTACTTTTAAATTATTAAAAAAATTAGGAGAAGATAGTAGATATTTTATTTTGAATCATGGAAAAGAAAAAGAGTTGAGATTAGATGAAGTTAAAAATAAACTTTTGACAATAAATGGAATAATAATTACATCTAAAGACGTGGGAGTTTATGATGCACTATGCCAAATAAGAGATATTTTTATTTTAGAAAACAATGAAAGTAAAATAGTAAAAGAACTAGAAAGTAAAATTCAATATTTAAAAGATAATTTTTTATCTCAAAGCTTACAAAGAAAAGTTTTATTTAGTTTTTTAAAAAATATTTTAGATGACATTGAATACTATAAGAATAATTTAAATGGAAAATTGGATAATCTTTTTTTAATATTTGAAGAACCAGAATTACATTTAAGCCCTCAAAGAAGCAGAGAGATGTATTCTCTATTGATTAAATTATCAGAGATTGGGGTTCAAATAGTTATGGAAACTCACTCAAGCTATTTTGTGGGATTAAAGCAGTATAAGTCAATTTGTTTGATAAAAAAAATAAAAAACGACATAAAAGTTTATCAATATACTGGAAAACTTTTAAATGGTGATGAAATAAAAAATTTCAATATGAATTATTGGATAAACCCGGATAGAGGAGAGATGTTTTTTGCCAAAAAAGTAATATTAGTTGAAGGACAAACAGATAAAATAGCACTATCTTACTTAGCTAAAAAATTAGGGATTTATAATTATAATTATTCAATAGTAGAGTGTGGAAGTAAAAGTATTATTCCGCAATTTATAAAAATTTTAAATGCATATAAGATACCATATGTTGCAGTTTATGATAAGGATAATCATAAGTGGAGAAATGAGACTGAAATAGAAAATTCTAATATGAAAAATAAAAAAATAAAAGGACTTATAAATAAATATATAGGTGATTATATAGAGTTTGAAAATGATATTGAGGAAGAGGTTTATCAAGAAGAAAGAGAACGAAAAAATTATAAAAATAAACCATACTATACTCTCCAAAAAATAAGTGAAGATGAATACGAAATTCCTTTGAAATTGGAAGAAAAAATAAAAAGAATATATAAATAAAGATAGAGATTAAAAAACTCTATCTTTTTTATAAAATATCAATTAAAAGCTTTATAAACATTGAAAATATTTAATAAAATTATAAGAATAATAGAAATATTAAATATTTTTTCAATATATTCATTTGATAATCGATGATTAAGTTTTGCTCCAATAAGTCCTCCAAGAATACCACCTATAACCATTAAAGGTAACATCTCCAAGTTATAAATAGAAAATCCCGTTCCAATAAAGATTAAAAACAATTTTGAAAACTGAGATAATAAAATTATAAATACAGAGCTAATAGCAGCATTTCTAGTAGGAAAAGCAAAAAGCATAACTAAAATAGCTACATTAATTGGTCCGCCTCCAATGCCAAGAAATGAAGCGATTCCACCGAGAAAAAGTCCAACTAAAAATATAATAAAAATATTTTTAATTTTATATTTTGGAAGATAGTCTTTAAGTAAAACCAAACTTAAAAGTGCTATTAAAATTAAAGCTTGAATTCCTTTTCCGAAACTTTCATTTTTAAAAAGACTTAAAAAAATATCAAAAGATTTTTTTCCAATACCTCCCCCCAGAATAGATCCAATAGCTAAAATAATTGTATTAAAGTCAGCTTTAAATCCAGATTTAAATTGTTTAATAGTAGCTACAAGTGCCATAGAAAAAACTGTAACAGAAGATAAGACTCCTACTGTAGATAGATTGTAGTCTCCTAAAGCATCAAGAACAGGTTTGATAATTACTCCCCCACCAAGTCCAGCTAAAGATCCTAAAGTTGTAGCACAAATGGCAGTTATAAAATAAATAAAAAACATGAGACCTCCTAAGATGTTAAATTAGATAAGTTTAAAAAATAAAAATACCAAGTAAAGATGTCAGTAATAAAATAATTATAGGATTGATTTTAGAAATATATTTGGTTCCTAAAAAAACAATAAGAAAAATAAAAATTGCTTTGATTCCTTGAGAGTAATCACTTACAAAAAAAGTTGGTTTAGCAATAATTATTCCAGCAAAAGATATAAGAGCTAGAGTAACTGGTTTTACTCCTCTAAAGAATAGGTCTTTTTTAGGATTATCTTTTATTTTATAAAAAATACTAGCTACAATTAGGATAACTATAAAAGAGGGTAAGGCAGAACTGAAGGTAGCTACGAAAGCCCCAGGAATTCCAGCAACCTGATGTCCAACAAAAGTTGCTGTATTAATAGCAATAGGACCAGGTGTAACTTGAGAGATTGCAATGATATCTAAAAATTGTTGTTCTGTTAACCAATTTTGTCTAAAAACTACATCTTGCATAAGAGGAAGCATTGCTAACCCACCACCAAAAGAGAAAAGTCCTATTTTAAAAAATTCATAAAAAAGCGTAAAGTATATCATCTGTCCCCCTTAATAGTGAAAAATATAATACAACCAATTCCAAAGAATAGAATTAAGAATATAGGTGATACATTAAACAGAACTAAACTTAATAGAGATATAAAAAATATAGAATAACTTAATTTATCAACTAAAGTATTTTTAGAAAGTTTAATAACAGAAGATAAAATAAGTGCAGCAATTCCTGCTCTTAGACCAATAAATAATTTTTGCATTACAGGATTTAGAAAACTTTTGGCAAAAAATGCAGAAATTATAATAATAACTAAAAGAGAAGGTCCAACAACTCCTAAAGTAGCAGCAATAGAACCTAAAACACCCATACGTTTTTTTCCAATAAAAGTAGCAGCATTAATAGCAATAGGACCAGGTGTCATTTGTGAAATAGAGATTATTTCAAGAAGCTCATCTTTATCAATCCATTTTTTTCCATAAATCATTTCTCTCTCTATAAGTGGAATCATGGCGTATCCACCTCCGAAGGTAAACATTCCAATCTTAAAAAAAGTAAGAAAAAGTTCTAACATAAAAACCCCCTTAATTGAAATAAAAGCAGAGGAAGACCTCTGCTTTTTATATTTATTTAATTATACATTGTACATATCTTTAATTTTAGCTTGTAACTCTTCGTCAGCAATATAATCGTCATATTCCATTAACTTATCAACAATTCCACTTGGAGTTATTTCAATTATTCTGTTAGCTACAGTTTGGATAAACTCATGGTCGTGAGCTCCAAATAATATAGTTCCTTTAAAATTAGTTAAAGCTTTGTTAAGAGATGTGATTGACTCAAGGTCTAAGTGGTCAGTAGGGTTATCAAAGATTAAAACATTTGCATTAGTAAGCATCATTCTTGATAACATACATCTAACTTTTTCTCCTCCAGAAAGAACTTTAGCCTTTTTAGTAGCTTCTTCTCCAGAGAATAACATTCTTCCTAGGAATCCTCTAACAAAAGCATCGTGCTGATCAGGAGAATATTGTCTTAACCAATCAATTAAATCTAAATCACAGTTCTCAAAGAATGCAGAGTTATCTTTAGGCATATATGCTTGAGTAGTTGTAACTCCCCATGTATAAGTTCCGCTATCTGCTTCCATTTCACCAGATAATATAGAGAATAAAGTCGTTTTAACAATATCATTTTGAGAAATAAATACAACTTTATCATTTGTATTTATTGTAAATGATACGTTATCTAAAATCTTAACTCCATCGATAACTTTTGTAAGGTTTTCAACTTTAAGAAGATTGTTTCCAGCATCTCTTTCAGGTTTGAATTCAACAAATGGATATTTTCTATTAGAGATTTGCATATCCTCAAGTTGTAATTTCTCAAGTTGTTTCTTTCTAGAAGTTGCTTGTTTTGATTTAGATGCGTTAGCACTGAATCTAGCAATGAACTCTTGAAGTTCTTGTCTTTTTTGATCTAATTTTTTATTCTTGTTATTTATTAATGTTTGCATTAATTGGTTAGACTCGTACCAGAAGTCGTAGTTTCCAACATACATCTTAACTTTTCCATAGTCGATATCAGCTATGTGAGTACAAACTTTGTTTAAGAAGTGTCTATCGTGAGATACAACAATAACAGTAGTATCTTCTAAATTCATTAAGAACTCCTCAAGCCAAGCTATAGCTTGAATATCAAGTCCGTTTGTAGGCTCGTCAAGTAATAGAACATCAGGATTTCCAAATAAAGCTTGAGCTAGTAAAACTTTAACTTTATCAGGTTCGCTTAATTCTCTCATTAATTTATAATGTAGGTCAGCTGTTATTCCAAGACCTGTTAAAAGCATCTCAGCTTCAGTTTCAGCTTCCCATCCATTTAATTCAGCAAACTCTCCTTCAAGTTCAGCAGCTCTCATACCATCTTCATCAGAGAATTCACTTTTAGCATAAATTTCATTTCTCTCTTCGATTATTTTCCAAAGTTTTGTATGTCCCATTAAAACAACGTTTATAACTGACTCATCTTCGTGAGCAAAGTGATCCTGTTTAAGAACAGCCATTCTTTTATTTTTATCAAAGATTACTTCTCCCTCAGTAGGATCTAAATCCCCTGAAAGTATTTTTACAAATGTTGATTTTCCAGCACCGTTAGCTCCAATAAGTCCATAACAGTTTCCAGGAGTAAATTTAACGTTTACATCCTCGAAAAGCTTTCTACCAGAAAATCTCATACTTAGATTACTAGTTGCTATCATTTAAAAACTTCCTCCTAAATATTTATAATATAAATTTAAATTTTGAACACATATCTTAAATATTATATCATGAATTTTAAGAATAGGAAATATAATATATTTTCTTTTTTTTTAAATTATGTTAGAATATTCTATAAAATTTATATAAGAAAGAGAGGAAAAAGAGTGAATTTATTTACTCCTTTGGATATAAAAAATAAGAGGTTAAAAAATAGAGTTGTTTTACCACCACTAGTTAGATTTTCAATGGTAGGAAAAGATGGATATGTAACTGAGGAGCTTTTAGAGTGGTATAAAGATGTAGCAGAAGGTGGAACAGGATTAATTATTGTTGAAGCTAGTTGTGTAGCAGAAGATGGAAAATTAAGGGATAATCAGATAGGAATATGGGATGATTCTTTTATTGAAGGATTGTCAAAAGTGGCAGATATTGGTAAAAAATATGATGTTCCAATGCTAATTCAAATTCATCACGCAGGATTTAAAGATGAAGTGGCAAGAGTTCCAGAAGAAGTTTTAGATAAAATTTTAGACCAATTCGTAGAAGCGTTTAAAAGAGCCAAAAAAGCTGGGTTCGATGGAGTTGAAATACACGGAGCTCATACATACTTGATATCTCAATTAAACTCTAGATTGTGGAATATTAGAGATGATAAATATGGAGGATCTTTTGAAAAAAGAATGTATTTTACAAAAACTTTAGTTGAAAGAACAAAGAATTTATTTGATGATAACTTTATATTGGGTTATAGAATGGGTGGAAATGAGCCTGAATTAGAAGATGGAATAGCAATAGCAAAATATTTAGAAGCTATAGGAATTGATCTAATACACGTATCCTCAGGTGTTCCAAGTCCAGAAAAAAAACAAGAAGTAAAAATAGATATTCCTAAAAATTTTCCATTTGATTGGGTGGTTTATTTAGGAGTTGAAATAAAAAAGCATGTTAATATTCCTGTAATAGGTGTAAGAAATATTAAAAGTGAAGAACAGGCAAGTATGTTGATAGAAAGTGAAATGTTAGATCTTGTAGCAATAGGTAGAGGAATGATAGCAAGACCTAATTGGGTAGAGTTTGCTAAAAAAGAGTATTATAAAAGAACAGGAAAAATGGTGAAGTAATGATTATAAAAAGTTTAGATATATTTTGTGAAATTATCGATAATTTTGGAGACATTGGAGTAGTATATAGACTTGCAAAAGAGTTAAAAACTTTTTATAATGATAATGTTAAAATAAGAGTTATTTTAAATAGAGTAAATGAATTTGTAAATATGAATAAAAAAGCAAAAGATACAGACTATCAAGAGATAGATGGAATTATTTATATGACAAACGAATATTTAGCTAAAAATATATGTACATTTTCTCCTGCAAATGTTATAATAGAGGCCTTTGGATGTAACATTTTAGAGACGTATTTAGAAAAAGCTAAACTAGAATCATCACTATTAATAAATCTGGAGTATTTGTCTGGGGAAGATTGGATAGAAGGGATACACCTTATGGAGTCACCTCTTGGAGCTGAAAAATTAAAGAAATTTTTCTTTATGCCAGGATTTACAGAAAAAAGTGGTGGAGTAATAGTAGATAAGTTATTTTTAAATAGAAAAAAAAGTGTTTTAGAAAATAAAAAGTTTTATTTAGAGAAATATATACCTGAAATAGATGAAAGTTACTTTTTAGGAACGATATTTAGTTATGAAAAAAACTTTTTACCATTAATAGATGTCTTATTAGAAAATGGTAAGGAAAATTGCTTGTTAATACTTGGTGAAAAATCTCAAATGAGTATAAATAAGATAATTGAAAATTTAAATTTTACTTATTCAAGTGAAGGAATTTATAAATATAAAAATATTCTAATTAAATTTATGCCATTTTTAGAACAAGAGGAATATGAAGAATTGATAAATTTAGCAGATTATAATTTTGTTAGAGGAGAGGATTCGTTTGTAAGAGCTTTACTAACGGGAAAACCCTTTGTATGGCATATATATTTACAAGAGGAAATGGCTCATATGGATAAGATTGATGGTTTTATAAAAAGATATGATGAAACCTTAAAAAGTTTAGGATTGAATAAAGAGTTAGGTATTCACACAAAGCTATTAAGAGATTATAATTTAAGAGATAGTAACTCATTGGAGTTGGGAAATGAAAAATTTGATGATTTTTTTAAAGAGTTTGAAAATATTTCAAAACTTTCTCAAAGCTATTCAGAGTACATTGAATTAAAATGTAATCTTATAGATAAATTAAATGAATTTATTTTAAAATATTAGGAGGTTCAATTATGAAAACTGCTCAAGAATTAAGAGCTGGAAGTACAGTAAAGATTGGAAACGATCCTTACGTAATTTTAAAAGCAGAGTATAACAAATCAGGAAGAAACGCTGCTGTAATGAAGTACAAAATGAAAAACTTATTAAACGGAAATATATCTGACGCTATATATAAAGCTGACGATAAAATGGACGATATCAGACTTGATAAAGTTAAAGCTGTTTACTCATATAATGATGGAGATTTCTATGTATTCTCAAATCCTGAGACTTGGGATCAAATCGAGTTAAAAGATGAGGATTTAGGAGATGCTTTAAACTATTTAGAAGAGGGAATGGAATTAGAGGTAGTTTACTACGAGTCAACTCCAGTTGCTGTTGAGTTACCAACTTTCGTTGAGAGACAAGTAACTTATACTGAGCCTGGATTAAGAGGAGATACTTCTGGAAAAGTAATGAAACCAGCTAAAATAAATACTGGATTCGAAATTCAAGTACCTTTATTCGTTGAGCAAGATGAGTGGATCAAGATTGATACAAGATCTAACGAATATGTAGAGAGAATTAAAAAGTAATAAAAATTAGGTTGAAGATTATATCTTCAACCTTTTTTGTTTAATTATAAAATATCCAAAAAATAAAAATGCCACAAGGGATAACAGGAGTAATCTTATACCCGTATTAAATACCTTAGTGCTGCTTCCTTCCAGACCTGACACGGTTCGATAATAATACGCCATAGGGCTCCTGCCACCACACTTGTGACATATGTAATTATATCATTAAATAAATAAAAATACAAGTAAAAAAATTAGAAAATATTTTTAAAGAAATTTTTGATTCTATTCTTTTTTTCTTTAAGATTATTTTCATATTTATTTTTTAATTGATTTTCTAAAAAAACACTAAAAAGTTCTCGGTTATTTATTAAAGTTCTCTTAACTTCATTTGGAATTGAAGTTTTGATTGTAACAATATCTGTATTATTAGAAAAATGATTAGTAGTAGATAGAGTATGATAGTTATTTTCAGTTAATTTTATAAGCTCTTCAAGAATATTTTTTTTAATATCGTCTAATTTAGGAGAATTTAAAATAAAGTCTTTATTTAATTTAATATTATCAATAATAGTTGTTCCGTCAATTTTAAGAGTTTCTCCAGAAATAGATATTAATTGTTCACTAGATAAAGTGCCATTTGAAATATAGTTATTTACTTTATAAAAAGAATGAACATTAAAATTAGAAAGACTAACGTAGATATTACCAACTAAAGTATTTGTATTAATATCTCCATAAACTTTACCGCTTCCATTTTCATGTGATAAGAATATATTCAAAGGTAAAGATATATTTTTAGATAAATTAGTATTAAAATCTTTAAAAGAACCATTAAAATCTATTTTTGATATTTTTCCAGAAAAAGATATATTTTCGATAAAAATATTTGTATTTTTTTCTAAATTATTGTGATTTTTTATTTTTAATAAAAGATCCTTTGTTTTTTTAGAAAAGTTATTAATTTGTTCTTTAAATTGTATATTAATCTCTTTTTGTATAATTACATCAATATAATCAGTATTTTGAATTAAAAAATTTATTAAATTATTAGATAGAGTTTTTGAAAAATTATCTTTATTAAAACTAGAGCTAAAAAATTTAGATAAATTTTTATCAAACTGAATTTTATCGTCAATTTCTTTAAGAAATTCAGTAGTTTTTTCATTTGAATTATTTGTGTTAGTAAGGGGTGAAGATATCAAGTTATTATTAAAGCTAATTCCATTAAGAGTTAAATTGCTAATAGTAAAGTTATTTTTAGATTTAAAAAATGTTTTGAAATCCATTTTACATTCAACATTTTCAATTGAAATGTTATATTCAATTAAAGATAAATTTTTTAATTCAAAAGAGTTATTAAAAAAACTAAAATTAGCTTTTTTAATAGTTACTTCTTGCTTAAAAGAAGTTGAAAGCTGTTTTGTGATAATATTTTTAAAATATATATTTTTTCCCCAAAAAAGAATAATTAAAAATATTAAAATACTAGATGTAAAAACTAGCATTTTGTTTTTCATAAAATCCTCCTAAAATATTAAAGGCAAGAAATAAATTTCCTGCCTTTAAATAATTTGTTTTAATTATAATGCTAATCCACCACTAACTTCAATTGTTTGTCCAGTAATGTATGAAGATTCATCACTTGCTAAAAATAATACAGTGTTAGCAATATCTTCAGGCATTCCTAATTTTCCTAAAGCTGTTCTCTCAAGCATTCCATTGATAACATCTTCTGGTAAAACGTCAGTCATTGGAGTAGAGATAAATCCAGGAGCAACACAGTTAGCTCTAACTTGAGCACCTTTTCTAGCTAATTCTTTAGCCCAAGTTTTAGTCATTGCAATAACTCCACCTTTAGTAGCAGCGTAGTTAGCTTGACCAATGTTTCCGTATAAACCTACAACAGATGAGATAGTAACAATTGATCCTTTTTTATTTTTAGTCATTAAAGGAGCAACAGCTTGAGTCATATTGAAAACTCCTTTTAAATTAACATTAATTACAGCATCCCAAGCATCTTCACTCATTCTTACAAATGGTGCATCTTTAGTAATACCTGCATTGTTAACAAGAATATCAATTCTACCAAATTCATCTTTTATTTTTTTAACTAATTCTTTAATAGCATCTCTATCAGTTACATTTAAAATTTCATGTCTAACATTAGTTTGTTCAAAAGTAGCTTCACCCATATCACACGATATAACTAATTCAGCACCTTCAGAAGCTAACTTCTCAACTATAGTTCTTCCAATTCCTCTAGCACTTCCAGTAACTAAAGCAATTTTTCCTTCTATTCTATTCATATAGATCCTCCTATAAAATACATGTGTCATTTAATAGTATAATCATTTTAAAAAAATGTCAATAATTTCCTTAAAAAATTAGTGAGATGTTCCCATTTTGAATAAAGTTTCATTTAATTTATCAGCTTGTTTTTCTGGAAGTAAAAGAACTAAAACATCACCAGCAAGAATTTTACTACTTCCTTTAGGAATATACTCAGTTTCTCCTCTTCTGATGGCAACAACAAGAGTATTTTTAGGCCAAGCAACATCTCTTATTAATTTTTCATCGAATTCGGATTCTGCAGAAACAGGAATACAAATTAGTGTCTTTTCATGATGCTCATGACGATCTTCTTCGAAGTCATCCTCAATTTTTTTCTTAGGCATTCTTTCGTATAAAATTTCATAAATAGGCTCTAATTTTAGAATATCTGTAATATAGTATGCTACTATAGAAACTGTTGCAATTGCTAAAAGATGATCAAAGCTACCAGTCATTTCTAAAATTAGAATAACTCCAGTTATAGGAGCTCTAACAACGGCAACAAAAAATCCAGCCATTCCTAAAATCATATAGTGAATGACAAAATCACTATGAAGATTAAAAGTTGTTATAAGTGTAAGTGCATAAATTTTTCCAAGAATAGCACCTAAAACAAGCATTGGTAAGAATATACCACCTTGAAATCCCGTTGCATATGATATTGTTGTAAACAATAGCTTAACAATAAAAACTAATAAAAGAAATAGTATTGTTTGATTAAGATGAGGCAACTCTTCAACTAAGTGATGTCCACCACCTGTTATATCAGGCATAACAAAACATATAATAAACGATAATGTCATAACAGATGATATTTTTACGGCTCTAGGAAGTTTAATTCCTTTAAAAATATCTTGTGTTTTAATTAGTGAAACTGTAAAAAGCTTTCCAAAAAATGCAATGACAATTCCAAAAACTATAAAAAATAAAAATTGAAAATACGGATTAACATCTGTAGGATACTTAATATTTAAATTAAAAGATGGATCCATTCCAAAAATTCTTCTAGCTACGAAATTAGAGCAAATACTAGCTAAGAATGTGCAGATAATAAGTTTAGAAGAAAAGAAACGATGAAGCTCCTCCATGCTAAATATAACTCCAGCTAATGGTGCACCAAAGGCTCCGGCTAAACCAGCACTTGAACCAGCTGTTACAAGATACTTTTCATCAGTATAATTTCTTTTAAAAATTTTAGTAAATCCATATCCAATATATGATCCTAATTGTACTGAAGGACCCTCTCTACCTAAAGATAAACCAGCTCCAATACCAAGTAAACCACCAAAGAATTTGACTAAAAGTTCTTTTACCCAAAAGATATAATCTAGTTTTCTTAAAATTAAAGCTTTAACTTGTGGAATACCACTTCCACCTGTTGTAGGAAATTTTCTAGATAAATAATCTACAAAAAGACCTATAACGATAAAAATTCCCCATATTAAAAGAAGTTTAGAGGGATTTGTAAGAAGTTCCCTACTAATATAGTGTTCTCTAAGATTACCAGCAATTCCTAAACCATATCTGTAAATAGATACGATAACTCCAGTAATAACACCTACAAGAAGAGAGAGTCCATACAGACCTCTATTTCCTTTTTGGAGAAGTTCAACATGATTTTTGATTTCTCTTTTTCTGCTCATAAAAATCTCCTTGATGACATATTGTACTACTTGGGAATATTAACACAAAACCTATGAAAAGTAAAGTAGAATCAAACAAAAGTGAAGGGGGTTGCGTTAAATGAAAGGATAGGGTAGAATATAATGTAATGTAATAGAAAGTTATACTAATGAGGTGATTAATTTGAAATTTAATAAAATGCAAGGAGCTGGTAATGATTTTTTACTTTTTAATGGAGTAAAAAATAAATATGAAAATTATTCAAAGATGGCCAAAAAACTTTGTGATAGACGTTATGGAGTTGGAGGAGATGGTATAATGATTGCGGAGGAGAGTCAAAAAGCTGATATAAAAATGGTTTATTATAATTCAGATGGCTCAAAAGGTGAGATGTGTGGAAACGGAATTAGATGTTTCTCAAAATTTATTTATGAAGAGGAAATCATAAAAAAAAGCGAAATAACAATAGAGACAGGTGATGGAATAAAAACAGCTTATTTAACTATAGATGATAAAAATAAAGTGCAATCAATAATGATATCTATGGGTAAAGCAAGATTAAATTCTAAAGAGATTCCAGTATTAATAGAAAAAAATAAAGTTATAAATGAAAAAATAAGTATTGATGGTGAAGATATAATTTTTTCAGCTGTATTAATTGGAGTTCCGCATGCAGTAATAATAAGAGAAGATTTGGAGAGTATTGATGTAAATACTTTGGGAGCAAAGATTGAAAAAGATAAATTATTTCCTAAAAATATAAATGTAAATTTTATTCAAATTTTAGATAAATGTAGAATAAAAATAAAAACATGGGAAAGAGGAGCTGGAAGAACACTAGCTTGTGGAACAGGATCATGTTCAGGAGTTTATATTTCTAATTTATTAGGATTAGTCGAAGATGAAGTAGTTGTAGAAACAGAGGGTGGAGTATTAAAAATTAAATTACAAGGGGATGAGGTATTTATGATAGGAACAGCAGAAACCACATTTAAAGGAGAGATAGTATGGGAATAGCAGAAAAATTAATGTTTATTCTTTTTTTAATTTTGATAAGTGCATTTTTCTCTATGGCAGAGATATCTTTGGCAGGAGCAAGAAAAATTAAATTACAATTATTAGTGGATGAAGGTAATGAAAATGCAAAAAAAGTTATTGATCTTCAAAGTAATCCAGGAAACTTTTTTACAACTGTACAAATAGGATTAAATATAGTAGCTATATTAGCCGGTATAATTGGAGATGGAATATTATCACCAATAATAAATAAATATATAGGAAATCCAACAATAGCATTTTTGATATCATTTATATTTGTAACAGGTTGTTTTATAGAATTTGCAGATTTAATACCAAAAAGATTAGCAATGGTTTATCCAGAAAAAATAGCGCTTACTTTAGTAAATCCAATGACTTTAACAATAAAGATTTTAACACCAATTGTATTTATATTTAGTGGTGTGGCTAATTTAGTTTTTAAAGTGTTTAATACACCAAACTCAAGAGATGAACTAATAACCCATGATGATATTTTTGCGTTAGTAGATGCGGGAGCAGAAGCAGGAGTAGTGCATACAAAAGAGCACCATCTAATTGAAAATGTATTTGAACTTGAGCAAAGATGGGTATCATCAGCAATGACAACGAGAGATGAAATAGTATATTTTACTTTAGAAGAGACAGAAGAAAGTATAAAACAAAAAATAGCAGAGTACCCACATTCTAAATTCTTAGTTTGTGAGAGTGATATAGATTCTATATATGGATATGTTGGTTCAAAAGATATCTTACCTAGAATTTTAAAAGGAGAATCTAGTGGACTTCAAAATATAAAAGAGATAACAAATAGAAATATTTTGATTATTCCTAATACACTTACTCTTTCAGAGATGCTAGATAGATTTAATGAAGCTAGAGAGGACTTTGCTGTAATATTAAATGAGTATGCTCATGTTGTAGGAGTTATAACTTTAAATGATGTTGTTTCGACTTTGATGGGAGACGTAGTTTACCCAATGCAAGAGGAATATATAATAAAAAGAGGAGATGGCTCTTGGCTAATAGATGGGGTTACAGCTACTGAGGATGTAAAAAAAGTTCTAGAAATAGAAGCGTTTCCAGAAGAGGATAGCTATGAAACAATAGCTGGCTTTATGATGTATATGTTGAAAAGTATACCTAAAAAAGGTGCCCACATAGAGTTTGATGGTTATAGTTTTGAAGTGGTAGATGTAGATAACTTTAAAATAGACCAACTTTTAGTTATAAAAGAGGAAAAGAAATCAGAGGATGATTTAGAAAATAATGAGAATGAATAAAAAAAGGTAGCTTTGCAGGCTACCTTTTTTATTATATAAGGAAATTATAGAAAAAATTTAGGCAAAAAAACACTGAAAAATTTGAGATAAGACAAAAAAAATAGTATAATAATGCGAAAGCTCAAAGTTGTGAATACCACAAAATACCGCAGGTGTTGTGCGGGTGAATAGTTATTTGAGTCAACGTATTAAGAAAAACCAGTTTTAGGAAATATTACACCATATTTAATATGGAATATTTCTAAAAGAACAAGATTAGAGTTACATTTAGGGCAAATTAATGGATTCGTCTTAAAGGTTTTAAAAATACGTTCAGCCCAAGAAATTTTGCCTTTAAAAAGCTTAATTTTCTTGGGTTTTTTATTTTTATATCTTCTAGAATATAGCCCAAATCTTCTAATCATTTTAAAGTTTTTAGGTGGAATATGTGCTAATAATCTTCCAATAAATTGAGTCATGGGAAGAGTTAGAAATATTTTCTTTGGAGAGTCAGGTTTTTGATACCAAAATGTAACAGAGGAGTCCGTAATATCAGTAATCCTATATTCAGCTATTGCAGGACGCGCGAGATATCGTCCAATATATTTAGCAATTTCAAAAATATTATTAATTTTTTTATCAGACTTTACATAGAATCCATCGTTGTATTTACGATAACACAAAGAAATTTTATTTTTTAAATTTATATTATTATTAATTTTAGCAAAATTTGCGATAATATCTAGTGAACATTTTTGCCAAGATTTTTTAAGCGCAGGGTATGGAATAGATTTAAGTTCTTTCCATTGATCATTTTTTTTATATCCACCATAAGTAAAAATACAATGAATATGAGGATTCCAATCAAGATTTCTTGAAAATGTATGAATATTAACAATAGCTCCAAAAGAATGGATACCAGATTTTTTAAATACATATTTAAGAGACTGATAAGCAGCTTTAGCAAGATCTTGAAGTTTAAACCGATGGGAAAAGAAGAAATCTCTACAAAATCCAGTAGGTAAAGAAAAAACAGCATGAATATGTTGAACATCAAAGAGTTGTTCTTTAAGATTAAGTGCCCAATTTTCAGCATAGATTTTACCACAAGAAGAGCAAAATCTAGATTTACAAGAAAAACCAACAATATGCATATGCGAGCATTGATTGCATTTAAAAGCAGTATATCCTCGCGAAATATCGCCACAATCTAAAAATTTGGAAACATTATTCCAGATAGAAGAGTGAAGGTTTTTAGGGAATTTATGTTTAATATTATTCCAAGTTTGATGGAAATGATTTTCAAAGATATATTTTAAAGGTTTAGTATTTTTATTCATGATGATATTATACAACGTTATGAAGGGAAAAGAAAAGCAGCTCACGTTATTTTGTGAGCTGCTATTTTTTACTATCTTGTTATATTTTGTTCTTTAGCAATTCTTTTAACCTCTTCAGCAACAACAGTAGCTACTCTTGGATCAAAAGCATTAGGGATAACATATTCTGGTGTTATTTCATCGTCCTGAATTAATTTAGCAATTCCAACAGCTGCAGCAATTTTCATCTCTTCAGTTATTTTTTTAGCTTTAGCATCAAGAGCTCCTCTAAATATTCCTGGGAAAGCTAAAACATTATTAACTTGATTAGGGTAGTCAGATCTACCAGTACCTACAATTTTTGCTCCTCCTGCAATAGCATCTTCAGGCATAATTTCAGGATTAGGGTTAGCCATAGCAAAAACAATAGCATCTTTATTCATAGTTTTAACCATATCAACTGATAAAATATTAGCAGCAGAAACTCCTATGAAAACATCTCTTCCAATAACAGCTTCTTTAAGTCCACCTTTAATATTTTCAGGATTTGTAATATCAGCTATTTCTGATTTTAAGAAATTGTAGTTAGCTTTATCGTCTCTGTTTATAATACCATCAATATCATTAACAACAATGTCTTTTGCACCCATTTTAATAAGAAGTTTGATAATTGAACTACCAGCAGCACCTGCTCCACTAACAACAAATTTAGCAGATTCAAAAGATTTATTAACTAATTTAAATGAGTTGATAAGAGCAGCTACAACAACAATGGCTGTTCCATGTTGATCATCATGGAAAACAGGAATATCAAGTTCATTTTTTAATCTTGTTTCAATTTCGACACATCTAGGAGCAGAAATATCTTCTAAATTTATACCCCCAAATCCAGGTGCGATTAATTTAACAGCTTTAATAATCTCTTCAGTATCTTGTGTATCTAAGCAGATAGGAAAAGCGTCAACATCTGCAAATTGTTTAAAAAGAATAGCTTTTCCTTCCATAACAGGGAGAGCAGCTTCAGGACCAATGTTTCCTAAACCTAGTACAGCAGAACCGTCAGTAACAACAGCAACCATATTTCCTTTAGATGTGTATTTATATACATTTTCAACATTTTCTTTTATTGCTAAACAAGGAGCAGCAACTCCAGGAGAATAAGCTAAACTTAGTTCCTCTTTATTTGTAACAGCAACTTTTGACACAACTTCAATTTTTCCTGAATGAGTCTCGTGTAGCTTTAAAGATTTTTCAAAAACTGTAGACATAATATATTACCCCTTTAATTAAATTTATTTTGAGCTATTTCTAGCTATTTCATATAGGTCATTTCCTTCGCAATCATTTATAACGATTGCTGGGAAGTCAACAACTTCAAGTCTTCTAATTGCTTCAGCACCTAAATCCTCATAAGCAATGATTTCACTACTTTTTACAGACTTAGCAATTAATGCAGCGGCTCCACCAACAGCTGCAAAATATATAGCTCCATTTTTAACAATAGAATCTTTAACTTTTTGATCTCTTGCACCTTTTCCAATCATTCCTTTTAAACCTTGATCTAAAATGGCAGGAGAGTATGAATCCATTCTATAACTAGTAGTAGGTCCACAGCTTCCAATAGGTTGCCCAGGTTTAGCAGGAGTAGGTCCAGCATAATAGATAATTTGTCCTTTTACATCAAAAGGTAGTTCTTTACCTTCTTCTAAAAGTTTAACTAATCTAGCATGTGCAGCATCTCTAGCAGTATAAATAACACCAGTTATAGAAACAGCATCACCAGATTTTAATTTTTTTATATCTTCATCTCTTAACGGAGTAGTTAATTTTATCATAATGTTACCTCCTTGTGTCTAGCAGCATGGCAATTTAAGTTAACAGCAACTGGTAAAGATGCAAAGTGACATGCTTGAGTTTCAACTTTAACGGCAAGAGCAGTAGTTTTTCCACCAAGACCTTGAGGACCAACATTAGTATCATTTATTAATTTTAAAAGTTCAGCTTCTAACGCTGCAGCAATTGGATCAGGATTAACATCTTCAATTTCTCTTAGAAGAGCTTCTTTAGCTAACTCAGCACATCTTTCGAAGTTTCCACCAATTCCAACACCAACAACGATAGGAGGACAAGGGTTTCCACCGGCGTTTTTAATACTATCTACAACAAACTTTTTAATACCCTCTACTCCATCAGCAGGTTTGAACATTTTTAATGTACTCATATTTTCAGACCCACCACCTTTAGGAGCTACAATAATTTTAACTTTATCAGAACCAGGTACAAGTTTAGTGTGGATAACAGCAGGAGTATTATCCTGTGTATTAACTCTATCTAGAGGATGTCTAATAACAGATTTTCTTAAATATCCATCTTTATATCCTTTGGCAACTCCAGCATTAACAGCAGAGTAAATATCTCCATTGATTTTAACTTCAGTTCCAATTTCTAAGAAAACAACAACAAGACCAGTATCTTGACACATAGGAACATTATCCTTTGCAGCAATCTCGTCATTCTCAATAATTTGACTTAAAATAACCTTCCCCAACTCACTAGTTTCTGTTTTTTGGCATTCTTTAATTTTGTTTAAAACGTCACTGCCAATAAAGTAGTTAGCTTCAATACAAAGTCTAGCAACTTCATTAGTAACTAAATCTAAATCTAGTACTTTCATTTTTCCTCCTTAAATTTCCGTGTATGCTTTTTTATTAATAAAGAAAGGTACCATCCTTTCCTAAATAGTAAAGAGGCACCTTCTTAAAAAACTACTTTTTGATTTTAACTCTCATTAAAAGGTCTCCTATTTTAACATCTCCAGAAGCAACTACTTCAAGTGCTTCAACTTGGTCCATGTTTGCAATAATAACAGGAGTCTTTGTTGATTTAGCATGTTCTTTAATGTAAGCTAAATCATATTTAATAAGCTCATCTTTAACCTCTACAGTTGATCCAGGTTCAGCAATTCTAGTGAATCCTTCTCCATTTAATTTTACTGTGTCAATTCCAAAGTGAACTATTAACTCAAGTCCGTTAGGAACTTCAAAACTAACAGCGTGGTTAGTAGCGAAAATATCAATTTCACCAGCAACAGGTGAGCAGATTGCTCCCTCAGTAGGATCAATTCCACATCCATCTCCAATCATTTTTTGAGAAAAAGCGTCATCTGGTATTTCGCTTAAAGGAATAACTTTTCCGTTTAATGGTGAATAGATATTAAACCATTCATCCTCTTTTTTCTTTTTAAAGAAATCAAATAATCCCATAGTCAAATCTCCTTTCAAATAAAATGCGAAATATATGTAATATTATTTCACATTTAGTTCATTAAATCAATAATATTTTTAAAAAAAAGCATACAAAGAATAAAAGAAAAATCTATGTACTATAAATAAATTATATCATAAGATTTATTTATTTTCCTAGTAATTCTTTTATTTTTTTAATAAAATTATCAACATCCTCTTTTGTGCTGTCAAAAGATGTAACAAGTCTTACTTCATGGATATTTTCATTCCATATATAGAAATAAAAAGACTTTTGAAGTTCAGAAATTATTTCTTTAGGTAAAATAGTAAAAACAGCATTAGCTAAAACTTCTTTTGTTACGGGTATTTCAATTTTTTCTAACTCTAATTTTAAATATTGAGCAATATCATTTGCATTTTTAGCACATTCAAACCAAATATTGTTTTTTATATAAGGAATGAATTGAGCAGACATAAATCTCATTTTTGAATACAATTGAAGATTTTGTTTTCTTATCCAAGAAAATTCTTTAGCTAATTCTTTATTGAAAAATATAAGAGCTTCACCAAACATTAATCCATTTTTAGTACCACCAAAAGATAAAACATCAACTCCTAAATCTCCAGTCATCTCTTTAAAAGAACATCCTAAGGCTACAGCAGCATTAGAAATTCTTGCTCCATCCATATGTAAAAGCATATTATTTTCCTTAGCAAAATTAGAAATAGCTTTAATTTCATCTAATGTATAAACAGTTCCATATTCTGTAGTTTGGCTGATTGAAATAATTTCAGCTTTTGGTTTATGAAAGTTATTTTTAAAAGTTAACCATTTTTGAGCAGCTTCTAAGTCAAGTTTTCCATCTGTACTTGGAACTGTAAGAAGTTGCATACCAGTTATCTTGCTAGGAGCTCCAGTTTCATCTTGCACAATGTGAGCATTCTCAGGAGTTATAACAGCAGATGCTCGAGCTTTCATTCCTTCTAGTGCTAATACGTTGGCTCCAGTACCATTAAATACAAAAAACACTTCAACATCCCCAAATATATCTTTGAAGCATTCAATCGCTTCTTGAGTGATTTCATCTGCTCCATAAGCAGAAACGTGGCCGTTATTAACTTCAATTATTTTTTCTAAAATTTTCTGATGGACACCACTATAGTTATCACTAGCAAAAGATTTTTTCATAAATTATATTACCTCCCAGTATATTTATTTTAATACATTATAGTTTTTTTCTTTATAAAAAGCAAAAATAAATAAAACTTGACAAAATTGGAAGAAATCTTTAATATTTAGGTAAAGATTATATTTAATTTGAACCATATATACTCCGAATACGGCGGAGAGTTTCTACGAGCTACCTTAAATAGCTTTCTATGGGTCACAACTTAGTATTTTTTATTAAGTTTTTTGACCTGTTTTTGCAGGTCTTTTTTATTTTAGTCAGTAATTATTATAAAATATTAAAATAAATCTAGGAGGGAAACATGGAAAAATTGTTTCAATTAAAAGAGCACGGAACGACAGTAAAACAGGAGATAATAGCGGGGGTTACAACATTTTTAACAATGGCATATATTATATTTGTTAATCCCTCAATATTATCAATGACGGGAATGGATAAAGGTGCATTAATAACAGTAACATGTTTAGCATCAGCGATAGGAACGGCTATAACAGCATTTTGGGTAAATGCACCATTAGCTATGGCACCAGGAATGGGATTAAATGCATTTTTTACTTTTACACTTGTTTTAGGAAATGGAGCGACATGGGAACAGGCTTTAGGAGTAGTATTTATATCTGGAGTTATCTTCTTAGCGCTAACATTTTCAGGATTGAGAGAGAAAATAATTGATGCTATACCAGCTGAGATTAGGTTAGCTGTGGGAGCGGGAATAGGTTTATTTATAGCTTTTATAGGAATGCAGGGAATGGGATTAATTGTAAGCAATCCAGCAACAGTGGTGGCTTTAGGGAAATTTAATTTAAATGTTGTTTTAGGATTAGTAGGTTTTGCAATTATGGGATTCTTAGAGATGAAAAAAGTTAAGGGTGGAATTTTAATAGGAATTGTAGCTACAACAGTTTTAGGAATTATATTTGGTGCAGTTCAATTACCATCACAAATAATATCAATGCCTCCAAGTCCAGCACCAATTGCTTTAAAACTTGATGTTTTAGGAGCAATTAAGCCAATATTTTTAGGATCGATTTTTTCATTTATGTTTGTCGATTTATTTGATTCTTTAGGAACTATAATGGCTTGTGCTCATGAAGCTGAAATGATAGATGAAAAAGGTAAGATAAAAAATGTTAGTAAAATATTAGAGGCTGATGCAATAGCGACAGTAATAGGTTCTTTATTAGGAACATCAACAACTACAACATTTGTAGAGTCAGCTTCAGGAATTGCAGTTGGTGGAAGAACAGGATTAACAGCGCTAACAACAGCGGTATTATTTGCGATTTCACTATTCTTTTCTCCAATTATAGGGGTTGTACCAGCATTTGCAACGGCTCCAGCTTTAATACTTGTAGGAGTTTATATGTTTAAAAATTTATTGGATATAGATTTTCATAATATAGAAGTTGCAATACCTTGTTTCTTAATAATAATAATGATGCCATTAACTTATAGCATATCAATTGGAATTTCTTTTGGATTTATTTCTTACATATTAGTATGTTTATTTGGTGGGAAAATTACACATGTAAAGCCTATAATGTGGGCGATAGGATTTTTCTCAGTTGTAGAGTTAATGTTTAAATAAAAAAAAGGAGCTTAGCTCCTTTTTTTTATGCATTCTTTTTTAAAGTTAGTTTTTCAGTTTTAAAGGTAAAAGATATTCCAAAAGCTATTAAAGCTGGTATAATCCAAGGGAATCCGTGGTTAGCAAGAGGAATAAAGCTTAAATCTACTTTTAACATTTCAGCTATACTGATTATTAAAGTTACTACAACAACAGATTTAAAGGTAAAGTGATTTTTAATACCAAAAATATTTAGTAAAATAAGAACGATAGTAACTGGATAAAGTATTACTAAAACAGGTACAGATAAACTAATTATATAGTCTAATCCTGCAACAGAAAGTATTGTTGAGAAAATACAAATTCCAAGAGCTATTTTTTTATAAGATATTTTAAATAGTTTTGAAAACCATTCACTAGCTAAAGCAACTAATCCTACAGAAGTTGTTAAACAAGCTGCAGCAACACAAATTCCAAAAGCTATTTTCCCAATATTTCCAAGAGTCAGTTCTGCTAAAGTTAATGTTGTTTGAGCAGTTGTAAGACCTTTTATACTACTAATTTGTGCTCCTAAATAGATTAAGCTTAAATAGATAAATCCAAGACCAATAGCAGCAATAAATCCAGCATTACTTAAAAAAGATTTTTGTTCATTTGTATCAGTTACTCCCTTTCCTTCAAGTCCTCTAATAATTATAACTCCAAATAGAACAGAAGCTAAAGCATCCATTGTCTGGTAACCACTAACAAATCCATAAGAGAAAGGGTTTCCATTTATTATAGAGTCAACAGGCGTTCCTAAATCGCTAGTTATTCCTAAAATAGTTATTAATGAAAGAATTAATAAGATAATAGGTGTTAAAAATTTACCTAGAATATCAGTTATACTTGATTCATTTAAAACTAAGAATAAAGTTACCCCAAAGAAAATAACAGATGTTAACACAGCTATAATAGTAGGGTTTGAATTAGGAAATAAAGGTAAAACTCCCATTTCAAAAGTAGTTGATCCTGTTCTTGGTATAGCAAATAGAGGACCTATAACTAATATTAATATAGTAGAGTAGATTGTATTAAATTTATTTGAAACTTTATTTGCAAACTCATCTAGACTTCCAACTTTTGTGAATGCAAGAATTCCAAGTAGTGGTAAACCAATTCCAGTTAGAAAAAATCCTAGACCAGCCTCAAACCAATCCTTTCCTACAGCTACTCCAACAGAAGGTGGGAATAGTAAATTTCCTGCTCCAAAAAACATAGAGAATAGAGCGAAACCTAAAATTAAAATTTCTTTCTTTTTATTCATTGTAACCTCCAAAAAATTAGTATTATTGTAATAAAAAAATGTGTGTGTTTAAATAATTAGAAAAATTGTATCAAAAAATCAGAAAAAAATCAAGAATAAAATAATGAAAAAAAGGTATGAATGTACTAAAAAAATGGTATATAGAACAATAAAGTTTAGAAAAAAATACAAGAACCCTTTAAAAACAATGGGTTTGTTTTCCAAAAATACGAACAAAAAAATAAAAAAATTGTTATCTATTAAGTAGGAAAAATAAATGTTAGGATTATTTTAGAAAATATTAAGGGTAAATTAAGGAGGAGTCATTATGGAAATATTGAAGTCTATAATAAATGGAACTAATGCAATTTTATGGGAAAAAAATGTACTTGTGGTAATGCTTATTGGGATGGCTTTATATGCCAGCTATAAAACCAAATTTATGCAAATTAGATTATTTGGAGAAATAGTAAAAACTTTAAAAGGTGAAAAAACAACTGGAGAAAAAATAAGTTCTTTAGAGGCTTTTTATTTAGGAACAGCTTGTAGAGTAGGAGCAGGAAATATAGCTGGAGTTGTAGCAGCTATATCTATAGGAGGACCTGGGGCATTGTTTTGGATGTGGATAGTAGCATTACTAGGGGCCTCAACAGCATTTGTTGAATCAGTTCTATCTGTAGTTCATAGGGAAAAAGACTCTAATGGAAATTATAGAGGTGGGACACCGTGGGTTATAAAAAATAGATTAAAAAAGAGATGGTTAGGAATAGTTTATGCAGTAGCTTCGGTAATATGTTATATTGGAGTTATTCAAGTTATGGCAAACTCTGTAACTGAGTCAGTAGTTGGAGCTTATAAATTAAATCCAACAATAATTTCAGTAATATTGGCATTATTAGTTGCAATAACAATTTTTGGTAAAGGAAGAAAAGATAAAATTGTAATAGCATTAAATAAAATTGTTCCTGTAATGGCTTTTATGTATTTAGCAGTTGTATTATATGTTCTTTTAACTAATATAACAGAAATACCAATGGTCTTTGGAAAAATATTCTCGGCAGCATTTGGAATAAATCAATTTGCAGGAGGAGCTTTAGGTGGAGCAATCATGCAAGGAGTAAGAAGAGGGTTGTTTTCTAATGAGGCAGGGAGTGGTAACGGGAATTACGCAGCAGCCTTAGCAGATGTAGATGAACCTGTAAAACAAGGAATGGTTCAATCATTAAGTGTTTTTGTGGATACATTAGTTATTTGCAGCGCAACAGCCTTTGTTGTGTTATTAGCAAGTGATTCTAGGTTAAGTGAGCTAAATGGAATGGTGCTATTCCAAGAAGCTTTAAAAAGTCATATTGGCTGGATAGGAATACCCTTTACAGTAATAATATTATTTTTCTTTTCTTTTAGCACGATACTGGGAGTTACTTTTTATGGAAGAAACGCATTACAATTTATTAGTGAGAATCCTAAAGTAAATACAGGTTATCAATTGATAGTTGTATGGATGGTTTATGTTGGTGGAGTTGAACAAAATTATTTTGTTTGGTCTTTAGCTGACTTTGGATTAGGATTAATGACTGTAATTAATATTGTAGCGATAGCTCCCCTAATAAACGAAAGTATTGTATATTTGGAAAAATACGAGCAAAAATTAAAGGGATGTGCTAAAATAAACCCATAAATTATGTAAAGTTATGGGGGAACTGAAGTATGAAAAAAGTAAGAGTTACAGTTTCAGAAGATATTTGGAGACTTTTAAAAAAAGATTCAGAAGAGTTTGGAATAAATAATAATAAATTATGTAATTTTATTTTAGATAAATTTAAATACACTAAAAAGTTTGATATTGATAAGTTTATAGAACCTCAAGGAAGACCTTTAAAAAAAGTTATACAATTTGATTTAAATGTAGCTAATAAAGGTATATATTATGATATTTTAAAGGCAAATGATGTAGAGGTAGAAGCTGAGTTTTTTAGAGATCTTTTTGAAATATATTCATCACAATTTAAGTATCAACGAGAAATATTTATATTTCAAGATACTTACAAAGTAGTTTTAGAAGCTATAAAAAATAAATCAAAAATGAGAATATTATATATGGAAGATAATTTAATAATATCTCCATATTTTATAAAAAGAGAGGATCAAGGAGATGAAAATTTTATATTTGCTTATGATGATGAGAATAGAATTTATAGAAGTATAAAATTAAAAGATGTGATTATTTTAGGTGTGCTAAATGAAAAAATTCAAATTAGAGATAAAAAATATATTGAAAATATGAGGAAAAATTTCGATCCATTTTTAGGAGAGAGATTATTAATAAAAGCTATTTTTACTCCAATAGGAGAGAGTATGCTAAAAAGTTTTACTAACTATAAACCTAAACTTATAAAAAAAGATGAAAATATTTATCAATTTGAAATGACTTTAGAGAATGCTAAGTTTTATTTTGCTTCTTTTTTAAAAGAGGTTACGATAATAGAGCCACAAAAATTAAGAGATGAATTAAGAAGTTCTTTTTTACAAGCATATAAAATTTATGATGATAAAAAAATTTAAAAAACTTGAAAAAATAAAAAAAAAGTGTTATTATTTACAAAAATTAAAATTAATTATCAAAATAAAGGCAATCTTTTCTAAACAGGTTGCCTTTTTAATAATATTTATTTTATATGGGGAGGAAAAGAATGAATAAAAGAAAAGAGATTTTAGTTTTAGGGTTAGCATTATTTTCGATGTTTTTTGGAGCGGGGAACTTGTTATTTCCACCATCTCTTGGGGTAGCAGTTGGACAAAGTTGGTTTATAGCAGGAATAGGATTTTTTATAACTGGAGTTGGATTACCACTACTTGGAATTCTTGCTTTTACAAAAGGTGGAAGTCTAGATGAGTTTGCAAGTAAAGTTTCTAAAAAATTTAATACAGCATACTTAACAACATTAATTTTAGTAATTGGACCATTATTTGCAATTCCAAGAACAGGATCAACTACTTTTGAAATGGGAGTATTACCACTAATAGGAGGAGCGGACCCTAAAATTTCTGCAATAGCTTGTTCTGTTATATTTTTCGGAATAACACTATTTTTAGTTTTAAATGAATCTAAAGTAACAGATGTTTTAGGAAAGTTTCTGACACCTATTATATTAGTGATTTTAGCTTTAATAACAGTATTTGGAATTTTAAATCCGATTGGAGAACCAGTAGCAAGCATAGTTGAAGGAAGTCAATTTTCATATGGATTTATAAATGGTTATCAAACAATGGATGCATTAGCTTCAGTTTTATTTGGTGTAATAATAGTAAAAGGATTAGAAGGAAAAGGTGTTACAGATTCTAAAGAGCAAAAATTTTTTTTAACTGGAGCAGGATTTATAGCAGCATTAGGATTAGGATTAATATATTTTAGTTTAATTTATCTAGGAGCACAAATTAGCAGTATGCAAAATTTATCTACAGCTCAAACAGCATTAATGGTAGCTGAATTAACATTAGGAAGTTCAGGAAAGATTGCATTTGGTATTTGTGTAGCTGCAGCATGTTTAACAACTTCTGTAGGATTAACAGCATTAGTGAGTGATTGGTTTTCAAAGCTAACAAATGTATCATATAAAAAAGTAGCTATTATAACATGTATATTTTCAGCAATATTAGCAGTAGCAGGTTTAGACTATATCATAAGCTTAGCTGTACCAGTTTTAGTAATCCTTTACCCAGTTACTATTGTATTAATTGTTTTAAATATTTTTGGAGTTGAAAATAGAAATTGTTTTGCCTTTGCAACGATAATTACTTTAATTATAAGCATTTTAGAAGTTTTAAAAGTAAACTTATCATTTATACCTCTATCAAATTTAGGTTTTGCATGGATTATTCCAGCAATAATTGCCTTTTTAATTGGAAAAGTTATAAAAAATTAACTAGAAAGTTTGTTTGTATATACTTAATATATTAAAATAGAACTCAATCATATTTTGATTGAGTTTTTTTAATATTATCTTGAAAAAAAAGGATAAAGGGTGTATAATTCCAAACTGTATGAAAAAAAATCAGGAGGGAAAAAGTGAAGGTTTATTTAACAAACAAAGAAACAACAGAGCAAGTTCTTCTTTTAGGAGAGAATAAGGGGCATTACTCATTTACTAAAACTACTTTACTAGGATTTATGGGAGGAGTGTACATAGCTCTTTCAGCTTTGGGAAATTTAATAGCTAACTTTACTGTAGGTGGAGGCGCTGGAAAATTTATAGGAGCTGCTGTTTTCCCAACAGGATTAATGCTTGTTGTATTAGTAGGAGGATCATTATTTACAGGAGATTGTCTAGGATTATTGGCTTTTACTAAGGGAAAGGTAGAAAAGACAACATACACAAGAAATTTATGTGCAGTATGGATAGGGAATTTTTTAGGATCAATATTTATAGCGTATGTGTCTTACTTAGCAGGAAATTATTCATCACCAGAATTTTCTAAATATGTAGTTGGAGTTGCAGAACATAAAGTTCATCTTACATTTACAGAAGCAGTAGCAAGTGGATTTTTATGTAACGTATTAGTTGCTATTGGTGTTTGGTTTGCTTTAGCAGCAAAAGATTTAGCAGGAAAAATATTAGCTATTTGGTTCCCGATAATGTTATTTATCTTAGGAGGATTCCAACACGTGGTTGCTAACATGTACTATGTAAGTATAGGAAAAATACTTATGTCTACAGTATATTCTCCAAGTGAAATGGCAATTCATTTCTTAGCTGTTACAATTGGAAACTTTTTATCAGGAGCATTATTTTTACCATTAATATATAAAAAGTTATACATGAATGATTAATTAAAAAGGAGTAGAAATTAAATTTCTACTCCTTAATTTTTTAATTTTCTCTATGAACAGTTCTTCCATCAGCTTGATGGTTTGGTGTCATTGCAATTTCTGTCAACTGTATATTTTCAGGAAGGCCAGTAGCATAAATAACAACATTTGCTACATCATCAGGAGTTAAAGCATCGATGCCTTTATACGTATTATTAGCTTTTTCAAGATCTCCTTTAAATCTTACCTTACTAAATTCTGTTTCAACTAAACCAGGCTTAATATTAGTAACTCTAATATTTGAATCAACTAAATCAATTCTTAATCCATCAGAAAAAGTTTTAACAGCGGCTTTAGAAGCGCAATAAATAGCTCCACCTGCATAAGCAGCATCCCCAGCGATAGAACCGATATTAACAACATATCCAGAGTTATTTTTTAACATTAAAGGAACTATAGCACTTGTAACATAAAGCATCCCTTTAATATTAGTATCAATAACAGTGTCGATATCTGTAGGAGAGGCCAGATAAACTTTGTCTAGACCTAAAGCTAATCCAGCATTATTGATTAAAATGTCAATTTTTTTAAAAGACTCAGGTAAAGATTTTACCTTATCTTCAACATCTTTGCTATTACGCACATCAATAACTAAAGTATGAACTCTTATACCATATTTTCTAATTAATTCTTCTTTTAAAGAATCAAGTAAATCGGAACTTCTAGCAGTTAAAATTAGGTTTGCACCTTTTTCTGCATACGCTAAAGCACAACTTCTTCCAATACCTTTTGTTGCTCCAGTAATAAAAATAGTCTTACCGTATAAATTGTTCATAGAAAAACCCCCTTAGCTTAATATATAAGCATTTTTTATTTTTTCAACACTATCATAAATATTTGTGTTTGAATCTATTTTAATTGAAAAATCAGAAGATATTTTGTACAATGTTTGTCTTTTATCATACAAGTCTTGTATTGTTTGTAACATGTCTTCTGAGTTTGTAAGAAGTGGTCTAGTTTTACTTCTTTTTACTCGTTCGTAAATAGTATTAACATCACAATCTAAATAAACTACAAAAGAAGTGGATTTTAGATTTTTAATATTAACATTATCAATAATTGCTCCACCACCAGTGGAAATAACTATATTGTTATCTTTAGATTCTTCTTCAATAATAGATCTTTCTAAATCTCTAAAATATTTTTCTCCATGTTCTTCAAATATTTCAGGGATAGTTCTTTTTTCTTTCATAGATATGCAACGATCAATATCTATGAATTTCATATCTAGGCTTCTAGCTAGAATTCTACCTATAGTAGTTTTTCCACTTCCCATAAAACCTATAAGAGCGATATTAGCTTTCATAAAAATTAAAAATGTTCCCCATTATCATAATAATTTGAACCTTCAAGGGGATAGAAGATAACAGTAGTATCGTTGTTGTTTGTTAATTTTTTACAAAATTTTGTGATGAAGTCTGCAACAATATTTTTAGTTTCTTGTCCTCTGTCAAACCAAGCAACATCAACAAAAGTATAACCAGGAACGATAGCTCCATCGAAAATATACTCAGTTTCAGTATGCTCAATAGTAAACCAAGTTCTATCACATTGTACAATTGAAGTAAGTCCATCAATTAATTCTTTACTATTTTCAATTAAACTTTTTTTATCAATACCTCTAAATTTTAAATGTGGCATTTTATTCCTCCTTTTCTGGCAAAAGAATAACTTCTACACAGTTTTTTATATTAAGTGCTCTATTAGAAAAATTTATAATAGAGTTATAGTTTACTGTCTTATTATACCTCATAGGAGTATAAAATTCATAGTCAGATATTAAATTTTTTTTCTCTAGGTAATTATTCCAAAAACTATTGGTATTTAATGCAGTCTCAAAATTTAGTTTATAGTTTTTTTGAATATCTAAAATTTTATTTTCTGGAAAAGTTCCTTTTTGAATATTTTCAATAGTATTTTTGACTTTAGATACAACTTCATCAACTCTTTTAGTATCTGTACTAAACATAATTTGAAGATAATTTTCACCAAAATTTAATTTCTCAAGGTTAGAATATGAAGAAATAGAATAAACACCACCAATTTTTTCTCTAACATCTTCGATTAGGAGTATATTTAATAAATTAGAAAAAGCTCCATATAAAACTCTATTTTCTAATGAAAAATTACTTTGATAAGGAAAAGTTAAAATAACTGTAGCTTTTTTATCAATTCCTTTGATAATAGTTTTTTTAACAGACTCAGTAGGGTAAACTACATTTAAGTCTTTGTATTCTAATTGATTAGTATTTATAGGAAGATTAGCAAAGTAATAATCTAAATTTTTAATTAAAATTTGTTCATCAATAGAACCTGTAACAACTAGTTTATAATTTTTAAAATTACTAAATAAATGTTCAAATGTATTTAAAAGAGATTCTTTGTTAACATAAGAAATATCATCTATTTCTAAAGGAACTTTTCTTGGATGATTGTTATTTAAAGTTTCTAGATATGTTTTTTTAAATAAAGCTTTAGGAGAAAAGTCTCTATTTTTTATTAACTCTCTATTTGTTTTTAAATTTGATTCAATAATATTTTCATCAAATTTTGGATTAGAGATAAGTGTTCTAAAAAACTTTAATGCTTCAGAAAGATTCTCTTTATTTGTAGATATTGTAAACCCTTGTGTATAATCATCAATAAATGGTTCAACACTAAAATTTTTTCCTTTGAAATATAACTCTAAAGAGCTATAGTTAATATCTCCTACTCCAGAATTAGAAAGAATTTCTGGAAGGAAAAGTGAATTAATGTATTCAGGATATTCTAAACTAGAGCTACCTTGCAATTTAGTTAATTTAAAAGTTATCTTATCTTTGTCAAAGTTAGTTTCTTTATAAAGAACTTCTATTCCATTTGAAAGAAGTAGTTTTGTATAATCTTTTTCTTTTGTAATAATTTTAGAAGTACCAGGTATTAAATTTAACTCTGGTAATTCAGTTTTAAAAGATTTTTCTTCAATAGAGGTTGTATTTTTTGTTAAAAGTAAATCAATTAAAGATTTAATTTCATTTGTTTTAGGTAGCTTATCTTTCATATTTTCTCTAGAAGTTATTAAAACGTCGTAATTTAAAGAAGTAAGATTACTAGCAATATTTTTTAAGTCATCAATAGTTATACTTTTTAAAATATTTTCAGTTAATTCATATTCCGCATCAGGTTCCATAAAAACATTATTATTTAAAATATAATCAACGATAGAATCCATGTAGATATCATTTTTAATACTTTCTTTATTGCTAACAATAGTCTTTAGATTGTTTAAAAGATTTATTTTTTCATTTTCTAATTCTTGAGATGAAACTCCATTTAATGAAATACTTTTTAAATTATCAATTATATCCGTTATAGATTTATTTATATTTTCATCCTTTATAAGTGCTGAAATTGCATAAATTCCAGTGTTTTTATTAAGAGGAAAATTATAAATAGAGGAATATACAAAAGGTGAATCTTTATCTTTAGATAAAATAGAAAATCTAGTATTTAAAATAGAATTAAGTAAGATTTTTTCTAAGTTATTTTTGAATGAAGCTGTAGTATCAATAGTAGATATAGGTTCTTTCCACATTAAATTAAAATTAGTTGTAGTAAGTTCAGGATCAGTAAAAATAGTAACTGAATCCTCAAGGGGTAAAGATATTTCATAATTTGTATTAACAATATTTGTTTTATTTTTTAATGATGCAAAATTATTAGTAATAAGGTGTTTGATATCTTCAGGATTAAAATCTCCAACAGCAACAACAGCCATATTTTCTGGTTGATACCATTTTTCATAATAGTCTCTAAGTTTTTTAGAAGTTGCGCCCTTTATAGTTTCAGGAAAACCTATAGGAAATCTTTTAGAATACCAAGAATCACCATATAAGATTTTCTTTTGTAAATCTCCAACTCTTTGAGAAATTCCTTGTCTTAGTCGCCACTCTTCAATAATTATATTTTTTTCATTTTCAATATCTTTTGGATCGAGAGTTACCTCTGATGCCCACTCTTTAAGAACATTAAAACCAGTTTCTAAATCTGACTTAGAAGTGGGAACTTGAAGTTTATAAACCGTTTCTGAAAAACTGGTATATGCATTTAAATCTCCACCGAAACTTAAACCTAAAGACTGGAGATATGTAACAAGCTCATTTTTTTTATACTCTGTAGTACCATTGAAAGCCATATGTTCTAAAAAATGTGCCAATCCTTGTTGATCTTCCTCTTCGTAAAGAGAACCAGCTTTTACAACAAGATTTAAAGAAGCTCTATTTTCAGGTTTTTTATTTTTAAGTATATAGTACTGTAAACCGTTGTCAAGTGTTCCAGAAATTAGATTTTTAGATACTTGTAGATTTGGTTGGTTACTAGCAAAAATAAAAAGTTGTAAAATTAAAAATATTATAGTAAACGGAAATATTCTTTTTTTCATTGGTAAAACCTCCTCGTATAAGTTAAAGATATTTAGATAGTAACATTTTATAAGTTTTATTAAAAGGATTATTTAGTAGATTTTTTTAGATAAAATTGTTAAAATATGACGAATAAATAATAAATGGAGGATAACGTGAGAGTAAAGGACAAAAAGAAATTCTTTAGATTTTTAATACTAGTAACAATTTTTATTTTTACAATTTCTTGTGGGGTTAAAAGATTTGTTTTTAATGATGAACCTAAAAAAGTAGAAATGGTAAGTGATGAAATAAAAGTGGATGTCTTATCTTTAAATAAAGTAAATACAGACACAGAATTAAAAAAAAAAGATTCAATTATAAAAGAGGATAAAAAAGAGATAGAGTTAAAAAATATAACTGAACAAAAAATACCTGAAATAAAAGAGGAAGTATCAGTAAATGAACAAAAAGAAGAAAAGAATATTGAAAAAAATGCAGTAAATAACTCAAAATATATTAAAAATCAAACGCTGTTTGTTTATAGAGATGAAATGCAAAAAGAAAAAACAGACACTTTGAGAAAAGGGACAAGAGTTGATATTATAGATGAAAAAGAAATAACTGTAAATGATAAGAAAAAGTCATTATTAAAGATTCAATATAAAAAAGATTTGAAAAATAAAAGTGGTTGGATAAGTAAAGTAGATTTAGCAAATAGTTTAAATGAAGTTTTGCCAAAAGAATGGAAAAATCTAGATTTTACATCAAATTATCCAACTAATAATTTTAGTAATAATCCAAGAGTAGATGTAAAAGGAGTGTACTTAAATATTTATACAATTGGAAGTTCTAAAAAAATGGAAAGACTCATAAATCTTGCGAATACAACAGAAATAAATGCTTTTGTAATAGATGTAAAAGATGATAATGGAGTACTATCTTTTGAAATGGAAGCTCCTAAAAAATTTGGAATACCAGTTTCGAAAAATTATCCAATAAAAAATATAGAAGAGTTTATGAAAAAAATGAAAGAAAATAATATATATACGATAGCAAGAATTGTTTCATTTAAGGATCCAACGTATGCAAAAGCAAATCCAGATAAAGTTATTATTTCAAGAGATACAGGAAAACCTTATACAAATAGTGATGGAATAATTTGGGTATCAGCACACGATAGAAATCTTTGGGATTATAATTTATCAGTTGCAGAAGAAGCAGCAAAAGCAGGGTTTAATGAGATACAATTTGATTATGTAAGATTTCCAGCTTCAAATGGTGGGAAGTTAGATGCAAAACTAAATTATAGAAATACCAAAAATGAATCAAAACCAGAAACTATTCAAAAATACTTAAAATATGCAAAAGAAAGATTAAATGTTTTAGGTGTTTATACAAGTGCGGATGTTTATGGGCAAGTAGGAACATTTAGTGATGATATGGGATTAGGACAGCATTGGGAAGCTGTAACTCAAGTTGTAGACTATATTTCACCAATGATGTATCCAAGTCATTATGGAAATGGAGCTTATGGAATAGCAGTTCCAGATGCACAGCCATATAAAACAATATACCACTCATTAAAAGATTCTATAAATAGAAATGAAAATGTTAATTCACCAGCAGTGATAAGACCGTGGATTCAAGCTTTTACTGCAAAATGGGTAAAAGGATATATTCCTTATAATGAAAAGGAAATAAGAGAGCAAATTAAAGCAATGAATGATTTGGGAGTAACAGAGTATTTACTTTGGAGTCCAAGTAATAACTATAAGATTACAGGGAAATAAAAATAAATGTTTAAAAAAAGTATAGTGTATGATATAATGTCATTTGAACTAATTTAAAGGAGAAAAGATTGGAAGGAATAATAGTTATAGATAAACCTATCGGTATAACTTCCTTTGATGTTATAAGGATTTTAAGAAGAAATTTGAAAGAAAGAAGAATAGGACATACAGGAACTTTAGATCCTTTAGCAACTGGAATTCTAGTTATTTGTGTAGGAAAAGCTACAAAATTAGCACAGGATATAGAAGGATATGAAAAAGAGTATGTTGCAGATTTAGAACTTGGTTTTAAAACAGATACCTATGATATAGAGGGGAAAGTTTTAGCTAAAGTAGAAGAGTTTAATATTTCTTATGAAAATTTTGAAGAAACATTAGAAACATTTAAAGGAGATATAAAGCAAATACCACCAATGTATTCTGCTATAAAAGTGGATGGAAAGAAGCTTTATGAGTTAGCAAGAGAAGGTGTAGAGATTGAGAGAAAAGCTAGAGATGTTAGTATAAAAAATCTAGAAACTATATCTTTTGATGGAGTAAAGGCTAAGATTGATTGTACAGTTTCAAAAGGTACATATATAAGAAGTCTAATTTATGATTTAGGTGAGAAATTAGGAACTTTTGCAACAATGACTGGTTTAAGAAGAACTAGAGTTGGAGAAGAGGATTTAGCAAGAGCATTCACATTAGAAACTATTGAAAAAATGGTATCAGAGAATGATTTTTCTTTCTTAGTTTCAATAGAGGATTATTTTAAATTTCCTAAAGTAGATATTGAAGATGAAAATGATTTAAAACTTTTTGTTAATGGTCAAAGATGTAAAAAAAGAATAAATGAAGGAAAATATAGAGTTTATTCTAAGAATAATTTTATAGGCTTAGGCGAGGTTACAAAAGGATTATTAAAAGGTTACAAATATTATTAATTATAGAGAGGAAGAAATATGAAGATTAAAAACATTGCAATTATTGCACACGTTGACCATGGAAAAACAACTTTGGTTGACTGTTTATTAAGACAATCTGGAGTTTTCGGAGCTCACGAACTTGAAAAAGTTGCTGAGAGAGTAATGGACTCTAACGATATTGAAAAAGAAAGAGGAATAACAATATTCTCTAAAAATGCTTCAGTAAGATATGGAGATTGTAAAATTAATATTATAGATACTCCAGGACACGCGGACTTCGGTGGAGAAGTTCAGAGAATTATGAAAATGGTTGATTGTGTTGTTTTACTAGTAGATGCGTTTGAGGGACCAATGCCACAAACAAAATACGTATTAAAGAAAGCTTTAGAGCAAGGACACAGACCAATAGTTGTAGTAAATAAAGTAGATAGACCAAATGCAAGACCTGAAGAGGTTTTATACATGGTTTACGATTTATTTATCGAACTTAATGCTAACGAATTACAATTAGAGTTCCCAGTTGTGTATGCTTCAGGAAAAGCTGGTTTTGCTAAAAAAGAGTTAAATGATAATAGCGACAATATGCAACCTTTATTCGAAACAATAATAGAACATGTTGAAGATGCAGAGGGAGATAACAACAAACCTACGCAATTTTTAATAACAAACATTGAGTACGATAACTATGTTGGAAAACTAGCTGTTGGAAGACTTTACAATGGTACATTAAAAAGAAATCAAGATGTTATATTAATAAAAAGAGATGGAAAGCAAATTAGAGGAAAGGTTTCAGTTCTTTATGGATATGAAGGTCTAAAAAGAGTTGAAATTCAAGAAGCTTTCTCTGGAGATATAATCTCAGTTGCAGGTTTAGATAACATTGATATTGGAGAGACAATTGCTGATTTCAATGAGCCAATTGCTTTACCAGTAATTGATATAGATGAGCCAACTTTAGCAATGACATTCATGGTAAATGATTCTCCATTTGCTGGAAAAGAAGGTAAATTTGTAACATCTAGAAATATTTGGGATAGACTTCAAAAAGAGCTTCAAACAAACGTTAGTATGAGAGTAGAAGCAACAGAAAGTCCAGATGCTTTCGTAGTAAAAGGAAGAGGAGAACTTCAACTTTCAATACTTTTAGAGAATATGAGAAGAGAAGGATTTGAAATTCAAGTTTCTAAACCAAGAGTTTTATTAAAAGATATTGATGGAGAAAAATATGAGCCAATCGAATTAGCAATGGTTGACGTTGATGATGCATTCGTAGGTGTTGTAATTGAAAAAATGGGTATCAGAAAGGGAGAAATGATAACAATGACTCCTGGAACTGATGGATATACAAGATTAGAGTTTAAGGTACCTGCAAGAGGATTAATTGGATTTAGAAATGAATTCTTAACAGATACAAAAGGAACAGGAATCTTAAATCATTCATTCTATGATTTCGAATTATATAAAGGTCCAATTCCAACAAGAGCTAAAGGAGTTTTAATCTCTTTAGAGCAAGGAACAACTGTAGCTTATGCTTTAGGTGGACTACAAGATAGAGGAGTATTATTTACTGATCCAGGAGTAGCTGTTTATGAAGGAATGATCGTAGGAGAGCATAACAGAGATAACGATTTAGTTGTAAACGTATGTAAGGCTAAGAAGTTAACTAACATGAGAGCATCAGGAAGTGACGATGCTATAAAGCTTGCTACACCTAGAAGATATACTTTAGAGCAAGCTCTTGATTACATAGCAGATGACGAGTTAGTAGAAATCACTCCAACTAATATCAGAATAAGAAAGAAATTCTTAAAAGAGAGCGACAGAAGAAAAAACTCTAAATAATAATTAAAGAGGTATATCTATGAAAAAATTATTGTTTGTAATTTTACTGTTATCAATCTTTGGAGGTTGTAGTGGTTTAAATACAAAAAAGTATACGGAAGAAGAGATTATAGCAGCAGTAGTTGTAGATAATGTGTATATTTTAAATAGAGCAATAAAGAATGGTTTTAACATAGATCAACAGTTAAAAAATGGAGATACTCTTTTAAGCCTAGCTTTAAAAGAGGATTCTCTACAAGTTATAGCTAGTTTGTTATCAAATGGAGCAAATATAACTAATGATTTACCTGCAAAGAAGAATATAGGAACTAATTTAATAACTTCAGCAAGACCACCAATTTTTTATGTAAATAGCATGGATGCTTTACAAATGTTTTTAAATGATAAAGCTGATGTAAATGTATTCACTAGTGATGGTGAACTTCTTTTGAATTTTTATATAAAGACAAGGCCACAAAATTTAGCGATAACATTAATAGAAAATGGAGCATCACTTAGAGTTCTTGATTCTAGCCAATGGTATCCAATATTCTGGGCTGTTAATATAGAAAATGAAAATATTTTAAAAGCATTACTAAAAAAAGATAATAGTCAATATTTATTAAAAGATAAAAAAGGGAATTATCCGATATATTATGCTAATTCAAAAGAAATTATAAAAGAGTTATTAGATGGTGAATATAATCCTAAAGAAAAAAACATATATGGGGAAAATATATTAGGAGAAGTATACCTAAAAGTTAAAAGATTAGGTTATAATGATTTGATTCCTATTTTATTAAAAAAGGGAGTAAATCCTAATTATACCTCATATAAATAGAAAATTATAAAAGTTAAGACAAGGATAGAATTTATTAGTTCTATCCTTGTTAACTATTTAGTGAACTTGAAAAAATGATAAAAATAATGTATAATTGCAAAAGCATTTTTTCATAGGAGGAAATAAATGATAAGAAAACTTTTAAGCCCTATAGATAGATTATCTTTTTCGAGGAAATTAATACTTGGATTTTTAACAGCAATAATTTTAGGGTCAATATTACTATACATGCCATTTTCTCTTCAGGATGGTCAAAGGATAAGTTTTTTAACAGCACTTTTTACAATAACATCGGCAATATGTGTGACAGGGTTATCAGTTATTGACATAAGTAAAGTTTTATCTTTTGAAGGACAAATAATACTGCTTGTATTTATTCAATTAGGTGGTTTAGGTGTAATGACTTTTTCATCTTTATTTTTTCTTTTAATTGGAAAAAAAATTGGATATAAAGATAGAGAGTTAATAAAAGAGGAGAGAAATGCTGAAAATAGTGGAGAAATTGTAGATTTTATAAAAAAAATAGTAATAATTGTTTTTTTAATAGAAGGAATAGGAGCATTTTTTTTAACATTGGAATTTTTAAAAATTTTTGATTTTTCAAAAGCTTTATATTATGGAATATTCCACTCTATATCAGCTTTTTGTAATGCAGGATTTGCATTATTTTCAAATAACTTGGAAAACTATCCAGGAAGCATATTAATGAATATGACAGTAGCGTATTTAATAATATTAGGTGGAATAGGATTTTCCGTGATAAATTCAGTACTAGTAGCAGTTAGAAGGGATGTAAAAAGATTTACTTTGACATCAAAAGTAGCTATATTAGTTTCAATGTTTTTAACATTTGTTGGAATGATTTTATTCTTTTTATTAGAATATAAAAACCCTTTAACAATTGGAAGTTTAAATTGGTTTGATAAAGTTTTGGCTTCTTTTTTCCAAAGTGTTACAACTAGAACGGCAGGGTTTAATACCGTTCCTATGGGAGCTTTGAAACCAGCTACTATATTTATGTTTTGTATTTTAATGTTTATTGGAGCTTCTCCTGGGTCAACAGGTGGAGGAATAAAGACAACAACAATTGGAGTAATTATATTTTATGTTATTGGAGTTGTTCAAGGAAAAGAAAACATAAATGTTTTTAATCGAAGAATAAGTTGGGATATACTAAATAGAGCTTTAGCAATATTAATAATATCAATTATATATGTTTCTATAATAATAATGGCAGTTATGACAATAGAAGATATGAGTTTTGAAAAAGTAACATTTGAAGTTATATCGGCTTTTGCCACTGTTGGATTATCGATGGGAATAACTGCAGATTTAAGTGCAATGTCAAAGATACTATTAATAATAACAATGTTTATAGGAAGATTAGGTCCAATGACATTTGCTTTGGCTTTAGGAGAAAAGAAAGTAAAACAAAACTTAAGATACCCAAAAGAGAATATTTTAGTAGGTTAATTAATGGAGGGAAATTATGAAACAATATGTAGTTATAGGTATGGGAAGATTTGGGTCAAGTGTTGCAGAAACACTATACAAGGCTAATGAAGAGGTTTTAGCAATAGATGAATCTGAAGATATAATTCAAGAAGCAGTAAATAGTGGAGTAGTTGAAAATGCAGTAGTGGCAGACGCAACAGATGATAAAGAATTAAAAAATATAGGATTAGAAGGGTTTGATGTTGCTTTTGTATGTATTGGAGCAATAGAGCCGAGCATAATGGTAACTTTAAATTTAAAAGAGTTAGGTGTAAAAAAGATAATTGTAAAAGCAGTATCTAGAAGACATGGAAAAGTTTTAGAAAAAATAGGTGCAAATCAAGTTGTATATCCTGAAGAGTATATGGGTAAAAGAGCTGCAATGGCTGCAATGGATCCAAATATGATTGAACACTTTAGATTTTCAAAGGACTTTTTATTGGCAGAAATAAAATCACCAGAAATCTTTTGGAATAAAACACTTATAGAATTAGATATAAGAAAAAGATATAATGTAAATATTGTTGGAATAAAAAAGGGGAATAGAAACTTTATTCCTAATTTATCAGCGGATACAATAATAGAGCAAGGAGATATTCTTCTTGTAATAACAGATGCTAAAACAGCAGCAGAATTAAAGAATTTAAAGTAATAGAGAGGAGTAAAAATGCAAAATTTTGATGTTATAGTTGTAGGTGCAGGACATGCAGGATGTGAAGCAGCATTAGCAGCAGCAAGAATGGGAGCTAAAACAGCTATCTTTACGATATTATTAGATAATATTGGATATATGTCTTGTAATCCATCTTTAGGAGGGCCAGCTAAGTCTCATTTAGTGAAAGAAATAGACGCTTTAGGTGGAGAAATGGGAAGAAATATAGATAAAACATTTATCCAAATTAGAGTATTAAATACAAAGAAAGGTCCAGCAGTAAGATCTTTAAGAGCACAAGCAGACAAGGTAAATTATAGTAAAGAGATGAAAAAAACTCTTGAAAATACAGAAAACTTAGATGTTATACAAGGAATGGTAACAGAGATTATCGTTGAAGATAGTAAAGTTGTTGGAGTAAAAACTAAAGAGGGTGTAGAGTACAGAGCAAAAGCTGTAGTAATAGCAACTGGAACATTCATGAGAGGTTTAATTCATATTGGAGAAAAGCAATTTCAAGGCGGAAGAATGGGAGAGTTATCTTCAGAAGAATTACCAGTATCATTAGAAACATTGGGGTTAAAATTAGGAAGATTTAAAACAGGAACTCCACCAAGAATAGATGCTAGAACAATAGATTATTCAAAGGTAGAGGTTCAACCAGGAGATCAAGGAGTATTAAAATTTTCAAGTAGAACAACTGCAGAAGAAGTTTTATCTAGAAAACAGATTCCTTGTCATATGGTATTTACAAACCAAGGAGTTCATGACACAATTATTTCAAATAAAGACAGATCGCCTCTATTTAATGGAACAATTCAAGGAACAGGACCTAGATATTGTCCATCAATAGAGGATAAAGTATTTAGATATCCGGATAAAGATAGACATCATCTTTTCTTAGAAAAAGAGGGATATGATACTAACGAGGTTTATATTAGTGGATTTTCTTCGTCATTACCAACAGATGTTCAATATAAAATGTTAAAAGGCATAGAAGGTTTAGAGAATGCAAAAATAATGAGATATGCTTACGCAATAGAGTATGACTACATAATTCCAGAAGAGATAAAATATAGTTTAGAAACTAAAAAAGTGGAAAACCTATTTTTAGCTGGACAAATAAATGGAACATCAGGTTATGAAGAAGCAGGATCTCAAGGACTTATGGCAGGGATAAATGCTACAAGAAAAGTATTTGGAAAAGAACCTATTATTTTAGATAGAGCAGATTCGTATATAGGAACATTAATTGATGATTTAGTTTCAAAAGGAACAAATGAGCCATATAGAATGTTTACCGCAAGAAGTGAGTATAGATTGGTTCTAAGAGAAGATAATGCAGATTTAAGATTATCTAAAATAGGATATGATATTGGTTTAGTTTCTGAAGAAGAATATGCAAGAGTTCAAAAGAAAGAAAAGGATGTTGCTGAAATAATAGAAAAATTAGAAAAGCAACACGTAGGAAGTAGTAACCCAAGAGTTAATGAAATTTTGATAAAAGCCAATGAACCTGAAGTAAAATCAGGAATAACTTTATTAGAGTTATTAAGAAGACCAGAAGTAACATATTCAGATATAAAATATATTTCTGAATTAATAGAAAAGTTTGATTTAGGGTCTTACGATGAAGATACAGAGTACCAAGTTGAGGTACAAGTTAAATATTCAGGATATATTCAAAAATCTTTGAAAATGATAGAAAAGCATAAAGGATTAGAAAATAAAAAACTTCCAGAAGATATGGATTATGACTCTTTAGAAAATATGCCAAAAGAAGCAAAAGATAAATTGAAGCAAGTAAGACCATATAATATTGGACAAGCTTCAAGAATTTCAGGAGTTTCTCCAGCGGATATTCAAGTTCTATTAATGTATTTAAAGTTGAAAGGAAATAAATAGATGAGAGAGTATTTAGTTGAAGGAATAAAAAAAATAGGATTAAAATATACAGATAAAAAAATTGATAATTTAATAAAGTATTTAGAATATTTGGTAGCTTATAATAAGCATACAAATTTAACAGCCATCAGAGATACTAAAGATGCGATAGAGAAGCATTTTTTAGATTCTCTTCTTTTACAAAATTTATTGGATGAGAAAAATGGGACGAAAGCTATAGATATAGGAACTGGAGCTGGATTTCCAGGGATGGTTTTAGCTATTTTTAATCCTAATATAGAGTTTGTATTAATGGATTCTGTAGGTAAAAAGACAACATTTTTACAAAATGTAAAAGAGTTATTAAATTTAGAAAATGTAACTGTAGTTAATTCTAGAGCAGAAGATTATATAAATGATTCTAATAGAGAAAGTTTTGATATAGGACTTTGTAGAGGAGTTAATAAATTAAATGTTATTTTAGAGTATATGATTCCTTTTATAAAAGTTGAAGGTCATTTTTTAGCTCAAAAAATGGCTGGTACAGAGGAAGAAGGAGAAGCAACAAATGCGCTAGAAACTTTAGGTGCAAAAATTGTTAAAATACATAGATATAAGTTACCAAATTACGGTGATGAAAGATTAGTTGTTGAAATTTTAAAAGAAAAATCAACAGATAAAAAATACCCAAGAAGAGCTGGAGTGGCTTTAAAAAAACCATTATAAATATACTAATTAGGGAGGGAAGAGATATGAGAATTTTTGAAAAATACAAAAAATTAATAATCATATCTCTTTCCATTTTTATTTTTTTGAGTGGAGGATTGTTAATTAAATATAATTTACCAAAAGTTGTAGAAATTATATTGAAAATAGCAGTAGGGCCAACAATATCTTCTCAAGAAATTAAATTTCCAAAATTTGGAGAGATTGATATAACTGATGTGGTATTATCAAAGGGAGATGATGTAATAGTAAAAGCTCCCAAGGTAGTTATAACATATTCAAAAGAATCATTAAAAAACTTTAGATTGAAAGAGATTAACGTTGAAAAACCATGGGTTCATATAGAGCGAAAGGAAGAGAGTGTAAATATTGTAGATGCTTTTTCTAGTGGAACTAAAGGGGAATCTACAGCTAAAGCAGGAACAGCAGTTCCAATAGATATAATAACAGTAAAAGATGGTGAGCTTTTATTTCTAGATACAACATATTCAAGAGAAATAAAACAAGAGTTGAATAATGTAAATGGATATGTTTCATTTAATAAAATAACAGGTATAGATTTAGAGTTTAAAGGTGAATGTCAAAAAGAAAAATATGAATATAGATTTAATAATTTAAATGAACCTTTAGATATGAATATAGTTTTAAAAAATATTGTAGTTAAGCCAGAGCTTATTCAGTATGGTTATGATGATAAAGAAATAAGTGGAGCTACAGGATTATTCGATATGAATTTGACTATTGCAACAAGTGGATTAACTGGAGATGCTGAACTTAAAAATGGAACAGTAACATATGATGGTCTAAGTAGTAAAGTAGAGAATGTAAATGGTAAGATTGATTTTAGAAAAGATAAAATTGATGTTAATTTTACATACTTGTTAGAAAATAATCCTGGAACTTTTGATGTTTTTTATTCAGAGAAATCAGGAGTGAAGGTTGATTTTAAATTTAAAGATTTACCTTATTCTGTTGCTAAAAGTTATAAATTATTAGGAGATTTAAATTTACCTTTAGACAATTTAAAATTTAAAAATGTTGATGTTCAATTGTCTTATGAGAAAAGTCAAGGTTTTAAAGCTGAAATTTTATATAATGGTTATCCTTTTGTCTCTTCTGGAGTAGAGATTAGTAACTTAAATGGGAAAGTCTTATTTAAAGATGGAATATTGACTTTGTCAGGAAATAGTTTGAATATATTAGCTTCAGGATTGGAATATAAAAAAGATTTAACATATGAAGTAGCTTTAGATTTAAATGGAGAAGATTTAAAATTTGATGTTATTTCAAATTTTATTAATTTAAATGGAGAATATAAAAAGAAAGAGGAGATATTAAACTTATATCAAGATAAAAAGCTTGTAATGTCTTATAATTTAAAAACTCAAACATTAGAGTTATTAGATTTAGCAGGTAGTAATTTACTTAATAATTATGATTTCTTTTTAAAAGCTCAAGAAAAAGATAAAGTAATTAACTTTGAAGAGATTTCAATGATTAATAAAGATGGACAGATGGTTTTACAAGTCGTTGGAGAGTTAAATAGAGAAAATTTAAAATATAAATTTAAAATGCATACAAAAAATCTTCGTGAAAAAAGTTTGTTGAGCAATCTAAATTTAGATACAAAATTAGATTTTATAGGTGAGATAGCTGGAGAGAGAGATAAATTTATTTTACGAGGAGTAGTTAATGATTTAAAAATAGAAAATAAAGATATTCTTTTAGATGCTTATGCGAATGTTTCAGTGATTAATGATAATGGAATTCAGGCTAATATTCAAGGAGAGTTAAGAGAAGGAAAATACAAAAAAATTAAAGTGCAAGGTATAAAAATTGACTCTACATTTGATAATGGGAAATTAACAATATCTGATATAAGAAATGGATTATTTAAAGTCCGAGGAGAAGTTGATATCTTAGATAAAAAGTTGGATTTGAATTATCATATAACAGGATTAAAAAGTAGTGAATTTGAAAAAAGTAGTGTAGTTTTACTTTTAGAAAATGTATATGGAAGTATATCAGGAACTTTTGAAGAGTTTCAAGCTGATGCACAAGTAAAAGAAGCATACTTAGAAATGCCAAATAAAGCTTTGGTATCAATGAGTGGAGATATTTTATATAAAGATAACACTATATCAACAGAGAAGTTTAAATTAAATCAAAGTTTAGCTAGTGGAAAATATAATTTAAAAGAAAAAGATGGAAAGTTTATACTTAATATATTGGAAGAAAATTTATCAAAATATTATAATTTTAAAGCACTAAAATATCGTGTATTATCTAGAGTTGAAGGACAAATATCTGATGGAGTTATTGAAGCAAGTGCAGGAGTAAATATTGATAGAGTATATTTAAATGGCGATATATTACCAAATTTAACTTCAACTTTAAAATATTTAAAAAATGATAAGGAAAATATACTATATATAGATAATTTAGACATATTTAGCTTAGAAGGAAAAAGAGTTTTATTCTCAAAGGGTAGTGTTAATTTAATTGAGAAAACAATAGAATACAATATTCCAAAACAAACACTGCATCTAAGGGATTTTCAAGGTATAATAAATGTAAAGGATATGAGTGGAAGTATAGGAATAGAAAGTGAAGTTAAAGGTTATTTAGATAATCCACAATATAATTTAAAATTATATGATGGAGAGTACGAAATTAAAGGATTTAATTTTGACGATATTTCTTTGGAGTTAGCAGGAGATAAAGAGATTTTAAAAATTAATGAAATTTTAGCGTATTATGAAAAAAATATGATAAAAGGAAAAGGAGAGTATATAATCTCAAATCAAGAATACAATTTTAATATTTTTTCAAAAAATATAGATTTAAGTTTTTTAAATGCAATTTTATCAAAGGATGATTTAAAAGATATTAGTGGAACAGCTAATATAGATGTACAGTTATCAAGTGATTTAAAAGAAAATAGTGGCTATATAGATTTAATTGATTTTAATGCAACTCTACCAAAAGCTCTATTAAATTTAAATAATTTAAATATGATTTTAAAGATTGATAATGAAAGATTAACAGTAAATTCCTTAGAAGGAAAGTTAAATGATGGTGAAATAAAAGGAAAAGGTTATTTAAAGTTACCATCATTAGATGAGATAAAGGCAGACGATGAGTTTTATAAAAATTTAGACTATGCATTTAATATAACTTTAAAAAATATGATTTATCAATTAAAAGATTATTTTAAAATAGATCTTTCAACAAATTTAGTATATTCTGAAAATAAAGTATCTGGAAATGTTATTATAAATAATGGTGAAATAACGGGAATACTAAAAGAAGATAAGGGCTTGATTTTAACGATTTTAAATTTTATAATAGATAAGACTAGAGCTATAATTGGCGAGAGTAAAAGATTGGGAAAAGATTTTGAAATAAAGAGTGGATTAAATGAAACTCCTGAGTTTAATATAGGGGTTATGATAAGAGATGGTATAAATATAAACATACCAGATATATCAACTTTTGCTCAAGATGTTCAAGGTGTTTTATTAGGAAGATTTAATATTGTTGGAAAAAATGAAAAGATTGGTGTAGTTGGTGAATTAGAAATACAAAAAGGTAGCTTTGTTCTGGGAAGCGAAGACTTTACTGTTACTAGAGCATTACTTTTAGCAGATAAAAAAAATGGCTTAATTTCAGATTTTAATCCGAATTTAATATTTGATGTATCTTCATTAACGGCTAATGGGAATGTAGAAATATCTTTACAAGGAGAGCTAAATAGTTTAAGATTAAATATAGTAACCAATCAAGGAAGTGAAAGCAGTAGTTTGAAAAATCTTTTCGACGGAAGTGGAGAGGGTAATGATAAAAACGTAGTGGCATTGTTATTTAAAACTATTATAGATAGTCAAATTTCAAGTACTTTATTAAGACCAATATCAAGAACTATCCAAAATGTTTTTCATATATCTAAATTTAGGATAGTATCAGATGTCTTTAATCAAGAGGTTTTAGCCAATTCAGATGATCCAAAAACACAAGATCCAAATGTATTTGGATTTGGTGCATATTTAGAAGCGGAGAATCCTATATATAAAGATAAATATTTTTGGATTTTAAAGCTAGGAATAATAGATGGAACGAAGTATGATATAGGTGGGTCTGATAGTGAAAGTCAAAGTAATGAGTTTTCTAACTCTGTAAATCAGTTAGATTTTAAAGTAGAGAGAAGATATAAATCAGGATGGTCTTATGGAGTAGGAGTAGCAAAATTAAACGATGCAAATATGATTGATGAAAAGAAAAAAGGAAAATTAAATTATTATGTTGATTTTAAGTTTGAAAGAAAATATAATAGTATAAAAGATATTTTTTCTAATAAAAAATAATTGGAGGGCAATTTGGGATGAAAAAGCACCTAATCGGAATAATATCACTAGTAGCTTCTATAGTTTCATTTGGAGCAGAGGGAGAATATTTAGTAAAAGGGGTAGAGTTTAAAAACTTAAACGAAATACCTCAAGATGTTTTAATACAAAAGATGAGTTTAAAGAAAGGTCAAGTATTCTCAACAGAGGGATTATTAAAAGACTATAACAACATAAAGAAAAGTGATTATATAGACGAATTAGCTATTTATCCTCAAGTTTATGATGGAGGAATAAAACTAGTAGTAGACGTAAAAGAGAAAAAAGATACTAAAGAACTTTTAGAAAAGCAAGGTATTTTACCAGCTTCTGAAAGAGAGAGAGTAGATACAACATTAGTTGTTTCTAGTTTAGAAATAATTGGTAGTGTAAATGTTCCTGTTAATGAAGTTGCAAAGAAAATACCAATTAAAGTTGGAGGGTATTTTTCAAAAAATAAAATAATTAAAGGACAAAGAGAGCTTTTAGAAACAGGGATGTATAGAGAGGTTATACCTGATGTATACCAATACCCAGAAGGATTAGTTGTTGTGTATTCTGTTATTGAAAATCCAATTATAAATGGAGTTCAAATTAAGGGAAATACTAAATATACTACAGAAGAATTAAAAAGTTTAATTAATATAGAACCAGGAAAAGTTTTAAATCTTAATAATTTGAGAGATGCTAGAGATAAAATATTAAAAAAATATAATGAAGATGGTTATGTTTTAGCTGAAATAGAAGATATTGATTTAACTGGTGGTAATGACTTAACAATAGTAATTAATGAAGGTACAGTGGATAAAGTTAATTTCACAAAAATGGTTACTAAACAAAAAGGTCAAAGAAGAAAAGCTACTGATACATTATTAAAAACTAGAGATTATGTAGTTGAAAGAGAAATAGAGATACAACCTGGTGAAGTATTTAATATAAATGATTATAATGAGACTGTATCAAATTTAATGAGAACAGGATATTTTAAAAATGTAAAATACGAAACAAAACCAGCACCAGGAGAAAATCAAGGTGTTGACTTAGTTCTTCTATTAGAAGAGGAGAGAACTGCAACTTTACAAGGAGCGGTATCTTATGGATCAGAGATAGGATTACTAGGGATGTTATCAGTAAAAGATATGAACTGGCAGGGTAAAGGACAAGAGTTAGGAGTAACTTTTGAAAAATCAGATGAAAATTATACAAGTTTCTCAATCAATTTCTCAGATCCTTGGATAAAAGGTACAGATAGAATATCTTGGGGATGGAGTTTATATAAAAACGAATATGAAAATAGTGACAGTGTACTTTTCAATGAGACAGATACATATGGTGCTAAGTTAAATATAGGAAAAGGATTAACTAAAAACTTAAGATTAGGTTTAGGAACTAAAGCTGAATATATAACAGAAAAGGCTGATAAGTCGGAGTTAGCAAACTATACTAACTATGATGGAGAAAATCTTCTTGATAAATGGGGAGATAAGAGAAGTTATGGATTATTTAGTGTTTATCCGTCGATAACATATGATACAAGAAATAGCTATTGGAATCCAACATCTGGTTGGTATGGAAAATATCAAGTTGAAGTAGGATATGCTGATACAATAGATTCTGGAACTTTTGCTAATACAACTTTAGAATTAAGAAAGTATCATAGAGGATTATTTAAAAATAATACATTTGCATATAGAGCTGTAGGAGGAGTTATGACTACAACTACTCCGGAATCTCAAAGATTCTGGGTAGGAGGAGGAAGTACTCTTAGAGGATACGATGGAGGATTCTACCAAGGAACACAAAAGATAACTGCAACAATAGAAAATAGAACTCAAATAAATGATGTATTAGGATTTGTTCTATTCTCAGATATAGGAAGAGCATGGGATTATCAAGGGGAAGACCCAGGATATTTAAATGAAAAAAGAGATGCTAGATTCCCAGATGATATAGGAACAACAGTGGGAGTTGGATTAAGAGTTAATACACCAGTAGGACCATTAAGATTTGACTTTGGATGGCCAGTAGGAAATTCAGAAGAAAGTGGAATGAAATTCTACTTTAATATGGGACAATCATTCTAATAAATATATATATGGAGGATTCACAATGAAGAAAATAGCAATAATAGCAATGTTAGCAGCAGTATCTACATCTGCTTTCGCATTAAAAGTAGGATATGTAAATAGTCAAGAGTTATTTGCAAAATACTCACAAACAAAAGTTATTAGAGATAATTTAACTAAAGAAAAGCAAACTTTAGAGACTACATTACAAAAGAAAGAGATTGAATTACAAAAACTTCAAGTTGAATTACAAGGAAAAGGGAAAGATGTAACTGAAGCTGAAAAAAAGGCTTTTGAAGAAAAAGTTGCAGCATTTCAAAAATTAGTAAGAGAGTCTCAAGCTAAACTTTCAAATGAAGAAGCAAAAAAAATGCAAGAGATAGATAGATTAATAAATATTTCTATTCAAAACGTAGCAAGATCAGATAAGTATGACTATGTTCTTGAGCAAGGTGCAATTAAATTTGGAGGAGAAAATATAACTCCAAAAGTGTTAAATGTTATGGAAAAAAGTAAAAAAGTAAACTAATAAAAAATAGAGAGGGATAAAATGACTTATAAAATAGATGAGTTAATAACCCTTCTTGAATGTGAGGTAAAGGGAGATGCCAAGGTAAACATTACAGGGTTATCTCCCTTTTTTCAAGCTGAAGAAGGAGAAGTAACTTTTGCATCAGATGAAAAATTTTTAAAAAAATTAGACGAAACTAAAGCAAGTGTTGTAATTGTTCCATTTGGAATGGTATTACCAGAAAATGGAAAGACATATTTACTAGTAAAGGATAATCCAAGAGTTTTAATGCCTAAGTTATTAGCATTTTTTAAAAGAAAGCTGAAAAAAATGGAAAAATTAGTTGAAGAATCAGCTATAATAGGTGAAGGAACGATTGTTGGAATAAATGCTTATATTGGGCATGATGTGAAACTTGGAAAAAATGTAATGATTTATCCAAATGTAACAATATGCGAAGGGGTCGAGATAGGGGATAATACAATAATTTATCCAAATGTAACAATAAGAGAGTTTTGTAAAATTGGAAAAGAGTGTGTTATTCAACCAGGAGCAGTAATTGGATCAGACGGATTTGGTTTTGTAAAGGTAAATGGAAATAATACAAAAATAGATCAGATAGGATCTGTAATTCTTGAAGATTTTGTAGAAATAGGTGCCAATACAACGATTGATAGAGGAACGATTGGAAATACAGTAATTAAAAAATATACAAAAATAGATAATCTAGTTCAAATTGCTCATAATGATATAATTGGTCAAAACTGCTTAATCATATCTCAAGTAGGAATAGCTGGAAGCACTGAAGTGGGAGATAACACAACTTTAGGTGGACAAGTTGGAGTTGCAGGACATATTAAGATTGGTAGCAATGTAATGGTTGGAGCAAAATCCGGTATTATAGGAAATGTTGATGATAATCAGGTTTTAGCTGGACATCCATTAATGAATCTAAAAGATGACTTAAAAGTAAAAGCTGCTCAAAAGAAATTACCAGAACTATTAAAAAGAGTAAAAGAGCTGGAAAAGAAACTTTAAAAATAATAAAATAAAGAAAAATCTAAAGAGGTTAAATCAACTTTAGATTTTTTATTTTTTTGAAGAAAGGTATTTAATTTAAAGGTGTAACATGATACAATATATTAAAATAAAAAAAATGAGGTAGTTTAATGAAAAAGAGAATAACTTTTGATAAGTATGGTGAAATGAGATTTATATCCCATTTGGATATGCTTAGATTTGCAGATAGATTATTAAAGAAAGCTCATATACCTATGAAATATACTCAAGGATTTCATCCAAGACCAAAGATATCCTTAGGAAATCCAGTATCTTTAGGAACAGAAGCTTTTAATGAATTAATGGATATAGAGTTATCAGAAATGATGACAAATGAAGAGGTAATGGAAAGAATGAACTCTGCAGCAGTTCCAGGATTTAAAGTAACTAAAGTAGAAACAATCGAAGATAAAAGAAGTATTGTAGATGTATATACAAATGCTATATTTGAAATAACAGGTTCTAAAAGTGATATAGATACCTTAGAAACTCTATTTAATCAAGAGGAAATAATTGAGCGAAAAGAGAAAAAAGGAAAGATATCAGAAAGAAACTTAGGAGAAAGAGTTAAAGATTTTTCAAGAGTAGATGACACAATAAACTTAGAATTGGTTAATACTTCACCAAACTCTTTTTTAATCTTAGCAGGAGTAGATATAAAGGACGTACATATAATAAAAAAAGGTTATAAAATCTAAAACATATAATTAATTATAAAGGAGAAAAGCTATGCTAGATTTAAGATTTATTCGTGAAAACATTGATATGTTACAAGAAATGCTTGTAAACAGAGGAAGCAATATTGATCTTCAAGAGTTTGTAAAATTAGATACAGAGAGAAGAGAGATTTTATCCAAAGTTGAAATGCTAAAAAATAAAAGAAATACAGAGTCTGCAGAAGTAGCTAGAAGAAAAAAGGCAGGAGAGGATGCTTCTGAAATTATAGCTGAGATGGGAAAAGTTTCTGCTGAAATAAAAGAACTAGATGCAAAACTTGCAGAAGTAGAAGAGAAGGTAACATATTTCCAAATGACATTTCCAAATATGTACCACTCAAGTACTCCTATCGGAAAAGACGAAGAGGATAATGTTGAAATAAGAAGATGGGGAACACCTAGAGAGTTTACTTTCCAACCAAAAGAGCACTGGGAAATAGGAGAAAATCTTGAAATTTTAGACTTTGAAAGAGGAGCAAAATTAGGAGGTTCAAGATTTGTAGTATATAGAGGAGCAGCAGCAAGATTAGAGAGAGCTTTAATTAGCTTTATGTTAGATACTCATACAACAGAGCATGGATACACAGAGCATTTAACACCATTTATTGTAAAAAGAGATATCTGTGAAGGAACAGGACAATTACCAAAATTTGAAGAGGATATGTATAAGACAACTGATGATATGTTCTTAATTTCAACATCAGAAATAACATTAACAAATATACATAGACAAGAGATATTAAATGAAAGTGATTTACCTAAATATTATACAGCTTATTCACCTTGTTTCAGAAGAGAGGCTGGTTCTTATGGAAGAGATATGAAAGGGTTAATAAGATTACATCAATTTAATAAAGTTGAAATGGTAAAGTTAGCAACACCTGAAACATCATATGATGAGCTAGAGAAAATGGTTGCTAATGCAGAAACAATATTACAAAGATTAGGATTACCATATAGAGTTATTCAATTATGTTCTGGAGATATGGGATTTGGAGCAGCTAAAACTTATGATTTAGAAGTATGGTTACCTGGTCAAAATAAATTTAGAGAGATTTCATCTTGTTCTAACTGTGGAGATTTCCAAGCTAGAAGAATGGGACTAAAATATAGACCAGAAGGAAATTCGAAAAGTGAATTCTGTCATACATTAAATGGATCAGGATTAGCAGTAGGTAGAACTCTAGTAGCAATTATGGAAAATTATCAACAAGAGGATGGATCATTCTTAATACCAGAAGTTTTAGTACCATATATGGGTGGTATGACTGTTGTTAAAAAGTAGTCTTTTAATTTTATTTGTTTTGAATCTATTTGTTAAAAATATGACGGTATTGGGAGTTCTTCTTTTTATTGGAGTTGTATTGAATATTATATTCAATAAAGAACTTTTAAAACATTTAAAGAAATTAAAATTTCTTATATTTATATATTTAACTACTTTTTTGGCTCAGATATATTATCATCAAGAGGGAGAGGTTCTATTTAAAATTTACAGTATATATGTTACAAAGGGTGGAATCTTAAATTTTGCTTCAAGCTTTTTAAGGATTATAAATTTAATTCTTTTATCTTGGTTAGTAAATACTCAAAATATATTGCCCAAAAGTCTATCTTCATACCAAAGGGTAATAGAAGATGTAATAGAGTTAATACCTGAGGTTTTTAAGATATTTAAAAGCAAAAGAAAGATAAAGTGGTTTTTTAGATATATTTTAAGTCAAATAAAGATAAAAAACTAATAGTTTCAAAAATTGATTTTAGTGTAAAAATTTGTTATATTAATAGATGAATAAAATATTAGGAGGAAAATTATGTCATATAATTACAAAGATTTAGGATTATCTAATACTAGAGAAATGTTCGCAAAAGCTAACAAAGAGCACTATGCTGTTCCAGCATTTAACTTCAATAATATGGAGCAAATGCTTGCAATCGTTGAAGCTTGTGCTGAGATGGGATCACCAGTTATATTACAATGTTCAACAGGAGCATTAAAGTATATGACAAAAGAGGTTACTCCACTTTTAGCTAAGGCAGCTGTAGACAGAGCAAGAGCTATGGGATCAGATATTCCAGTAGCACTTCACTTAGATCACGGACCAAGCTTAGATGCAGTAAAATCATGTATAGATGCAGGATTCTCATCAGTAATGATCGATGGATCTCACTATTCATTTGACGAGAATATAGCAATCACAAAAGAAGTTGTTGAATATGCAAAGAAATTTGACGTTACAGTAGAAGCTGAATTAGGAGTTCTTGCTGGAGTAGAAGATGACGTTGTTGCTGAGCACAGCATATTTACAAATCCTGATGAGGTTGAAGAGTTTGTATCAAGAACTGGAGTGGATTCATTAGCTATCGCTATTGGAACTTCACATGGAGCTCACAAATTCAAACCTGGAACAAATCCAAAGTTAGAGTTAGAAATATTAGCTGAAATCGAAAGAAGAATCCCAGGATTCCCAATCGTATTACACGGATCATCAGCAGTACCTCAAAAATACGTTGAAGAGATCAAAAAATATGGTGGAGTATTAAAAGACGCTATTGGAATCCCTAACACTGAGTTAATGGGAGCAGCAAAATCAGGTGTTGCAAAAATAAACGTAGATACAGATGGAAGACTTGCATTTACAGCAGGAGTAAGAAGAGTATTTGCTGAGCAACCTGGAGAGTTCGATCCAAGAAAATATTTAGGTGTTGCAAAAGAAGAGATGAAATCATACTATAAAGAAAAAATTAAAGAAGTTTTCGGATCAGAGAACGCTTACAAAGCAGCAAAATAATTAAACAATTAAAACCTGTAGATTATGTCTACAGGTTTTTTTATTTGAAAATTTAAATTGTTCTAGCTATTGATTTTTTAAAAAAAATATAGTAATAAAATAGAATAAATTCTTTGGGAAAAATTAAAATAAAAAATAGGAGGTAAAAATGGCTTGTGATAATAAATTAAAAAAAGAGATGTTTGAAGAGTTAAAGAAGTATATAAGTGAGATTGAAGAAAAAAATGGAGCATTAATCTCTGTACTTCATAAAGGACAAGAGATTTTTGGATATTTACCACAAGAAGTACAGGAGTTTATAGCAAAAGAGATGAATATTCCAATTGCTAAAGTGTATGGAGTGGTAAGTTTTTATCATTTCTTCTCAATGAAACCAAAAGGAAAGCATCCGATATCAGTTTGTATGGGTACAGCTTGTTATGTTAGAGGGGCTGAAAAAGTTTTAAATAGTGTAAAAAATTACTTAGGAATTGATGTAGGAGAAACAACAGAGGATGGATTGTTTTCTATAGATGCATTAAGATGTGTTGGAGCATGTGGACTAGCTCCAGTAGTTTTAATAGGAAAAGATGTTTATGGAAAAGAAGAGGTTAAAGATATGAAAAAAATCTTAGAAAAATATAGGAAAGAAGCATCAAAATAGAGGATCGATATTACATTAAAAGTATTTTAGGAGGCTAATTATGAAAGAAAAAAAGAAAATACTTGTTTGTGGTGGTACTGGTTGTTTATCTGCAAAAGGAGAACAGATTGTAGAAAATTTAAGAAATTCAATTAAAGAGCATGGATTAAAAAATGATGTTGAAGTTATACAAACGGGTTGTTTTGGATTTTGTGAAAAAGGACCTATAGTAAAAATAATGCCAGAAAATACATTTTATATTGAAGTAAAGCCAGAAGATGCAGAAAGAATAGTAGTAGAGGACATAATTAGTGAGAAAAGAATAGTAGAGCTACTTTATATAGACCCTAAAAATGGTGAGAGAGTTTTTGAAGGGGAAAATATGGAGTTTTATAAAAAACAGATAAGAATTGCTCTTAAAAATTGTGGTAGTATAGATCCAGAATCGATTGAACAATATATGGCAGCTGAAGGTTATGCAGCTTTAAAAAAAATATTAACAACAATGACCCCTGAAAGTGTTGTAAAAGTAATTAAAGATTCAGGTTTAAGAGGAAGAGGGGGAGGAGGATACTCAACAGGTTTGAAATGGGAATTTGCCTCTAAAAATATATCAGATCAAAAATATGTAGTGTGTAATGCTGACGAAGGAGATCCAGGTGCTTTTATGGACAGATCTATTTTAGAGGGAGATCCACATAGTGTTATTGAGGGTATGATTATTGCTGGATATGCTATAGGAGCTACAAAGGGATTAGTTTACATTAGAGCTGAATATCCATTAGCAATAGAAAGATTGAGAAAGGCGATTGAAACGGCTAGAAAGAATGGAATATTAGGAGAGAAAATATTTGGAACAGATTTCCAATTTGATATTGAAATAAAATATGGTGCTGGAGCATTTGTATGTGGAGAGGAAACAGCATTAATACACTCTATGGAAGGTGGAAGAGGAGAACCAACAACAAAACCACCATATCCAGCTGAATCGGGATATTGGGGGAAACCAACAATAGTAAATAATGTTGAGACTTTAGCTAATATTGCTCAAATAATTTTAAAAGGGGTAGAGTGGTTTAGAAGTATTGGAACAAAAAATTCTCCTGGAACAAAAGTTTTTGCTTTAGCTGGAAAGATAAATAATGTTGGATTAGTGGAAGTTCCTATGGGAACAACTTTAAGAGAAGTTATTTTTGAAATCGGTGGTGGAATAAAGAATAATAAAAAATTTAAAGCTGTTCAGACAGGAGGTCCATCAGGTGGGTGTTTAACTGAAAAAGATTTAGATACACCAATAGATTTTGATACTCTTTTAGCTAAAGGGTCTATGATGGGATCAGGTGGAATGATAGTAATGGATGAAGATGACTGTATGGTTGCAGTATCTAAATTTTATTTAGAATTCACTGTTGATGAATCTTGTGGAAAGTGTGCACCTTGTAGAATAGGAAATACTAGATTGTGGGAAATTTTAGATAGAATAACAAAAGGAGAGGGAAAGGAAGAGGATATAGGACTATTAAAAGAGCTATCTCAAACAATAAAAACAACTTCTCTTTGTGGACTAGGGCAAACTTCACCAAATCCCGTTTTATCTACAATAAATCAATTTTTAGATGAGTATTTAGAGCATATACATGATAAAAAATGTAGAGCCGGACAGTGTCAAGCTTTAAGAAGATATCTAATAAATGATAAATGTGTAGGATGTACAGCATGTGCAAGAGTATGTCCAGTTGCATGTATTGATGGAAAAGTTAAAGAAAGACATGTTATAGACCAAAGTAGATGTATAAAATGTGGTGCTTGTTATAATGCTTGTAAGTTTAGTGCAATAGATATAGCTTAGTGGAGGTAATTTATGAAAAATGTTATTGTTATAATAGATGGTAAAGAAATAGAAGCTTTAGCAGGAACAACAATATTAGAGGCAGCTAAAACAGCTGGAATAAAAATACCAAGCTTATGTTATATGAATATTCCAGAGATTGGATTTAAAAATGATTGTGCTTCTTGCAGAATATGTGTTGTTGAAGTTGTAGGAAGAAAAAATTTAGTTCCAGCTTGCGCAACACCAGTATCACCAGGAATGATAATAAATACAAATACTATGGAAGTTTTAGAAAAAAGAAGGAATGTACTAGAATTAATGTTATCAAATCATCCAACAGATTGTTTAATATGTGCTAAGAATGGTAAATGTGATTTACAGACTTTGGCAATGGAGTTTGGAATAAGAGATATCAGATTTAAGGGGAAAATATTTGAGTATAGAAGAGAGGTTTCTCCATCGATAGTTAGAGATTTAGATAAGTGTATAATGTGTCGAAGATGTGAGAATATGTGTAATAATATTCAAAAATGCCAAGTTTTATCAGCAGTTAATAGAGGATTTAAATCAGTTGTTTCAACAGCTTTTGAATCAGATTTAGATAAAACTAACTGTACATTCTGTGGACAGTGTGTAGCTGTATGTCCAGTTGGAGCATTGTATGAAAAAGATTACACATGGGGGCTTATAAAAGATATTGCAAATCCAAGAAAAAGAGTTACAGTTCAGGTAGCACCTGCAGTAAGAGTTGCAATAGGTGAAGAATTTGGATATGAGCCAGGAACAGATGTAACTGGAAAGTTGGTAACAGCATTAAAAAAATTAGGTTTTGATGATGTATTTGATACGGATTATGCAGCAGATTTAACTATAATGGAGGAAGCAGCAGAATTTAAGCAAAGATTAGAAAAGTATTTAAGTGGTGATAAGAGTGTAAAACTTCCAATTCTAACTTCGTGCTGTCCAGCTTGGGTTAATTTTATAGAACACCATTATCCAGATATGCTAGATATACCATCTTCAGCAAAATCACCACAACAGATGTTTGGAGCGGTATTAAAGAACATATGGGGACCAGCAAGAGGAATTAAAAGAGATGAAATAATAAATGTTTCCATAATGCCTTGTTTAGCAAAGAAATACGAATCCTCTAGGCCGGAGTTTGCAACTGATGGAATTCCAGATGTAGATTATTCAATATCGACAAGAGAATTAGCTCATCTTTTAAAACAATCAAATATAGATTTAAGAAAATTAGATGAATCAGAATTTGATAATCCTTTAGGTTATTCAACAGGAGCAGCTGTTATTTTTGGTAGAACAGGCGGAGTTATAGAAGCAGCAACAAGAACACTATATGAATGGGTAACAAATGAAACTTTAGAAGATGTAGATTTTAAAGCTATGAGAGGAATGGAAGGTATTAAAATAAGTGAAGTTAAGGTTGGAGATACTATTGTAAAAATTGGAATAGCAAATGGGTTATCTGCAGCAAGAGATATTTTAGATAGAGTTAAAACAGGAGAAGAATTTTTTCATGCAATAGAAATAATGGCATGTAAAGGAGGATGTGTTGGAGGGGGAGGACAACCTTACCATCATGGAAATTTTGAAAAAATTGTAAAAAGAGCAGAAGGATTGCAAAGTATAGATAATGGAAAAACATTTAGAAAATCACATGAAAATCCATACATACAATCACTATACGAAAAATATTTAGAGCATCCATTAAGTTCAGAGGCTCATAGAATACTACATACAAAGTATTACTCAAAAAAAGACTTAAAATAACATAAATATATTAGAAAAAAATAACAGTAGTACCTAACTACTGTTATTTTTTGTTACCTTTAACTCTTTACAAAGGAATGACAATGTAATATAATCTAGAGAAGAATATCAAAAAACAGATAACCTGTGGGAGGGCAAATGATAAGAGAAGCTAGATTAGTAGAAAATTTTTTAGATATGGTAAAAATTTCATCTCCTTCAAAAAATGAAAGAGCTATGGGAGACTATTTATTAAAAGTTTTAAGAGAATTAGGGTTAGAAGTAAAAGAAGATAATGCAGGTGAGTTAAATGGTGGAAACTGTGGAAATATAATTGGAATTTTAAAAGCTACAGGAAAGAAGAAGTTTTTATTTAGTGCTCATATGGATACAGTTGTGCCTTGTGAAAAAGTTGTTCCAGTAATAGAGAATGGTATAATAAAATCAGATGGGACATCTATATTAGGTGGAGATGACAAAGGTGGAATTGCAGCTATCATAGAGATGTTAAGAGTAATAAAAGAAAATAATTTAGATCATCCAGAAATAATTGTAGTTTTTTCTATGGGAGAAGAGATTGGGTTATTAGGATCAAAATCTTTTGATATTGATAGCTACGGTGTAGATTTTGGATTTATATTAGATTCAAGTGGAAAGCCAGGAAAAATAATTACAAAAGCTCCGTCAGCAGCTAGAGGAAAAATAACAATTATAGGAAAGCCAGCACATGCAGGTATTTCTCCAGAAAGTGGAATAAATGCATTGACAGTTGCAGCACATGCAATAACTAAAATAAAATTAGGTAGAGTTGATACTGAAACAACTTCAAATATAGGAGTTGTAAGTGGAGGACAAGCCACAAATATCGTTATGCCATCAGTTGAATTAGATTATGAAGCTAGAAGTTTATCAAATGAAAAATTACAATCTTTATTAGATGAAACATTTAATATATTCCAAAAGGTTTGCGATGATTTTGGAGCAAAATTAGAAAATGATGTTAAAGTTGAGTATCCTGGATTTGCACTTGAAGATTGTGAAGAGGTTGTAGAGATTGTAAAAGCTGCTTGTGAAAAAGCTGGTGTAAAAAGTGAGACTGCATCTTCAGGTGGAGGTAGTGATACAAATATTTATAATAGTAAAGGTGTTCCAAGTGTAAACTTAGCTGTAGGAATGACAAAAGTTCACACTTTAGAGGAGTATATTGAGATAAAAGACTTAGTAGATTTATCAAAAATATTAGTTGAAATTATAAAAGGATAGAGATGAAAATAGGAAAGAAAAAAAATAAAGTATTAAACATTATATATATTTTTATAATTTTAATGGTTGTAGTTTTCTTTGCTAAAGACGTATTTATGTATACAATGACAGAGATTGAAGAGATTTTTTTACCTCTTCAATCTCGTGTATATTTTTTAGGTAAAAAAGCTAAAGAGAGCACAGAGAGTGTTATAAATTATAAAGAGTTATTAAATGAAAATAATAAATTGAAACATACGTTAGCAGAAAAGTCTTTAATTGAAGAAAAGAATCAAAGGTTATTAGAGGAAAATGATAGACTAAGAGAACTTTTAGATATGAAAGATCATTTTAAATTTAAATTTAAAGTTGGGAAAATAAGTTTTCAACAAACTAGAGAGATGTATGAAAGTTTTGCTATAAATATTGGTGAAATAGATGGAATAGAAAAAAATATGCCAGTTTTATATAATGAATCTCTAATTGGAAAAGTAGAAAAAGTATTTAAAAATTACTCTGTTGTTCAAATGATAACTTTTCAAGATTCAGTAGTTAGTGCAACTGCAACAGGGGATACAGTAGGTATAGTAAAAGGAAATAGAAGTGATGAACTTATTTTTGAACCTGTATCATTTCATGAAGCACAATTATCTGTAGGAGATAAAGTTTATACTTCTGGAATAAGTGATATATACCCAAAAGGTTTATATATTGGAGAGGTATGTGAAATAAGAAAAAAATATGAAAACAATGTAGAATATTTAGTAAAATTACCATTTAATATAATAGATATGAATGAAATAATAGTTCTTACAGAGGTGGATAGATGATAAAAAAAATAGCTATGTTTTTATTAATAGGAACATCAATTTTTGCATCACTAAATAGAATTTCTGATATAAAAGATATATATTCTACAGTAAAAGAAACAGTATATTTAAATGGTGAGAAAAAAGTGAAGGAATATAAAATTGAGTATATCTCACCAGATTATTTGAGAAAAGAAGTAATCTCGCCAAATGTAAATAAAGGAGAGATATTTCAATATGAAAATGAAAAATCTTTAGTTTATATTCCATTATTTGATGAGGTATCTGAAAATAATAGTGAAGATGTGAGTAATTTTTTATCAATTATAAAAGATTTGAAAAATAAAGATCAAAATGATAAAAACTTTAAAGATAACTATTATTTACAAAAAGTAAAAGAATTAAAATATAAAGATACTTACAGAATAAAAATAAAAGAGTATAAAAAAGTAGATGGGTATTTATTACCGATTAAGATGGAGATATTTGAAAGTGAAAGTAAAGTCGCTGATTTAGACTTGAAAGACACAAAAGTAAATAGTGACCTTAAAAGAAAGGAACTAAAAAAATGAAATTTATAAAAACTAAAGGATTAATAATAAAAAAAGTAGATTTTGGAGAAGGAGATCGAATTATAACTGTTTTTTCTGAAAATTTTGGAAAGATTGATCTTTTAGTTAGAGGAATTAGAAAAAGTAAAAAAAGAGACCAAAGTTCGGTAGATTTATTAACTCTATCAAATTTTACATTTTATAAAAAAGGTGATAATTTTATACTAAATACAATTGATTCGATAGATTTTTTTTATGATTTAAAAAAAGATATAGAAAAATTGGAGATAGTATCTTATATTCTCTCTATTATTAATGAGATAGTCTTGCCAGGAGAGAGAAAAAAGGAGTTTTTTCAAAGAATAGAAAAAGCTTTATACTTTATTATAAAAAGTGATAACTATAATAATTTTATTATGGTTTTAAAAATGATGAATTGGATTATAAAAAATGAAGGTTATAGAATAAATATATCAGGTGAAAAATATTTTAGTATTTCTGAATCAGTTATAACAGATTTTGGAAATGATAAAGTTATACCTTTGAAAAGAGATTTATTTGAAGTGTTAGCAAATGTGGAGAAAAAAGTATCAGATGAGAAAAGGGTGGAATTAAGCACTTTAATTGATGCGATTATTCTTTATGAAAAATATATAAATTATCATTTAGATACAAAATTAAATCTAAAGAAACATTTATTTGGAGGTTACTCATGTTAAACATAGTTAAAATAACTGACTATATGTCAGAAGAACTAATATTACTTAATCTAAAAGCTAAAAATAAAGATGAAGCTTTAAAAGAACTGTCTGCTTTAATAGGAAAATCAGAAAAAATAGAAAAAAAAGATGTAATATATAAAGCTCTTTTAGAAAGAGAGAATTTAGGAAGCACAGGGATAGGAAAAGGGGTAGCAATACCACATGCTAAAACTGATGCAGCAGAGAGTTTAACAATAGCTTTTGGAATAAGTAAAGAGGGAGTAGATTTTAAATCTTTAGATCAAGAAAAAGTAAAAATATTTTTTGTATTTGCATCACCATTTAAAGATAGTCAAATTTATTTAAAAGTGCTGGCAAGAATTTCAAGATTAATAAGAGATGAAAATTTTAGAGAAAAGCTTTTAAATTGTGAAAATGCAAAAGAAGTATTAGAGTGTATAGACAAAGAGGAAGCTTTATAGGGAGAGAGTATGAGATGTCCATTTTGTAATAGTGAAGACACAAAAGTAATAGATAGTAGAGCGTTTTCTGAAAATAATTCTATAAAAAGAAGAAGAGTATGTAATAGTTGTGAAAAGAGATTTACTACCTATGAACGAATAGAAGAAAATCCAATCTATGTTGTAAAAAAAAATAAAAGTAGAGAAAAATTTAATAAAGATAAACTTTTAAGGGGATTAGAAAGAGCAACTAATAAAAGAAACATAAGTAGAGATGATTTAGAAAAATTTATTGCTGATGTGGAAAAAGTAATACAAAACACTTTAAAAAATGAGATAACAACACAGGAACTAGGGGAGCTTGTACTAGAAAAATTAAAGGTATTAGATGAAGTAGCATATGTTAGATTTGCATCTGTATATAAAGAGTTCGATGATATAAAATCTTTTATAGATGTCGTAGAAGATATAAAAAAGGATAAAAAGATATGAAAGTTTTAATAATAAATGGACCAAATTTAAATTTTTTAGGAAAGAGAGAGCCTAAAATATATGGAGATGAAACTTTAGAGTTAATAAATAATAAAATTAAAGAATTTGGTATGAATCATGGGATGGAGGTAGAATTTTTTCAATCCAATCATGAAGGATATATAATTGATAAGATACAAGAAAGTTATGAAAATGTTGATTATCTAATAATAAATCCAGGGGCATTAACACATTATGGGATAGGAATAAGAGATGCAATTTTGTCAACTAATCTAAAAACAATAGAGGTTCACTTATCAAATGTATACTCTAGAGAGGAGTTTAGACATAAATCTGTAATATCGGATATATGCATAGGTAAAATTACTGGATTCGGTTCTGAAGGGTATAAAATGGCTCTTCAATACTTAAGTAATTTAAAGAAATAGGAGGCAAAATGAGAATTTTATTTATGGGAACGCCAGAGTTTGCAGTTCCATCATTAGATATATTAAGAAAAAAGCATGATATAGTAGGAATATTTACAAAGGTAGATAAACCTAATACTAGAGGTAAAAAAATAAAGTATACACCAGTTAAAGAGTATGGAATTGAGAATAATATACCAGTTTATCAACCTAATTCATTAAGAACAGAAGAAACATTTGAGTTAGTAAAAGAATTAAATCCAGATTTAATTGTTGTTGTAGCATATGGAAAAATAATACCAAATAATATTATTGATTTTCCAAAGCTTGGAATAATAAATGTACACTCATCTTTACTTCCAAAGTTTAGAGGTGCAGCACCAATTAACGCAGCAATAATAGCTGGTGAAGAAGAAACAGGTGTTACTATTATGGATATTGCTGAGGAATTAGATGCAGGGGATATTATTTTAAAAGGAACTACTCCAATTTATGAAGAGGATACTTTTTTAACACTTCATGATAGATTGAAAGAAATTGGAGCAGAAAAATTAAATGAAGCTGTAGATCAAATAGAAAATGGAACAGCAAAAAGAGAGAAACAAAACCATGAGTTAGCAACATTTGTAAAGCCATATAAAAAAACTGATTGCTTAATTAATTGGAATAAAAATAAAGAGGAAATTTTTAATTTTGTAAGAGGAATGAATCCATTTCCAACAGCTTATACACACCACAATGATAAGATTTTAAAAGTTTATGCAGTTGAAAAACTTGATAAAATTTATGAAGAAGGGGAAAATGGTGAGATAGTAGATTTGATTAAAGGAAAAGGATTTGTTGTAAAAGTAAATGAAGGAAGCATAATTTTAACTGAGATTAAACCTGAAAATAAAAAAAATATATCAGGAAAAGATAGTATAAATGGAAACTTATTTAAAATAGGTGAGATTTTAAAATAAAAATAATGGGGGGAGAGGTTAAATAATGAAAACTTCAGAAAAGAGAGAAAAAATTTCAAAAAAAACTATACAGAGGTTAACAATGTATTTAAAATGTTTGGAGAAATTTTCGCCAGATGATTATATATCATCAGAAGAGATGGGTGTTTTACTTGGAGTAACGGCTGCTCAAATTAGAAAAGACTTTTCAAACTTTATAATGGATTTAGATTCTTGTATAGGAATAAGGGGTAAAGGGTATAACGTAAAGTGTCTTTACGAAATGATTGAAGATATATTGGGAATAAATAAACAAAACAATGTAATTATTGTTGGAGCTGGAAAGTTAGGGAATGCTATTTTGCTAGAAGGTGACATAGAAAAACCAAGATTTAATATTGTGGGAATTTTTGATATTACAAAAAGCAGAATTGGTAAAGAGTATAAGGGAATAAAGATAAGTAGTGTAAGTGATATACCAAAAATTGCATCTGAGAAAAAAATAGATATGGCAATTATAACAGAAAATAAATCTATAGCTCAGCAAGTAACAGATATAGTAACTCAATCAGGAATAAAAGCTATATTGAACATGACTTCCTTAGAAATAAAAGTACCAAAAGATGTTGTAATAGAACACATAGATTTAAATAGAAAGCTTCAAGAATTAAATTACTGGAAGGAAAAGGCGGAATAGTAATGAAAATTTTAGATGGTAAATATGTATCTCAAAAGGTTAGAGATTTAATAAAAAAAGAGATAATAGAGATAAAAGAAGTTAAAGGAACAGTTCCAGGATTGGCAGTAATACAGGCGGGAGATAACTTAGCATCTAAAATTTATGTTAATTCTAAGATAAAACAATGTGCAGAAGTTGGAATAGAATCAAAAAATTTTATTATGCCAGCAGATGTAACTGAAGAAGAGCTTTTAAGAAAAATAGAAGAATTAAACAGTGATGAAACAGTTGATGGAATATTAGTTCAATTACCATTACCTGATCATATAGATACACCAAAGGTAATAGAAGCAATAGATATAAATAAAGATGTGGATGGATTTAAACCAGAAAATTTAGGAAAAGTAGTTTTAGGAGATGAAACAGCACTAATTTCATGTACTCCTGCAGGTATATTAAGATTATTTGAAGAGTATGAGATAGCTTTAGAGGGAAAAGATATCGTTGTTATAGGAAGAAGTAACATTGTTGGAAAACCTATGACAGCACTTTTAATAAATGAAGGAGCAACAGTAACAGTTTGTAATAGTAAAACAAAAAATCTTGCAGAAAAAACAAAAAATGCAGATGTTGTAATAGTAGCTATAGGAAAAGCTAATTTCTTAAAAGGTGATATGATTAAGACAGGTGCTATTATAATAGATGTTGGAATAAACAGAGATGAAAATAATAAGATTTGTGGAGATGTGGACTTTGAATCTGTAAAAGAAAAAGTATCATATATAACACCTGTTCCAGGGGGAGTAGGACCCATGACTATAGCAATGTTACTTAATAATACGTTAAAGGCGTTTAAAATTGGAAAAAAAATATAGGGGAGAGTTTAGAATGGATAAAAAAGAATTTTATATTGTAGATAAGAGAATACTACCAAATTCGATTCAAAGTGTTATAAAGGTAAATGAGATTGTTCAAGCTGAAAGAATTTCAAAGTATGAAGCTATAAAGAGAGTTGGAATAAGTAGAAGTACATATTATAAATATAAAGACTATATAAAACCATTTTTCGAAGGTGGAAAAGAAAAAGTATTTAGTATACATTTATCTTTAATGGATAGACCTGGAATTTTAGCAAGGGTTTTAGATATTATTGCAGGAGAGCAGATGAACATCTTAACAATTGTTCAAAATATAGCAATAGATGGTGTGAGTAGAGTAACAATTTCTATACAAACAACAGAAAATTTACTTAGAAAAATTGAAGAGATGTTAGAAAAAATCAGTTCTTTAGATTCTGTAAAGGAATTAAGAGTAATAGGAAGTAATTAAGGAGGAACAATGAAGTTAGATTTAGAAAGCGTAAAAAAATTAGCTAAAAGTATAGAGGAGCATAATCTTTCTGAAATTAGTATAGAAGTTAATGGAACAAAGCTTACTATGAAAAAGGAAGAACTAAGACAAGAGGTAGTAACTTCAAATATTAAGTACGTAGAACAACCGACTTTAACTAATAAAGAGATAGAAATTGAAGAAATAGAATCTTCAGAAGAAGTAGTTGTAGAAGGAAAAGAGATTGTTTCTCCAATGGTTGGAACATATTACTCAGCACCTTCACCTGACTCAGAAGACTTTGTAAAAATTGGAGATAAAGTAGAGGTAGGAGATACAGTATGTATAGTTGAGGCTATGAAAATGATGAACGAAGTAAAATCATCAGTAGCAGGAACTGTTGTAGCTTTGAGAGCAGAGAATGGAAAAGTAGTAAAAAAAGGTGACATATTATTTTTAGTAAAATAAGGAAAGCTAACAGCTTTCCTTTTTATTCTTTATTAAAGTGCTGGTTTAAAAAGCACAGTATATTGTTTTTTATGGAGAATTATGGTAGAATATATAAGCATTCAATTTAAAAAATAAGGAAGGTGTATTATAAAGTTGGACACGTATCGTGATATTATTATATTAGTTGTATTAATTTTACTATCTGGTTTTTTTTCAGCCTCAGAAACAGCATTAACATCTTTTAAAACAACAGATTTAGAAGATATTGAGAAGTCGAATAAGAAAACAGCACATTTATTGAAAAAGTGGTTAAAAAGTCCAAATGAGATTTTAACAGGGATGCTTTTAGGAAATAATATAGTAAATATTTTAGGATCATCTATTGCAACTGCTTTAGCAATTAATATAATGGGGAATTCTCCTAGAAGTTTGGCTATCGTAACAGGGATTATGACAGTTTTAATTCTTATATTTGGAGAAATAACACCGAAAATAATGGCCAAAAATAATTCTAAAGGGTTCTCAAAATTAGTAATTGGTCCTATGTATTATTTTGGATTATTAATGAAACCAATTGTAAAAATATTGATGTGGACATCTATATTAATTGGTAGAATTTTAGGAGTTGAAGTAAAAACTGAAAATATAATGTTTACAGAAGAGGATTTAATATCTTTTGTAAATGTAGGTGAAGCTGAGGGTATTATAGAAGAAGAGGAAAAAGAAATGATTCACTCAATTGTAGGATTAGGTGAAACTAATGCAAAAGAAATTATGACACCTAGAACATCAATGTTTGCAGTTGAAGGAAATAAAACTTTAGATGATATTTGGGAAGAGATGATAGAAGCTGGATTCTCAAGAATACCTGTATATGAAGAGACTATTGATAATATTATAGGTGTTTTATATACTAAAGATGTTTTAAATTACTTAAAAGCACATAGCACAGATACTCAAGTTAAAGAGTTAGTAAGAGAGGCTTACTATGTTCCTGAAACAAAGTCAATTATAGAAATTTTACAAGAATTTAAAAGTAAAAAAGTTCATATTGCACTTGTATTAGATGAGTATGGTGGTATTGGTGGAGTTTTAACAATAGAAGACTTATTAGAAGAGATTGTTGGAGAAATTCGTGATGAGTTTGATAATGAAGAGGAAGAAAGCATTAAAGAGATTGATGATAATAGATATGAAGTTGATGCAATGCTTGATATAGAAACAATAAATAAAAGTTTAAATATTGATTTACCAATATCAGAGGATTACGAAAGTTTAGGCGGATTAATAATGTCAGAGCTTGGAAAAATTCCTGCAATAGGAGATATTGTAGACTTTCAAGATGTTAAGCTGGTAGTAGTTGAGGTTGAGAAGATGAGAGTGTCTAAGGTAGAGATACAAAGAGGAGAATAAAAGATGAAAAGAGTAAAAGCCAGTTTTTATAGTGGGCTAATTGCTATATTACCTATAGTTATTACAGTATATATTTTTAACTGGATATTTCAAATTTTCTTAAACTTATTGCAAGATTCTGTTTTAACAGTAGCAATAAGAAAGATTGTTTTACAAACTGGATTAGGAAAAGAACAAGATCTTCATTTATATACTCAAATACTTATAAATGTTTTATCTTTTGTAACTTTGATATTATTATTAATAGCTATAGGAACAGCTATGAGAGTATTTTTATTTAAAAAAATTGGAGCTTTTTTAAACAATCTTTTAGTAAAAATACCATTATTTAGTCAGATATATAGTACAATAACTCAAATAATATCTCTATTTGCATCAGATAGACAAAAATCATACCAAAAAGTTGTGATGTTTGAATATCCTAGACATGGGATTTATAGTATCGGATTTATGACTTCAGATAGTAATCATTTTGTAGAAGAGGTAACTGGTGAGGAGATGTGTAATGTATTTTTACCGACATCACCAAATCCTACTTCAGGGATGTTCATAGTTTTAAAAAAATCAGAAGTAAGAGTTTTAGATTTAAAAGTAGATGACGCAATAAAGCTTATAATTTCAGGAGGAGTAATATTACCACCAAATAATAAAAAGGAGAACTAAATGTGGAAATATCTTTTTTTAGTTTTTGTACTAATTGGTTGTAGCAATAGTGAGGTAGTAAAGACAACGAAAAATCTTGAAACAAAAAATGAAAAGTATCTATTACTTAAGGGAGCTAACTTATATTCTTTAGGTAAAAAAAGTGAAGCGTTAGAAATATATGAGGAAATACTAAAGATTAATAGTAAAAATAGTGTAGCACTAAGAGAAAAAGCAATAATTGAAGGGCAACTTGGGAATATAGTTCAAGCAGAAAAAGATTTAAATAGATCTTTGGCACTTAATCCTAAAGATAATTTAACTTTGAAGAATTTAGGTTATTTAAATTTTGAAAAAAGAGATTATGGTAAAAGTTCTAAGTATTTAAAAAGTGTGTCTAAAGATTTTATGAATGATCAAGATTATTTTATTTTAGGATATATAGAGTTTTTGAATGGGAACTATTTAAATTCTTTAAAGTATTATGAATATGTAGAGGATGATGAAATATTTAATAATAGTTTGTTTTTTGATTCATATTTAAATAATTTAAAAAGAGTAGATAGTTTAAAGAAAGATTCATATTTAAAAATCGAAAATAAAATTAAATATAATAAAGTTAATACAATAAAATTATCAAATTTTTATAGTTTATCTTTAGATAAAGATGATTATTCAGAAAGAGTTTTAAAGAATTATTTAACTTATAATGATATTGATAAAGAAGTAGTAGAAAAATTAATAAACATATACTATAAAAATGGAGATAAAGTAAAGGAAAAAGAAGCTTTAAATTTAATTTTCAATTAGTATAGATAATTTATGATAAATTTTTAAAAGAGTAATATTTAGGAGGAATTAAATGGATTTAAAAAAATATGTAGCATTAGTAGAGGATTATCCAAAACCGGGAATAAAATTTAGAGATATAACTCCGCTAATGGGAAATGGTGAAGCATATAAATATGCAACAGATAAAGTTGTAGAGTTTGCAAAGGAACACAATATAGATTTAGTTGTAGGACCAGAAGCAAGAGGATTTATATTTGGATGTCCAGTATCTTATGCTTTAGGAGTTGGATTTGCTCCAGTTAGAAAACCAGGAAAATTACCAAGAGAGGTAATCGAGTATGCATATGATTTAGAATACGGTTCAAATGTTTTATGTATGCATAAAGATTCTGTAAAACCTGGACAAAGAGTATTAATAGTTGATGATTTATTAGCAACTGGAGGAACTATAGAAGCTACTGTAAAATTAATAGAAGAATTAGGTGGAGTAGTAGCAGGATTAGCATTTTTAATTGAACTAGAAGACTTAAAAGGTAAAGAGAAATTAGAAGGTTATCCAGTATTAACTTTAATGAAGTATTAATAACTTTTAAGGCGGCACAAACTAGTGTCGCCTTATTTGTATAGGATTATTAAAAAAGAGGTGTATTATGAAATATTGGCAAGAAATAGAAAGTGAAATAGATAAGCACAATTTAAAAGTGGACAAAGAAAAGATCAGAATGGCTTTCTTTTTTGCAGAAGAATGCCATATAGGACAATACAGAAAATCTGGTGACAGCTATATAATACATCCTGTAGAAGTAACCAAAATATTAATAGATATGAAGATGGATACAGAGGGAATAATAGCGGGAATACTTCATGATATAGTTGAAGATACACTGATAACTATAGCAGATATAAAGTATAACTTTGGAGACGAAGTTGCCCATCTTGTAGATGGAGTTACGAAATTAGACCATTTACCTAATGGAACTAAAAAACAGGATGAAAATATTAGAAAAATGATAATAGCAATGGCAAAAGATGTTAGAGTTATTATTATAAAATTGGCAGATAGACTTCATAATATGAGGACTTTAAAGTTTATGCCACCAGAAAAACAAAAAAGAATTGCTCAAGAAACTCTTTCTATATATGCCCCTTTAGCTCATAGATTAGGTATAGCAAAGATAAAGTGGGAATTAGAGGATATGTCTTTACATTATTTAGAACCAGAAAAATATAAAGATATAAAAGCATTAATTGATGAAAAAAAAGACGAGAGAAAAAAATATTTAGAAGAGATGGTAAATAATATAACTCGTTTGTTAAATGAAGTACAAATATATGCAAAAGTTAAGGGAAGATTTAAACATTTTTATAGTATTTATAAAAAAATGTTTGAAAAAGGCAAAGATTTTGATGGAATTTATGATTTAATAGGTATTAGAATTATTTTAAATACAGAAGCAGAATGTTACAATACTTTAGGAGTTATACATAGTAATTACAGACCTGTTCCTGGAAGATTTAAGGATTATATAGCAGTTCCTAAATCAAATAACTATCAATCAATTCATACAACAATTGTAGGACCTTTGGGAAAATTTGTTGAGATTCAAATTAGAACTGAAGATATGGATAGAGTAGCTGAAGAGGGAGTTGCAGCTCATTGGAGTTATAAAGAAAATAAAAAAATAAGTAAAAAAGATCAAGTTTATGGATGGCTTAGAAATATTGTAGAGTTAAATCAAGGTGCAGAAAATACTGAAGAATTTATTAAAGAAGTAACTGGAGATATAGTAAAAGAGACGGTATTTGTATTTTCTCCAAAAGGAGATGTTATTGAGTTAGCCCAAGGTGCTACACCAATAGATTTTGCTTTTAATATTCATACAGAGATTGGGATAAAGTGTGTAGGTGCAAAAGTTAATGGAAAAATAGTTCCATTGGATTACAAATTAAATAATGGTGATAGAGTAGAAGTTATTACATCTAAAACTGGTAGAGGACCTGGAAATGATTGGTTAGATATTGTAGCTACACAAAGTGCAAAAAGTAAAATAAAAAAATGGTTAAAAGACCAAAAACTTGATGAAAATATTAAAGTTGGAAAAGAGCTTATCGAAAAAGAAGTTGGAAAATTAGGAATGACTTTAAAAGAGTTTGAAGATAGCCCAATTCTAAAAAAGCATTTAGAGAAACATAATATACCAACAATGAGTGATTTCTATTTCCATATGGGAGAGACAAAAAGTAAAGTAGATGTAGTTGTTGCTAAATTAAAGATAGAGCAAGAAAAAAGTAAAGCGTATATAGAAAGTAATCTAGAAGATTTTATTAAAGAGCCTATAAAGAAAAAATCAGCAAAAAAGGATGATCAAGGAATTATAATTGATGGGACAGAAAATACTTTAATAAGATTTGCAAGATGTTGTACACCTCTTCCTGGAGACGATATAGGTGGATATGTAACAAAATTAACAGGAATTGCAATTCATAGAAAAGATTGTCCAAATTATATTTCAATGGTTAACCATGATCCTGCAAGAGTTATAGATGTTAATTGGGATGAGAGACTTTTAGAAGCACCTTCGAAAAAAAATAGATATACTTTTGCTTTTACAATAAAAGCTATAGATAGACAAAATATACTTATGGATGTTGTAACAATGATTTCAAACCATAAAATAAATGTATTATCTTTAAACTCTCATAATATAAAAAAGGGATTAGATACAATTGCAATTATAAAAGTGACGGTTGAGTTAAATAATAAAGATGAGTATAAACAATTAGTTAGTCATCTATTAAAAATAAAAGATGTAATGTCAGTAGAAAGATAGGAGAAAGAAATGAGTAAAAAGTTACCAGTAACGTATGAATTATACGATAAAGATGGAAAAGCGAGAACAGGAAAAATAACAACTCCTCATGGAGAGATTGAAACGCCTGTGTTTATGCCTGTTGGAACTCAAGCCACAGTAAAAGGAATGACTCCAGAAGAGTTAGAGGAAATGGGAGCTGAAATAATTTTAGGAAACACGTATCACTTGTATTTAAGACCAGGTGATGAGTTAGTTGCTAAATTTGGTGGATTACATAAATTTATGAATTGGAAAAAACCTATTTTAACAGATAGTGGTGGATTCCAAGTATTTAGTTTAGGTGATTTAAGAAATATTAAGGAAGAGGGAGTTTATTTTAGATCACATTTAGATGGTTCTAAACACTTTATTTCTCCAGAAAAATCAATAAATATTCAAAATAATTTAGGATCAGATATAGTTATGTTATTTGATGAGTGCCCACCAGGAATGTCATCAAAAGAGTACCTTATTCCATCTATTGAAAGAACTACAAGATGGGCAAAAAGATGTGTAGAAGCACACAAAAGACCAGATGAGCAAGGTTTATTTGCAATAGTTCAAGGTGGAATTTATGAAGATTTAAGAGATAAAAGTTTATCTGAATTAAGTGAAATGGATGAATACTTCTCTGGATATGCTGTTGGAGGTTTAGCTGTTGGTGAACCTAGAGAGGATATGTATAGAGTATTAGATTATATAGTTGAGAAGTTACCTGAAGATAAACCAAGATATTTAATGGGAGTAGGAGAACCTTTAGATATGCTAGAAGCTGTAGCATCAGGAATAGATATGATGGATTGTGTACAACCAAGTAGAATTGGAAGACACGGAACAATATTTACAAAATATGGAAGACTTGTTGTAAAAAATGCTTCATATTCTGAAGACACTAGACCTTTAGATGAGGGATGTGATTGCTATGTATGTAGGAATTATACAAGAGGTTATATAAGACACTTATTTAAAGCTCAAGAAATATTAGGTGGAAGATTAGCAACATACCATAATTTATATTTCTTATTAAAATTAATGAAAGATTCAAGAACTGCTATAAAAGAGAAAAGATTTAATGAATTTAAAGCTGAATTTGAAAAAAACTATGCTATGGGAAAAAATAGTGATTGGATAAAACCAATAAAATTTGATAAATAAAAAAAAGCTGACTTTTTTAAGTCAGCTTTTTCTCTATTTAAATTATAAACTATATTTTGTAAACTTAGTTTTAAACTCATCTTCAGATCTAACAAAAAGTTTTTCATTTCCTTCTGAATCTAGAACTTCTTCAGAAAAAACTCTGTATAGATACATAATTTGTCCATCTTGTTCATTAGTACAATTTAATATATTATAATTTAAAACTTCATAAAGTTTACCATTTTTATTATTTTTCCAAAGATTTTTGTTCATAGCACTCCTTCAAACAGTTATTTCACCACATAAATCAGATTCCATAAAAACTTTAATTTCTTCAATAGGAAGATTTTTTCCTAATAAATACATTAACTTGGTTATGGCTGCTTCTGGAGTCATATCTCCACCGCTGATTACTCCAATACTTTTTAATGCGCTACTAGCTTCATATAATCCCATTTTGACAGCACCAGTTGCACATTGAGTAATATTAACAACAACAACTCCTGAATCAATAATAGATTTTAAAGCTGAAACAAAATTATCAGTAGTTGGAGCATTACCATTTCCATAAGTTTTTAAAATAACTCCCTTTATTTCAGAATGAGATTCTACAAGTGTTTTTATATATTGAGGATTCATTCCAGGGAAAATCTCAACAATAAGTATATTACTATTGATAGAAGAATCTGTATAAAACTCATTTTTAGGCATATCTAAAACCTTTTTATCATGAATTTTAATTTCACATCCAATCTCTCCCAAAGCTCTATAATTTGGTGAAGCAAACCCAAAATAATTTGTAGCATCAATTTTTCTAGCTCGATTTCCTCTCAATAACTCATCTCTAAAACAGATTGTAACTTCAGGTATACTTTTAACACCGTATATTCTATTACCTGCAATTTGAATAGATGTAATTAAATTTTGAAGTGCATCACTTCTTGGTGTAACTAAAGGAACTTGAGACCCAGTTAAAACCACAGGTTTATCAAGATTTTTAAGCATAAAAGATAGAGCTGAAGCTGTAAAAGCCATAGTATCAGTTCCATGTAAAATTACAAATCCTCTGTAGTCATAATAATTTTTTTCTATAATTTTAACAATATCAATCCAAATTTCAGGATTCATATCTGAAGAATCAATTAAAGTTGAAATTTGACAGTAGTCAGCAGGAAATCTTTCTAAAATAGGATGATTTTTAGCTACTTCAAACCAATTTTTAGCAGGTCTTAAAGGACTATTAGGATTATTTTCCTCGCTGTTGACCATACCAATAGTGCCCCCAGTATTTATGATAAGAATTTTTTCTAACATTTAGCTCCTCCTAAAATTAATCCCCTAGTAAACTAGGGGATTGATTTCTTATATATCTTTTAAGAATATGTTTTGACTTCTATCAGGACCAACAGAAACAACAGTTATTTGACATCCTAAATACTCTTCAACTCTAGCAAGGTATTTTTTACAGTTCTCAGGTAACTCATTGTAATCTTTCATATTAGAGATATCCTCTGTCCATCCAGGTAACTCTTCATAAATTGGTTTAGCATAAGCTAATTTTTCTGTAGCAGCAGGTACAGTTGTATAAACTTTTCCATCGATTTCGTATCCAGTACAAATTTTTAAAGTGTCTAATCCGCTTAAAACATCGATTTTTGTTATTACAACGTCAGTTAATCCGTTTATATCAACAGCATACTTACCAACAACAAGATCTAACCATCCACATCTTCTTGGTCTTCCAGTTGTAGCTCCAAACTCTCCACCAATTTGTCTGATTTTTTCTCCTAAATCATTATTTAACTCAGTAACGAAAGGTCCTTCTCCAACTCTAGTTGTATAAGCTTTCATAACTCCAATTATTCTATCGATTTTTCTAGGAGAAACTCCAACACCAGTAGTAACTCCTCCACTTGTAGGAGATGATGAAGTAACGTATGGGTATGTTCCATAGTTAATATCTAGCATCATAGCTTGAGCTCCTTCAAATAAAACGAATTTGTCATCATCTAAAGCTTTGTTAATTTCAGGAGTAGCATCAATAATTCTATGCTTTAATCTTTCAGCATATCCTCTGTACTCTTCAAAAATATCTTCAAACTTCATAGTAGGAGCATCATAGATTTTAGTGAAAAGTTCATTTTTCTCTTCTAAATTCATTTGTAATTTCTTAGCAAATAGCTCCATATCTAATAATTCAACAGCTCTAATTCCAACTCTTGAAAATTTATCAGAGTAACAAGGTCCAATTCCTCTTTTTGTAGTTCCAATTTTGTTATCTCCACTTCTCTCTTCTTTTAAGATATCTAATTGAATGTGGTAAGGCATAATAAGATGAGCTCTATCACTTATAAATAGGTGATCAACTTTAGCTCCTTTAGCTTCTAATGTATCAAGTTCTTTTAAAAGAACTTTAGGATCAACAACAACTCCTGGTCCGATGATACATTTACCTTGTCCATGTAACATACCAGATGGTAATAAATGAAGTATAAATTTCTCTCCATTAACAACAACTGTGTGTCCAGCATTATTTCCACCTTGGAATCTAACAACGTAATCAGCTCTATCTCCAAGAACGTCAATTATTTTTCCTTTTCCTTCGTCTCCCCATTGAGTTCCAACTACAACATATCCTGCCATTTAAATACCTCCATGTATTATTTCGTTATTTGATTTTTTTTATTTCAATATAGTTGATATTTTTGTTATGTTTACATATAAATAAATCTTCAAACTCTGTTCTGATATTATCAGCAGCTTTAGGGCTGTTATGTAAATCAGGTGTATGATAAACTACTTCATAGTTTTTTAAATCTTTAGCAAATTCAAGAACATCTGAATAATATTGATCATGGTCTGTTTTAAAAAATAAAGTTCCATCAACTTTCATTATAACATCAAGAAGTTCGAAAAGTTTAGGTTGAAGTATTCTATTTTTTTCATTTCCCTCCCAAGGGTCAGGGAAATTAATGTAAAGTCCTTCAATCTCTTCATTTCCTATAAATTTTGTAATATCTTCACCACGTCTTCTTAAGAAAACAACATTATTAAGATTTCTTTTAACGGCTTTAGTAGCAGATAAAACTAATCTTTTAAATCTTATTTCAAGAGCTAAGTGATTTCTCTCTGGATATTTAGCAGCCATTCCAACTGCAAAGTTCCCACTTCCAGATCCTATTTCAAGATATACAGGATTATTGTTTCCAAAAGCTTTTTGGTTCCAATTTCCTCTATAAGAGTCCATAATTTCACTATCATAGATAATGTGATTAGGATATTCTACTAATTTAACCATGTATGGATTATAATTAGTTCTAGGATTTGTGAAGAAGTGTTTCCATAGAGTGTCTTCTAATCTTTCTTTCATTCTTCCTCCATAAATTTAATCGTTTTTTCAGCAGCATTTTGATTGCTTTTGAAAAATGCTTTTATTTTATCCTCAGAAACAGGTTTTGTTTCTAAGAGATTAATAGTATTTAAAAACTCCTCTTTATTGTTAATTTTATATCCAATATTAAGATTTAAAATATCTTTAGATATATCTTTAACATTTTGTAAATATGGGCCAAAAATTGGAGATTTTCCATAAAATAGTGGCTCTAGTAAACTATGACCACCAACATTAACTAGTGTTCCACCAACAAATACAACATCAGCAATAGAATAGAATTTTCTGAGAACACCCATTTTATCAACAATAAGTATTTGAAACTCTTCTGAAGATGGATTTAATTCTAAATCAGTTAATTTTTTATATGTTAAATTTGAATTTTTTACTAAAGTTTCAATTTCAGGAACTCTTTCTAAATGTCGTGGGACAATAATAAGAAGTGTATTTTTAAGTTCTTTAAAAACATCTATAAGAATAGAATCTTCTCCTTGTCTAGTACTACCAGCAACAAAGATTTTTCGTGTATCACTTTTTATAAATCTTTTTAAATTTGACATATCTTCAGAAGAAAATGTTTCAAAAGAAATATCAAATTTTAGATTACCAGTTACAAATACTTTGTTTTTATCAGCACCTAAAAGAATTATTCGATTTTTATCTTCTTGAGATTGCATAAAAAATCCAGATATTTTAGAAAAAAGAGGTTTTATAATCCAAGAAATTTTTTTGTATCTAGGAAAACTTTTATTTGAAATTCTGCCATTAACAATAAATATTTTTGAATACTTTGAACCTAAGTTTATAAAGTTAGGCCAAATTTCAGTTTCTATTAAAATTATTTTAGAAACTTGAATATAATTGAATATTTTTTTTAGTATAAAAATATCATCTAATGGAAATCTTAATATAGATATTCTATCATCTTTTGAGTATTTATTCATAGCTATTTCATAACCCGTATCAGTAAAAACTGTAAGTAAAATATTTTCGTTGAAATCATTTTTTAGTTTTTTTACCAATGCGTCTATAAGATTGATTTCTCCCACAGATGAGCAATGAATCCATATATATTTTGCTTTTTTTTCTAGAGTTGACAAATCTTGAAAAAGTCTTTGAAAAACAAATTTCAATTTTTTAGGTTTAAAAAGCAAAAAAATAAAGAGGAAAGGATATAAAAATCCTCTCAGTAGATTGTAAAACATAGTTTACCCTCCGATTTTCTCTTTAATTAAGTTAGATATTGTTTGAACACTTTCTTCAATGTTAAGAAAACTAGTATCAACTTCGATAGCATCTTCGGCTTTCTTTAAAGGACTTTCTTTTCTTGTAGAATCAGTATGGTCTCTTTCTAAAATATCTTTTAAAACAGTTTCAAAATCTTCTGTAATCCCTTTTGATGCGTAATCTTTAACTCTTCTTTTAGCTCTTTCTTCAGGAGAAGCAACTAAAAATATTTTTAAATCAGCATTTGGAAAAACAACTGTTCCAATATCTCTTCCATCTAAAATAACTTTTTTTCCTTTACTAATCTCTCTTTGTAAATCTACTAATTTAACTCTAACAGCTTTGATAGCAGATACTGGAGAAACAATTTTAGTAACTTCAGGTGTTCTAATTTCTAAAGAAACATCCTTACCATTTAATATAAATTTATCATCTATAATATCAACTTTAATATTATTTAAAATATTTTCTACATCAGCTACATTATTGAAATCAATATTATTTTCAAGGATATAAAGAGCTACCATTCTATACATAGCTCCTGTATCAAGATATGTTAGGCCAAAATTTTTAGCTATAACTTTAGCAATAGTACTTTTTCCGCTTCCAGCTGGACCATCTAAAGCAATAATATAGTTTTTCATTTAATCCTCCTAAGCTTTAATAAGAAGAGCTCTCCACTCTTTATCTCTTTTTATTTCTAGTATTTCAAGTCCTTTCTCCTCAACCTGTTTAACTATTTCAGGAAGCTTGTCTTCTATAATACCTGAAAAGATAATTAATCCATCTTTTTTAACAACTTTAAAAATATCTTTTAAAAGTAAAAGAATAACATCAGCTAGAATATTTGCTACTACAACATCAAATTGCTTATCTTTAACAACTGAGATTAAATCTCCTAAATAAACTTCAGCAGTATCAGAAGAAATTTTATTTAACTCAAGATTTTCCTTAGTAGCTTCAACAGCTAGCTCATCGATATCAGTACCATAAATATCAGTAGCTCCTAACTTTTCAGCTGCAATCATCAATATTCCAGATCCAGTTCCTACATCGATAACAGAATTTCCAGGCTTTATATTCTCTTCCATGATTTTTAAACAAAGAGATGTTGTTGGATGCGATCCAGTACCAAAAGCTCTTCCAGGATCTAATTCAATAACTAATTCATTTTCCTCAGGTTCATATTCTCTCCAAGTTGGTTTAACAACAAACTTTTCACTAACTTTTTCAGGATATAGATATTTTTTCCAACTGTTTTGATAGTCTTCCTCATCATATTCATAAAAATCAATTGTAAAAACAACATCATCTCTATCATTAAATTTTTCCTCAAAGGCAGCTTTTATTAAATCGTTTCTTCTTTGAGAATATGGATTCATTGGAAAATATGCTGAAACAGCATAATCTACCATTAAAAATTGCTTTTCATCTTTATAAAAATCTAAAGGATTTTTCGTTTTTAAAGGTTCATCAATTTTTAAACCAGTAGCTCCAAATCCATAAAATATATCACAAATCTCTTTTTGAGTATCCTCAATACTATCACTATCAAATATAACTTTTATTTCAACAACTTTCATAAAAACCTTCCTAATTAAATATTCCTAACTCAATAAGAGAAAGGTTGATTCTTTCTATTTTTATACATTCACCAGTTTCATCATCTAATTCGATATCTAAACCATTTATTCTTTCTTTTCCTTCTGCTATCTCAAACTTTTGAGGCAAAGCAGTTAAAAATTTAGGAATAATAGATTCTTTATTCATTCCAATTATTCCATTGTCTGATCCTGTCATCCCAACATCACTTATATAACCAGTGCCTTCAAGAAGGATTTTATTATCAGCAGTTTGTACATGTGTATGTGTTCCGTAAACAACAGAAACTTTTCCATCTAAATAGTTTGCTAAAGCTAATTTTTCTGATGTTGCTTCAGCATGAAAATCTATAATAATATGTTTACATTCTTTTCTAATCTCTTCTATTAATGGATTTGCCACTGTAAATGGACAATCAATTGGTGGCATGAAAACTCTTCCTTGAAGAGAAACCACAGCTATTTTATTTCCTTTTTTATCTTTTAAAATTGTATATCCAGTTCCAGGAACACCATTAGGATAATTATGTGGACGTAGAACTCTGTTAGATCTATCTAAATAGTCATAAATTTCTTTTTTATCCCAAATGTGATTTCCACTTGTTATAACATTTACTCCCCAATCTAAAATCTCATCACAAAGTTTTGCAGTTATTCCAAATCCAGCGGCAGCATTTTCACCATTAACGATAATAAAATCGTAATTACTTTTATACTTATCAAGGTATGCCTTTAGAGTTTTTCTACCTGGATTTCCAACAACGTCACCTACAACTAAAACTTTCATTATTTACCTCATTTCTATATTTGTATTACCAAAAAATATTATAACATTTTTTACTAAAAATTAAAACTTAAAAAATAGTTTTAAAAAAAACAAATTGAAAGTTGACATCTACACAAAAATAGTGTATTATTGAGACAGATAATATAACAAACTAGGAGTGACGCATATGTTAACTAAAGAAGAATTTTTAAAAAAAATAGGACAAAGTGAAGAGGAATTAAAAGCAAAAGGTCTTGAGCTAATGTTCATAGGTGAAGTTGGATATGGTGACGATGAAGATGACGGTTGGGATGTAGTTTATATTGATCCAAGCAAATGTGTAGAAGTAGGAATGGGTTGTAAGTGTGCTGTTGGTGGTACATTACACGATAAATTATAATATAAAATTAAAATTAACTAAGTATAGGATTTTCCTATACTTTTTTTTATTTAAATTTACTTTAATTTCTAGAAAAAAATATGTTATAATTCATTATAACTATTTGAATGAGGAGCAAAGAATGAAAAGTAGTGGGTTAGTAAAAAAAATAGTAGGAAGTAAAGTAACAGTTTCAATGTATAAAGAGAGTGCTTGCTCGCATTGTAGTAAATGTAGTGATAGTGCTAAAATAGCAAATGATTTTACATTTATATCTAATGTAGATAATATTAAAATAGGTGATATTATAACTTTTGAAATGGAAGATAATCAAGTTTTTAAAGCTGCAATAATAGTTTATATAATACCGCTGATATTTATGTTTTTAACTTATTTTATAGCTTCTAATATGGGATTATCAGAGGGAGAATGTATTGGGGCAAGTTTTAGTGGGTTAGTGATAGCTTTTATAGGAATATTTTTTTATGATAAATTTGTTGTAAAAAATAAGATGGAAAAATCTGTAAAGATAATAGATATAGAAAAGAGATAGCAGGGGGAATAATTATGTTAAAAAAAATATCAGTAGTTTTTTATTTAATGTCTCAGTTAGCTTTTGGAAACTATTCACAAGTAGATTATTCTAAAATTTTAAACAAAAATGGAAAAATTTTCGTCAAAAAAACTGGAAGTCCTCTTACTGGAATGGTGACTTTTCAAAAAGATAGAGAGTTTTATAAAAATGGAGTTCCAGAAGGGAAGTGGTTATCTTTTTATACTAACGGAAATATAAAATCCATAGAAAATTGGAAAAATGGAGAGTTAAATGGAAAATATGTCTTGTATAGTGAAGATGGGCATAAAACATTTCAAACATATTATTTAAAAGGAAAAGATCACGGACTATTTAAATTATTTCATGAAAATGGAAATCCACATATAATAGGTAAGTTTTATAATGGCCAAGCAATTGGAATTTGGAATTATTATAGTAAAAGTGGAAAATTAGTAGGTAAAAGAGACTATACTTTAAATATAGATCATTTTGATCAAACAAATTAAATTAGGAGAAAATAACTTTATGAAAATAAAATTAAAAAGATACTTCAATAGTTCAATGCTAGTAAATCCGGATAAAGCTAAAAGTTTTTGTGATAAATTAAAAGAGATTTTAAAAAAAGAGGAGGAAGTTGTCTTAGATTTTGCTGGAATTCAAGCAACGACTTTAGTGTTTTTATTTGTACTTTTTACTAATTTATGGAATGAATATGGAAAAGATTTAAAAAATAAATTAACAATAAAAAACGGTTCTCAAGGCCTATTTAAGCAAATGATATATTTAAAAGAGAACTATAAAGAACTAAAATCAAAGTTCTTAGGTGTTCACCAGAATTTTGAAATAGCTTATATTGGATAATTGTTGACAAAATTAATAAAAAATGTTAATATTGAGAAGTAAAGAAACTATACCAAAAAGGGGTGTAAAAATATGTTTTTTGAAGAAATACAAAATGAAATTTACGATAGTACTTTTGATGCAGTTTATAATGCATTATTAGAAGAGTATAAAGAGGGAACGTTAACACTAGAAAGGTTAACAATGAATATAGATGAGCAGCAACAAGTTTTGTTAAACGGATTTTTCGAAGGAGAAACAAAATTTGCTTATGCTAGTGCAACAGTAGATGCGCATCAATATGCTCTTGCTATGATAAAAAAAGGATTAGTATAAAATAAAAGGAGTGGAATATAATCCACTCCTTTCATTTTTATAACAAAATTCAAAATTTTTATATTCAAATTAGAACAAAGTATAAAAAAAGAATGTACTAAAAAAAAACTTGACAGAAAACCGTACTTATTATATACTAATAGCGAGACCGAATTTGATTGAATAGATCTATATACCCCCCAAAAATCTATTTTAATCTTTTTTATTTTTTAACACTCCCCCGTGTTATGAAAAAACCCTCCCCCCCAGGAGGGTTTTTTATATTTCCATAAAATATTATTTTAGAAGATTTAAAAGTAACGGTGCAATAAAAATTGTAATTATACCGGCGATAACTATAGATAGAGCACTCATTGCTCCTTCAACTTCTCCCATTTCAATAGCTTTGCTTGTTCCTACAGCATGACTTGAAATCCCAATTCCAAGACCTTTAGCAACAGCATTTTCAATTCTAAAAAGCTTTAACATAAATGGTGCAAAAATATTTCCAGCTATTCCAGTAACCATTATAGCAAAAACTGTAATAGCAGGTATTCCGCCAAGAAGTTTACTAACTTCTATTCCAATTGGAGTTGTAATAGACTTAGGAACAAATGATAAGAGAATGATATCTTGAATACCTAGTAATTTTCCTAAAAGAACAACGGACAAAATGGCGGTAATAGATCCAATAAGAGCTCCAATCAAAATAACTTTATAGTGCTTTTTTAGTGTTCCCAGCTCTTTATATAAAGGAATAGCTAAACATACTGTAGCAGGGGCTATAAAAAAACCTAATATATCTCCTCCTTTACTATAATAAGATGTGGGAATATTAAAAACTTCCATAAATATAAAAATAAGGATAAGAGCTACAAAAATTGGATTTAAAATAGGCCATTTAAATTTATTAAAAATATCTTTTCCAATTTTAAAAGCAATTAAACTAATAAAAATTCCAAAAAAAGCATTATCAAATAAAAGTTCTTTCATTTATTTTTTCCCCCTCATCATGAAGTCTACACATAAAGCAGTAACAACCATTGTAATTAAAGTTGTTAATATAAGTAAAAAAATTAATTTAAAAAAGTCAGTTTTTAAAATATCAATAACATCTAAAAGTTTAACACTAGGTGGAATAAAAGTTATGATCATATTTGCAATAAAAAATTCACCAACATTTTTAATACTATTTAATTTTACTATCTTTAAAGAAAGAAAAATAAATAAAAGAATTAAACCATTAACTGTTCCAGGAGTAGGAAGATGAAAAATCTTTTCTAGGATAACTCCCAAGTAGTTAATACTTAAAATAATAAGAAATTCATATAACAAAATAAAACCTCCAGTACGATTGTATAAAAGATTAAAGAGGTGTTCCACAGGAACACCTCTAAATATAAAACTAGTCTCTTCTTTTCATTTGTGGGAAAAGTACAACGTCTCTAATTGATGGAGAACCAGTTAATAGCATTATAGCTCTATCGATACCAATTCCTAATCCACCTGTTGGAGGTAAAGCATACTCTAAAGCCTCGATATAATCATCATCGATAACTGCAGTAGCTTCATCGTTTCCTAGTAAAGCCTCTTCAACTTGAGCTTCAAATCTTCCTCTTTGATCAGCAGGGTCATTTAACTCAGAGAATGCATTTGCATATTCTCTTGCATCAATAAATAACTCGAATCTATCTGTAAATCTAGAATCTTGTGCATTTCTTTTTGCTAGAGGAGAGATCTCAACTGGGTGACCATAGATAAATGTAGGTTGAACTATATGCTCTTCACATTTTTGCTCAAAGAACTCGTTGATGATATGTCCAACACTTGTCATGTGATCAGCAATTTCAACGTGGTGTTGCTTAGCTAAAGCTTTAGCTTCTTCAACTGTTAAATTTTGCCAGAAATCAGCACCAGTAATATCTTTTATCATATCAACCATATGAATTCTATAGAACTTTCCAAGGTCAATCTCTTTTCCATTATACTCTATTTTAGTTGCTCCTAAAACCTCTGTTGCAAGGTATTGGAATAAACTTTCAGTTAAATCCATCATATCATTATAGTCAGCATAAGCTTGGTATAATTCCATCATTGTAAATTCTGGATTATGTCTAGTAGAAATACCTTCATTTCTGAAGTTTCTATTAATTTCATAAACTTTATCAAATCCACCAATTATTAATCTTTTTAAATAAAGTTCAGGAGCTATTCTTAAATATAATTCCATATCTAAAGCGTTATGATGAGTGATAAATGGTCTTGCAGCAGCTCCTCCAACAATTGGATGCATCATAGGAGTTTCAACTTCTAAGAACCCTTTTTTATTTAAAAACTCTCTGATACCATTTATAATTCTAACTCTTTTCATGAAAGTTTCTTTAACATCTCTATTCATGATAAGGTCTAAATATCTTTTTCTATATCTAGTTTCAACGTCTGTAAGACCGTGGAACTTTTCAGGAAGTGCTCTAACATTTTTTGATAGTAACTCAACTTGAGAAACTCTTAAAGTTAACTCACCTTTTTGAGTCATAAATAAAGTACCTTCAACACCAATAATGTCTCCAACACCTAATTTCTTAACTATTTCAAAAGCCTCTTCTCCAATTTGATCTTGTCTAATATAAACTTGGATTTTTCCAGTTTGGTCTTCAATGTGAGCAAATACGGCTTTACCTTGCTCTCTGAATCCCATAATTCTTCCTGCTGTTTTAAAAGTTGTCTCTGTTTCAGGAGATGATTTTAAAAGATCTCCAATCATATGAACTTTATCATATTTTTTTCCGAACGGGTAAACTCCAAGAGCTTCAATCTCTTTTATTTTTTCCCATTGCTCCATAACAAGACGTTCTTTTCCAACTCTGTCAAAGTATTTTTCCATAGTTTTTCTCCCTTTTTAAATTTATAGTTTCAATAAATATATGCTACTTTTTCTACCCCAAGTACTACTTGGATTATTTTCTCTAGATTTTCTTAAGTAATCTTTTGCTTTTTCAATATCTCCTTTTTTATGATAGATAACTCCTAAGTAATAATATAACTCAGATGTATTTTCACCTGGAGTAGTAACTTTATCAAAATCAGATAAGGCTTTATCAAAATTATTCATTGAAAAGTATGTCTTACCACGATAGAAGCTAACTTCAGAGATATTTGTTGAACTGCTTTCAGCTTTGTTAAAGAATATTAAAGCTTCACTATAACTTTTACGATTAAGAGCATCTATTCCATTTGTAATATTTTTAGAAGAATCAGAAGGTGATACAGATGTAACAACTTCATCTTCACCTATGTTATTAGAAGATAAAATAGAGTTCTCTGATGTTGGAGTAGTTAAGTTTGAAAAATTAGAATTCAAGTTAGAAGATGAACCAGCTAAGCTTAAATAGTAATTTCCTTTATCACTGTCTCCTTTTTGCATGTATAAATTTCCAATTAATAAGGCTAGTTCTGTACTTTGTGAGTCACCGTAAAAATTTTCTAAGAATTGTAATTCATCTGCATTAGCATTATTTTTACGTTGAATAGCTCTCATTATTTCAGTGTTTAATTTTAAATTACTTCTGTTGTAATCTAAATAATAGTTATTAATAATAAAACTTCCATCGCTAGACTTTTCTTCAAAAGCTAGAAGTTTTATTTTCTCGTCTTCATTAAGAGAGAAGTTTTCTTTTAAATATCGAATCTCTTTATTAATTAAAAGTTGATTTCCATTTGCAGAACCTAAATTAAGTACCATGAAGGCTACATCTTTTTGTTTGCTGTTTGTTGGAAAAGCAATTAGATATAACTGGGCACTTTTTACCAATAGATCTAAATTTTTATTATTGTAGCTGTTTAAAATTATATCATAATTATCTTTCTCAGTAAAATTATATTTCAATTTATTTTTTATCTTAACAGTACCAACATATGTGAATCCTTTATAAATCTCAGCAATATATTCACCTTGATAAAGACTATTAAAATTCAAACTATTTCCACTAATATTAAATGTAAAATCATTTTTTATAGGAGAAGAAATTATCTTAACTCTGTCAGCATTAATGTTGTTAACAATTAAAGTTTCTCCTGCATAAACCTCCATAGGTGCCATCATTTGAGATGGAAGATATTCACGAATAGCATTTGTTGATGAATCTCTTTGTATAAGATCATATAAATAAGCTACACCAGATTCATTAAGAAAAAAGTTATCTTGCTGTAAAACTGGATTTTTTACACTAGGAACAACAACTTTGCTTTGAGTAGGAAGTTGTGTTTGAAGATTAGTACAACTAAAAAAAATTAAAGCTGTTGCAGAAATTAAAAGTATTTTTTTCATTTACCCCTCCTTTAATAAAAAATAGAGCAAAGAGATTGCTCTATTTTAGTGTTTATTGTACTTCAATTATTTCAATCTCTAATTGGTTTATCTCTATATTATTATCATATATAACATAGGCAATTGTCAACTTATTTTCAGAATAAACATATTTTTTACATAAAACTGTAAAATTTTTATTGAAGTAAGAAGTTTTATAAATAAAATTTGTTTTAATTTCTGGTTTAATTAAAAGTTTACTTTGAATCTCTCCAAACTTCAGTATTTCAGTAGAGTAAGGGGATATTCTTATCTCGCCTTTACCATATTTATTATCATAAGTAAAAATAGTGACATCGTTTTCAATCACTTTTTTTGCAATCATTTTTTGAGAAATGTTTTCTCCAAAAGAATCAGTACTGTTAATAATAATCTTAGCCATTAATAATAATCCTTTTCGTCATCGTCATATCCCATATCATAATAATCATCTTGGTCATAAGAGTCTTCACGGTCGTAATATTCATCATCATCCCAATCTCCTATGTTGTCTGCACCTAAATACTCTTCTTTCCAGAAATCTAAAACAGTATTTATTTCTGCAGCATCATCAACAAAAATTAAATCGTCCTCATCCTCATCATATAAAAATATATAATTAGTCCCATCGAAATCCTCAGTTATAAGATATTCTTTATCTCTTATAATTAGATTTTCTAAAACTGTTAGTTCAAACTCCTCGTCATCGATGTTGTGATAAAAAGTTTCTCCTTGCGAATACATTGTTTCCTCCTAATAATTTATAAAAATAAAGTTAAAAATAAAATTAAAAACTACTTATGATATTTAGTATTTTTTATAATGCTAAACCATCTGTAAATTTGCTCAATTAAAATTAATCTCATTAATTGATGCGGGAAAGTCATTTTTGAAAAACTTAGCCTTAAGTCAGCAGATTTTCTAATATCTTCTGAAACACCATAAGAACCACCAATAATAAAGTTGATAGTACTGTCTCCATTAAGACCTATTTTTTCAATTTGTGAAGCCATATCTTCAGAAGAAAAATTCTTCCCTTGAATATCTAAAAGGATTTTAAATCCTTTATTTTTTTCTAAAGTTTCAAGAATGGATTTTGATTCTTTTTCTATAGACATATTTCTATTTGAATCGTTACCATCCTCTTTTAATTCGAAAATTTTTAATTTACCAAAAGCTTGCATTCGTTTAGCAAACTCTTGTATACCATCTAAAATATATTTTTCTTTAATTTTACCAACACATATAATATTTATATTCATTTTCTTTTAAATCCCTTCTCCATATCCAATAAACTTATTTTAAAAGTTATTGGTCTTCCGTGAGGACAAGTAAATCGTCCAATTTTATGTAACTCCCAAATAAGTTTCTCCATTTCAGAAATAGATAATTTTTCATTAGCTTTAATTGCGCTTCGACAAGACATTGAAATAATCATACTTTCGATAACTTCATTTTTAGAATTTACTTTAGTAATTCCTTCTAAAACTTCAAAAAAAATATTTTCGAAAGAATCTTTAGTATCTAACACAGGAACAGCTCTAATCAAAAACTCCATATCATTAAATTGATCAATCTCAAATCCAAAATCTTCAAAGAAATTTAATTTCTCTTTTAAAATCTCTATTTGTTTTAATGTTAGTGAAATTTTAATAGGAACTAATAAAGCTTGTGAAGATATTTTATGTTGTGCATACTCTTGTTTTAATTTTTCATAAAGAATTCTTTCATGAACAATATGCTGGTCATAAACTATAAGATCACCATCTTGTTCAACTAATATAAAAGAGTTAGAGAATTGTCCAATTATTTTTATATTAGTTTTTAAATTATCAAAATAGATTACTTCATCAGAAGAAATCAAAGATTTATTTTCAATAGAAGAATCACTAATAGTACTTTTAAGTGGAGCATCAGGCTCTTTAATAGGTACATCTAGAGAAACATTTAATTCTTCAGTTTCTAATTGGAGAGTAGTTACTTCACTTTTAGTCGGAATAAACTTCGTTTCTGTTTGAAAGTTTAAAAAATTTTCTTTATTAATAACTGAATTATTCTTTTTTTCTAAAGAAGATTTATTTTCCTTTTTTATTTCAATCTCTCTTTTTATATCATTAATTTCAAAATTTTCAAAAGGTTTTTTTGAATCTTCAGAAATTTTTATATTTTCAAAGTTTAAATTTTCTTTTTTTACCTCAAAAGTAGGCATATTAAAATTCTTATCAAAATTTAATTCAGACTCTGTAATTGAGTAAATGTCATGATAAATTTTATTTTCATCAGAGAATTTGATGATTTTTTTTGAAGGATGAACATTAACATCAATAGATTTAGGATCTACTTTTAAGTTAACTATGGCAAATGGATATTTTCCTCTCATTAAATGAGTATAGTAACCATCGATTAAAGCTTCTTCAATAATTTTAGCTTTTACAGGTCTATTATTAACAAATGTGAAAATAAAATCTTTTGTAGATCTTGTTAAAGAAAGATTTCCAATATATCCAAATTCAACAGGTTTTAAATTTTTAAGTGTTGAAACTCCAAAAATCTCAATGATAGTATTCTCAATTCCAGTACCACTAGTACGAATATTTTCTTTACCATCAATAACAAGTATTATAGAAACATTGGGATTGGCTAACGCTTCTTGTAAAACAATTTCTTTAATTTTTGTATTTTCAGTTGTATCTTTTCTTAAGAATTTTAATCTAGCTGGAGTATTAAAAAAAAGATTATTTATTTCAATTTCTGTACCAGTACTTTTTTGAGTATCTTTTAAATTTGTTATTTTACCAGCTGTAACACTGATTGAATATCCAGAAGAATCTTCTTTTCGTTTTGTTGCAATAGTCATTTTAGAAACAGCAGCTATGGATGAAAGAGCTTCGCCTCTAAAACCATAAGTATTTAAATTAAAAAGATCATCTTTAGATGAAATTTTACTGGTAGCATGACGTTCAATACAAAGAAGCAAGTCTTCTCTACTCATTCCTTTTCCATCATCAGTAAATTTAATATTTTTACCGCCATTTTTAACGTCTATTTTTATATATTTACTATTGGCATCTAAAGAGTTTTCTAAAAGCTCCTTAACTAAACTAGCAGGATTTTCAACTACTTCTCCAGCAGCAATCATATTAGATAAAGATTCGTCTAAAATTTTAATAATTCCCAAAATATCACCTCCTACAAAAATTGTAACATTATTTATTATTATACAGATTTAAAATAATTTCAACTATTTTTTTTAGAAAATATAAATTTTATAGTAAAAATTATTATGATATAATAAAAATATAAAAACAGCGGAGGGAGAAAAGATGAGATATTTACATCTACTTATATTAACAATAATGCTTGGAATTAAAAGTTTTTCCTATAATGTTGATGATTATATATTTTTTAATAAAGCTTTAGAAGCTAACAAAAAAGAGGACTATAAAAATAGTTTGTTTTATTATGAAATTTATCAAAAAAACTTTCCTTATTCTTATCCATTAACGAGTAATTATGCAAAATATTATATAGCAAAAAATTATATGGATATGAAAAAATATGATGAAGCACTTTTGTTTTTTAGTAGAGCAGTATACGTGCCCGAAAGTTATGTAAAACAAGAGTTTAAAAAAACAAATTATTTTCAATATAGAAGAGATTACAATGTTGCTAGAATATATCAATTAAAAAATGATAAAAGTCAATCAATTGAATATTATAAAAGATTAGTAACTGATTATTATGATCCTCAATTAGAGCCTTATGAGAAAAAAGCTTTAAAGTTTTTAGAGAAAACTAATGAAAAATATAGATATATTTATGAAATAAAATATCAAAATAATTTAAAATTAATTAATAAATTAGAGAAAAATGAGTTGTTAAATTTAGCAAATTATTTTTATGAAAAAAAAGAGTATGAAAAAACAGTTGAAATTTTAGATAAATTAGGTAGCTATAATGAGAAGAAAGTAAACCAAAAAATAATTTACTTAGAGAGTTTATTAAAGTTAGATGCAAATAAAAAAGTTATAGAGCTGACAAAAGATGCACAAGTAGGAGAAGCAAATTTTTTATTTATAAGAGCTGTTGCTTATGAACAAAATAAAGATTATTCAAGAGCTATTTTTAACTATGAAAAAATACAAGATATAAAACTTAAGGATCGGGCAGCTTTTAGAATTGGAAGAATTTATTATAAGATAGAAGATTATACTAAAGCTAGAGAAGTTTTGGAAAAAACAAATCAAAAAAATGAAAGAATAGATTCTTTGCTATTAGATGTATATATAAAATTACAAAATAGAAAAAAATTTATTGAGTTATACGATAGATTTAAAAATAAATATCCAGAAAATCCTAAGACAGGGTTATATTATATGGTCTATACAAAACTTATGGAAAGAGATAGTAATTCATGGCAATTGGCAAATTATAATATATTTTTTGCAAGTAATTATGTTGTTAGAAACTATATGAACTCTATAACAGATTTTGAGATAAAAAATACATATAAAGAAGAAGTGTTAAAAGATGCTTTAACTCAAATTGGAGCGTTAAAAAACCCTGAATTATTAGAATTGGCTGTTCAAAGTAATAATTTTGATTTAGATACGGAAACTATCCAAGATAAAATTACAATAATGAATAGTTATATTGAGAGTAAATTTTATAAAGAATCTTTTAAAAAAGTTAATACATTTAGAAGAGAGTTTTATAGATATAGAAATTTATTACACTATGTTTATCCTAAATATTATAGAGAGGAAGTTCAAAATACTAGAAAAAAATACTTAGTACCACAATCATTAATTTATACAGTTATGTACATAGAAAGTGGTTTTGATAATGAAAATAATAAATTTGAAAAACTTGGATTAATGGGTATACCAAAAAAATTAGTCGAAAATAAAGATGAATATTATTATAACCCACAAATTAATATAGATACAGGAACAGAGATATTAAAAAAAATATATGATAAGCATAATGGAATGATTTTAAAAACATTGATTGAGTACATCTACGGAGAAAAGGTTTTAAAAGGTTTAAACTTTGAATTAGATGGAGATTTAAAGTTAGAAACAATAGTGGATGAAAAATTTCAAACTGAAATAGAAGAGATAGTTTACACATACGCATTTTATAGTGCAATATATAATTAGATAAAAGAAAGGTATAGGGAATGAGAAATACAAAATGGATATTTAAATCAGAAAATTTTAAAAGTGGAAATAACAATATAGATAAAGAGATAGAACAAATTTTATATAATAGAGGAATCCAATCAAAAGATGAAGTTGAATTTTTCATAAATGGAACACTAGAAAATTTAATGAACCCAAGTGATTTATCAGATGTAGACAAAGGAGTAGAAAGAATATTAAAAGCTAAAGAAAATAATGAGACAATTTGGATATATGGTGATTATGATGTAGATGGAATAACATCAACATCCCTTTGTTATTTAGCACTGAAAGAGTTAGAGATTAATGTAAAGTACTATATTCCACTAAGAGATGAAGGGTATGGGTTAAATAAGGATGCTTTAAATTATATAAAGGAAGAGGGCGGAAATTTAATAATAACGGTTGATTGTGGAATCTCATCTATTTCTGAAGTTGAACATTGTAATGCTTTGGGCATGGATATGATTATAACAGATCATCACGAGATAAATAATGAACTGCCTACTGCTCATGCAATTATAAATCCCAAAAGAGAAGATAATAAAAACTCTTATAAATATTTTGCAGGAGTTGGAACAGCTTTTATGCTATTACTTGCTCTGTATAAAAAATTAGATAAAAAAAATGAAATATATAAATATTTAGATATAGTAGCTATTGGAACAATAGCTGATATAGTTCCATTGAAGGGAGAAAATAGACTTTTAGTTAAGAGAGGGTTAGAGCTTTTAAAAAGTAGTAAGTGGCAAGGGCTAAATATGCTTATGAAGAGATTGTTTGAAAATCCTATAGATAAAAAATTCGATACATATGATGTTGGATTTATAATAGCTCCTATTTTTAATGCTGCTGGAAGATTAGAAGATGCTAAAATGGCAGTGGAACTTTTTGTTAGTAATTGTCATATAACATGCGACAAATTAATATATGAATTAATAAATAAAAATAGTGAGAGAAAAGAGATTCAAGAAGAAATTTTAAAAAAAGCTATAGATAAAATTGAAAATGAAAAATTAGATGAAAATAGTGTAATTGTTGTTGCAGAGAAAAAATTCCATCATGGAGTTATAGGGATAGTAGCTTCAAAGATTCTAGATAGATATTACAAGCCTACTATTATTATGGAAATAAAGCCATTAGAAGGGATAGCAACAGCTTCATGCAGAAGTACAGAAGCTTTTAATATGATAGAAGCTTTAAATTCGATGAGAGATATCTTTATTAAATATGGTGGGCATGCAGGAGCGGCTGGTTTTTCTATTGCTATTGAAAATATAGAAGAGTTTTCAAAGAGAATAAATGAATATGCTGTTGAAAATTTAAATAGTGAGGATACAAAAAAACCTATAAAAATAGATTGTGAGCTTTCGATGATAAAAATATCTTTTGATTTAATGGATAAGTTATCTTTATTAGAACCATATGGTTTTGGAAATGCTTCACCAATGTTTGCGATTAGAAATTGTAAGTACACGAACTTTAGGGCTATTGGTAAAGAAAAAAATCATTTAATGATGGATTTAATAAAAAATGGAGTAGAAATGAAAAATTGCGTATGGTTTAATAGTGAAGATATGCTTGAAACTATACTTAATAATAAAGAGATTGACATAGCTTTCAAACTTAAAATGGAGACATATAAAGATAAATACCAATATAAGATTTTTATAGAAGATATAAAACCATCTAAAAAGATTATGAATGACATAAAGGATTTAGAAAGTTTATATAATTTGAAGTTTCCTATAAAATCTATTTTTTATACAAGAAGAGATTTGGAAAATGAAAAGTTAAATATTAGTTTTATTAATGAAGAAGTTTCTATTAATATTGGAAGAAATAGTATTGGGTTTTTAGATAATCAAACAAAATTAGTTTTAAAAAAATTGAATGATTATTACGGATATAAATTTAATGTTGAGATTGATAAAATAATAAGAAAAGATGAAAATTATAATGTTCATATTTGGATAGATAAAGATGATGAATTTAAAACTTTATCTTTTGAAACTGGAAAAATATTTAAAGAGATAAAAGAGTTTTTGATAGGAGATTTAGAGTATAATTCGTTACAAAAAAAAGTTTTAAAAACAATATTTAAAGATAAGAAAAATGTAGTTGTTAGTTGTAAACCAGGAAGAGGGATGGATACAGTTGTAAAAACAATAGAGATATATTATAAAATGCTTGGAAAAAAAGTGTTAATTGTAAAAGAAGGAGAGAGAAGAGAAGAGGGTTATGATTTTTATATCTATATGGGAAATGAAGTTTTAGAAGCGAGTAATTATAATTTGTTTATAACGAATAATAAGATTTATTGTGATACTTCTGAATATATAGAAGATGACTATAAAATTCCTTCAAATGTAGAAGTAGTTGATGCAGATGAGTTAGAATATCATGAAAATATTTTTAGTATAATGCTTCCGTTAAAAGATAAAAAAAGAATAATTGAGAGTATAAATAAAGGAGAAAAAATCTTTACTTCTGAAGATATAAAAATTATTTTATAAAAAGAAATTATTAAAGTAGGAAAGTTCATAAAAAAATAGAAAAAACAGGAAGAGAATGATTTTCCTGTTTTTTGTTTACTAAAGAATAAAAAATGATATTAGAAATTTATTTGGATAAAAGGAGAGTAAATTTTATGAAAAAAATAGTTTATGGAGATGGAAGCAAAGTTGTACTATTTAAAGAGGGCATTAAAGAGGGAACAGAGATTGGAAATAGAATTGAAGAATTAGTAGATGAAATAAAAAGAAGATGTATGGGGGTTTATACTTCAGAATCATATGAGGATTTAGAGGATGTAGTAACATATGACAAGGGGATAGATTGCTTGTTATTATCTTGGCCAAATAATAGAGAAGAAAAAGAAGCTGTAGATGTTATAAATAAGTTACATGAAAGTCAAGAGGGTGTACCTGTATTTTTATTAACACACAAAGCTGATGCTTTAGAAAATTTAAGTAGAGAAGTTTATGAACATGTAGAAGAGATAATTTGGATTTTACAAGAAGAGATAGGATTTCTAGGAGAGAGAATTCAAAGGGCAGTAGAGAGATATAATGATAATTTACTACCTCCATTGACAAAAGCTGTATTTAACTATAATAAAGTAGCTGAGTATTCATGGGCTGCTCCTGGGCATCAAGGAGGAGTTGGATTTACTAAAACAGCTTTAGGAAGAAGATTTTTTGATTTTTATGATGAAAATTTATTTAGATCAGATACAGGAATAGAAAGAACATCTATAGGGTCATTATTAGATCATACCGGAGCATTTTTAGAGGGTGAGAAACTAGCAGCAAAAGTATTTGGAGCTGATAGATCATATAATGTTCTTGTTGGAACCTCTGGTTCTAATAGAACAATAATGCAAGGTGTTTTAACAGATGAAGATATAGCTTTAGTGGATAGAAATTGTCATAAGTCTATTGAGCAAGGGTTAATAATAACAGGTGCAAAACCAGTTTATATGAAACCAACAAGAAATAGATATGGAATAATCGGACCGATATTACCAAATGAAATGAAAAAAGAAGAAGTTATTAAAAAAATAGGTGAAAGTCCATTAGTTCCTGAAAAGATGAAATCACAAAATCCAATCTATTCAGTTGTAACAAACTGTACTTATGATGGAGTTTGTTACAATGCAATGAAGGTAGAGGATTTATTTCAACCGTATATAGAGAGAATACATTTTGACGAAGCTTGGTATGGATATGCTAGATTTAATGAAATGTATAAAAATCACTATGCAATGAGAGGAGAAGCTAAAGATTATAAAGGTAATGCAACAGTATTTGCAACACATTCAACTCATAAATTATTGAATGCTTTATCTCAAGCCTCATATGTACATATGAGAAAAGGAAAAAATCCTATAATAGAGGAACGTTTTAATCAGGCTTATATGATGCATGCGACAACTTCACCTCTTTATGCAATTGCAGTATCGAATGAAGTTGGAGCAGCAATGATGCAAGGCAAAACAGGTAAATTTTTAACAGATGAGGTATTAAAAGAAGCTATTGATTTTAGAAAAATGGTAGGGAAATATCATAAAGAATATGGACAAGAAGGAGAATGGTTCTTTAAACCTTGGAATGCTGAAACAGTAAAGGATCCCAAAACAGGAAAAGTTTATAATTTTGAAGATGCTCCAACAGAGTTATTAATGACAGAACAATCTTGTTGGAGAATGGATCCAAAAGATACATGGCATGGATTCCAAGGGTTACCTGAGGATTGGGCAATGTTAGATCCTATAAAAGTAAGCATTTTAGCTCCTGGAATGAATGAAGATGGAGAATTAGCAGAAAAAGGAGTTCCAGCTCAATTGATTTCGTATTATTTTTCAAAATACGGTGTAGTTCCAACAAGAACAACTGATTTCCAAATAATGTTCTTATTCTCGATGGGAATCAGTAAAGGTAAATGGGGAACATTATTAGACTTATTAGTTTCATTTAAAAGAGAATATGATAATAATACTCCATTAAGAAAGATCTTCCCAGAATTGGTTGAAGGAAGGGAAGAGAGATACGGAGATTTAGGAATGAAAGATTTGGGAGATGAAATATTCCAATATCTAAAAGAGCATAATTTAGGAAAATACTTAAATGAAGCTTATTCAGGGTTGCCAGAACAAGTTATGAGTCCTAGAGAAGCGTATAATAAAATAGTTAAAAATGAAGTAGAACTTGTTCCTGCTAAAGAGCTTGAAGGAAGAGTGGCAGCAAATGCTGTAATACCATATCCACCTGGAATTCCAATGTTAATGTCAGGAGAAAGTTTTGGTGCAGCGGATAGTGCTCAAATATCTTATTTAAGAGCTCTAACTACATGGGATAAGCAATTCCCAGGATTTGAACATGAAACAGAGGGTACGGCAGTGATAGGTGGAGAATATCATGTTCTTTGTGTAAAGAAATAAAAAATGGCGGTGAGACCATGTATAAAGAGTTAACTACAAAAATAAGAAAGGCTTTAAGGGAACAGTGGTTTTATCATATAATAGTTGGTATGATATTTCTAGTTTACGTTGCTATAGTAGTAATTGGGAATGGAATATTTTTAGATGATGTAGTAAAAATTTTAGGGTTCTTATTTCTTTTGACAGGAATAGGAAACTTGATTTATTCTTTTTCTGGAATAGGAGAAAAAGAGTTCCATTGGGGTGAAATATTCTTTTGGGGAATACTTGAATCTTTTTCTGGATTTTTACTTCTCTCAAATAAACTTTTAATAGCAGAAAGAAATTTGATAGAAGAGGTTAGTTTAGCAATAGAAAAAGTTACTGCTACAAGAGTGGAGCTTCAAGGTTATATAGTAATATTTTATATAGGAACATTTTTAACCTTTAGAGGCATAAGTCATATTGTAACTAAAATTTACGAACCAGAAGGAATAACTCATAATAAAACTTTAATAGTAATAAAAAGAGTGTTGATTTTAGATGGTTTTGTAGACTTTATATTTGGAATAGCAGTGACATTAAGTATGTATCTAGCTCAAGGAATATTTTATTACATTCTATTAATATATATATTAATAACATCGATATTAACAATTACATTTGGTTTAGCATCGAAATATTCTCTGAAAATTGAAAAATTAGAAGAAGAAAAAGAGATAAAAGAAGCAAATAATTAAATAAAACCATGAGATGAAATAACTAAGAATTTCATCTCATGGTTTTTTATTAAAGTCTATTTATTTTTTGAATTAAAGTCATCTAACTTCTTGTAAAGCATTACAGCAGCACTGTTTAAAAGCTTATCTTTGATGAAGTCATTTGTAGGATTCTCAAAATAATCTGTTGCAATGAGTGTAGCTAAACCATGTCCAAATAACCAACAATCTAAAAAAAGGTCGTGTTTAAATTCAGTTGGTAAATTTTCAAATCTCTCATCCTTTTCCATTTCAACTTTCATAAGATCTCTGAATTTTTTTAAGAGATTACCATATGAATTATCTCTAAGAAATATTGACTTAAATAGTTGTTTCTCTTCTCTTGCAAATGCACAAAGTCCGATACCACTATTAAGGAAGACCATATCAGTTTCTGGTCTAATTACATACTCTAAGAAAATTTTCTTGGCTCTTTCTATAAGTTCTGTTTTTAACTCATCCATAGAAGAGTAACAGCTATAGATTGGAGCTGGAGAACAGTTTAAAGCTTTAGCTAAATTTCTTGCAGTAATGTCATCTAAACCGTGTTTTTCAAACATTTCAAAAGCTTTTTCATGTATTTGTTCTCTTTTAAAAATTGCTTTTTTGGGCATTAATTCCTCCTAAATTTTATAAATTAAAACTTTTTTACAAAGTTGATACCTATACTAGATATCTCTTTTTCATATTTTATATCACTAATTGTTCTTGTATCATAAATATAATGATTGAAAGCAACAGTCCATTCTACAGTTTCGTTAGGTTTGTATTTAACTCCTGTTCCTAACATTGTAGAGTTTAAAGCGTACTCAGTAGCTGCGAAACTCTTATCAGGAGCTCCTGTATCAGCATAGTTAAATCCAACAAGCCAAGCGATTTGTGGAGTGAACCAGTACTCAGATCCAACAGATATTTCCCATCCGTTTTTATAATCAACACTTGTTTTTCCAACTCTATCCATAGTAGCTGACTCATTAAAGTAGTAATTTCCACCAATAAAAGTAGTCCATTGATCTGTAACTTTATATGAAGCTCCTAAAGCAGCTATAGCTGGAAGATCTCTTCTGATTTTTTCTCCATCTTTATAAACTGGATATAATCCTAGAAGAGCATCAGAAATACCAATACTAGGAATTTTTATTGGGCCAATATTTACAGCTTGTCCATAAGTATTATCATTTATGTCTGATTTAGTTTTAAACTTTAATTTAACTTTAGTATCGTATCTAAATCCGATATTTAATCTATCATTAGGTGCGTAATTTAAACCGAATTGTCCACCGAATCCATAAGCTTCTCTTTCAGAATCTATAGATGCATCTCCCTCTCTAAAAATAGGTAGTGGTAAAGGTTTTCCAATAAGATCACCAATATTAACATTTTTTGCAACATGAGCATTAGCTTTTAAAGTTCTTTTACCATAAACTCCTCTAACTGCTAATGAAGCTGACCATTTATTAGTTAAGTCAAAAGCTTTTCCTAAAGTAGTTTGAGCATACATGTTTGAACCTTTTATTTCTGCAGTGCTTAAAAAGTTATTGAAGTCAATTCCAGAAACGTTTAAAGGAATACTATCTTTATAGCCTAATTCAGCGCCTCCTGCAACTCCTCCCATTGTCCAGAAGTAAGCTCCATCATCTGTCTTCTTATAAAGAGCAAAGTTAGGTATAGGTGAAGAAAGGTTTGTGGAGAAATCCCTACCGTCAGAACTCATATTTTGGTCACCAAAGGCATATTGAATTCCACCAACAATGTAAGTTCCGTTTTCTAATCTCATTAAACCAGCTGGGTTGAAATAAACCGTAGATCCTACGTTTATAGCACCTTGTTGTGCTGGGTTCCCACCGTATTCAGCTGAATAGTTTTGAATATGATCTATAGATGCTCCCATAGTAGAAACACTTAAACTAGCTATTAAAGCTAGTAACGATAATTTAAATCTGTTCATTAATATAATCCTCCCTAGTATTTTAACAATTACTAGTGTAATATAACATATGTTTTTAAAAATTACAAGTGTTTTTTATGTAGTGTATATAGATGAAATCTTTGAATTCTCTTGTGTTAGCTATATAGAAATTAGAAGTATTTATTTCAGGAAAAAAGGTATCTCCAAAAAATTTACCTTTAATATAAGAGAAATGAAATTCGTTAATTAATGGTAAAAAATATTCATAGATAGTTTTTCCACCAATAATAAAAATTTTTTTGTTAGTAATTTTTTGTAAAGATAACGCTTTTTTTAAAGCGTTATCTGGGCAGTTAAATATTTGGATATCTTTGTGAAAAAAATTCTTATCCTTAGTCAAAACAAAATTGATTCTATTTGGAAGAGGTCTTCCAATTGATTGGAAAGTTTTTCTTCCCATAATTACAATGCTATTACTAGTAATTTCTTTAAAAAGATTTAGGTCTTCAGGAATATCCCAAGGCATACAATTGTTGTTACCAATTAAATTGTTTTCATCCATTGCTACGATGAGTGAAAGCATTCTTACTCTCCTAAATCAAAATTATTTTGTCTTAATGCTTCATAAAGAACTATAGCGGCAGAATTTGATAGATTAAGAGATCTACCCATTTTAATCATTGGAATAGTTATACAAGTTTCTTTATTAGCTTCTCTAATTTCTGCAGGAATTCCTCTAGACTCAGGACCGAAAACAATAAAATCATTTGGATTATATTTTACATCTGAATATTTTTGTGTAGTTTTAGTAGTAGCAAAATAAAAATTAGATTCAGGGTAAGCTGCTCTTAACTCTTCATAATTTTCCCATACCTTTAAATCGATCAATTCCCAGTAGTCAAGACCAGATCTTTTAATTTGTTTTTCATCTAAAGAAAACCCTAAAGGTTTAATTAAGTGTAGTGTTGTATTTGTAAGAACACAACTTCTTCCTATATTACCTGTATTATAAGGAATTTCAGGTTCCATTAGTACTATATTCATAAAATCCTCCTAAAAAATAATATATATTAAAAATATATGTAATTTTATCATAAAAGTAATTATAAAACAAAATAAAAAAAGTTGTTGACTTAGTTTAAAAGTTATGGTACTATAATTTCTGTCAGCGGGAAACACCGCAGACGAAGGAAAACTAAAGGACATTAACAACCGAATAGAGAAAATAGTCAGAAGTTATGAAAATAACAAAATGCCAGAAATGGCAAACCAATAAATGGTGTAAACGTAAGTCTTAGGACTTTAAATATATTTGAATGAAGAGTTTGATCCTGGCTCAGGATGAACGCTGACAGAATGCTTAACACATGCAAGTCGATTCAATTTACCTTCGGGTATTGAGGATGGCGGACGGGTGAGTAACGCGTAAGGAACTTGCCTCTTGGTCTGGGACAACTGTTGGAAACGACAGCTAATACCGGATATTATGAGATTCTCGCATGGGAAACTTATGAAAGCTATATGCGCCAAGAGAGAGCCTTGCGTTCCATTAGCTAGTTGGTGGGGTAACGGCCCACCAAGGCGACGATGGATAGCCGGCCTGAGAGGGTGAACGGCCACAAGGGGACTGAGACACGGCCCTTACTCCTACGGGAGGCAGCAGTGGGGAATATTGGACAATGGGCCACAAGCCTGATCCAGCAATTCTGTGTGCACGATGAAGGTCTTCGGATTGTAAAGTGCTTTCAGTTGGGAAGAAGAAAGTGACGGTACCAACAGAAGAAGCGACGGCTAAATACGTGCCAGCAGCCGCGGTAATACGTATGTCGCAAGCGTTATCCGGATTTATTGGGCGTAAAGCGCGTCTAGGCGGAAAAATAAGTCTGATGTTAAAATGCGGGGCTCAACTCCGTATTGCGTTGGAAACTGTTTTTCTAGAGTACTGGAGAGGTGGGCGGAACTACAAGTGTAGAGGTGAAATTCGTAGATATTTGTAGGAATGCCGATGGAGAAGTCAGCTCACTGGACAGATACTGACGCTAAAGCGCGAAAGCGTGGGGAGCAAACAGGATTAGATACCCTGGTAGTCCACGCCGTAAACGATGATCACTAGGTGTTGGGGGTCGAACCTCAGCGCCCAAGCTAACGCGATAAGTGATCCGCCTGGGGAGTACGCACGCAAGTGTGAAACTCAAAGGAATTGACGGGGACCCGCACAAGCGGTGGAGCATGTGGTTTAATTCGACGCAACGCGAGAAACCTTACCAGCGTTTGACATCCTAAGAAGTTTCCAGAGATGGATTCGTGCCGGCTTGCCGGAACTTAGTGACAGGTGGTGCATGGCTGTCGTCAGCTCGTGTCGTGAGATGTTGGGTTAAGTCCCGCAACGAGCGCAACCCCTATTGTATGTTGCTACCATTAAGTTGAGCACTCATGCGATACTGCCTGCGATGAGCAGGAGGAAGGTGGGGATGACGTCAAGTCATCATGCCCCTTATACGCTGGGCTACACACGTGCTACAATGGGCAGTACAGAGAGTTGCCAACCCGCGAGGGTGAGCTAATCTCTTAAAGCTGTTCTTAGTTCGGATTGTACTCTGCAACTCGAGTACATGAAGTTGGAATCGCTAGTAATCGCAAATCAGCATGTTGCGGTGAATACGTTCTCGGGTCTTGTACACACCGCCCGTCACACCACGAGAGTTGGTTGCACCTGAAGTAGCAGGCCTAACCGTAAGGAGGGATGTTCCTAAGGTGTGATTAGCGATTGGGGTGAAGTCGTAACAAGGTATCCGTACGGGAACGTGCGGATGGATCACCTCCTTTCTAAGGAGACTAACTTTTTCTCTATTCGATTGATAGTGTTCTTTACTATCAAACTTGGACATTGGAAACTATATAGTAGATATTGAGAAAATATTCTAAATTAACTAACAATTCATTTTTAAGTCAATCTTAAATTGAGTAGTTAGTCTGTCTAAATAATATGAATTATATTACAAGGTTAAAATATTAAGGGCACACGAAGGATGCCTAGGAAGTAAGAGCCGATGAAGGACGTGGTAAGCTGCGATAAGCTTGGTGGAGTTGCAATCGAACTGTGATGCCAAGATTTCCGAATGGAGAAATCTGCTAAGATGGAGTCTTAGCACGAAAGAGGGAACCGGGTGAACTGAAACATCTAAGTAACCCGAGGAAAAGAAAGTAAAAACGATCCCCTAAGTAGCGGCGAGCGAACGGGGGTGAGCCCAAACCGTAGATGTGCCAAGGATGCAGCCGTTGCATCTACGGGGTAGCGGGAAGATCGTCTGAAGAACTGCAAGGTATTCGACATTATGATACGCCGAACTGGAAAGGTCTGGAAAGGCCTGCCGTAGAGAGTGAAAGCCTCGTACAGGTAAACCGTATCAAATGTATGATCTCTCCCAAGTAGCACGGAACACGAGGAATTCTGTGTGAATCTGCGAGGACCATATCTCGTAAGGCTAAATACTCTTACTTACCGATAGCGCATAGTACCGTGAGGGAAAGGTGAAAAGAACCCCGGGAGGGGAGTGAAATAGAACCTGAAATCGTGTGCTTACAAGCGGTCAGAGCCCTTTGGGGTGATGGCGTGCCTTTTGGAGAATGATCCTGCGAGTTACGTTCAGTGGCAAGGTTAAGTTTAACGGAGCCGAAGGGAAACCGAGTCTGAATAGGGCGACATAGTCGCTGGGCGTAGACGCGAAACCTGGTGATCTAAGCCTGTCCAGGGTGAAGCTGTGGTAAGACACAGTGGAGGCCCGAACTCACCGCCGTTGAAAAGTTGGGAGATGAGGTAGGTTTAGGGGTGAAAAGCCAATCGAACCAGGAGATAGCTCGTTCTCTCCGAAATGCATTTAGGTGCAGCCTTGAGTGTTCAATTATGGGGGTAGAGCACTGAATGACCTAGGGGGCATACTGCTTACCGAAGTCAATCAAACTCCGAATACCATAATTCTAGAGCTCAGGAGTGAGACTATGGGAATTAACTTCCATGGTCAAAAGGGAAACAACCCAGACCACCAGCTAAGGTCCCTAATTATAACTAAGTGGGAAAGGAGGTGGAGATTCACAAACAACCAGGAGGTTGGCTTAGAAGCAGCCATACCTTTAAAGAGTGCGTAATAGCTCACTGGTCGAGAGTCTCTGCGCCGACAATGTAACGGGGCTAAGTTATAAACCGAAGCTGTGGAGTTGCGTAAGCGACTGGTAGGAGAGCGTTCTGTAGGCCGTTGAAGGAGAATCGACAAGAGACTCTGGAGGTATCAGAAGTGAGAATGCAGGAATAAGTAGCGAGAATGGGGGCGAGAATCCCCCACGCCGGAAGACCAAGGGTTCCAGGGTAAAGTTTGTCTCCCCTGGGTAAGCCGGGTCCTAAGCCGAGGCTAGATTGCGTAGGCGAATGGAAAACAGATTAATATTTCTGTGCCACTGATATCAAGTGATGGAGGGACGCAGGAGGTTATGCACGCTGGCGAACGGAAGTGCCAGTTCAAGCATGTAGCGTGGTCTAGTAGGAAAATCCGCTAGACTAAACGTGAGGTGTGATGAGGAGTCGTAAGATGGAAGGTGCAAATACCACACTGCCGAGAAAAGCTTCTAAGCGTTATAAAGATATTAGTGCCCGTACCCCAAACCGACACAGGTGGTCAGGATGAGAAATCTAAGGCGGACAGGCTAACTCTCGTTAAGGAACTCTGCAAAATAGCCCCGTAACTTCGGGAGAAGGGGTGCCTTTTATGGTGAGCGTACACGCGACGCAAAGCTATGAGAGGCCGCAGTGAAGAGTCTCAGGCGACTGTTTAACAAAAACACAGGTCTATGCTAAGCTGTAAGGCGACGTATATGGGCTGACACCTGCCCAGTGCCGGAAGGTTAAGAGGAGGAGTGAGAGCTCCGAATTGAAGCCCCGGTGAACGGCGGCCGTAACTATAACGGTCCTAAGGTAGCGAAATTCCTTGTCGGGTAAGTTCCGACCTGCACGAATGGTGTAACGATCTGAGAGCTGTCTTGACGGGAGGCCTGGTGAAATTGTATTACCGGTGAAGATACCGGTTACCTGCAGTAGGACGGAAAGACCCCATGGAGCTTTACTGTAGCTTGGTATTGGGTTTTGGCATCGTATGTATAGGATAGTTGGGAGACTATGATGCGTGGTCGCTAGATTACGCGGAGTCACTGGTGGAATACCAACCATACTATGTCGGAATTCTAATTTGAGGTTTGTACCCTCGAAGACAGTGCTAGGTGGGCAGTTTGACTGGGGCGGTCGCCTCCGAAAGAGTAACGGAGGCGTTCAAAGGTTCTCTCAGGTTGGATGGAAATCAACCGCAGAGTGCAATGGCATAAGAGAGCTTAACTGCGAGACTGACGGGTCGAGCAGGTGCGAAAGCAGGACATAGTGATCCGGCGATTCCGAATGGAAGGGTCGTCGCTCAACGGATAAAAGCTACCCTGGGGATAACAGGCTGATTCTACCCGAGAGTCCATATCGACGGTAGAGTTTGGCACCTCGATGTCGGCTCATCGCATCCTGGGGCTGGAGAAGGTCCCAAGGGTTGGGCTGTTCGCCCATTAAAGCGGTACGTGAGCTGGGTTCAGAACGTCGTGAGACAGTTCGGTCCCTATCCACTGTAGGCGTTAGAGTATTGAGAAGATCTGTCCTTAGTACGAGAGGACCGGGATGGACAAACCTCTGATGTACCAGTTGTCACGCCAGTGGCACAGCTGGGTAGTCACGTTTGGAACAGATAACCGCTGAAAGCATCTAAGCGGGAAACTGACTTCAAGATAAGTACTCTTTAAGATACCTTCGAGACTAGGAGGTTGATAGGTTGGGGGTGTAAGAGTTGTGAGACTTTTAGCTGACCAATACTAATATATCGAAGTTTTAACCTTAATATACTACTATATAGTTTCAAATGATCCAAGTAAATTAAATATTGATTGGCAACGATAGCTATGGAGGTACACCCAGTAACATTTCGAACCTGGAAGTTAAGCCCATAAACGCTGAAAGTACTTGGGGGGCAGCCCCCTGGGAGGATAGGAAGTTGCCAATCTTAAAAAAGTGCTTCTTTAGCTCAGTTGGTAGAGCGCACGACTGTTAATCGTGTTGTCGCTGGTTCGAGCCCAGCAAGAAGCGCCATTTTTTTATTTTTTGTAAAAAGAATTTTAAGGGGAGAATTTAAATGGAAAATACAACTGGACAATTTTTTCAAGAAAATTTAAAAAATCAACAACAAAAAATTAAAAATAAAATGATTAGATTAAGACAGAGACGATTTTCATTGTTTTTTATAATAGTAATATTGATGGTTTTAAGTTCAATTAATATGGTTAGTGCAGCTTTTTATATGAAACCTGAAAATATAAAAAAACACTTTGTATACATATTAATTTTTTTTATAATATATCTTTTTATTGGTAATGCTGGAAAAATTAAAAAATTAAAATTGACATATAAAATTTTAAGTAATAGAAAGGTAAATGGATTTATATTCCTAACAAGTATTTTTATTTTATTAGGAATGTATATCGGAGGAAAAATGAATTTACCATTTATTCCCAAGATAAATGGAGCCTATGGTTGGATAAATCTAGGGCCAGTTTCTATTCAACCAGCTGAAATTTTAAAATGTGCATTTGTTATAAATATGGCAAATTGCTTGGCAAGAGCGGAAGATAATGATTTGAGTGAGAGCGTAACAATAATAAATGCTTTAATATACCTAGGAGTTTATGGTGTGTTAATTTTAGCTCAGAAAGATATGGGAACAGCAATTCACTACTTAGCAATTTGGTTATTTATGATATTCATGAGTAAATTAAAAGATAAATGGATTTTAAGGGTTAGTTGTTTAGGAGGAGTATTAGGTATAGGTGGACTAGCAGCGGTTTATAAATATGCCAGCGAAGAGGGAGCTTCCTATAAGATAATGAGAATAAAAAGTTATATAGATGGATTATTTTTTGGAAACTACTCAGATGATTACGGTTATCAGGTGAAGCAATCTGTTTATGCTTTTGGTAGTGGAGGGTTATTTGGAAAAGGGTATGCTAATGGTGTTCAAAAGTATAGTTACCTTCCAGAGATACATACAGACTTTATAATGGCTACTTTTGGAGAAGAGTTTGGAATAATGGGTATGTTTGTAGTTGTTGGATTATTTTTTGCATTATATCATTTTATAATGGTAACAGGAAGAGAGTGTAAAAATTATTTTGGAAAATACTTGGCCTTAGGAATGGGAGCTCAAATAATAACTCAAGTAATAATAAATATATTTGTAGCTGTTGGATTACTACCAGTTTTTGGATTACCAATGCCATTCTTCAGTTATGGAGGAAGTGCAATGGTAACTATGGGAATAGCTCTTGGTTTGATTCATAATATGAATGTTGAATAAATATATTTTGATTTTTATATGTAAAAATGATATACTTTAATGTAAGAATATAGAGGATAAATATAAGGTAAGTAGTAAGAGATTAAAGCTAAAATCTTTAGTTTTAGTTCCTTATTATTTGCTATATTTATCCTCTACCAATTTAAAAGGAGGAAACTTAATGTTTAATGAAGTAAGCTTAAGCTTAGAAATAGGTGGAAGACAATTAACGTTAAAAACTGGTAAAATAGCAAGACAATCAAACGGAGCTGTAATGGTTCAATATGGTGATACAATTTTATTAAGTACAGTTAACAGAAGTAAAAGTGCTAGAGAGGGAATAGACTTCTTTCCTTTAACAGTAGATTATGTAGAAAAATATTATGCAGCTGGGAAATTCCCAGGAGGATTTAATAAAAGAGAAGCTAGACCATCAACAAATGCTACACTGATAGCTAGATTAATAGACAGACCAATAAGACCAATGTTCCCAGAAGGGTTTCATTACGATGTTCATATTGTAAATACAACACTTTCATATGATGGAGTATGTACTCCTGATTTCATGGGAATTGTTGGATCATCAGTAGCTTTAACAGTATCTGATATTCCATTTATGGGGCCAGTAGCTGGAGTAGTAGTTGGAATGATAGATGGAGAGTTTATTTTAAATCCAACACCAGAGCAATTAAAAATAAGTGAATTAGATTTATCGGTGGCTGGAAGTATGGATGCCATCAACATGGTTGAAGCAGGAGCAAAAGAAATTGATGAGGAAACAATGTTAAAAGCTATAATGTTTGCTCATGATAATATAAAGAAATTATGTCAGTTCCAAATGGAGTTCCAAGCTTTAGTTGGTAAAGAGAAGATAGAGTTCCAAGCACCTGAAGTAATGCCGATAGTTAAAAACTTTATCGATCAAAATGGAGCTACTAAGTTAAAAGAAGCTGTTTTAACAACTGGAAAAAAAGCTAGAGAAGAAGCTGTAGATCAATTAGAAGAAGTTTTATTTGAAGAATTTGTAAATACAAACTTTGGAGAAGAGGAAGTTCCTGCAGAAGTAGTTGCAGAATTTGCAAAATATTATCACGATTTAATGAAAGAGCAAGTTAGAGATGCTATTTTATACAATAAACATAGAGTAGATGGAAGAGCTACAACAGAAATTAGAGACTTAGCAGCAGAAGTAAATGTTTTACCAATTGTACATGGATCAGCTTTATTTACAAGAGGAGAAACACAAGCGTTAGTTGTAGCAACTTTAGGAACTAAAGAGGATGAGCAATTAATAGATGGGCTAGATGAAGAGTATTTTAAAAAATTCTATCTACACTATAATTTCCCTCCATATTCAGTTGGAGAAACGGGAAGAATGGGTGCACCTGGAAGAAGAGAACTAGGACATGGATCTTTAGCAGAGAGAGCATTAAGCTATGTAATGCCGTCAGTAGAAGATTTCCCATACACAGTTAGATTAGTTTCAGAAATAACAGAATCTAATGGATCGTCGTCTCAAGCGTCAATCTGTGGAGGATCATTAGCATTAATGCATGCAGGAGTGCCTATTAAAGAACATGTAGCTGGAATTGCAATGGGTCTAATCAAAAAAGATGATGATTATGTTGTGTTAACAGATATAATGGGTCTAGAGGATCACTTAGGAGATATGGACTTTAAAGTTGCAGGAACTAAGACTGGAATAACTGCTTTACAAATGGATATGAAGATTGCAGGAATATCAGAGGACATTATGAGAATAGCTTTAAAGCAAGCTTTAGACGCTAGATTACAAATATTAGAATTAATGAATAGCACAATATCAAATACAAATGAATTAGCACCAACTGTTCCAAGAATTCACCAAATGGTAATTCCAAAGGATAAAATTGCAGTTTTAATAGGACCTGGTGGGAAAAATATAAAAGGAATTATAGAAGCAACAGGTGCAACTATTGATATAGAAGATGATGGAAGAGTATCTATATTCTGTAAAGGATTAGATGTTTTAGAGGATACTATAAAGTTAGTAAATGGATATGTTAAAGATGTTGAAGTAGGAGAGGTATATTTAGGAAGAGTGGTAAATATAGCTAAGTTTGGAGCTTTCATGGAAATATTACCAGGGAAAGAGGGACTTCTTCACGTATCAGAAATATCTTTAGAAAGAGTAGCTAATGTTGAAGATGTATTAAAAGTTGGAGACACATTTGAAGTAAAAGTAATTTCTACAGAAAATGGAAAAATCAGTTTAAGTAGAAAGAAATTATTACAAGAAATGGCAGCTGAATAATTTTAAAATTAAGGGGGATAACACAGAGGACTTCAACCTCTGTGTTATTTTTCCGTATAGAAATAAAAGCAACAAAAAATGAAGGATGGTAAAAAATGAAATTAGGTTTAATAAGTTTAGGTTGTAGTAAAAACTTAGTTGACAGTGAGCACTTAATAGGGCTAATGGTAGCTAGAAAAGGATTTGAAATAACAAATGATTTAGAAGAGGCAGATGTTGTTTTAGTAAATACATGTGGATTTATTGGAGATGCAAAAGAGGAGTCAATTCAAGCAATATTAGAAGTTGCAGAAAAGAAAAACTCTGGAAAAGTAAAAAAAATAATTGTTGCAGGATGCTTAGCGCAGAGATATGCTGATGAATTAATTTCAGAAATTCCTGAAATAGATGCTGTAGTTGGTACAGGTGAAATACATAAAATAGAAGAGATCGTAGATACAATTTTAGAGGATTCTAAAATTGTGAGATGTGATTCTTTTGAATTCTTAGCAGATGCAGGAACAGAAAGAATTTTAACAACAAATCCTCACACAGCTTATTTAAAAATAGCTGAAGGATGTAATAGAAGATGTACGTATTGTATTATACCTCAACTTAGAGGAAATTTAAGAAGTAGAACAATAGAGGATATTGTAGAAGAAGCAAAAGCTTTAGCAGCAAATGGAGTTAGAGAAATAAATTTATTAGCTCAAGAAACAACAGAGTATGGAATTGATTTATATAAGAAGAAAGCTTTACCTGATTTATTAAAAGAATTAGCAAAAGTAGATGGAATAGAGTGGATTAGATCATATTATATGTTCCCTAACTCATTAACAGATGAACTAGTTGAAGTTATAAAAAATGAACCAAAAGTTTGTAAATATTTTGATATTCCAATTCAACATATTTCAGGAAATATACTACAAAATATGGCTAGAGCAAAATCAGGTGATCATATAAAATCAATTTTAAATAAAATAAGAACTGAAATTCCTGAAGCAACAATCAGAACTACTGTAATTGTAGGATTCCCAGGAGAAACAGAAGAAGATTTTGAAGAGTTAAAAGATTTTATAAAAGAGTTTAAATTTGATTATGTAGGTGTATTTAAGTACTCTAGAGAAGAGGGAACTGTTGCACATGATTTAGAGAATCAAGTTCCAGAAGAAATAAAAGAAAAAAGATGGGCTGAATTAACAAATTTACAAGCTGAAATTGCAGAGATAAAAAATAGAGCAATGATTGGAAAAGTTGTTGAAGTTATGATTGACGGTATTTCTTCAGAGAGTGAGTTTATGCTAGAGGGAAGAACTAGAGGACAAGCCTTAGATATAGATGGAAAAGTTTTAACAAATGATGGAACTGCAAAACAAGGGGAAATAGTAAAAGTAAAAATAGAACAAAATTTTGAATATGACTATATAGGGGCAATTGTAGAAAACGAAATAAAATAGTCTTAAAATAAGGAGGAGTCAGTCTTGAATTTGCCAAATAAACTTACAGCAATTAGATTAATATTAGCAATACCTTTTATATACTTTTTACAAGAATCAGCAGGGACTACACATCATACTTTGTATAGAATGATAGCGTTTGGTATATTTATTTTTGCATCGCTGACAGATTGGTTAGATGGATATATAGCAAGAAAATATAATTTAATAACTGATTTGGGTAAGATAATGGATCCTTTGGCAGATAAAATACTTGTTATATCAGCATTGGTAATCTTTGTAAAATTAGATTATATTCCAGCATGGATGTCTATAGTTGTTATAGCAAGAGAATTTTTAATTAGTGGGATAAGAACTATAGCTGCAGCAAAAGGGGAAGTGATTCCTGCAGGAATTTTAGGAAAATATAAAACAACTACTCAAATGATTGTGATTATAATTATGCTGTTCTTTGGGCTAGGAAATACTCCTGAAAAAGAAACTTTGTATAAAACAATTTATTTTTATATGACATTAATTCCAGTTGTTTTAACAATTTGGTCTGGATGGGAATACTCGGTAAAAGCAAAACATTACTTTTTAGGAGAGAAATAAGGAGAAAATATGGGTTTAATTTACAGAATTATAAATTTAGCTTTTGAAATTATGAATATACTTATATTAATAAGAATAGTAATCTCTTGGTTAGCTCCATATTCAAGAAATGACTTTACAAATCTTGTATATGCTTTAACAGAGCCAATTTTAAAACCTTTTAGGACTTTGATACCTATGGGAAATGTTAGAATAGATTTGTCACCAGTATTGGCTTATTTTGCTTTGAAGATTCTAAGATATATTATTTTTTATTTATTATAATAGAATAGAGAGGCCAATGGCTTCTCTATTTTTTGTAGGAGGAACAAAAATGCACGAAATAGAAAGTGAATACCACATACCAGTTTTATATTATGAAACATTAGAAAATTTAATAACAGATAAAGATGGTATATATGTAGATTGTACTTTAGGAGGAGGAGGACACTCTGAAGGTATATTAAAAGAAATTAGTGATAAAGGAAGATTAATTTCTATAGATCAAGATGATCAAGCAATAGAATTTGCAAAAAAAAGACTTGAGAAATATGGAAAAAAATGGTCTGTATATAAAAGTAACTTCGAAAATATAGAAACAGTTCTGTATATGGCTGGGGCTAATGAAGTTACAGGAATTCTTATGGATATTGGAGTTTCATCTACTCAACTTGATGATCCAGAAAGAGGGTTTTCATATAGATATGATACAAAGCTTGACATGAGAATGAATAGAGAAGAAGCGTTGTCAGCTTATGAAGTTGTTAATGAATACGAAGAAGGAGAATTAGTTAGAATTTTCTTTGAATACGGAGAGGATAGATTTGCTAGAAAGGTAGCTAGATTGATCTGTCAAAGAAGAGAGGAAAAGCCTATTGAAACAACTGGAGAACTTGTAGAGATAATAAGAAAAGCTTATCCACCAAGAAGTGAAAAACATCCAGCTAAAAAAGTTTTCCAAGCTATTAGAATTGAAGTTAATAGAGAATTAGATGTATTAAAAAATGCGATAACAAAATCTTTTAATAGTTTAGAAAAAGGAGGACGTTTAGCAATAATAACGTTCCACTCTTTAGAAGATAGAATTGTAAAAAATATGTTTAGAGATCTTTGTACAGGATGTAAATGTCCAAAAGAGATTCCAATATGTGTATGTAACGAAAAACCTAAAGGTAAATTGGTAAATAGAAAGCCAATAACTTCAGGTCAAGATGAGTTAAAATTTAACAATAGAGCGCATTCAGCTAAATTAAGAGTTATCGAAAAATTATAAAAATAAAAGGAGGACCTGATGAAGAGAAAAAAAGTTTTATTAACACTTGTTGGTATAATTTTAATCTGGTCATTTTATGGGTACCTTATAAGAACAATCTCATATTTAGAAAAAAGTAATTTGAAGATTGAAAGAGAGTTAAGAGAGCTTGAAAAAGAGAGAAGTAAAAGAATATATGAATATGACTTACTCATGGATTTAAGTAAAATAGAACAAGAAATGAATAAACAAAAAAATATGGTTATTTCTGAAAAGATAAATTTCTTTAAAATAGATGATAGCTCTTTTTAAAAATAAAGGAGAGTATTTATGAAACTAGAAAAAGGACAAATAGTTGAAATTAAGATAGAAAAAATAGTCTACGGTGGAGAGGGATTAGGTTACTATAATGGCGAGTTTGCTATGTTTGTGCCTATGTCTGTCCCTGGAGATATTTTAAAAGTTGAGATAATTTCTTTAAAAAAGAGTTATGGAAGAGCTTTAATAAAGGAGATTATAACTCCTGGAGCTGAAAGAATTAAAGATTTAAATCATGTAACTTTCGAAGATTTTCAAGGGTGTGATTTTGGAATGCTAGATTACACTGCTCAGTTAAAATATAAAAAAGAGATGGTAGAGGATGTAATAAGAAGAATAGGTAAAAATAGTGAAGTTTTAATAGAGGACACATTAGAATCACCTATTGAAAAAAACTATAGAAATAAAGTTATTGAACCATTTTCTTTTAATGGACAAGAAATTATAACTGGATTCTTTAAAAGAAAAAGTCATGATGTATTTCAAGTAGAAGATAATATGTTGAATTCAGTATTAGGAAATAAAATAATCACAGAGTTAAAAAATGTTTTAATAAAAATAAAGTAACTGTGTATGATGAAAAAAAACATTCAGGAATATTGAGACATGTAATGGTTAGAACAAACTCTTTTAATGAAGCTATGTTAGTTTTAATAATAAATGATACAAAAGTTTCTGAAAAAATTAAAAGTATTTTGAAAGAGGTAATGGATAAGTTTAAAGAGATTACATCGACTTATATTTCGTTAAATGATAGAAAAACGAATGTAGCTTTAGGCCATAAAAATCTACTTATTTTTGGAGAAAAAACAATTAAAGAGGATATTGATAATATTCATTTTAATATATCTCCAACATCTTTTTTCCAGATAAACTTGGATCAAACAAAAAGATTATATAGTTTAGCTATAAGTATGTTTGAAAATATAGAAAACAAAAAAATTGTAGATGCTTATGCAGGAACTGGAACAATAGGAATGATTCTATCTAAAAAAGCAAAGAAAGTTTACTCAATAGAAATTGTAGAATCAGCTGTAAAAGATGGAATTCAAACTGCAAAAGAAAATAATATAGAAAATGTTCAATTTATATGTGGGGATGTAAATAAAGAGCTAGGAAAATTAATAAAAGCAGAAAAAGTGGATTCAATAATATTAGATCCACCAAGAAAAGGGATTGATGAGGAAAGTCTAATAAATATATCTAAAGTTGGAATAGAAGAGATTGTATATATATCTTGTAATCCATCAACTTTTGCTAGAGATATAGAAATTTTAGAAAGAGAAGGATATAAGTTAGTTAGAGTAAAACCAGTGGACATGTTTCCTCAAACAAGCCATATTGAAGTAGTGGGAAGATTAGTTAAAAAATAGGAGGGCTTTATGATAAAGTTTTTAATATTTGCAGTAATTGCATATATATTTGGTTCACTTCCTTGTGGTGTTTGGTTAGGAAAGGGAGTTAAAAATATTGATATAAGAGAATATGGAAGCAAAAACTCTGGTGCAACAAATGCTTATAGAATTTTAGGACCAAAGTATGGTATAATGGTTCTAATATTAGATGCTTTAAAAGGATATATTCCACTTTATATAGCAAGTTTATTTGATATTGGTGGCATATATATTATATTATTAGGTTTGGTAGCTATACTAGGTCACACTTTTTCATTCTTTTTACAATTTAAAGGTGGAAAAGGGGTAGCAACAAGCTTAGGAGTTTTTCTTTTCTTAATGCCAAAAGTGGTAGGCGTTTTGGTATTGGTATTTATACTTGTGGTAGGAATTAGTAAATACATCTCTTTAGGATCAGTTATATGTGCAGGGTTATTACCAATTTTAGCATATTTTATGCCTGTAAGAGATGACGCAACTAGACTTCCATTAGTGGTAATATCTCTAATAGTTGGAATATTTGTAATTTATAAACATAAAGCAAATATTCAAAGGCTCATGGAAGGGAAAGAAAATAAATTTAATTTAAAGTAAGGAGATAAATTAAATGGAAAAAGTAGTTGTAATAGGAGCAGGAAGCTGGGGAACAGCTTTAGGAATGATTTTAGCAAAAAAAGGTTATGAAGTTGTAATGTGGGAACATAATAAAGAGATTGCTGAAAAATTAAATCTGGAAAAAGAAAATAAGAGATTGCTTCCAGGAGTAAAATTTCCGGATAATCTGAAAGTTACGTGGGAATTAGATGGACTTTTGGCTAATGTTAAATATGTCATTTTCTCTGTACCATCACAAGTATTAAGAGGTGTAATGGCGATAGTATCTTCACAAATTGAAGAGGGTATGATATTAATAAATACAGCAAAAGGAATAGAAGTTTTAAGTGGAGAAACGTTATCTCATGTTATGAAAGATGAGATAAAAGGAAAATACCATAAAAATATAGTGATTTTATCTGGTCCAACTCATGCAGAAGAAGTAGCTCAAGAGCTACCAACAACTATAGTTGCAGCAGGAGAGCTAGAGAATGCTAAAAAAGTTCAAGAACTGTTCAACACAGAAAACTTTAGAGTTTATGTAAGTGAAGATATAGCAGGAGTAGAGCTAGGAGGAGCAGTAAAAAACTGTTTAGCAATAGGAGCAGGAATCGCAGATGGATTAGGTTATGGAGATAACGCAAAAGCTGCTTTAATAACAAGAGGAATCGCAGAGATGATAAGATTTGGAAAAGTTATGGGAGCTGATGAAAGAACATTTTCAGGGTTGACTGGGATTGGGGACCTAGTTGTAACTTGTGCTAGTCAACATAGTAGAAATAGATATGTTGGTGAAAGACTTGGAAAAGGTGAAAAAATAGAGGACATCTTAAATAGTATGGTAATGGTTGCTGAAGGTGTACCTACAGTTAAGGCTGTGTATGCTAAAAAGTTAGAGTTAGGAATAAGCATGCCAATAGTTGAGGCAATTTATGAGATAATATACGAGGGAGCAAACACAAAAGAAAAGGTTAAAGAGCTAATGACAAGAGAGTTAAAAGAAGAATTTTATTAAAAAGAAATTTTGCAAGTTATACTTAAATTATTAATTACATTAAAAGAAATTCATAAATAAAAAAATTAAATAAGCAACACGGAGATTCAAAATAGAAAAAGATAACTAATGAGGGTATGGGGTGTGTATGACAGAAAAAGATTTAGTTTCATTTTATCTAGATGATATAAAAGAGTATGAAGTGTTAGGAAAAGATGAAGAGATATTACTTTTAAGAAAAGCAAAAAATGGTGATATTGAAGCAAGAGAAAGATTAATTTTATGTAATTTGAGATTAGTAGTTAATGTAGCCAAGAAATATGGAAGTAAAGGTATGAGTTTTATAGACTTAATTAGTGAAGGTAACTTTGGTTTAATTCATGCAATTGAAAAATTTGATGTAGAGAAGGGGTATAGATTCTCAACATATGCTGTTTGGTGGATTAAACAAGCTATAAGTAAAGCTATAATAAGCAAAGGTAGAGAGATAAGGATACCGTCATATAAACATGATATGTTGAATAAAATAAATAAATTTATAATGGATACCGTTATGTTAAAAGGTGATTATCCAAGTATATATGAAATATCAGATGGATTAAGTATAAATTTAGAAAAAGTTCAAGATTTAATGCTGGAGTTTCAAGAAACAATATCTCTTAGTTCTCCAATAGGAGAAGATATATGCTTAGAAGATACTATAGCTAGTGAGATGCACAATGATTTAGAGGATAATCTAATTAGAGAGATGAGTACATCTCAGATAAAAGAGATATTAAATAAATTAAACGATCGAGAAAAACAGATATTAAAACTTAGATTTGGATTTGATGGAAACCAAATTCATACTTTAGAAGATATTGGGCAAAGTTTTAGCATAACAAGAGAAAGAGTAAGACAGATTGAGCAAAAAACATTAGAAAAATTAAGAATACGTTATAGTGACTTACTAAAAGGAAACTATTACTATTAAAAGCAAGGAGGTTAAATTGATTTTAAAAGTTAATAGATTAGAATTTCTAAAGAAGATAAAAATAGTAGAAAAAGCAATCAATGAAAATAAAATTAGACCCATAATCTCTTATGTTTATATGGAAACAAGAGAGAATAGATTATGGTTTTGTGGAACAAATTTAGAGTTAACAATATCAACACATATGGAATGTGATGTAATAGCAGAGGGAAAGGCTGTTTTTCAACATAATTTAGTAGAAGAGTACTTAAAGGAAATCAAAGATGAAGAGATTACTTTAAATATAAAAGAAGATGTTTTAACAATAGAAACATCAGATTCAGCTTCTGAGTTTATGTTAATGAATGCAGAAGAGTTTCCTAAAATTCAAGAATCAGAGTTAGAAGATAACGAGTTCGAGTTTAAATTAAAAAAATTAGATTTAGCTGATTATTTTGATAAAGTAAAGTTTTCAGCTTCGATGTCTAGTGACAATTTATCAATAAATTGTATAAGAGTAGAGATTGAAAATAATAAAATAAAGTTTATATCTACAGATACTTATCGTTTAACATATTTAGAGCACGACTATTTAGATAGTGACGGAACTTTTAAAGTTAGTATCCCGATAAATACAATAGATGCAATGTCTAAATTATTAAGAAACGGAAATGAAGAAGAGATTGCATTTACACAAAAAAACAAGCAGTTATACTTTAAGTTAGGAAATATCTCAATAATAAGTAGAGTTATTGACTTACCATTCCCAAACTATAAAACAATATTAGAAGCTAGTGGATATAACAAGAAATTACAAATAAATAGAGTTGAATTCGAAAAAATGTTAAAAAGAATTCAAATTTTTGTAAAAAACAATTCAGAATCAAAGTTTGGAGCAATATTTACCTTATCTGGAAATGATATTGAAATTGAAGGAATAGGAGAGATTGCAAAGGCTAAAGAGATTGCAAAAGTAAATTATGAAGGAGATAATCTTAAGATTTCTTTAAATGTGAAGTTCTTATTAGAGTTTGTTCAATCAAGTGATAAAGATATTATCACATTGGAGTTTACAACATCAAATAGTGCTGTAAGAACAAGAAATATACAAGAAGATAATTATACTTATATAGTAATGCCTTTAGCTTTGAAAGACTAGATCATAAAAACTAGCTTACAGAGTGAGCTAGTTTTTATTTTGCAAAGATAAATTCTTTATGGTATAATTTGGATAATATTTTTTCATTTAAGGAGAAATAATGAGCAAATTTTATATACTAAAAATTATATATGAACTTCAATACTTCAGGTATTTACTATTGGAATATATAACTAAAAATCCATATGATAATAATAGCGCAAAAAAGTTTATAAATTTTAACAATAAGAGAGTCTTAAAAAAAATAAAAAAAGAGAAAATAAAAAAGATAGCAATATTATTACCTCACTGTATACAAAAGTATGATTGTAATTTAAAAATAACAAATAATATAGAAAATTGTAAAATGTGTGGATTGTGTGATATATCTGAAATTATAAGATTAAAAGATGAATTTAAACATATTAGCATAAAAGTGGCTACTGGTGGAACATTGGCTAGATTATACTTAAAAGAAGAGAGACCTAACTTAGTAATAGCTGTAGCTTGTAAAAGGGATTTAACTTCTGGAGTTAGAGATTCATTTCCAATACCAGTTTACGGAGTTTTTAATAAAATTATAAATACGCCGTGCAAAGATACTAGAGTAGCCGTAGATGAAATAAGAAAGGTATTAAGAGAGGTGGGGACAACGTGAGAAAATTAAAACTATTTATTGCTGGACTTTTAATATGTTCTGGGTTAATTGCCTCAGAAAAAGAGGATATTAAATTTTTGGATGAGCTGTTTATTCAGAGAAAATATTCTATGGCACTTCAAGAGTCTAATAATTTTATAACAAAATATCCACGTTCTAAATATATAAAAAATATAAAAATAAGAATGGGACAAGTTTATTACGTAGAGGGAAGATATCAAGAAGCAATAAACACTTTAAACGGGTGTTTAAAAGATTTAAAATTAAATCAAAATGAAAGTAATAATATATATTTATATTTAACTAAATCTTATATAGGGTTAAAAGATTTTGATACAGCATCTAAAGCAGCAAATTTAATAGTTAGAACGACTCCTGAAGGGAAAAATGACTATGAAGAAGCTTTATTATCAATAGGAAAGGGTTATATGGATAATAAAGATTATATCAGGGCTCAAAGGGAGCTTACAAGTGCTTTAAGTGTACAAGGAAAGAACTATGAAGATGTTGTGCTAAATCTTGCTTTAGCAGCATATAATAACTCTCAATATATAAAAACTATAGTTTATTTAGATGAATATTATAGAGGTGCAAAAGTTGGTACAAATAGAGACTTAGTTAATTATCTATATGGATCTTCTTATTATAAGACAAATGAAACATCAAAAGCATTGGAGTATTTCAAAAAAGTAAAAAATAGCAATGTAAGTTCAGAATATAAAACTCTATCAGTTTTAACAATGATAGAGATTTACTTAAAGCAGGGTAATGCTAAAGAAGCTGAAAATATATTATCTAGTTTATCATCGGATCCAAAATTATATAATACAGCATTAAAAAGTTTTGGTGATTTCTATTTAGTTAGAGGATCAAGTGATGTCGCATTATCTTATTATAATAAAATAACAACTAAAGATATAGATGTGTGGTATGGAATAGCACTTTCTCAATATAGGTTGAAAGATTATAAAAATTCTTTAGAAAATTTTAGAAAATTATACCCAACAAAATATAAAAATGAAAGTATATACTATCAATTATCTATTGAGTATTTAAATAAAAATTATAAGTGGGTTTTAAATAACAGAAACTTAGCAGTTGGATTAAATTTAAGTAGAGAAGAAGAGATTGCAATAAATAATCTAATTGGAACTTCGGCTTTCCAAGAGGGAGATTTTAAAATAGCAGAAGAATATTATGCTAAAAATTATAATATATCTCCTAATAAAGAATCTCTTTATAAAATGATTGTAACCTTGAGTAAAACAAAGGATAGAGTAAAGTTAAATAATCTGATAAAAGAGTATAATACAAAATATCCAAGTGACCAAGAATATAAGAAAAATATAACGATAATAACTTCAGATAATTTACTAGCAGAAGGCAAAGGAGAACAAGCTATAAATCTTTATAAAGAATATTTAGCAGTAAATAGAGATCCTGAAATTGTTTCTAGTTTGATAGAAGTTATGATAGCTCAAAAAAAATACAGTGATGTAATGCAATATTTAAACATTCAAGATGCTTCTTTAGAAAATACTTATCAAAAGGGAATTGCTACTATGGGAATGGGAAGATACGATGAAGCAGAAATGTATTTTAATCAAATTTTAAATAGTGGAGATAACGTTGATAAATCTCTTTATGAAAAATCAAAATACAATGTAATAAAAAATTATTTTTTATGGGAAAAGTATTCAGATGCAATAAATTCAGGAGAGGCTTATATAGCTGGAGATAACTTATATGCATTAGAGGATGTTGTTGATAAAGTTGCAATTAGTTACTTTAGACTAGATAATCCAGAAAAAGCAAGAGAGTATTTTGAGAAGTTAAAATTAGTTTCAAATATGGGAGATTATGCACAGTTTCAAATAGGAGAAACATATTATAGTGAAAAGAGATACCAAGATGCAATAGATGCATATAGAATAAGTGCACAAAACTCAAAAAATCCAGAATATAAAGAAAAAGGATTGTATTGGGAGATTTCATCTTTATATCTACTAAAAAATACAAATGAGTTTGATGCTAAAAGTAAAGAATTTTTTAAATCATATCCTAACTCAAAATTAAAAGATAATATTCTTTTAATGGAGGGGGAGCTATATGGAATTCAAGGAAATAATACAAATAGTTTAAAAACTTATGAAAAACTATATGGTGAAACTAAAGATGATGTTTTAAAAGAAAAATCTCTTATGAAAATAATAGAGTTATCTGAAAATACTAAAAATATTCAAAAAGAATTAGAGTGGATAAATAAAATAACTAATGATAACAAAAAAAGTTACTATATGGCAAAACATCTTCAAAGAGAGAAAAAGCATGAAGAAGCAAAAGTTGAATTTGAAAAATTAATAGTAACCAATGATTATAAAGATTTTGGAGCATTAGGACTAGGAGATTATTATTATTCTAAAAAAGATTTTTCAAAAGCAAAGGAATATTATGAAAGTATATTAGTTTTAGAAAATAGTGCATATAAAGATAAAGCATTGTATCAAGTGGCTAATATTGAAAAAAATACTGGATTAACAAAAGAAGCTGTTAGAAATTATACTAAACTTTATGTTTTATATCCTACAAGTGAATACGCACTAGAATCAAAAATAAGATCAGCAGAGGGATATGAGAATTTAAATAATTTTAAAGATGCAATAGCTCAATATGATGAATTGTTAAGAACAGAAAGTAAAAATAAAGATTATTTCTTAGAGAAATTAATATTTTTAAATTTAAAAATTGAGAAAAAAGATTTAGCAAAAGTATATTATGAGCAGTTAAAAAGAGAGAATTTAAAACTTTCTGAAAAATATAAAGATTTTTTTAACGGAGGAGAGAACATATGAAGAAATTAGTTATTACAGGTTTAATGGTTTTATCTTTAGGGGTTTTTGCTAATGAGGATGTAGTTATTGATAAGCAGGTAACTGGTGTAAATAAAGAGCAACTAGAAAGTTATCCAAAAGAAAGTAATGTACAGTTAGAAAAAAAAGTTATAAAAATAGATGATAAAAATATAACTGCAGATAAGTTTAAAGATCAAAAACAAGTTATTCAAATAAATGAAACAAACGATTCAATGAATAAGAGTCTAACTGAAACTGATAGCGGAACTCCAATTTGGAAGTACATAATAGGAGTAGTTGCATTAGTTACATTGGGAATAGCATTATAATTAAAATTACAACACAAAAGATTAGGAGGTCTATAGAATGTACTGGTTAGTTAATGGTGGAATACTTATGTATTTTATAGTTTTTATGTCAATATTAGGGTTGTATGTAATAATAGAAAGAGCAATTTATTTTAGAGTAAATGAGAATATAGATATGTCTAGAATAAGACCTATATTACGTAGTGCAATTGAAAAGAACGATATTAAAGGGGCAATTACAACTTTAGGAAATCAAAAAAGTTCAACTGCTAAGGTTATAAAGGAAGTTTTAATCTATTGGTACAAAACAAGAAGTACAAATGTAGAGACATTAGAAGAGAAAGCTAGAGAAGTAGCTTTAGCTCAAGTTCCAAAATTAGAAAGAAATATGTGGCTTTTATCAGTAGTTGCTCATACAACACCATTAATTGGTTTATTAGGAACAGTTACAGGTATGATAAAAGCATTCCAAGCTGTATCATTACATGGAACAGGAGATGCATCTGTATTAGCAAGTGGAATATCTCAGGCTCTATTGACAACTGCAGGAGGATTATTTGTTGCTATTCCATCAATTATTTTATATAACTATTTTAATAAAAAAATTGATGATCAGATTAATGATATGGAAAAGGGTAGTGCAGAGTTAATAAACTACTTTAGAAAATAAAGGAGGGGGAGCATGAAACTTAATAGAATTAAAAGAAGATCAGGTAATTCTTTAATACTTGAATTAACTCCCTTAATAGACGTAGTATTTCTGTTGCTAATATTCTTTTTAGTTGCTACAACTTTTGAAGATGTTAATAGTAGTATAAAAATAGATTTACCTACATCTACGGTAAAAAGTACTAAGCCAGTTAATGAGTTGCAAGTTATTGTAACGAAAGATAAAGAATTTTTTATAAGTTATAAGGATAAAGGAAAAAGTAAGAGGGAAAAAGTAAGTGCAAAAGATTTAAAAGAGGAACTTGCACAAAAGCTTATTGAATCAGAAGATAAAAATGTTATCATTAGTGCTGACAAAAGTGTTAATCATGGTATAATTGTAGATACGATGACAGCAGCTAAAGAGGCAGGAGCTATTTCTTTAGATATAGATACAGCTTCGCCTGGAAAGTAGGTGCGAATCTATGAATAGACAAAATAATGATTTAAAAATATTTATAGCATCGGTAATCATAAACCTTCTTATTTTATTTTTGATTCCTGGAATTAAAATAGATGAAATAGTTGATAAAAAGTTAAAGGTTGGTTTAGTTTCTCTTGAAACAAATACTAAAAGAACAACAACAAAGCTAGAGCCAAAGAAAAAAGTTACTCCTATAAAAGAGGAGAAAAAAGAGGAAAAGAAAGTTGTTAAAAAAGAGGAACCTAAACCAGTAGAGCAAAAACAAGAGATAAAAGAAACTAAAAAACTTTCATTAGATGATTTAGCAAAAAGTATTTCAAAGAGAGAGACAGAGTTCTTAGCCATTGATAAACCTTCAACTAGAGAGATAAATAGTGATTTAAAGAATGAGTTATTAAATAAAAAAGATTTGCAAGAAGCTGAAAAAAAATCTTCAATAGATCCAACTAAAGATATAACAATATCTAAAGATGATACAATTTTAGATAAAAGCGTAGATTATCAGTTAGATGAAAGTAGTAAAGATTTAGCTTTTCAAGGAGAGGGAGAAGAGGAGCTAGGATTTAAAACTATGGTAGAAAAAAACGGAGCTGATGGACTTCCAAGTGGTTATAGATTAGGAGTAGAAGATGGAGATGTAGTTGCTAAATGGGATCAAGGAAATAGAGAACCTAGATATCCAGAAGCTGCTCAGCTAAGAGGTATGCAAGGTAAAGTATTATTAAAAATACAAATAGATGAAACAGGTAAAGTTACATCAGTATTTATAGAAAAGGGTAGTGGAGTTCCAGAAATAAATATGGCTATAGAAGAAATTGCAAGAACTTGGAGAATCTATTTAACAAAAAATGGATTAAATATAAAAGGGAATGTTAATTTAGAATATAGTTTTAAACTTTTAGGAGCTTCATAAATAGAAGTAAAAATTAGAGGATGGTGAAGAGATTTGACTCTTTTAGGATTTAGATTAGAAAATGAATTAAAAGATGAGTTAGAAAGTAATTTTGAAAATGAATTAAGGTTTGCAGAAAATATTAGTTCTTTTATGGAGCTATTAAAAGAGAGAAAATATGAGGCTGTTGTAATTGATGAAACAAATTTACAACAAGACGCATTAGTTAACCTTGTTAAAAAAATTACAGAAACACATAAAAGATCAGTAATTATAATAATGGGAGAAACTTCAAACTTAAAATTAGTTGCAGGTGTGATAAAAGCAGGTGCTTATGACTATATTTTAAAACCAATTAGTCCAAAAGATGTTAATAAAATCTTAGAAAAAGCAGTAAAAGATCACAAACTTTTAGCTGAAAGAGTAGACAGAAATAAAAATACTGGAGACAAATTAATAGGACAAACAAAAGAGATTGTAGAAGTATATAAGATGATTGGAAGAGTTGCAAATAGTAGAATTCCAGTTTTAGTAGTGGGAGAGAAAGGAACTGGAAAAAGTAGTGTGGCAACAGCGATACATCAATTTAGTGATTGGAATACAAAGCCATTTTTATCAGTAAATTGTACATCTTTTCAGAATAATCTTCTAGAAAGAAAGTTATTTGGTTATGAAAAAGGAGCCTTTGAAGGAGCAGCGTTTTTACAAATAGGAGATTTAGAAAAAGCTAATGGAGGAACGCTGCACCTAGGAAATATAGAGTCTTTAAGCTTAGATATGCAATCAAAGATTTTGTATTTATTACAAGAGGGAGAATTTTTTAGAATGGGTGGATCTGAACCTATCGAAATGGATATAAGAATAGTAGCTACTACAAGTGAAAATTTAGAAGAATTAATTAATAAAAAATTATTTATTGATGAATTGTATAATAAATTAAAAATATTAGAGATTAATATACCACCACTAAGAGAGAGAAAAGATGATATTCCATTTATAATAGATCATTATTTATCTAGTTGTAATGAAGAGTTACATAAAGCTGTAAAAGGTGTAAGTAAACCTGCAATGAAAAAAATAATGAGATACGATTGGCCAGGAAATGTAAATGAATTAAAAAATGCTATAAAGTCAGCAGTAGCTCTTTGTAGAGGAAGCTCTATTCTAGTTGAAGAATTACCAGGAAATGTAACAGGAAATAAAATATCTAAAAGAAAAGGGGATAACCAAAGTTGGGTATTAACTGATTGGATAGAGGGAGAGCTTCTAGGATTAAAAAATAATAAACAAAATAACTATTATGGGATAATAATATCAAAAGTAGAAAAAGAGTTAATACGTCAGGTTTTAGAGATAACAAGTGGTAAAAAAGTTGAAACAGCTGAACTACTTGGAATAACAAGAAATACATTGAGAACAAAGATGAATAACTATGGCTTAGAGTAAAACTCTAGGCCTTAGGAGGAAAAAATGCACGTAACATTATATAGAAAATACAGACCAAAAGGTTTTGAAGAGATTGCAGGAGAGCAAGAGATTGTTCAGACTTTAAAAAACTCATTGAAATCTAATAGGTTAGCACACGCTTATTTATTTACAGGACCTCGTGGTGTAGGAAAAACATCTATAGCTAGACTTATGGCAAAGGGTGTAAACTGTTTAACAAATGGTATAACAGATACACCTTGTAACGTATGTGAAAATTGTAAAGAGATTTCTATGGGAAATTTTTTAGATTTAATTGAAATAGATGCAGCTTCAAATAGAGGAATCGATGAAATAAGACAATTAAAAGAAAAGATAAATTATAGCCCAACTAAGGGAAGAAAAAAAGTTTACATAATAGATGAAGTTCATATGTTAACTAAAGAAGCTTTTAATGCTCTTTTAAAAACTTTAGAGGAGCCTCCAGAGCATGTTCTATTTATTTTAGCTACAACAGAGCCTGATAAAATTTTACCAACTATCATCTCAAGATGTCAGAGATATGATTTTAAAAGTGTTAATTATAGAGATATGAGAGAGAAATTACTATATATAGTAGATAGCGAAGGATATAAAATAGATGAACCTAGTTTAGTCGCTATTTATGAAGCTTCTGGTGGAAGCATGAGAGATTCAATATCAATTTTAGAAAGACTTATGATAAATACAGAGGAAAAAAATATTGTAATTGAAAAAGCAGAGGATGTATTAGGAATAACTCCTTTGAAAACTATAGATTTATTTATAGAAGCTATAGAGAATAAAAATCAGTCTCAAGGAATTGAACTTTTAGAAGATATCTGGAAAAATTCTATAGATATAGAGTTATTTTTTAAAGATTTAGCCAAAAGAGCTAAAGATAGAATTATAAAAGGTGATTTAGAAACTGAAAAAGGTCTAGAAATAATTGACACAATTTATGATATTTTATCGAAATTTCGTTATGAAGAGGATAAACGTCTAATTGGATATGTTATTTTAAATAGATTAACAGAGAGAAAAGAAAAAGAGGTTATAGTTGAGAAAATTATAGAAAAAGTTCAAGAAGTTGATAAGGATGTAGTAGACATTTCAGAAAATGATGTTAATCAAGAAATTGTATCTAAAGTAACTTATGATGAAGTAAAAAAATCTTGGAATAAAATAATAGAAGAGTCTAAAAAAGTAAAAATGACATTTGGAGCATTTTTAATTAAAGCATATTTTAAAGATTTTTCAAACAACACTTTAACTATTGGGTTTCCAGAAGATCAGGGATTTGCAAAAAATATGATGGAAACAGAACCTTATAGAACATTGTTCTTAGATGTAGCAAGAAAAGTTCTTAAGTCAAAAATTATGATAAAATATGAATTGCAAGAGGTTAATAAAAATAAAGATAGAGGAGAAACTGAGGATTTTTCTAAAAAAATAATAGATTTTTTTGGAGGAGAAATAATATAGCTTAACAAAACTCTACCTTTATGGTATAATTATCCTGATAAAGTTTTAGGAGGATTAATGTTTTTAATAACAGGAATAATAATAGCAGCATTATTTTTAGTTTCTACCTCGATGCCTTTTTTAAGTTGGATTTTACCATATTATAAAATCAAAAAATTAGAAAATGCAGATTTAAAAACTAAAATTATAGCCAATGTAGTTGCTTTAGTTGCTATAGGTTGGATAGATATACATTTTTTAGTAACTTATATTGGAGTTTTTGTTTCAATAGAAGTTCTTTACTATATATTAAAAAGATATGACAGAAAAATACAATATTTTGATAGAATATTTATAACAAGCTTATTGATAGGTATTGGAGTTTGTATATACATATATTTTAATAGAGTTGGGTTAAATATAGGATTTGAACAATTAAAAAGTTTATATTTACAAAAAACAACATTTACTCAATATGAAGTAGATATGGCATTTAAGTATATTAAAGATAATTTTACATATTTAGTATTTGCGTATTTAAATATGACAGTATTTTTAACATATTACTTTTTAAATAAAGAAGATTTCTTTAAGTGGGAAGCTTCATATTTATGGTTAATTCCTTATATAGTTGTATTTTTTATAGAGAAATATACTTCTTTTGGAGGAAATTTAACAAGTAATATATTAGAAGTTTTAAAAATAGTTTACATAATGTATTTTATGAAGATTGTTGCAAGTATATTAAATGAAAAAGTAAAAAAACAATCTTTATGTTTTACAGTAGGTGTATTTTTAGCTTTAATATCTCCAGAATTTGCATTTATTTTTGGAGCATTAGCTAGTGGAATAAAAATTAAAATAGTAAAATCATAAAATAATTAGGAGGAGTTTTTATGTCAAAAATACAAGTAATTTTAACAGCGGATGTGGCAGGACAAGGAAGAAAAGGAGAGATTGTAAGTGTTTCTGAAGGGTATGCAAAAAACTTCCTATTAAAAAATAATAAAGGAATTGTAGCAACTCCAGAGGAGTTAAAAAAGATAGAGAATAAAAAAATAAGAGATGCTAAAAAAGCTGAAGAAGAAAAGAAAAAAGCGATTGAAGTAAAAGCATTATTAGAGAGTAAAAAATTATCAATAGTTGGAAAAACAGGAGATAATGGAAAACTATTTGGAGCAATAACAAATAAAGAGATTTCTGCTGAATTAAAAAAAGAATTTGGACTAGATATAGATAGAAAAAAAATAGAGTGCACTATTAAGAGCTTAGGAGAACATACAGTAATTGTTAAATTACATACAGATGTAAAGGCTGAGGTTTTAGTAGTTATAAAAGGATAGTGAAATATGGAAGATATAGAAAAACTTAGAAAAATTCCAAGTAGTTTAGAAGCTGAAAGGTCGGTTCTAGGTGGTATTTTTTTGAAGCCAGATATTTTTAGTGAGGTAATAGAAATTATTACCTCAAGTGATTTTTATAAAATGGCTCATAAATTGATTTTTGAAGTTATGCAAGAGATATATGGTTCTGGGGAATCAATAGATCCAATTATAGTTATGGATAGATTAAAAAGAAAAGATAAGTTTGATGATATTGGTGGAGAAGCTATCTTTTATGAAATTATAGAAGAAGTGCCAACAGCAGCAAATATCTTGACTTATGCAAGAATTATAAAAGAAAAGGCAACTTTAAGAAAACTTGGAGATATTGGAACTAAAATAGTAGAAATGACTTATGAAGGATATGAAGATGTGGATACTATATTAGATAAAGCTGAAGGAATGATATTTAAAGTTGCTGAAAGTAAAGAGTCAAAAGACATTGTTAGTTTAAAAGAAGTTGTTACAAATGAATTTGAAAGATTAGAGCAACTTTTACAAAATAAAGGTGTAACAACTGGAATATCAAGTGGATTTAAACATTTTGATGAAATGACAAGTGGATTCCATCCGTCAGATTTAGTAATTCTAGCTGCTAGACCATCTATGGGAAAAACAGCCTTTGCTTTAAACTTAGCTTTAAATGCAGCTATGAAGGCTGAAAAAGGAGTTTTAGTATTTAGTTTGGAGATGTCAAGTTCACAACTATTACAAAGACTTTTAGCTATAGAGGCTGGTATAGGATTACAAAAGATTAGAAATGGATTTTTAGGAGAAGACGATTGGGGAAAATTAGGAATTGCCAGTGGTAAATTAGCAAATGCTGAAATAAATATTGCAGATGTTCCCAATGTAAATGTTTTAGAGATTAGATCCATAGCAAGAAGATTAAAAGCGGCTGGAAAATTAGATATGATTTTAATTGACTATTTGCAACTTATAAAAGGAACAAGTGGAAAATCAGATAATAGACAGCAAGAAATCTCAGATATCTCAAGATCGTTAAAAGGGATAGCTAGAGAGTTAGATATACCGATAATTGCACTATCACAGCTTTCTCGTGCTCCAGAACAAAGAGCTGATAGAAGACCAATGCTATCAGACTTAAGAGAATCAGGAGCAATTGAGCAAGATGCTGATATGGTTGTATTTTTATATAGAGATGATTATTATAATGATGAGTCAGAACAAAAAGGTATAACAGAAGTTATCATAGGAAAGCAAAGAAATGGACCAGTTGGAACTGTAAACTTGAAGTTCTTCCACGAAATTACCAAGTTTGGAGATTACACAACTAAGGTTGAATAGAAAGGTGAGAAAAAAATGAAAAGAGCAGAATTATTAGCTCCAGCAGGAAATATGGAAAAGTTAAAAATGGCTTTCCATTATGGAGCAGACGCAGTATTCTTAGGAGGAAAAATGTTTAACCTAAGAGCTGGAAGTCACAACTTTAATGATGAGGAGTTAAAAGAGGCTGTTGAATATGCACATTCAATGGAAAAAAGAGTATATGTAGCTCTTAATATAATACCTCATAATAATGAATTAGAGTTATTACCAGATTATGTAAAATATTTAGAAGAGATTGGAGTAGATGGTGTAATAGTTGCAGACTTAGGAGTATTCCAAGTTGTAAAAGAACACACTAACTTAAATATAAGTGTAAGTACTCAAGCAAGTAATACTAACTGGCGTTCAGTAAAAATGTGGAAAGATTTAGGAGCTAAAAGAGTAGTTTTAGCAAGAGAAATATCTTTAGATAACATTGCTGAAATAAGAGCTAAAGTACCTGATATTGAGTTAGAAGTATTTGTTCACGGAGCAATGTGCATGTCAGTTTCTGGAAGATGTTTACTAAGTAACTATATGACTGGTAGAGATGCTAATAGAGGAGATTGTGCTCAATCATGTAGATGGAAGTATAATTTAGTTGAAGAAACGAGACCAAATGAGTATATGCCTGTTTATGAGGATGAAAGAGGAACGTATATATTCAACTCAAAAGATTTATGTACAATAGAGATTATAGATAAAATTCTTGATTTAGGAGTAGACTCTTTAAAAATTGAGGGTAGAATGAAAGGTATTTATTATGTTTCAAATGCTGTAAAAGTATATAAAGAAGCAATAAATAAATATTATGCAGGAGAATATGAGTATGACCCAACTTGGATGGAAGAGATTCAATCAACATCTAATAGATCATACACTCAAGGGTTCTATCATGGGCAACCAGGAGCAGAAGCTAATAACTATAATGATAGAAATTCTTATAGTCAAACACACCAATTAGTTGCTAAAATAGAGGAAAAAATTGGAGAAAATGAATATGTTTTAGGAATTAGAAATAGAGTTTTAGCAGGAGAATCTTTAGAAGTTATAACTACTTCAGGAAAACCTAGAGTTATTGTAATGCCTAAGATGACTTTAATAACTAAAGCAGGAGAAGAAGTTGTAGAAGCTGCTAATCCAAATTCAACTGTAAAGGTAGTTTTAGAGGGTGGATTTGAAGCTATGGATATGATTAGAAGAGTTAAAGAAACTCAAGAGTAATAAAAAAAAGAGGCAATGCCTCTTTTTTTATTTAATTAATTATTTTTTGAATCTTTTATTTTTTTCTCAGTAGCTCTTATAAATCTAGGAATGAACCATTCCTTTTCTTCTTCTTCTTTTTGATCTTTCTTTGTATAAATTCTTTGAAGCTCATCATAGTATGCTTGAGATTCTCCACTGAATTCATTTTTATCCTTTATAGGATATTTCTTTAAATTTGGGAAATTTTTATCTAATGTAGCATTCCACTCTTCTACTTGTGCTTTATGTAAAGATAAGAATAAATCAACATCTCCTGTAAATTTAATCTCTTTAATAACATCTCCAACTTCTAATTTTTTGATATTGTTGAAATCTTTTTCTTCAATATATTCTCCAAATATAGTATGCTTATTGTTTAGCCAATCAGCAGGATAAAGAGTAAAGAAGAATTGTGATCCTCCTGTTTCAGGTCCTGTATTTGCCATTGCTAACATTCCTGGTTGATAGAAATCTAACCATTTAGAGAATTCATCAGGAATAGAATAACCAGGTCCTCCATCTCCTCTTCCAGTAGGGTCTCCACCTTGAACCACAAAATTTTCTACAGCTCTATGAATTTTTGTATTGTCATAGAATCCTCTTTTTGCAAGGTTTATAAAATTAGCTACAGTTACTGGGGAAGCTTCTGGATATAAATAGAAACTAATATCCCCTTGTGTTGTTACAAAAGTAGCTCTAATATCGTTATATTTTACTGCTTGAGTTTTACTAGTAGATGAACAACTCACCATTACAGCTAACATCACTACTAGAGATAGTAATTTAATGATTTTTTTCATATATGCCCTCCTGTTTTTTCTGCTAGTATTATACTATATAAAAACCTATTTTACAAAGTACTTTTGTAAACTTTTTGTAGATAGGGTTAAAGCTATGGATAAAACAATAAGTAATACAGACAATGCATTTACAACTGGAGAAACTCCTAACCTTATCATAGAGTATATTCTTAATGGTAATGTAGAAGATCCAGGTCCAGCAACAAAGAACGTTGTAACGAAATCATCAAATGATAAAGTTAAAGCCATTAAAAATCCAGATATTATAGCAGGCATTAACATAGGTAAAATTACCTTTTTCAATGTTTGAAACTCATTAGCACCAAGATCATAAGCAGCCTCAACAATAGAGTAGTCAAACTCTCCAAGTCTAGATAAAACAATAAATAAAACAAAAGGTATATTAAATGTTGTATGGGCTATAAAAATACTAGTTAATCCTAATTCTAACTTTACTGTAGCAAACATAATTAAAAGAGAAACTCCTAGAATTATATCGGGAATAACTAAAGGTAAAAAAGTAATAACTTTTAAATAATTTTTATGTTTAAAGTTATACCAATGTATACCAATAGCTCCTAAAGTTCCAATTAGTGTCGATATTGTACTAGATAAAACTCCGATTATTAAACTATATTTAAAAGCTTTCCAAATATTATCAGAATATAAAAATAGCTCTTTATACCATTTCATTGAGAACCCTTGCCAAGTACTAGATCTACCTTCGTTAAAGGAATACATAACAAGAATTACTAGTGGTAAATAAAAGAATATCATAGAAAGAATAAAGAAAAATAAAGATGTTCTTCTTCTATTCATCACTTACCTCCTTAGACTTTTTTTCAGCTCTCATAAAAATTAATAGAGCAATTGATGTAACTAAGATAAGCATAGCAGATATAGCAGAGGCTAAAGGCCAGTTTCTTGTTACAGTTAAATGTTGGGCAATGATATTTCCAAGCATAGTAGCCTGAGTACCACCCACAAGCTTAGGGATTGCGTATGATCCCATTGCAGGAATAAAAGTAAATAAAATAGCTGTAATGATACCAGATTTAATATTTGGTAAAAATACTTTTCTAAAAGCTTGACTATTAGTAGCTCCTAAATCTCTTGCAGCTTCAACTAGAGAAAAATCAAATTTTTCAATAATTGCATAAAGTGGTAATATAGCAAAGGGTAAACTAGTATAAACAGTTATTAAAATAACCGATCCAGTATTATATAATAGCTTTAATGGAGTTTCAATTATTCCTAATTTAATTAAAAATGTATTTAAAAATCCATTTGAACCTAAGATTGATATCCAAGCATATATTCTAATTAGAAAATTAGTCCAAAATGGAATAATAACAAGGATAAGTAATTCTTGTCTAAATTTAGACCTAGCAATAAAGTATGCAGTAGGGACAGCTAAAAGTACTGTTATAAAAGTCACAGCTATAGATATATATATTGTTCTAAATAATATTTTCAAAAATATAGGCTCAAAAAATACATTGAAATTTTTGAGAGTGAAGATCATTTGAACTCCACCATAAGTTCCTTTTGTTAAAAAAGCATAACTTAAAACAATAAGCATTGGAATGACAAAGAATACAGACATCCAAAGAGTTAAAGGAATACTGTAAAAACTTCCAGAAGATATTTTTTTCAATTATATCACCTCAACTAAGAAGCTATCATCAGCATGCCAAGATATATAGGCATCTTCATCCCAGTGTATTGTATCATTGTCTTCTTCATCAAAATAAACAGCGTGTTGTTTAAAAGCTTTAAATAGAATATTCTTATCACCATTTACCCAAACAAAATATTTACTTTGGAATCCTGAATAAATAAGTTCGTCTACATAAACTTTTAAAGTATTGTGTTTATTTGAAAGTCCAGTAGGTATATGTTTAGAAACTCTAATTTTTTCAGGTCTTATTGAAACTCTGATTTTATCTCCAATTTTAACAGGTTTATCTAATTCAAAAATTAATTCACCTAGAGATTCACTTTGAATTTTTCCATATGTTTCATCAAAAATTTCAGTTACCACACCTTCAAAAAAGTTATTCTCACCAATAAAATCAGCTACAAATGAATCAGCAGGAGCTTCATAAACTTCAGCAGGAGTTCCTACTTGTAAAATCTCTCCTTTATTCATAACTGCAATACGATCAGAGATAGATAGTGCTTCTTGTTGATCGTGTGTAATGAAAATAAAAGTTATTCCTACTTCATCATGAATATTATCAAGCTCAATTAAAAGATTCTGTCTTAACTTAGCGTCTAATGCTGATAAAGGTTCATCTAACAGTAAAACACCAGGTTTATTGATAAGAGCTCTAGCAATTGAAACTCTTTGTTGTTGTCCACCAGAAAGTTGATTAGGCTTTTTGTACATATGATCTTTTAAATCAACAAGTTCGATGAATCTTTTTACTTCAATATCAATTGTTTTCTCATCAACCTTTTTTAACCTAAGAGGAAAGGCTACATTTTCATAAACTGTTAAATGAGGAAACAAAGCATATTTTTGGAAGATTGTATTTACGTTCCTTTTATTTGGGGCTAATTCAACTATATTCTCATCTCCTAAATAGATTGCTCCACTATCAGGAGTTATAAATCCTGCAATCATTCTTAAAAGAGTAGTCTTACCACATCCAGATGGACCCAAAATAGAAAAAAACTCTCCATCTTTAATATTTAAGTTAATATTTTTTAAAACATCAACTCCGTCGAAACTTTTCTTAATATCGACAATTTTAATATCTGTTTTTTTCAATTTTACCTCCTAATATATAATAAATTTGTTCACAATAATAATATTCTATCACATTTAACAAATAAAATAAACCAGTTTATTTGTTATAAATAAAAAAGAATCCTAGCTAGACTAGGATTCTTAAATTTTTTTAGAAATGAGCGGGTTCTACGTGACCGTAATCTCCATTTCTTTTTTTATAAACGATATTCATATCACCAGTTTCTGAATTTGTAAAAACATAGAAATCTTTATTTAAAGCTTCTAATTGTAATATAGCTTCTTCTACATCCATAGGTCTAGGATTAACTGTGATACTCTCAATTTTTTTCGTAAATTCAACAGTAATTGAGTTATCAGAAGATTCGAATGTAATTTTTTTAGCAGTAGGAATATTAGGTGAAGAGTGGTTATTATCTCTTAATTTTTCCTTATGCTTTTTAATTTGTTTTGCTAAAATTTCAGTTACACGATCTATTGCATTATAAAGGTCGTCATCTGTATAAACACCTTTAATCACATTTCCGTTCACATGAACTCTGGCATCGACTCTTTGTAGAGGTCCTGTTTTTGATTTTGTAGCAGATAAAGTAACGTTTACAGTTAAGATGTTATCGAAGAATTTTTTTAATTTAGAAAAATTCTTTTCACAATGACTTTTGATGGCGTCAGTAATAACAAGATCTCCGTTAGTATTATAGTTTATTCTCATACAAACCACCCCTTATGGATATTTATGTAGCTTTCTTACTCTATCTATACCTTTATTCTGAAAGAATTCCTTTTTTTAAGAATAATTTTTTATTAGATATCTCAGCAAGCTCTCTTGAATGTGTTACTGTTATAATTGTTTGACGTTTTTTGCTATTAATTTGTTTGAAAATATTAAAAATTTTTTCACTTGTCTCATTATCTAAGTTTCCAGTAGGCTCATCTAAAAGTAAAATTTTAGGATTGTTTATTAGAGCTCTAGCAATAGCCACTCTTTGTTTCTCTCCACCAGAAAGTTCAGTTGGTTTATGATTGGCTCTATGATCGACTCCAACCTCTTTAAGAAGTTCAAGAGCTCTTTTCTCAATCTCTTTCTTTTTAGAATAATCTTGAGTTAGAGCGGGTATCATAACATTTTCTAAAGCAGTGAATTCTGGTAAAAGATAATGAAATTGAAAAACAAAACCAATTTTTTTATTTCGTACTAAATCAATATTAGAACTATTTACAGAAATATTTTCATTATCAATATAAATATTTCCAGAAGTAGGAGAATCTAAAAGACCAATTAAGTTTAATAAGGTAGTTTTTCCTGAACCAGATTGTCCAAGAATAGATATAAAATCACCCTCTTCAATTTGTAAGTTTAAGTTTTTAATAATTTCTAAAGTTTCTGTTTTAGTTGAATAGTTTTTACAAATATTTTTTAATTCAAGTACAATGTTTTTAGTCATGTCTTAAAGCCTCCACAATTTTTAATTTTCCAGCTCTATATGCAGGAAATACACTAGATAAGAATATCAATAATATATTAGCTCCTACAATAGTTAGTAACTCTTTTAACGATAACTCTATTGGAACTTTTGTTAAATAATATATAGAAGATATACCTGGAAGAGAGTATGTTTTAATATACCAAAGTAAAAACAAAGATATAGCAACTCCGAAAACAATTCCAGTTAAACCTAAGATTATTCCTTGGATTAAAAATATTTTAATAATAGAGCTATGAGATATTCCAACTGATCTCATAATTCCTATATATCTAATTTTTTCTCTTACCATTGTATTTAGAATTACCCAAACTACAAACCCAGCTATAATAACAATTAATGAGAAACCTATAATCATTACTGTTTTTTCAAGAGTAAGAGCTTTTAAAAGATTCTGATTTAGACTTCCCCAAGTTCTATTATAAAGACCTGTATCAGAATAAATTTTATTAGAAATTTTATCAGCATCATATGGATTTTTTAAAATTAAATCGATTGAACTAATTGTTCCATCTCTTTCTGTTATATACTGGGCAGTTTGAAGAGGTAAAATAATCATTGATAAATCATAATCGTAGTATCCACTTTGAAAAGTTCCCATTATTTCTAATTGTAATTCCTTATTATTTGCAGAAATTATATTAATAGGATCTCCAATGTTACCACCAATTCTATTTAAAAGTTCTTCTCCAATTAAAACACCTTTTTTATTTGATAAATCAATACTTCCTCTTTTTATTTTACTTTCTAAATTAAGAGCAGGAATAGCTTTTTTTAAATCTAATCCATCTAGTTTAACTCCAGAAACATAAGTTCCTAAAATTCCGTTATATTTAACAATTCCTTGACTAGAAACTTTAGGAATTACTCCTTTAACTTCTGGATATTTTTCAAAAGTATTTTCTAAAGAATCATAATTTTTTAAGTTTTCATTGCCAATAACAGTAACATGACTAGATAGAGAAAGAATACTATCAATCATATTTTTATTTAATCCATTTGAAATACCAATAGATACAGTAAGAACTATAATACCTATAGCAATACCAATAATACCAATAAAACTTTGTTTTTTATGTTCGCAAATATGTTTTTTAGCTATAAAAAATTCAAATAACATTAGTTCACCTCGTAGTTAGTTAGTAAAAAGAGTTTTTATTAAAATCTCTTTTAATTCATCAGTTGTAATTTCAGTATTTAAAGCTTTTTTTAATTCTATGAGCTGTTTATTACCTAAATACTTTTCATCAATAATATTATCTACATAAAGCATATCGATTTCTTGGGGAGAAAGTTTATTAATTGTCTTTAAAAAAAGATCTCCGTAATTTTTAAACTTTTGATTACCAATTCCTCTAATTTTTAACATTTCCCAACGATTTTGAGGCTTTTTTTCAGCCATTTCCATAAGAGTTAAGTCTGAAAAAATAATATAGGGAGGAACTCCCTCTTTTTGAGCAATCTCTTTTCTTAAGTTATTTAATGTTTCAAAAAGTGGATCTTCAAAATAATCAAATGTTACAGATTCATTTACTCTTCTAAATACAGCTTTGATATTCTTTAAAACTTCAAAGGCTTTAGGAGTTAATTTGAGTGTGGGAAAACTTCCGGCACTTTGTTCTAAATAGTTTTCAGATATAAGATAGTATATAAACTCTTCAAGATTAGTTCGATTATAAGAGGACATAATTCCAAATGTAGTAAGTTTAAAATACTCCTTTCTTTCAATTTTTGTATCAATTTTTCCCATTAAAATATTAGTTAGAGTAGAGATACCAATACTTTCTTTTGTACGACCGATGCATGAAAAAACCTTTTGTGCATCTAGGGTAAAAGATTTAACATCTTTAAAATTTTTACAATTACCACAATTGCCACAGTAATTTTTAATTCTTTTATCACCAAAATACTTTAAAATGTATTCTCTATAACAACTTTCTAAGTAAGCATAATCAATCATTTGATCGAGTTTTTTTCTTTTTGTATTTTTTAAATGATTTGAACTTTCTTCATTTTGTTCAATTAGAAACTCTTGAGTCGAAACATCTTCTTCGAAGAAAAGTAGTATTGCCTCAGAAGGCGCACCATCTCTTCCGGCTCTTCCAGCTTCTTGATAGTAACTTTCCAAATCTTTTGGAATATTTCTATGTATTACATACCTAACATTAGATTTGTCAATACCCATTCCAAAAGCATTAGTAGCAATCATAACTTTAACGTCATCTCTTAAAAATTTATCCTGAAACTCTGTACGTTCTTTTTCATCTAAACCAGCATGATATTTTCCCACACTAAATCCTTTAAGTTGTAAATAACTATATAAATTATCAACTTCTTTACGAGTAGCAGCGTATATTATTCCAGATTTTTTTGAATTTCTTTTTAAATATTCACTGATAAATGCTTCTGGAACAACTCCCTTTTCAACTTTAAAAGTAATATTTTCTCTGTCAAATCCATCAACAGAAACTTTAGGATTTTGTAAATTAAGTTTTTCAATTATATCTTGTCGAACTTTACTTGTAGCAGTGGCAGTAAGTGCTAAAATTTGTGGTCGTTGATTGATTTTATTTAAAAAATCTGGAATTTCTAGATAACTTTTTCTAAAGTCATGTCCCCATTGAGAAATACAGTGAGCTTCATCAACAGCAATCATAGATAGTTGTATATTTTTTATAAAGTTTATAAATTTTTCATTTGCTAATCTTTCTGGTGCAATATAGAGAATTTTGATACTTTTATTTCTAATTCCTTGAACTAATTTAAGATATTCCTCTTTACTCAGTGTAGAGTTTAAAAATCCAGCTCTTACACCTAAATATTTTAAAGAATCTACTTGATCTTTCATTAAGGAGATAAGAGGAGAGATAACAATGGTAAGGTGAGGATAAATTAAAGCTGGAATTTGATAGCAGATAGATTTTCCACCACCAGTTGACATAACACCTAAAGTATCTTTTTTAGAAAGGATATTATTTATAATTATATCTTGTCCTTTTCTAAAATTTTCATATCCATAAATAGTTTTTAGTAACTCTTTTGCTTTTGTTTTCATAACTTCCTTTCTTTTTAAAAGTTAATTTCTTAATAGATTTTATCATAATAAAGATATTTTTTATATAAATAATATTCAATTTTATTAAAAATCATAGTAAAATATAATAAGCATAAAAAATGGAGGAAAAAATGATTTTAGTAAAATATGAGGATTTGTTGAAGGAGAAGAACTACACTTTGATAGATGTAAGAACTCCAAAAGAGTTTAAAGAAGAGCCTATTCCAGGAGCTATAAATATACCATTACTTTTAGATGAAGAGAGAGTAGATGTTGGAACTGCTTATAAACAAGTTTCACCTGAAAAAGCTAAAGAATTAGGGGTTGAAGCTATTGCAAAAAGATTACCTGATATATTTAGAGAGGTTCAAAAACATGCTAAAGGTAGACTAGCATTTTATTGTGCTCGTGGTGGAATGAGAAGTGGATCTATGTCAGCTTTATTTGAAGCTTTAGGATATACAACTTGGAAGTTAGAAGGAGGATATAGAGCTTATAGACAGTATATTTTAGAGAATATAAAAACTTATAATAAAGATGTAAAGTATATTATTTTACATGGAAAAACAGGTATAGGAAAAACAAAAATTTTACAGCAATTAGAGAATAAGGGATATTCAGTTTTAGATTTAGAAAAGATGGCTAATCACAAGGGTTCATTTTTTGGTGGAGTTTGTGAAAAAGAGGAGCAGAGTCAGAAAAAATTTGATTCTTTAATATTTGATTATTTTTATAAAAATAAACCTCAATATGTAATTGCAGAAAGTGAAAGTAAAAGAATTGGAAATGTATATGTTCCTGAAGATGTATTTCAATCTTTAGGTAATGGAGTACATTTATCATTAGAAACAACAATAAAAAATAGAGTAGAAGTAATAAGAGAAGATTATGCAGGTGCAACAGTAGATGAACTTCAAAAATGTTTAGATAAAGTAGGAAGATATATTGGTAAAGAAAAATATGAAGAATACTCTCAAATGTTAAAAGATAATAAAATAGATGAACTTTCAGAAGTACTAATGTTAGATTACTATGATCCTCTTTATCAAAAGAGTATTGAAAAGTATATTTATGATTCAGAGATATTTTATGAAACTATAGATGAGGGAGTAGAGAAAGTGGTGAGATATCTAAATGAAAAAGGTATTTTTGGAAAAGAGGTCACTGAATAAAATATTTATAGTTTTAGCATCATTTGCTTTAGCCGTTTTAATATATTTACTTTTTAGAAGTAGAAAGCTTTTTTACTATCAAATTGTAGAGTTGATGAATTTAGATTCTCATGTTAGATCAATAAGAAAAGTAGTATGGGTTTATAGAAAACACATACCTAATTGGGTAATATACTCCTTACCAGATGGGTTATGGTTATTTTCAATGGGTGTATCCATTTTACATAATAGAGTTTTTTACAAAAAGGCTCAAAATATATTTAATATAATATTTTTTACTATGATTGGAATAGAAGTGTTTCAAGGGATCTATGGAGGACATGGTACTTTTATAGGAACCTTTGATGGAGCAGATGTAATCTGCTATACAATAGGATACATAATGGCCTCTATACTGGGATATTTAAGTTGGGTTAAGAATTCTAAAGAGATAAAAATTCAAAATGAAGATGAGGTTTTAAAAAAAGAAAGGAAAAAAATCCTAATAATTGTAATTGTATTTACAATATTAGGATTCTTTCCAGCCTTGGTTACTTAATTATCTTAAAGTAATTGTATTATCTTCTAAAGATTCAATAATAGCAAGGGATTCAAGGTGGATTCCTTGCTCTTTTAATATAGTCCCACCTGGTTGAAATCCTTTTTCAATAACAATTCCAACACCTTCTAGAGAAGCTCCAGCTTGATCAATTATATTTTTAAGTCCAATAATAGCATTTCCCATAGCTAAAAAATCATCAACAACAAGAATACGATCTTCAGATGATAAAAACTCTTTAGAAACAGTTATATTATAGTCTGTTTTCTTTGTAAAAGAATGAACATTAGCGTTGTAAGCATCTCCCATAGTAGAAGGTTTCTTTTTCTTAGCAAAAACCATAGGAACTTTGAAAGCATAAGCAGCAGCTATACCAATAGCAATCCCAGAAGCTTCTATTGTAAGAATTTTATTTATATTTTTTCCTTCAAAACGTTTTTTTAATTCTTCTCCAATCTCTATCATTAAAATAGGATCAATTTGATGGTTGATAAAGCTATCTACTTTTAAAATAGAGCTATCAGTAACTGACCCGTATTTTTCAATATATTCTTTTAATAATTTCATATTTGTTCCTCCAATATTTCTAATTTTTTTAAATCATTTTGTGTATCTATATCAAAAAACTCCAAAGAGTTTTTAAAATTACATTTTATAAAGTTTTCTTTTTTTAAAATTTCACGTCCTCCGCTATCACCTTTGAGCTTGACAAGCTCATTACGATAACGCTTTGGAAAAAGTACAGGAGCCTTTTTATTTCCATCAATAAATGGAACTACAATTTGATTATATTTTTGAAATTCATATATCAATTTTAATAAAGTGCTCTTTGTTAGGAAGGGCATATCTCCTGGAATAAATAGATAACCAGATAAAGATGAGTTTAAAGTTCCTAATATAACAGAGTAACTTTGACCAAACTCAGGATTAGGATTGATTATATAGGTGTAGCCATATTTATGACTTAGCTCATCATGAAAAGAGTTTTTTCCAATAAGTATTTTCTCTTTAAAATTTATTTGAGAGATATTTAAAAGAGTTTGCTCTAATATGGTTTTTCCATTAACCAATTTAAAATTCAATTTATCGCCTAAAAATCTTTTTGAAAAACCTGCTGCTAAAACAATTGGGGTAATATTTTTAAAAGAAAAAAATTCATTTTTAAAAATAGATCCAAAATAGATTTTAGAGGTAATATTAACTTTATTTACAATATTAAAAAACTCTTCAAATAAATCAATAGATTCAATTTTATTAAAAAATAGTATTTTTTCATTTGAAGTTCCTTTAAAAAAGGTATTTGAATTAATATAACCTATATAATCATTTTTTTCAATAGTTTTATTAGAATTAAAATATTGTTTTTGAAAAAGATCAAATCTATGAATAGTATTTTCATTTTTCTCTTTATGTAAAGCTGTTATATCAATAATAGCGATAGTTTTAGTAGAAGCAGGATAAATTACAGGCTCGTTATTCTTCCATCCTTTTAAAGCTTTACTAGCACTTCCATCAGCCTCTATTAAAATAAAATCAAAACGATTTTTAAATTTATTTAACTCTTCAAAAGAGGCACTATCAATTTTATCATTTTCAATCTTTGGACAAAAAATGTGTATAAAATTATCCTGAGGAGATATAAAATCTATCTCCTCAGGATATATGAAAATAAAACTATTATTTTCTGTGCTCTCTGGTTTAAATATTTTAGTGGTTGTAGCTATTAAGACAGTTCCTCTTTTTTTTAATTGATTTGCTAGATAAAACATTAAGGAAGTTTTACCACCAGCTCCAGTAATAGATATAATATCTCCTTTAATGATATTAAAAAGTTCTGACATAAAAATCTCCTCCCACTTTGAATAGTTTTAGATATCTAAAATTCCCATTAAAACTTTTTCAGATGTTACAGGTAAATTTCTAACTCTAACTTTAGTTGCTTTATATACAGCATCTACAATAGCAGGTGCAGGAGTATTTACAACAACTTCACCAACAGATTTAGCTCCAAAAGGTCCTGTTTTTTCATAAGAGTTTGAAAATTCAACTCTTATATTTTTACAATCAAGTCTAGAAGGAATTTTATATTGCATTAAAGAGTCGGTCATAACTCTTCCATTTTTATCATACTTAATATCTTCAAAAAGAGCAAGTCCTATTCCTTGAGCAGCTCCACCTTCAACTTGAACTTGAACTAAGTTTGGGTTGATAGGAGTTCCACAATCTACAACAGAAAGGTAGTCAGTAACTTCAACTTCTCCTGTTAAAGTATCTACTTCGACCTCAGCAAATCCTGCAATAAATGGTGGCGGAGAAGTTTCTCCTCCCCAAGTTCCAGTTGTAGTAATTTGATTCATTCCTTCAAAAGAGATAGAACGTTGAGCAAACTCTTCTAAAGAGATAATTTTGTCAGCTATTTTTAGCTCAGTTCCAAGATAATCAATATCACCAATTTCAACATTGAACATTTTAGATGCACCTTTTAAAATTTCCTCTTTCATATTATTTGCAGCAATAATTACAGCATTTCCAGTAACATAAGTACCACTAGATGCATATGCTCCAGGATCATATGGAGATAAATCAGTATCAGCTGAATGAATAGAGATTCTATCCATAGGAACTTCTAAAACTTCGGCAGCCATTTGAGTAAGAACCGTATCACATCCTTGTCCCATATCAGTAACTCCAACCATAAGATTAAAATCACCTCTATCTCCAAGCTTTATTGTTGCAGCAGCAGTATCGATACCACCAATTCCAGATCCTTGCATTGTAACAGCCATTCCAGCAGCTCTAACTTTATTAGGAGCTACTTCTCTAGGAATTGATTTTTCTGCCCAATTAAATTTTTCTTTACCAATTTCAATACATTTTTTAATATCACCACTTGTAATATACTTTCCTTCACCTGGTTCAACAAGATTTTTCATTCTAACTTCAGTAGGATCAAGTTTTAGATGATGAGCTAATTCATTAATAATAGATTCTACAGCAAAAGTTCCTTGAGTAGCTCCGTATCCTCTAAAAGCACCAGCATTCATAGTGTTAGAATAAACAATATTAGCATTAAATCTCATAGGTACAGTATCGTAAAGAGGAAAAGTTTTGTATGAAACAAGAGAAGTAACTGTAGGGGCGTGCTCACCGTAAGCACCAGCATTTGATAAAACATTGATATCAATAGCTTTGATATTTCCATTTGTATCTGCTCCTATTTTAACATCAAGTTTCATTCCATGTCTTGTAGTTGTGCAAGTATGTGTTTCTTTTCTGTTGTATACTATTTTAGATGGTTTTCCTGTTTTTAAAGTAACAAAAGCTGAATAAATTTCGCAAACAGCTGTTTGCTTACCACCAAAACCACCACCTATTCTAGGTTTAATAACTCTTATTTTACTACTAGGCATCTCTAAAGCTCTAGCTAAGTGTCTTCTAACATGAAATGGAATTTGTGTTGAACTTACTGTTGTCAATCTACCATTAACATCAAAGTAACTATAAGATCTATAAGTCTCCATCATAGCATGTATTTGCGGTTGAGTATAGTATGTTCTTTCAAGAATAATATCACTATTTTCAAATCCTTCATCAACACCAGGTTTTTCAGCATAAGCTTTAGAGGCTATATTTCTCTCTCTTTCGTACCCAATTTCAAAATTAGTATGAACTTCTTCTGGGTGAATAATAATATGAGAATCAATAGATTTTTCAAAGTCTAAAATCGGTTCTAAAACTTCATATTGAACTTTGATTAGTTTCATAGCTTTATCAGCAGCTCTTTCATCTTCAGCAGCTATAATAGCTACAGGATCTCCAACGTACCTAACATATTCATCAAGAATTCTTCTATCATATGGAGATGGTTCAGGGAAACTTTGTCCAGCTAAGGTAAATCTAGTTTTAGGAGTATCATTATGTGTAAAAATAGCTTCAATACCAGGAACCTTTAAAGCTATTGATGTATCAATAGCTTTAATTTTAGCAAAAGGATGAGGTGATCTTAATAATTTTATAGTTAAAACATTATTATTTAAAATTAAATCTTCAGTATAAGCAGGATTTCCTGTAACAACTCCCATACCATCAACTTTTTTAACTGATGTATTAACAATTTTCATTTTTTATCTCCTCCATAAAATTTCTAATTGCTCTAAGTTGAGATACATATCCGCTACATCTACAAAGATTTCCATTTAAATAATGCATAATTTCGTCATCAGTAGGGTTTTGTAATTCTTTAATCATTGCAATAACAGTTAATGTGAATCCAGGAGAACAAAAACCACATTGTTCAGCCCCTTCGCTAGTCATAAAAGAAGCAAATTTTTTAGCTTCTACTGGAAAATGTTCAATTGTAGAAATTTGTTTTCCTTGTGCTCTAGCTGCAAGAGTGCTACAAGAAAGTGTAGGAGAACCATTTAAAAGAACTGTACATAAACCACAAGCTCCAGTGTCACAACCTCTTTTAACACTTAGGTATCCCTCTTTTCTTAAAACATCAAGTAGATAATCGTCATCTTTTATAAGAATCTCTTTTTTTCTACCATTTATAGTAGTTGTTAATAACATTAATTTAAAACCTCCTGAATTCCTTTTCTAAGTAATGCTGCTAGAAGAAGTTCTCTATAAGACTTTGAACCTCTCATATTTGAATCTAAAGGAATTTCATTTCCAATATATTTCATAGCATTGATAATTTCATTTTCAATATTTTCACTATGGTTAAAAATATCCATAGTTTTTCTAGCCAATATAGCTTTTCCAGGTCTTGATCCAACAGCAATAGTTATACTATTATCAAATTTACAAATAGCTAAATTTATAATAGAATAATCAGTTTTACTTTTTCTTACACATTGAAAAGATGTTTTACAAACTTTTTTAGGTATTAAAATCTCTACTAGTATATCTCTTCTAATATCTGATTCATTTAAAAACGACTCTAATGTTAAGATCCCACCATTGAAAAGCTTAACTTTACTATCTAAAGCAAGTAAAACTGGAATTAAATCAGAGAAACCATACTTACTAAAAACTGTTGCTCCAACAGTTACATTTGTTCTAAATTGTACACCAATAATATCCTTTAAAGCAGTATTAAAAATTTCTCCAAAATAATCTTTTAAAAGAGAGTTTGTTTCAAGAGATCTAAAAGTAGTCATAGCGCCAATTGAAATAAAATCCTCTTTTTCTAAAATATAATTTAAATTTAAATTTGATAAATCAATAGCTGTATTCCAAGAGGTATTTCCCATTCTTAAATAAGAAGTTCCACCTAGAATAATATTTTTTTTATTTTTTAAAAGTTCTGAATAAGCTTCTTCAAGAGAAGAGGCTAGAAAAAATTTTGAAAAAGAAAACAAGTTAAAACCTCCAATTAATCTAATTTATTAAGCAACTTTTTTGGCTAATTTAGCTTCTTCAGTTACTTTTTCTTCAACTGTTTCATTCTCTGGAGGTAAAATTATATTTAAGAATACAGCAATTGTACCAGAAACAACAATTCCAGATCCACCAAATATAAGTTTTATACTTTCAGGGAAAACAGTTAGAGCCTCAGGAACATTTCCAAGTCCATATCCAAGTCCTAACGAAACAGCTAATATAACAGAATTTCTACCTTTTAAAGGTTCTTTAGTAATTAAATTGATACCACTTATTGAAATCATAGCAAAGACCATAACTAAGCTTCCACCAATAACACTAGCAGGAATGATTGTGAAAAGAGCACCTATTTTAGGGATAAAAGCTCCAACAACTAGGAACATAGCTCCAGTTGCAACAACGAATCTACTCATAATACCAGTCATAGCAATAATACCAGTATTTTGACTAAAAGATGTAGTAGGTAAAACAGAGAATACTGCAGCTAAAGCACTTCCAAGTCCATCAGCAAGGATTCCACCTGACAGTTCTTTATCAGTTGTTTCTCTACCAGCACCACCCATAGTAACCCCAGACATATCTCCAACAGTTTCAACAGCAGAAACGATAAACATTAAAATCATAGCTAAAATAGCATCAAAATGAAACGCAAATCCAAACATTAAAGGTCTTGGTACAGTAAGATAATCAGCTTGAATAAGAGGTTGTAAATTTACTTTTCCAAATATTAAAGCTACAATAAAACCAACAATTGTTCCAATGAATATAGAACCAGTACTTAAGATACCTTTTGTAAATTGTTTAAAGAAAACAACAGTAATAAGAACAACCGTTCCAATAAGTAAATTTTCAACAGAACCAAAATCTGGAGCACCAACACCACCAGCAAAACTTTTAATCCCGACAGGTAAAAGAGAAAGACCGATAGAAAGAACAACAACACCTGTAACAATAGGTGGAAAAAACTTTCTTACCCTTTTTATAATAAGACCTAAAAGTCCTTCAAAAATTCCTCCAATTAATGCAGCACCTAATACTCCTTCAAAACCATATCTTGTTCCAATAGAGATAGCAACAGGAACAAAAGCAAAACTAGTTCCAACAACAATAGGTAGTTTAGCTCCAATAGGACCAAGAGTATATGCTTGAATTAAAGTATTTAACCCTGCAACAAACATTGAAGCTTGAATAAGAAGCGTTTTTTGCTCAGATGAAATTCCTAAAACACCAGCAACGATTATGATAGGTGTAATATTACTTACAAACATTGCTAAAATATGTTGTAAACCTAAAGGTAAAGCTGTTTTTAACTCTGGAACTCCATCTAAGTGATAAGGTGATCTGTTTTTTTTCATTGATAATAATCCTCCTAAAATTCTTTTTTGAATTTTACTCAAATATATATTTGGGATTAAACTATTGTAGAAAATAAAAAAAGATTATCCTTTTTCATCTTCTACAAGTGAAAAATAGATAATCTAAAAAAACTAGACTAAAAAATCTATTTATTTCACCCATAGTGGCTAATTTAAGGTTAGCCGTAGAAACTTCCGACCGTATTACGGATATATATGAGTAATTCTTTAATTTCCTTTGAATTTACTTCAAAGGCATTACATACTATACTTAAAACTTGCTCTTAAAAATAAACTAGTAAATGAATTAATCAAATTTTAGTGAATTTAAGAACGTTTACTTAGGAAAAATGATACCATAATTTAGTTAACTTTTCAATATTTTTTTACTAAGTCGACAAAGGTAAAATATAATTATCTAAAACGAAAATAATGATTAACAAATTATTTTATATAAAAAGTTTGACAAACGAATTATTTTGTTATAAACTGTTAAAGTAAATGCTGTTATTTACGCCAACCAAAAAATTAGTTAAAAATTGAAGACCCTTCCCAAGGTCTTCTTTTTTATATTGATTTATTTTATTGTTTGTTTTGACAATTATATATTTTAAGAATATACTAAGTGTAACCAAAACTAATATAAGGGGGCTTTTTATGAACTATACACAGTTAAGTGAAAAATTAAAGATGTCAAAAATAGCATTAGGATTTTGGCGTTTAAATGATTGGGGAATGTCTAAAGAAGAGTTATCAGAATATTTAGAAAAAGCAATTGATTTAGGTGTTACAACATTTGATCATGCAGATATTTATGGACGTTATACTTGTGAAAAAATTTTTGGAGAGGTTTTAGCTTTAAAACCAGAGTTAAGAGCAAAAATGCAATTAGTAAGTAAAGTTGGAATAAAACTAGTATCAGAGAATATGCCTGAAAATACATATCATTGTTATGATACAAGCTATGAACATATAGTTAAAAGTGTAGAAAAATCTTTAAAAAATTTAAATACAGATTATTTAGATTTAGTATTGATTCATAGACCTGATATGTATATGGATGCTGATGAAACAGCAAGAGCTTTAACTGATTTAAGAAAGGCTGGGAAAGTTTTAGAATGGGGAGTTTCTAATTTTTTACCATCAGATTTTAATCTTTTACAAAGTAGATTGGATTTCAAACTTGTTACTAATCAAATAGAGTTATCACCATTAAAAACACAACATTTTTATGATGGAACAATAAACTTAATGCAGGAAAAAAGAGTTCCTATAATGGTTTGGTCTCCCTTAGCAGGTGGAGAAATCTTTATTTCTGGGGATGAAAATGCAGTAGAGTTAAGAAAAGTTCTAGAGAGATTATCTAAAAAGTATAATTGTAAGTCTGATACGATAATCTATGCTTGGCATTTATCTCATCCAGCAAATTTAATACCAATTTGTGGAAGTGGAAAGATAGAAAGATTAGAGTCTGCTGTGAAAGCGTGTAATATAAAATTGACAAGAGAAGAGTGGTTTGAAATATTAGTAAATGGAATGGGAAATGATATTCCATAAAATTATAGAAATAAAAAAGCCTTACTATATAAGAAATATAGTAGGGCTTTTTACTTAAAGTGTATTTTTTGTTGTTTCTCTTAAGATTAAAGAAAAAGGAACTGTTATTTTTAGTGGCATCGTTCTGTTGCTCTCGATTTTATCTTTTAAAATTCTTATAGCTTCTTTTCCCATTAAATCTGAATGAATTTTAATTGTTGAAAGAGCAGGATATGTAAAACTTGATGCTGGAATATCATTTATACTTATAATAGCAATCTTATTAGGAATTTCTATTTTATTTTCATTTAAAGCTTTTAAAACTCCAATAGCAATAGAATCGTTAGCAATAAAAAGAGCATCAGGTAAATTGTTATTATCAATCATAGTTTTAGCAAGATTATAACCAGAGCTACTAGAAAAATCTCCAACATAGAAGTTATCTTCATCCACGACCTTTTTAAGAAGAGAATATTTTATAAAAGCTTCTTCTCTCTCATCTAAAATATTTTCAAAATCTCGACCACCAATATAACCAATTTTTTTATAATTACATTGTATAAAAAAATCTACGATGCATTCTGAGATTTCTTTTAAGTCAGCAGTAATACAATCAAATTCTTTATTATTACAAGAATCTATAAAAATTATATTACTAGATATTTTTTGTATTTTTTTTATTTGAATATCATTAAATTGTCCAATACATAAAATCCCATCATATTTTTTTTCGACAGAACCAATATTACTATTATAAATTTTATCAAGGTTTATATCCAAAATTTTGCATTCTTCTTCGATAGCAAATCTAATTGACAGGTAATAAGGGTCGTTAAATTCAAGCTCTTCACTATAGTTAAAAAGAGCTAAAAAGTTGATTTGTTCCTGTAAATTTATTTTTGAGGATATTTTATATCCAATTTTCTCAGCTACTTCTAAAACCTTTCTTTTTGTTTCATCTTTAACAGATAATGTAGAATCATTATTTAAAATTCTTGAAACAGTAGCAGAAGATAATCCTGTTAGGTTTGAAATTTCCTTTAAAGTTGCCATGAAACCTCCTAATTATTATATATTCTTGTATATATAATAACATATTTTTTTATTGTTGCAATAATTAAAAAATATTTTAGTAAAAATTTTAGTAAAATATTTACTAAAAAAATTGACAAAGCAGATTAAAAGTTGTATACTCGATTTGTGTAACAAAAAAACTTAAAAAGCACTTAATTGGGAGGTTGTATATAAAATATGAACAATTGGGAAAATGTTAAAAAAACTAATGAAAATAGAATGAGAGAAAGAGCATACTTTTTTAGTTATAAAAATAAAGAGATAGCTAGAACATATCAAAGAGATAGAAGTGGAAATTTTATGCTTTTAAATGGGCAGTGGAACTTTAAATATTTTGAAAATCCATTTTTAGTACCAGAAGAATTTTATGAGAAAGAGATTGAAAATTTTGGAAAAATAAATGTTCCAAATATGTGGCAATTTGAAGGACACGGAAAGCTTCAATATACAGATGAAGGATTTCCTTTTCCAATAGATATACCGTTTGTTCCAACAGATAATCCAACAGGAGCTTATCAAAGAACTTTTGTTTTAAATGAAAATTGGAAAGATAAACAAGTTATAATAAAATTTGATGGAGTAGAAACATATTTTGAAGTTTATGTAAATGGAAAATATATTGGATTTAATAAAGGAAGTAGATTAACAACTGAATTTGATGTATCACAATATGTTAAAGAAGGAAAAAATTTATTATCAGTAAAAGTTTTACAATGGGCAGATTCAACATATGTAGAGGATCAAGATATGTGGTGGACAGCTGGTATTTTTAGAGATGTTTATTTAATTGGAAAAACAAAATCTCATATTCAAGATTACTTTATAAAAACAATTTTTGATGAAAATTATATTGATGCAAAATTGGAAATAGATATAGAAGTTGAAAATTTAGATGAAGTTACAAAAAAAGATTATAAGTTAAGATGGTCTTTATTTGATAAGGATGAAGTAATTTTTTCAGAAATAGTTGAAAATTTAGAAATTGATAAAATAAAAAAAGTAACATTAGAAAAAACTATAAAAAATCCAAAACAGTGGACTGCAGAGACACCTAATTTATATGATTTAATATTAGAGTTAATAGATGAAAAAGATGAAGTATTAGAAGTAGTACCTCAAAGAGTAGGGTTTAGAGATATAAAAGTAAGAGATGGATTATTTTATATAAATGGAAAATACTTAATGTTACATGGAGTTAATAGACATGATAACGACCATATGAGTGGAAGAGCTATAAATATAGATAGAGCTGAAAAAGATATCATTTTAATGAAGCAACACAATATAAACTCAGTAAGAACAGCTCATTATCCAAATGATCCAAGATTTTATGAATTATGTGATATTTATGGATTGTTTGTTATGGCAGAGACTGATGTTGAATCACATGGATTTGCTAATGTTGGAAACCTAAGTATGATAACTGATGATATTGAATGGAGAGATGTATATGTTGAAAGAATAGAAAGACATATAGCTGCTCAAAAAAATCATCCAAGTATAGTAATGTGGTCTTTAGGAAATGAGTCTGGATATGGAGTTAATATTCGTGAAATGTGTAAAAGAGCAAAAGAGCTTGATAATACAAGATTGGTTCATTATGAAGAGGATAGAGATGGAGAGGTTGTAGATGTTATAAGTACAATGTACTCTAGAGTTCAGATGATGAATTACTTTGGAGAACATCCAATGGATAAACCAAGAATTATATGTGAGTATGCTCATGCTATGGGTAATGGACCAGGAGGATTGACAGAGTATCAAAATGTGTTTTATAAACACAATCATATACAAGGGCACTATATTTGGGAATGGTGTGATCATGGAATTTTAGAGTTTGATGAAAATGGGAAAGAGGTTTATAAATATGGAGGAGATTACGGAGATTACCCAAATAACTATAATTTTTGTATGGATGGATTAATATTCTCTGATCAGACTCCAGGACCAGGTTTAAAAGAATACAAACAAGTTATTTGTCCTGTAAAAATTAAAAACACAAAGAATAAGAATGAATTTGAAATTGAAAATAAATATTGGTATATAAATTTAGATGATATAACTCTTCATTATGAAATAGTAGCTGAAGGTGATATTTTATCTCAAGGAACTATAAAAAAGTTAGGAATAAATTCAGGAGAGACATTTAATGTATCGTTAGGTGAAGAAATTAGAGATAATAGAGAAGTTTATGTGAATTTTAAAGTGAAAAAAGACTCAAAAACATTATATAGCTCAGAAAATTATGAGTTAGGAATATATCAGTTTAAATTACAAGATAGAAAAGTAATTGAAGAAAGATACGAATCAAATAATAGAACTTCTTTAATTATAAAAGATAATAAATTAGATTTAACGATTGAAGGATTTAATTTTGAAGTGAAATTCTCAAAATTAAATGGAAAATTAGAAAGTTGGATATTTAATAGTGAAGAGATAATAGAAAAATCACCTAAATTAAACTTCTTTAAACCTATGATAGATAATCATAAACAAGAGCATAATGATTTATGGATTCCTAATCATTTACAGATTTTACAAGAGCAATTTAGAACTTTAGATATCAAAGAATATGAAGAAAAAGTTATTGTAACAGTTAAGTCTTTAGTTGCTCCACCAGTATTTAATTTTGGTATTAGATGTAATTATGTCTATGAAATAGATAGAAATGGATATATAACATTTAAGTTATCAGGAGAGAAGTATGGAGAATACAATGATATTATTCCAAAAATAGGAATGGAGATGGGAATTAATAAAAAGTATCAAAATGTAGAATACTATGGTAGAGGACCTGGAGAAAATTATCAAGATAGCAAAGTTTCGAATATAATTGGAATATATAAAAATACTATAGATGGAATGTTTACTAATTATCCGTTTCCACAAGATAATGGAAACAGACAAGATGTAAAATGGATATCATTAACTAATCATTTTGGAGAGGGGATATTCATAAAATCTAAAGATATTCTTAATTTTAGTGCTTGGAATTTTACTCAAGAAAATATATATAAAGCACAACATATAAATGAATTAGAAAAATCTAATTATATAACTTTAAACTTAGATTATAAAGTTCTTGGATTAGGATCTAATTCATGGGGGTCTGAAGTATTAGATTCGTATAGAGTTTATATGAATAATTTTGAGTATGAATTCTCAATTTTACCTTATAGTTCTGGAAGTATAAAAGGTAAAGAGTTATCTAAATATAGTTATTAAGGAGGAGTAGATGTTAATTTTAAATAGTTTTGATGAATTTAAAGATATATTTAGAAGTGGGAAGAAATGGATTAGATGTAAAGAAGCTATTGAAAATATATCAAATATAAAAGAGAATAGATATCATAGTATCGGGGACTCTTTAGTTTATATGTTTAAAACAGAGAACCATATAAACGAAGTAGATTTTCAAGGTCATAGAAGATATATGGATATTCATTATTATATAGAAGGACAAGAGGCGTTAGAAATATCTAAAAAAAATGATTTAAATATAAAAAATAGTTATTCTGATGAAAATGATACAGAATATTTTCATGGAGATGGAGAGATTGTAAACTTAACAGCTGGAAACTTAATAATAATTGAAAATGATGAAGCTTTTAGATTTAAGGAGGCAAAAAATTTAAAAAAAGTAGTTTTAAAGGTAACAATTGAAGATAATTATTTCTTAAATAAATAGTATTATGGAGGATATATGTCAACAAGAGCAAAGATAGGAAAGGGTCTAATTAAATATTTGTGTAAACCTTCAAGTTGGGGTAATATTAAATTATCTAACTTGGAGGTTTTTTTATGAGAAGAAATATGTCTGAAGAAGAAAAGCAAAAAAGAATTAAAGTGAGAGAATTTTTGAAACAAAATCCTATCTCTAGTCCTGATGATCTTAATACTTTTTTTAAAGATATGATGAAGGTTATGATAGAAGAGTTTTATCAAGGAGAGCTAGAAGAGGAGTTAGGATATACTAAGTATGACTATCGAAATAAAGATTCTAACAACTCAAGAAATGGCTATAGCTCTAAGAAACTTAAAAGTAGCGCTGGTGAAATTGAGGTTAATGTTCCCCGTGATAGAAATGGCGAATACGAACCTCAAGTTGTCAAAAAACATCAAAATACAATTGGGCAAGACTTAGAAGCTAAAATAATTTCTATGTATGCTAAAGGAATGACAACTAGTGATATTGAGTCACATATCGAAGAAATCTATGGTTATCAAGTTTCGGATAGTTCTATTACTAGAATTACTGATAAGATCCTTCCTCTTGTTAAAGAATGGCAAACTCGTCCCTTAGAGGCAGTTTATCCAATTGTTTTTATGGATGCTATCCACTATCATGTAAGAAGTGAAGGACAAATTGTAAAAAAAGCTGTATACATAGCTATTGGAATTAGTTCATCTGGAGAGAAAGATGTTATTGGAATGTGGGTTGGAGAAAATGAATCTGCTAAGTTTTGGCTTAGTAAACTGAATGAACTTAAATCAAGAGGAGTTGAAGATATATTAATTGCTTGTGTTGATGGACTTATAGGGTTTGCCAATGCTATAGAAGCTGTCTATCCTCAAACTCAAATTCAGCAATGCATAATTCATCAGATAAGAAGTTCTACACAATTTGTATCATATAAAGATATAAAGGCTTTAATCGCTGATCTAAAGCTAGTGTATAAAGCGACTACAGAAGAGAGCGCGCTATTAAACTTAGAGTTATTCGACGAAAAATGGGGTAAAAAATATCCAAAGATTGCAATATCTTGGAAAAATAACTGGTCTAGATTATCAACATATTTTAAATATCCTCAAGAAATAAGAACCTTAATTTATACTACAAATACAATCGAAGGATACAATAGGCAGCTAAGAAAAGTCACAAAAAACAAGTCAGTTTTCCCAACAGATGATAGTTTACTAAAGATGCTTTACTTAGCAACACAAGACATTACTAAAAAATGGACAAGCCGTCAAAGAGATTGGGGGCAAATGATTTCACAATTTCAAATATATTTTGAAGGAAGAATTTAAAATTAAGCGTATGAATTTATAAAATTAATAAAGTGGAAAATTCGTCCACTTTGTTAAAGTTACACTAAAATATGTAAAAATGGATATTTAAAAAGGGATGACTTTAAAAAAAATCATCCCTAAAAAATATAAAATATTACTCTAATTTTTTAGAATTTACACAAAATTTGAAGAAGACTCATAGGAAAATTTTCACTATTATCAATGACAATAGCAGCAGTATTTAATTTTAGAAATGTAATTAATAATAATATAGAAATCGGGATGGCTTCGGCTCCTGGTTTCTTATTTGCAACATTGTTTTACTTTATACCATTTGTTTTTATTATATCAGAGTTTGTTAGTTTGAATAAAGATTCTGAATCAGGAGTTTATCAGTGGGTAAAATCATCGTTAGGTCCTAAGTGGGCATTTTTAAGTGCATATGCATACTGGTTTGTAAATTTATTTTATTTTACATCATTGCTTCCAAGCATTTTAGTTTATACATCATATGCATTCTGGGGATATGAGTACACATTTACTCCAATGACTATATCAATCCTATCAATTCTAATTTTTACTGTATCAACTTGGGTTTCTACTAAAGGTGCAGAATGGATAGGTAAAGTTACAAGTTTTGGAAGTTCTTTAATGTTATTTATGTCATTTGCTTTTATTATCCTATGTGGAGGCGCGCTATTAGGTGGAGTCCAACCAGCAACTCCAATAACAATTCAAGCTATGACTCCAACATTCAATTGGAAGTTTTTTGGAGCAATGGCATGGATATTCTTTGCTGCAGGAGGATCTGAAGCTATAGGTGTTTATATAAACGATTTAAAAGGAGGATCTAAAGCTTTTGTTAGAATGATAGTAGTTGCAGGAATAATGATAGGTGGATTATATTCAGTAGGATCATTACTAGTAAATGTTTTTGTTCCGCAAGATCAATTATCTTATGCATCTGGAATATTTCAAGTATTTGTAGGCCTTGGAAATCATTTTGGAATAAGTCAAAAGTTAGTTCATCACTTTATAGGTGTGGTTATGTTAGCTAGTGCTTTAGGAGCTCTTCTAGTTTGGACATCAGCTCCAGTTAAGGTTTTTTTCTCAGAGATTCCAAAGGATATGTTTGGAGAGAAAACAGTAGCTTTAAACAAATATGGAATTCCAGAAAGAGCTACATGGATTCAATTTTTAATTGTAATACCCTTACTATTAATACCTGCCTTAGGATCTGGAGATATAAATGAATTATTGGGAATAATTATAAATATGACAGCAGCAACATCACTTTTACCACCATTGTTTATAATGGTTGCATATTTTAACTTAAGATTAAATAAAGATTATTTAGAAAGAGATTTCAAAATGGGATCAAGAAAATTTGGTTTAATAGTGACATCATTTTTACTATGTATATTTTCAGTAGCATTTATTGCAGCTATTTTTCCGGAAGGTCAAAGCATTATGTTAACATTAGTTTATAATGTTGGAGGAGTAGTTATATTTATGGGATGGGCACTATGGAAATATAATAGTTATGAAAAGAAAGCATTAGGAATAGAAAAGAGAAAATCTAATAAATTAGCATAAAAAATTAAATAGTGCGGATATTTTTAATATCCGTACTATAAATTTTATATAAGGAGAAAATATGAAAAGAATATTAACATTGGGGTCAATTAGTTTTTTACTTTTTAGTTGCTCGACAAAAGAGAAAAATAATAATAAAAATATTAATAGAGAGAGTTATAAAAATATATTAAATCTTCAAGGTGAACCAAAGGAATTTACGTATTTTGCCCCAAGAAAAGAAACTGATAAATTAGGAACAAACTATATAAATAGTTTTGTAGATTTAGGAGCTTGGCATGGTTACTATCAACCAGAATATGGCAAATACTCTATGTATGGAGGGTTTGCAGGGCCGTTTTATTTAGCAGAAGAGTATGCTGCAAATTTATCAGATAGTTTTAATAAAATTGAGATTATAAATAAAGCGACAAATGAGAAATATAATTTATCAACAAGTAAAGCAAAGTTTGATTATATTCCTGGTAAATTAATTCAAAGTTATAGTTTGAAAGACATGGATTTAGTGTTAGAATTAATTTATGTTACAAATAGAACAGCTCTTGTAAAAACAATTATAACAAATAAAACAGATAAAGATTTAAATATTAGTTTAAATTGGTCTGGAAAATTGTATAATAAATTAGGAAAATGGAATGAAAAAAATAAAGAGTATAATTATATATCCCTTAATAATTCTTTGAAAAAATCTGAAAATGGAGTCATAGTTGATTTTAAAGAAAAGAGGCTAGTTTGGGATTATTTAATGAGTAATGATACACAGTTTCAAATAAAACATTCATTATCTGTAAAAACACAAATTAAAAATGATACATATAAATCTGAACTTGAAAACTCTATAATTATTCCACCTAAAGATGAACTAGTTACTTATACTACAGAATCATATACATTTACAAAAGATGAAGCTGATAAAGAAAAAAAATTAATAGAAGATATATTAAAAAATGGTGATAAATATTTCGTTGAAAATAATAAAAGATGGCAAGGATATATAGATAAAACTGTAAAAATAGAGAGTTTGAATTCTAAATATGATATAGCAGCAGTGAAATCAGTTAATACATTAATTACGAATTGGAGAAGTCCTGCAGGAGCCATAAAACAGATGGAATAACACCTTCTGTAAGTTATAAGTGGTTTAATGGATTTTGGGCATGGGATTCTTGGAAGCAAGCTGTAGCTACAGTTAATTTTAACGAAGAGTTAGCTAAGAATAATATAAGAGCTCTTTTTGATTACCAAATAACGAAAAATGATAAAATAAGACCTCAAGATGCAGGAGTGATTATAGATGCTATTTTTTATAATAAAGATGAAGATAGATATGGAGATGGTGGAAATTGGAATGAAAGAAATTCTAAGCCAGCTTTAGCAGCATGGGCAGTTTGGGAAGTTTATAAAGTGACTGAGGATAAAGAGTTTTTAAAAGAGATGTATCCTAAATTAAAAGAGTATCATAATTGGTGGTATACAAATAGAGATTTCGACAAAAATGGTATTGCTGAATACGGTGGAATGGTACACAGGTTAAATAATACTTCGGAAGAGATAATATTAGCAGCAGCATGGGAAAGTGGAATGGATAATGCTGTTAGATTTGATGTAGAAGGATATGGAGTAGATGATGTAGGTGTTAAGGTTTTAGAAAATAAGGATTTAAAAGGAAATTTAATAGGCTATTCTATAAATCAAGAATCTGTAGATTTAAATTCATTTTTATATGCTGAAAAAATATACTTAAGTAATATGGCAGAAGTGTTAGGTCTGCTTAGTGAGAAAAAAGAGTATTTAGCATCTGCAAAAAAAGTTAAAGAATATGTGAACAAAAATATGTTTGATGAAAAAACAGGGTATTATTATGATTTACAGATAGACAAGAACGGAAATAAAAAACTTCTTGTAAATAGAGGAAAAGGAACAGAAGGGTATATTCCATTATGGGCAAATTTATCTACAAAGAAGGAAGCTAAAAGAGTGGTTGAAAATATAATGGATAAAAATGTTATGAATACATATTTACCGTTTCCAACATCAGCAAAGGATAATCTAAAATATAATCCAGTAAAATATTGGCGTGGACCAGTATGGTTAGACCAAGCATATTTTGGAATAGTAGGTTTAAATAACTATGGATATAAAAAAGAAGCACAAGATTTAAGTATAAAACTTTTTGAAAACTCAGAAGGGTTATTAACTGATGGAGTAATTAGAGAGAATTATAATCCAGAGACAGGAGAGGGATTGCATTGTTCAAATTTTAGTTGGTCAGCATCAGTTTATTATTTAATTTATAAAGATTTTTTAGGAAAAAAATAGAAATAAAAAAGCCTCACTATTTAGTGAGGCTGAACTTTTAAAATTGGCGGAAGCGTATAGGAATCGAACCTACCAGCGATTTAACTCGCCAAGACAGTTTTGAAGACTGCTGAGTACACCAGTAACTCATCCGCTTCCAATTTCATATTTATTATATCATAAATATTTAAAAATTAAAAGTAGAAAAGTTCTTTTTAAAACCATTTTTTTCACAAAGATAGAAATTATATATATTTTTATCTATATTATTTTCAATTAAAAGTTCTAATATTTTATGTGCATCTTCAATATTTGCTTTTAAAGAAAGACCACAGCTAGCTTTTAACTCACCAGGTAGTGGTATGATTCGAACATCTATTCCGCTATCAACTAAGAATTTTTCTACCTTCATAACTAAATGAGTTGAATCGATTGTTATAATTAAAAAATTTTCTGAGTTCATTATGGTCTAATCACCTTATTTGCTTTCATTTGTTTTTCTATTATGTTGTACATATTTGTGATGCTCCCGACAGCAATATTGTTTTCTAAATGATAGAAATTAAGACAAGCTCCACAAGATAGAATTTCAACTCCTCTTTCCTCAAGAATTCTTAAGTCTTTTATAGTAGTCTCATTAGAAGCTGTTAAAAAAACACCTTTATTATAGAAAAGAATAGCTTTTGGCAGAGATTCCATTTCAGTAAGAGTATATATAAAACCTTTCATTAAAGTTTCACCAAGAGCAGTTTCACCATCACCCATTTTATCAGAAGCAATAACTATAATAGTGTTATTTTCATCATTAGAAGTACTAGAATTTGATAAAGCTTCATTAATTGTTTTATTTATTTGAATAAAAAATATTCCATTTTCTTCTCTAGTAGTAAATGAAAACCCCATCTCTTTAGAAAACTTTTCAATATTTTCCTTAGAAATTTTGTTATCTATAGAAACTTCAATTGAACCTTCTGTTATTTCTTTTAAAGCATTTTTTGTCATAATAACTGGTATAGGACAAGTCTGTCCAATAGCATTAACTTTTATCATTATTCCACACTCCTTGAAAATTATACTTTTTTTAATTATACAATATTTATACAAAAAATTATACTTTAAAATTGATATAATATAGACAATAAAAAAATTGATTTTTAATGTAAAAGGTGTTATTATAAAAATTGTTTTAAATATAATACAGTACGAGGAGTTGAGAATGAAAAAGAAGTATCTATCTGTGTCATCACTAGTAATGATGATATTCTTGGGAGTATTTGGATTTGGAAATATTGCCAATAATTTTAAAGAAGTAGGAATGTCATCCGCCACAATGTTGGTAATAGGAATATTATTTTATTTTTTACCACTTTGTTTAATAATGGCAGAATTTGGAGCGTATGCTCAAGATAGAACGAGCGGAATATATTCATGGATAGAGATAGGATTAGGAAAAAAAATGGCCTATTTTGCAATTTGGTCATATTTTATAGCAAATATATTTTATTTACCAACATTGGCAACAAGAGTGCCAACATACTTTAGTTTTGGACTATTTGGAGATGCGAATATATCAAATATACAAACAGCTACTTTATCTTTAGTAGCATTGGTTATATCATTAATTATTGGTGTGAAGTATCAAAAAGCTATTGGAGCTCTTTCAAAGCCTATAGGTTATGTTTCTTTATTTACAGTTTTAATATTTTTAGTAGCTGGAATATACCTTCATTTAACAGGTCAAGGAGCTACAAACTTAACAACTGAAATGTTTATAATAAAAACTACATCTAAATCTGATTTAGCTAGATCTTTAGGAACGTTTTCATGGATATTATTTGCATTTGGAGGAGGAGAGGTAGTAGGACCATATGTAAATCAAGTAGAAAATCCAGAGAAAAACTTTGTAAAAGGATTACTTGTAGCCTCAATGTTAATAGGAATACTTTATGTTTTAGGAATTGTTTCAGTTTCAGCATTTGGAACGCAAGAGGATTTTTCAAAAATATCTTTAATAAATGCAGTTTTAGCAGGTTTTAAATTTATGGGAGATAAGATAGGATTAGGAATTTGGTTTGTTAAATTAATGGGAATAGCTTATTCATTAATAACGTTAGTTGCTCTTATTCTTTGGGGAAGCTCTCTGGCTGCTGGAGTATTCAGTGAAGCACCAAAAGGAACTTTTCCAGATTGGTTAACAAAGAAGTCTGATAAAAATGGAATTTTAAGAAATGCCTTAATATTCCAAACAATATTAGCATTTTTATTCATAGCTCTTACAACTTTTGGTGGAGAAGCAGCAGGAGAGCTTTACTATAGAGTATATGATATGACAACGATGGCTTTAATTGTGCCGTATTTTTGTTTAGGAATAAGTTATATATTCTTTAGAAAAAGAGGTTATGTATCACCGTTTCAAATATCAAAAGGGAACTTAATACCTATTTTAGCAGGATTATCAGTTTCAGCAATGACATTTATAGCTTTTATTTTTGCAGGATATGACTTTACAGTACCAGTAGTGAAGCAATTAGATAAAATGAAGCTATATTATGGTGGTCTATTAATGTTTATGTTAATAGGTTTAGTTATTAAATTTTTAAGTGGAATAAATCATAAATCTAAAGAAAATAAGAAAAAATAGGTTAAATAAAAATGGAAGAACTTGAGTTCTTCCATTTTTGTTATTTTGTTTTATTAAATTCAGTTTCAGCAACAACTTTTAATCTAGTTAGTTGATCTTCTAGAATTCTTTTATTAAAAACATTGAAAAGTTTATGTAATGAAGTTCCTTTTAATGTCCAAGCTGTTAGTATTAAATGAGTTTTAGTTGGATTAACCTCTTCAAAATCATATTCAAGTTTAAAGTCTACCCATTTATCGCCTACTTCAATTTGGTACATTTTCCCTTCTTCATAAGCTAAAACTTTTCCACAATACTCCTCTTTAAAACCATACATTTTTATTTTTTCACAGAAAGTAGAACCAGTAACTTCTGGTGCATCTGTATGCTTCTCGTCTTCTAAACCAGTAATCCAAAGAGCATGCTTACTGTAATCAGATATAAGTTTAAATACAAAATCTTTTGGGGCTTCAATATCAATACCTTGAACAAAAAATGGTACTTTTTCGTTTAATTCTTTTAGTTCCATACAAATCACTCCCATTTAATAGAATATATTATATTATTAAGTGATTTTATGAAATTTCCTTCAAGATTAAATATTATTTTTTATTCTATAACTATCAATTTTTTTAGTAACTTTTTTTTCATCAAAATTTTCAAGGTATACAAGAGCCATTTTACGGCTAGTTTTGAGAAGATCTCTAAACTCTGCTAGTGTAATTTGAGTATTTAATATAAGGAAGTTATCTAATCTATTTAAAGCTTCTTGATAAAAACCTTTTAAAAGAAAATATTCATTTAATTTTATAATAAGCCCTTCTCTAACTAAATATTGAAAAACTTCTTTAAAATTTAGATTTTTATGAAAATAATCATTTAACTTTTCAAAACTTAATCCATTAAACTCCTGTTTTTTTAATAGAATTAAAATTTCATCTTTTATTTTTTTTTCATCTTTTGAAAGCTTAACTTTAAATGTTTTAAGTGAAACAAAGTTATCTTTTTCTTGAAACTCATCTTGAAATTCATTTATTAAGTTGATTCCTTTAAAAAATAGGTTGTTAATAGTTGCTAAAGGAACCCCTTTTCTAAGAGGGTTTTTTAAATGAAAATCATTTAAATATAAATTAATTTCATTTTTAAGATTTTTAAGATTTTCTTTATGAATAATAGCTTTTATTGTTTTAAAAACAAAAATATTATGATCAAAACTATTTTCATTTAAAGAGAGGTTAAACTCTTTATTCAAATCGTTTATATAAGTAAAACTTCCCTTATTTAAAAGATACTCTGAAACATTAAGTTGTTTATTTAAAAGATAATTTAATTTTTTTAAATAAATAGAATTATTTTTTTTAGTAGGAACTCCAAAAGGTGTTAGAATTCGAGCTCCTCCAAGTAAAGCGGATGTACTAAGAGTTCTTAATATACCAATATCGTCAAAATCGACAGGAATTTCTTTGTCCATTATAAGTTGGAAAAAGGTTGATTCCTCTTCAAAATCTTGAAGATATTTAATCTTTCCATAATACTCTCCAGTACCAATATTCAATCTTATTTTAGTATTGTTTTTAGGAATAGTTCCTTCTGATAATCTATTGAATACTACATCTATTATTTTGCTATTTGTAATAGTTTTACTGTTAGTTAAAAGGTTACCTCTTTCAAGCTCCTTTGCTGTTACTCCAGTTATATTTAAGGCACATCTTTGTTGAGATGAAATGTATTCTAAATCTTTTCCATGATTTTGAATTCCCTTTATTTTAATATTAATTTTTTGAGGATAAAGAGTTAAAGTATCCCCTTTATTTATATTACCAATAGTTGTACCACTAACAATAGTTCCAATTCCTTTAGGAGAATAGATTTTATCAATATCTAGTCTAAAAATATTTTGAATATTATTAGATGAAGAGAAATCAAAATTTTCAATCTCTTTTAAAATTAAATTATATAGGTTTTCATAGGTTGAACTATCTTTTAGGTTAACTTCAACAATAGGAAAATCTTTAAAAAACTCCTCTTTAAACTCTTGAGAAATTTGAGCTTTAACTTCGTCAACTCTTTCAGAAGTAACTAGATCTCTTTTTGATAAAACAATAATTCCATTTTTTATTCCAAGAAGTTTTAAAATCTCTTTATGTTCTATTGTTTGAGGCATAATACCATCATCACAAGCTATTAAAAAAAGCACAAAGTTAATACCTTTAGCACCAGCAACCATATTTTTTATAAATTTTTCGTGCCCAGGAACATCAATAATACTGATAATATCACCAGAAGGAATATTTAAAGGGGCAAAACCAAGATCAATGGTCATCCCCCTTTCTTTTTCCTCTTTCATAGTATCGGTATTTATATTTGTCAGCATTTTGACTAAAGTTGTTTTTCCGTGATCTATATGACCAGCTGTACCAATTACTATATTCTTCATATCTATACTCTCTCTAAGAACTTTTTAAAGTTTTTTATGATTATAGAGTACTCATCACTGTGAATTGTTTTTAAATCAATAAAAAATTGATTGTTTTGAACTCTTCCAACAATAGGTGTATCCTCTTTTAAAAAAGCTGTTTCAACTTGTTTTCCATCTAAAGAAGTGATAGCGACACCATAACTATCGATAGTTGCATCAGGCATAGAGCCTCCGCCAATTATAGCTTTTGTTTCAATGATTTCACTATCGATTTCAATATCTTTTAAAAGATTCTTTAAAATCTCTGCTCTTTTAAAAACTTCGCCTATAGGTTCTAAAATTCTATTTAGAGTAGGGTTTTTTTCGATTGCAACCTTTTCATCAACATATTGTTTAAAAGTAAATTCTAAAGCACTAATAGTCATTTTACAAACTCTGAAAGCTCTTAAGAATTGATTTTTTTTCAATTTTGAAATTAACTCTCTCTTTCCAATAATCACTCCACATTGTGGTCCACCTAAAAGTTTATCCCCACTAAAAGTAATTAAATCAATACCAGAGTTTAAAGATTCAAAAATTGTAGGTTCCTTTTTTTGTCCATATTTAGAAAAATCTATTAATACACCACTTCCTAAGTCTTCCATTGAAATTATTCTATGTTCTTTTGCTAATTCAGCAATCTCTTTATTAGACACAGATTTTGTAAAACCAGAGATATGATAGTTAGATGTATGAACTTTTAAAAGCATTGATGTATTTTCATTTATTGCTTTTTGATAGTCAGCTAGATGAGTTCTATTAGTAGTTCCAACTTCAACAAGTTTAGCACTTGAGAGTTCCATAATATCTGGAATTCTAAATGAGCCACCAACTTCAACAAGCTCTCCTCTAGATATAATAACCTCTGTATTTTTACTGAATTCATTTAAACAAAGCATAACAGCAGCAGCGTTATTATTAACTACTAATGCAGCTTCAGCGCCAGTAACTTTTGCGATAAGATCTTCTACATGAGAGTATCTACTTCCTCTTTCACCTGTTTTTAAATCAAATTCAAGATTGCTATATCCGCAAAGTGAATTTTGCAGATGCTCAATTAATTCTTTTGAAAAAAGAGCTCTTCCTAAGTTTGTATGTAGGATAGTTCCTGTACCATTTATAACTCTTTTAAAATTAAACTCTAAATTTTTAGTTAGAGATTTTGTAATTTCATTTTCGATATCTTCAATAGAGTATTGAGTGATAACTTCCTCAAGAATTCCTTTTCTAAAAAAGTTAATTCCTTCGTTAACAGCGTCGTAAACCTCTTTATAAGGTTTATCTTTAAAAAACTCCTTTTCATTCAGTAGATCGATAACTTTATCTACTTTAGGAAGATTTCTTAAAAGAGTTTGTTTATTAGTCATAATATTCCCCTTATCTAACTACAATATATTTTCCGTTATATTTATCTACAGTTCCAATTAAAGATGACTTTATTTGAAGAGTATTTAGTTTTTCCATAACCTCTGATGCATATTTTGAAGAAACAGAAAATAGTAATCCACCAGATGTTTGTGGATCTAGCATAATCTCTTGTAACCAAAATGGAACTGCTGAAATATCAACTTTATCATTTAAATAGTTTCTATTTTTTTGTCCCATAGAGTTTATATAAAACTCTTTAGCGAACTCTTTAGCAATGTCTAAATATGGAATAAGTTCTTGTTCTAAAACGAAAGTTTTTTCAGAAGCTACTGCCATTTCATATGCGTGCCCTAAAAATCCGAATCCTGTAATATCTGTACAAGCAGTTATTGGATAGTCTCTTATAATTTCAGCAGAGTATTTATTTAAAGTTGTCATTATTTCAATCCACTCAGTTTTTACTTCATCAGAGAGAGTTTCAACTTTAGAAGCTGTAGAAATAATACCTGTTCCAAGAGGTTTTGTTATGATTAAAACATCTCCTTCTTGAGAACCGTAATTTTTAAAAACTTTATCAGGATGTACAAGTCCAGTTACAGAAAGACCATATTTAATCTCAGGATCATGAATAGAGTGTCCACCACTTAGAACAGCTCCAGATTCAGCAATTTTTTCAGCTCCGCCTCTTAAAATTTCTCCTAAAATTTCGATATTTTCCTTTTCAGGAAAACAAACTATATTCATAGCTGTTCTAGGTTCTCCTCCCATTGCATAAACATCACTTAAAGAGTTAGCCGCAGCTATTTGTCCAAATATATATGGATCATCAATCATAGGTGTAAAAAAGTCTAAAGTTTGGATTAAAGCTATATCATCTGTTAATTTATATATAGCAGCATCATCAGATTTTTCAAAACCAACAATTAAATTTTTATCTTCCACACTTGGAAGATTTTTTAATAAACTTGAAAGAACCTCCGGTCCTATTTTGCTTGCTCAACCACCAATTGAGCATCTATCTAATAAAAGTTTCATTTAGCGCCTCCTTATTCATAAAAAATGAACCTATAAATTATACCACAATTATATATTTAATACCATACCGCCTTCTAAATTATCAACTGTTGAAACTGTGATACTATTTTTATTTAAAATATCTAAAAGAGTTAATAATATTAGATTTCCAGCAATAATAACATCAGCACGGTTAGGTTCTAAACCAATAATTTTTTTACGATCTTCTAAAGTTTTACTTAAAAATAGATATAAGTTTTCCTCTAAATCCATTTTTGTTAAAACATAGCCATTTATCTCTTTCTCATCAAACTTAGGAAGTTTTTTAACAATAGAAACATTAGTTGTAACAGTACCTGCAACTCCTATAATTTTAAAGTTATTACCTTCAAATTTAATTAATTCGTTAAAAAATCCTTTTAAATAGTTACGAGCAGATAAAAGAGTTTCCTCATTATAGTTTTCATCTGAAAAAAACATCTCTGTTAATTTAACAACTCCAATGGGGAAACTTTTGATATAGTCAATTCCATTGTAATCACCAATGGTAATTTCACTACTACCGCCTCCTACATCAATAGTTGCTATTTTTTCTCTATAGATATTGCTATTTCCATTAAAACTTAATTTTGCTTCAATCTCTCCAGGAATAACTAAAGTATTTATATCAAATTCATTTTTTATTCCTTGAACAAACATACTACCATTACTAGCTTCTCTTGTAGCAGCAGTGGCAAATGCAATAAGCTCAGTTACACCCATAGAATCAGCTTTTTCTTTAAATCTTTTAATAATATAGTATGTTTTTTCAATAGATTCTTTCGAAAGAACACCAGTTTGATTAAGGTTCTTTCCTAATCTAGAAACTTCTAAATCCTTATATAATGGTGTAATAATCTCTATTTTATTATCAGTTTTTTCAATCTCTGCAATAAAAAGTCTACACGAGTTAGTTCCTATATCTATAACACCTTTTAAAATTCTATTTTTAAAAGAGTGGTTAACTTCAGAGATAACTTCTTTAGAAATTGGTATATTTTCAAGAGTTCCATTTTTATCAATAATAAATTTAATTTTATCATGGGTATTTTTTTTATCTTTTTTCATAACATTTATTAAAGTTTCTTCCTCTATATATATAGGAGTAGGATCAATTTTATAAAGACTGAAAAGTTCTTTGATAGAATTAATGTATTCTTCTGTAGCAAAACCTAAAAATTTAGAGATTTGCATTTCAAAAAGTATACCTTTAGCTACTCCTTCGCCGTGAGAGATATGTTGATAATCAAAAAGAGTTTCTAAAGCATGGCCATAAGTATGACCTAGATTTAAGAAGGCACGATCACCTTTCTCAAATTCATCTTTTTCAACAAACTCTTTTTTTATTTTACAAGATTCATAAATCATTTCAATTAAAACTTCAGGTTTTAACTTTAAAATATCTCTATATGACTCAATTAAGAAGTTAAAATAACTTTTATCTTTTGCGATGATACTATGCTTAATAACCTCTCCCATACCTGATTTAAATTGGCATAAAGGTAGAGTTTTTAAAAAATTAATATCTATAATAACTCCAATAGGTTGTTTAAAAGAACCAATTAAGTTTTTTCCAAGAGAGTGATTAATAGCAACCTTACCTCCAATACTAGCATCAACTTGAGCTAATAAAGAAGTGGGAACTTGTAAAAAATCAAGACCTCTCATAAAGGTAGAAGCAATGAATCCTCCTAAATCGCAAACAACTCCACCACCAACACATATGATTAAAGAGTTTCTAGAAAAATTATTCTCTATTAAAAATGAAAAAATTTCCATAGAAGTTTCCATATTCTTATATATTTCACCGTCTTCAATTTTATAGACATAGGTTTTTTTCTTTGGAAGATTACTTAAAATCTTTTGACCATAAAGTTCACCTATAGTTTTATTTGTAAGTAGTAGTATTTTGTCATAATTTTCAGTAAAATCATTAAGTCTATCTATTGTATTTTGTCCAATAAAAATGTCGTATGAATTTATAGAAGTCTTCATAACTAAATTTTTCATAATATTGGTCTCCTTTTGTTTAATTTTCTATAGTTAAAGTATAATATTTTTATAAAAAAAAAGCAAATTTACCAAAAAAATGTTTGCAGAAAAAACAAAAAATATTATAATAAGAACATATAAATGATTTTGGAGGGGAAAATGAAAAGGAAAGTCTTATTTTTTACAGCATTGAGTGTACTAGCGTTTGGTCAAAGTGAGAAATCTTATATTGGAAAAGGAAAAGGTTATGGTGGTGAGTTAAAAGTAAATGTAAAAACAAAGGGGGAAGAGATTGTTGATTTAGAATTAATATCTCATAAAGAAACATCACCAGTTGTAAAAAGAGCATTTCCTGTTATTAAGGAGAGAATTATAGAAGCACAAAGTCCTATTGTAGATAATGTATCAGGGGCAACTTATACATCTTTTGGAGTAAAAAGAGCAGTAGCACAAGCTTTAAAAGCTCAAGGAAAAGACTATGGTAAGATTACAGTGAAAACAGGTGGACCAAAAGAGGAAATAGCATATTTAGAACCGGTAAATACAGATATAGTTATAGTAGGAGGGGGACCTGCAGGTCTTGCAGCAGCAATATCAGCTAAAGAAGCGGGAGCTAAAAATATAATATTAATAGAAAAATTAGATATTTTAAGTGGAAATGGAAAGTTTGATATGAACTTTTTTGATTTAATAAATTCAGAAGCACAAAAGAAAAATGGAACATTTGATACTGTAGAAGCTTTTGTAAAAGATAAAGCAAATAAAATGGATACAATTGAAAGAACTCAAGCTCAAGCTGAAGGAGCATTTAAACTTGATGCTTGGTTAAGAGGTATGGGAATAGAATTAAATCATAACTACGGTTTAAGAAATCATATGGCTGAGAAAGATGCGTATGCTGGAGAAGAGATTCAAGATGGGTTAGAAAAGAAAGTAAAAGAGTTAGGAATAGATGTAAGAACAGGAACAAAAGGTTTAGACTTAATTGTAAAAGATGGAGAAGTGACAGGGGTTAAGGTTCAAAATAAAAATAAATTTTATGATATAAATGCTAAGGCAGTTATTCTTGCAACAGGAGGATTTTCTCATAATAAAGAACTACTTGCAAAATATGCACCTGGTTCAGAGACATTAGCAACATCAAATCAAATGTCAGCAACAGGAGACTTTATTCCTGTATTTGAAAAGAATAATTTAAAGATGGATAACTTAGATGTTTTAAGCATATTCTCTTTTATACTTGTTCCAAGTAGAGATTTAACAGGAGGAGGAGACGGTTATATACTAGTTAACCAAGAGGGAAAAACATTCTTAAAAGATAAACCAACGAGTATGGAAAGAGCTAAATCTATTGAAGCTCAAACTGGTAGTTATGCTTATTATATATATGATCAAGATCTGTATGATTCTTTTTATCGTTTACAAAAACATAATAATTTAGGACTTCATACAAAGGCTGAAACAATTGAGGAGTTAGCTAAAAAGTTAAATATTCCAGTGGAAGAGTTAAAAAATTCAACAAAAACATTGAGAAAAGAGGGACCTTATTATGGAGCTAAGGTTCAATCAGCTATTCATATGACAAAAGGTGGAGTAGTAGCTGACGAGAAAACACAAGTTGTAAATACAAAAGGTGAAAAGGTAAAAGGACTTTATGCAGCTGGAGAAGTTACAAGCACTAGTGCAGCATATAGTGCAGCAGTTGTATTTGGACGTATTGCAGGTGAAGAGGCTGCAAACTCTATAAAATAGCTAAAAGAAGAGGGATATTAGATTAAATATATCCCTCTGTTTATTTACAAAAAATAAAAAATATGGTACTTTATAGAAAAAAGTCAAAAAGACTGGAGGTAAAAAATGCAAGGTTTTAAAACGTTTATATTAATGCTAGTAATGACCTTATTGCTATTATTTATAGGAGGAGCTATTGGTGGAAAAACAGGAATGACAATAGCTTTAGTTTTAGCAGGAGTAATGAATTTTGTATCATATTGGTTTAGTGATAAAATTGTACTATCAATGTATGGAGCACAAGAGATACCAGAAAATAATAAAGTTTATTGGATAACAAAGAAGTTAGCTGACAATGCAGGATTACCTATGCCAAAAGTATATATGATAAATCAAAGTCAGCCAAATGCATTTGCAACTGGAAGAAATCCTCATCATGCAGCGGTTGCAGTGACAAGAGGATTAGTTGAACTTATGGATGATAATGAGTTAGCAGGAGTAATAGGACATGAATTAGGACATGTTTCTCATAGAGATATACTAATTCAAAGTGTGGCAGCAACTTTAGCAGGAGCTATTGCATATATGGCTAATATGGCAAAGTGGGCAGCTATTTTTGGTGGAGGAAGAAGAGATGAGGACGATAATCACGGAGGAATTTTTGGGTTATTGGCAATAAGTATTTTTGCACCTTTAGCAGCAATGTTGGTTCAAATGGCTATATCTAGAAGTAGAGAGTATAAGGCTGATAATTTTGGTGGGAAAATTTGTGGTCATCCAAGATATTTAGCAAATGCTTTAAGAAAATTAGAGTCATATGCTACAAGGATTCCCATGGATGCAGCACCAGCTACAGAAAATATGTTTATTGTTTCACCTTTAGCAGGAAGTAAGATGGCAAATTTATTTAGTACTCATCCAAGTACTGCTGATAGAATAAGAAGATTAGAGGAAATGGAATAAAATAAAATTTGACAAATCCAATAATATGAAGTAAATATAAAAAGTAAAGAGATGGAGGAATAGTTATGGAAAAAACTGTTATTTCTCAAAAGATTCTACTTATATTTACATTAATATTATTGACTTATCTTATTGTTGTTTTATTTGAAAAAGATATAAACACCTTTGATGAATTAGAAAGAATTCTCCTTTTTAGACATTTTAGGCTACATATGTAGAGAGTCAGAGTTATATCTGACTCTTTTTAATTTGACACTAAAGCCTTATTGGTATATACTTGCAATAGTATATTAAGGCGGTGTAGAATAAATGGACTGGAAAAAATTAACAATAGATAGTAGAGAGGAACTACAAAAATTTTTAAAAAATAAGTTTGAAACTTCAGATATGAATTTTACAAATCTTTTTTTATGGAGTTTTAGTGAAAATATTCAATATGCAGTTGAGAATGAGATACTTTATATAAAAGGATTTTATGAAGGTAATGAATATTATTTTTCACCTGTTTCAAAAGATGATAATAAAGATAAGATAATAACTGCTGTAAAAAAAATTAAAGAAAAGAATGGAAAGATAGTTTTCATTCCTGAAAGCTATAAAGAGTTCTTAAAAGAGGATTTTATAGTGACAGAGGAGAGAGATTCCTTTGACTATATCTATTTACAAGAGGATTTAGCAGAACTTAAAGGAAGAAAATTTTCTTCTAAAAAAAATAAAATAAATAAATTTAAAAAAACATATAACTTTACTTATGAAAAAATATCAAGAGAAAATATAGAGGATATAAGAATTTTTCAAAGAGAATGGACTGAAAATAGAAAAGAGGATACAATTATAATATCTGAAACTATGGGTATAGAAGAGCTTCTTAATAACTATGAAATTTTAGAATTAAGAGGAGGAGTTATAAAAGTTGATGGAAAAATAGTGGCTTATGCTATTGGAGAAAAATTAACAGAAAATATGGGAGTTATCCATATTGAAAAAGGGATATTTGATTACCAAGGAAGTTATCAGATGATAAATATGTATGTTGCAAAAGAGGAGTTTTCAGATGTTAAACTTATGAATAGAGAAGATGATTTTGGAAGCTTAGGATTAAGAGAAGCAAAACTTTCTTATCAACCAATTGAATTTATAAAAAAATACAGTATATAGAGGAGGAGTGCTATGTTTAAAGTTATCAACAAAATTGAAAAAGGTTATGATTTAAATATTGTATTATGTTTTGAGGGACAAGTTAATATTTGTGAACACATATCTTCAACAAACAAGGATTTAATAGAAAAGTTAATAAATAAAAAAGAGTTTACAGGGAAAAAAGGTGAAACTTTAAAAGTTGAATTTTTAGAAGGAACATACTTAATTTCAATGATTTTTGTAGGAATGGGTAAAGAGGAAGAGTTTAATTTAGATATATATAGAGAGGTAATGTTTGATGTATTGTCTAAAGAGAAAGGTTCAGTTTTAATATCAGCAGAGAATGAAAAATTACTAAACTATAATGTTTTAGGGGAAATTTCATCAAATGTAAATTATAACTTTGATACATTTAAAGAGAAAAAAGGTGAAACTTTAGAAATAGAGCTATTTATTCCTGGAGAAGAAAAAGATTTTTCAGAAACAATTCTTTTAGGAGAAGCAACAGATATAGCTAGGGATTTAGTAGATCAACCTGCAAACGTTATTAATCCAATAACTTTAGCAGAAAAAGCTGTTGAACTTGGGAAAAAATACGGATTTGAAGTTGAGATTTTAGATGAAAAAGAGATTGAAAAATTAGGTATGAATCTTCTTTTAGCGGTTGGTAGAGCATCTATAACAAAACCAAGACTTATTGTAATGAGATATCTAAATGGAAAAGATAACAATGAAAAGATAGGATTAGTAGGAAAAGGATTAACATATGATACAGGTGGACTTTGTATAAAGCCAGCAGACTCTATGTTTGAAATGAAAAGCGATATGGCAGGAGCAGCTTCTGTAATAGGTGCTATGTGTGCTATTGCTAAAGGAAAAGTTGAAAAGAATGTAGTTGCAATAGTTCCAGCATGTGAAAATGCTATAAATGAGAATGCTTATAGACCAGGAGATATTATAAAATCAATGAATGGAAAAACTGTTGAGATTATAAATACAGATGCAGAGGGAAGATTAGCACTAGCAGATGCATTAACTTATGCTGTAAGAAATGAAAAGGTGACAGAAGTTGTTGATTTAGCAACACTTACTGGGGCAATTCTTGTTGCATTAGGAACAATTACAACAGGAGTATTTTCAAATAATGATGAAAAATACGCTATGTTAGAAAAAAGTAGTAAGCTATATGGAGAAAAAGTTTGGAGAATGCCAATATTCGATGGTGCGACACGTTTCGTGATGAAAAGTCACGACATATTAAGAGTAGCTTAGGAATAAGCGAAAATAATAGAGAACTGTATTTCTGAGAAGTAGAATGAAGGAGTAACGCCCTGAAATGCTTCCCCTAATACTCCGATATGCAACGAGGATTAACTAGTTAATTAATATTAACTCCATAATTGTATAAAGCTCGGTGAAGTCGGCTAAGAGCTATCCCTAACATGTTAAGATGAGGAAATGCGAACCAGAGGTGGTCGAGGTAGTGATAGGTCGGGGGTCAAATCTATATGGTGAGAATGCACAAAGTGCTGACGAAGTTGCGAATGTACGAATCGAGAGATTGATATAGTAGAAATGCTATAATCACAAATTGTGATGTAAGTGGCGATTAGTAAAATTTGTCGATATGAAAATCGCTATACTGTTACAGGCAGTATCAAGCTTACCGGTTTATAGCAGCCACCTAAGTAGATTTTAATGATAAGGAATATGGAACGTGGAAAGCAAGACACAATAGTAGAAGCTTTAGTTAGAGTGTTGGTAGATATAAGCTATTAAATAATAGTGAAATTCTTTTAGTCTTGTGAGAGTAGGGGCACAGTACCAGTGAAACCATGATAATAAGTGGTGGAGGGATAGCCCTAAGTCAATAATTTTAAAATTATTTAAATTTAGAATTAATAAGTGAATGGTAGTAAACCGAGAAAATAAAGTTTCCAAATTATTTAAAGAAAGGAAACGGACAACTTATGAGTTTAATAGAAAAGATTTCATCAAATGAAAATATATATTTAGCTATTGAAACTATTAAATTAAATCCTGGAAGTAAAACTCCAGGGGTAGATGGAAAAACCATTGAAAATATTATTGCGAATATAAATAAAGTTGTATTAAAAATTAAAAAAGAGTTAAGCGATGGGAAATACCATGCCGGTGAAATAAGAAGAGTAAATATACCAAAAGGAAAAGGCGAAACAAGACCACTAGGAATTCCAAATATTTATGATAGAATAGTTCAGCAATGTATAAAACAAGTTATAGAACCTATTATAGATAAAAAGTTTCATCCAAACTCATTTGGATTTAGACCTGGACGTAGTGCAGAACATGCAATTGCACAAAATAATAATTTAATCAATATAGCAAAATTTTATTTTGTAGTAGATATAGATATTAAAGGTTTCTTTGATAATATTAATCATAGTAAGTTAATAAAACAACTAAGAGCAATAGGAATTAAAGAAAATAAAGTAATATCTATCATAAAAAACATGTTAAAAGCAAAAACCAAATTACCAACAGGTGAAATAATAGAAAATAATAAAGGCGTGCCACAAGGTGGAGTACTTTCTCCTCTTTTAGCTAATATAGTTCTAAATGAACTAGACTGGTGGATTCATAGGCAATGGACAGGAATAAAGTTAAAAAATAAATACTCAAATATTGCAAACAAAGAAAAATCACTAAGAATAAGAACTCATCTGGATGAAATTAAAATTGTCAGATATGCAGATGACTTTAAACTCTATTGTAAAAGTATAGGATCCGCCCAAAAGTTCTTCAAATTGACAAAGTTATTCTTGAAAGAGAGACTGAAGTTAGAAATATCTGAAAAGAAATCTAAAATAGTAAATCTTAAGAAACAATCAAGTGAATTTTTAGGAATAAGAATTACTACAATCAAAAATAGTGGTAAAAGAACGGTGAGAACCTTTATTTCAAGCAAGGCAAAAATGAGTATTAAAAAGACTATCGCAAAAGAAATAACACAACTTAAAAAGAACTGCAATAAGTATCAAGCGCAAAAGTATAACACGATAGTAGCTGGAATTCAAAATTACTATTGTAAAGCAACAATGGTTAGTAAAGATTTAGGTAAAATAGGATATATAATGGGAAGAAAGTTAATAAAACTATTTGGCAAAGGAAGTTACACAAAAGATAAGTCCTACTGTAGAAGATATAAAAACTATAACTTCAAAGTATGGAATGTCGCTGAAGTTACCTTGTATACAATTGGAGCATGCAAATATAAAATTGTAAAATCATACTCAAGTAAAAAAGAAATATTTGACAAAATAGATGAGGAACTAAATGAAACAAGCGATTTAAAAGTTATCGAATGGGAAAAAATAAAAGCCAAACTAAGATTTCTAAGGAATTCAACTTGCGAGATAACAAGAGAATATATAAGTGGGCAAGATAGATTTTATGTTCATCACATAATACCAAAAGAAAAAGGCGGAACAGATGAAATGGAAAATTTAATTTTGTTAAAATATGAATTTAAAAAGTTATTGAACAGTGAAAATCCTAATGAATATTTTCCTGAGAATGAGATGTATCAAAAACTATTAAAAGCACTTTCTAAACAAATGTAATTTTAAAATTATGATGGAACGCCGTGTGCGGTGAAAGTCGCATGCACGGTGTGGAGCGGGGGAAAACTTAGAGATAATTTCAAAGAGTTACCTATCGCTATAGTATAGCGAATTATTAAAATCAACTGTTGCAGATGTAAAACATACTGGTGGAAGAATGGGTGGATCAATAACTGCAGCTAAGTTTTTAGAAGGATTTGTTGAAGGATTACCGTGGATACATATGGATATAGCAGGAACTGCATTTAATAGCGGTGTAAAATGGTTTAAAAAAGGTGCTACAGGAGTTGGAGTAAAAGCACTTTATAGTTATGTAAAAAATAGATAAAATAAAAAGGTGAGAAATTCTCACCTTTTCTTATATAAGGTAGGTGGGAAAATGATAAAAAATCAATTAAAAGTTTTATGGAAGGATCTTTTTAATGATGAGTCAGATTATATAAATTGGTATTTTGATAATGTTTATAATGAAGAAAATACAAAGATGTTTTTAAAAAATAATAAAGTTTATGGAATGCTATTTGAAAATAGTTATCATATATCAGTTGATGAAGATAGGTTTATGGGAAGATATCTTGTAGGTGTAGGAGTAACTCCTGAAAAAAGAGGAGAGGGGGTTATGAAAGAGTTACTTTTAAAAAGTTTAAAAGAAGCATATGATTTTGGTGAAGAGTTTATATATTTAACGCCAATTGATAAAAAAATATATGAAAGATTTGGATTTGCTTATATTTCAACACTTTCTAAATATGAACTAGAGTTTCCTGTATTATGTGATTTTAAAAAAGAGTTTAAAATTGAGAAAATACAAGATGAAAGTTATGACCAAAATATTTTAATAAAATTAAAAGAATTTTATAAAGAAGTTTCTCAAGAATATTATGTAAAAGTTGCTAGAGAAAAAGAGGACTACAAGAAGATATTATCAGAAATTTTTTGTGAAGATGGATTAATCTATATTAGCTATGATATAGCTGGAAAAATAAATGGTTATATGAGTTTAGTTAAGTCTGAAAGTATATATGTAAAAGAAATTTTATTTAAGGATAAAGATACTTTAGAAGGATTATTATCTATTTTATATGGATATAAGGATTACTATAAAAAAATAGAGATTATTCTTCCTGAAAATACATATTTAGAAGATTATTTAGATAGTGAAAATTTAGTTAAAAAAACTCTAAAAAATAAAGTACAAGTAAGAATTTTACATGTTGAAAAAGTATTGAAAAGACTAAGTAAAAGTTTAAAAGAGAATGAAGAGATTAAAATATATGTACAAGATAGATATATAGAGTCTAATACAGGGGTATTTAAAATAAATAAAAGTGAAGTTGAGAAGATAGAGGGAGAGTTTGATTTAAGTTTGGATATAAATGACTTAGCAACTTTAGCTTATGGATTTAGAGATTATAAATCTTTAAAAAAAATAGAAAGTTTTTATATAAAAAATAAGGATAAAGAGCAAATATTAAGTAGTATATTTATAAGAAGAATAAACTATTTTAATCAAGATTTTTAGAACTTTAAATAGCTAAGGAGGGACTATGGAGAGTAGAATAGAATATGTAGAAAAACATCTAGGAAGTTTAGAAGACTTTGTAAGAAAAAATTCCAAATATTACTTAGAAAGTTGGAGAAGTGAAAAGATTAAATTTAATTTTGCAGCATTTCTATTTGAAACACTATGGTTTGCCTATCGGAAAATGTATAAAAGTGCAGTTGTACTTTTACTTATGAATCTTCTTATAAACTTAGTAACATTTTTATTTTTAATAAAAACAAAGTTTTTTATGGGAGGAACTATTTTAGTTCTATTTATTAGGATATATATTGGCTTTAAGGCGAATGATTTTTATTTTATGAAAGCAGAAAAAGTTCTTGAAAAAAGAGGTTTTGAACCAGAAGATAGAGATTGTGGAACAAGTATGTTAGGAGTAGTAATAATAATATTTATAGCAATTGTTTTTCAAGTGTTATTAGATTTTTATTTAGGAGTGACCTTATATTATTAAAATTAAAAAACAGCTGAGAAATCAGCTGTTTTTTTTATTTTTCCATATAGAAAATTACATTCATACTTGCAGTAACATCGACATCATTTGGAACTGTTAAAGGAATTGGTGTATCATCAGCTTTAGCTGCTGAGTTTAACATAAAAGATATTGGTCTAGGCATTGAGTAATTTAAATCAATATTTTTAGGAGAAACCTTAAAGTCATCTATACCTGCGATTAAAGCAGCTTTATATTTAGCATTTTCATAGGCTAATTTATATGCTTTATCCTCTAACTCTTTTCTATCAGCTATAAAAAAGTTAATCTCTCCAATATTATTTACACCACCATTATTAAGAGCAGTAAGTACAGTACCAGCTTTATCTAAATCATTACTAGTAATTAAAATTTGATTTCTAACAAAGTACTTCATCTCTCCATCTTTTACATTGTAATCATTTCTATAATTTAAAGAGTAATTTTCAGTTTTTATATTATTTTCTTTTAAACCACTTTTCTTTAATAAACCAATGGCTTTATTAACAATATCTGTATTTTCACTAATAGCTGTTTGTGAGTTTTTATTTGTTGTTTCAACAGTAGCTATTATGCTAAAAGTATCAGGTTTTCCTGAAACAGTTCCTGTTCCAGTAACAGAGATTGTAGGCGTTTCATTAGCTAAAGAGAAAGCTGAAGTTAAAAGAAATAAAGTTCCAATTGTTTTTTTCATAAAATCCTCCTAGAATTTTTTTAAAATCAAAGTTTCTAGAGAAAGTTTAGGCACATAGTGTACATTTTCCTCTACATCTCTATGATACTTTAAATTACCAATATTTCCTTTAGTTAAAATAACTTTGTCAGTTGGTTTTCCTAGGGCTACTAAAATTTGAGGATTGTAAGTATCCATATCTAAATCAAGAGTTTTAGATACATCTAATTTATTAAAAGCTCCAATTAAACATCCACCAAAACCTAGCTCTGTAGCTTTTAAAAGAATATTTTGACATGCAATTCCAATATCAATACCTAAAGTTATAGGAGATAAAAGATTTTCTTTAAGAGTACTAATAAGGATATAGGCTTTGGGTCCCTCTTCTAAAGTTGGACTCCAAGGAATAGCTCCCGCCCAAGCTGTATGAGGAAAAATTTTGTGACATAAACTTTGAGAACTAACAAGGGTATATCTAAGTGTTTGGCTATTTCTAGCAGATCCACCTAGATGAGCAGCATTGATTAAACTTTCTAAAGTTTCAATATCAATTTCTGTAGAATCGAAAGTTCTATGAGAACGAGTTTTGATTAATAGTTCATTTAACATGGATAACCTCCTCAATTATTTTAACACAATACTACTTTATAAATACTAAAAAGTCAACATGTTAAGAGGAAAAAGTGGACAATTGGTGTAAGTTATTATAGAATAAGTTATTATTTTTACAAATTAGGGAGGGAAAATTTATGAATTTTATATACGACAGAAAAAAAACTGCGGTAATTTATAAAGATAAAGAGCATTCGTACTATGAACTTATAAAGATGGCAAAGATATATTCAAGTTTAATGAATATAGAAAAAGAGGATAGAGTAGCTATTTTTATGGAGAATAGACCGGAGTATATGGGAGCTGTACTAGGAGTATGGGATAAGAAAGGGACGTGTACTAACTTAGATGCAAGTTATAATGCAGATCAATTGATATATGTTTTCAATGATTCTCATCCTAAATATATAATTACTTCTAATGAGAATATAGAGGTAGTTAAAAAAGCTAAAGAGGCATCAAATTCAAGTATAAATATATTGAATGTTGATGAAATAGATATAACAAAAGATATAGATATTGAAAATGTAGCTGTAGAATGTTTAGAAAAAGATGCAGTAGCAGTTATGTTGTATACATCAGGGACAACAGGAAATCCAAAAGGTGTAATGTTAACTTTTGATAATATAATGTCTAATGTAGATGCTATAGAAGAGATAAAAATGGTAACACCTGAAGATAGATTACTAGCTTTATTGCCATTTCATCATATACTACCACTATCTTTTACAGTATTAATGCCACTAAAATTTGGATGTTTAGTTGTTATTTTAGATGAGTTATCATCAGAAGCGATAAAAAGAAACTTACAAAAATATAAAATAACTATTGTGATAGGAGTACCAAGAGTTTGGGAGATGTTCCACAAGGGAATTAAAGGAAAAATTAAAGAAAATGCGTTAAGTTATAAACTTTTTAATATATGTAAATCTTTAAATATTATGCCTTTAAATAAAATTGTGTTTAAAAAAATTCAAGATGCTTTTGGAGGAAATATAAAGTTCTTAGTTTCAGGTGGAGCTAAGTTAGATAAAGAGATTTGTGAAGATTTTAATATATTTGGATTTAAAATGTTAGAGGGATATGGACTAACAGAAACGTCACCAATTATATCTTTCAATAGAATAGATAATGTTATTGCTGGTACAGTTGGAACTCCTTTACCAGGAGTTAAAGTTAAATTAGAAGAAGATGGAGAGATTGTTGTAAAAGGTAGAAATGTTATGAAAGGATATTATAACAAACCTGAAGCAACAGCTGAAGCTATAGATAGTGAAGGATGGTTCCATACAGGAGATTTAGGACAGTTTGATGGAGATCATTTAAAAATAATTGGTAGAAAAAAAGAGATGATCGTTTTATCAAATGGTAAAAACATTAATCCGTCAGATATTGAAGCTGAAATTATGAAAGGAACTAATTTAATTCAAGAGGTTGCTGTAACAGAGGATGAAAAACATCTAATAGCAATTGTTTATCCTGATTTTAAAGTTTTAGAAGAGAAGAAAATTGCAAATGCTAAAGAAGCTATTAAATGGGAAGTTATAGATAAATATAATGTAACAGCACCAAAATATAAAAAAATATTAGATATAGTTATAGTAAAAGAGGAGTTGCCAAAAACAAAACTTGGAAAACTTAGAAGATTTATGTTAAAAGATTTACTGAAAGGAAGTAATTTAATTAAAGGAACACCAGATGAAATAGTATCAGAGAAAGAGGTTGAAAAAAGAGTATCTACATCTAAAGAGATTAATACTCAAGAGTTTAAAGCAATTTCAAAATTTATTGGAACTCTTCATGATGAAATAGAGATAATTCCAGAATCACACTTAGAAATTGATTTAGGACTAGATTCATTAGATATAGTTGAAATAATAACATTTATTCAAAATACTTTTGGTGTTGATATTTCAGAAGAGGATTTCTCAAGAATAAAAACTGTAGAAGCTCTTTGTCAATATGTAAGAGAAAAAGGTGGAAATTTTGAAGAGAAAGAGATTAATTGGAAGAAGATATTTGAGGAACCAGTTGATTTAAAAATGCCTAGTTCAAAATATGTCATTCCAATAACAACGATATTAAAACCTTTATTTACTTGGTATATAAAATTAGAAAAAAATACAAATAAATTGGAAAAAACATCTCCTGTTATATATATAGGAAACCATCAAAGTATGTTAGATGCTTTTGCTTTTGGACAAGCTTTACCAAAGGATATATTAAAAAATACATATTTCTTAGCTATAAATATTCATTTTGAAGGTAAAATAAAAAAATATTTAGCAGAAAATGGAAATGTTATTTTAATAGATGTTAATAAAAATCTAAAAGAAACATTGAAAATAGCAGCTAAAGTCTTAAAGGAAGGGAAAAATTTAGTGATATTCCCAGAGGGAGCTAGAACAAGAGATGGAGAGTTACAAGATTTCAAAAAAACATTTGCTATGTTGTCAAAAGAGCTAGATATTCCAGTTGTTCCTTTTGCAATAAATGGAGCTTATGACTTAATGCCATATGGAAAAGGAGTTCCAAGTTCAGGAAAAATGAGTATCACAATTTTAGATAAAATATTACCTGAAAATAAATCAGTAGAAGAGATTGTAAAAGTAACTAGAGACTCGATAGAAAAAAGTATAAATAACTAAAAATAAAAGCTGACATATTTTCTATGTCAGCTTTTTACTTACCTCATGATATTGAAATAATAACACAATTATGCTATAATCACTTGATGATTAAAAAAACACCTGTAATAATTTGGGAGGAAAAATTGGAATTTGTAAAGAATCATAATAAAACAGCGATATTTTATGAGGGGAAAGAATATTCGTATAAAGAGTTAATAGCTGGAGCTAAAGAGTATGCATCACTTTTAGATTTAGCAAAAGAGGAAAAAGCAGTAATATTTATGGAAAATAGACCAGAACTATTATATGCTTTTTTAGGGATTTGGGATAAAAAAGGAACGTGTGTATGTTTAGATGCTGCTTCAAAAGTATCTGAGTTTCAATATTTTATAGAGGATTGTACACCTAAATACATATTTGTTTCAAATAATACTTATGATATAGCAAAAGAAGCTATTAATCTATCTGGAGTCCAAACAATAGTTTTAAATGTAGATGAGATAGATCTATCAAAAGCAGATAAAGAGGGAATTATTTATGCCCCAGATAGAGAGGCAGTGGCATTAATACTATATACATCTGGAACAACTGGAAGTCCAAAAGGAGTAATGTTAACTTTTGATAATATATTGGTAAATATAGAGGGATTAAATAAATATAAAATGTATGAACCAACAGATAGAGTTTTAGCACTACTACCAATGCATCATATATTCCCACTTTTAGGATCTGGAATTGTTCCATTACAACAAGGAGCAACAATAGCATTCTTAAAAGAGTTATCATCTCAAGCAATGGTAGATGCTTTAAAAAATTATAAGATAACTATGATGATTGGAGTACCTAGACTTTGGGAGATGTTACATAAAAAAATAATGGAAAAAATAAACTCAAATAAAGTTATAAAATCATTATTTAAATTATGTGAAAAGCTTGATAATAAAGAGTTAAGTAAGAAAATCTTTAAAAAGGTTCATGAAGGATTTGGAGGAAATATAAGATTTTTTGTATCAGGAGGATCTAAACTAAATCCAGAAGTATCAAGAGATTTTAAAACTTTAGGAATAGATGTATGTGAAGGATACGGACTTACAGAAACAGCACCTATGATATCTTTTACACCTATAAATCAAGTAGTACCTGGGTCAGCTGGTAAAATAATGGATGGAGTTCAGGTAAAAATAGCTGAAGATGGTGAAATTTTATCTAAGGGTAGAAACCTAATGAAAGGGTACTATAAAAAACCTGAAGCAACTGCAGAGGTTATAGATTCAGAGGGATGGTTCCACACAGGAGATTTAGGAGAGTTAAAAAATGATTATCTTTTTGTAACAGGAAGAAAAAAAGAGATGATAGTTTTATCAAATGGAAAAAACATAAATCCTGTGGAAATTGAGCAGTTTATTTTATCAAAAACAGATTTAATAGAAGAGATGGTTGTAATAGAGTATAACTCTTTACTTACAGCAGTTATATACCCTAATTTTACTAAGGTAAAAGAGCATAGAGTTACAAATATAGCTGAGACACTAAAAACTGGTATAATAGATAAGTATAATGGTTCTACACCAAATTACAAAAAGATTTTAGATTTAAAAATAGTACAACAAGAGTTACCCAAAACAAAGATTGGAAAGATAAGAAGATTTATGGTTCCAGCTCTTTTAGAAGGTAAAATAGAAGAGGAAAAAGAGGAAAATATTCCAACTTTTGAAGAGTATAAGGCTATTTCAGATTATTTAACGAACTTAAAAGGTAAAAAAGTTATGTCAAATGCTCATCTTGAGTTAGACTTAGGATTAGATTCTTTAGATTTAGTTGAATTTATAGCTTTTGTTGAAAGTAGCTTCGGAGTTACTTTGACAGAGGAGGTTTTAACAGAAAATCCTACAGTAATTAAAATTGCAGAATATTTAAAAGAAAATTCAACAAGTTTAGAGATAAAGGATGTTGATTGGAAAAAAATATTAGAAAAAGATAATTTTGAAGGATTACCAAAATCTAACTCTATGGGAAAATTAGTAAAAGCACTATTTAAACCACTATTTTCATTATATATAAAAATAGAAAAAGAAGGTTTAGAGAATTCTAAAGTTACAAAGCCAACAGTATTTGTTGGAAATCACCAAAGTTTCTTAGATGGTTTTATATTTACTCAAAGTATAGATAATAAAACTTTAGATAATACATATTTCTTAGCAAAAGTAGCACACTTTAAAAAAGGATTTATGAGTTACTTAGGAGAAAATTCTAATATTATGTTAATTGATATTAATAAAAATTTAGCAGAAACACTACAGTGTGCTGCAACAGCTTTAAGACAGGGGAAAAATATAGTTATATTCCCTGAAGGAACAAGAAGTAGAGATGGAGAGATGAGAGAGTTTAAAAAGTTCTATGGAATATTAGCTAAAGAACTAAATGCAGATATAGTTCCTTTTGGAATAAAAGGAGCATACGAATTATTTCCAGCTCATAGAAAAATGCCAAAAAGTGGAACAGTAAAAATAAAATTCTTCCCTAGAGTTTCTTCTGAAACTTTACCTGTTGAAGATATTGTAAAAAACAACTTTAATGAGATTAAAGAGTGGGTAGATAAGATATAAAAAAAGGTTGCCTATTGGCAACCTTTTTAATTACTATTAAATTGATAGCATAGGACCAAGGTGTTGTCCACCTAACAAATGGAAATGTAAGTGAAACACTTCCTGTCCTCCATGAGTATTGCAGTTTGCAATAACTCTATATCCATCTTCAGAAATATTTAAATCCTTAGCAATATCTTTAATAGCTAGATACATAGCAGTTAAATATTCAGAATCCTCAGCAGTAATATCATTTAAAGTTGGTATCTCTTTTTTAGGTACAACTAGAATATGAATTGGAGCTTGAGGATTTATATCTTTAAAAGCTATAACTTTATCATTTTCAAAAATGATAGAAGCTGGAATCTCTCTATTTATAATTTTAGTAAATATAGTAGCCATTGTATTTTACTCCTTTAATAAAAGATTAAAGTTCGATAGCTTGGATTCTTGTTAAGTGTCTTCCACCTAAGAATTCAGTTTTTAAGAATTCGTCTACAATTTCAAGAGCTAAAACGTCTCCAGTCATTCTAGCACCAAGGGCAAGAATGTTAGCGTCGTTATGCTCTCTAGTTAATTTAGCCATAGTAGTATTTGAACATAAAGCTGCTCTTATTCCTTTAAATCTGTTGGCTGCAATTGAAATTCCAATTCCAGTACCACAAATAAGGATACCAAAATCTGCTTCTTTATTAAGAATAGAGTTAGCTACAGCTTTTGCATAAACAGGATAATCAACTGATTCAGTTGAATAACATCCTTTATCTAAAACTTCAAATCCTTTATCTTCTAAGTGTTTCTTAACAATCTCTTTTAAAGCAAATCCACCATGATCTGCACCTAAAGCTATTTTCATCTATTTATACTCCTTAATTCTTATAGTAATAATTAGTCTTCAAAACCGTGGAAATGAGGATGTCCGTGCTCAATCTCCTCTTCAGTAGCGTCTCTAACATCAGAAACAGTAACTTCAAATCTTAAATCTTTACCTGCAAAAGGATGGTTTCCATCTGCTGTGATAATTTCATCTTCGATTTTTGTGATGATAAATGATTGCTCAGAACCATCATCCATATCAGCTATAAAGTCAAGTCCTTCATAGATATCATCAAATTCAACAAACTCAGATTTTTCCATATCAACGATTAAATCCTCGTCGTACTCTCCGTATCCTTCTTCTGGAGTTAATTCAATAGTAGTAGTATATCCTTTTTCTTTTCCTTCTAAAGCTTCTTCGATAGCTGGAACAAAGTTTCCAAATCCGTGGATATAGAAAAATGGTCCTACATCTTGTGTGTCCTCTAAAAGTTCTCCGTTGTTTTTGTCGTAAACTTTAAACTCAAGTGTTACTACTTTTCCTTCTTCTATTTTCATATAAAACACCTCACTAAAATCCCTATACAAGATAGGGTTATTTGACACTTTAAAGCATAACATAAAATACAAGAAATTTCATTAAAAATCTTAAATTATTTAAAAAAATTCATATTTTTTTTAACTACCATACAATTTTCTTGATTAGTTAATTTTTCAAGAAGATAAAAAGCTAAATCAATAGCAGTACCAGGGCCTGAAGAAGTAATAATGTTATCAGATATTACAATATCTTTTTTAATAGGAATGGCATTATATTGTTCTAATTGTTTAAAATATCTTTCATTATCTAAGAGGTATGTTGTAGCAGGAATATTTTTTAAATATCCATGAATTCCAATTGCTAAAGCTCCAGTGCATATTCCAATTATAGTTTTTTTATTTGAAATAAAATGATTTAACAAGGAATTTAGTGTTTCTGATTGAATATCATTAAAGAATCCAGCTTTACCAAATCCACCGGGAATTATTAAGGCATGAAACTCGTCTAAATTAATAGATGTTTTTAATAAGTTAACTTCAGGAATAATTTTTAAATTCCAAGTGGCGTTAAGTACATCATGAATGGCACAAATTGTGGGGAAAACTTTTTTAGTTCCAACAATATTATTCCAGCCAAAAACATCGATAAATGGCGATAATTCGAGGCTTTCAAAGCCATTAGATGCAAAAATTAAAATTTTTTTCATAAATTTTATGGTTCCTTTCAAAAAATAGTTGACTTAATTTCCAAAAAGCTCTACAATATCTCGTATTTTAAAAGAAATTAATAATGTAAATTATATATTATTTTATAACTTTTTGATATCATTTTTAAGAACAAAATTTATTAAACAAGGAGGTAAGATGACTAAATTAAATCAATATCAAACACCTATATTCTCAACACTGAAGGACGTATATGCGAAAAGAGACATAATTCCTTTCCATGTTCCAGGGCATAAGAGAGGAAAGGGAATGGATAAAGAGTTTTACGAGTTTATGGGACCTAATCCCTTCTCAATTGATGTAACTATCTTTAAGATGGTTGATGGATTACACAATCCAAAGAGTTGTATAAAAGAAGCACAAGAGTTAGCAGCTGACGCTTATGGAGTAAAGAAAACCTTTTTCGCTGTCAACGGAACATCAGGAGCGATTCAAGCTATGATTATGTCTGTTGTAAAGCCAGGAGAGAAAATATTAGTCCCTAGAAATGTGCACAAATCAGTTTCTGGTGGAATTATATTAAGTGGATCAGTTCCAGTATATATGAATCCTGAAGTAGATGACGAATTAGGAATAGCTCATGGAGTTAGACCAGAAGTTGTTGAAAATATGCTTAAGCAGCATCCAGACACAAAAGCTGTATTAATCATTAACCCAACATACTATGGAGCGGCAACTGATATCAAAAAGATTGCAGATATAGTTCATAGCTATGATATTCCTTTAATAGTTGATGAGGCTCACGGAGCTCACTTACACTTCCATGAAGAGTTACCAATATCAGCAATAGATGCAGGGGCAGATATTTGCTGTCAAAGTACTCATAAAATAATTGGAGCAATGACACAAATGTCAATGTTACATGTAAACTCAACAAGAGTAGATGTAAATAGAATACAACAGATATTAAGTATTCTACATACAACATCACCTTCATATCCGCTAATGGCATCATTAGATTGTGCTAGAAGACAGATAGCTACAGAAGGAAGAGAGTTATTAACAAGAACATTGAAATTAGCAAGAGATTTAAGAGCAGAAGTTAATAAAATTCCAGGGATCTTCTCTTTTGGAAAAGAGATTGTAGGAAGATATGGAATACATGATTTCGATGAAACAAAACTTTCTATATCAGCAAGAGAGTTAGGATTAACAGGATTTGAGTTAGAAACTTTACTTGTTGATGATTATAATATCCAAGTTGAGTTATCAGATTTCTATAATGTATTAGGACTAATTACATTAGGGGATGACGAAGTAAGTACAGGTAAATTACTTGATGCTTTAAAAGATATCAGTAAGAGATTCTTTGGAAAAGGAAAGAAAATAGGAGAATCAGTTGGAAAAATGCCAACTATACCTGAATCAATCTTAATCCCGAGAGAAGCTTTCTACAGTGAGAATAATAAAATTAAATTCTTAGAAAGCGAAGGAAAAATTTGTGCTGAGATGATTATGGCATATCCACCAGGAATTCCAGTAATCTATCCAGGAGAAAGAATTACAAGAGATATAATCACATATATTCAAAACTTAAAGGCAGCAAAGCTTCACGTTCAAGGAATGGAAGACCCTGAGTTAGAATATATTAAAGTTATAGATGAAGAAGATGCAGTATATTTATATACTGAAAAAATGAAAAATAAAATGTTTGCTGTTCCAATGAACTTAGGAGCAAATAAAGCAGGTATTGAATTTGGACCAGAAGTTTTAGAGGAGTACTTCCCAGATACATTTGGTGAGATGACTTATATAGATATTGAAAAGCAAAGAGAGAATTTCAATGAGTGGTCATTAAAATATAAAAATACAATACTTAATACTTGTGAGAAGTTAGCAACAGCAGTAAACGAAGCTGTAAGAGATGGATATAGACCAATAACTATTGGAGGAGATCACTCAATAGCACTAGGATCAATATCAGGGGTAGCGTTAGAAAAAGAAGTTGGGGTAGTGTGGATTGATGCTCACGGAGATATGAATACTGATGAAACAACAATGTCAGGAAATATTCATGGAATGCCGTTAGCACTTTTACAAGGAGCTGGAGATAGAGACTTAGTAAATTGTTTCTACGAAGGAGCTAAAATTGACAGCAAAAATGTTGTAATTTTAGGAGCTAGAGATTTAGATGTAAAAGAAAGAGACGTTATTGAAGAGTTAGGAGTAAAAGTAATTCCTTATGATGAAGTTGTTCATAAAGGATTAGATAATGTTTTAGATGAGATAAGAGACTACTTAAAGATTGATAATATCCATATAAGTTTTGATGTGGATTCAGTTGATCCAGAGTTTGCTCCAGGAGTAAGTACACCAGTTAGAAATGGATTCACTCCAGAAGAGATGTTCAAAACATTTAGATTCTTATTTAAAAACTACTCTATAACATCAGTAGACATAGTAGAATACAATCCAGTAAACGATAAAAATGAGAAGACTATGAATTTTGTAAATGATTTAACGGAGTTTGTATTAAATCCAAACGTATAAGTATATAGAGGTGTGAGATGAAAAAGGCGGTATTAGCTAATTTAGAGCAGAATTATTCAACGTATAGTAAGAGTTTTAAAAAGATTGTGGACTTTATAAAACATAATCAGAGTATAGTATCATTTATTTCAATAAATGAGCTAGCTAAAGAGACAGGAACAAGTCCAGCTACAATAACAAGATTTTCAAAAAATTTAGGTTTTAAAGGTTATCCTGATTTCCAAAGAGTTTTCCAAAAAGATGTAGAGATATCAACTTCTCAAATGAAAGAGTTCAGACAAGAGATTGATTCAATGTCAGGGGATGGAATACTATCTGAAATCATAACTACGAACATAGAGCTTTTAGAGGAGATAGATACTGTAGCTATAGAAGAGCAATTAGAAAAAGCTATGGAGATGATAAAAACTAGTAGAAAGTTATATATATTAGGAGCAAGAGGGTCATATGCTCTAGCATACTATCTATATTTTATGTTAAAAGAATTAAGAGAGGATGTAGAGTTAATGATATCAGGAGCATCTGATTTTACAGATAAGCTTCTTTATTCAAGCCCGGATGATGTACTATTTACAATATCATTCCATCCATATACAAACTTTACTTGTCAAGTAACTGAGTTTTTTAAAGAGCAAGGAAATAGAATAATTACTATGACTGATAAAAAAGATTCTGTATTAGGTAATATATCTGATTTAGTAATCACCACAAAAAATGGAGGAAAAGCTTATACTTTTGTTCCAGGTATAATTATTTTAAATGCTTTACTTTTAAAATTTGGAAAACAAAATAAAGAGGAAAGTATTGAAAGATTAGACAAATTAAAGAAAATAACAGATAGATTTAATATCTATCAAAGATAAAAAAAAGAGAGCGAAAGCTCTCTTTTTTATCTTTGATATTTTAACTTTATAAATAGATTATCTAAACTTCTTAATATAAGACCAATTAAAAGTAGCGGAAATAAGTAGAACTTTGCTGAATAATCCACTATAGAGTTATTATTAGTTCTTTTCTTTTCTAACATTTTTATTTTGTTCACCCCTTTTATTTACAAAAGTAATTATATACCACTTTTTCCATTTATGCAAGAAATAAAAAATACTTGTTTTGAAAGGTGAATTGTGATAAAATGTTTAATCGAAAAGTGCTTTAAAATAAGTAAAGAAATACTAAAAAAGTAGAATACATTAACAAGGAGAAAAGAAATGAGTGAAAATTTAGAAAAAAGATACGGCTTTTCAGTAGCTTTTTCAATGGTTGTAGGAATTGTTATTGGAATTGGAATCTTCTTTAAAGCTGGTCAAATTTTAGTAGCAGCTAATATGAATCCAAAAATTGCAATTGCAGCTTGGGTACTTGGAGGTATTATATCAATATTATCAGGTCTTACTGCAGCAGAAGTTGGAGCAGCTATTCCTGAAACAGGTGGTATGATTGCATGGATTAAGAAAATTTATGGAAAAAGAATAGCCTTTTTAGTTGGATGGGCTCAATTAATAATATATTTTCCAGCTTTAATAGGTTTAATTGCATATTATTTTGCAGTATTTACAGGAAACTTTTTAAATATAGATCCTAGTAATACTATGTTTTTAGGAGGAACAGCATTTGTTGCTATATCTTTCCTATTTGCAATAAATATATTTACAAAAAATGTAGGTGGAAAAATTCAAACACTAGCTACAGCAGCTAAAATTGTACCACTATTATTGATAACTATATTTGGATTTTTATCTGCAGATAATTCATCGGGAATGTTTTATATGACAGAGATTACAAGAGAAACTACATCTTCATCACCCTTAGTTTTATTAGGATTATCATTAGTACCAATTATGTTTGCTTTTGATGGATGGATATATGTTGGAACAATTGCAGGAGATTTAAAAAATGTAAAAAAAGATCTTCCTAGAGCAATTATATTAGGATTAGGATTTATAGCGATATTTTATGTGGCATTAAACCTAGCACTATTAAATGTATTCACAGCAGAGGAGATTGTAAAAGTTGGAATGTTTGGAGTAGCTACAAAATTATTTGGACCAATGGGAGCTAAGTTTATATTCTTAGGAATTATGATATCAGCATTTGGTGGGCTAAATGGTATGATATTAGCATCAACAAGAATACCGTATACTTTAGCAATAGAGGGACACCTTCCAAAGAAGGAGTTTTTTGCTAAAATAGATGATAAACATAAACAACCTATAAACTCTTCAGTAGTTATGTATCTATTATCAGTTTTCTTCTTAATAGCTATGATTATAACAGGAAATCCAGATGTATTTGGAGATATTCCAGTAGCATTGTTCTGGTTATTCTACTGTTTAGTATTTTTAGGATTATTTATTTTAAGAAAAAACGAACCAAATTTAGAAAGACCATATAGAGTTCCATTTTATCCAGTTGTGCCAATACTTGCATTAATAGGTGGAGCATCAATATTTATTTATGCAGCTATATCAAATCCAACATATATGGCAGTATCAGTGGCATTAACTTTAACAGGTCTTTTTGTTTATAGAGAAAATTAATAAGATATAAAAAAGGTTGCTAAAGAGCAACCTTTTTTTATAGGAAAGTTAATCCCAACATAATAACAATACCAGAGTAAATTGTAATAATTACTCCATATCCCATAATATCTTTTGCACCTAATTTAGCAATACCTAAGGCAGGCAGAGCCCAGAAGGGTTGAATCATATTAGTCCAAGCATCTCCCCAAGCGATAGCCATACCAGTTCTTGCTGTTGAAACCCCGAGTTCTACACTTGCTGGCATCATAATAGGAGCCTGAACAGCCCATTGCCCACCACCAGATGGAACAAAGAAATTTACAATTCCAGCACTTAAGAAAGTTAAGCTTGGAAATGAAAGAGCAGTGGATGAACTGATAAAACTTTGTGATATTATACCTGCTAAAGAAGCTCCATCACTGTTTTGTCCGACCATCATTCCCATTATTCCAGCATAAAAAGGAAATTGTAGTATAATTCCAGCAGCTCCTTTACAAGCATTTCCAAAAGCTAAAAGAAGATTTTTAGGAGTTTTATGAGCAACTATAGCAGTAACTAAAAAAATCATATTTACAATGTTAAGATTCAAATCAAATCCCTTTTGAAGGAAATATCCAATTATATATGTATATCCAAGAATACCAATTAAAATGTTAACAACTGGACTATTTTCAATTTTGTCAGCAGGAGTCATCTCAGCTTTATCAAAAGTAACTGGTTGCACATCATCTTCTAATAATGCAGGGTCAACTTGAAAAACATCCTCTTTATTTTTAGGGTGCATGGCAGCATTTAATAAAGGAAGCGTAAATAATAAAGCAAAAAGGATGATTAAATTATATGATGAAAATAGAGTTTGAGATGTACTAATTCCTTTATCTAAAGCTCCAGCAGTAGCTTTTGAAAGGTTTCCAGAAGCTAAAGTAAGAGGAATAGATCCAGAAATTCCTCCATGCCATAACAAGAAACCAGAGTAAGCAGAAGCAATAAGAAGACGATAGTCGACACCTTTGATTTTCTTTGCAATCTCTTTAGCATAGATTGCTCCAATAACAAGTCCAAACCCCCAGTTTAAAATACAAGCTACTCCAGATACAAAAGTAACATAGATAATAGCTTGAATAGGAGATTTTGGAAGATTAGAAAGCTTATCTAAGATTCTTTTAAAAAAAGGAGCAGTTGCTAAAGTATGTCCTGTTACAAGAACCATTACCATTTGCATAGAGAAAGCTAAAAGAGACCAAACACCATTACCCCAATGCATAGCTATTTGAAAAGGTGATTGTTTAGTCATTATAGTTGCAGCAATAAAAACAATAAAAGTAAGGATTGCTGCAAAAAGGAAAGCATCAGGAAGATACTTTTGCATTATAGTAACGCAAAGTTGAGTGAATTTTTCAAAAAGATTAAATTGTTTATTTTTAACTGTATTATCCAATTTTCATACCCCCATATCTTATTTAAAAAAGCAAAGGATATTTTCTATCCTTTGCTTTAAAGTGGTAACTTTTAAGGTTTATTTTTCAGCTTTTGCTTTTCTAATCTCTTCAACTAAATAAGTTGCTGTTTTTCCTAAATCAGTTACTAATCCTAAATCTGCTACTCCAAAAATAGGTGCCGCTTTATCTTTATTTATAGCTATTATGTACTCTGACTCCTCCATTCCAGCTAAGTGCTGTATTGCTCCAGAGATTCCAAATGCAAAGTATACATCTGGTCTAACTGTTTTTCCTGTTTGTCCAACTTGTCTATCATGACTTACTATTCCAGCATCAACTAATGCTCTAGAAGCCGCTGCTACTCCACCAAGTTCATTTGCAAGAAGTTCTAAGTTGTCAAATCCACCTTGAGCTCCAACTCCTCTTCCTCCTGAAACTAGTATTTTAGCCTCTGTAATATCTACTTTTGCTTTTGCTTCTTTTATTATATTTAAAACTTTTACTTTCATTTTTGAGTGATCAAAATTAACTTTAAAATCTGTAATTTTTCCACCTCTATTCTCATCTTTTGATAATCTTGTCATAACTCCAGGTCTAACTGTTGACATTTGAGGTCTGTGATCAGGACAGATGATAGTGGCCATTAAGTTTCCACCAAAAGCTGGTCTTGTCATTAAAAACTCTCTATTTTCTCCAATCTCTAACATTGTACAATCAGCTGTAAGTCCTGTTTCAATTCTAGATGAGATTCTAGGTCCTAAGTCTCTTCCAAGTGTAGTCGCTCCAATTAATACAATCTCAGGTTTTCTTTCGTTAATAACTGCTGAAAATGCTTGTGTATAAGCTTCAGTATCATAGATTGCTAACTCTTTTGAATCTACTACTACAACTTCATCAGCACCATAAGCAACTAACTCTTTAGCTAAATTTTGGATGTTATATCCTAAAAGTACAGCTGTAACTTTCTCATCAAGAGATTTAGCTAACTCTTTTCCTTTACCGATTAACTCTAATCCAACATTTTGTAGTACTCCCTCTCTTTGCTCAGCAAAAACAAGGATCCCTCTATATTCATTTAAATTCATGACATTCTCCTTCTTTAAAATTTTAGATTATAAATTTTTCCTTTAATTTTTCAACAATAATTTTCGCTGCTTCTTGAGGGTCAACTTCATAAAGCTGTCCAACTGCTTTAACACCTTTAGTAAATGATTTTTTAACTTTTGTTGGAGAACCTTTAAGTCCTAATTTTTCTTCATCTATATCAGATAATCTATCTACTCCCCAAACCTCAACCTCTTTATTGAAAGCTTCTACAATGTTTTTAACGTTCATATATCTTGGTTTATTTGCTTCAGCTAAGATTGTCATTAAACAAGGTTTTTGAACTTGAAGTAACATGTATCCCTCTTCAGTAGCTCTTTTTACTTCAAATGTATCTTTTCCATCAAACTTAATATCATTTACATATGTAATTTGTGGAAGATTTAAAAATTCAGCAATTTGTGGCCCAACTTGTGCAGTATCTCCATCAATAGCTTGTCTTCCTGCAATAATAAGGTCATAATCTAACTCTTTTAAAGCTGCTGATATCGCATGAGATGTAGCTAGTGTATCTGCTCCTGCAAATTTTCTATCAGTTAAAAGTATTGCTCTATCTACTCCCATAGCAATAGCTTCTCTTAAAGCTGAATCAGCTTGAGGAGGTCCCATTGTTATAGCAGTAACGTGAGCTCCAAATTTATCTTTTAATCTTAATGCTTCTTCTAATCCACCTTTATCATCTGGATTTATGATACTAGGTACTCCATCTCTAATAAGAGTTCCTTTAACAGGATCTAATCTAATCTCTGTAGTATCAGGTACTTGTTTTATACATACAACTATTTTCATTCTGTTTAATCCTCCTAATTTACTTTAGTAATGATCCTGCGATAACCATTCTTTGAACTTCTGAAGTTCCCTCATAAATCTCAGTAATTTTAGCATCTCTCATCATTCTCTCAACAGGATACTCTCTTGTATATCCATATCCTCCATGAAGTTGAACAGCTTTTGTTGTTACATCCATAGCTGTTTCAGCAGCAAATAGTTTTGCTGTAGCAGCATCAACTGAGTAGTTTTCTTTTCTAGATTTTTTCCAAGCAGCTTTGTAAACTAGGTGTTTCGAAGCTTCTACTTTTGCATACATATCAGCAATTTGGAACTGTGTATTTTGGAATTGAGAAAGAGCTCTTCCAAATTGTTTTCTCTCTTTTACATATTTAATAGTTTCATCTAAAGCTCCACCAGCAATTCCAAGAGCTTGAGCAGCAATTCCAATTCTTCCTCCATCAAGAGTCATCATTGCAATTTTAAATCCTTTTCCAATAGCTCCAACTAAGTTTTCCTTTGGAATTCTACAATCTTCAAAGATTAACTCACAAGTAGCAGAACCTTTAATTCCAAGCTTTTTCTCTTTTTTACCTACAGAGAATCCAGGAGTATCAGCTTCAACTATAAAAGTAGAGATACCTTTTAAACCAGCTGATTTATCAGTCATGGCAAATATAATATAAACGTGAGCATATCCAGCATTTGTTATAAATATTTTAGAACCGTTTAATACCCACTCATTAGTTTTTTCATCAAACCAAGCAGTAGTTTGTTGTCCAGCAGCGTCAGTACCAGCGTTTGGTTCAGTTAAACCAAAAGCACCAATCCATTCACCAGAAGCCATTTTAGGAAGATACTTTTGTTTTTGCTCCTCAGTTCCAAACTCTAAAATAGGAGCAACTCCTAAAGATGTATGAGCAGAAAGGATAACTCCAGTAGTACCACAAACTTTTGAAAGCTCTTCAACAGCCATAGTATACATAATTTGGTCTCCACCAGCACCACCGTATTGAGTAGGAATAACAATTCCCATAAGACCAGTTTTACTCATTTTTTCAACAGTTTCAACAGGGAATCTCTCTTCCTCATCAATTTCAGCAGCAAGAGGTTTAACTTCATTTTCAGCAAAAGCTGTAATCATTTGCTTAAAAAGTTCTTGCGATTTAGTTAATGTAAAATCCATTTATTTCCTCCTAATATATTTTATTGAACATTTTTTACTATTATTGCAGTCCCCATTCCTCCACCGATACAAAGACTTGCTAAACCATATTCAGATTTTCTTTTTTTCATTTCATGTACAAGGGTAGTTAGTATTCTAGCTCCACTAGCACCAACAGGGTGTCCTAAAGCAATTGCTCCACCGTTAACATTAGTTTTATCGTTAAACCAAGCAGGGTCTATTGAATACATTTCACAAAGTTCTTTCATAACTCCAAGAGATTGAACTGCAAAAGCTTCATTAAGTTCTAAGATATTCATATCTTTTAATTTCATTCCAGTTTTATCTAAAACATTTTTTATAGCTGGAACAGGTCCAAGTCCCATAACTAAAGGATCAACTCCTCCTTGTCCAACTCCAACAATCTCAACTAAAGGAGTTAAGTTATATTTTTTAACAGCTGATTCAGAAGCTATAAGTAAAATTGCAGCTCCATCATTTATACCAGAAGCGTTTCCAGCTGTAACAGAACCATCTTTTTTAAATGCAGGTCTAAGTTGAGAAAGTTTTTCTAAAGATGTTTTTCTATTTGGATATTCATCTGTATCAACAACTATTGTTTCTTTTCTATCCTTTACTTCAATAGGAACAATCTCATCTTTGAAACGTCCACTATCAATTGCAGCAATTGCCTTTTGTTGAGACTCTATAGAAAATTGATCTTGTTCTTCTCTAGAGATATTATGCTTTTCAGCTATATTTTCAGCAGTTATTCCCATGTGAACTCCATGGAAAGCATCTGTTAAAGCATCTAAAATCATATGATCTTTAGCTAAAGAATCTCCCATTTTAATTCCTGTTCTAATGTTGTGGTTAAGTAGATGTGGAGCTTGTGACATAGATTCAGTTCCACCTGCTAAAATAAGAGAAGCTTCACCAGATTTTATAATTTGATATGCTGACATAACAGCTTTCATTCCACTTCCACAGATAATATTTAAAGAGTAAGCTGGAACTGAGTAAGGAACCCCACCCCTAACAGCTGATTGTCTTCCAACTCCTTGAGCATGTCCAGCAGATAAAACATTTCCAATAATAACTTCATCTAAGTTATTAGGGTCAACTTTAGTTTCTTCAAGAATATTTTTTATAACTTCTCCTGCTAAATGACTTGGAGATACTTTGTTTAAAGAACCTAAAAAAGATCCAATGGGAGTTCTTTTTGCAGCTACAATATAGATTTTTTCCATTTATTTAAAAACCTCCTAGTAAATTTATACTTCCATAACTTTTAAATCTTCATCAATAATTAAAGTAGCTTCAGTAGATTTTTCAATATCCTCAATAGATGAGTATGGACTAAGTTCTTTTAAAATAATACCTTTATCAGTAACTTCCATAACACCTTTTTCTGTAATAATCATATTAACTTCACTAGCAGCTGTAAGAGGTAACGTACAGTTTTTTAAGATTTTTGGAGCTCCCTTAGCTGTATGCTCCATAGCAATAATAACTTTTTTAGCTCCCACAACTAAATCCATAGCTCCCCCCATTCCAGGAACCATTTTCCCAGGAACCATCCAGTTTGCTAGATTTCCTTTTTCATCAACTTGTAAAGCTCCTAAAACAGTGGCATCTACATGCCCACCACGAATGATTCCAAATGATGTGAAGCTATCAAAGAAACATCCTCCAGGAGCAATAGTAACTAATGACCCCCCTGCATTAGATATTCTACAATCCTCTTCAGCTTCACAAGGAGTAGGTCCCATACCAATTAAACCATTTTCAGATTGTAGTGCAACATATATAGAATCTGGGATATAGTTAGCAACTTCTGTAGGTAATCCAATTCCTAAATTAACTACATCTCCATCTTTAAATTCTTTAGCAACTCTTCTAGCTATAATCTCTCTAACTCTTTCTTTTGTAAGTTCCATTTATCTTCCTCCCTTAACGATATAGTCCACAAATATTCCTGGAATAACCACTTCGTTAGGATCTAAACATCCATCAATAATCTCTTCAGCTTCAACAATTACTGTATCAGCAGCAGTAGCCATTATAGTATTAAAGTTTCTAGTTGAACCGTGAAATGATACGTTTCCAAAAGAATCAACTTTTGTTCCGTAAATAAGTGCTACATCAGCTCTTAATGGTTTTTCAAGAAGATATTTCTTTCCATCGACTTCAATAACTTCTTTTCCCTCTTGAACAACAGTTCCAATTCCAGTTGGAGTTAAAATTCCACCAAGTCCAGCTCCAGCAGCTCTAATTCTTTCAGCAAGAGTTCCTTGAGGAACTAGAACAACTTCCATTTCACCACTATGCATCTGCTTACCAGTTTCAGGGTTAGTACCAATATGAGATACAATAGCTTTTTTAATTCTTTTGTTAACAACAAGCTTTCCTCTTTCAAAATCTGGAAAACTTGTGTCATTGGCAATAAGAGTTAAGTCCTTAGTACCATTTTCCAATAATTTTTCGATAACCTCCTTAGGAGAGCCACACTTTAAAAAACCTCCAGTCATAAGAGATGAACCGTCTTTAATAAGTGATGCTGCAAAATCAACAGAGACCAATTTTTTCATAACTTCACTCCTTTGTTTAAGTTAGCAAGTACATACTTGCCTATTTTCAGTATGAATATATACCTCATACAGAAAGTAAATGTCAATAGTGAAATAAAAAATATTTTTTTCGAACACAAAAAAGGTGTTACAAACATATAATTAGAGAGAGTTTTTTAAAATAAAAAAATATTTTTATTTTTCCAAAAAATATTTGACAAAAGAGTCAAAAGTAAGGTATATATTGGGATAACATTTAAAAATATGGGCAGAACTGGAGGAATGATGAAAACACGGGATAAAATTTTAGATTGTGCACAAAGACTCTTTTCAGAAGAGGGATTTGATAAAGTTTCAACAAAACGTATTGCCAAGGAAGCAGAGTGTAACGAAGTTACTATTTTTAGATTGTTTGGAACTAAAAATAGAGTTTTAGAGGAGATAATAAATAAATTTGTAGAGGAGAGTAAAATTATTCGTTCTCTACATGAAAGTTTAACGGGAGAGTTAGAACAAGATATAGCTAAAAGCATACTACTTTATCAAAATTTCTTACATCAACATGAGATAATTTTTAGACTTCAACTAAAATTGTCAGATAGTGAGAATCAAAAATTTCTTAGAACAATTGATTTTAAAAACTACTTAGTAGACCATTTTATTGGAGTTTTTCACGAACACAAAATTCATTACTCTCCTGAAACTTTTGTAAACGATATGTTAAGTAGTGTAATGGGTAGTTTTCTTTTAAAAATTTTAACGCAGGGAAAATTCACAGGAGAAAGGGATGGGCATTTTTTAAGTGAAAAAATTAAATTTTATCAAAATTCAATTAATCAATATAAAAAAACTGAGTAAAGAAAAGTAAAAAAGAGAAAACCCTAAAAGCAGGTTTTCTCTTTTTTATTAGTATTTATAGAATCCTTCACCAGATTTTCTTCCAAGTTTTCCAGCTCTAACCATTTTCTTTAAAAGTGAGTGAGCTCTATATTTAGGGTCTCCAAACTCTGTAGCTAAAACATCCATAATTGCTAAAACAACATCAAGTCCAACTAAATCTCCTAAAGCTAGTGGTCCAATTGGGTGATTAGCACCATATTTCATAGCATTATCAATATCTTCAGCAGTGGCAACACCATCAGCTAAAATTCCAATAGCTTCGTTAATCATAGGAATTAAAATTCTATTTACAACAAATCCAGGAGCTTCTTCACATAAAACAGGTTCCTTCCCAAGTTCCTTAGAAAGTTTTAAAATAGTTTCATAAACTTCTTGACTTGTAGTATAGCCTTTAATAATTTCAATAAGCTTCATAACAGGAGCAGGATTGAAGAAGTGCATTCCTATAACTCTTTCAGGGTGCTTTGTAGCACATGCAATCTCAGTTATAGAAAGCGAAGATGTATTAGTTGCAAATATAGCTTTCTCAGAACAGATTTCATCTAATTTAGAAAATAACTCTTTTTTAATATTCATTCTTTCAGATACAGCTTCAATAACTAAATCAGCATCTTTTGCATCAGCAATATTTGAAGTTGTATGAATCTTTGCTAAAATCTCATTTTTTCTATCCTCTGTAATTTTCTCTTTTTCAACTAACTTACTTAAACTTTTTACAAAACCTTTTTTTGCTTTTTCAAGAGCTTCAGCACAAATATCTGTCATTAAAACCTCATGACCACCTGTTGCAAAAACTTGAGCAATACCACTTGCCATAACTCCAGCACCTACAATAAATACTTTCATTGTTCCTCCTTATAACTTTTGTATAGTTTATTTGTTAATAAAGTTTGCTTTTCTTTTTTCTAAAAATGCTGACATACCCTCTTTTTGATCCTCTGTTGAGAAACAAAGTCCAAATAAACTACTTTCAATGAACATTGACGTAGTTTCATCCACTTGAATTCCCTTATTTATAGCTTCTTTTGAATACTGAACTGCCAATTTAGCATTAGAACTAATTTTATTTGCCATATTTAGTGCATATTCCATAAGCTTATCATGCTCAATAACTTGATTAACTAAACCGATAGATTTAGCTTCTTGAGCATCAATAATATTACCTGTATATATAAGTTCTTTAGCTTTAGCTAGACCAACTAATCTAGGAAGTCTTTGAGTTCCACCTGAACCTGGAGTAATACCAAGTGTAACCTCAGGTTGCCCAAGTTTTGCTTTATCAGAAGCAATTCTAATATCACAAGACATAGCAAGTTCGCATCCACCACCAAGAGCAAATCCATTAATAACAGCAATAACAACTTTATTGATATTTTCCACTGCATTAAAAGCATTTGTACCTAAAATACCAAATTCTTTAGCCTCTTTTGTACTTAAATCTTTCATAAAAGAGATATCAGCTCCTGCCACAAAAGAACGTCCCTCACCTGTTAGTAAAATAACATCAATCTCATCATTTTTTTCTAACTGAGAAAAGCATTGGTGAATCTCTTTGTAAGTTTCTTCGTTTAAAGCATTTAAAGATTCAGGTCTGTTAATTTTAACTATACAGATTTTTCCATGAATTTCAGTTAAAAGATTTTTAAATACCATTTTTTCCTCCTTGTTACACAAATTGTAGTTAAAAAATACTTAACGAGACCCTTATTACCTCATAAAAGTTAAATTTGTCAAATTTTTTTATTTTTAAAAAATTTTTTAATGTTTAAAAGTGTCTGTAATGGGATGTTTTAGTGCTAAAATAAAACTTTATAAAAGAAAAAAGTTTTAAATTACTATTGACTTAGAAAAAAACGTGAGGTATATATAGCTACTGACAAAACTAAAGTAAGCACTCACTTACATCCTACTTGAAAAATTTATGAGAAATTAAACATTCTAGGAGGAAAATATGGGAACGGTAACGGCGATAATAAAGCTTAGTCCAGTTTTAGTTTTGGCAGGACTAATGATGAGTGGGTATGATGCATTATTAGCAGCACCTTTAGCAACAGTATATGCAGCACTTGTAGCATCACTTGTGGCAAAGAAAAAAATAAGTGATATTATAGATGCTTGTATAAAAAATGCAAGAGAGATGCAAATAGCCTTTTTTATCCTAATGATGGCATATGCAATGGCAGAAGCTTTTATGTCAACAGGAGTTGGAGCTTCTATAATTAACATAGCTTTAGGATTTGGATTAACAGCTAGAACTGTTGCAGTAGTTGGAGTTATAGTAACATCAATTCTATCAATTGCTACAGGAACAAGTTGGGGAACATTTGCAGCATGTGCACCGATATTCTTATGGCTAAACCACATAGTTCAAGGAAATATGTTCTTAACTTTAGCAGCAATAGCTGGTGGAGCATGTTTTGGAGATAACATTGGTCTTATATCAGATACAACAATAGTAAGTTCTGGAATTCAAAGAGTTGAAGTTGTAAAAAGAATAAGACATCAAGGTGTTTGGTCAGGTTTAGTACTTGTGTGTGCAGTAATAACTTTCTATGTAGTGAGTGTTGCTATGGGATTACCAACAGAAGTTGGAAGTCCAGTTGAGGCTATAAATCAAATACCTGAATCAGCATGGGCCGCTCTAGCAGAAAAAAGAGAGAGTGCAGTAGCATTGCTTAATCAAGTTAAAAGTGGAGTGCCTTATTATATGGTTATTCCTCTAATTCTAGTTTTAGTTTCAGCATTTAAAGGAGTAAATACACTATTATGTTTATTCCTTGGAATTTTTGCATCTTTTGTATGTGGAACTTTTGCTGGAACTGTTGAAAGTCCATCAGCGTTTTTAGATTTAATCTACACAGGATTTGAAGGAGCAGGATCTTGGGTTATCGTAATGATGATGTGGGTTGCAGCATTTGGTGGAATAATGAAAATTATGGATGCCTTCAGACCGGTATCGATTCTTATTAAAAGGATTTCTGGAAATGTTAGACAACTTATGTTCTACAATGGTGTTTTATCAGTATTAGGAAACGCTGCTTTAGCAGATGAAATGGCACAAATTGTAACTATAGGACCAATTATAAAAGAACTTGTTGAAAAAAATGTAAAGGGAAGTCCACAAGATATTGAGACTTTAAGACTTAGAAATGCAACATTTAGTGATGCATTAGGAGTTTTCGGATCTCAACTAATTCCATGGCACGTTTACATAGGGTTCTACTTAGGAATTGCAAATGCAGTGTATCCTTTAGCATCATTTACAGCAATGAGTATTATAAAGTTTAACTTTATGGCTTACATAGCTGTTGGAAGTATTTTAATACTTACTTTAACAGGGCTTGATAGATTTATTCCAAGATTTGCGTTACCATCAGAGCCAAATGTGCAGTTAGCAGGAGAAAACGAAGAGGTAGAAGTAGCAGCAGAAACAGAAGAGTTAGCATAATAAAAAACATGTGAAGGAGAGATAGGAGTTATGACAAAATCAATGATAAGATTAAGAATGAGTTCAGCAGATGCTCATTATGGTGGAAATTTAGTAGACGGAGCAAGAATTTTACAGTTATTTGGAGACGTAGCAACAGAGCTACTTATAAAGCATGATGGGGATGAAGGTTTATTCAAGGCTTATAGTGAGGTAGAGTTCATGGCTCCTGTATATGCTGGAGATTATTTAGAGGTTGTAGGAGAGATTACAAAAGTTGGAAATACTTCAAGAGCCATGAGTTTTGAAGCTAGAAAAGTGATTATTCCAAGAGCTGATATTTGTGATTCAGCAGCAGATTTTTTAGAAGAACCTATTGTAGTGTGTAAAGCAGTTGGTACTTGTGTTGTTCCAAAAGCTGTTCAGAGAAAGGGGTAGACTATGGAAAAGTTGATAATAACAGCAGCAATATGTGGTGCTGAAGTGACAAAAGAACACAATCCAGCTATACCATATACAGTAGAAGAGATTGCTAGAGAAGCTTACAGTGCATATAAAGCGGGAGCGAGTGTTATCCATCTTCATGTTAGAGAGGACGATGGAACTCCAACTCAAAGAAAAGAAAGATATGATGAGTGCATAAAAGCTATAAAAGAGAGATGTCCAGATGTAATAGTTCAACCTTCTACAGGGGGGTCAGTGGGGATGACCTCAGCTGAAAGATTGGAGCCAGTTGATTTAAAACCAGAGATGGCAACATTAGATTGTGGAACATTAAACTTTGGTGGCGATGAAATTTTTGTGAACACTGAGAATATGATTAAAGAGTTTGGAAAAAAGATGATAGATTTGGGTGTTAAGCCAGAGGTTGAAGTTTTTGATAAATCAATGATAGACATGGCAATTAGATTGTGTAAAAAAGGATTTATTAAAGAGCCGATTCACTTTAGTTTTGTAATGGGAGTAAATGGTGGAATTTCTGGAGATTTAAGAGATTTCATATTTTTAAAAGAGAGCATACCTTGTGGATCTACATATTCAGTTGCTGGAATTGGAAGATTTGAATTCACTCTTGCGGCGGCTTCTATAATATCAGGAGGTCACGTAAGAGTTGGATTTGAAGACAATGTATATATTGAAAAAGGTGTATTAGCAAAAAGTAATGGTGAATTAGTTGAAAAAGTTGTAAGACTTGCAAAGGAGTTTGGAAGAGAGATTGCAAATCCAACTGAGGCAAGAAAAATATTAGGTTTAAATTAAGGAGGATATTATGAAAAAGGGATGCAAATTTGGAACACACAGAGTAATAGAGCCTGTTGGATCATTACCACAAGGAGCATTAAAAATATCTAATGATATGGAGATTATGTCAAATGAAGTATTAATTAATGTACAAACTCTAAATATTGATTCAGCTAGTTTTACACAAATTAAAGAAGCATGTAATAAAGATGAGAAAAAAATGGCAGAGATGATTGAAAGTATAGTAGCAGAGAGAGGAAAAATGCAAAATCCTGTTACAGGATCGGGAGGAATGTTAATTGGAACTATTGAAAAAATAGGACCAGATTTCCCTGATAAAAACTTAAAGGTTGGAGATAAAATAGCAACTTTAGTTTCTCTTTCATTAACGCCTTTAAAAATAGAGAAGATTAAAAAGATTAATATTTCAAATGATCAAGTAGACGTAGATGCAAAAGCAATTTTATTTGAAAGTGGAATATATGCTGTTTTACCAAATGATATTCCTGAAAAATTAGCACTTGCAGCACTAGATGTAGCTGGAGCACCTGCTCAAGTTGAAAAGTTAGTTAAAGAGGGAGATACAGTTTGTATAATTGGTGGAGGAGGAAAATCAGGAATCCTTTGTTGTTATCAAGCTATGAAAAATGTAGGAAAAACTGGAAAAGTTATAGTATTTGAATATTCAGAAGCAAATGCTCAAAGAATCAGAGACTTAGGACTTGCTCATGTTGTATTGGTAGGAGACGCAACAAAGCCAGTAGAGATCTATAATAAAATAAATGAAATCACAAATGGGGAGTTATGTGATGTTGTAATAAATAACGTAAATGTTCCTGGAACAGAGATGTCATCAATATTAATAACAAAAGATGATGGAGTAGTTTACTTCTTCTCAATGGCTACATCATTTACAAAAGCTGCTTTAGGGGCAGAGGGTGTAGGTAAAGATGTAACTATGATAGTTGGAAATGGATATACAAAAGGACATGCTAATTTAACTTTAGAAATTATAAGAGAATCAAAAGCAATTAGAGAGTTATTTGAAAAGCTATACGTTTAATTAAAAAATTTATTAAAAAATAAAAAAGGTTTCAATAGAAAATTTTGGAGGAGTTTATCAATGATGAATTTGAGAGAAAGATTTAACGTAACAGATGAGCAGTGGAATGACTGGAGATGGCAAGTTAGAAATAGAATAGAGACTTTAGAGCAACTTGAAAGTTTAATGACATTAACAGAACAAGAGAAAGAGGGGATTAAAAAGTCTTTAGAAACTATTAGAATGGGAATTACTCCATACTATTTAAGTATAATGGATCCTAATAACCCTAAGTGCCCAGTTAGAATGCAAGCAGTTCCATCTATAAATGAGCTACATAAATCAGCAGCAGATCAATTGGATCCACTTCATGAAGATGGTGACTCACCTGTTCCAGGATTAACTCATAGATATCCAGACAGAGTATTACTTTTAGTAACTGATATGTGTTCAATGTATTGTAGACACTGCACAAGAAGAAGATTTGCAGGGCAAACAGACCACGCTTTACCAATGGAAAGAATTGAAAAAGCTATTGAATATATAAGAAATACACCTCAAGTAAGAGATGTACTACTTTCTGGAGGAGATCCATTACTTTTATCTGATGAGAACTTAGAGCATATCATTAGTAAATTAAGAGAGATTCCTCACGTTGAAATTGTAAGAATTGGATCAAGAACTCCAGTTGTTATGCCTCAAAGAATAACTCCAGAACTTTGTAACATGTTAAAAAAATACCACCCAATCTGGTTAAATACTCACTTTAATCACTCTAAAGAGATAACTCCAGAAGCGATTAAAGCTTGTAATATGTTAGCAGATGCAGGAGTTCCTTTAGGAAATCAATCAGTTTTATTAAAAGGAGTAAACGATTGTGTGCATGTAATGAAAGATTTAGTTCATAACTTAGTTAAAATGAGAGTTAGACCATACTACATCTATCAATGTGACTTATCAATGGGGATTGAGCACTTTAGAACACCTGTATCTAAGGGTATTGAAATCATTGAAGGATTAAGAGGTCATACATCAGGATATGCAGTACCTACATTTGTTGTAGATGCTCCAGGTGGAGGAGGAAAAACTCCAGTTATGCCAAACTACATAATCTCTCAATCTCCAGATAAAGTTGTTCTTAGAAACTTTGAGGGAGTAATCACAACATATACTCAACCTACAAACTATGAGAATACTTGTGAATGTGATGTTTGTAAAGGTGAAACAAAGAAAAAACAAGTTGGAGTTGCAGGACTTATGAGTGGATGTGAAGAGACTTTAGAGCCAAGACAACTTGATAGAAAACAAAGAAACGCTCATTAATATATAGAAAGCTTGAAAGGAGAGAATCATGCCCTTTATAAAAGATATAAAAAATTATAAAAGTATAGCAACTATTGGATTAGAAAAAAATGTTGGTAAGACAGAAACTATGAATTATATCTTAAAAAGATTGAAGGATGAAGGGGTTACAACAGCCGTTACCTCAATAGGAATAGATGGAGAAACAGTTGACATAGTGACAGATACATCAAAGCCTGAAATAACAATCTATGAAGGGATGATTTTTGTAACTAGTGAAAAACACTATATAAAAAAGAGATTTCAAGCTGAAATTTTAGATGTTAGTGAAAAATCCACTGCTCTAGGGCGTCTTGTAACAGCAAGAGCCCTAGGAGAGGGAAAAGTTTTACTATCTGGACCATCTAACGGAACTTGGGTAAAAGATATTATAGAGGAAGTTCTAGAAAAAGGTGTAGACAGTGTATTAGTAGATGGGGCCCTATCACGTTTAAGTGTGGGGTCTCCTATTATTACAGAGGGAATAGTTCTATCAACAGGAGCGGCAGTTTCTATTAATAGTAAAGAGATTATAAAAAAAACAAAGCATGTTATAAATCTTTTAAAATTAGATAGTTTAGAGAGGGAAAGAAAAGAGAAAATAATAGATTTAGAGGATGGAATTTATAAAATTTTATGGGAAAAAGATATTATAAATAAGCTACCAATTAAATCAATATTAAATTTTTCACAGTTGGAAGAAAATATATTTCAAGAGGATTGTTCTCTTTATATAACAGGAGTTTTAACAGAAAGATTTATAGAGAGCTTAACAAAGCAGAGTTTTTTAGAAAATATAGAGATAGTTGTAAAAGATTTTACCAAAGTATTTGTATCTGGAGAGATACTAAGTAGATTTATAAGAAAAGGTGGGAAATTAAAGGTATTATTAAAAACAAAATTAGTAGCAATAACAGTTAATCCAGTGGCTCCAACAGGGCATATATTAGATTCAAAGGAGCTCATAAAAGCTATCGAGGAGTTTACAGAGGTACCTGTTGTTAATCTAAGGGAGGAAGGTTATGAACTTTGAAAAAATAGGATTTGATTATATAATTGACACCTTAGATATAGTTAGTAGATTGGGAAGAAGAACATTAAAAAGTATTGAGTTTTCAAAAGATATTTTGAAATTGGAAAAAGAGTTTGAAAATTTACAAAGTGTAATAACTCTTTTAGAAAATAATCCCAAGATTTATACTACATTAAAGAGAAAATTATCAGCATTAAAAGATATTGAGAGTATTGTAAATAGATTATCTAATGGATATATATTAGATGATGTTGAACTTTTTGAAATTAAAATTTTTTCCATGATCTCCCAAGAGATATATGAAATTTTGAGTGAAAATTATAAATTTTTAGCTCCTCAAAATTTGGAAAAAGTAATTGATATATTGGATCCAGATAAACTTAGAATAGCAAGTTTTCATATATATAGTTCCTACTCCATAGAATTATCTGAAGTTAGAAAAGTTATAAAAGAAACTAAAGATGAGACATTATATGAAACTGAGATGCAGTTGGAAGATGATGTAAGAAAGGTTATTAGTAGGAAATTATCAAACTATAATCAAGTTTTAAAAAGTTCTATAAAAAGATTAGGATATTTAGATTTAATTTTAGCAAAAGCACACCAAGCTCAAAAATTAAATTTAGTGAAACCTATATTTACAAATAAAACTGAGCTTAAAGGTGTTTTCAATCCAAAGGTTTTAAAAATATTAGAGGATAAAGACAAGGCATACCAAAAGGTTGATATAACATTGCACAACGGCGTGACAGTTATAACTGGAGCAAATATGTCTGGAAAAACTCTTACATTGAAAACTTTAGGGTTGGTACAAAATATGGCACAAATGGGATTTTATATTCCAGCAATAGAGGGAGAAATACAACTTGTTGATGAGATATGCTTATCAATTGGAGATACTCAATCTTTAGAAGAGGGATTATCATCCTTTGCAGCAGAGATGTTAGAGATAGATAGAATAGTTAAAAAGATAAAAAAAGGTGTAAGGCCTCTTGTTTTAATAGATGAGTTAGCAAGAACGACTAATCCCCAAGAGGGAAGAGCTCTTTTAAAAAGTGTAATAACAATTCTTAATAATTATTTTATAGAATCTGTAATAACAACTCATTATGATCAAGTTGGAGAAGATGTTGTAAAGTTAAGAGTTAAAGGGATTAAGAAAACGGAAATAGAAGAGAATGTAAACTATAAAAATATTGAGGATTATATAGATTACTCTCTAATTCAAGTAGAAGATGATAGTGTTCCAGAGGAAGCATTGACAATAGGGAAACTATTAAAAATAGATGAAGATATTATAAATAACGCATATAAGTATTTATAAGGAGGACGTTAATGTTTAAAAGTAAGTTAGGTTTAGATTTCAATAAGGTAGATAAAGCTAGAGGACTAGCTAAAGATATAGCAGTAGATGTGCAAAAATTTGTAGACTCATATACAACTGTTGCAGTTGAAAGAACAATTTGTAGATTGTTAGAGATAGATGGAGTAGATTGTGACGAGGTGCCATTACCAAACATTGTAGTAGATCATTTAAAAGATAAGGGTGTTTTATCAGAAGGGGTAATGTATTTTATAGGAAACGCTATGCTAGAAACAGGAATGTCTCCTCAAGAGATAGCTGAAAAAGTAAGTTCTGGAGAGTTAGATCTAACTAAGATTAAACAACATAGTAAAGATGAGGTTCAAAAAGCTGTAGAACCTGTTGTAAATAAAGTTGTAGAGAGAATCAAATCAAATAGAGAGCAAAGAGAGAAGTATTTAACAACTATTGGAGAGGGACCAAAACCTTACTTATATGTAATAGTTGCAACAGGAAACATATATGAAGATGTTATCCAAGCTCAAGCTGCAGCAAGACAGGGAGCAGATATAATAGCTGTTATTAGAACAACAGGGCAAAGTTTACTAGACTATGTTCCTTACGGAGCTACAACAGAGGGATTTGGAGGAACTTTTGCAACTCAAGAAAACTTTAGAATTATGAGAAAAGCCCTAGATGAAGTGGGAGAAGAGGTTGGAAGATATATAAGACTTTGTAACTATTGCTCAGGTCTTTGTATGCCAGAGATTGCAGCTATGGGAGCTTTAGAAAGACTTGATGTAATGCTAAATGACGCATTATATGGAATACTATTTAGAGATATAAATATGCAAAGAACATTAGTTGACCAGTTCTTCTCAAGAGTAATAAATGGATTTGCAGGAGTTATAATAAATACAGGAGAGGATAACTATTTAACAACAGCTGATGCAGTGGAAAATGCTCATACAGTTTTAGCGTCAGATTTAATAAATGAGCAGTTAGCATTTATGGCAGGTCTTCCTGAAGAGCAGATGGGATTAGGACATGCATTTGAAATGGACCCAGAGTTAGAAAATGGATTCTTACTAGAATTAGCACAAGCACAAATGACTAGAGAGATTTTCCCTAAGGCGCCATTAAAATATATGCCACCTACAAAGTTTATGACAGGAAATATATTTAAAGGGCACATTCAAGATGCGCTATTTAATCAAGTTGCAATAATGACAGGGCAAGGACTTCAACTGTTAGGAATGATGACAGAGGCTATCCATACACCGTTTATGTCAGATAGATATTTATCAATAGAAAATGCAAGATATATATTTAACAATATGAGAGATTTTGGATCTGAAATTGAGTTTAAAGCAGATGGAATAATTCAAAAAAGAGCTCAGCTTGTTTTAGATGAATCAGTGGAGCTACTTGAGAAAATGGTTGAAGATGGACTGTTTAATTCACTAGAAAAGGGAACTTTTGCAGATATAAAAAGAAGTAGAACAGGTGGAAAAGGATTAGCTGGAGTTGTAGAAAAGGGTTCTAGCTACATGAATCTGTTTATTCCAAAAATGTTAGGAGGGGTTAAGTAATGAGTGGTGGATTATATTCAATGGAAGAAAGAACATTTGATACAACACTAGATTTAAAAGCAGTTAAACCATATGGAGATACAATGAACGATGGAAAAACTCAACTTTCATTTACTTTACCAGTTCCAGCAGGAGCAGAGGGAGTTGAAGCAGCTAAACAACTTATGAAGAAAATGGGATTTGAAAATCCACAAGTTTCATACTTTAAAGAGTTAACAGATGGATTTACATTTTTTAACTGTTATGGAAACTGTACTCATACAGTTGACTATGAGTCTATCTATGTTCCAAAAGTTGAATCAACAACATGGTCAATGGAGGAAACTGATAAGTTTGTAAAAGAAAATATTGGAAGAAAAATAGTTGTGTTAGGTGCAAGTACAGGAACAGATGCACACACTGTTGGAATAGATGCTGTAATGAACATGAAAGGTTATGCAGGACACTATGGATTAGAAAGATATGAGATGATAGAGGCTTTAAACATGGGAAGTCAGGTTTTAAATGAGGACTTTATAGCTAAAGCTATTGAAATAGGTGCTGATGTGCTTTTAGTTTCTCAAACAGTTACTCAAAAGGATGTTCATATTAAAAACTTAATTGAGCTTATTGAAATGTTAGAGGCAGAGGGATTAAGAGATAAGATGTTAGTAATTTGTGGTGGAGCTAGAATCACACATGAACTAGCTAAAGAGTTGGGATATGATGCTGGATTTGGAACTGGAACATATGCAGATGATGTAGCTTCATATGCTGTTCAAGAGTTAGCAAAAAGATTGAATAAATAAAAAGAATTGGGTGTACTTATGTATACCCTTTTACTTTTAAAAAGGAGAGTTATGGAGTTTGTAGTTAATGTTTTTACACATAATGGAAAAGGTGGGAATAAAGCTGGAGTAGTAATGTTAAAAGAGGATATTTTAAAAGATGAGTGTCAAAAAAAAGCTAAAGAGTTGGGATTTTCAGAGACAGTTTTTGTAAAAAAAATATCTGAAAAAATATTTGAATTAAAATTTTATACTCCTCAGTGTGAAATAGAGTTTTGTGGTCATGCTTCTTTAGGAGCTTTTTACATTTTGAAAAAAACTGGTATTATTGAAGAGGGGGAGTATATAGAAAGGTTGAATTTTAAGGATTTAAAAGTTAGAGTAGAGAAAAGAGAGATATTTTTAGAACAAGATAGTATAAAAATAGAGGGGATATCAGAAATAGAGCAAATATTAAATTCCATAGGAGTAAAAAATGAGGAGCTGCATGAGAATTTAGAAATAGTTATTGGATATAGTGGATTAAGAGATATATTAATTCCAGTTAAAAATAGAAAGGTATTAAATAATTTAAAGATTGATTTAGAAAAAATAAAGTATATATCAAAAGATTATAGCGCAGTGGGATATCATGTATATACTATTGAAAATAATAGAGTTTATTGTAGAAATTTTGCACCACTTTATGGAATAGATGAGGAGGCAGCAACTGGAAGTTCAAATGGAGCACTTTTTGGATATTTAAATACAATTGAAAGATATAAAAGTGATTATTTGGAGTTTTTTCAAGGAGAAAACTATGGAGCTTGTTCTAAAATAACAGGTAGAGTTATTGATGGTAAGATATATGTAGGGAGTGAGTTTTAAGCAAAGCTTAAAACTCAATTATTCTAGTTGAGATTTTATTAACAAAATCCATTTCATGGCTAACAATGACCATAGTCATATCTTTATTATCTTTTAACTCTTCAATAACTTTTAAAACCTCTGCAGTCATAAAAGGATCTAAAGCTGAAGTGGGTTCATCAAAAAGTAAAACTTCAGGGTCTTTTGCTAGAGCACGAGCAATAGCGACTCTTTGTTTTTGTCCACCAGAAAGATATTTGGGATAAGTATTTTCTTTATCAGATAATCCAACTCTTTCTAGAAGTTTTTTAGCTTTTTCAATGGCAGTAGCCTTTTCAATTTTATCAACTAATATAAGAGGTTCAGTAATATTTTCTAATACTGTTTTATTTGGAAAAAGGTTAAAATTTTGAAAAACCATACCCATTTTTTTTCGATTGCATATAATTTCACCAGAACCAAACTCTTCAAGTCCAATTAGACATCTTAAAAATGTTGATTTTCCTTTTCCAGAAGGCCCAATAATTGAGACGATTTCTCCTTTTTTTATTTCTAGAGTTAAATTATTAAAAACATTGTTTTCTCCAAAAGATTTATTTAAATTTTTAACTTGAATAGCCATTATATAGTCACCTTCTTCTCAATATTTTTTAAAATTAAAATAATAATAGTTGATAATCCTAAGTAGATTCCAGCACATATAATAAATGGCGTAATTGTAAACTCTCTTGTAACAATCTCTTTTGAATTTCTTAGTATCTCAGCCATTCCAATAGCAGAAACTAAAGATGTATCTTTAATAAGAGCGATAGCTTCATTTGAAAGAGCTGGTAAAGCTGTAATTAAGCTCTGTGGAAGAATTATTTTAAACATAGTTTGCCAATAACTATAACCTAAAACTTGAGCAGCTTCAAATTGCCCAGAATCAACTCCTAAAATACTTCCTCTAAAAATTTCAGATATATATGCAGCATAATTAATTGTAAAAGTTATAAGTGCTGCATGAAAAGGTTCTAAAACAACTCCAAAAACAGGTAAGCCATAATAAACGAAGAAAAGTTGTAATAAAAGAGGTGTTCCTCTAAATATCCATGTGTATATTTGAATTCCAACATTTAATATCTTATTTTTTGAAACTCTTCCAAGAGAAAGTAAAATTCCTAAAGGTAAAGATAAAATCAAAGTAAAGAAGTAAAGTTTTAAAGTTAGAGTTAATCCTTGTAGTATATAAAATAAATTGTTTTCCATAAATAATCCTTCCTTAAAATAAAGTTTTAGTTATTACCAAACCATTTTTGGTAAATTTTATTAAATGAACCGTCGGCTTTCATATTAGCTAAAGTTTCATCTATTTTATTTTTTAGTGATAAATCTTGCTTTCTCATACCAATTCCCATTTGTTGTTTGTCTAAAATTTCATTTAAAACAACAAAGCCATCTTTTTTAGCAACATAGTATTTACCGACAACAGCATCAATAACAACAGCATCAGTTCTACCTGCTTCTAAATCTAAAAGAGCTTCAACATTCGTAGAGTACTTATTAACTTTACCAGTTGTTTTAGCTAAAGGTGAATTTTCAAAGGCAAAGTATGAAGCACTACCTAATTGAACACCAACATTTTTACCTTTTAAATCTTCAAAAGATTTTATATTAGGATTTCTAACAATAACAATTTGATCATCATCAAAATAGGGTGTAGAAAAAGCTATTTGTTGCTCTCTTTGAGGAGTTATAGTAAGACCATTCCAAATTAAATCAATCTTTTTACTTCTTAAATCAAATATTATTCCATCCCATTCGCATGGTTTAAAGACAGCTTTAACTCCCATTCTACTAGCAACTTCATTAGCTAAATCAATATCAAAGCCAATGATATTTCCTTTTTCATCTCTAAATCCCATAGGAGCAAAAGTATCGTCAAGCCCAATAACCATCTCTCCTTTTTCTTGAAGATTTTTTAAAGCATTATCCTTAGCAAAAGATATTGAAAATATAGTGAAAGTCAATAATAAAAGTTTAAATATTTTTTTCATAAAATTCCTCCTTAATATAGATTATTAAAAACAAAAAAGCCACCTAGAACGTATCTAGATGGCTTTAAAAGAAGAGATATTTTTCTTTTTCGTTGTCATCATAGATACAGACTCAAGTTTGCAATACAACAAGAGTCTGTATCTATGAAAAATTCACAGGAACAAACTCTAATATCTATGATGATGATGTAATGAGTTTAAAACAACGAACAATTGCGACATATCTTCCTCCTAAATTTTTTTTTGTTTTATATTTTACAATAATACTGCTAAATTTTTAATATGTCAAGAAAAAATAAAAAAAATTTTTATTTTTTAACTGGTTTTAAAGTTTCTTGTAAAGTTTTTACAGAAAACTCAACATCTTTAGGTGAACCACCAGTATTTAACATAATATTTTTTTTATAATTTGCAGATAGAACAAAAGCATAGTCTTTTATAGATGGATTAGTAAAAACTAAGATACCATTTCCAAAGTCACACTCTTGTGTAACAAGTTTAAATCCTTTTTCTTCTAATAAGTTTATAGAGTTAGCTATAGCATCATTTAACTTAGCGTATGTTTTATAATCTGTAACTTCAACATGAGAATCTCCTTTTTTAAAGTTAAATCCTTCATCTTTTTTCACATACTCTAATTTATAACCATCTTTTTCCATTTTTTCTTTTAATTTAGGAAAGTTATAATTATCGCTATTAGCTAAAAGACTAGCTGAAAGAGTAAGAGAGAATAAAAATAATAATATTTTTTTCATTGAAAACCTCCTAATTAATATCTATTTCTATAATAGTTTCTAAAAGCTCGTTCATCTCTTTCATGACCGATAGCAGCTCCAGCAAGAGCACCAATACCAGCACCAATTAAAGTACCAGCAGTATTTCTACCAATAAGTTGACCAGCAAGAGCACCAACAGCAGCTCCACCTAAAGCACCATCTCTAACTCTTGGAGTATTGTACATACCATTATTAGCACATCCAACTAAAGCAGAGAGTAAAACTGATAAAAAGATAAATCTTTTAAGCATATAAGTTACCTCCTTAAAATTATTAAAAAATTTAGATTTTAAACTTTAAGTTATTTACGTACAAAATTAGAATATTCCTTTTAAAAAAATATAAAAGTTATTGACAAAGCTCTCTAATTGGTATAGAATAACAACGAAAGGCCTGAGTGACGGAATTGGTAGACGTAGCGGACTCAAAATCCGCCGGTGTTTGCACCTTGGGGGTTCGAGTCCCCCCTCAGGCACCAATAAGCTCTTAATCATATATGTTTTATTGAAATTTTACTAAAAAGTATTATTTAAATAGAATATATATGATTTTTTTTTTAACAGTGGGGGAAGAAAATGAATGATACAAATATTAAAATATTAATGCTTTTGCTTCAAGATACCTTTGTATTAGAAGAGCTTTCAATGTATCTAAATTTAGAAAAAAGCTCAATAAGTAAGTCAATAAAACAGATAAATAGCTTTTTAGAGGAGGAAAAATATCCAAAGATAGAGATGAATGAGAATAAATATATTATCTCTTTATCGAAAAAACAGCAAGAGATACTCTTTAATAGAAAAATACTTATGACATCTGATGAGATATATGACTACTTATATATAAAGTTTATACACAATGGTTTTATAAATTTAGAAGAGGAACGAGAAAAATTAGATTTATCTAGAAGTTCTATTTTTAGATTGTTTACAAAAGTAAAAGACAGCTTAAATAAAAATGGGTCTAAATATGTATATATTCATGGAAAAGGAATAGAGTTATGCCACCTTTCTCCTAAAGATTTACATCTTTTTTTTAAAATTTTAGTTAAGTATTTTTTTAAAATAGATTTTTCTTTAAATAGAGTCAATCTTTTAGATGAAGTTTTAAAAATATATAATACAAGAGAGTTAACAATTAAATTAGGAAAAGTTTTTAAAGAGAATAAGATGTCTTTAAGTAGTTTCTTAATAGCATTTTTATGTGCTCTACATGTATGTACTAGATTATTTAAGGAGATAGATTTAAAGTTAGAGTGTAACTATGATGAGTATGTTAACCTTAAAAATAGTTTAAATAATCATTTAAAAGATTTTGATTTGAGATATCAGGAACAAGTTTTTTACTTTTTAGCAAATAATTTAAGTAGTGCTGTACCATTTGAACCTGAAGTTTTAGCTAAAGTAAAAAAGCTTATGCCTAAGATAAAAGAGGTTTTTAATCTAGGGGAAATGAAAAGTATTTATGAAAAAATGTTATTAAAAAAGCTCTGTTATTCAATTTTTAAATATGAAGGAAAAATACTAAAAGTTAAAAAAATCGATTTAAAAGATATTGATTCTATAATTTTAAATATTTTTAATAATATTTTAAAAAGTGAAAACATGGGAATGTACTTTAGTGATAAAGTTATTATAGTTCAAATATTAAAAAAAATAATTTTAGATAAAAATAAATTAGAATTAAAGAAAATATTATTATTGTTTAATGAAGTAAATATATTAGATGATAGCTTTTTGAGAAATGAATTGAAAAGACATTTTAAAAATTATGAGTTTACAGTTGAACCATCATTTTTTTATAAAATAAATAGAGAGTTTTATAGTAACAATTTTGATTTAATATTAAGTGACGAACCAAGTTTAAAAGGAAATATAAAAATTATAAATATTCTTAATTTAAATGATATTGTTGAGAGCATTCATGAGGAGATTTTAGAAAATCATTTAAAAAGGAGAAAAGCCTCTACGAATTAGAGGCTTTTTTAGGGATTAATTATTTTTATCTTTTAACACTTATAAACTTTAGACTACTAAAGTAGTTAAAAAAGTTTTAAAATTATAATAAAATTATAATAAAATTAAATTTAATACAATTTATAAAAAAATATGAGGTGAAAAAAATTGAAAATAGTTCAAACATCATCAACAAGCGCTTCTCTTGTTGAATTTCAGTTAGAAAGAGGAGAAAGTATAAGAATAGAACCAGGGTGCATGGTTTATAAAGATGGGTGCATAAATTTAGAAGGGAAAGTAAATGGAGGTTTTTTTGCAGCAATAGGAAAAGCTTTTTTAGGAGGAGAGAGTTTTTTTACATCTGTAGCTACAGCTAAATCTTCAGGAAGAGTTGCAGTTGCTCCAAAGGGATTTGGAAATATAAAAGTTTTAAATGTATCTTCAGGAAATCAATGGTATATTAATGACGGAGCATTTTTAGCATGTAATACTTCAGTTGATTATACATCGACTAGACAAAAAAGACTGTTGAACTCTATTTTAGGAGGAACAGGTGGTTTCTTTATTTTAAAATCTAAAGGAGAGGGAGAGCTTTTAGTTAATGGATTTGGAGATTTAATTGAAATAGAACTAGATGGTTCTCAACCTTTTCAAATTGACAACGGGCATGTAGTATGTTGGCAAGAGACATTAGATTATAGATTAGAAATAGCAAGTGGACTATTTGGATTTAAATCTGGAGAGGGACTATTAAATACTTTTAAAGGAAAGGGAAAAGTGATTATTCAAACTAGAAATATTCAATCTTTTGTAGATATTTTAGTTGATTATATACCATTCCCAAAGCAGGATAAAAACTAAGTGTTTCGTAAAGATGTGAGAAATCACATCTTTTTTTATTTTAATTAGTTTGACAAAGATATGAAAAAGTGTTAAATTCATATTAGAAAAAACTAATATACTTTGAAGGAGATTTTATGAAAAAAGTAGATTTAACAACAGGAGATATAAAAAAAATATTACTCTCATTAGCTTTTCCAATAATGGGGTCATCATTTTTACAGATGATATATGGATTGGTAGATATGTTTTGGGTGGGCAAAATAGGAAGCAATGCTGTAGCAGCAGTTGGAACAGCTAGTTTTTTTATAAATTTAGGTTATGCAATCAACTCAATGATTGTAATAGGAGCTGGAATAAAGATTTCTCATGTAATAGGAGCAAAGGATATTGAAAATACCAAAGAGTATATAAAAGCATCATGTACATTAAATTTTTTAATGGCAGTATCATTCATTCTTCCAATTATAATTTTTTCAAAAAATTTAGTAAGATTTTTTAACTTAGAAAATGAAGTTGAAAAAATGGCTCAAATATACCTAATTATTGGTGGAATAGGATTAATTTTTAAGTTTTTTAACTTTTTATATACAAGAATTTTAAATAGCTATGGAGAAAGTAAACTACCTTTTAAAATAAGTAGTGTAGGAGTTATTTTAAATATAATTTTAGATCCTATATTTATTTTTGTGTTTGATTGGGGAGTGGCAGGAGCAGCTATAGCTACAGTTCTAGCAGAGGGAATTAATACATATTTATTTGTAAAAAAATCAAAAGATTATTTTAAAGTTGAAAGCTATATATCTAAAAGTTGGAGTAAGATGAAAGAGATGATGTCTTTAGGAACCCCTATTGCTCTTCAAAGAGTATTGTTTACTGGATTTGGAATAACTATTGCAAAAATTATATCTCAGTGGGGACCAGATGCAATTGCAGCACAAAAGATAGGACTTCAAATTGAGTCTATAACTTTTATGACTATAGCTGGATTACAAGGAGCAATTTCGAGTTTTATAGGTCAAAATTATGGAGCAGGTCTAGAAAATAGAATAAAAATGGGATATAAAAAAGCAATGCATCTTTGTACAGGAATTGGAGTTGTAACAACTGGAGTATTTGTATTTTTCCCAGAATATCTAGTTAGAATATTTGTAGAAAAACCAGAAACTGTTGAGATAGCAATAAATTATATGAGAATAATTGGATTATCTCAACTATTTATGTGTTATGAAATTGTAACAAATGGTGCTTTTAGTGGGGTGGGAAAACCTAAAGTTCCATCGATAATAAGTATAATATTTACATCTTTAAGAATACCAGCTGCTCTAATTTTATCAAAAGAAGAGTATTTTGGATTAAATGGAGTTTGGATAAGTATATCATTGTCAAGTGTAGTAAAGGGAGTTTTATCACCATTGATTTTTAAAAAATACTTAAATGAGGGAGTTGATAAAAAATGAATACAATAGAAAAAATTATAAAAGAAAATAGTTTAGGTTTAGATATAAAAAAAGGAAGATTTGGTATTGAAAAAGAGAGTTTAAGAGTGAATGAAAATGGAGAGTTAGTACTAACTAATCATCCTAAATTTTTTGGAGATAAAATAAAAAATCCATATATAACAGTAGATTTTTCTGAAAGCCAAATAGAGATGATTACTCCTACAGAGAGTAGTGTAGAAAAGGCCTATGATTTTTTAAGAAATATTCATGAGATAGTTGCAACAAATTTAAAAGATGAATATTTATGGTCTCAAAGTGTACCTCCGATATTACCATCTGAGGAGTTAATTCCACTTGGAAAGTTTCCTCAAAATAAAGAGTTGGAGAAATATAGGGAAAAGTTAGCATTAAAATATGGTAGAAAAAAACAACTTTTATCAGGAATACATTTTAATTTTTCTTTTGACGATGAATTTTTAAAGGAGTTATATGAGTTATCTAAGGAGAAAACATCATTTAAAGAGTTTAAAAATAATATTTATTTAAAAATATCTAGAAATTATTTTAAATATGGTTGGATGATTATATATCTATTAGGTGCAAGCCCTGTTATTCATGAGACATACCTTCAAAAATGTATAGACAAAATGAAAAAATTTACAGAGGATACATACTACTTTGAAGATTTGGTTTCTTTTAGAAATGGTAGCTGTGGTTATAGAAATGAAAAAGATTTTTTTGTAAATTATGAAAGTGTAGATAAATATGTTGAAAGTTTAGAAAGATTAATAGAAAAAGAGAGTATTTCAAGTGCAAAAGAGTACTATAGTCCAATTAGGTTAAAAACAAAAAATCCTAAAGAGATATTGCTAGAGTTAAAAAACAGTGGAATTGAATATTTAGAGTTTAGATCAATAGATTTAAATCCTTTTTCAGAGATAGGTATAGAGAAAACAGATTTAGAGTTTTTACATCTATTTATACTTTTTCTATTTTTAAAAGATGACGAACCTTTTGAAGAAAAGGACTATTTTAGATATTTAAAAAATCAAGAGATTCTTGCTAATAAGGGTAATTCAGATGAATTTAGGTTAATTTGTTGTGAGGATAAAAATGTTTCTCCAAAAGAGTATTCAATAGTTATTTTAGAGGAGATAGAAAGGCACTTAAAAGCTATAGGAGCCTTTACAAATAAGGATGAGAAAGTTTTGCAGTATCAAAAAAATAAGATTTTATCAAATAGATTATATTCAGATTTAGTCTTAAAAGAGGTGAAGCAAAAGGGATTTGTAAAGTTTCATATAGATAAAGCAAAAGAATTTTTAAATGAAATGAAAAAAACACCATATACTCTTAAAGGTTTTGAAGATCTAGAGTTATCTACCCAAATACTTCTAAAAGCAGCTATAAAAAATGGAGTTAAGTTTGAAATTTTAGATAGAGATGAGAATTTTATAGTTTTGGAAAAAGATAAGAAAGTGGAGTATGTGAAACAAGCTACTAAAACATCTTTAGATTCATATGTGACTATGCTTATTATGGAGAACAAGGTTGTAACAAAAAAAGTTTTGGAAAAAGAGAATATTATAGTTCCTCAAGGAAAAGATTATTTTAATATTGAAGAGGCTAAAAGTGATTATAGAAAATATGGAGCTGGAATAGTTATAAAACCTAAGTCTACAAATTTTGGACTTGGTATTACAATATTTAAAGAGGAGTTTTCAAAAGAGGATTATGAAAAAGCATTGGAAATAGCTTTTAAAGAGGATAATTCAATTCTTATAGAGAGATTTATAAAAGGAAAAGAGTATAGAATTTTTGTTATAGGGGATGAAGTAGTTGGTATTTTACATAGAGTTCCTGCTAATGTAAAAGGAGATGGAGAGAGAAGCATAAAAGAGCTTGTAGAAGAGAAAAATTTAGATCCATTAAGGGGTATTGGATATAAAACTCCTTTAGAGAAGATAAGATTGGAAGACCCAGAAAAACTATTTTTAAAAGGACAGGGATTAACTATAGAGTATATTCCTAAAAAGGATGAAGTTGTATACCTAAGAGAAAATTCAAATATAAGCACAGGAGGGGATAGTTTAGATTATACTGATGATATTTTAGATGCTTATAAAAAGATTGCTATAAAAGCATCAAAGGCTGTGGGAGCTAAAATATGCGGGGTAGATATGATGATAGAGGATATAAAAAATCCAAATCCAATTGATAACTACGCTATAATAGAGTTAAATTTTAATCCAGCAATACACATTCACTGCTATCCATATAAGGGAAAGAATAGAAACCTAGGAGAAAAGATATTAAAAGCATTGGGATATATTGAAGAATAACTATTTAGAAGGAGGGATATTATGAAAAAAATAATCATCGGTCTTTTTACTTTATTTAGTTTAACTTTTTCAAATGAAGTTATTTTAAAAAAAGAGTTAACTTATAATAAATACACTTTAGAAAATTTTTATAAATATAAAAATACATCTAGAGAGTTTCAATGGGAAAAAATTGAGAATAAAATATCAGCCATAGAGAGATTTAAAAGTGAATATCCTAAAATAGGAACTTTAAGAAATTTTAAAAATTCAAATGGTAATCCAGCTCAATTAGAAAGTTTTTTAACATCCCCAGAAAGAGATAAATATGGTGTTAGAAGATATCAAGGTATACCACTATATGAATCGTTAGATAAAAAACCATTAAGATATGGATGGGATGGATCTTTAGTGGGGATTATAGAAGAAAAGGATGGTTTTGTAAAAATAAAAATAGAGGGTATAGATGGAGAGTGGTGGACTCCAAAGAGGTATGTAAAACAGATATTAAATGAACCTACAGATAAATTAATATTTATAGACAGAAAAAATCAGAATATAGTTACTTTACAGAAAAATGACGATGTTTGGTTAATTAGAAGTATGAATCCAGCTACTACAGGGTTAGATAAGTTACCTCACAACTATCCAACACCATTAGGAACTTTTGTTGTTCAAGATAAAAAACCTAGGATGAACTATTTAAAACTAGGAAGCTCATCTGAAATTGCTGGATTTGCACCATATGCAACTAGATTTTCAGGTGGAGGATATATTCATGGAATACCTGTAGAGCTACCTAGAACAGAGATTATTGAATACTCTCCAACTTTAGGGTCAACACCTAGATCTAGAATGTGTGTTAGAAACGCTTCATCTCATGCTAAATATGTTTACGAGTGGGTAAAACCCCTTAGAACTCTTATTGTTATCATTGAATAATTTATAATTTAAATATGGGATAAGAAAGTTATTAAAGAAAAAGAGCTTTAAAGTTGACTAAACTCTAAAGCTCTTTTTTATAAATTTGATATCTTTAATTTCTATATATAATTTTACTAAATCTCTAAAGTGAACTATTACTCGCTTATATAGTGTTAATATTTTTAAATTTTCTAAACTTGTCTCTTTTTCTTGAAAAGCTACTATCTCTTTTTCTAAAAACGTTATATTTTCTAAAGTATCGTCTAATCCATTATTTTTCTTATCCTCATAAGATTCTCTAATATCATTAAAGATAATATTTAAGATTTTATAAAAATTTGTAATCTCTTTTTTTTGATTCTCTTTTGATAAATTTTTCTTTATTTTTAGTAAATATTTAGCAATGGCTTTTAATTCAGATAAAATTTTAATATAACGATATATTTTAAAACTATCTATATTTTTTTCTAAAGTACCTGATTTTAAAATAAAGTATTCCGTAATCTCGTTATCTATTAGCACTATTTTTTTATAGCTTTCACTCTCTTCATTTTTTGAAAAAATATCTTCAATAATATTCATAACTTTTATTATCTCTTTGTTAAAGATGTTTATCATTGTATTTGATGTTATCTCTAAAAATGTATTTAATTCTGTCTCTGAAATGGATACTTTATCAATCTTACCTTTATAAATATTAGAAAATACTCTTTCTATCGTTCCAAAAAAAGGTAAAAATATAATAGTATTTACTACATTTACAAAAGTATTTGCCACTGCAGTTTTTATTGCTACACCACTAGATGCTGTTAAAATTTCTACAATCTTTACATAGGCAGGAAATACTAGAATAAAAAATATAGCTAAAATAAACTTTACAAAAAAACAAAGTATGGCTGTTCTTTTAGCCTCATAACTGCTGTTTAAAGATGATATAATAGGAGTTATAGTTGTTCCTATGTTTGCTCCTAATATTAAAGCTAATATTGTTTCTAAATTTATTAATCCTTGAAGACCAAGTGTTAAAATAATTCCCACTGCTGCTGAGGAGGATTGAATTATAGCTGTTACAGCTGTTCCTATGGCAACAACTTTTATTATATTAAAATATGTGTCAGCTTTGAAAAGTGTAAAAAGAGCTATAAAGTTAGGATCATTTCTCAGTGGGTTTATAGAGCTACTCATATATTGAAGCCCTAAAAGTAGCAACCCAAATCCAAAGATAAACTTTCCTTTTGATTTCTCGACCTCTTTATTTGAGAAAAAATAAATTATACTACCCACAGCTATTAGAGGTATTGAAAAAGTTGTTATTTTAATGCTAAATATCCATCCTGTTGCTGTAGTTCCTATATTCGTTCCTAAAATTAATCCTATTGAATCTCTTAAATTTAAAATTCCTGAATTTACTAAGTTAACAATTAAAACTGATACAACTGAAGAGGACTGAACTATACCTGTTACAATAGCTCCTGTAGCAATAGCCTTATATTTATTTTCAGTTAATCTTTTTAAATATTCTTTTATATTTTCTCCAAAAACTTTTTGACTTTCCTTTGACACTAATTCTAGTGCATATAAAAATATTCCTAAACTTCCTATGAAATCAATTAAAATAGCCCAAATCATACGCACCTCACATTTTTATTATAGTAAGCATCTAGTTAAAAGTTTTTCTTGATATAATTTTTCAAGTGAAAAAATAAAAATCCTTGTAAAAAGGCCTAAATAAAAAAAGATTATTATTTATTCTAAAGTAATAAATAAAATAAGTATAATTTTAAAACGTATGGCAGGGAGGAAAAATGAAAAAAGCGATGGTTATTTTTAAAAATACAAATGATTTAAACTATCTAATAGAAAGTTGTAAATTTTTAAAAGAAAATTATGGTTATGTTATAAAACCAGTATATATGGTAAATCCTGCAATTATTGATTTAAGTAAAGATAATTTAAAAGATATAGTTAATAAAGTTGAGGATAAATTTTTTAAAAATTTAAACATAAAATTAAGAGAGGAAAATTTAACAGATGAGTATATATCTTTAATAGATGAAAATAGTAATTCAGTAAAAGAGTTGTTGAAAACTACTGATATTATCCTAATCAGTGAAGAACCTGGATTAAATAACTTTATATTAGAAATTTTAAAGAAGCTATATAAACCAATGATTATTTTAAAGGGAAAGAAGTTAAGCTTTGATAATGTTGTATTAACAAGTGATAATGGAGTAAAAATAAATAAAAGTTTTCATGATTTTTATTTAAACTTTTATAAAGAGGATATAAAAAAAATAGATGTATTAACATGGAATTATACTGAATTAGATCACAGTTTAATTGAGCTAATAGAGAGTAAAAATATAAAAGTTGAACTTTATAAGTATTTTCCAAAAGAGAATAGTTTAAATGAATTTATTGAAAAAATAGATGAGGAAGATCTATTAATAATGGGAAATTTAAGTAAAAGATTTTTTCTAGAAAAAGTTATGAATAAATTAGGAGTACAAATTTTAGAGAGAGTAAAGACTAATATATTTATAAGTTAGGAGGCGTAACATGATAGGAATAGATGAGGCTAATATATTTTATTTACTACTTCAGCTTTCTATAATCTTTATATTAACAAATTTTGTAAACAGTTTTTTGAAAAAAAATAATCAGCCAACTATAACAGGAGATCTATTAGTAGGTATTATTTTAGGTCCCACTATATTAGGGTCATTTTTTCCTAAAATATATAACTTTATATTTCCCCAAAATCTTGTTCAAGTAGCTATGTTAGATACATTAGGATGGTTTGGACTATTTTTAGTTCTTTTATCAACTGGAATAGAGGTAGATTTTTCAAGTATTTGGAAACAAAGGAAAAATGCTTTAGTAATTTCAATTTTGGATATAATAATACCGATAGTATTTTCAATGGCTTTCATATATTTTTTACCAAGTAGGTATTTTGAATTTAGTGATAATAAGTTTATAACCTCATTTTTTATCTCAGTTATTATGACTATAAGTGCTCTGCCCATAGCTATTAGAGCTTTAAGAGAAGTTGGAATAATGAAAAGTGATTTGGGATTTTTAATAATATCAGCACTAACAATTAACGATATTATAGGTTGGATTGTATTTACTCTTTTACTTTCTCTTTTTTCAATGAAATTTTTTGATTGGGAGATAGCTGTAAAGATAACTCTTTATACAGGTGTATTTACATTTTTAGCTTTAAATATAGGAAAAAAAGTTGTAAACTGGCTTTTTTCAAAAGTTGTAAATCAAGATAGTGATGGGGTTCAAGGAGTATTAGCTGTTTTAATATCAACTGGAGTTGTTTTTGGACTGATAACTTTAGAGATTGGTATTCATACACTTTTTGGTTTTTTTATAGCTGGAATTGTAGCTGGAGATTCACCAATTTTTACAAAAAGTGCTAGAAATACTGTACATAATTTTGTCTACTCTATATTTGCGTCTCTGTTCTTTGTAAATATAGGACTTAAGATTAATTTCTTTGAAAGTTTTAATCTGTTTTTAGCTCTTTTTATAACACTTGTAGGTGTTACAGGAAGATATTTAGGAGCATGGATTGGTTCAACTTTATCGAAGAATATAAAGTATAGAAATATAATCTCAATAGCTCATACTCCTGGAGGAGAGATGCATATAGTTGTAAGTTTGATAGCTTTAAGCTTTGGATTATTAAATAAAGAACTTTTTGTAGCCATAGTTTTTGCAGCAATTTTATCATCTATAATTAATGGTCCTTGGTTAGCAATTGCATCTAAGCGTTTTAATTATTTAGAGAGTTTCGAAGTATTAGTGTATCCAGGTATAAAGTTAGAAGCTCAATATAAAGAGCAAGCAATTAGTAAACTCTTAGATTTATTGAAATTAGAATATAGAGAAGCTAATATTTTAGAAAATGTTTTGGACAGAGAGGATATTGTTTGTTCTGGATTACAGAATAGTATAGCTATTCCCAAAGGAAATATAGAGGATGAAACTAAAACTAAAATAATATATGCACGTTTGGAAAATCCTATAAACTGGAACTCATTAGATGGGAAATTAACTAAAAATATATTTTTAATATTAACTTCAAGAGAGGAACAGGAAAATCAAATTAAAGTTGTAAAAAAAATTACAAATTTTTCTAAAAAATGTGATGAAATAAAAGGGTTAGATGAGTTAGCTACAGAGAAAAACATTGAGGATTATATAACAAAAATATTGTCAGATTAAAAAAAGAGGTTATATAACCTCTTTTTCTTTGTTTAATATGCTTTCCATAATAACTGCACATGAAGCATCTCCTAAGATGTTAGTAGAAGTTCTCATCATATCCATTATTCTGTCAATTCCAAATACTAGTGGAAGAGCTATAACAGGAACACCAGCAGCAGCTAAAACAGCAACAACAAGCAGTGATGGACCAGGAACTCCAGCAGTTCCAACAGCTCCAAGAACAGATGTAAGAACTATTGCTACATATTCACTTGGCCCAAGATCTACTCCAAACATCTGAGCAAAGAACATTGTTACAAGTCCATAAAGCATAGCATTTCCATTCATATTAACAGTAGCTCCCAAAGGTAATATAAATGAAGCAGTTGAGTTTTTTACTCCAAGTTTTTTACAACACTCAGTATTAACTGGCAGTGTGGCCATAGATGAAGCAGTTGAAAATGCTAAAATCTGTGCAGGAGCAGTTTTCTTAATAAATTTAATTGGTGATATTCCAGTAAACAGTTTAACAAACCCTGGTAACATAATAAAATGTATTAAACCAAGAGCTAAAGAGAATACTAAAAATAATTTTGTAACTAATAAAAGTATATTGATACCAAAAAGTGCAATAGAGTTAGCCATCAGTGCAAAAACACCAAGTGGAGCTAAAAGAAGAATCTTTTCAATCATTTTTATTAAAGTTTCATTAACTGTTTCTAAAAGATCTATAATTGGTTTTTGTTTTTCATCAGATACTTTAGATAAACATAGTCCAAAGAATAGTGAAAAGAAAATAATTTGTAAAATATTTCCTTCGATTAATGATTTAAAAGGATTATCAGGTATTATATTGATAATAGTTCCCCAAAAATCTAATCCAGAGTTCGCACCTGCATAGGCACCCTCTTTTGCTAGTAGTGATGCAGGAACTATAACTCCCACTCCAGGATTGAATATATATCCAGCTCCAATTCCAATAATAACAGCGATACACGATGTAAATAAATAGTATCCTAAAGTTAAAAGTCCAACTTTTCCAGCGGATTTTGTTTTACCTAAAGATATTGCTCCAAGAATGATGTTAAAAAATACTAGTGGAACTATAAGCATTGTAATTAATTTTAAAAATATATCTCCCAATGGTGCAAATATAGCTGCCTTATCCTGTAAAAGAATTCCAGCAATTATACCTAAAAACATAGAAATAATTATAGTTGTACTGTTACTAAGTTTCTTCATAAAATTTTTTCTCCTATTTGTAAAATTATATTGTTAATTTTATCACATTATAAATAAAAAGTAAAATTTTAATTTTAAAAATATTGAAAAAAGTTTTTCAAAAATAAGAATATATAAAAAGCAGTTAGTTTTTACTAACTGCTTTTTTAATTTGTATATTGTTCGTTAAACATTGTGTAATAGAATCCTTTTTTATCCATGAGTTCTTTATGTGTACCTTGCTCCTCTATTTTTCCATCTTTTATAACTAAAATAAGATTAGCACTTTTTATAGTAGATAAACGATGTGCTATGACAAAGCTAGTTCTTCCATGAATCAAGTTTTCCATAGCTTTTTGAAGTCTCATCTCTGTTCTTGTATCTACCCCACTTGTAGCTTCATCTAAAATAAGAAATCGAGGATTTCTTAAAATAGCACGAGCTATAGTAATAAGTTGTTTTTGACCTTGGGATAAAGTTATATTATCTTCACTAATTTTTGTTTCATAACCTTGAGATAGTTTTATAATAAAATCATGAGCACAAGCTAGTTTTGTTGCATTTATAATCTCTGCCTCAGTAACATTTTCATTTCCATAAACTATGTTTTCTTTAATAGTGCCTGTAAAAATCCAAGTATCCTGAAGCACCATTCCGAAGAGTTTTCTCAGTTCACCTCTTGAATACCTTCTTATATCTATTCCATCAATTATAATTTTACCAGAATCAATATCGTAAAATCTCATTAAAAGATTAGTTATAGTAGTTTTTCCAGCTCCAGTAGGTCCAACTATTGCAATCATATTTCCAGGTTTAGCTTCAAAGGTAAATTTGTCAATAATCTTTTGTTCTTTTTGATATCCAAATGTTACATCTATAAATTGTATATCACCCTTTGCTTGCTCTAGAATTACTTTTTTATCTCCTGTTTCCTTTTCTTCATCTTGGTTGACTAAAGTGAAGAATCTTTCAGCACTAACAAGAACAGTTTGAATAATACTATAAACATCTGAGATATTAGCTATTGGTCGATTAAACATTCTAGAATAGATTATAAAACTCGAAAGACCACCTAAGGTAATTTCATTATTTAAAATAAAAATAGATCCAATAAGTACTATAAGGGCATATCCTATATTTCCTATATAGTTTAAAGAGGGATAACTAAAACCTGTAAAAAAATATGCTTTAATAGCATTCTCCTTATATTTTTCATTGAGACTTTTAAAATTTTTAATAGCATTTTCTTCATAAGTAAAGGATTTAACTTCAGCTTCTCCCATGAGCATCTCCTCTACATATCCACTTAATTCTCCTAAGTATCTTTGCTGTTCTCTCATTTTTTCACGACTTTTAATACTTTTTCTATTGTTCAAAATTCCTCCGATTTTTTTAGTAGTAGGCAATTTACGGCTGCCTGTAGAAACATTTGATCCCTATTATCAACTTTATACTAAACAATCTATTTCCAGAAAGTTCTATGTATCTTAACTATCTCTTCTTGTAAAACAGCATCATCAATTGGACCGATAACTTCGATATTTTTTTGTCCTTTAGCTAAAACCTCTCTACACGGAACGTCAAAGGTAGGGTTTTTCTCATGGCTACCAGTAAGCTCAAGAAGTTGTTTTTCTGTTATTCCAAATACTACTCTTCCGACATTTCCCCAATAGATAGCTCCAGTACACATACAACAAGGCTCAGCAGTTGTGTAAAGAGTACAATCCCATAAAAACTCCTTAGAATAAAGTTTAGTAGCTTTCCTCATAACTGTTGTTTCAGCATGACCTGTACAATCTTTTTCAGTAATTTCGATATTTCCAGATTCTACGATAATATCTCCTTTAGAATCTACTAGAAGTGCTCCAAATGGATTATTTCCACTAGCAATTGCTTCATCTGCAATTTCAATACATCTTCTTAAGTAAAGTTTGTGATCCATAATAAAATTCCTCCTGATAAAAAATAATAAATAAAAAAAGGTAATCCTAGGATTACCTTTGCTAACGATACACTTCACCCTAGCAAGATGAGCTATTATAAAACAACCTAATGAGTCTCTTGTGGGCGCCATGTTGCACTAAAGTACAACTTTATTTAATTTATACAGTAATAATATCCGAAAATTTTACATTTGTCAATTAAAATCTTGACTTACTTTAAAATACAAGTATACTATTTGTAGAAAAAAGTTTTGGAGGGTAAAGTGAAAAAAATATTTTTATTAAGTATGTTAACATTGGTATCATCACTTTCTATGAGTGAAATAAAAGTTCCTAATTGGACAGTTCAACCTAAAGATGGAGTTGTAAAAGGTGATTATTACAAAATTGAAGAGAGATTTCGTCAAGGACATTTAGGAACTTTAGAAGTAGTAAAAAATAATGGTAAGTTAGTTCATGTAGAGTTTAATGAGTTAACAAGACCTAACTATTATAATCGTTTTTATCAAAATGTATCAAAAAGATTATCACCATACAATTTTTCAATGGCAGAAAAAAGTGGAGTAGCTTGGATAGAGGGAGTTTTAGTTGCTGAAAATCAAATGATAAAAGAGCAAAGATTAACGGGAACTTTTGATATGGTAGCAGGGGCATCAAATAGTATTCAACAATCTATGGTTCCACTAGCAGAAAAATTAAACTCTCAAATGGATAAAAAATCTAACTCTAAATATTATAGCGTTTCAGAAAACTTTGGCAATGGTCTAACAGGAGTTTTAAAAGTTATTGTTGAGAAAGGTAAAATAATAGAGTGTAGATATGATGAAATATTTGCAGATACTAAAGACGAGATAAAAGATAAAAATTTAAAAGAGTTTTATAGACAATCAAAATATTGGAGTATTATGTATGATGAGCCATCTCGTATTGGATTTAATGTACAGATGGATGCTTTAAATGACAAAGTTGTAAAAACACAAAACCTTTTAGATTTAACAGATTTACCAGCTACTGAAAAATCAGGAAATTATAAACAAAGTGGATTTACAAGAAGAAATACTGCTTGGGATAACTATTTAAAACTAGCAGAAAAAATGAAAAATGAATTAGAAAAAGATAAAGTATTAAAGTAAAAAAGTGTGAGATTTTCTCACACTTTTGTTTTAATAACTATTTTTCAACATAAGTTCCTAAATAGTTTAGTATTTTCTTTTTAATTCTTTGAATAGTGTTGTCTATTTTCTTTGGAGTTTCATCTAATGTTTCAGCAATTTCAATATATGAATACTCTTTACATAAATAATAGAACACTTTTTTCTCTAAATCACTTAAATTTTCAACTAAGAAATTTTCTAAAAGTTTAACTAACTCTTTTCCTAAAACAATCTCTTCAGGATTATAGAAGTTTATAGATGGAGCGTTATACTTAGTAACCTCTTCAAATCCAACATACTCTTCTCCCATAACAGCAGAGTTTAAGTTTTGATATTTAGCAGAACTATGTGTTTTTACAGCTGTTATAATCTGTCTTCTAATACATAGATTTGCAAAAGTGTTAAAACATGCGTTTTTTGTTTCATCATAAGATTTAATCGCTTTCATAAGGCCGATATAACCTTCTTGTAGTAAATCGTCTGATTCTGCACCTTTTAAGAAAAATTTACGATTGTTTCTTAAGATTGAAGATTGATACTCGTGGAAAATCTTTTCAGTAGCTTCCTCGTCTCCTTGTTGTGCTAATTTAATGTCTCTAATTTCTATCATGGCTTTCGTCCCCCGACTTTCTTTGATATGTTTCTTACTCTGTAATGATATCAAAAAAGTAAAAGAAAATAAATATTCCAAATTTTTCTTTTTTTATTTATTTTTTGATATATAAACACATTTTTTGAAAATCGGAAAGCTAGTGTTTGCAAGGCGAACTAAATAACTACTATTTTAGTGTATTAAAAAAACTTTTGTTAAAAGAATAAAAAAATAAAAAAAAAGGAAAGATAGAATAAAAATTGTATAATAATTAATTTCAATTTCTAGAGACAATTTATAGACAGTATATGGAAAGAGACACGACAATGGCTTGTAGAATGAGGCTTGGAAAAAAAAAGTGGACAATTATTTTTTTGAAAATATAATAGGAGAGTAAAAACTAATAGGAACTGGAGGGTGCAAAATAATGAGAAATAATTTAGAGAAAGCTTTTAGTTTTATAGACAATAAAAGTGATGAGATGAGATTACTGTGGGAAAATATTTGTAAAATGGAATCATACTCTTATGACTTTGAAGAGATTGATAAAGTTCAGTCGTATTTAGAAAAAGAGTTTTCAAAAGCAGGGATGGAAACAAAAATATATGACTTCGAAGGAAGTGGAAATAGTTTGGTAGCTTCTTATAAAGGAGAAAATATTCTTCCTGGTGTAGCATTTATGGGTCATGTGGATACTGTTCATAAAAAAGGAAGGTTTGGAGAGAACCCGGTTAAAATAGAGGATGGAATTATTTATGGACCAGGAGTTCTAGATTGTAAAGGTGGGGTAGTTGTAGGATTTTTAGCTGCTCAAGCGTTAAAGCATATAGGAATAGATAGAGAGATAAAGCTCGTTTATTCAGGAGATGAGGAGATTCAACACTCTACATCTTTAGGAAAAGGAGCAGATGTATTTTTAAATGAAGTAAAAGGATTTGCAGCAGCTTTTGATTGTGAAACTGGATTTGTAGATGGAAGAATAGCTGTAGGACGTAAAGGTGGAGCAGTTTATAAAATAAAAATAACAGGAAAAGGAGCTCATGCAGGAAATGAGCCTCAAAATGGAATAAGTGCTATAAAAGAAGCTGCTTATAAAACTATTAACTTAGAAAAGTTAACAAACTATGATGGGATAACTTACAATGTTGGAGTTATAAAGGGTGGAACAGTTGCAAATAGTATTCCAGCTGATTGTGAACTTCAAATAGATGTAAGATTTAGAACAAACAAAGATGTAGAGGTAGCTCAAAAAGTTTTAGAAGATATTACAAATACATCATATGTAGAAGGAACTACAGCAATTTTAGAAACAGTATCTTTAATGCATCCTATGGAAAAAACAGAGAGAAATATGAGATTGTTTGAATTAGTAAAACAAGCATCTTTAGAATTAGGTTTTGTAGAACCAAAAGAGTGTGTATTAGGAGGGGCATCTGATGCAGCGTACAGTGTTATGGCAGGAGTACCAACTGTTTGTGCAATAGGAGTTAGAGGGTATGCTAATCACACTTTAGAGGAAAGAGCTGTTGTAAGTTCTTTAGAGGAAAGGGCAAAACTATTAGTTGCAACTGTTTTAAATATACCAAAAGATTTTAAATAAAAAATAAAAAGAAAGGAAATAAAAAAATGAATAACAATAATACTAAAAAAAATATAATAGCATGGATATCATTGGTTATGCTAATAATGATATTTTCAGGAGCATTTCAAAAAGCTGAGGGACCTTTAAGAGCACTTGACTTTAATACGTTAGCAGGAAGTTTTGGAAAGGTATCTGGAAAACTAGATTTTAGAGGCGCTGGTGGAACTGGAGCAAAAGAGGGTTTTTTATTTGCGTTAACACTTATTCCTACAACAATGTTAGCTTTAGGACTTATTGAAGTTGCTCAAGAACTAGGTGGATTAAGAGTAGCATCAAAAATATTTACACCACTTTTAAAACCTTTAATGGGTTTACCTGGTGTAGTTGGATTAACATTTGTAAGTACATTTACATCTTCAGATGTAGGAGCTGTAATGACAAAAGAACATTTTGAAAATGATGAGATAACAGATGATCAAAGAGCGATTTTTGTAGCCTACCAATATGCAGGATCAGGAGTAATAAACAATACTTTAACTGGAGGAGCACCACTTATAGCAGTTTCAATTGTTCCAGTTGGATTAATTATTCTTATTCAAATTGTAGTAAAAATTATAGGAGCAAATATAGTAAGACTTTACTGTAAAAGATTAAATCAAAAAGAAGCGAAAAAAGATAAAGCATTTGCTTAGGAGGAAATTTAGTGAGTACATCAAATACAAAACAGGTTAGTGTAGTAGAAACATTTATGAAAGGAGCTAAAAAAGGTCTTTATATAGGATTAGAATTAATAGCTCCAGCAATGGTTATGGCATATGCTTTAATAGCAATATTGACAGTAACAGGGATGATGCCAATAATAGGAAAGTATCTATCTCCTGTAATGGCAATCTTTGGATTACCAGGAGAAGCAACAGTAGCTCTAATAGCAGCTTTTTTTGCTAAGGCAGCAGGAGCAGCAAGTGCACTACTTCTTTATGAACAAGGACTTATAAATCAAGAACAAGCAACTATACTATTTCCAACTGTTATAATAATGGGAACTTTAGTAGGACATTTTGCTAGAATAGTTTTAGTTTCAGATGTGGCAAAAAAATATCACAAGTTACTATTAATCATTCCTCTTATCGATGCAGTTATAGTGATGCTTTTAATGAGAGTGATATTAAAATTTTATTAATTTAATTGATCTCTGGTAAAGAGAGGGATAATATGATTGAAAAGGATTTTGAGAGCGTTGTTGAACTTAGAAAAAAAAGAAAAATGACGCAAAGAGATTTAGCTAGAGTAACTGGATTAAATATAAGAACTATAAGTCGTTTTGAAAATGGGGAAACAATATCGGCTACTTCAGAAAAAAAGATATATATAGCATTAGGTTATGATTTTTTACAAGATACAGATCTTTATTTAGAAAAAGTGAAAAGATCTTTTGATAAACAAGCAAGTGGTTATAACGAATACACTCTTTTAACAGATAATACATATTTAAGTAGAATATTAAATATAGGATATCCATTTAAAGATAAAAGAGTTTTAGATTTAGGGTGTGGAACAGGTTTGTTATCTTTAAGTCTTGCAGATAAAGCAAAGGAGATAGTTGCTCTAGATATAAGTAATGGTATGATTAACAGTTTAAAAGCTAAAATAAAAAAAAGAGAGATAAAAAATATAAATGCTATAAAGGGGGATATCCACAATACAGAATTTCCAGATAACTTTTTCGACACAATAGTATGCGTTCTTTCCTTTCATCATTTTCATGATATAAGTAGAGTTATGCAAATATTAAAAAGAATATTAAAACCTTTTGGGGAGATTATAGTAGTTGATATATATAGTTCATCAAATGAGGGAGATCAGATTTTACAAAATACTTGTGAAAAAATCAGAGATTTTTCTCATAATAAATTTTTTACATTAAAGGAGTTAAAAGAACTTTTAAAAGATTTTGATTTTGGTGGATTTGAAGTGGAGAAATTTGAGGTTAAAAGAAATTATAAAGACTGGATAAAAATGGCAAATTTTGAAGATAGTGACAAGATATTATTTAATTTATTAAAAGGGTTAGCTTTAAATGGGATTTCAATGGGGAGTGATTTAAAATTGGAAAATGATACCATAGAGTTCATTCAAAATATGGTGACAATTAAGGCTATAAATTTTAAAAACTTCTAAAATAGAAAAAGAGGTAATAAATGAAAGAGATGTTATTAATGTTAGCAATTATAATATGTATATTTGCTATTGGGGATGTATTAAGTGTTTTTACAAAAGCTAAGTTATCATCAATATTTGTAGCTTTACTTATTTTTTTAATACTATTTATGTTGAAAATAATACCAGTTGATATTGTTGAAATATCTGGTTTAACAAAAGTTGGTCGTTGGGCTAGTCCTATTTTGGTTTTTGGAATGGGAACAATGGTAAATTTCAAACAATTGAAATCAGAGTGGAGAACAGTTTTAGTTTCAATGATTTCAATGTTTGGAGCTATTGGGTTTATGATGTTAGCAATACCGATAATTGGTAAAAATTCAACTTTAGTAGCAGTTCCTATAATAAATGGAGGAATTGTTGCTACAAATATAATGGTTAGCGGAGCGTTAGAAAAAGGATTTCCAATGGCAGCTGCATTTGGTACATTGATATACGCTTTACAAAAATTTGTAGGTACACCAATAGCTTCTTACTATGGATTAAAAGAAGCAAAAAATATAGTGAAAAAACATAGAGAAAACTTTAGTCTACAAAATGAGATTAAAAATGAAATAGATGACGAAAGAAAAAAGATAAGATTTTCAGAAAAAAATAAAGCATATTTTACCCCTTTTGTTTGCTTTGGAATAACAACTTTAGGAGCTTACATTGGGTTTTTATTACAAGATTTAACTAGTATAAATAATACAATATGGTGTCTAATTATAGGTGCTACACTTTCTCACTATGGGGTTGTTCCAGAGAAAATTTTAGATCACGGAAAGGCTTCAGGATTTATAACTATAGCTGTTTTTGCGGGAATAATTCCCTCTTTGGCAAAAATAACAACAACAGATTTACTTTCTTTAGGATGGCATTTAATAGTTGTGTTTGGAGCTTTGGTTATAGGAAGTTTTATAACTATGTATATTTTGCCAACTTGGAAAATAATTGGATCTAGAAATATATCTATGGGAATTGCTATGGCTCAGCTTTTGGGATTTCCAGCAACCTTACTTGTAGCTCAAGAGATATCTTTAGCAGTAGCTGAAACAGATTTAGAATATAAAGCTATTATGGAAAAAATAGGACCAGCATATGTAGTCTCAGGATTAGTTTCTGTAACAACGCTGTCTGTGGTAGTAGCGGGGTATTGTTTAGAATTTTTATAATATATAGAGAAGCGGTTAAACTTTTGAAGTTTAGCCGTTTTTATATTTAAAAATTATGTTATAATATACTATACAAATTAAATGTAATAAAAGGTGAGAGATGGAAAAATACTTAGTAGAAAGTTTAAAAACGAGCTCTATTAATTTTGGAATAGAGTCAAAAAGTGAATATCAACATAAACTTTTATCAAATAAAGAGAAAAAGATAGTTACCGATATAAGAAAAGAACTTGAAAATTGTGATGAATTTATAATTTCAGTAGCTTTTATAACAGAGGGAGGGATCTCCTTAATATTAGAGCAACTAAAGGAGTTAGAGAAAAGAGGAGTTAAAGGAAAAGTTTTAACAGGGGATTATCTAAACTTTACCCAACCAAAAGCTTTAAAAAAACTACTTTCATATAATAATATAGAAGTAAAACTTTTAAGCAATGAAAAGTTTCATGCTAAAGGATACTTTTTTAGAAAAAATGATATTTGGACACTAATTGTAGGAAGTAGTAACTTAACTCAAACAGCTTTAACTGTAAATTTTGAATGGAATTTAAAAGTGAGTTCTTTAGAAAAGGGAAAAATTGCCAATGAGATACTAGATGAGTTTAATAGAACTTTTAATACTCTACCTAAATTGACTTTAGATATGGTTAAAGAGTATGAAGAGATATACGACTTAAATAGAAAGATGGTAAAACTTCAAAAAGAAAGAGCTATAAAAAATATAGAGATTAAACCTAACTTAATGCAAATAGAAGCTTTAAAAGCTTTTAAACTCTTAAGAGAAAACAAAAATAAAGGATTACTAATAAGTGCTACGGGAACAGGAAAAACATATTTAAGTGCTTTTGATGTAAAAGCAGCAAACCCTAAAAAAGTTTTATTTTTAGCACATAGAAAAACAATACTTGAAAAATCTAAAAAAAGCTTTGAACTTATAATGAAAGATAAAAACATGTGTATATATGGTGAAGATACATTAATAGATAAAGATATAGTTTTCGCAATGGTTCAAACATTGAGTAAGGATAAACATTTAGAATTATTTTCAAAAGAAGAGTTTGAGTACATAGTTGTAGATGAAGTACATCATAGTGGAGCTAAGAGTTACCAGAAAATCTTAAACTATTTTAAACCTAAATTTTTATTAGGTATGACTGCTACTCCAGAAAGAAGTGATGATTTTGATATATACGCTTTGTTTGATCACAATATAGCTTATGAGATTAGACTTCATGATGCTTTAAAAGAGGAGTTATTATCTCCCTTTCATTATTTTGGAATCTCAGATATATCTATAGATGGTAAAGAGATTGATGAAAAAACATCAGTAAAAAACTTAGTGATAGATGAAAGAGTAAATCATATAGTTGAAAAAAGTAGATATTATAGTTATAGTGGTGATAAACTTCATGGACTTATATTTGCATCAAAAGTTGAAGAGGCTATGGCTTTAGCAGAAAAATTAAATGAAAAGGGTATAAAGAGCAAAGCTTTAAGTGGGAAAAGTAGCGATTTAGAAAGAGAGAGCACAATAGAGAGCTTAGAAAAGGGAGAGCTTGAGTATATAGTAACTGTAGATATATTCAATGAAGGTGTAGATATACCATGTGTAAATCAAGTTATTTTTTTAAGACCAACTGAGTCTTCAATAGTATATATTCAACAGCTTGGTAGAGGTCTTAGAAAAAGTGAAAATAAAGAGTATGTGGTAATATTAGATTTTATAGGAAACTATGAGAAAAACTTTTTAATACCAACAGCTATATCACAAAACAATAGCTTTGATAGAGATTTTATGAAAAGATTTCTAATAAATGGAACAAATATGATTCCAGGAGAGAGTAGTGTAACATTTGAGACTATTGTAAAAGAAAGAATTTTTGAAAATATAAATAAAACAAATTTTTCAACTAAAAAAAATATAGAGCATGATTTTAATCTTTTGGAAAAACAGTTGGGAAGAATACCTCTACTTAATGATTTTTTCCAAAGAGATATGATAGAGCCTAGTGTTATATTAAAGTTTAGAAAAGATTATGATGAGATTTTAAAGACATTGAGACCTAAACTATTTTTAGGAGAACTTTCAAAAGTTGAAAAAAATTATCTAACATTTTTATCAAGTATTTTTACTCCAAGTAAAAGAGTTCATGAGATGGTTATTTTAAAAACATTACTATTAAATAAAGATGTGTCTATAGAGGATATAGAAATTATTTTAAAAAGAGATTACTCTTTAGTAGAACAAAGAGAAAATATTGAAAATGCTATGAAGCATCTGTCTAAAGATATTTTTACAAGCTTATCTACAATAAAGGAGTTTGAACCTATAATTGAATTAGAAAAAAAATATAGTTTAAAAAAGAGCTTTAAAAGTAGCTATGAAAAAAATAGTTATTTTAAGATGTTAATAGATGATCTTATTGATTATAATTTAAATTATGTTTTAAAAAATTATAAGCAAAGTACAAAAGAGACAATATTAAAATATAAAGAGTACACAAAGCAACAAGCTTTTTGGAATTTGAACTTAGATTTTAATAATGGTTATCAAGTAAGTGGTTATACAATATTTGAAGAGCAAAAAAAAGTAATAATATTTATAACTTTAGATGATTCCTTACCATTTGTAGCATATGATAATGTATTTTATGATCAGCAACGATTCACTTGGTTTTCTAAGAGCAATAGGTGTATTAATAGAAATGGTGTTTTAACAGGAGAGGGAAAGATTGCAAACAACTGTTACACAATAGAGGTATTTTTAAAGAAAAAATCAGGAGAAAATTTCTTCTATTTAGGAGAGGTTGAAAAAGTCTTAAGTTTTAAAGAGAGTGTAGGAAAAAAAGGAGAACCTTTAGTAGAGTATGAACTAAAGTTAAAATATGAGATAGATTCAAATCTATTTAGCTATTTTAATTTATAAAATGAAATTGACAAATGAATTAAACTATACTAAAATGTGCATATATAAGAAAGTGTAATTTTTCTTAATCTATGTACTTAAAAGGAGGACACAAAAATGTCAAGTTGTAATTCATGCCCATCTCAAGGGTCATGCTCAAAGGAATCTACAAGTTGTGGAATTGTTAATAATCCTGCAAATAAAATAAAAAAAGTAATAGGTGTTATGAGTGGAAAAGGTGGAGTAGGGAAGTCTACAGTTTCAACTTTATTAGTAAAACAGTTAGCTGATCAAGGATATAAAGTAGGTATTATGGATGCTGATATAACAGGACCAAGTATACCAAGATTATTAGGATTAAGTGGAGAGAGAGCTGGAGGAAAAGGTAATGATATATATCCAGTGGTAACAAAAGATGGAATAAAAGTAATCTCTTTAAATTTCTTAGTTGAAAATGAAAACGATCCAGTATTATGGAGAGGACCAATAGTAGGAAGAGCTGTAAAACAGTTTTGGGAAGATGTTATCTGGGGAGAGCTTGATTATTTAGTAATAGATATGCCTCCAGGAACAGGAGATGTAGCTTTAACTGTTATGCAATCTATTCCATTAAATGGAATAGTGATGGTTTCAGTACCTCAAGATATGATATCTATGATTGTTGCAAAAGCTGTTAAAATGGCAAATCAAATGAATGTAGAGGTAGTTGGAGTAGTTGAAAATATGAGTTATGTAGTTTGCCCAGGTTGTGAAACTAAGATCAAGCTGTTCAATGGAGAGTCAACAGATAGCTTCTTAAAAGAGAACGGATTAGATTTATTAGGAGAACTACCTATGATATCAAGTATTTGTAATCTTTCAGTTGAGGGATATGATGCAAATAAAGAGGAGATAAACAAAATTTTTAGTCCAATTACTAAGAATGTATTAAATAAAATCTAAGTGAAAAAGAGTCTATTTAGACTCTTTTTTTTTACAAAAAAAGTACAAAATATGTTCTATGTAGAAGTTTTTGTGTTATAAATATTTAAATTTTTCATATATTTTTTTTATATTAACTGTGTTAAAATTTACACTAAGGAGGTGATTGTTTTGAATTCTACAAATGTAGGAATACTAAATTTATTATACCATGGGCGTTTTTCTCAAAATGACTTAGCTTTATACTTAGATGTAGACAGTAAAACTTTGGTTAAAAATATATCTCAATTAAATAGTAGTCTAAATGATTTAGGGTTAAATTTGATAGAAGTAAAAGATGGAAAACATCAATTAAATTTAGAAAAGGATCAATGGAGTTATATTTTAAATGCTAAAGAGTTTATGAGCTCAGAGGATATTATAGATTATTTATATATAAAATTTATTTTTAAAGGTTTTATAAATTTGGAATCAGAGAAAAATGAGTTTCAAATTTCAAGAAGTTCTATAAATAGATATTTTTTAGTAGTAAAAAATATGTTAGCAGAAAACAATAGTAGCTATAAATATGAAAATGCTAAAGGACTAAGATTAATTCACTTGTCTCTTCAAGATAAAAATCTATTTTGTAAAAAACTTATAAAACTATTTGTAAAATGTGATTTTATAATATCCCCATCAACAATTTATTACAATCTTTTTAAAGACTCTCAAGTTAATGAACTTTCAGAAAAACTTTATAAAATATTTACTTTTTCAGAAGTTTCAGCGACAAAGTTTATTGTAGCGTTTTCTTTGGCTTTAAAAATTTGTGTAGATACTTTTAATGGTTTTGAATTTGCTGATGATTATGATAAATTAGAGCAGTATGCTGAAATAAAAAAACTAGTAGAAAAAGAGTTGGAAAGTTATTCAAAAGACTATAAACAACAGATTTTCTCATTTTTATTAAATTTAAAAAATAAAGAGAACTTTTTTGAGCAGGGAATAATAGAGCGTGCGAAATTATTGATGAAAGAGTTAAAAAAACAGTTAAATATTGAAAATATTGAAAAAGGATTTAAAGAACTTTTATTGAAAAAGCTTTATATGTCTCTATTTAAATATGAAAATAACATTTTAAAGGTGTATTCTTCTAAACTTAATAATGATGATAAAAGATTGTTAAAAATACTTGATGAAACTTTATTGAAAACAGGGCTTAAGATATATTTTTATGATAAAGTTGTCATTTTGGGTATATTGAAAAAAATCATAATAGAGAAAAATAGAAAAGATATAGGTAATATTTTACTTCTTTTTAACGAGATAATACTACCTCATGATCTATATTTAAAAGAGAACTTACAAAAGCAGATACCACATATAAATATAGATATTATGCCATCTTTCCATTTGAAATTTAACTATTTAAACTGTGTTAATCACTATGATTTAATATTAAGTGATGAGATAACTCAAGACTTAAATGTTGAGAAAATATCGTCGTTTAACTATCTGAAGGTTTTAGAAAAAATAGATAAAAAAGCGATAGAAAAAGGTTTAAATAACTTGGTTTAATATTTAGGTATAAGAAAAGAGGGTGAAGTTATGAATGTAACATCAATACACTTTAAAATCATGTATTGCTTAAGAAGAAATGTTTACTCAACAAGTGAGTTGGCGCAAATTTTAAATATTTCTGAATTTAAAGCTAAAAGATACTTAAAAGATTTAGAATGCTTATTTGAAGAGGAATCTATAGAAAACATTCATAATAAGATTAACAAAGTACCTAAAATAATAGAAAAATTAAGAAAAAAACAGAGTTTCACTCCAGAAGAGAGACAGATGTATGTAATTTTAAAGTTTTTAAAAGCAGATATAATAAATTTAAGTCAAATAAGTGAAGAGATTGGTGTAACAAGAAGAACTTTAACAAATGATTTAAATGAATTAAAGGAGATTTTAGAAAAATTTAATTTAGAGATTAAAAATCTAACTAGATATGGAATTATTTTAGAGGGTAAAGAGAGCGATAAAAGAAGTTTTTTTAATTTATATCTAATAAAAATATCCATAGAGCAAAAATATTTGCCAAAGGCTTTTGATGGAATTTTTCAAAAGTTTCAGGAATTAAAAAAAGAATATAATGTCTATAATATCGTGAAAGAGATGTTTAATTTTATGAATCTTGTAGATAATAGTTTTGCTTTCTTAAATTTAGAATTAAAATCATATATTGCTATATTGAGAAAAGAGTATCAGGATCTTAGTACAGATGTAGAAATTAAAGAAACTGATAACTATAAAGAATTTATAGAATTTTTAAAAAAAACAAAGCTCTATACGAATTTTGAAATTAATTTAATAATAGAAACTTCTAAAGAGAAATATCAAGGAGATTTAAAAAGTTTATATCCGCAAAATGCTATAGAAGCAGAAATGCTAATTAAGCATATTAGTGAAAATATGAAGATTAATATAGAGATTACAAAAGATCTTTTAGCGAGAATTATGGTAATAATAATAATTAGAGATTATAAAATAGAGTTTAATATAAATGAGTTTTATATATTTAATAATGCTATAGGAAAAGCTTATTTAATTCCATATAAAAAGATATCAGAGCTTTTAAAAGAATATTTTGGTGAGATAGATAGTTTTGACTTAGCTAATTTAACTATGACTTTTTTAAGTAATATATATTTAGATACTCAAAATAAGATTGAAAAAGCTAAAGATATAGCTATAGTTTATAATTTCTTACATAGAGATATGATAGTAGATTTATGTGAGGATATTGCTCTTAAAAGAGATGAAAAAAGATATGAACTAATTTCTATTTTTGATTTTGAAGAGTATTTAATGAAAAATAATCCTAAAGTAATCATAACTTTTGAAGACATAGATTTTTCTAAATATAATATAGAGGATAGATTAATTGAATTTAATTTTCCTATAACAAAATATGATAAATTAAAGTTAAAACCATTTTTAGAAAATGTATAAGAGGCTGACCTTTATGGTCAGCCTCACTATATTTTTTGTATATATTGTAACTCATTTGATTCAGAATCTTTTAAGTTAAGATTTACCATAAGGTCTTTAATAAAAGTATCTCCTAAAACATATTTTAAAATAGAGTAGTAAGATACTAAAAAAGGTTTATAGTCATGAAGTTCAAATCCAATGGGATTTTCTCTTCTAAAGTATGGAGAAGTAGATTTTTCAATATCCATACATGGAAAATCTGAGTCGTTCATAGCTAAGTAGTTATTCTTTTTAGTTGGAACAAAAATATAAAGTGTATCCTCTTCTTGAATAATTTCTAATGGATATATAGAACACCATAAAGGTTTTGTATCAATAATCTCTTCTAAAGAGAAGTTTTGGTCAATACATATTTTGTGAATAGCACAAAGATGTCTATCAACATGAACACATGAGCAAGTACATCTATCAAAAGTTGTATTTACATGCTCTTCTGGAATAAGCATTCTGTCCTTTTTTATTGAGGAAACAATCTCACTTTCTATTAACCCTTCAGCCTTTAATATAGAAACAGCTTTGGTTAAATTGTCATACTCTTTTAAATTTTCTACTATAACTTTCCTAGATCTCTTATTAAACTCATATGGAAACTGTACACAACAGTTAGTTAAACAATTGAAACAATCAAAATTTGTTAAGTGAAGAAAACTTTCAACATCAACAATAGCTTTATACTCTTTGTTTTTTAAGAAAACAACAGTTTCAATAGTCTTTATACTTTGAAAATATTTATATGTTCTAATTTTATTCTTTTCAGAAATTATAAAATCTTTATGTAAAAAATAATTCATTAAACTCTCCTAGAATCGTGTTAAATTTTTTAAATACTATCTTAAATTATAGTATAAAAATATAAAAAAACCAAGATAAATATAAAAACATCTAGAAAAAATTTGACAAAATAAAAAGGATAAAGTATATAAAATAATTGAAACTAATAACAAGGAGGGGTATTATGAAAAAAATCATGTTAGGTTTATCATTGGCAACTTTAATATTAACGGGATGCTCTGGAACTACAACAAAAACTAGTGGAAACACAGATGTAGCTTGGAGATATATTAAAGATTTACCAGTTCCAAAAGGTTATGAGGTACAAAAAGGAGTAGCGGGACCTTTAGCTGGAAACATAGGTGACTATGTAGTTGTAGCTGGTGGAGCAAATTTCCCACACAAATCAGTTCTTGAGGGTGGACCAAAGGTAGTTTATTCAGATTTATATTTAATGAAAAAAGTAAAAAATGGCTTAGAGTTAGTTAAGCATACTCAACTACCAAAAGAGATTGGATATGGAACAGCAATATCTACAGATAAGGGAATCTACTATGTTGGAGGAACATATCAAAGTGGGATATCAAATGAAGTGTTATTTATAACTTTAAATGCTGATAAAACAGATGTTGTAGTTAAAACAATAGGAACGTTACCATTTAATTATCATAGTGGAGTAGCAGTATTGCGTGGTGATGATATATATATTGTAAGTGGAAAGCAGGACGGAAAAGATAGTAAGAATTTTTATAAATATAATTTAACAACTGGGAAAACAACAGCTTTAAAAATGTTCCCGGGAACAGAAAGAAGTCAGCCAGTTGGACAAATTTTAAATAATGGTTCAGAGGATCTTTTATATGTATTTGGTGGAGGAACAGGTGTAGCATTTACAGATGGTTATGCATATAACTTTGCTAAAGATACATGGGTAAAAGTAAAAGATGTAGAGTTAAAAAATAAAGGGATATCTCTTTTAGGTGCTAACTCTGTAAAATTAAATAGTAATGAGATGTTAGTAATTGGTGGATTTAATAAGGATGTTTGGGATGATGCAAACCTTAAGTTAGGGTCATTAAAAGGTAAAGAGCTAGAAAAATACAGACATAACTATTTTACTATGGATCCACAAGATTTTAATTGGAATAAAGAGATGTTAGTATATGATGCAACTAATAACACTTGGAAATCAATAGGTCAAGTACCATTTATGGCTCCATGTGGAGAAGGTCTTGTAAAAATTGGAGAGACAATCTACTCAATAAATGGAGAGATAAAACCAGGTGTTAGAAGTGAAAGAATTTATCAAGGAACTATAATTAAAGACTAGTAAAAAGTATACAAAAGTTAAGAAAAATATAAAAAATAATCAAATAACGAACATAAGTTGAGCAGTTAAAAGTTCGACAAAATAAGGGATTTAATATATAATTCAATTACTGAACTTTTAATGCTCATCAATTTTCTCTCAAATTGATGAAAAAATTTTCTAATTTAGATAAGCAGGTACATTCCCAGTACCTGCTTATTTATTTTTTAATATTTATTAATAAAAAACAGGAAAAAAGAACGACAGTCAGTAGTAACTATTAAGAATTTAAATGGGAGGGGGAGATACTATGATTAGTTCACTATTTAAAAGCAAAAAGGTTGTTGAAGCTGAAAAAGATCAAAAGATTATGGAGAAAGAGATAAAAAGGTTATCTTTAGAAATTGTAAAAAAAGATGGTTTTTTAAAATGTAAAAATGATTTGTTTATCTCTAAGGAAAAAGCTGGTAAAAAAGTTTATGATTGGGAAAAAATGGGAGATGAACTAAAGAAGTATCATGAGGAGAACATAGCTCTAAAAAAAGAGTTGGAAAAAATAAATAAAATACTATCTATAGGCTGTGTAGAAAATCACTACCTTATTAAAATAGAAAAGTTTTTATCTGAAATTAGATTTTCAGAATCAGTAAATAATTTAAAGCTAAATGGAGTGCTTTATGTTCAGTGCTTAAATGACTATATAATAGAAAGTTTAGTTGAAGATGAGAAGTTAAGAAGTGAGATTTTAAAAAGATATAAAAACTTTCTAAATGGGATTATGAATTGGGAATTAAAAACTAATCTATTAAAAGGTGAGAAAATTACAAAAATTTACTCAAAGTATAGAAAGGTTATAAATATATTAAACGAAAAAACAATTTGTTACATGGATGAGTTAAACCATGATATTCTTGATAGGTTAGTAGAATCTGGGTATTCTCAAGAGGAGATAAAAACTTTAAAAGATATATATGATGATTATGAGAAAAAGTATCTTGTAAAATAATAGAAAATAAAAAAATGGTAAAAGAAAATTTTACCATTTTTTTATTTTCTATTATTTTCATCTCTAATAATTCTACCATCCATAATCTCTATAACACGATCACACATATCAGAAATACGTGAGTCATGAGTTACAATAATAAAAGTTGTTTTAAATTTAAGATTTATTTCTCTAAGAAGTTTATAAATCTGTTTACTACTTTCAGAATCTAGATTTCCTGTAGGTTCATCTGCTAAAATAATATCAGAGTTATTCATAAGAGCACGGGCAATAGCCACCCTTTGCTGCTGACCTCCAGAGAGATTACTAGAGTTTCTATTTATAAAATCTTTTAGTCCAACATATTCAAGAAGTTCAAGGGCCCTCTCTTTATCCTTTTCAGTGTCATAACCATATTTTATCCAAGTGGGCATTAAAACATTTTCTAAAACAGTAAATTCAGGAAGTAGAAAGTGAAACTGAAATATAAAACCAATAGATCTATTTCTAAAGTTAGCCATTTCATTATTAGTAAAGTGTGAGATATTATCTCCTCTAAAAAGTATATCTCCAGAAGTGGGTTTATCAAGAGACCCTATTATATTTAATAGAGTACTTTTTCCACTACCACTTTGACCTATTATTGCAGTAAACTCACCTTCATAAAATGTTAAATTTATATTATTAAGAACTTTAGTAACTATTTTTTCACCATAAGATTTATCAATGTTTATAAGTTGTAAAACCTCTCTATTCACCTTTAATCACCTCTATAGGACTAAGTTTCATACATTTTTGTGCTGGGATAATACCTGAGATTATACCAGAGAGCGTTGAGATAAATATTATTAGTACAAGTTTTTCAGGTTGAACAATAATATTGAAGTTGGGCTGTGCTAAATTAACATAGAACTCTATTACACCTAAACCAAAAAACAAACCTAAAATAGAACCTACAAAACCAATTAAAGCTCCTTGAATGATAAAGAGATAACCAGTTGAGCGGTCTAAAGCTCCCATGGCTTTAAGAATACCAATCTCTTTCATCTTTTGTAAAACAGTGACTAAAAGTACACTAGCAATACTCATAGATGTAGCAAGTGTAACAACAACTTGAATAATAAAACTTGAACTACTTTGGGCTTTTAAAGCTTTTAAAATATTGTCAGCATCTCTGGTCCAAGGGACAACTTCAAGATCAGGATACTGCTTTTGGATAATCTCTCCTAGATTAGAAGCATCAAAAACATCATCTATTTGAATATTTATATTTGTAACATTTCCTTTTTTATTAAAAATCCTTTGAGCTTTATTAAAGTCCATTATAACAAGAGAGGTATTTGAACCTACATTTTCCAAATCAAAGATTCCAGAGATTCGAACGGTTTCTAACTTTCCATTGGGAAGAGTAAGTTGCATAACATCTCCAGCTTGAAGTTCATAATTTTTAGCTAAACGAGTTCCAATTAAAATATTATCAGAGTCAACTACTGGTGAACCAGATGTAACCCTTCCTATTATATTATAAAGTCTATCTCCAGAGTTTAAATCCATTCCCTTTATCATAAGTGAGGTAGTTTTTCCATCTCTAGTGTAAAGAGCATTTCCCTCAATAGTTGGAACAATAACTTTAATCTTTTCAAAAGTACTAAGGTAGTCAATAATCCCTTGAAACTCTTCAATCTTATTTTTAGTCGTTGGAAAGTTCCCATAAACAATGGGGCTATCCTCTATAAGGAGAAGTTTATCTCTCATATTTCCATCATCAATATAGATATGTGGAGAGTCTCCAAGAATTCTTTGTATAAGACTAGCCTGTAAAGAGGTTATAAGAGAAGCTATAAAAATCTGTATGGCAACTCCAAGGGCAATAGCGGAGATTATAAAAAGAGATTGCCCTTTATTGTGAGTCATAAAATTGATACTAACTCTAAATTCATATCTCACTTTTCATCACTCCTTAAGTTTATATTTATTTAAGATTCAAAAATTGGAGTTACTCGAATATTTTCAGTTATATTCTTAGGTGATAAAACAATATCATCATTTTCTAACCCACTTATAACAATAAATCCATCAATTACAGGAACTCCTTGAACTTCAACTAGTTTAGATCTGCCATTTTTTAATAGATATACATAGGTTTTATTTTTTTTCTGTATAGTGTATACCCCTTGTAAAAGAACGGCATCTTTAAAGCTTTCCCCTTGAATTATTGTATTAACAGTACTATTAAAAAGAAATTCAGGTAGAGTTTTATCAATATCCCCTCTAACCTCAAGAGTGCCATTTGTTTCATCTACATTGATGCCTATATAATAGATATTTCCAGAGGAAAATTTAGTTGTATCAGCATAGGGATATATTTTAATAGGTGAACCAAGGGTAACTTTATTTATATATTTTTCATCTAAGTTTATACTAACAACTTTTTCATCATTAGATGAAATTTGAAACATATTTGTATATGGAGCAACAGTTTGACCAACTTCAACATTTCTAACAGTTATAAAACCATCATAAGGAGCAGATATATAGTATTTTGAAAGGTTATTTTCTAAAGATTTTAAGTTACTTTCAGCTGAATTTCTGTTTTCTAGTGCACTTTTATAAGAAGCACCCTCCTTTTTAAAGGTATTAAAATTAATTTGAGCATCTTTTAGGTTTTTTTCAGAGTTAATAAACTCCTGTTTTTTTGAATCAAACTCCAATCGACTTATATATTTCTTTTGATAAAGTTTTTCATGGTCTAAAAACTCACCTTTACTAATATCATAGTTAATTTGAGCTGACTTTAATTGAGCCTTTGCATTTTCTAAAGATACACTACTAACTACTTCTAAATCATATTTAGATTTTTCATAAAGTGCTTTGGCTTTAGCTATATCAGCTTCAATTTCTTGAGTATTAAGTTTAGCTATAATACTTCCTTTTGTCACTGGTTGTCCTTCACGGATATATATATTTTCAATAACTCCATTGATACCAGAGGTAAGAGTAGAAAAGTTTTTACCTTGAATAGTTCCAGTAACAAGGATTTTTTCAGTATAATCTTGTTTTTTTGCTTTTACAGCATCTATTTTAGTGCTTCTAAAGTAAAAGTATAGAAATACCAGTATTAAAATAGTTGAAACTGTGAGATACATAATCCATTTCTTTTTCACTTTATTCCTCCAATCTGTAGTTATTATTTAGTAAATACGGTGAACAATAACTCTTTCATTTTTTCCCAGAGGAAATATTAAAGTCAAATAACTATTTTGTTATAAAAACAGGAAAAAAGAACATGAAGTAGTAAATGAGAGTAAAAGAAAAGCCAAGTAAATAAAGTATTAGTTCTAGAATAAAAAAACATGAGGTGAGAGCAGTGGAAAAGGAAAAAGTAATGGAAAAATTTAAAAAAGTTGATGTGAAGTATGTAGGTATAGGTGTTCTTATTGCTATTTTATTATATTTTATAGTTGATTATATAGTTGCTAAGAGAGAGGATAAGATATATTACGGTGTTTTAGAGATGGATAAGATAAACGTTTCTTCTGAAATTCCTGGAAAGATAGAGGTTTTGTATGTTGATGATGGATATGTAGTAAAAAAGGGACAGGAACTTGTGGCAATAGATGATAAAGAAAACAGATTAAAGGTAGAGAATAGTGAGATAAACCTAAAGTCTTCAGAAAATCAATTACAAAAAACTTTAGATGGAACAAGAGAGGAACAGATAGCTGCTCAAAGAGAGGTTGTTAAGCAGTTAGAAACTCAAGTGGATCAAGGAAGAAAAAACTTAGTTACTTTAACAAGTAGTTTTAAATTTGCAGTTTCAAATTTAGAAAATAAAAAGAAGATATATAGTGACACAAAAGACCTTTTTAATAAAAAATTTGAAAGTCAGTATAACCTAGATGTAGCTAGATTAAACTATGAAAATGCTCAAAACCAATTTATTACAGCTCAAAATAGTTTAGAAAATGGAAAAGAGGCTCTATTGGGATATGAAGCACAGAAAAAGGCAGCAGATGAAAATTTAAGATATATGGTAAATGGTTTTTCTAAAAGAGATGTTGAATCAGATAAACTTAAAATCCAATCATCTGAAAAGGGATTGGAGTTAGCTAAGGTGTATGCAGATAAAAATAAACTTGTATCACCAATTGATGGATTAGTTGAAAGTGTAAATTTAAAAATTGGAGAGGTTGCTAATCCAGGAATTGCAGTTGTGACAATGTTAGATATGAATAATCTTTGGACAAAGATATATGTTCCTGAAAAAATTCTACCTTTAATAAAGTTAAATCAAAAAGTTACAGTTAAAAGTGATTTTATAGATAAAGACTATGAGGGAGAGATAGTTTACATAGCTTCTGATTCAGAGTTTACACCAATGAATATAGTTACTAAAAAAGATAGAATGAAATTAGTTTATGAGATAAAAGTAAAAGTTTTAAATAATGATGGAAGATTAAAAAGTGGAATGCTTGTGGGGGTGGACTTAGGACTATGAACAACGAAGAGGTAAATAAAGATGAATACTCTATAGAGATAAAGGGGTTAACTAAGAAGTTTGATAAATATGTAGCTGTTGATAACCTTTCATTTTCAATACCTAAGGGGGTTATATTTGGTTTTTTAGGACCAAATGGTAGTGGAAAATCAACAACTATTAGAATGATATGTGGTGTTTTAACTCCAACTTCTGGAGAGGGAAAGGTACTGGGATATGATTTGAAAAGTAATCCAGAAAAGATAAAATCTAAAATTGGTTATATGTCTCAAAAATTTAGTCTTTATGAGGATTTAACAATAGAGGAGAATCTCACTTTTTATGGAGAGATATACTCTATTCCAAAGGAGCGTTTAAAAAATAGAATTGAAGAGATTATAGTTATGTTAAATCTAGGTGAGAAAAGAGCGGTTTTATCAAAAAATCTTTCTGGTGGTTGGAAGCAAAGATTAGCTCTAGGGTGTGCAATAATTCATAAACCTGAACTTCTTATACTAGATGAACCAACAGCTGGAGTTGACCCTGTTGCTAGAAGAGAGTTTTGGACAACTATAAAGGACTTAATAAAAGATGGAGATATAACTGTTTTAGCAACAACTCACTATATGGATGAGGCTTCTGTTTGTGATATAATCGGTTTTATTTTTGAAGGAAAATTAGTTACAATTGATACACCAGCAAATCTATATAAGAAATATAATACAGATAATCTTGAAGATGTATTTATAATATATGTAAAGGAGCTTTCACATAAAGAGGTTATATCATCCTTTGATCAACTAAAAAAAGGTAGTGAGGAAAAGAAGGAGAAACTATGATTAATATAAATAGGACTTTAACTATTGCAAAAAAAGAGATAATTCATATAAAAAGAGACAGAGCTAGTCTTGTAATAGCCTTAATACTTCCCATTTTTCTACTGTTACTATTTGGATTTGCAGTTAGCTCAGATGTGGATAATTTAAAACTATCAGTTTATGATGGAAGTAAAAGTATTGAAAGTAGAGAGCTTATAAATAGTTTAAATAATTCAACCTATTTAAAAGTTTATGAGTATGTTGATACTCCAGATGCAGTTGAAAAAAGTTTAGACTATGGAAGAACAAAAATAGGTGTTATTATCCCAGACTATTTTACAACTAGGTTACGAAGAGGAGAGCCTACAGATGTGCAGTTTTTAATAGATGGTTCAGATCCATATATTGCTAAAACTGCTGCGTCTTATTCAGCTCTTATTGTAAATCATCACTCTCAAGAGTTACAAAAGAATGTGATAAAGCCATTTAATCTATTACTATATAATCCAACTTTAGAGAGTAGTAAGTTTAATATTCCAGGAATAATAGGATTGATTTTACAAAATATAACAATAATGCTCACAGCCTTTTCCATTGTTAGAGAGAAGGAAAAGGGAACTATGGAGCAACTTATTATGACTCCAATAACTCCTTTAGAGCTCGTAATAGGAAAGATAATTCCATATGTTTTTATAGCTTTTTTAGAACTAGATATGACTTTAATTCTTGGTAAAATAATATTTGGTGTTGATATAAAGGGAAGTTTAACGCTACTGATAACTTTAGGAACAATATTTTTAACCTCATCTTTAGCAATAGGTATTTTTATCTCAACAATATCAAATACTCAACTTGAAGCTATGCATCTATCACTAGCTTATCTTCTACCAAGTGTAATACTATCAGGATTTGTATTTCCAAGGGAGGCTATGCCAAAAATAATATATTTTGTAAGTTGCTTTATTCCATTAACATATTTTAATGAGATATTAAGAGGGATAATTTTAAAAGGTGTTGGATTTAAAGAGCTACTTCAACCAATAGCAGCTCTTATGGGTTTGATTATTGTAATAATTATAGTCTCAATAAAGAAGTTTAAAAAGACACTAGATTAATAGCAGGAGGAAGAGCAAAATGAAGTTAAAAATATTAATGATGTTTACAGTTACACTCTCTTTATTTGCTAAAGTTATAACAATAGATAAAGCTATAGATTTAGCTATAAAACAGGGAGAGGAGGTAAATATCTCTACTAAAAATCTAAATATCTCTGAAAAGGAGTTAAACTCTGCATTTAAAACAGCACTGCCAAATCTTTTTTATGTAGGTGGTTATTTAAAAACAGATGGTGCATTTTTAGAGAATACACCTATACAAACAGCTAAAAGTGGATATGTTAATTTCATAGGTATATCTCAACCTATATTTCAAGGGGGAGCTATAACAGCAAAGATAAAAAAAGCTAAAGTAGATGAGAGAAGAGCAGCCTTAGCTCTTTTACAAAACATAAGAGATACAAGATTAGAAGTGATATCTATATATACAGGGATACTTTCAGCTAAAAATAGTTTAGAGGCTTATAGTATTTCAAAAGAGCAGCTAGATGAAGCTTTGAAATATGAAAAAGAGAAGGAGAAGATTGGGAAAACAACAAAAGCTGATCTTTTAAAAGCTGAATATCAACTTTTAGATATGGAAACATCTATTTTAGAGGTTCATAACCAGATAGAGATTGGGCTTTTAACATTAAAACAAAAGTTGAATATTTCGACCTCTGAAAGTATAGATGTGGAAAACTTCTATATAGATGGAAATATATTGAAAAATATAGATTATGATAGTGATTTAAATCAAGCTTTAACATCTGGAATAGCAGCAAACTTTGCTAAGTTAAATATAAGTGAAGCTGATATTGAAAAGATGCTAGCAAAATCTGAGATGCTACCTCATGTAAAAGGGTTTGTAGGAAAAGAGTATGTAACTGAGGACCACAGAACTGAGAACTCTTGGGGTGGTGGAGTAATTGTAAACTGGAACATATTTCAATTTGGTAAGGATTATGACAACTATGAAGCTGCTCATATAGGCGTAGAAAAATCAAAATCTCAAGAGAGATTGGTTCAAAATGATATTAGAATAAATGTGAGATCAGCTTATTTAGATATGGTGAAATTAACTAAATTAGAAAGAGTTTACTTTAAAGCTTTAGAAGAAGCTGAGGAAAACTACAATAGAGATAAAATCAAGTTTCAAAAAGGGATGATATCTATTTTAGATTTTCTTATCTCTCAAGAGGTTTTAACAACAACTCGAGTAAAATATGACAATATAAGACTAACACTATATAACTCTTTAGAGAGATATAGATCGCTATTAATATAAAAAAATAATTAAATTCTGTAATTTAGTTGATTTTTTTATAAAAATATTGTATATTATTAATATATCTCGACTATCTGAGTTTAAGGAGATAGAGCTAACTTGTTACAGGGTTGGTACCCACGTAGGGGCTTTGAATATACTACGTTTATGTTGAGGAATAACAACTGAAAAGTATTCCACTGTAAAAATAACAAAAATATAATACAACTTTTAAAGCCTGTTTTTTAACAGGCTTTTTGTATATAAGGAGACTAAATGCCTGAGCAATTTCTTAACACCACAAAAAAAGTTAGTAAAAATAAGATAAATTTAAAATTATTTTACTCATTTTATAGAGATTATATATGTCCTTATAGATATATTTATACTTTAGAAACTGGTGAAGTTTTAGAAATAAAATTTGAAAAAAATAATTTTCCACATTTGCTAGGTCTACATAAGTTTAAAAAAGTAGCATCTATAGATAAAGCAGAAGAGATTCTAATTGGAATTTTTGAAGAAACAATTACTGCTCAACTACTAAAAGAAACGGATAATACTGTTTTTAATGTAACTGCAGATAGACTAACTTATTTTCCAACCTTACAAACAATTTTAGATACATCTAAAACTCTGATAAAATTTGATCCCACTAAGTGTATTCCTACCAAAGTAGATGCAGATTTTTTTATTTATTCTGAAGAGATTAAAGTTATTGTTTTTTTAGCAATAAGAGAAATAAATTCTAAAGATAATAAGATTATTTGTTGTCCTGTATCATTTATGGTAGATAGAACAGATAAATTTCAAAAGAGTAAACAAAAGCATATAAAAATAAAAACATTAAAAAAAGAAGATCAAATTCCTTAATAAGGAGATTGACCTTCTTTTTTATTAAAATATTATTATTCACCTGTTGTTTTACAATAAACATCAAGTTTGTTGTATGGAATCTCAATTCCCTCTTGATCAAATCTCTTTTTAACAAGCTCTTGTAGATCAAAGAAAACATCCCAATAGTGCTCTTTCTTAGCCCAAACTCTCATTGTGAAGTCTAAAGAGCTTGAGTTGTGCTTACTAAGTCTAACAAAGATATCTTTATCTTGAAGAATTAGAGCATGATTTTTAGCTATATCTGTTAATAGTTCTTTAACTTGATCAATAGATGTGTCATAAGAAACAGAAAAAACACAATCTACTCTTCTTTCAGCATTAGCTCCAGCGTTAACAATAACCTCTCCAGAAAGTTTACCATTAGGAACAACAACAAATTTGTTGTCTACAGTGTGTAAAACAGTATAAAGGAAAGTGATTCTTTGAACAGTTCCTTCAACGCTACAAGTAATTATATAATCACCTTTAGTGAAATATCTAGAAGCAAGAATCTGCATACCACCAGCAAGATCAGATAAACTTCCCTTTAAGGCAAGTCCAATACCGATACCAATAGATCCAAGAAGCGCTAATATAGATGTCATTTCAATACCAAGTATTTGAATAACATTTAAAGCATAAAAGATAATTATTAAAATATTTAAAAATGACTGTAAAAAGTGTATTAAAAGCTCATCAAGTTTTTTAAGTGATAAAAACTTATTAAAAGCTTTCATAATAAACCCTTGAACAGGTCTATAAGTTACCCAAAGGATAGCTAAAAAGATTAGTTTTTTAATGAAAATAGGTGCTGATTTTGCAAGAGCAGCAGTAAATTCATTAATAAAAGTTGATAATGTTTGTTCCATTAATAAAAGTCCTCCTAAAATATAAATTACAGAGTAAATTATAGAGGATTTATTACTATAAGTCAAAGAAAATTTGGAAATATAATAAAAAGTGTTCTTTAATCCATCAAATAAAAAACGTTTATTGTACTATATTAAAAATAAAACGACAAAAACAAGACGTTTCAAAAGGAAAAAAATAAAAAAATGGTAATTAATACTTTAAGAGAAAAAATATATAAAAAAGGAGAAAAAGATATGGATGAAAAAGATGAAATATTTTTAGCTCAACAAGGAGATGAAGAATCAATTGAAAGGATATTAAAGAGTTTTGAACAAAGAGTTTATAAAAGCACTCAACCATTTTTTTTAAAAGGTGGAGATAGAAATGATTTAGTTCAAGAGGGATTTATAGGTCTTATAAAAGCTATTAAAAATTATGATGAAAATAAGGAAGCTAGCTTTAGTACTTTTGCAACACTATGTATAAAAAGACAGATGATAACAGCTATACGACGTCAAAATTTAGAGAAACATAAAGTTATTCATACAGCAATACAAAATAAGGAGAATCCAACTGATGAATTTGAAATTTGTAAAAGCATCCCTTCCTTTGAATACTCATCTCCAGAAGATATTCTATTGGGAAAGGAGTTAGCAAGATTACTACAAGAGCATTTAAATAAAAATTTAACCAAATTAGAAAAGCGAATTTTTTATTATTTTTGTCAGCAGTATAATTATTTAGAGATATCTAAAATATTAAATGAATCACCAAAGCGAGTTGATAATACAATTCAAAGAATAAAAAGAAAAGTAAAGTCATATTTAAAAAGTTATTTAGAAAATATAGATTAAAGAGATTAAGATGCTAATCTCTTTAATCTTATTATTTCAAATTATTAGTGATTCTAGTTCTTTTTTTAAAACAGCTTCGTACTCATCAATTATATCCTTAGTATAGGATTTTATACAATCATTTCGAAATTTATTTATAATTTCTTCATGAGACTCTCTAGTTTCTAAATAAAGATCTTTAAAATATCTAATTTTGGAGTTAAAGACTCTTTTATCTCGTTCGATTTTTTCAGAAGTTTGAAATCTCCACTCTTTTTTTAGTGCTAAAATAAGAGTGGAGTTAAGATTTTTAGAATAACCTAATTTATACTCTGTTTTGCATTTTTCAAAAATAGTTTTAAAATCTTCTAAAGTTATATGAGGTGATATTTTTAAAACGTTATTTTTAGTAACTTCATCAAGATGAATATTCAGGAAGTCCAAAAGTAGAGGGTCAATATTATTATTCTCTTTTTTATTAATATCTTTATTTTTAAAAGATAAATTATTATTAATATTAATTATATTGTCAGTAGGATTTTTCTTATACGAAGAATTCGGTAACGGATTTTCAGTAAAAGGTGACAACGTATTTTGATTAGATATAGAATCAGTATTTTTTATATCTCGAGAGACAACTTCTTTATAAAGATGTTCTTTAGAGTCAGAGATATAATAAAATACTGACTGTTCATTTTTTTTAGCAAAAGTAATGTAACGACATCTATGCATATACCCATGAATAATAAGTTCGTTAAATATCTTTTTTAACTTATCTCGCCCAATCTCTAGTTCTTTACAGATATTTTCCTGATTTATGACCCAGTTATTAGGTTTAGAAAGTAAAAATGTGCCAATTCCTCTAGCTAATATAGAGATGGAATTATCATGTAAAAACTCATTTGAAATTTGAGTGAAATTGTCAGAGAGATTTCTTTTTAATATAAAATCACTCATAATTTTCCACTCCTTAGTTTTCTTTTATAAAAATCAGCGAGTAAAATAGAAAACTCTTTTGTACAAAAGATTTCATGTCTATTATCGTTATTATAAGATTGAACTGTTATTTTTCCACGTTCAATAGCAGAATCAATAAAATATGCTTTTATTTTAGTTGTTTTACAAAGAGGTTTTCTAAAATCAAACTCCCCATGATATTTTTTTAAAAAATTGAAAAAATAGTTTTCAAGATCTTTATCACTCATATTTAAAAAAAGATGTAAATCTTTAGAAAGTGTCTTTTGAAAAATTTCCTCTCTATTTATCATAAATTATAACCCCCTCATTATGATAAAATTTTCAATAGTTTTTTTTGAAAAAAGAAGTTTATTTTTAGATCCATCAGCTATTAAAAACCCAGCTTTTTTATAACGCCAAATAGTTTTAATTGATTTGTTAAAAAAATTAGCAACCTCCAATGTAGAATTAACTTTGTTTAAAAGATGTATTTTTTCAATTAAATACATAAAACTACCTCCCTAATTTAATTTGATTACGTATAAAATAAACTATTTTAAAACATTTTGTCAAGTAGTAAAAAAAGATTGATTCTCAAACGGACAAAACTTCTTTCAAGTTCTCAGACGGACAAAATCTATTTTAAATTTTTTTTATTGTGGTATGATTAAAGTATCTCGAGAGAACGTGAAAAAAATAAAAGATTTGAAGGAGGTAGTTAATGAGTATGACAGTAGCAGGAGCAAAGATAGCATTAGAAGGAGTTATAGCAAAAACAGAGAAAAGTATTGAAAGAGAAGTAAGTTATTTAAAGGAACTGGCAGATGATAAGGCAACACTTTCTCATATTGAGCAGTTACAAAATGATGGAGAGCCATTGCCAGCAGGAAATCCATATGGATCATATTCAGAGTGGAGAGATCAAATTGAGAAAGAGATAAAGACAGGACAAAATTCCTTAGACAGAATAGAGATTGAAAAAGCGGAATTAATGGCATTTAACTACTTTATGGAAAATGCACCAGAGGCGTAGGCCTATGATGAAAACTTTAAAAATAATATATACTGTTATGACGTTGATTGGAGTGTTAGTAACAGGAAATAATACCCTTGTTTTAAGAAATATAGGTGTGAAAGTTGAAAAGATGGCTATCCCCCAAGTCACTTCTCACTCACAGATAAATATCAACTAATATACAAAAACCCTAGAGAAATCTAGGGTTTTTATATATGGAAATTTTTGAAAAAAAATAAAAAAATTTCTAGTTGAAAAAATAAAAAAAATTAGTTATAATAAAATTCCATTAAGAAAACTAAATACGGCAAACTGTGGGAAACTGCAGGACGCAAAGCTATAGGGCTTGTAAAATGGCAGCCAGTTGCACTCATTTCTTTTTTTATTTAAGGGATAGGTGCAATTTTTTTTTGAAAAAATAAAATTATTAAAAAAATTATGAATTAAAAAAGGAAAAAATATTTCTTAGTGGAATAAAACTATCAAGAAAATAAAATTTTTAACAAAAGAGTCCAAAATATTAAAACATTTTGGACTCTTTTGTTAAAAAGAACACTTTTTTGACTTTAATAAATAGAATAACAAATTTTTAATAAAATTTCAATATTTTAATTCATTTTATTAGGAAAAAAATTAGAAGAAGTTAATTCATCAAAATAATAGTTTTCAATTATTTTAAGAACTCCATCTTCTGTGTATGTCTCTCGTTTTCCATGGAGAAAATCATCTTTATAATTTTCAACAGTTTTTAACTGACCATTTTCATAAAACTCTTTTTTTTCTCCGTCTAAAACACCATTTTTAAAGTTTTCTTCAATGTGTAATCTACCATTATTATTATACTCTTTAATTACTCCATTTGGAATACCATTTTTAAATTCTCCATAAAATTTTTTAGTTCCATCTTCATAAAAATTTTTACAGATACCATTATTCTTTCCATTTTCATAATTCCACTCTGTTATAATTTTATTTGTTTTTTCATCTCTTTTTATAAGAGTTCCTGTAAAAGGTTTTGTTGAATCTTTTTCATAAAAAAGACCATCAGTTTGATTATAAACTAAATCAGAAGATTCAATAGTCTTATTACAACTTATAACTAAAAGAAAACCAAATAAAATCATAAGTAAATTTCTAAAAAACATAAACTCTCCTTTTATAATTTATTGTAGCTTTATCTCTATTTCAACTATATTTTGATAAAGTTTAGTACTAGTTCCTATTTGTGCATTGGAGATATCGTTAATTTTTCCATTTATATCAATAGATCTTTTTTGTAAATTATTATTATCTTTAACTTCATTCCCTAACCAAATATCAGTAGTTACAAAATCATCAGATATTTCTACACCATTTGGATGAAGTTTAAAATTAGTATAATAGTTATTTGTAGTTGTAGGAGATGTTTTTATAGCATAGGATAAAGTTGGATTAACAATATCATCAGCTAAAGTTAGATTTAGTGTTGTCTTTGCTTCGTTATAAGCTTTGTTATTAGCAATAGCAGCTCCAAAATCAAGATCATCAACACTGTAATCAGCAACAAAAGAATCATTAAGCTCTAAATTGAGAGTATTTCTTAAGTTGTAGTAGATTCCACCACTATCATTTGTTCCTAATTTTATTAAAATAGGAGTAGCTGTATATGTTATTCCAGGAGTAGGAGTTCCATTAGTTATATTTAAAATTAACTCTCGTCCTGTTTCATCAGCACCTTCTGGACTAAGCTCTATTGTTCCACTAATAGTTGTTGAATCTGTTCCTATAAATGTTAAAATTTCTCCTGTTTGGTAAAACGTAAAGTTAGTTAAAAGACCTTTATCTACTTCAGAACTATTTTTAACTTTAACTTTTCCTAAAGAGATTTTTCCTTCTCCGCTTCTAGGAATTTTTAAGTTTTGAACCCCATCTTTAACTATTAATTCAGAGTCATTAGGGTCAACTTTATAATAAATTTCAGGATTTAAGACATCAATATTCATGGTAAATTGATCTCGACCAAAAGCTTGAGCTTCTGAAGCAGTTAATGGGTCTAGAGTATTATCAAAATGCAAAATTTTAACTATTATTCCAGACTTATTAGTAAAATTCCAATTTTGAAGTCCTAAAGAGAAGTTTCCATCACTATTAAAGTCACCAAAAATATATGTATTTCCTCCAATAGATATTGTTCCTGTTTTAGTTCCACTTAATTTACCAGTAGCATCAGTTGTAAAGCTGACCTTTTGTGTATTACCACTATCAGTAATCCAAACACCAATTTTATGAGTAATAGGAGAAAGAGTCATTCCTGAAGTGGGAGCATTATTAGTTGCCCATACTAAAGTATTTTGATTAGTGCTAATTCCAGTAGGATTTGTTGCACCATTTAAAATATATGAACCTGTTCCATTAGAAAGTCCTTTGGGAATAGGATTTCTAAAGGTAAAGCTACTACTTTTATCAAAAGTTAATCCTCCTGGAACTAATGTTAAGTTATTTATAAGATTATAGTAAATATCACTAGGATTTGTAGGATTGTTAGTAGTGGATTTAATACCTAACTTTATTAACGTTGCATTACTTAATGTGTAGTTAGCACCAGAAAAGATAACCCCTGAAGTAAGGTTTAAATAAAGATTTCGACCAGTGGTATCATTAGATGGTGAGTTATCTATTGAAACAGTTCCTGTAACGGTGTTTGTTCCATTGGAAAATGTTAGTGTTTGTCCTGTAGTTGCAAAGGTTATTCCATTAGGGTTAGTGGGAGTTGTATTAGTATCAATAGTAATAGTTTTATCATCATTTTTTAATTGAACCTTTCCAATTAAAATAGATGGATTAGATACTTTAGGAATATTTAAAGTTCTACTACCATTTTTTACAATTAAATTAGAATCACTGCCATCAACTTTATAATAAGTTTCAGGGGTTAAAGTCTCAATATTCAAGGTGAAAGTATCTTTAGCGAAAGCTTGATTATCAGTTGCACTAGCAGGATTAGTATATGAATTATCATAGTGTAAAATATCTATTTTAATACCAGTTTTATTAGCAAAATTCCATTGATCCATTCCTAAAGAGAATTTTCCATCTCCAAAATCTCCAATAGTATATGTATTTCCACCAACAGAAACAGTTTGATATTTCGTTGTTCCTGTAATCTTTCCATTAACATCAGTATCAAATACAACTCTTCCTATATTAGCTCCATCAGTAAATCTTACAACCACTTTATGTGTAAAGTTATAAAGGGAGTATCCATAATCTGTGGAGATTGGAGATCCTGTCCAAGACAGAGTACTCTGATTTGTACTCATTCCACTAGGACTAGTTGCACCAGTTAAATTATAATAACCACTAGTTGTTCCATTTCTCTTAGGAACAGGATTTTTTAGTGTAATTGTGGCAGCTTTATCAATTCTATTTATAGTTAAATTCAAATTAGTTATAAGTTCTGTAAGAAAGCTTGGTTTATTAACAACTTCTAGTTTTAATAATCGATTATTTGAAGATGCGTAAGCTAAACCAGTTTCAAGATTTGTAGTATTATTCAGTTTGAAATAAACGTTTAGGGCTGATCTAGCTCCAGTTCCTGAAAAATAAGGATTAGAATTTACTCCAGTAGGGTCAGTTCCAACTGGGGTAGTATAGATAGTTCCATTCATAGTTTTAGTACCATTACTTAAAGTGACATTGGCATTACCAACAAATCTAACTCCACCATGAGGGTCAGTTGCTAAATTTGGAACTACACTACCATCTCTTAACTTTACAGTTCCAAGTAAAATGCCACCTCTAAAGTCTAAAAAAGTTCCATTTTTAGTAATAGTACTACCGCTAGATTGAATAGTTGCATTAGTATTATCATAATATCCTTTAACATCTAAGGCAGGTAAATTTATCGTCCATGTTATATCATGTGTATATATATTCCTAAAGTTAAAAGTTGTAGCATTTAAGTCCCATTTTAAAATTTCAAAACCAGCACGATAGGTTGATTGTCCCCAAGCTCCAAAAACAACAAATCGAACAATAGTACTGCTATCCCCATTTAAATATCTAAGTAAAGATGTATTAGTTCGAGTATTTCCAGAGTTAAGTCCACTAGTGTTATTATTATAGATTGCAAATCTATTCCAATCTCTAGTTCCAGCGCTAGTGGGGTAATATATGAAAACAGTACTACTTTGTCCACCAGAAGAAGCATTAAGAGTACTACTAACAGGTTGGCTATCACTTGAACCTGGAGTTCCAGCAAAAAGAGAGAGCCCTTGTGGCCCGTTAATTTGAAATGGACTATCAACAGAATATCCATAACTAGATGTACCTTGAGCATAAAAAGTTCCTGTGGCAGTTAAACCAAATATATATATACCTTGAGTATTGCTTATACCTTCAACGTTAACACTTGTATTTCCAGAACGTATAAAAATAGGATTAGTAAGTGTATATGTCTTACCTATTGATACTCTTGGTAATATATATTTTTCTAAATTTAGTTTGAAAACTTTTTCTACATTAGATGTATTTTGATTAAATACTGCAAGATAAAGTTTCTCAGGTTTTTCCTCATAATTTATATTAATGCTTGTATCAGATTTTGTAACTTGGAATTTATTTTGATTAAGATTACTACGCATAAATTTTGATTTTGGATATTGTAAATTTTCTAAGTTTTCAATTGGATAGATTTCATATTGTGATTTATCAATATTCATTTTATTTTTTCGACTATTTAAAAGCTCGCTAAAATCAACTGTAATAACTTTACTTTTTTCATCTATCTGCCCTGTAATCTCTTGACTTTTTACTTTGGTAACCTCAATATCTAAATTAGCTTGTGGCTTACGAGGTAGTGTTTGTATAGTTTTTATCTCCTTTTCAGGAGAAAAATGAGCTGAAATAATTGATGAAATTATAAAAAAAATTGCTAAGATAAATATATTGATTTTTCTTTTTTTATTCATTCTTTTCCCCCTTTTTATCTCCTGTTAAATATATTACGGTTCCTGATTTTAATCTATCAAAACGGCTTATTTTATTAATTGATTCGAGAGTTTCTAGTTCAATCTTGTATTTTAAAGAGATATCCTCTAGTTCATCCCCAGGATTTACGATATGATATGTTATTTTTAAGTTAGGAGTTTGAGATTTAGATATATTTATAAAAATAAAATTATTGTCAGAGTATTTAATATCATATTCAAGTTTGCTATTGTTAGCTAGTAAGGATAAATATATAATTAAAAAAATTGATAAATATAATTTAATCATAACTACACCTCCTTACTATTAGGTAACATAGGTTTTGTTGCAGGTTTATCTGGAAATATAGGTAAAATAGTAGGTTTATTTTCCTCTTCATCAGGGAAAATTGGAAGTATTGTAGGAACATCTTCAGGTGCTAATTCAGGAAGAGTTACAGGAAAATTCTCTTTTCTTTTATAGACAGAGAAAACTATTGGAAACTTACCAAAATACTCTCCTTCAATAGTTTCAATAGTTTCTCCTTTATCAAGTTCTCTTTTATCTAATACAGCATAGAAAATGATAGGAACTCTCTCTCTTTCAAGTATGATCTCTTGCTCTTTTATTTCCATTCCAATTTTATTTATCTTTATCCATTTTTTTCTATTTGTCATTAATATATAATCAGGATATTTAAAAACAACTCTTTTACCTATATCTTCATCTTTATTATCAGTAAAAATTTCAATTTGTGAAGTAGCTAAAACTTGATTTGGACCTATTTCAGTACTATTTATATCTCTGAATTTTAATGGTTCAACTATTTTTATTTTTATCTCACCAAATACTAAAGATGAGATTATTGAAAATAGTAAAAATATTTTTTTCATCTATCTCACCTCCTCTTTTAATTCAACAGTGACGTAAACTCTTTTTCTATGAACTCCTTCTTTAGAGATATTAGCTCCATCAATATGTAAATAGTTGTCTTTTACAACTTTTTGATTGATAAATCTAGGAGAAAATATTTTAGTATCAATAGCCCCATCTTGATCAATATCAATCTCTGTTTCACTATAGTTAAGTTTATAAAAATCCTTTTTATCAGGCTCTTTATTCATTTCAAGTTCAAATGGAACAACAACTTTTTGATCATCTATAACAAGAGCTTTAATTTCAACATCAGATATAATCTCTAAAGGAACAATAACATTAACTTTTGTATCGAGAAAGAAAGTTGAAGTTTTTTCTAATTCCCACTCTGTTATATTATTATTTTCATCAGTTGTTGTATCTGTGTTCGGAGCTGCTGGAATAAGAGGTATCATTGGTATTTCTAGAGGAGGAACTATATCTTCCTCTTTTGATTGTTCTATATTTCTAGCTTTTGGAGCACTAAAACAATTTAAAGATAAAAAAAGAGTTAGTAGCAAAATTGCTATTTTCATAAAATCCCCTCCTCTTTGTTACTATTGCTAAAACTAAATTTTCCATTTTTATATTGAATAACAACTCTATTATCATTTTTATTATAAGCTAATTGAACATTTTTAGCTGTTCCTTGTATATCATAATCTGTCCCCATATATAAAATTTCAACAGTATACTTTTCGCTGAACAATCCATTGATTTCAAAACTTCCATTTGTTTCAGGATTTATATATTCAACAAGCTTTCCTTTTGAATCGATAATTTTAATAAGAGTATTTTCTAAAATTCCCTCTTTCTGTTTTTGGGAAAGTTTTAATGCATCATCAAATGCTAAAACTCCAGTTAGATTAAGCATTGGTTTAACTGGTATTTCAGCTTCTATTGTTCCAACTTGTCTTCCAAGAACTTTCATTTTATGATCCCCCATGGTATAGTTAGGTTTTATAACTGTTGGAGTCATTTGATAGATAACATCATTTGGAATTCCATGGAACCAAGCAATACCATCTTCATCAGTAGTCTGTTCGTCTTCTCTTAATTTTATAATAACATTATCAACAGCTTTCTCGTTGTTATCTCTAATACCATTATTGTTTTCATCTAAGTATGTTGTTATTTTTACTCTAGAACTATCTAATGTTTCAATTGGTCTTCTAATATCTCTTAAATCAACAACTTTATCTATTCCTGCTGAATATCTTTGATTTTTTCCATTGATGTTAATATCAGATGTAAACCAGTTATCATAATCTAAACTAACACTAAAGGTAACTTTTTCTTTATCTCTTTCTGAATAGGAAACTTCAATTGTATAATCAAATATATCAAATATATTCTTGTTACTAAGGGATATTGTAGCTTCATAATCCCCACTACGTTCACTCCAACTATTAGACATTTGAACATTATAATTTTTAAGTCCATTATAATAAAGGTTTAAGCCATATGTATCTTGACTATTTAAAGATTTACTGTAATCAACTGTAACTAAAAGATTTTTAAACGCTTTACTAGCATTAAATCCAACACTCTCATCGCTATTTTTACTACCATCATAATATTTTGTTTTTCCCCAATCATAATTAATTTGGAAAGCTCCTCTTGGGTTATAAACAATAGAGTACTCAGAAACCTTTTCCTCATCAAAATATTTTCCAAAATGTTTTTGATGTGCTATAAATCTAAAGTCTTTAATATCAATTTGTCCTTTATAATCGTAACCATATCTATCTTTATTACTATCACCTTCAGTACTTTTATAAGTACTTAAAGCTTTTTCTCCACCTAAAACAAGTGTATATGGGAAATTAAATAAAGCGTTAGTATAAACACCTTCTCCTCTTACACTATCAAGATATCCAGTTTTTTCATTCTCTGTTTCAATTGTACGTGAATAATTAACTCCTGTTGTAAAGCTACTTGTAATACCATAGTAAACATTAGCACGTGTCTCATATTTTTTATGTTCATCATTTTCTCTAACGGTGATATCGTACTCAATCTCACCTTTTTTCTGTTGGTTATAGTCACTTGTTGTATTAACATCAATGTTATATATTTTTCCATCTGGAGTATGGACTCTAAGAGTATATTGTCTATCCTCTTGGATTTCACTATTACTAAATTCTATAATACCATTATCAGCCTCTTTTATTTCAATAGGAAATCCTAAATATAAAAGTTCAACTTTACTGCCGATTGGTACATTTTCTCGAATAATAAAGTTTCTACCAACTTTGAAATATCCTTTTTCTTTTCTAAAACTAACTTCCCACTCTCTTGAAGAACCACTACCACGACTATTTTTAACTTCAAAAGAGTGATCTTTCCAAATATCAGGATAGTAAAGAGCTGCATCTCCAAGTTCATTGTTTCTAATATCGTAGTTAGTTGTAAGTTCTCCATAAAGAAGTCCACCTTGATACTCTAAACTTGCACTCCAATCGGTATTAAATTTGCTATCAGTCTCTGTTCTTTCTGTATATCCCTCTATATTTATTCCAAGGTTTCCAAGTTCGAAAAGTGATCGTTTACTTGTAAACATTATTTCTCCAGCATTTTGAGCATCAATTAAACCATCCTCTATATTTTTAAGATACATTTTTATTTCATCAGGTGTTTCAAATGATAAAGCCATTGCCACCTTATAGTTTTCGGAGTCAATGGTAAAAGATTTTAATAGTATTTTCTTAAAAAGCTCACTTTCAACAAAGAAATCACTATCAGTAGCAATGATATCGTCATTGGTAAATTTAATTTTATTTTCATCTTTAAGACCAGAGATAGTTTTATTATTGCTATTAATTGTAATCTCCTCTTCATTAGTTCCAAGGTTAAAAGTTAAAACATTACTTAAAACACTATAATTTGCAAATCCTATGGTGTTAAAAAGATTAATAATTGGAAAGTATGTTTTATTATTTTCTTTTAAAACAGGGTATATCTGGCTTACTCTAAGATTGTTGACACTAAGAGAGTACATAGCTTCTCCAGCTTCTATTCCTAGTAGCTCATTTTTGAAGATTTCATACTCTTCATCAGAGATGAAATTTAGTTCTTTTAACTTATTTAGTTCATCCATTGTATATTCAGCTGAGAAAGCTAAAGTTGAAAGTAAAAGATAAACTATTGCCTTTTTTAACATAGATTGATACACCTCCATACTATAGAATCAGTAGCTATAAAAGAATTTCAGTAATATTTCTATTACTACCCTGTTCTCTAATTATGAGCTTTTTATAAGATTTTATTTTTTTTTCCTGAGCTTTATTTTCCAACTCATGAGATAGCTTAGAAAGATCAATTTTTTCATTTTTTAAAACTCTAATGCTGCCTAAAAGGTATTCGTCACGTTTACTCCCATTAGTTAAGATAATATCAACCTTCCCTCTTCTTTCACCAATATTTTCAATGCTTCCTTTAACATTTAAATTTTTATTTGAAGGAGTTATTGAGAAGTTGTTTATTTTAAATTTAGGTTTAATATCTCCTATAAAACCAGCAATATCCATTTTCAAATGAGTTAGTATTTGAACACCATTTTTAGGTGGTGTTTTCTCTAAACTTGGAACAAGATTTTCTTTAATCTCTAAAGTTGTTAAGTATTCACCTTTTTGAGCATATTTTGGAGCTTTAATAAAAACTTTTATTTTCTCACTTTTTCCAGGTTTTACAGTAATATTTTTGGGGTAATATTCAACCCACTCTTTCATGCTGTTTTTTATTCCTGTATCATTTAAAGAAATGGAGTATCTAATAGGATTTTTAGTTTTGTTATAAAGGATAAACTCCTCTTTACTACCGTTTCCATCAATAGGTTTATCAAAGGTTATTGGATAGATATTTATATAAGCAAGAAGGTTTAATGATAGTGTGAAAAAGAATAGAAATATATTTTTGAACATAAAAAAATCCCCCTTTATTTTTATTATTTTAGTCAATAGCCAAATTAAGAAAAACCTTTACAGTGGCTTCTCTTGTGTAAAAGCCAGGTGTTTGAGTAGAACTAATATTGTTTACAGCAGATTCAATAGTGAAATCAACCTCAGACACGTTGCCACTTACATCAGTATCTGTAGAATTTATTCTAAAAGTATGGGGGATTGTGTTTGAATTATACTCTAAATTTCCTGGATATATTCCTGTTGGATTAATAGGCTCAATCCCAATGGATAAGTTACCTTTATTAGGTGCTATGTTAGCTAAAATAGAATCATTGGTACGTCTAACTCTAAAAAATTTTGTGATGCTAGGGTTAGGCGCCCATTTTTGGCCAGAAACTATAGTTCCATGATTAAATTCTATATTTGAAGATACAGGTTGCCAGTGACCAGCATCTGTTCTAAACTCTATGACAAGATTGTCGTTTTGAGGATGTATCATAAGTTTTGCAGGAACACCTATATTGGCTTCATTGGCACTAAAAGAGATAAAAGATAAAATACTAAATAATAAAATTGAAATCAACTTCATATATTCACCCCGCTTTTATTTAACTAATTTTTTTAAAAAAGAGGAGAATGAGAATTCTCCTCAAATTTAACTAAATTAGATTGTTAGTTTAAAGCAACAGTAACAGTTTCAGTTCTAGTGTAAACACCAGGATCTTGGTTAGCAGGAATAACTGATGCAACTTTAGAAGTTATTTCAAAAGGATGTGCTACAGAATCAGTTGTTAATGTAGGTTCTGCTCTTAAAACAAATTCGTGTGTAAATGTATTAGTATTATCTAAATCTGATAATGTACCTGTAACAATTGCTCCAGCTGCTGTTGCTGCTGTTGTACCCATTGCTATATCAATATTTGTATATGAAGCTGGTGGAGTTAGCGCTGTTCCATCTAATTTCCCATCATTTCCTCTTCTAACTCTATAGTTTCTAGCAAGAACAGGGTTAGGGATTACTACATCATCTGTAGTACTAGCCATAACAGTTCCGTGATCAAATAAAGAAGTTCCTGTAACTAATCCCCAAACTCCACTCTCACTTTGCTCTTCAATAACTAAATCATCTGTCGCAGGTAAAATTGTTAATTTTGCTTCAACAACCATAGAAGCTTCTGTAGGTGTTCCTGGATTAGCAGCAAAAGTAGCTGCTGATAAAGATAATGCTAATAAACCGAATAATAATTTTTTCATTTTGTTACCTCCTGATTAATTTATATATCAAAAAGGGTCCCCCTTTTTAATAGCTACTTGATTTTTATTTTTAAAAGTTCTTTATTGTCTTCCATGTTTCTAATTGTAAGACCATCAACATCAGATTTTTTTATATCTTTGTTAAAGACATATGAAAAATCTTTTTTTCCATTAACAGGAACTCTTAAATCTGTACTTAAAATAGTTCTATTTCCACTAATAACAGTTATGCCACAATAGATACCTCTTTTTTTTGTTTTATTTACAATAGTTCCATTGAGAACCACATTGCCGTCTTTATTTATATCAACTCTTGGATTAATTAACTCTATTTCAGGCTTTAACTCACCTGCATATCCAATAAACTCTAAATGAAAATCAAAATTTAATTTGGCACCTGCCTGTACAACACTTGTTTCTCCAGGAAGTTTTGGTAAATCCATAGTTTTTAAACTAAGAGTGTACGCGTACTCTCCTTCAGGAACATCTTTTGGAGCATTGGCAAAAACTTTGAACTTTCCAATTTTTCCAGGTTTTATTGTTACAATTTTAGGTGATACCTCTGTCCATTTGCTCATATCCATATATTTTCCAGAACTAGGTAAAATTGTAAGTTTATATCTAAGAGTCGTTTTACTAGAATTTTTTAATGTAAACTCTTTGTATCCTCCTGAACCATCAATTCTTTGCTCAAACATTGGTGGTCCAATTTGTAAGGCAAAAAGAAAGTTAGTTATTAGAAAAAAGATAGATAAAAAATTTTTTAATCCCATGTTATTCCCCCTATTTATTTAATTTTATTTTCGATAATATTTTTTATTGAAGTGTTGATTTTGTTAAAAAAATGTTTTAAATGCTAAAAAAATTGTGTGCAAATTAGGGTCTAAAATATCTTAATATTTTGGACTCTTTAAGACTTTAATAAATAGGAGGCAAAATTTAAATGGTTTATGGATATTGCAGAGTTAGTACGAAACATCAGAACTTAAAGAGGCAAATAGATGCGCTATTGAATTATGGAGTAGAAAGGGAAAATATCTTTGTTGATAAGATAACAGGAAAAACTTTAGAAAGAGATGGTTTAAAGAGTCTAAAAACTGTTCTTACTTCTGGAGACACTTTAGTTATTAAAGAGATTGATAGATTGGGGCGTAACAGAAAACAAACAACTATGCTAATAAAAGAGTTAATAGAAAATAATGTAGAGATAATAGCTTTAGATATGCCTTATTTAAAAGATTTTATAATAGAGGAGATAAAAAGAAATAAGGGGTTTATGGAGATAATGGCAACAACTCTTTTAGCTATGGTTTTAGAGATATCAGAGCAAGAGCGAAATAAAATAATAGTACGAACTAAAGAGGGAAGAGATAAAGCTTTAGAGTTTGGTGTAAAATTTGGTAGAAAAGAGAAAATATCGAAAAAAAAATTTTTGTATCATTATAAAGAGATGATTCAATATGATGGAAAGCCAATTGATTTACAAAAAAAATTAGGAATTTGTAAACAGACTTATTATAATTATAAACGTAAATATATAAAAGGGGAAAGTGCTTATGACAAGAGTAAACAATAGATATACAAGTGATTTTAAATTAGAAGTGGTAAAAAAATATTTAGAAGGAGATATGAGTATCCAAGAAGTAAGTGATGAGTTTGGAATAAAATCAAAAACACAGGTTCATAATTGGGTAAAGCGTTATAAAGAACAAGGTATAGAAGCTTTTAAGTTTGAAACTAGAGGAAATCCTAAAGAGAAAAGATTAGTTGATGGAGAGTTTCTTTTTGATGATAAAGATGATGAACTAAAGTTTTTAAGAATGGAAAATGCCTATTTAAAAGGATTATGTGCCATGTTAAAAGCAAGCATCCAAAAAAAATTTTAAAGTTGTATAAACAAGTAGACTGATAGTGTATAAAATGATAAGATATAAAGTGCACATTAAATAAAAATAAAAGGAACAAAAAAATGATTAAAAAAGAATTAATTGATGGATTAACAGAAAATGAGTTAAGAGTTTATAACTATTTAAATGAAAACTACAAAATAGTTACAAGTTTAAAAATAAAAGATGTAGTTAAAGAAACATACACATCAGCATCTACTGTAGTAAGAACTGCACAAAAGTTAGGATTTGAAGGATTTAAAGAGTTAGCATACAGAATAGCTAAAGATAAATCTTGCGAAATAGATATAGATGATAAGTTTTTTGTAAAAAATAAAGATGAACTAGATGAATTTTTTAAGATAATCGATTCTGGAAAAATACTAATTTATGCAGAGGGGTTAGCAACTACAGTAGCTTCTTATATTAATATTAAATTTTTAATGTTGGGAAAAGAAAGTTACTTGTTTACTAAAATATCACATGATTTAACATGGCAAGATGATTTATTAAATAATCTTTATGATGGAGTTATAATAATATCAAAATTTGGACGAGAAACTTATCCATTTAAATTAGCTGAGTGCATGAAAAATAATGGAGCTAAATTGATAACTTTTACTGCTAATGAAAATAGTGAACTCTGTAAAATGTCTGATATAGCTTTTATATCTAAAGAAAGTCATAATGAAACAAATGAAAATTATCTTCCGACTATGTTTTTTGGACATACAATACTTTTAATTGAAAAATTAATAAAAGTATATTTTAATAGATATTTTAATTTTGATGAAATAAATTCCAAGATTTTGGAAAAAAAACCTAAGTAAGCTTTAGCTATTGAAAAAATATGAAAATCAACTTAGAATATATAATGGAAGTTTATTTTAGGGGGTTTTTAGCATGATGTATGGTTACTGTAGAGTAAGTACAAAAAATCAGAGTTTAACAAGACAAGTAGAGGCCTTATTGGACTATGGTGTAAAATATGAAAATATTTACTCAGATACTTATACAGGAGTCCAAATTAGACGAAAGGGATTAAACGAATTAAGAGAACTATTAAATTCAGGAGATATTTTAGTTATTAAAGAAATTGATAGATTAGGACGTAATAGAAATCAAACTATTGAGTTAATTAAAGAGTTAATAGCAAAAGATATTGATTTAATAGTTTTGGATACTCCATATTTAAAAGATTTTATAATTAGAGAATTAAAGAAAAATGAAGGGTTTATGGAGATAATGGCAAACACTCTTTTAGCGTTGATTCTAGAAGTAGCAGAGCAAGAAAGAAAAAAAATATTAGTTAGAACAAGCGAAGGGAAAGAGAAAGCTAAAAAACGAGGAGTAGTTTTTGGAAGGAAAGTTAAACTAACAAAAGAAATATTTTTAGAAAAATATAGAGATGTAGTGGACAAAAAAATATCTCCTAAAGAAGTTCAAGAGATATTTTCTATCTCAAAACAAAGTTATTATAACTATGTAAAAAAATATGTAGGCTAACGGGGGAAATGTGACGGTAGATAAAAGTAAAAAAAAGATAAATTTTGAAAAAATTTTAACAACAGAGTTGGTTAATCATTTAGAAATTGTCTTTCAACCAATTTATTCATTAAGTAAGAAAAAAAATGTAGCTTATGAAATTTTATCAAGGTTTTGTAAAGAAGAATTAAAAACTTTATCAACATTGGAGATAATTGAAATACTTGAAAAAATTGAACAAATACATATATTAGATTTTTTAATTTTAGAAAAATCTAAAAAGTATTTAAATAAAAAAGATTTAAAAATATGTATAAATCTTTCGCCAAAAACAATTGTTAGAGAAGATTTTTTAGAAAAATTTAATTTTTCTAAAAATGAGCTTAAAAACTTAGAAATAGAGATAACTGAAAGGGGAGAATTAAATTATACAGAGTTAATGTATAAGTTTTTAAAATTAAAAGAGCTAGGAATAAAGGTGGTAATGGATGATTTTCCAATAGGTGGATCAAATTTAGAAAATCTTTTAAAAACATATATAAATACTGTAAAAATTGATAGAGGTTTAATTAAGTATTTAAGTAGTGATAAAGGAAAAATTATTTATAAGAGTATTGTTAGATTTTTAAAAGAGCTTGGAAGTGAGATAACTGCTGAAGGAGTAGAAACAATAGAGGAGCTAGAATTTATAAGAAGTATAGATGTTGATTTAGTACAAGGTTATTATATAGGAAAACCAATAGGTGAAGAAGAGTTTATAAAATTATAAATCAAAAAAAGGAAAACTTTATATAGTTAGGTATATATGTAACAGATGATAAGTTACTTAACTATATAAGGGGGACATGTGGAGAGAACATTACTAATAATAAAGCCTGATGCTGTGGAAAGAAAACTGATAGGAGAAATCATTCAGAGAATAGAGAGAAAAGGATTGGAGATTAAGGCTTTAAAAATGGAAAATATAACTGTAGAAAAAGCAGAGAAACACTATGAGATTCATAAGGGGAAAGAGTTTTATAATGGTCTTATAGAATTTATTACATCTGGGCCAGTTGTATTAATGGTTGTAGAGGGAATAAACTGCATTCAAATAGTTAGACACATGGCAGGAAGTACATCTCCTTTAGATGCGATTCCTGGAACTATAAGAGGGGACTATTCAATGGACACTTTAAGAAATATTGTTCATACCTCAGATAGCGTGGAAACAAGTGCAAAGGAGATTAAAAACTTCTTTAAAAATATAGATTAAAAATATGAGAACTCTTTTATGACATAAAAAAGAGTTCTTTTTTATTTTTCTTATGAGTCGATTTCACTTTTGATAGCAACATTTTACCACTAAAAGACATACCAATTTTAATTATTTTTAAGGATAAATCTATAAAAGAGTAGTAAAACTAAAAAAGCTGAGTTCATTGAACTCAGCTCATATTTTTACTTGTCTAATAATGGCTTTGGTAAAGGCTTAGTTGGAGCTTCAACTGGCTCAGGAGTAGCTACTACAACCTCCTCAACAACTGCCTCTTGAACTACTACTTCTTCTTGAGGTTGAGTGCTTGAACATCCAACTAAGAATAAGCTAAAGAAAATACTTCCTAATACTAATTTTTTCATATTAAAATCCCTCCTTGTATATATTTGAAATTGCTTTCATTCCTTAATTATAGCACATTTTCATTAAGTTGTCTTCAAAATTCATAACCAACTATTGAATTTTTTAATAAAATATTTTTTTGCAAAAATTATAGTAAAAAAGTATCCAGTAAGTATTAAAACAACCCAAATAAAATAAGAAATAGGCATAGGTACGAATCCTAAAGTTCCGTTAATTTTAGAATATGGAACAAATAAAGCAAAAATCATAATAGCAGAAGTTAAAAGAATAACTTTTATATTGGCATTAGATTCAATAAAAGGTATTTTTCTAGTTCTAATAAGATGAATTATAAGAGTTTGAGATAAAATACTCTCTATAAACCAACCAGTGTGGAAAAGAGCTTGTGTTTCAACTGAGTTAGCTTTAAATATGTAAAACATAACTAAGAATGTAACAACATCAAAAATAGAACTTAAAGGACCTATGTAAATCATAAATTTCCCAACACTTTCAGCACTCCAGTTTTTAGGCTTTAAAATATCCTCTGTATCAACATTATCCCAAGGAATAGAGATTTGAGAGATATCATAAAGTAGGTTTTGAAAAAGTATCTGTATAGGAAGCATTGGTAAAAATGGTAAAAAAGCACTGGCTAAAACAACACTAAATACATTTCCAAAATTTGAAGATGCTGTCATCTTTAGATATTTAATCATATTAGTAAATATTTTTCGACCAATTATAACACCTTCTAAAAGAACAGATAACTCCTTTTCTAAAAGTATTATCTGAGCAGATTCTTTAGCTATATCCATACCATTTTCAACTGAAATTCCAACATCACATTGTCGAAGAGCTGGAGCATCGTTTATTCCGTCACCCATATAACCAACGGTATTTCCCATCTCTTTTAAAAGTCTAACAACTCTAGCTTTATCAAGTGGTGAAAGCTTACAAAATATAGTTGTGTCTTTTAAAAGTTTTTTTAACTCTAAATCATCAATAGCTTCCATGTAACTTCCATCAATAGCTCCTGTAACTTCAATTCCAATATCTTTACATATTTTTTGAGTAACTAGTTCATTATCTCCAGTTAAAATTTTAACATCTACTCCGTACTGATATAAAGATTTTAAAGTATCTCCTACACCCTCTTTAGGTGGATCTAAAAATCCCAACATTCCAACAAAAGTTAAAGACTCCTCATCTTTATTGCTAAAGTTAAGATCCCTATCTTTGGGAAGTGTTTTTTTACCAATACCAATAACTCTCATTCCATCCTCATTTAAATTAGAAACAAGATTTTTGATTTTTTCTTCAATCTCATCTTTTATTTCAAACACCTGACCATCAATCTCTACAAAATTTGAGATATATAGCATCTCTTCAATGGCACCTTTAGTAATCATAGTTCTATTCCCATCACTATCTTCAACTATAACAGACATTCTTCTACGTTCAAAATCAAATGGTAGCTCATCAATTTTTTTATACTCATTTTTTATAGAGTAGTGTTCCTCTTCAAACTCTAAGATTGCTCTATCCATAAGATTTTTAAGTCCTGTTTGAAAATAGCTGTTTAAATATGCTAAATATAAAACATTATCATCATCAATACCTTTGAAATTTAAATACTTAACAACAGTTACCTTATCTTGAGTTAAAGTTCCTGTTTTATCTGTACATAGAATATTCATAGCCCCAAAGTTATGGATAGAATCAAGTTTTTTAACTATAGTTTTTTTCTTTGAAAGCTCAATAGCACCCTTAGTTAAATTACCAGTTACAATCATAGGAAGCATCTCAGGAGTTAAGCCAATGGCAACAGACAAGCTAAATAATAGGGATTCAAACCAAGCATCTTTTAAATAACCATTTATTAGAAAAACAATTGGTACCATAAAAATCATAAACTTAATTAAAAGTCTTGAAACATCATCAATTCCCTTTTCAAAACTAGTCTCAACTTTTGTACTTTTTAAACTTTCACTAATAGTATTTAAAAATGTGTGTTTTCCAGTTCCAAGAACTATTCCAGTAGCAGCTCCACTTAAAATATTAGTACCCATTAAAACTATATTGGATAAATCAGAGATAGCTCCTGCTTTAACAAGTAGATTGGAGTATTTTTCCACAGGGTTAGACTCTCCAGTTAATACAGATTGACTAATGAAAAGGTCTTTACTAGATACAATTCTAATATCTCCAGGAACAATATCTCCAGCAGTAAGTTTAACAATATCCCCAGGAACTAAAGTTTTTATATCAATTTCCATAGGAAGATTATCTCTAACTACTGTAACTTTAGTAACAATTAGATTTTTTAGTTTTTCAGCAGTTTTACTAGAACGATACTCTTGAATAAACTTAATAAGACTGCTTATTAAAATCATAGTTATAATTAAAATTATAGATATCCAGGAACGCTCAGTCTCTTTAGCAAAAATAACATCAGTAAAAAGAGAAACAAAGGCTAAAGTTCCCAAAATAAAATTAAAAGGATTTAAAAAAGCGAGTAAAAGTTGGATATACCAAGGTTTTACTTTTTCTTTTGAAATCTCATTTAATCCAAATTTCTCTAAACGACTTACAGCTTCTTCATTTTTAATACCTCCTAAAGAGGTTTCTAAAGTCATAAAAACAGTTTTTATATCAGCTTCAGAAAATAGTTTTAACGTTCCATTTATACCATTTTCACTGTTATCAAAATTTTCATACATGTATTGTCTCCTTTTATAAATGTTTATATATGTTCTATTTACTATAAAGAGGTAAACCTCCTTTAAATTTCTTTAAAAATTTTTTAAAAAAAATTGCAAGATTACTAAAAAATATTTTGTATAAGAATACAAGAATTTAAATCAAAGTGAGGTGCTCTATGAAAGAAAAAATACTGCTTATATTTTCTCTACTAGTTATATGTAACAGATTATCTTTTTCAGCAACTGATACTAAAGAGGAGGGATTGATTTTTTTTACTAATTTTAACTACTTTAAATCAAATGAGAGAAATTTTAAAAGTGTAAAAGAGACAGATAAAATTGAAATAAATATTGATGAAACAACTATTCCAACAAAGCCCCCGGAAACTCCTAAACCACCCTTACCTACAGTACCAGTTGTAAAGCCAACAAATGTAAAAGATCCAAATACTAATTTAACTAAGCCAATTACAAAACCAACTGTAAAACCAGAAACTCCAGAAAAACCAACTCCACCAGTTGAGGAATACACAGATATTTTTTATAATACTAATTGGATATATAATACTCATCTATATGTGACCCCAAAAAATTTACTAGTATCATCTTCAAGTGGTGTTTTAACAGGAATGGGAGCTGTAGCTTCAGGCTTTACTGTTGAAAATAATGCTAATTTAGTTGTTGAAAATGGAAACTCTACAACTAATTTAATAGGGATGCTATCATTAAATGGAGGGCAGATAACAAATAGTTCATCTGGAAACATCTCAGTAGAAGGAGAGGGGAACTTTGGAATGTCTGTTATAGGAGGTGGAGAGGGAACAAATAATGGAGTTATAACTGTGGATAATGGAGCTTATGGTATGTATACAGAAACCTCTAAGCTATTAAATAATAATAAAATAGTAGTAGATAATGGAGCAGGGATGGTTTCTACTGAAATTGGAGTTATATCAAATACAGGAACAATTGAAACATCAACAACATCAACAATACCAGGATTTGGAATGACAACTTTTGGAACATCTCAAGCTATAAACTATGGAACAATTGTAGTAAATAATTCACAAATAGGGATGTTAAGCTTTGATTCAAGTAAGTTGACATCTTCAGGAACTCTTGAGGTTAATGGAGGAATAGGTGGATATGTAGATGGAATAGGGCAGATGACAAATGATGGTATTATTAACACTACTAATAGTGGAACAGGGATATATATAGATGGACAAGGTCAAAATCAAGATCAAGGTCAAGGGTTTAATAACGGAACTATAAATGTAGAGAGTGGTTCTATTGGTATGAGTGCTGTAAATAGTGGTTATATTACTAACTATGAAAATATTAATCTTATAACTTCAACTCCTAAAACAGTAACTTCAACAACAACTCAAGAGGTTGGAATGTATGTAGCAACAAATGGATTAGCAACAAATAGTGGAGATATAACAGTTGGCAGTAACCAAGTTGGAATGTACAATGAAGGAGCAGCAAACTCTAGAAACTATGGGAATATTATAATCACATCTCAAGGAACAGGAGTAGTATTAAATAATAGTGTAAATAATGGTTCTACATTTTTAAATGAAAATACAGGAGTTATAAAGGGTGATGCTGTAACTGGTATTTTACTAGGAGGAGCGGGATATGTACAAAACTATGGAGATATAGATATCTCTAATGGAACAGCAGCAGTCATGGTTAATGGAACAGGAACAATATATAACTATCATAATATAAATATAGCTAATACAAAGTATGGAATGCTATCTTTAAATGGAGGAGGAATAATCAACGAAAATATATCTGGATATACATCAAGTATTACAACAGATAATAATGAAACTGCTAAAATGGCTGTAATAGGAACTGGATATGCTTTAAATCAAGGGACGTTAACTTCGGGTAATGCTCCATATATAATGTATCTATCAGGAGAGGGAAGTTTAACAAATAATGGAACTATAACTTCAAATATAACGAATAACTATACAACATATACTGCTATGTATGGAGAAAAAGGTGGAACAATTACAAACGATAAAGGCGGAGTTATAAATATAAATGGTGGTAGTGGAAACTATGGTATGATGATAAGTGACTCAGGAGAACTTACAAATGATGGTATAATTAATGCAGGATCCTTTCAAAATGGAGTTCTTGTAACAGGATCAGCAAGTGGAATAAATAGTGGAACTATAAATGTTGGGATTTATGGAACAGGAGTTAGTGTATATAATACCACTTCTCAAGGAAGCTTTGAAAATAGTGGAAGTATAATAGGAGCATCATCTAACTTTCAAGGTAGTACATATGGTATATATGCTTTTGGAGCAGGTCAAGTATCAAATACAGGATTGATAAAATTAGATTATGGAAATGCTGCAATATGTATTTCAGGAAGCGGAACAGCAATAAATGAGGGAGAAGGAAAAATTGAAATCTATGATTCTAATTATGCAATGTATTCAACAAATGGTGCAACTATAAAGAACTTAGGAGATATTCAAGTGACACCAATGTATGACTCATATAGTATTGGAAATAGTGCTATGTATGTTAGTGGCTCAGGAACAGCAATAAATGAGGGAGAATTAGTTGTTGGTGGAGCATATTTTAATGCTATGGGAACTTCAGGAAGTGCTACAATAAAAAATGCATCAGGTGGAACTATAACTATTTTAGATGGAGCTATTCAAAGTTTTGCTTTTGACTTATCAGGTGGAACAGCAACAAACGCTGGAACAGTTAATTTAGGAACAACTGGTGAGTTAGTAAATAATGGAACTTTATTCAACTATGGATATATTGATGCACCTAACGGAATAAAAAATGGAAATGATGGATTTTTAATTATGGAGCAAGGAGGAACAACAAATACAACATTAGATACAGCAACAGTTGGATTAAGCTATGCATCTGATATATATAATAGAGGAGATAAAGCATTTGGAACACTAAATTTAACCTTTAATGCTAATGGAATATCGTCTTATTCATATTTATATGATATAGGAAAGAATGAAGATAATTTTTTAATTAGAAGAAAGGATTTTACAGAGATAACTGAAGAGTCTTTAGGTAGATTTTTAGAGGACATATATTTTGATAGTGGAGATACTACCAAGAATCAATTTTTTAATATTCTGAGAAGTGCAAGAACTGAATCTCAATATAATAGCTACTTAGATAGTTTCTTTGGAAGAGATATATATCCAAATATTATATTTCAAACGAAAGATACTATTGAGTATACAACAACTAGCATATTAGATAACATAGAGGAGAAGTTAACAAATAATAGAAGAAGTAGTTTTATTGTTGGATATACTTTTGAAAAGTTTAGACAAAAAGGTTTTGATAGAGTAGAGGGACACGATGATAATTTAAATGGATTTTATTTAGGAAAACAATATTATTTAAACGATTCTAGTGACTATGGATTTGTATTTAGTTATACAAGATTAGATAGTGATTATTATTCAAATGCTGGAAAAAGAGAGGATAACTTCTTACAAGGAACAGCTTTTATGAATTATAATCAAAATGATGTAAAAGGTGTTGGAGCTATGTATCTAGGTTTTGCAAAGGGTGATATTAAAAGAAACTTTAATTTAACATACTTAGATTATAGTGATAGTATGCCTGAATATACAAATGTTAATGATAGATATAAAGGGGATACTAAAAACTTTTATATAGGTACATCAGGAAAGATTTCTAAAAGATATAATCTTTTAAGTATATTTGTAGAGCCTGAATTAAGTGCTTATTTAATGGGAGTTTTCCAAAATAAAATAAATGAATCAGGAGGAGAGTTTAATCTTCATGTAGACGAACTAAATAGATTTTTTAGTAAGGTAAAAACAGAAGTTGGAATTGGAAAAGTATTTACACCTATTGATAACTATCAACTTACATTTAAAGTTGTTGGAGCTCTTGCTCAAGAGATAAATAGTCCAAATGATGACTTAAAGGTTAGTTTGAGAGATATATCAAGAGAAAAAGGAAAGATAAAAGTAAATAGAGATAACCAATTCTCTAAAGAGGTAGGAGCAAAAGTAAATTTAGAAAAAATAGATAATACTAGTTTGGAGTTTTATGTTGATTATAGATATATTTTTGAAGATGATGACTCTTGGAAAGTTGGAGGGGGAGTTGTATATAAATTTTAGATAAAAAGGTTTTTTGAAAAAAATTTGTATATATAGGTATAATTGGGAAAAAGGAGAGTGTTTTTTATGGAGAATAAGAAAAAACTAGATGAATTAAAAGATGAGGCAAAAGAGAGTTTAAAAAAGGATGAACCTCCTAAAAAAGCGGAAGTAGAAGACTTTTGGGACAGATTTAAAAAGCTAGAGAAAATTTATAAGGATAATTTTGATAAATTAATAGCTGCTGAACTTTTAGATATAAAGATGTTAATATTTGAAATTGAGGAAAAACATAAAGAGAAAGAGGCTCATGAAAAAGATGAGCAAGATAAAAAGTAATATAAAAGAAGGAGCTATGAAAATAGCTCCTTTTTTAATCTGTATTTGTAATAGTAAGGTAGAATAAAGCAATAATGATAATACCAACTCCAGAATAAAGAAAAAAGTTTTCAATACCAATTCTATCTGATATAACTCCAGAAAATCCGATTCCAATGGGTGTACCAATAACCATTAGACTTCCAGATAAAGACATAACTCTTCCAAGATACTCCTCTTGAATTTTTTGTTGAAATACTACAATTTGAAGTCCTTGATAAAACGGTGTTACAAAACCTAAAAGAGTAGAGCAAAGAGCGAATCCTAAAAACATATTTTTCCCTAAAACTCCAGAAATATATAGACTAACTCCTATCATAAAGCAAGAAAAAGAAATTGTAATCATTTTTCTTTTTCCACCACCAGTAGCTCCTAAAACAACAGAACCAATAAGCATACCAATAGCAAAAACTACTTCAATAGCTCCAGCATACCATTGATTTTTTCCAAAATATGATAAAGTCATCATAGGGTAAAGAACAAAAATGGGAATATATACAATAGAGAAAACTGCTCCTAAAAGCATAAAATTAAAAAGTTTATTTTCTTTAAGAGTAACAATACCCTCTTTCATTTCTACTAAAATATTTATTTTGGTATGTTCAAACTCTGTTTTAATTTTAGGAATATTGACTATACATAAAGTAAAAACACCAATAATTGCTCCTAATACATCAAGCATTACAATAGCTTGAAGACTCCAAATAGAAAAGAAAAAGCTAGCTAAAACTGGACTTAGTAGCAATGAAACAGATTGTAGAGTTTGAGAATATCCTGAATATTTAGGAAGTTCATTTTTAGGTATTATAAGTGGTGTTATAGCTTGAAGAGATGGAACATGAAAAGCTGTTCCAATAGAACGAATAAATAAAACACTCATTATAAGAGGTATAGATGTATCTCCAAAAAAACCTGAAATAGAAAGAGCTAAACTAGCAGTAGCTATAAGAAGGTCTGAGACAATCATTATATTTTTTCTATTAAATCGATCTATAAAAACACCAATGAAAAGGCCTAAAACTCCTTGAGGAAAAAATCCTACAATTCCAGAAAGAGCAACTATATTTGAAGAGTTTGTTTTAGTAATAAGATACCAGACTATAGCCATTTGAAGTATTGAACTTGTTAGTTGTGAAATAGCTTGTCCTGTGTAAATAATTAAAAAAGTTTTGTTAATATTTTTTAGCATTTAAATTCTCCTTAATTTTTTTAGTAGTATGATAAATTTGATAAATAAAAAAGGTCGTAGATTTTACTCTACGACCATAGACTACAGTTGGATGAGAGCAAAAACAAAATTACTTAGAGTACAACAAAAACAACCATTAAAAATGATTATTTTTATACTCTTTAATTGTAATTTTATTTTTTAGCTCCGTACCACATCTATTTTGATTATATTACAAAATAAGATATGAGGATCAAATCACATCCTTATTATTTAATTTATATTTATCATACTACTTGAAATATTCTAGCATAAATAGATAAAAAAGTCAAAAAGTGGTATTATATGTGTACGGGGACAATTTAAAGGGGGGAAGTTATGCATAGTACAGCAATAAATATATTAAAGATGCTACATCAAACAAAAATGAAAAAAGAGAATTTAGCCTATAATTTAGAGATAAAAGAGGGAGCACTGTTAAAAAATATAAATCTAATTAATAACTTCTTAAGAGATTTGAAGTTAAACGAGATTATAATTGAAAAGGGTGTTGTAAAACTAAAGTTAGAAAAAAGAGAGTGGAGTAAAGTTTTTGAAAAGGTTGATACTTTAACATTTGAAGAAAAAGTTGATTATCTATATATTAAAATAGTATATTATGGGTTTATAAACTTAGAAAAAGAGAGAGAGAAGCTCCAAGTATCAAGAAGTTCTATAACTAGATGCTTTTTATCTGTAAAAGAGTTACTAGAAAATAGTAAATCAAAAATAATTTATAATAATGGAAAAGGAAATAAAATAATAAGTCTGAGTAATGAAAATGAAATTTTATTTTATCAAAAGTTAACAAAGTTGATTCTAGAAGAAGAGATACTAACTCCTTTGCAAAAAGAGTTATTAGGTGTTATAAAAAAATTTTCTATAAAGCTGAGAGTTGCTAAATTAACTTCGATATATAATTGTTTGAAATTACCAGCAGCACCTGGAATAATAGCATATTTATGCTCATTAAGTATATGTCCTAAATACTTCCAAGAGAAGAATTATAATATAAAAGATATTAAAAATAGAGAGTTGTTACAAAAGATTGAAACAGCTGTAAACACAATAGGAGGAGCTGGATTTTCTGAAAGTTATAAAGAAGTACTTGTTTACTATATATATTCAATAGCAACTAATAAACACTATTTATTTGAAAATATTGTTTGTAAAACAAATGAGATAATAGATGATTTATGCATTTTAGTAGACATAAAATGTAGTAGATTAAAATCTCTTTTATTTCAACAAATATATTTTGGAATTTTGAGAAAAGAGTCAGGAATTTTAAAAATAAGAGATGTAGATATGCACTCAGAAGATATTGTGCTATTAAATATAGTTGAAAAAATATTAAAAAAACATTCTCAAAAATTATATATTTGTGATAAGTATATAATAATATCTTTTTTAAAAGAGCAAATTTTTAAAAAGTATATAGATGAGATAGATAATGTTTTAATTTTAGTTGGAGAGATAAACACTCTTTTTCAACTATCTTTAAAAGAGAAACTGAAAGAAAATTTTCCAAATATAGATTTTAATATAGAGTATAATTTTTTAAATATTAGAACAAATAAATATAAATTTTATGATATCATTATAAATGATACTCAAACAACATTAAGAGATGGGGATATTTTTTATAGAATAAAAAAATCTTTAGAAAAGGAAGTCGTTAAAAATAGAATTAAAAATAGCATATGCCTTTTTTCGTAAGAAAAAAAAAGGAATATTTGAAATATTGATGCATAAAGATTTATATATTAAAATATAAAAAGCTAAAAGTGTTGGCGTTGGGGAACTTCAAGCATTTTAGAGATTAGAGATTTAGTAATAATATATTAAGAGAGAGTTATATTACCCTCTCTTTTTATATTACTATTTTCTTGAGATCTATTTTTACAAAAATCTTTATAGTCTCTTAAAACCTCTCCGTAACCACGTGCAACATAACCAATTAATGTAGCATCATCAATCCATCCAACTCCAGGAATTAAATCTGAAACAGCATCAATAGGAACTATAACATATATTATAGCTGCACTTAAAATAAGGAGGTATTTTTTATCTAATTTATATTTTTTATTTTTTGCATCTTTAACTAAATTGACTATTAAAAGAAAATCCTCTGCACTTGCTCCTAAGTTCATGGCCTTTTTTAAAGCCAATTTTAAATCTTGAGAGCTGATTTTTTTTCCTTGAAATTTTTTAAAAAATTTAATGATTAATTTATCCATAATATCTCTCCAATTATAAAATTACATAATATAGTATAGTATAAATCTTTTTCCAATTTAATTCAAGGAAAGAATTTTTATTAAAAGATTATTTTTGTAAAACCTTAAGAACCTCTCTAGCAACAGCAGCACCAGATGATGGGTTTTGTCCTGTAATTAATCTTCCATCAGCAACAGCATACTCTCCCCAGTTATCAGTTTTACTATATTTAGCACCTCTTTTAACAAGTTCATCTTCTGTTAAAAAAGGAACGAGTTTATCAAGTTGAACCTCTTTTTCCTCACTATTAGAGAATCCAGTGACTTTTTTATCTTTTATTAAGTACTCACCAGAACTATCTTTTATATTTAATAAACCAACCAAACCATGACAAACAGCTGAAACAACTCCACCATTATTCCAAATACCTATAGCAATCTCTTGTAATTTTTCATCATTAGAGAAGTCCCAAAGAACTCCGTGACCACCTGTGTAATATATAACAGAGTAATCATTATAATTAATATCTTTAGCAGAAACAGTTACACCAAGACTATTCATAAAATTTCGATTAGTATAGAATTTCCAATCTAAATCAGACATCATTTCAGCTTCGATACTGTGTGGATCAATTGGAGTATATCCACCTAAAGGGCTAACATAAGTTATTTCAAATCCATTGTTTTCCATAACTTCAACAAAATGAACAGCCTCACCTAACCATAGACCTGTAGCTCTATTAACATTTGAATATTTTGAAACATTTGTAACAACGACTAAAACTTTTTTACTCATAAAAGCCTCCTAATAATATGGATAAAATAAAATCTATTTGAAATACTTTTACTGAGTTTATATATATATTCCTATAAAAATTTTCAAAGAGGATAATAGTATTTTTTTTGAATAAAAAAGAAAAAGAAGTTCAAGGAGGAAAAATGAAAAAAAGTAGAAACTTTATATTGAAAAGTGATAGTATTATAAATGGTTGTATTAAAAATGAGTTTGGTAAACATGGAGACTCATGGATAGATAACGTTCCTTCAAAATCTATAGGTTTAAAATGGGAAAATGCTCCTGAAGGTACAGAGAGTTTTTTAATTGTTATGCAAGATTATGATGCTGTTCCTGTAGCTGGTTTTTCTTGGATACATTGGATAGCTATAGTTCCAAAAAATTATACTGAACTTAAAGAAAATGCAAGTAGAGAGGATAAAAATATAATTCAAGGAATTAATAGCTGGGCATCTAAACTAGTTGGATTGCCTAAAGAGAGAGCAACTTTTTATGGAGGACCAACTCCACCAGATAAAGATCATGTATATGAAGTAAAAATATATGCTTTAGATAAAGTACCAAATTTAAAAAATGGATTTTATTTAAATGAAGCGTATAAAGAGATAAAAGGTCATGTATTAGGTGAAGGAGAGGTAGAGGGGATATATAAAGCATAGGGAGGATAAGAGATGTATAGTTGTGCAAATTGTAAAGTTCATGGATGTAGAGAGCAAAATTATGAGAAAATGCCTAAAAATTGTCCTAGTAGAGATAAGGAGTTTCAAGAAGAGAATAAGCTTCTTTATTTAGAAGAGGAAAATTACAAATTAGCTCACAACTCAGCTTTAGTTGAAAGTGAGGGATATTGTAGATTAACTAGGGTAGAGGAGATAATGGAGTTTGCTAAGAAAAATAACTTTACAAAAATAGGGTTAGCGTTTTGTGTAGGTCTTAGAAATGAAGCGGAAACTTTTACAAAAATACTTAAAAATAGAGGATTTCAAGTATGCTCAATAATTTGTAAAAATGGAGCTGTGTCTAAAGAGTTTATTGGAATATCTGATTGTGAAAAAGTTAGACCAGGTACTAATGAGGTAATATGTAATCCTATAGGACAAGCAAGACTTTTAAACAAAATGGAAACTCAGTTAAATGTTATGTTAGGACTTTGTGTAGGCCATGACTCTCTATTTATGAAATATTCTGAGGCTCCTGCAACAGTTTTAGCTGTAAAAGATAGAGTAACAGGACATAACCCACTAGCTCCTATATATATATCTGAAACATATTATCACAAAAAACTTTACAAATAAAAACGTATTAAAATAAATCAAAATGATAATTATATAAAAAATATATTTTAAAATAATACTTGCATAGGGTATAATTGATATCATGAATAATAATATCCTAGGGAGGTACACACTATGAAAAAAGCGTTTTTATTTTTACTAGCACTTTCTACATTGAGTTATTCAGCACCAAAGACATCATATAGAACTGGAGTAGCCTTCGCATTAGGAGACTATTTTAATTCTCCAGCTACAAAAGTCTTAGAGGCTGGTAAGGTTGTACAACTAGAGGATAACATATTTGCTCAAAAAGTAAAATATCAAGCTTATAGCGACTTTGGTGGACAAATAATTAAAGAAAAAATTTTTATACTAAAAAAGATAGATTCTACTTTTAAATTTGTAGAAAAATTAGATGTAGGAGAGATAGAGTTATAAAAAGTGGGGCTAATATTAGCCCTATTTTATTTTTTAAAAAATAAAGACCTATAATCAATAGATAAAAAAATACATATCAAGACTTCTCAGAATCCTCAATATATGATAACATATAACATAGAGGGGGGTGGTATAATGAATACAACAGCTGCCAATATTCTTAAAATTTTATCTCAGAGTGAAATGTCTGTAGATGATATGCAGTTGTATTTAGAAGTAGAAAAAAATTCTATAATAAAATCTATATTACAATTTAATCAATTTTTAATATCAATTGATTTACCAACCATAGAAAAAAATGAAAATTTATACTCTTTAAATCTTTCAAATCAACAGATGCAAACACTATTAAACAATTTTAACACCTTAACATCAACAGAAAAAGTAGATTATCTATTTATTAAATTTATAGCAACAGGATTTTTAAATTTAGAAAAGGAAAAAGAGATATTAGATGTATCAAGAAGCACTATTTTAAGAGCCTTTAAAACAGTGAAAGAGATATTTGCAGCAAATGGAACAATGTATGAATATGTGCACTCAAAGGGTCTAGTTTTAAAAAATTTAAGTCAAACTGATAAAGGGACATTTTGTAAAAAATTAATGATCTATTTTATAGAGGAGCATATTTTAGTTCCAAGTAGAAAAAAGCTATTAGATAGTATAAAAAGATTTGATACAAAAGAGCGTATGGAAAAACTGTATCCAATTTTAAGTAGTTCAGATATATCTATAAACTATGTTATGCTTTCTTTTGTTCATGCTTTAGAAATTTGTATTGAATTATTTGGAGGATTTAATTTTAAAATAGATAAAAACTCTGATTTAGAGAAGTATATAAAATTAGAAAATTTAGTAAATAAATACGGAGTAGGTTTTGGTAATGAATATAAAAAGCAGTTAACTGAATTTTTATTTTCATTTTCCTATGAAGAGGGACAGCTAGATGGGACACTAATTAATAAAAGTTCAAAATTTGTAAAAGATTTAATGGCGTATTTTAAACTAGAGATACCTAATAAAGATTTATATAGATTACTTTTCAATAAAGTTTATCTTTCGTTTTTTAAATTAGAGAATAATATTTTAAAAATATCTAATTTAAAAAGAGATAAAACTCAATTAAAAATTTTAGAAAAATTAGATAGATTTTTAGAGAAGTACTCATATAAAATGTACCTTGCTGATAAATATACAATAGCTTTTGTATTGAAAACTGTTATTATAGAGGAAAATCTTAGTGATATAAAAAATGTATTGTTACTATTTCAAGATGCAGTAGTTAATAAAAAAAGTGCATTTAATGTATATTTGAAAAGGTATATTCCAACTGTTAACTTTGATGTTGAACCGATACTTTTTTATCAAAGAGATGTAGCTTCGCTTAAAAAAAACTATGATATTATTATAAGTGATAGTAAAATATCTTATGATTCAATTTTAATTGATTCATATAATAATATTAAAATTTATGAAATCTTAGAAAATCATGCTTTAACAAGAGGATTAAATAAGGAGTAGTGTATGAGCGCAGATAATGAAAAAATTCAAAGATTAATATCTATTGCTAAGTTATATTATTTAGAAAATATGACTCAAAGTGAGATTGCAAAAATAGTTGGAGTTTCTCGTCCCTTAATTAGTAAATTTTTAACAGAAGCTAGAGAGTTAGGGCTGGTAAAAATAGAGATAAATGATATTTTAAAAGATAATATTCAGGAGAGTAGATCAGAGGAGTTAAGTAAAAAATATAGTTTAAAAGATGTGTACATAGTTCCATCTAGTAGCAATAAAAACTTAAATGATCAAATCTTTATGGATCACTCTTTAGAATATATTTTTAATCAGTATAAGAATAGTGAAGTGTTAGGAGTTGGATGGGGAAATACAATAGGTGGAATTGTAGAGAGAATAGATAATAGAGAAAGATATATTTTTTCAGGAACGGCTGTACCACTAATAGGAAATGCACCAGTTTCCCATAGAAACTACCATACAAATGAACTTATAAGAATGCTTTCAGAAAAAACTAGTTTAATTTCAAAGTATCTATATCTACCATTTTTATGTTCATCTCATAGTGAAAAAGAGATGTTTTTAAAAACAGAGAATTTAAAAGAGATAATAGATCTTTGGAATAAAATAGATTGCTCAGTAATACAAATAAGAAACTTTCCATCAGTACCAGATTTAGCAACAGAAGCAAGATTTGGAAAAGTATTACAAGAGGAGAAAGCTGTTGGAATGTTTTTAAGTTATTACTTTGATATTGATGGAAATATTTTAAAAGGTGAAAATGATTTTTCTATCCAAATTCCGTTAGAAAGTTTAAAAAGTAATAAAAAAGTAATTGGAATAATAAATAAGAGAGTTAATCCACTAGCTGTTATAGGTGCTTTAAAAACAAAGGTTTTTACTCATATAGTTATTGATAGTGATGTAGCTAGTCTGATTTAAAATTAAATAGACATTAAAATTTAAGAAGCTTATTAAAGCTTCTTTTTTTTATCAAAATTGTTGAAATAAAAAAATTTGACATTTGTCAGAACAAAGGTTATATACATATTAAAAGAAAAAAATCTATTTTTAAGAGGTGGAGATATGGTTATAACAAAAGAAAGATGGATATCTATTTTTCAAAATATTTCAGAGCTTATGATAGAGAACAAAGAGATTTTATCAGATATTGATTCTAAATTTGGAGATGGGGATCATGGGATTACAATTGAAAGAATTGGAATGGTTATAAAAGATAAAAGTCAAGAGTGGAAAGAGAAAAATCAATCTTTAAAGGGATTTTTTCAAGAAATTGGAGATGCAGTTACAAATATAAATGGAGGTTCTGCAGGACCTCTTTATGGAACATATTTAAGTGGATTAGGTGAAGACTTAGATGAGGATATTATTAATGTAGATGGAAAAACATTAAAAAAAATACTGAGCTCTGGATTAACAGAACTTCAATATCTAACTACAGCCAAAGTTGGAGATAAAACTATGATGGATACACTTATACCAGCTACAGAAGCAGCATTAAATGCAAGTGATAATGTATTAGATATAGTGACTAAAGCTAAAGATGCAGCTCTTGAAGGTGCTGAAAAAAGTAAAGATTTTATTAGTAAATTTGGAAGAGCTAAAAGTTATAAAGAGAAAACAATAGGGACACCAGATGCAGGAGCAACAAGTTGTACATATATATTTTTAGGATTATATAACAGTTGTAAATAGGAGGAGTTTTAATGAAAATGAAAAAGTTTATTAATGACCCATCAAAGTTAACAGCAGAGCTATTAGAGGGATTGGCTTTAGCAAATAGGGATATATTAGAGTTAAAACCTAATAATCTAGTTGTATCAAAATCTTTAAAAGATGCCAATAGAGTTACTGTTGTAACTTTAGGGGGAGCAGGACATGAACCAGCTTTATCAGGATTTGTTGGAGATGGGATGATTGATATCTCAGTTGTAGGAGATATATTTGCAGCTCCAGGTCCTCATGCTTGTATAGAAGCGATTAAAATGGCTGAAAAAGGACACGGTGTTTTATTTGTTGTTTTAAACCATGCAGGTGACATGCTAACAGCAAATTTAACAATGAAAGAGGCTAGAAAACAGGGGTTGAATGTTATAAAAGTTGTTACTCAAGAGGATGTATCTAATGCTCCAAGAGAAAACAGTGATGATAGAAGAGGATTAGTTGGGTGTGTTCCAACATATAAAATTGCTGCAGCTGCAGCTAAAGCAGGAAAAACTTTAGAAGAGGTTGCAGAAATAGCTCAAAGATTTGCAGATAATATGGCTACTATAGCAGTTGCAGCTAGAGAAGCAACACATCCACAAACAGGGGCACCATTTGCAGATCTTGGAGATATAGATATGGAGATTGGAATGGGGCAACATGGAGAGGGAGGAGGAGGTCGTCAACCTATGAAAACAGCAGATGAAACTGTTGAGATTATGATGGGGGCACTTCTTAAAGATTTAAATGTAAAATCTGGAGAAAAATTGATGGTTATTATAAATGGTTCAGGTGGAACTACTTTAATGGAACAGCTTATACTTTTCCGTGGGTGTGTTAAATATTTAGAGAAGTTAGAAATTGAAGTTGTTGCAAATATGGTAGGAGAAATTTTAACAGTTCAGGAACAAGCAGGATTTCAGATGTTTATAGCTAGAATGGATGAAGAGTTGTTGAGTTATTGGAATGGTCCTGCAAGAACGCCATATTTTTCTAAGTAATTAAGGGGGTAAGTAAAGATGGCTGATTTAGATGGAAATAAAATAGCAAAAGATTATAGCCTTGATAAACCTTTTTACAATCAATCTTTTTATATAAAGGGGATGGATAATATTGATTGGGGAATGAAAGATCGTTTATCAAAAATATTTAATCCTAAAACAGGGAGAACAGTTATGTTAGCCTTTGATCATGGATATATTATGGGGTCTACTTCTGGACTTGAAAGATTGGATTTGATTTTGCCTGACCTTTTAGAAGAGGTCGATTGTATAATGGGGACTAGAGGAGCTATAAGAACATGTGTTCCACCAATTTATAATAAAGGTGTTGCACTTAGATGTTCTGCTGGAGCCAGTGTATTAGATGATGATATGTCATTTGAAGTTATAGGTGTGGATATAGATGATGCTATAAGAATGAATGCAAGTTGTATGGCTATTCAAACTTTTATTGGAGCACCTGGACAAAAAGACTCTATTGAAAATTTAGTAAAAACAATAGATGCTGGAAATAGATATGGTATTCCTACTTTAGGAGTTGTTGCAGTGGGAAAAGATATGGAAAGAACGACAAAGTTTTTTCTATTAGCTACAAGAATGTTAGCTGAGTTTGGATGTCAACTTATAAAAACATATTACTGCGAAGATTTTGAAAAAGTGATAGCAGCATGTCCAGTACCTTTGGTTGTGGCTGGTGGGAAAAAACTTCCTGAAAAAGAGGCTTTAACATTAGTTTACAATGCTATAAGTAAGGGAGCAGCTGGTGTAGATATGGGGAGAAATATATTTCAAGCAGAAAATCCTAAAGCTATGGCAAGATGTGTAGGAAAAATTGTACATGAAAACTATAGTGATGATGAAGCATATAATCTTTATTTAGATTTAAAAGATAAAATTTAAACTTAAGTAGGAGGGATAAAATGTTTAAAAAATTTGTTCATATAGGAGCACCTACTGATAAAAAAATGCCAAATGAAGAGTATAATGAAGATATGAAGGTTTGGATTTCAGATCCAGAAAAGGATGAGTTTAAATTTGAATATTTAAGATTTGAAAAAGATTCATGGATGGCTAAAGAGATTCAAACTCAAACACATATTGCAGTTGAGGTAGAAAGTATTGATGAAGTTTTACCAACATGTGATAAAGTTTTATTAGAACCAACTGTGGTAAATGAAAACTGTAAAATAGCTTTTGTTTTGAGAGATGGGGTTGTGTTAGAGTTGATGGAACTAAAATAAAAAAAATAAAAAAACAATAAAAGAAACGACAATTGGAGTTAGTATCTATTTAGAAACATGTGAAAGTGAGGGTACTTATGAAAGAAAAATTGTTGTTTCTTTTTTCGTTATTAATTATTTGTAATAAAACATCTGTATCACTAGAGGAGAATAGTGGTCTTATTTTTTTTACTAATTTTAATTATTTTAAATCCAATGAAAAAAACTTTAAAGATGTAGGAGTTCAAGATGAAGCTTTATCAGCTACATTAACTTCAGAGGATAATCCAGTAACACCACCTTTTGAAAAGCCAGATACTGATAAACCAATTTCACCAGAGGTTAAACCTGAGTTACCAATACCACCTGATGAAAATACACCATCAATAAAGCCTCCAGCTCCAGAGCAACCAGAAGTACCTGAAGAAAAATATACTGAGATTTTTTTTGAAAATACTTGGATTTGGAATACACATTCATATGTAGATTCAGAGGATGTGATAGTTTCAGCAGAGAGTGGAGTGTTAACAGGAATGGGAGCTGTACAATCTGGTTTTTCTGTTGAAAATATTAAAAATATTTTAGTAAATGGAGTGGAAGGAGAAGCGAGTTACTTGGGTATGTTATCTTTAAATGGTGGAGAGATAACAAATGGGGAGAGCGGAACAATATCTCTTCAAGGAACTGGAAATAATTTTGGAATGGGTGTAATTGGAGATGGAAGAGGAACTAATTTAGGAAATATATATCTTCAAACAACTGGAGTAGGAATGTATGGAACAGGAACGTCTACTGTAAATAATAAAGGAACAATAACTTTAAGTTCATCAAATACTAAAAGTAGTAACACTCAAACAGGAGTGGGGATTTATATTACTGAGCAAGGAGTTGGAGAGAACACAGGAACAATAACTGTAGGAAATAATCAAGTAGGTATGCTTGTAAATCAAAGTGGAAGTATATTTAATTCAGGAGTAATATCAGTTAACTCACAAGGAATAGGGATGTTAGCAAATAATGCTAGCACAAACTCATTTTTATTAAATGAGGAAACAGGAGTTATAAAAGGAGATGCTCAAGCAGGTATAGTTGTAAGTGGTAGTTCGAGTACACAAAATTATGGTGAAATAGATATATCAAATGGAGTAGCTGGAATGGTAATAGATGGACAAGGAAGTGGGTATAACTTTGGTTCAATAAATCTAACAAATACAAAATATGGAATGTTATCTCAAAATGGTGGTCTTATAGTAAATGGTGCTAGTGGGTATGATAGTACCATTGTAACTGATAATACAGAGTTTGCCAAAATGGCTGTTTTAGGTAGTGGAACAGCACTAAATTACAATACTTTAAGTTCTGAAGATGTGAAATATGTGATGTATCTATCAGGAACTGGAAACATAACAAACTATGGAACATTGTCTTTAAATTTAGCGGATGAGTTTGAACAATCTGTAGTTATATATGGTGAAGATGGAGGATCTATTGTTAACTATCAAGGAGCAACTATAAACATAGATGGTGGAGTGGATAACTATGGAATAGTAATGAATGGATCTGGAAGTGTTTCAAACTATGGAACTATAAACGTAGGAGCATATCAACATGGAATACTATTATCAGAAGATGCAACAGGAACAAATAATGGAGATATAAATATATCTGTTTTAGGATCAGGAGTTGTGCTATATAATACAACAACTAATAGTTTATTTAGAAACTTTGGAACAATTAAAGATGGATATCAGGGACAAGGAGCTTATTATGGTATTGTTGCTAATGGTGCTGGAAGTGTAGAAAATAGTGGAATAATTAACTTGACAAACGGATCAGCTGGAATCTCTATTTCAGGAACAGGAACAGCAACAAATATGAGTGCAGGGGAAATATTAATTAAAGGAACAAGATATGGGATGTATGCTACAAAAGGAGCAACAATAATAAATGAAGGAATAATCTCTCGAGAACCAGTTTTTGGAACATATTTAGGATCAGTTGGTTCTATGTATGTAAGTGGTAGTGGTAGTGCTTTAAATGATGGAACAATAACAGTTGGAGGGTCTCATATTAATGCTATGGCTTCAACAGGAAGTGCTTCAACATTAGTAAATGGAACTAGTGGTACAATAAATATTTTAGATGGAGCAGTGGATAACTTTGCATTTAATGTTTCAGGAGGAACAGCAACAAATAAAGGAGTTATAAATTTAGGAGATTCAGGAGGTTTAATTACAGGAGGAACACTATTTAACTATGGAAATATAGAAGCACCAAATGGGATAATTAATGGTCCTAATGGAAAATTAGTTATGGAACAAGGTGGAACTACTAATGCAAAACTACAGATGGCAACATTAGGTCTTAGTTATGCTTTAGATTTATATACTGTAGGAGATAGTTCTTATTCACCTGTTTCAATCTCTTTTGATACTGAAAATGTCCAAGCTTATTCATATTTATATGATGTTAATTTAGTTGGAGACTCAATTTATATGAGAAGAAAGGATTTTAGAGAGATTACAGAAAGTGAAATTGGAGAATTTTTAGAAAGTATATACTATGACAGTAACAATCTATCTAAAGATAAATTCTTTAATATTCTAAAAAGTTCTCAAACTCAACAACAGTATCGAAATTATTTAGATAAGTTTTTTGGAAGATATATATATCCAGCTGTTATATTTCAAACAAGAGATAGTATCATCTATACAACTGAGGATATTTTGGAAAATTTAAATCAAAAATTAACAAATAATAGAAAAGAGAGCTATATAGTTGGTTATACTTTTGAAAAGTTTAGACAAAAAGGGTTTGATAGAGTTAAAGGGCATGATGACAATTTAAATGGTTTTTATTTAGGTAAACAGTATTATTTAGATGAAAAGTCAGATTATGGAATGGTATTAAGTTATACTAGATTAGATAGTGATTATAAGTCTAATGTAGGAGAGAGAGAGGATAATTTTCTTCAAGGGACAGCATTCTTAAATTATGACTTTGAAAATGTAAAAGGTATAGGTACTATGTATTTAGGTTTTTCAAAGGGAGATATAAAAAGAAATTTAAACTTAGAATATCTAGATTATCAAGATCTTTCTCCTATATATGAAAATATAAATGAAAGATATAAAGGGAATACTAAAAACTTTTATGTTGGGACTTCAGGAAAAATATCTAAAAGATACAATATGTCTAAATTTTTCTTAGAACCAGAACTTGGGGCATATGCAATGGGAATATTCCAAAATAAAATAAATGAATCAGGTGGAGAGTATGAGTTAAAAGTTGATGAGTTAAATAGATTTTTTGGTAAAGTAAATGCTCAAGTTGGAGTAGGAAAAGTATTTAATCCAAAAAACTATATGTTAACATTTAAAATAATTGGTGGGTTAGGACAGGAAATAAATAGCCCAAATGATGATTTAAAAGTAAGTTTAAAAAATGTAGAAAATGAAAAAGTAAAAATAAAGGTAGATAGAGAGAATCAATTTTCCAAAGAGTTAGGAGTAAAAGTTAATGTTGAAAAAGTAGGAATAAATAATCTTAATCTATATGTGGATTATAGATATATATTCGAAGATGAAAATTCATGGAAAATTGGAGCAGGATTAGCATATAGATTTTAACAAAATAAAACAGCTTAAATCTTTTTTCGATTTAAGCTGTTTTTAATTGAATCGATTATTATACAATATTTAATGTCATATCTAAATGAGGAATACCATCTTCATCATAAACTTCAGAAACTGGTTTAAACCCAAATTCGCTGTAAAAATCTTTTAAATATTCTTGAGCACCAATAGTGATTTTATTTGTATTGAAATTTCTTAAAACACAATTGATTCCTTCTGTAACAATAGCTTTAGCATACCCCATACCTCTAGCATCCTTTGCTACTAAAACTCTACCTAAAGAAGCATTTTCATATGAAATACCTGGAGGAAGTACTCTAAGGTAAGCTGTAATTTCATTATTTTCCTTTATTATAACATGAAAAGATGCCTTATCTTTTCCATCAATATCATTATAAATACAATTTTGTTCTACAACAAAAACTTCAGATCTTAATTTTAAAATTTCATAAAGTTCCTCAAGTGTTAGTTCTTCAAATTTTTTACATAAAATCATTTTAATACCTCCTAATAAATCCCTTTTTTATATTTTCCCACTCTTTTTCTATATTGACCCTCATTTTGTAAAGAGCTTTAAGTGTAGTTTCAATTTCATCTGGAGTAAGATTTTCAGTCATAATCTGGGTACTATACTCTTCCTCTCTTTGAAGAAAGGGATAAAGTTTTTCCCCTTTTTCAGTACAGTATAGTTTTAACTCTTTTTTATTATTTTCATCCTTCTCTTTTTTTATTAATCCATCTTCTACTAATTTTTTAATAGATTTAGCAGCAGTAGACCGGTCTACTTTTAACATAGAAGCGACCTTATCTTGGATTATTCCTGGATTTTCATAAATCCTTACAAGATACAGATATTGACCTTTTGAAAGATTAATATCTTTAAACTCAATATCACTAATAGTTGCACAACACCGACTAATCATTCCAATCTCTCTAAGTATTTCTTTCATAAACCCACCTTTAAAAATATATTAAAATAAGTATACAGTAAAATTGTGGAAAATTCAACAAAAATAAAAAAATCATGTTATTTTTTGAGGTATTCATGTATAAAAAAACTAAATAAAGGTATTTTGTAGTAGGATATAATGTAAAAAAATAATTTAATCATTTAAAAGGAGAAAATAGATGAAAAAGATAAATGGAGTTTTATTAATATTTTTTATTTTAACAGGATGTGCCGCAACATCATATGAAGGGCAGCAAACAAGAGGTAATGGGTTAGATATGAATCTAGTAGCAAATACAATATTAGCTACAGCACTATATAATAGTTCAAATAATAGCTCTTTTAATCATGATTTTGAACGTAACTTTAATAATAATTTTGGAAGTTCAAGTAGTAGTAATTTTGGGCATATGAATAGTGGATTTAGCAATGAGATATATGGAAAAAATAAAACAGTTACAGAGACACATAAAACAGGAACTTCAACTTCTAATACTGTTGGAACTAGTAAAACTGAGACATATACACAACCATATGGTTCTAACGGAACAATGACAACTACCATGAGAAATTCTAATACAACTACTCATTCAAACTCAGTTGAAAGAACAACAACAAAAAGCAAATCTGTTGGTTCAAGTGTTAGATATAACCCATTTGGATTTTAAAAAAATAAAAAAATATTGACATTTAAAAAAAATTAATATAGAATCTATAAAAATTAGAAAAAGGAGGAAGCACTCATGAACAAATTCAAAAACTTATTTACTATAATTATAATAATATGCTTTTGGGTTTGGATTTGACGAGTTGTTTCTCTGAAAATATTCAAGCCTTATTTTGTTTAAAAAATAAAGGCTTGAGCAATAGTTAGAAGTTTTAAGAGCTTAAGTCTACGGATTTAAGCTCTTTTTTTATATATTTTTGCTTGAAAGTTAAAGGAGGGTAACAATGAGAAGCGATATTGTAACAAAGGGATTAACAAAAGCACCACACAGATCACTATTTTATTCAATGGGGTTAACTGATAAGGAGATAGCTCTTCCTAAAATAGGAGTTGTCAACTCATATAATGAGTTAGTTCCAGGACATATTCATTTAAAAGAGCTTGTAGAAGAGGTGAAGGCTGGAATCTATATGTCTGGAGGAGTTCCTATGGAATTTAATACTATAGCTATTTGTGATGGGATAGCCATGGGACATGAGGGAATGAATAACTCTCTTCCAACAAGGGAGATTATAGCTGACTCTATTGAAGCAACAGCTTATGCCATGCCTTTTGATGCATTAGTTTTTATGCCTAGTTGTGATAAGGTTGTTCCAGGGATGCTAATGGCAGCTATGAGATTAAATCTTCCATCTATTTTTGTAAGTGGAGGTCCAATGCTAGCTGGGAAATTTCAAGGTAAAAAAATAGGGATATCAGATCTTTTTGAGTATGTTGGAAAAGTTCAAAATAAAGAGATGACACTAGAAGAGTTAAATGAAGCTGAGCATGAAGTTTGCAAAACATGTGGGTCATGTTCTGGAATGTATACTGCAAATACAATGAACTGTTTAACTGAAGCTTTAGGAATAGCACTTCCTGGAAATGGAACAATACCTAGTGTTTATTCAGAGAGAAAGAGATTAGCAAAAGAAACAGGAATGCAAATAATGGAGTTATTAAAAAGGGATATAAAAGCAAGAGATATTTTAAATAGAGATAGTTTATATAACTCTGTTGTAGTAGATATGGCTTTAGGTGGCTCAACAAATACTACGTTACATATTCCAGCAATAGCTTATGAAGGAGGAATAAGTTTAGATTTAAATGTCTTTGATGAAATATCTAAAAAGACAAAACAGATTGTAAAACTGTCTCCTGCTAGTTCAATTTTTATAGAGGATTTTAATGAGGCTGGTGGAGTAAGTGCTGTATTAAATGTTTTAAAAAAATATAATCTTTTAAAATCAAATAACACAGTTTCATTAAGAAATATTTTAGAAGTTGCAGAAGATGGAAGAGTTTTAGATAAAGATGTCATTAGAGATTTTTCCAATCCATATTTTACTAGTGGAGGTATATCTATATTAAAAGGAAATTTAGCATTAAAAGGAGCTGTTGTAAAATCAGGTGCAGTACATCCAAGTATGTTAGTTCATAAGGGAACTGCTAAAGTATTTAATTGTGAAGAAAGTGCTACAGAGGCTATCTTAGGTGGGAATATTGAAAAGGGAGATGTAATTGTTATTAAGTATGAAGGACCTAAAGGAGGACCAGGAATGAGAGAGATGTTATCTCCAACAGGAGCTCTTTCTGGAATGGGACTAGATATGTATTGTGCTTTAATAACAGATGGAAGATTTTCAGGTGGTTCTAGAGGAGCAGCTATAGGTCATATATCACCAGAAGCTTTAGATGGTGGACTTATAGCTTACGTAAAGGATGGAGATTATATTGAAATAGATATACCCAATAAAAAACTAGAGTTATTAGTTTCTAATGAAGAGATAGAGGAAAGGAAAAAAAATATGTCTATTTTAGAAAAAAATGTAAAAAATAGAATGCTACAAAAATATATGAAGTTAGTTTCAGATGCATCAGAGGGAGCAGTTATGAAATAGGAGGAAAGTATGGAAAAAATAACAGGAGCTAAAATAGTTTTAGAAACATTAAAGTATTTAGGAGTTAAAGATATATTTGGATATCCAGGTGGAGCAGTAATTCCTATATATGATGCACTATATGATTTTAAAGGAATAAATCATTATATGACAAGACATGAACAAGGGGCAGTTCATAGTGCAGATGGTTATGCAAGAACTAAAAAAGTTCCTGGAGTTTGTTTAGCAACATCTGGACCTGGAGCAACTAATTTAGTTACAGGAATTATGACTGCTCATATGGATTCGATACCTTTACTTATCATAACAGGACAAGTAAGTACATCTTTTTTAGGAAAAGATTCTTTTCAAGAGAGTGATATTATTGGAATCACTTCTCCAATTACTAAAAATAACTATTTAGTGAGAGATATATGTGAGCTTCCAAAAATATTGAAAGAAGCTTATACACTATCAAAACATGGGAGACCAGGACCAGTTTTAGTAGATATTCCTAAAAATATTCAAGAGTTAACAATTGATTATTCTTTATTTGAAAGATTTTTAAAAGAGGATATCCAAGAGATGAGAAAATTTAAATCTACATATACAAATAAAGAGATAGAAGAGTTTGAAGATTATCTTAATAGCTCAAAAAAACCAGTTCTAGTAGTGGGGGGAGGAGTGTTAAATGCTAGATGTATAGAAGAGGTAAGAGAGTTTATTAATAAAACTAAAATTCCTGTTGTATCAACCCTTATGGGATTGGGAGTATTTAATAAAAATGATAAAGGGTATTTAGGAATGATAGGAATGCATGGACTAATAGAAGCTAATAGAGCTGTTAATGAAAGTGATCTATTAATATGTGTTGGAATGAGATTTGATGATAGGATAGTAGGAGATAAAAATAGGTTCTCACCAAACTCTAAAAAAATCCATATAGAGATAGATAGAGCGGAAGTAAATAAAAATATTGTTGTGGATCTACCAATTATAGGAGATGCAAAAGATATTTTAAATAGAATTTTAAACTTAGATTTAAAAATAGAGTTTGAAATGTGGCGAGACAGCTTTAAAACTTTAGAAGTTTTTAAAGATGAAGAATTAAATCAAATATCTACATTAAGTATGTTAAATGAAATTTTAGATGAAAATTATATTGTAGTAACAGATGTTGGACAACACCAGATGTTTACAGCACAACATTTAGATATAAAAAAACCATTTCAGTTTTGTACATCAGGTGGAGCAGGAACAATGGGATATGGATTACCAGCAGCAATTGGAGCACAGATAGCTAATCCAAATAAAAAAGTGTTAGCTATACTAGGAGATGGAGGATTTCAAATGAATCAACAGGAGCTGATTTTACTAGCACAATATAAATTACCTGTAAAAATTTTGATTTTCAATAATGGTGCCTTAGGAATGGTAAAACAGTGGCAGGAGCTATTTAACAATAAAAGGTATTCAAGTGTAATTTTAGATGTTAATCCAGATTTTGTAAAACTAGGAAATGCTCATTTTATAGATGGGGATAAAATAGATAATATTGATAATCTTAAAAAATTAAAAGAGATTTTAGAAAATGATAAACCCTATTTAGTTGATATTCAAATGTCTTATAAACACAATGTATATCCAATAATACCAGCTGGAAAATCCTATGAATATACAATTGGAGGTGAATAGTTTATGGATGCTAAAAGAATACTATTAGTTATGAAAAATAAACCTGGAGTTTTAAATAAAATATCTGGACTATTTCAAAAAAGAGGGATAAATATAGAAAATATAACAGCAGGAGAGGGATATCCAGAGGATACTGTAAGAATGACAATAACTGGATTTTGGGATGAATACACATTAAATCAAGTTATTGTACAAGCTGAAAAATTATTTGATGTTGAGTTTATTAAAGCTTTTTCAAGAGAGAGTGTTTTTAGAGAGTTAGTTTTAATAAAAATAAAAGTTAATTCTAAAAATAGACAGGAGTTACTTCAAATATTAGATATATATAGAGGGTCAGTTGTAGATGTAGCACTTGAAAGTTTAATTGTTGAGATAACAGGAGATATTGGAAAAATAGATGGTTTTTTAAAGCTTATTAAAAATTTTAATGTTTTAGAGATAGCAAGAACAGGTGTATCAGCAATGAGTAGAGGATTAGAGGTTTAAAATAAAAATAGATATGAGGAGGAGTTGTTATGAGTTTATCAGGAAAAAAGGTTGTTGTATTTGGGTATGGGTCACAAGGGCATGCACATGCTTTAAATTTAAAAGATTGTGGTTATGATGTAAGTGTAGCATTAAGAGAGGATAGTCAAAGTTGGGATAGAGCTAAAGAGGATGGATTTGAAGTTTTAAATTTGAAGGATGGAGCAAGAGTTGCAGATGTAGCTATGCTTTTAGTACCTGATGAAAACCAACCAGAATTATATAAAAATTACTTAAAGAGTGAGCTAAAAAATGGAGCGTTTTTAGGATTTGCTCATGGTTTTAATATTCATTATTCACAAATTACTCCAAGAAAGGATTTAAATGTGTTTATGGTTGCACCAAAGTCTCCAGGTCATAAAGTGAGAGAAAAATTTTTAGAAAAAGAGGGAGTACCTGCCTTAATCTCTGTTTATCAAGATCCGTCTAAAGAAACACTTCAATTGGCTAAAGATTGGGCTAAGGGAGTTTGTTTGAATTTAGGGGTTTTAGAAACTACCTTTAAAGATGAAACAGAAACAGATTTATTTGGAGAACAAGCTGTTTTATGTGGGGGATTAGTAGAATTAATGAAAGCAGGTTATGAAACACTATTAGATGCAGGCTATGATGAAAAATTAGCATATTTTGAATGTGTTCATGAGATGAAATTAATAGTAGATTTAATCTATTCAAAAGGGTTTGCAGCAATGAGAGAATCGATTTCAAATACTGCGGAATATGGAGACTATACAACTGGAAAAAAAATTGTTACAAAAGAGAGTAGAGAGAATATGAAAGAAGTTTTAGAGGATATTAGAAATGGAAGATTCGCTAAAGATTTTATTTTAGAAGGGCAAGCGGGATATCCAATTTTAAAAACTATGAGAAATAGATGTAAAGATGAAAAAATTGAAGTTGTTGGAAATGAATTAAGAGAGATGATGTTTAAAAAATAAAAAAAAGACAGATCACAGACACAGTTCTGTGATTTTTATTTGTTATAACATAAAAAACCTATAATCATAAATTAAGAAAAATAAATTCAAATAAAGATAAAAAGGATTATAAAATAAATTTTTGAATATATTTACAACATAGTTAGTATAAAAAGGAGGTAGATAGTTATGAAATTTTTAAATACTGTAAATTTAAACTATATAAACAAAAGTAATAACAGTCGAAGAAAAATTTATTTTAATAGAAGCAAATTAACTAATTCTTTAGAAAATTATATTATCTATCTTATATTTTTATTATCAACTATATTTTGTCTTTTTTATGGATAAAACTAATGGTTTAAAGGAGGAATAATATGGGAAGCTATAGTTATGACAACGGCAAAAACTCTGGTGAAATTGATAAAAAAACAAAAATTTTAGAAAAAGCTATACCTAAAGAAAACACCATATTTTATACAACATTTTTAATTATTTTTGTCATTTTATCAATAATTGGTTTGGACAAAATTACTTTTGAAAAAGCTACGACAAATCTTCTTGATTCTATAATTACAAACTTTGGATTTTTATATTTAATCATTGTACTTGTAATAGCATTAGTTTGTTTATTTCTATGTTGTAGTAGTTATGGAAATATAAAACTTGGAAAAGATAATTCTAAACCTGAGTACTCTAACCTTTCTTGGTTTTCTATGCTTTTTTCTGCAGGAATGGGAGTAGGATTAGTGTTCTTTGGAGTAGCTGAACCAATGACTCATTATGCTTATCCAATAGGAGGGATAGATGGCGGAACTAAAGAGGCAATAGATTTTGCTTTTAAAACATCATTTTTTCATTGGGGTATTCATCCTTGGGCAATTTATAGTTTTTTAGCATTGGCAATGGCATATTTTCAATTTAGAAAGGGAGAAAAAGGACTTATAAGTTCTCTCTTTTCACCTATTTTAAAAGGGAAATCCTATGAAAAAAAAGTGAAAACTATAATAGATATAATCGCAATTTTAGCTACAATAACTGGTGTTGCAACAACTTTAGGGTTAGGAGCTCTACAAATAAACAGTGGATTAAACTATCTTTTTAATATACCAAATAGCATATTAAGCCAAATAGTTATAATAACTATTGTAACAGTTATATTTATAGCTTCAGCTTTGGGATCTTTAGATAAAGGCATAAAAATACTTTCAAATATAAATGTATTAATATCTGTTGTATTACTATTAATGGTTATTATATTAGGACCTACTATATCGATATTTAATGTTTTTTCTGAAAATTTAGGAAACTATTTAAATAATTTTTTAAAAATTAGTTTAAAAACAAATAGTTTCGGTGATAATAAATGGATGTCAGCATGGACAATATTTTATTGGTCTAACTGGGTTGCATGGACACCTTTTGTTGGAACTTTTATTGCTAGAATATCAAAGGGAAGAACTATAAGAGAGTTTGTAATTGGAGTAGTTATAATTCCATCAGTAGTTTCCTTTATATGGTTTTCAGCTTTTGGAACTTTAGGTGTAACTCTTGGAAAAGAGTTTGCAACAGTTGCAGTTGAAAATACAGAAACAGCTCTATTTTTAGTTTTTGGTCAATATAGATTTGGAGCCTTAATGAGTGGAATAGCAATACTGTTATTAGGATCATTTTTTATAACTTCAGCTGATTCTGCTACATATGTTTTAGGAATGATGAGTTCAGATGGAGATTTAAATCCTCCAAGTTATAAAAAGTTAATATGGGGTATTACACAATCTCTTCTGGCCATAGCTCTAATATTTGCTGGAGGATTAAATATGCTTAAAACCGCTTCAATTATAATAGCTTTTCCATTATTGATTTTATTTCCAATAATGATATTTACAATGTTTTACTCTTTAAAAAGAGACATGTATATAAAAAAACAAATTGCTTTAAGAAATGAACTTCGAAAGATGTCTTTAGAAGAGATTAATGATCTTTCAGATGCAATTAAGAGTATAAAAAAATAAAATATATCGTAAAAAAAGAGGTCTAAGTTTATTAAGACCTCTTTTTTATATAATTACTTTTTAATCTCTTTTGGAAAATTAGTGATTATTCTTGTAACACCCATATCTTTTAATATTTTAGCATCTTTAGAAGAATTAACAGTCCAAACATTAATATCTATATTTTTAGAGTTTAGGTAATTAACATCTTTTTGATTAAGAAAACTTTTGCTAGGATGATATCCATCTATGTTAAAACCTAAATTTTCAATATATTTATCTAAATTAACAAGAGCACTTTCTAAAAGAATACCCACCTTAATAGAGCTATCTAACTCTTTTAAATTTTTTAAAAGATTATGGCTAAAAGATGAAACGATAATATTTTTATTCGGATATCTTTTAATTATTTCTAGAACTTTATTTTCGGTACCTCTTTCAACAGAGTGCTCCTCTTTTAATTCAATATTAATAAGTTTATCATCTGGAATAATATCTAAAGTTTCCTCTAAAGTTGGAATTTGTTCTCCTTTAAATTTATCACTAAACCAACTTCCTACATCTAATTTTTTTAGCTCTTCCAATGTATAATCTCTTAAGTGTCCTTGACCGTTACTAGTTCTTTCTAAAGTCCAATCATGAAATACAACAATTTTCCCATCTTTTGTTTGTTGAACGTCAAACTCGAAACCATCACATCCATCAATTAAAGCTTTTTTAAATGCTGCAATTGTATTTTCAGGCGCAGTTCCAGATGCACCTCTATGTGCTAATATTTCCATATTTCCTCCTAGAATAAGTTTGTATAAATTCAAGGTCATTATATTTTTTTTATATTAACTTGTCAAATTAGTTTACAAGTTTTAAACAATACTTTTTCTTATATTTATAAAAGTATCGTAATATGCAACTTGACCACCAATATCAGAGGAAAGACTATTTGTTAAAAAATTTGGATTGCCCTGTTTTTTACTCCATTGCATAAAAATATAAGCTTCATCTTTTTTTAAATTTGAATCAATTTTTACTTGGGATAAAATACTTCCATTTTGAGATGAAACAATAACTATCTCCCCCTCCTGAAAGTTTTCAATATTTTTTGTTGATAGATATATACTTGATATACCATCAATATCTCCAACATGTTGGTTAAATAAAGAATCTTTACAATGAGGTGTCACAAGTCTAATTGGATACTCATCACTTCCTTTTGTTGCTTTCATAAAAATAGGCATTGGTTCAAATCCATCTGCTAAAGCTGTTTCACTATAAATTTCAATTTTTTCTGATGGTGTTTTAAACTTTTTATCTTCCCAAGCAATATATCCTTTTTCTATATTTAAATCTTGTTTTTTTAAATCTTCAACATTTATATTTAAAGGTGCTAAAACTTTATTTAAATACTCTGTTTTAGAAACTTGTGGATAATTTTTTAAATCTAAAATTTTTGCTAACTCCTTAAAAAACTCAAACTCCTCCATTCTATAATCTAAGGGCTCAACAACCTTTTCATTATACATTAAAGATGGCATAAGCATAGATGAGTATATAATATCTTCACTTTCAAGTGTGTTTGTAACAGGAATTATAAGATCACTGTTTTTTACAGTATCAGTTAAAAACATATCAAAACACACTTTTAAAGGTATAGACTTGTAAGCCTCTAAAGTTTTATTTAAATTTGGAAGTTGATTTAAAGGATTAGCTTTACTTATAAAAATAGCTTTAATTTCATTTTCTGCAACAAACTCACTAAATTTTGTAATTGGAAACTCGCGAGAGTTTTTAGCAAAGTTTGAACTTTTATAAGGATCTCTATCTAATACTTGAGGATAAATCTTACTAGAATAGAAAACACCAGTTCCACTTTTTCCAACATTTCCTGTTATGCTCATTAAAGCGTCAATAGCTCTTACACTATTTCCACCATTAACATATCTTTGTAATCCATATCCAATAAAAGTCATAATGTTTCCAAGAGATATATAATCTAAAAGTTTTGTTATTGTATCTTTAGTGATGCCACAATCTAACAGAAGTTCATCTAAAGTTATAGTATCAAGATACTCTTTAAAGGTTTCAAAACCAACTATATTATTTTTAGAAAAATTATAATCAACTAGGTTGTGTTCAAAAGCCATTTTACAAAGTGCTAGAGCTAAAGCTCCATCACTTCCACCCTTAACATTAATATGTAAATCACTTATTACGGAAGTTTCATTTGTTCTAAAATCAATTGTTATAATTTTAACTCCTAATTTTTTCATTTCAATTAATTTTTTATACAGATGAACTGATGTTATCGCTGGATTTCTAGACCAAAGAATTATAACTTTAGCATTTTTCATATCATCTAAATCACTTGTCTTTCTTCCTCCAAAATCGTAATCATGAGCAGCACATCCTGCAGACCAACAAGTTCCTCCGCTAGCTGTTGAAATTCCTCCTAAAAAATTAAAAAATATATCATGTATTCCTTTTAAAAGTCCTCCAGCTCCAGATTCACTATAGTGGATAATAGAGTTTGTAGAGTTACTATTTTTTATTTCACTCAATCTATTTTTTAAAATATCTAAAGCTTCTTCAAAAGAGATCTCTTTAAATCCCTCTCCTACTTTTAAAAGCGGTTTTAAAATTCTATTTTCATCATAAAGACGGTTTAAATGTTTAAGACCCTTAGAACATAAAAAACCATCTGTTAAATTATGCTCCTTATTTCCCTGAAGCTTAACCACTTTTCCATCTTCTTTATATACATCAATTTTACATACATCAAAACAATCAAGAGAACAACTATTTTTAAATATTTCCATTAAAAATCCTCCTAAAAAATAAATAAATTATATCATATTTTTAAAAAAAATGTTATGATGAAAGGATGAGAAAAAATTAAGGAGGAACACGTGAAACAACAGGAATTAACTCTACATAATGGAGACATTAAAAAATTACTTATAAAATATTCTATTCCTGCAATAATTAGTATGCTTGTAAGTGCCCTATATAATGTGGTTGATAGAATTTTTATAGGAAATATGGATGAGATTGGAGCTTTGGCTATTACTGGAGTTGGAATAACAATGCCAATAGTAACAATTGTATTAGCTTTTTCAATGTTAATAGGAATAGGAGCTACTGCAAATATTTCTATAAAACTGGGAGAACAAAAAAGAGATAGTGCTGAAAAAATAATGGGAAACATTATTACACTTTCAATAATTTTAGGAGTAATAATTACAGTTCTAGGAACAATATATAGAGATCCTATTTTAAAAGCTTTTGGAGCAAGTGAAAGTACTTTAAAATATGCAAGAGAGTATATAACTATTATTTTATATGGTACAGTTTTTAATATTATGGGATATGCATTGAACAGTACGATTAGAGCTGATGGTAATCCAAAGATATGTTCAGCAATAATGGTATTTAGCTGTTTTGTTAATATAGTTCTAGATCCAATATTTATATTTACTTTAGGTTTAGGTATAAAAGGAGCTGCGTATGCAACTGTACTTTCTCAAGTTATGACAGCACTACTTTCTTACGTATATTATATGAGTAAAAAATCTGATTTAAAAATAAAAAAAGAGAATCTAATGCTAAACCTTGATATTGTTAAACTTATATTTGCTATAGGAATATCACCATTTACAATGCAATTAGCAACAAGTATGGTACAGGTTGTAAATAATAATGCTTTGAAAACTCATGGTGGAGATTTAGCAATTGGAGCAATGGCCACAGTAAATGCAGTAGCGCTACTTTGTTTCATGCCAGTGTTTGGAATATCTCAAGGAGCCCAACCTATAATTGGATATAATTTTGGAGCTAAGCAATATGGAAGAATGGAAGAGGCTTATAAAATAGCGACATGGACTGGAGTAGTAATATTTTCTATCGCATTATTCTTAGTTGAGGTTTTCCCTGCAACAATAGTTGGATTATTTAATAAAAATCCAGATATAATGGCAATATCTATTCATGGAATGAGAATCTATTTAATGGCTATGCCCGCAATTGCTTTAGGAATGGCAGGAAGTAATTACTTCTTAGCAATAGGTGAGGGAAAAGCAGCAATGTTTTTAAGTTTACTAAGACAAGTAATCTTATTGATACCACTAATTATGATTTTCTCAAAAGCTTATGGATTAACAGGTATCTGGTTAGCTCAGCCAATATGTGATATAATTGCAGCAATAGTAACGGTTCTAATGGTAGGAAAAAATCTTAATAAATATAATGGTGGTTCACAATTCTCACTATTTAAAATTAGAGTTTATGAATAAAAAATATTAATAAAAATTTGAAGGGACCTATTTTTCTGTAAAAAGAAAAATAGGTCCTTTTTTCAAGAACCTATTTTCCACACACACACACACTTTATTATACATTATAAGGAAACAATGTACTGGTTGTAGTATATATCAGATTAATAATTTACACAAATATAATAATTATATGACATGGATATATAAAAAATAATATAGCTATTTAAAAAAGGAAAAATATTTAAATATAAGTATAATAGAGTAAATTCATTACAAAAGAGGGGATATATGAAAAGCGAAAATAGTGTTGTAAAAAAAATAATTATGGGAGTTATTTTAATTTTAATTTTAGCCATAGGATTTATAATGTTTCCTTGGAACATTTGAGGGGTGTGAAAAATTTAAAATAAACTTGTTGACAAAAACTAGAAAATATAATAAATATTAGTATGAGGTTAATTCCTCTTTATAAACTTAAAGGAGATTGAAATGGCTAACGGAAGAATGAACTTTGATCAATTTGAAGATGATGAAATGAACTACATTCCAAGAGAATTCACAAAATGTGGAACTAAGGAGGACAAAAAGAAAATTCCAAAAATGAAAAAAGAGGTAAAGGAAAAAATAAAAACTAAAGTGGTGAATGATAAGAAAAAGCTATATGAGTTTATAAATGATGAAGATTAAAAATATAGATTTTAACAGCTGGCTTAGCCAGCTTTTTATATTTAATTTTAAAATAATTGAGGAGGTTAATTATGTATAATTCAATTGAGATTTCTACAAAAAATAGTTTTCTAAGAAAAGTTTTTATGCAAATGTTCTTAGGGCTTTTAATTACAGGAGGTGTTTCTTGGTATGTTGTCCAAAGTCAACCGTTAATATCTTTTGTAGCTAACTATATGACTTTTATAATAGTAGCAGAGTTGTTATTAGTTCTTGGTATAAACTTTGGTATAAATAAGATAAGTAGTGGAACTGCAAAACTTTTATTTATAGCGTATTCAGCTATGAACGGTTTAGTTCTTTCTGTAGTTATGTTAATCTACAATCCATATTCTATTCTTTATGTTTTAGGAGTTACATCTCTTATATTTGTTGGAATGACAATTTATGGATTAAAAACAAAAGAGGATCTTTCATCATATGATGGTTTCTTTAAAGGAGGATTAATTGCTTTAGTAATTGTCTCTCTCCTAAATCTATTCTTAAAAATATCAATTCTTGGATGGTTTATATCTGTATGTGCAGTAGTACTATTTACAGCTCTAATTGCTTATGATATAAATAGAATTGTAAAAATATTCCAATCTAATGATTTAACAGAGGAAGATTATAATAAGTTTTCAACTATTGGAGCTTTAATGCTTTACTTAGACTTTGTAAACCTATTCCTAAATCTTTTAAGATTATTTGGTAAAAGAAATAACTAATAAAAAAATGGACTAAATTTAGTCCATTTTTTTAATTTTCATTCCAATTTGTTTTTGCTATTATTTCTTGAATTAACTCATGCCCCATGTTTGGGTGAATAGTCTCTTCATGAGATATTGTAACAATTGACATCGCCATAGCGAACTTAACAGTCTCTTTTATAGGAAGGTCATGCATATAACCAAATCCTAATCCTGCAACAAAAGAATCTCCTGCTCCTGTAACATTTTTAACTGTAACTCCAGTAGCTTTTAATGTTCCACTCTCTACTCCGTTAGTATAGTAAATTCCATCGGCATCTAAACTTATAAATACATTTTTAATTCCTAAAGATAAAAAGTGAGTTCCTACTTTTTCTAAGTCCTCTCTAGTATTAATTTTAATACCAGATAAAACTTCAGCTTCAACTCTATTAGGCTTTATTGTATGGAAATATTTTATAAGATGTTTAACCTTTTCAGCTTTTATTGAAGAGATTGGGTCTAAGATGAAATTTGTTTTTCCTTGAAACTTAGTTAATAGGTACTCTAAGTTCTCTGGATCATCAGCATCTAAGAATGTAAATGCAGCATTTTCTATCATAGGTGCTTTCGAGTCTATAAAATCAGTTGTCATAGCACTTATACTATCTAAGTCTGCTACTGCTGAAACCATCTCTCCGCTCTCATCTAAAATAGCCATGTACGTTGGTGTGCTTTTTCCTTCTAAAACTAAAGAATTTCTCATATCATATCCAATTTTTAAAGAGTGAGTTAACATTGAACGTCCTATCTCATCATCTCCTATGATAGATATGAACTTAGTTTTAACTCCAACTCTAGCCATATTTTCAGCTATATTTCTTGAAACTCCTCCGAAAGATATTTTTATCTTTCCTGGAATAGAATCGCAGGCTTTATATGATGAGTTGCAAAAACCAAACATATCAACAACAGAAGCTCCAAAAACTAGTATATATTTTTGTCCGCTTAGACAATCTTGCATTACAAATTCCTCCTAAATATAAAAAAAATAAATAAATATATTTTAACAGATTTTTTACAAAAGTCAAAGATTAAAATTGTACAATAAAACTTAATTTTATACTTGTTCCCTTTTTAGCGAATAAATGCTATAATAAACAATTGAATAAAGTTAAAATCGAAGGAGAATATGTGAATAATTTTAATAATTTAAATGTTAATAAAAATATAATAGAACTTTTAAGTAAGATGGGAATTAAAGAGCCAACTGATATACAAAAAGAGGGAATTCCACCAATATTAAATGGTAAAGATGTCATAGCTCAAGCAGCTACAGGAAGTGGAAAAACTTTAGCTTTTATAATACCTATTATACAAAACTTAGGTGGAAATGGGAAATTACCACAAAGTTTAATAATAACTCCAACAAGAGAGTTAGCAATCCAGATTGCAGAAGAGTGCGAAAAAATAAATTACGATAATAAAAAAATTATGCTAGCTTATGGTGGTAGAGAGATAGCTGGTCAAATAGAAACTTTAAAATCTGGAGTTGATATTGTTATTGGAACTCCTGGAAGGTTAGTTGATTTAATAGAAAGAAAAGCAATTGATCTATCTAAAATAAAAACATTAGTTTTAGATGAGGTTGATCAAATTCTTATGATGGGATTCAGAAATGAGATTGATAAAGTTATTGAAGTTTGTAGTAGAAAAAGACAAACTCTTTGTTTCTCTGCAACAATAGATTCTACAGTTAAGAAGATAGCTTATAGAATAACAAAAGAACCACTAAATATTGTTATTGAAAGTAAAGAGAATAAACTAGCAAATATAAATCAGCATATTATAAAAACATCAGATAGAAGAAAATTAGATACTCTTTGTTCTCTATTAAATGATACAAATCCATTTATGGGAATTATTTTCTGTAGAACTAAAGTTAGAGTTGATAGTTTAGAAGAGGAGTTATCATCTAGAGGATACTCTTGTCAAAAACTACATAGTGATATACCTCAAGCTAAAAGAGAGAAAATAATGAAAGCATTTAAAGATGTAGAGTTTCAATTTTTAGTTGCAACAGATGTTGCAGCAAGAGGAGTAGACATCACTGGAGTAACTCATATATTTAACTATGATATTACAGAGGATGTTGAAAGTTATATCCATAGAATTGGAAGAACTGGTAGAGCTGGAGAAAAAGGAGAATCATACCTTTTTGTTACAGATAGAAATGAAAGTATGTTAAAAGATATTGAAAATACAATTGGATTCTCTATTCCTGAAATGGAGATAGAGTTTGCTCAAGGAGTTATGTCTACATTAGAGCTACCTAAAAAGAAGTACAATAAGAAAATAAACGCAAGAACAAAAAATATAGAAGAGCAAAAAAAGCGTTACAGAAGATAAAAATGAAACTAAAAGAAGGGGGATACATAAAAAATGGAAAGAATTCAAAAACAGATGGCATTTTTATTTGAAATTGATAAAGTGAAGGATATTTTTAGACAATCACTTGTTGTAAATGGAAAAAGAGAGGAAAATGATGCAGAGCACAGTTGGCATATGGCTTTAGTTGCTTTGACAATAAAAGAGTACTTTCAAGGAGAGGTCAATTTAGAAAGATCTCTGAAAATGATTTTAATCCATGATTTAGTTGAGATATACGCTGGGGATACTCCCGCTTTTGGTGAAGTAAGACCTGATAAAGCTGACGATGAGTTAAAAGCTGCAGTTAAACTTTTCTCTCTCCTACCAGATGATCAAAAAGATGAGTTTTTAAACCTTTGGTTAGAGTTTGAAGAGTGTGAAAGTAATGAAGCTAAATTTGCAAATGTTTGTGATAGATATCAAGGATTTATGCAAAACTTAACTTCTGATGGACATACTTGGAAGAAATTTAACGCTCCTATGGAGAGAGTTTTAAAAAGAGCTGAAGTTATAAAAATCTATGTTCCTGAACTATATGAAAAAGTTATGTTACCTGAGTTTTTAAAGTATCAGGAGAGGGGAATTATAAAGTAAAAAATACATGAAGTTTATTGATTTTTCTCTTTTCATGTGATATTATTAAAAAGTATTAATTAATGAGCAAGGTAGAGTGACCGAGTGGCTAAGGAGCACGCCTGGAACGCGTGTAGAGCGTAAGCTTCGTGGGTTCGAGTCCCACCTCTATCGCCATATTTTTACATTTTTTTAAAATAAATACAAAAAAATATACATAAAGTATTGACATTTAAGGGTTTACTGAGTATAATCGGTTTAAAGATACCATAAATAAAGGGTTTTCAACTTTTTGGTTTCTTGCATACTATATTCTATAATAGTTCAAGGAGGGTAACAATGACTAAAAAAGAGTTTATCGATTTATTTGCAAAAACAGGTGAATACACTAAAAAAGATGCAGAGAAGGCAGTTAAGTTATTTTTAGATTTAGTTGAACAAAAGTTAGTTGAAGGTGAACCAGTATCATTTATAGGATGGGGAAAATTTGAAGTAGTTACTAGAGCAGCAAGACACGTAAGAAACCCACAAACAGGTAAGAAAATGAAATTAAAAGAGAAAAAAGTTGTTAAATTTAGAGTTGGAAAAACTTTAGAGGAAAAAATAGTATAATTACAAAATGCTTCGAATACAATTCTTTTGAAGAATATCATTCGGAGCTTTTTTATTTAAAAAGAGGTGTAAAGTGAAAGTCGTTATAAACAATATTAATGTTTCTATTGAAAAAGATCAAACCCTTGAACTTAAAAAAGAGATCATTAAAAGAGGAATAAAAGAAGAGAATATAGAAAAAATAGAGTATTCAAAAAGATCAATAGATAGTAGAAAAAAAACTGATATAAAATTTGTTTACAATATAGAGGTTACATTAAAAAATGATGTAGATATCTCATCTCTAACAAATGTAAATCCATTTAAAGAGAATGAGGAAGTAAACTATAAAGCAAAAGATGGAATAGAAAGAGTTGCTGTTATAGGAGCTGGACCAGCTGGACTTTTTGCTGCTCTTAGACTTTGTGAACTTGGAATAAAGCCTATAGTTTATGAACGTGGAGAAAAAGTTGACGATAGAGATAAAACTATTGATGAATTTATAAAATTTAGTATGCTTAATCCTAATTCAAATATTCAATTTGGAGAGGGTGGAGCAGGAACATATTCAGATGGAAAGTTAAACACTAGAGTAAAAAGTGGATATATGAATAAAATATTTTTAGAGTTAGTCGCTAATGGTGCCCAAGAACAAATACTTTGGGATTATAAACCACATGTAGGAACTGATGTATTAAAGGTAGTAGTAAAAAATTTAAGAGAAAAAATTATAAATTTAGGTGGAGAGTTTCATTTTAACACTTTAATAAAGGATGTTATAATTTTAGATGGAAAAGTAAAAGGTATAAAGATTCAAAATCTGAAATCACCAATCTTAGTAGAAGAGAATGTTTTATTTGATCATGTAATATTAGCTATAGGACACTCATCGAGAGATACTTATAGAATGCTTCATAAACATGGTGTTTTTATGGAAAATAAACCTTTTGCCATAGGAGCAAGAATCGAACACCCAAGAGTGGATATAGATACAATGCAGTATGGTAAGATGTGTTCTCACCCAAATTTAGAAGCTGCAACATATAGCTTAACTTATAACAATAGAGATGAAGAAAGAGGAGTATTTTCATTTTGTATGTGTCCAGGTGGTGTAATTGTAAACGCTGCTTCTCAAGAGGGAGGGACACTTGTTAATGGAATGAGTTACTCTCAAAGAGATGGTAGATTTTCTAACTCAGCACTTGTTGTAGGAGTTAAAGCTAATGAGTTTGGAGATGAACTTTTCTCAGGAATGGAATACCAAGATCAACTTGAAAAGAAAACTTATGATATAATTGGAAATTACGGAGCACTATATCAAAATACTCTTGATTTCTTAAAAGGGAAAACTACAAATAGAAAGATCGAGTCTAGTTATGAGATGGAATTGAAAAGCTATGACTTAAATAATCTTTTCCCAGAGGTAATATCTAAGAATATGAAAATGGCTATGGGGTATTGGGAAAAAACACAAAGAAACTTTATAAGTGAGCATGCAAATTTAATAGGGCCAGAAACTAGAACATCTGCTCCTGTAAAAGTTACAAGAAATGAGTTTGGAGAATCAGTAAATACAAAAGGTCTTTATCCAATAGGAGAGGGAGCTGGATATGCAGGTGGAATTATAAGTGCTGCCATTGATGGTTTTAAAGTAGTGGACTTAGCCTTTGCAACACTTTAACATATTATTTAGTTGTAATCTTTACTCAAAAGGTATATAATTAAAGATAGATTATATTTTAATTTTAGAATTGGAGAATAAATAATGAAAATATCAAAAAAAGATGCATTAGAGTGGTTTAGTCATTTATCATCACTTTCTGGAGATAAAACAGAAGTATTTAAAAGATTTAGCCCAATTATAGATTCAACTGTTAGACAGATTGAGTTAGCAGTTAATAAAAGACACCAAGAGATGAAAGATGAGATTGCTGATCTGAAAAATCTTAAAGGAAGAACATTCTTCGTTGGAGATCAACAAAAATTCCCTAAAGGATGTGTTTCTTGCTTATTTGGTGACGGTCTTGGTGGAATAAGAAAAACTCACCAATGTAACTTACTATGTAAGTTCTGTTACTACCATGATAATATTGATAATCAAGAGCCAATTCCAGATGGAATGTGGGAAATTGGAGAGACTCTTTATTATGAAGAGGATATAGACCTATTATTATCAATACAGAAAAAACCTAGTGGAATTGCATATGTATACTTAGAGCCGTTCTTAGATATTGAAAAATATTATGGAATTATAAAAAAGCTAAGTGAAGCTGGAATTTATCAACATATGTATACGAATGGTTCTCTATGTACAAGAGAGAACTTACAAAAACTTGGTGAAGCTGGATTAAATGAGTTAAGATTTAATTTAGGTGCTGTTAAATGTAGTGATAAAGTTATTGAAAATATGGCAATAGCTAAAGAGTATATTCCAATGGTTGGAATAGAGACTCCAATGACTCCAGAATTTTATGAAGAGTTCCAAGAAAAGAAGGAAAAGATTCTAGCAACAGGTATAGACTTTATAAACTGTGCTGAACTTCACTTTGGGGAAGACAATATAAATAACTATGTTGGAGAGAGAATGTATATGGCTAGAAGAGGATATATATCTCCACTTTGGTCAAGAGAGATTACATTTAAACTTATGAAACAAGCTTGTGATGAGAATTGGCCAGTAGTTGTTCACGATTGTTCAAACCATACAAAATACTCAAGAGAGTTAAATAAAAACTCTAAACAAGGACAACCTTTTGGAAGTACAACTTATGTTAGTGAGTTTGATAGATTCTTACCACATCTATTCTTAGCAACTTTAGAGGATGAGAACTTTGCTTTTATTGAAGAAGCTGAGTTACCAGAAAATTTAAAATTAGAAAATTGTTTAGATGAAATAGATTTTCTTATAGTTGATGATGAAGATGAGATGTATGAGGATTTCTTTGTTGAAGAGGACGAGGAAGAAGAGGAGTAGTATATTACAGTTTCAAAATAATTTTTCAATTAGGAGGGTTATATGAGAAATAGGTTAAATACAAGTTATGGAATTTTAGGAGTATGTATTTTTCTTGGCCTTTGGATTTTAGGTTACACTTTAGGAGAGAGCTTTATAAAAGCAAAAACAATGGACAGAGTTGTAACTGTAAAAGGATTAGCTGAAAAAGAGGTTATGGCTGATGTGGTTCTATGGCCAATTGATTTCAAAGTTGCTGGAAATGAACTTTCAGAAATCTACTCTAATTTAGAAAGAGATAATGGTAGAATTATTGAATTCTTAAAAGAGAACGGAATAGAGAGCAATGAGATAACTATTTCAGCACCTACTATTGAAGACAAGATGTTATATCAATATGATAATAATGTTGCTGCTTTTAGATATGTAGCAACTCAAACAGTCACTGTTTATTCAACTAAAGTGGATAAGGTATATACTTTAACGAATAAAATTGGTGAACTTGTTAAAGAAAATATAGCTCTAGGAAATTCAAATCAATATGGAACTACAACTGACTATATTTATACAAAACTTAATGATTTAAAACCTGAGATGATTGAGATGGCTACTAAAAATGCTAGAGAGGTTGCTGAAAAATTTGCAAAGGATTCAAATAGTTCTTTAGGAAAGATTAAATCTGCAAATCAAGGACAGTTTACTATAACTAACAGAGATCAACACAATCCACAGATTAAAAATGTGAGAGTTGTTAGTACAATCGAATATTACCTAGTTGATTAAAAAATATACTATATTATATAAAAAAGGAGACTTTAATAGAGTCTCCTTTTTACTTACTAATTTTATTATATAAGTTCCATTCCTTTTTTAACTTTAGTTATAGTAGCTTCATCTACAAAAACACTAGCTAAAGCAAGACCAAACTCAACAGATTTTCCAGCTCCTGGAGAAGTAATTAAGTTTCTATCAACTACAACATCTTTATGCTCATACTTTTCACTAGCCATCTCCTCTTTAACAGATGTGTGACAAGTAAATTTATAATCTCCAATTAATCCATTTATTCCTAAAGTTGTTGGTCCTCCACAAATAGCTCCAACAAACTTATCACTGCTATTTAAATATTCCTTAACAATCTCAACAACTCTTAAATCGCTTCTTAAGTTAACATATCCAGGGAATCCACCAGGTATAACAACCATTACTCCCTCTCCTACATTAATATCAGAAATATTTATATCAGCAACAACTTTTACTTTTTGAGCTGACTCAACTTCTAAAGTGTTTTCCATAGTAGATACAGTAACCACATTAAGTCCTGCTCTTCTTAAAACGTCTACTGGTGACATCGCTTCAATTAGTTCAAATCCATTAGCTAACATAACAAAAATTTTCTTGTTCATAAAACACCTCCGAAAAATAATTAACTTAATTATATCAGAAACATTAAAAAAACTCTAGGTTATATGATATAATCATAATATAAATGAAAAAAGGAATGATAACATGAAGGTAAATTATGAATTAGAAATGCAAAAAGAGCTGGATAAGATAGGTCTTAACAGTGGAAAAAAACTTTTAATACACTCATGTTGTGCACCATGTAGTTGTGCTATACTTGAGTACCTAAAAACATATTTAAATATTGATATATATTTTTATAATCCAAATATAACAGAGAAAGAGGAATACATCACTAGATTAAATGAACAATTTACATTTAATGATGCTATGGAATTTGGGATGACTATAATCGAAGGTGAATATAGTCCAGGTAAAGATTTTATAGAAAAAATTAAGGGATTTGAAAAAGAAAAAGAGGGCGGAGCTAGATGCTACAGATGTTATAAACTTAGAATGGAAGCTACTGCAAAAAAAGCTAAAGAGTTGGGATATGAATATTTTTCAACTGTTTTAAGTATAAGTCCTATGAAAAATGCTCAGTGGATAAATGAGATTGGAATTGAACTTGAAGAAAAGTATGGAGTTAAGTTTTTAAGAGGAGATTTTAAAAAGAAAAGCAGATACTTAAGAAGTGTAAATCTATCTAAAGAACATGAGTTATATAGACAGGACTACTGTGGATGTATATATTCTAAACTTGAGAGAATGGAAAAAGAGAAAGAGAAGGAAAAAGAAAATGGAGAAACACAATAATAGAAGATTTTATTCTTTAAATGATTTTTTTAAAGATGAGTTTAAAGACAAGATATTTAAAGTATCTTTAGATGGTGGATTCACTTGTCCAAATAGAGATGGAAAAGTTGCTCACGGTGGATGTATATTTTGTAGTGACGCTGGAAGTGGAGAGTTTGCTGGAAATAGAAGAAAAAGTATAACAGAACAAATTGATGAACAATTAGAGTTTCTAAAAGATAAAGTTAAAGATAAGAAAGTGATCGCTTATTTTCAAAACTTTACAAATACATATGGTGATGTAGATTATTTAAGAGAGATTTATTATGAAGCTTTAAATCACCCAAAAGTTTTAGGATTAGCAATAGGAACTAGACCTGATTGTATAGAGGATGATACTTTAGAACTTTTAAAAGAGATAAATGAAAAACATTTCTTTTGGATAGAGCTAGGTCTTCAAACAATTGATGATAAAGTTGCAAAAATAATAAATAGAGGTTATCCTCTTTCTACGTACCTTGAAACATCTAAAAAACTAAAAGATAATGATATAAAGTTTGTTACACATATGATTGTAGGATTACCTACAGAGGAGAGGGAAGATATTTTAAATACAGCTAGGTGCATCGTTCAATCTGGTGCTTGGGGAATAAAAATCCACTCTCTTCATATTATAAAAGGAACTCCTTTAGAAAGATTATATAATGATACAAACTTTAAAGTTTTCACTTTAGATGAGTATGTGGATATTGTAGTTACTATATTAAAACTTCTACCTGATAAAATGGTTGTTCATAGAGTAACAGGTGATGGAAAAAAGGATGAGGTTGTTGAACCTAAATGGAGTTTGAATAAAAGGAAAGTTTTAAACGAAATTGAAAAAGAACTTAAAAAGAGAGAGAATATATAACGGAGGTTTTAAATTATGGGTGGAACGCTTATAAAGTTAAAAGAGTTTCAAGAAAGCTTTACTAAAAACGAGAAAAAGATATCTCACTATCTATTAGAGAATATGGATGAGATAAAAACATTAAATACATATGACTTAGCTGTTAAGTGTGATGTGAGTCAAGCTTCAGTAGTTAGATTTGCTAAAAAACTTGGATTTAAAGGATTTCCAGAGTTTAAAATAGCATTAGCTGGAGATTTGGCTATGAAGAATAATGAAAAAGAGATTCAAATAATCTATGATGAGATTAGTGTTGACGACAGTACAGAAATATTAGCTAAAAAAGTTGTTTATGAAAACATTAAAAGTGTAGAGGATACATATAAAGTTTTAAACTTCCAAGAGATAGAAAAAGCTGTTGAAGCTATAGAAAATGCAAATAGAATATTTCTTTTAGGAGCTGGATTTTCTGGAATAATTGCAAGAGACTTTCAATATAAACTATGGGAGCTAGGTAAAAATGTTATATTTGAAACTGATCAACATATACAGTTAACAAATGCTTCTACAGCTCAAGAGGGAGACTTAGTATTTGTAATATCTTATAGTGGTCAAACTTTAGATATATATCAAAGTATTTTAGAGTTTAAAGAAAAAGGTGTAAAAGTAATTACATTAACTAAAGTAGCAACAAATCCTATAAAGGATATTGGGGATATATCTTTAAGTACTATAGTTGAAAAAAGTAATTTAAGATCGACTTCTCTTTCATCTAGAATGGCACAATTAACTGTTATTGATATCCTTTATGTTAAGTTAATTCAAAGGGATAGAGAAAAAGCAAACAGATTAATTGGAGATGCTGTAGAAAGTGTAAAAAAATTCAAAATGTAAATATAATTCATTTTTATAAAACATTTTAGAAAAAAAGTTTCTAAAAAGGTTGACTTTTCCAAAAATAAATGGTAACTTTAATGTAGAATATGTAAACAATTCAAGGGAGTGATTTAGAATGAGAGTAATTATAACTGAGAAAAATATTGGGGACTGGGCAGCAGTTTATGTTGCAAAGAAAATATTAGATGCAAAGCCAACTGCAGAGAAGCCATTTGTATTAGGTTTACCAACTGGGGGAACACCTTTAGCTATGTATAAAAGATTAATTCAATTTTACCAAGATGGAATTATATCTTTTGAAAATGTAGTAACATTTAATATGGATGAATATGTTGGGTTATCTCCAGCTAACGACCAAAGTTACCATTACTATATGTATGAAAACTTCTTTAAACATATAGATGCAAAAGAGGAAAACATCAACATATTAAATGGATTAGCAACTGATTACAAAAAAGAGTGTGAAGATTACGAAGCAAAAATAAAAGCTATTGGAGGAATCGATTTATTCTTAGGAGGAATTGGACCTGATGGACATATTGCTTTCAATGAGCCAGGATCATCTTTAAGTTCAAGAACTAGAGATAAAGAGTTAACTATGGATACAATAATTGCAAATGCTAGATTCTTCGGTGGAGATATAGATAGAGTACCTAAGTTATCTTTAACTGTTGGAGTTGGAACTATTCTTGATGCAAAAGAAGTTTTAATAATGGTTAATGGACATAATAAAGCAAGAGCATTACACCATGCAGTTGAGCAAGGTGTAAATCATATGTGGACTATCAGTGCACTTCAATTACATCCAAAAGGAATTATTGTTTCTGATGAAGCTGCTTGTACAGAGTTAAAAGTTGGAACTTATAGATACTTTAAAGATATTGAAAAAAGTAATTTAGATACAGATTTATTAATAGAAGAGTTATACAAAAGTTGTGGAAAATAGGGAGATGAACTAATAATGAAGGCTATTGTAAATGGAGAGTTATTTATAGGAAATAAATTTTATACTGGTAAAGTTTTAATTATAGATGGAGAGAGAATAGTTGATATTATACCTCAAGAGGAGTTAACAACTACTTATGGAAATATTGAAACTATAGATGCTGAAAATGCATATGTAACTCCTGGATTTATAGATTTACAATTAAATGGTTGTGGAGGAGTTTTATTTAATGATGATATATCATTAAAGACTTTAGATACAATGCATAAAACTAATTTAAAATATGGATGTACTTCTTTTACTCCAACACTTATTACAACTGGAGATGAAAATATTGAAAAAGCTATTGAGTTAGTTAAAGGTATTGAGAATAAAGGTAAGTATGGAGTTGTTGGACTACATATAGAAGGACCATATATCTCTTTACAAAAAAAGGGAATTCATAATCCTAAATTTATAAGAAAAGCTGATGAAGCTATGATAGATAAAATGGTAGAAGCTGGAAAAGAAAATGTAAGAATAGTTACATTAGCTCCAGAAAATACAGATAAAAAAATAATTTCGAAACTAAACGCAGCTGGAATACATGTGGCAGTAGGGCATTCTAACTCTACTTATGAGCAAGTGAAAGAAAAAGAAGGTTTCGGAATAACTCTTGCAACTCACCTATACAATGGAATGTCATCTTTCAACCACAGAGAACCTGGAGTTGTTGGTGCTGTATTTGATAGTGATATTAAAGCTGGAGTAATTGCTGATGGATTCCACTGTCACTACTCTGCTATAAAATCAGCTATTAAAGTTATGGGAGAAAGATTATATTTAGTTACTGATGCTGTTTCTCCTGTTGGAACAGATATGGAATACTTCTACTTTGAAGGAAACAAAGTTTTCTATAAAGATGGAAAGTGTTTTGGAGAGGATGGAACTTTAGGTGGTTCTGCACTAACTATGGATGCTGGAGTTAGAAACTTAGTTAAATATTGTGATATAACTTTAGAAGAAGCTGTAAGAATGGCAACTTTATATCCTGCAAAAGCTGTAAACATTGATAATGAGTATGGAAAGCTACAACCTGGATGTTTTGCTGATATCGTATTTTTAGATAAACATTTAAGACTTAAAAAGGTTATTGCAAAGGGAGAGTTAGTATAGTTAGACAAGGGGTAGATTATTCTACCCCTGTTTTTATATAAATTATAAAAAAGAAAAAATAATTTTTTATCGAATAAACTTATACATATATAGAGTTATACTCAAATGACTCTTTTTAAGGAGGGTAAGAAATTATGAAAAGAAAATGGATCTTAAAAGGTGTTTTTTTAGGAAGTGTGTTTTTTATATCTATACTACTTATAAAACCAATTGGAATTTCAACACAATTTAGTGTCGCATCTGGAATGATTCAAACAGTTTTTCAAGATGATATAATTTTCAGAGAAGGAACTGAATTTTATAGTTTAATCGATTATTATAATCAAGATGGTATTGCTAAAAGTATAGTGACTCCGTATAACTATGGAATTATATTTGTTGTTGGTGTTTTTTTAGGAGGTATGTTAGGTAGAATATTTTTTAGAAAAAAAGAGGAGTTTATAGAAAAGGAAAGCTTGTTAGAAAAAGATAGAATCTCTAGAGTAAAACTTTTTCTAGGTGGAGTACTTTTACTTTTTGGAGCTAGAATGGCTGGTGGATGTACAAGTGGACATATGATGAGTGGAATAATGCAACTATCTGTAAGTAGCATTATTTTTACAATAGTTTTATTTCCAATAGCTGTAATCATTGCCAAAAGGATAGGTGAATAATATGAGAAATCTATTTTTTGATAATGTACCACTTTTAGGATTAATACTAGGTTTACTTTTTGGATTAGCACTATATTATGCTGGAGCAACAAATAGAGTTGTTATATCTAAAATGTTAAAACTTCAAGATTTAACTCTTATGAAAATAATTGTTTTTGCCATAGGATTTAGTATGTCTCTTCTATATCTAAGTGTAGCTTTAAATATAATTCCTTTAGATCATTTTAGTATTAAACCTATGAATTTTGGAGTTATACTAGGAAGTGCAATTTTAGCTTTAGGTTTTGGAATGATTGGACTTTGTCCTGGAACTGCAGTTGCAAGTTTTGGAGCCGGATATTTAAAAAGTATATATGTTATTTTAGGGGGATTGATTGGAGCTTTTCTTTTCACACTTGCTTATCCCGTATTAAATAGTATCGGACTTTTTAAAAATGTTATTGGTGGTAAAACTACTTTACTTTTTTTATCTGAAAAGTATAATTTTCTTTTTCATGGAACGCCTTGGATAGGGGTATTTATAGGAATTGTTTTAATTGCAATATCATTAGCTATTCCCTATTCTTTATCTAGAGATGAGAAAAAATAAAATAAAGGTATAGAGTTTAAAACTCTATACCTTTTATAATTTTAGGAAGTATATTGATTATATCAGTTGGAGTTGTGCAGTAGTAACTTTCTGAAAAATGTTCTCCACTTTTTCCATGTATATATGTTCCTAATAAAGTTGCATCTAAAGGTAAATATTTCTGACTTATAAAAGATCCGATTATTCCACTTAAAACATCACCCATTCCTCCTGTTGCCATAACACTATTTCCTGTTGTATTTATAAAGATATTTTCTCCATTAGTAATTAAAGTTTTGTGGTCTTTTAAAAGTAGTATACAACTATACTTTTGGGCGAACTCTTTTGCGATAGCTACTCTATTTACTTTTATATATTCTATGTCTAAATTTGTAAGTCTTGAAAACTCCCCATAGTGAGGTGTTAAAATTGTAGGATAAGTTCTATTTTTTAAAAAATCTAGATTACTATTTTTGGCTAACATAGTTAATCCATCTGCATCAATAACTATAGGTTTTGGAAAATTTGAAAGCAGCTCTTTTAAAAGGTGCTCATTTTTTTGATTTATTCCAAATCCACTTCCAAAAACTATACATGAGAATTTTTCTAAATTATCTAATATATTGATCTCATCTAAATTAAGCAACATAACTTCGTTTAGTTTTATAGAGAAAATATCAAAAGTTTCACGATAAGTTCCTAAAGTTGTAAGTCCTGAACCTGATTTTACAGCACCCATACTTGCAAAAAATCCAGCTCCGACCATTCCAGAACTTCCGCATAAAATCAGAGTATGGCCAAAATCACCTTTATACGATTCTAACTCTCTAGGTTTATATATCTCTTTTACATAATCTAAATCTATAAAATTCATAGAAAAACCTCCTTAAATTATTCGAAATAATAATTATCTTTTATTTGTTAAAAATAAACTACATATAATGTTAATTATATGTAGTTTTGTTTCGAAAATAACAGTTATTTTCATTAAAATTAGTTGTATAACCAAATAATATAGCTTTTAAATCGTGTTTAAAAGTCTTCATCCATAGATTGCACAGGTATTTTATCAAGGACCTTCTTTTCGATTAATGATTTTGCATTTATATAAACTTCAGTAACTTTTGTATCTGAGTGACCTAAAAAGTCTCTAATCTCTATTAAATCTGCTCCATTTAATGAAAGTTCAGTCGCAATGGCGTGACGAATATTATGTGGACTAATATCCTTATTTATAACTTGACCCATTTCTTGAACAACATTGTATAGAGCTCTATAGGATAAAGGTCTGTTTTTTTCAAAGGAACTACAGAAAAGATACCTCTCTTCTAACTCCTCCTCGTCCATTCTATACACATTAATTATATAATTTTTATAGTCTGCAATTTTGTTTATTAGAAAATTATGTAGTGGTTTATATTGTTCTCTTCCACTTTTCGTTTTTTCTAATTTTACAAAATACTCTCCATTTCTTTTTAGTATATGTTTAAACTGTAAAGACAGAAGTTCTTGACTTCTCATTCCTGTATAAAAAAGTGTATGTAAAATAAGAGTGTTTCTATACTCCTTTTCTCCACTAACTTTATAATTTTTCAAAATCTCTTTTATATCATCAAAGGATACTTTTAATATATTATCTAAATTTCTTGCTGTTTTAAAAAGTCCAATATATTTAAACGGATTATCATACCCGTTTTTTTCCAACTCTTTATAAAGAGATTTTAAAGATGATATAACTTTATTTACAGATGTTTTTTTCATCTCTCTCTCATTTAGAAGATGTGATAAATAATCTTCTATATCACTTTTTTCTATTCCAGTCATAAGTTCAATTATCTCATCCCCTTCTATTGGAGAATCACCATCATAAACATAAGTTAAAAAATCCTTTAGATAGAAAAAATAATCTTTCATTGTTTTTGGAGATTTGTATATTTCAAATATACTCTTTTTCTCCTCTTTACTTTTTTTCTTTCTACGTTGGGTACTTATTTCATGTTTTTCTTTAATAACTATCTCGTTCAATGTTCCTCCTAAAAAAGTCCTATCATTTTTTTTATGGAAATTTATAGAAAACTATATAACATCATCTCTTTCAATCTCTCTAACTTCACATGGAACCATATCCTCTAAAGTTAATTTTCCAAAAGTCTCTCTTTTTAAATATGTAACTTCATTTCCAACAGCTTTCAACATTTTTTTTACTTGATGGAACTTACCCTCTTTTATATTCAAAAGTATCTCTTTAGAATTTACAATTTCAGCTTTTGCAGGTTGAGTTATATATCCACCAATATCTACTCCAGCTTCAAGTTTTTCAATCTCTCCCTCTCCAATATCATCTCTTAAAGAAACACGGTATATTTTATCCACATGTTTTTTAGGAGATGTTAATTCATGGGCTAACTTACCATCATTTGTAAAGAAAAGTAATCCTTCAGTATCTTTATCCAATCTTCCAACTGGAAATAGATCTTTTTTATTTACCCACTCAGGTAGTAGCTCCATTACAGTTTTTTCTTTTTTATCTTCAGTAGCAGTTATATATCCATCTATTTTATATAGCTTATAATATCTAAACTCTTTATATATAACTCTTCTACCCTTATACTCTACCACTGTATTTTTCTCATCTATGTTTTTATTGTTATCTTTACAGATACATCCATCTATAGTTATTTCAGCAGAAGATATCAGTTTCTTTACCTCACTTCTACTTCCAATTCCACATTCTACTAAAAATTTATCTAATCTCAATTTTAATCCTCCTAAATAGTAATAATATAATTATAATTCTTATATTTTATAAAATCAAGCTTTATAATTTTTAATTTATTTTTATAGGTTATTTTTATATGTAGAGTTTCTAAAAACGAGTTTTAATATCAAATTACAAATTATAAAAAATAATAATTTTTTTAAATTTTTAGTTGTTCAACTAATTAAAGTTGTGATATAATAAGTAGCAAATATTTTAATTCTTATTTTTCAGGAGGGTATACAAAAATGGTTGATTTCAAAAAAATTGATTTAATGATAGATTACATCGAAGAGGGAACTATTCCAGAAGGTAAGAGTTTCAATGAATTTGCAATAGACTTTTATCTTGAAACAAAAACTTTAACTTTATCAAAATACTTAAGATTAAAGGATAGAAGTTCAAAGTTACCTAAAATTATGAATACTAAAAAAGCTGGGGAGGTTCTTTTTGAAACTGAAAAAAATGATGAAATGAAATCATTTCTATCTAGAAAAGGATTTAAGACTCTTCCAGAACTTAACTATACAGCAGTAATGCTTCTTAGAAAAGTAGACCTTTTTGCAAACTGGCAAAAACTTGTTTTCTTTTTCGAAGGAGGAAGAACAATACAAGAGATTAACAGTTCACTAAAAAAAGAGTTACTACCTATGGAAGTTGAGAAATTAGAAAGATTTATAAAAGAGGAGCTTCGTCTAAATGACCAAGAACTTAACTGGTTTTTAGGAAAGATGGAAAAAGTCGAAAAAGATAAAGCTTTATATAGAGCTATAAGAAAACTTACTAAATAGGGAGAACAAAATTATGAAAAAATTATTATGTGGATTTTTATTACTTTCATCTTTAGCTTTTGCATCAGATGTTTCTAAAAAAGAAGCAAACGCATTAAAAGATAGATTAAAGATGTATACTACTGGATATCAAAAAAGAGCTTTTTCTATGAAAAATCACTTAGGAAAAAGAGAGATTGTTATAGACTCTAAATTAAGAGACTTACCTCAAACTTCAAGAACTGCTTTTGGTGATAATCAATACAACAGATCTGGTGATTGGGAAATGAATAGAGAGAAGAGAGGAATTCAATACTTCTCAGTTCCTGGAACAACTAGAAGAAAAGCTGTACAAAAAATAGATGGAAAATATGTTGTATTCTTCTACAACGCTATTGGTAAAAACGATAATATGGTTGAAGATACATTAGAAGATGTAAAAAAGGCATTAGAGAGAAACTAATCTCTATAAATCATATATATAAAAAGACACAGAATTTTCTGTGTCTTTATTTTTTAATCTATTAAACTTCTAAGTAGTTCAATCTCTTCTTTCCAAATAGTTTCATCTATTGTTTCCATAACTATTGGAATATTTCTAAATCTATCATCATTCATAAATCTTTTAAAGAAGTCCATACCAAGAGTTCCCTCTCCTATACTGTGATGTCTATCTTTTTTACTTCCTACTCCAAACATAGAGTCATTTAAGTGTATTCCTTTTAGATATTTAAATCCAACAATGTTTTCAAAGGCATCCATAGTTGCATTATATTCCTCCTCTGTTGAAAGAGCATATCCAGCTGCTACTGTATGACATGTATCTAAACAAACACCTATTCTAGTTTTATCTTCAACAAGATTTATTATATCTCTTAAATGCTCAAACTTATAACCCATATTTGATCCTTGTCCTGCTGTATTTTCTAAAACAACTATAACATTTGGAACAGCTTTATGTGCTTTATTTATTGAATCAGCTATAAGTCTTACGCACTCATCTTCACTTATCTCTTTTAGATGACTTCCTGGATGAGTATTCAGGTATATAAGTCCCAATTGATTTACTCTTTGCATCTCATCTAAAAAAGCATTTAGTGATTTCTCTCTTTTCTCCTCATCAGGACTTCCTAAGTTTATAAGATATCCATCATGTGGTAAAATCTGTTCTGGAGTAAACTTATATCTTCTCATAGCATCTTTAAATTCTAAAATTTCATCCTCTGTATATGGTTTAGCATCCCATCTTCTCTGGTTTTTAACAAACATTCCAAATCCATTTGCATCTATAGCCATTGCATTTTTAAAAGCATTAGCTACTCCACCTTGTATAGATACATGGGCACCTAAATATGTATTTTTAATTTTTTCCTCTCTTGTCATATATACACCTCTATCTAAATTGATTGTTATTTTACTATTCGTATATAGTATAACATAATCTATACTTTTTGAATAGACAATGTAATTAAAATACTTTCTTGAAATAGATTGAAATACTTAGGATATCGTTATAAAATAAGGTATCAAAACATTTAGGAGGAGCTATGATTAAAATACTTTCTTGTATAAAAGAAAAAGATAATTGGGTTATTGAAGTAGAGTCACATAATCTATATATAGATGGTAAAGGTGGACAAATAGGAGATCAAGGTTATATAGGGGATACAAAATTTTTAACTGTTATAGATGATAAAAAAATTATAGTTGAAAATGAAATTGCTCCAGGTGAATATACATATACTGTAGATACTAATAGAGTTTTTGATATAGGAGTGCAACATACAGCTCAACATCTTTTTTCTGCTATAGCATATAATGACTATGGATTAAATACTGTTGGATTTAGAATGACTGAAACTTATACAACAGTGGATTTAGATTCTAAAGATTTAGATGAAAACTTCGTAGACGAATTAGAAAGAAAAATTAATAGTGCTATAGGAGAGGGAAGAGCTATTTTAGAAAAAATAGTTACTAGAGATGAAGCTAACTCTATTGATACATTTAGAAAAAAAATAAGTGATAAAGTTACTGGTGATGTTAGAATTATAACTATAGATAATATGGATACAAGTGCTTGTGCTGGATACCATGTATCTGACATTTCAGAGATTAGAGTATTCAAAATTATAAGTTTTGAGAAAATCAAAGGAAATTACACTAGATTTTATTTTTTAAGTGGAGAGAGAGCTATCGAAGATTTTGTTAAGAAAAATAAAACTATTAAAGAACTAGATAGAATATTTAGTTGTAGAGATAACGAGATAATTTCTATGGTAGAAAAATTTAATAACGAAAAGAAAGAAGTTGAAAGTAGATTTAAAGAGTTAAATTTAAAATATTGTAATTTCTTATCTAAAGACCTATTAAGTTCAGCTATTGAAAAGGATGATAGAAAATATATAGTATATAAAGATGATAAGGATACAATAACAAACTTAAATAAAATTATACCAGGTGATTATATTTTTATAGGTATTTGGGAAGATGCAGGAGTGATATCTAGTAAAACTATTGATTGTGGTGAACTATTAAAGGAGTTCTCTAAAGTACTAAACATAAAAGGTGGAGGAAAAGGAGAGAGAGCTAACTTTAAAGGAGAGGTTTCAGTAGCGGAGATTACAAATATATTGTAAAAGTCTGAAATATCTGTTATAATGGAAATTAGGTATTTATTAGTAACAATGGAGGAAATATGTCAAATAAAATAAATTTACTTAATTTAAACGAACAAGAGCTTACAGACTTTATAGTTTCTTTAGGAATGAAGAAATTTTACGGAAAACAAATCTTTACATGGTTAAACCAAAAAATAGTAAGAGATATTAACGATATGACAAACATATCATTAAAGGATAGAGAATTACTTTCTGAGAAAGCTTACATCCCTTTCTTAAACCTATTAAAACACCAAGTTTCTAAAATAGATAAAACTGAAAAGTTTTTATTTAAATTAGAAGATGGAAATACAATTGAAAGTGTTATCTTAAGACACAAAGATAGAACAACTCTTTGCATCTCATCTCAAGTTGGGTGTGCTGTTAAGTGTGGATTCTGTGCTACAGGTCTTGGTGGATTTACAAGAAACTTAGATGTACACGAAATTACAAACCAGTTCTATACAATTGAAAGAAGATTATTAAAGCAAGGATTACAAATTAATAACATTGTATTTATGGGTATGGGAGAACCTATGCTTAACATTGATAATGTTATAAAGGCTATTGATATCTTATCAAGTGAAAAAGGAGTAAACGTTTCTAAGAGAAGAATCACAATTTCAACTTCTGGAATTATTCCTGGAATTGAGAAGTTATTAGAAGAGAGAATCCCAGTAGAATTAGCTATATCTTTACACAGTGCTATTGATGAAAAGAGAAGCGAGTTAATGCCAATTAATACAAAATATCCATTAGAGGATTTATTCCCAATATTACAAGAGTATCAAAGACAAACTAAGAGAAGAATCACTTTTGAGTATATCTTAATCAATGACTTCAACGTTTCTGATAACGATATCGCTTACTTAGCTGATTTTGTTCACAACTTTGATCATATATTAAACCTTATTCCATGTAATCCAGTAGATGGAAAAGATTACCAAAGACCTTCTCAAAAGAAAATTGATAAAATCTTCAATTACTTAAAAGATTTTAGAAAAGTAAACGTAACTGTTAGAGGAGAAAAGGGAACTGATATAGACGGTGCTTGTGGACAATTAAGACAAAAAAATCTAAAATAATTAAAATGGAGATATTTTATGAAATGGAAAATTCTTAAGTATGTTGCCATATTTATTGTATCTTTAGGTATTGTTGGAGGGATTGGAGCAAGTCTTTTAGTAAATAAATACTATAAAGAACTACCAAATGTTTCAGAGCTAGTTGAGAATTATAGTCCTCCTATTCCTACTACAATTTATGATAGAAATGGACAAGTAATTGATGTTATTTCAAAAGAAACAAGAGAACCTGTGGATATAGAACATATACCACAAAATTTACAAAATGCTTTTATAGCCATAGAGGATAGACAGTTTTTAACACACTATGGAATCGATCCATTTAGAATTTTAGGTTCTGCTATAGTTAACTTAAAATCTGGAAGAGCAGCTCAGGGTGGAAGTACAATAACTCAGCAATTAGCTAGAAATGCTTTTCTGTCTCATGAAAAAAAGTTCTCTAGAAAAATAAAAGAGATTATAATCACATTTGAAATTGAAAGAAAATATACAAAAGATGAAATAATGGAGAAGTATCTAAATGAAATCTACTTTGGTTCTGGAGCTTACGGTGTAAAAACTGCAGCTTATAACTTCTTTAGAAAAGATGTTAATAATGTTAACTTAGCTGAATCAGCTCTTTTAGCAGGAATTCCAAATAGACCAAATATGTATAATCCAAGAACTAATCTTGAAAGATCTTTAGTTAGACAAAGATTAATATTAAAACAGATGCTTAAATTTGGATTAATAACTGAAGCTGAATATAATGAAGCTTTAAATCATAAATTTGTCAATGAATCAAAAGCTTCGTCAAATGATTTTAAGGATAAGAACACTACAGTAGTTTACGGTGCTCTTGATAAAAAGATAGAGTTTAATGCTCCTGACTTTACAGATTTAGTTGAGAAGTTTCTATTTGAAAACTTTGAAGAAAAACAGATTTATAATGATGGACTTACAGTTCAAACTACTTTAGATTTAAATATTCAAAAAGTTGCTAAGGATAAATTTGAAAACTATCCACGTTTAAAAAATGATAAAAAACTTCAAGGTGCTATGGTAACAATTGATGCTAAAAATGGAGAAGTTATAAGTATTATAGGTGGTAAGAACTTTAAAACTGGTAACTTCAATAGAGCTGTTCAAGCTAAACGTCAAGTTGGTTCATCTTTTAAACCTTTTATCTACTATACAGCTTTAGAAAAAGGTTTTGAAGAAAACTTAGTTGTAGAAGATTCGAGAATTGTATTTGGTACTTGGGCTCCTAGAAACTTTGGAGAGAGATATTATAACGGTATGACATTAATGCAAGGTTTTGATAAATCTCAAAATATTGTTTCTATAAAACTTTTAAATAAAGTTGGAATTCCAGCTCTTATGGATACTATGAAGAAAATTGATGCTGGATTTATTGTTCCAAACAATTTAACAGCAGCTTTAGGAACAACTGAAGGAACTCCATTACAAGTGGCTCAATCATATGCAGTTTTTGCTAATGGTGGATACTCAATAAAACCATTCTTTGTTATGAAAGTAACTGATAAGTTTGGAAATACACTATACGAAGCAAAACCTCAAATAGAACAAAAATTTGAAAGTGCTGATATTGCTCTTATGACTAATATGATGAAAAACTCTGTTAAGCAAGGAACAAGTAAAAGTGCTCAAGTAAAAATAAATAATGTTCCTATTGAGCAGGGAGGAAAAACTGGTACTACTAATAACTCTAGAACAGTTTGGTATTCAGGTATGACTCCAGATTATGTTACAACAATATATGTTGGATATGATAATAACGATCCTTTATATAAAGCAACAGGAGGGGGAGTAGCAGCACCTCTTTGGAAAAATTTCTACCAAGAGATTATAGAAAAAGGTTACTACACTCCAACTACATTTACATTCTTAGATAACCATGTTAAAAATGGAGATTTAACTTATCAAGAGTTAGATCCTATATCTGGATTATTAAATGGTAGTCCTTCTGATAAAACTTTCTTATTAAGAAGAGGAAGAATTGCAGTGGAAAAAGATAGTAAGTATACAAATGGTATTGCAGGTGTTCTTGGATACTATGTTCCTACTCAAGAGACAACTTCAAAAAATGAAGCTATGTCTTCTGAAGAAGTAACTGGTCCAGCTGCACAACAAGTTACTCAACCAGTGCAACAGCAAAATCAACAAAAACCTCAGCAACAAAAGAAAGAGGAGAAAAAAGGATTCTTCCAAAGATTATTCAATTTCTAAATATACAAAAGGAGAGAGAAGTTAATTCTTCTCTCTCCTTTCTATTTTATATAATCTTTTTATAAGAATATCTCTTGAAGTTTCTTTGCCACTCCATTTTCTGCATTTGTCTTTATTACTTCATTTTCAGGTAATAAAGCCTTTAGTCTTGGACTTCCATTTCCCATGATAAATCCTTTTCCTACAGATGATAACATTTCAAGGTCATTTAATCCATCTCCAAAAGCGATTGTTTCTTTAAGATCAATCCCTTCAGCTTTTAAAACTTCCTCTATTGCACTAGCTTTAGAAACTCCCTCTCTCATAACCTCTAAACAAGATCCAAGTGAAAGAGTGATATTTAATCCCTCGTGGAATTGTTTTCTTAATTTTTTCTCTAACTCAGAGATATGCTCTTCATCATCACATATAAAGAAAAATTTTGTAATCTCTTTTCCTACTAAAGATTGGAAAGGAGCTATTACATGATGAAATCCAGACTCTTTGTGGAAAACTAATGCTTCCTCTAAAGGCTTTTCAGCATACCACTCTTCATCTAAATAAACATTCTTATGTAAGTTCTCATTATAGTTATAGTTTAATAACTCCTTAGATAAGTGAGCTGGAATATTGTGAGATATAATCTCGTTGTTATTATAGTCATGCACCTTAGCACCGTTTGAAGTGATTAAGAAACTATCTAGCTCTAACATATCTTTAAATGTTATTGCATCATTGTGATGTCTTCCAGTAGCTATTATAAACTTCACTCCAGAATTTACAACTTTTCTTATAGTCTCTTTTGTTTCTTCAGATATAGTGTGATGCTCATTTAATAGTGTTCCATCTAAGTCACATATAATTGCTTTGTATTTCATTTGTTCTCCTTAAAATTTTTAGAAGTAGTACTTTGCTCCTACTCCTACTAAATATAAAACTCCATCGTCTACAATAGGTGAGTCTGAAATTTCACTACTGAATTTCTCAACACCTAAAAATGCCATAAGAGCTACGTTGTCAGTTAATCTATAGTCAGCTGTTAAGTTAAGCCCCATTGAATAAGCTGCATCCGCTTTATAAGCTCTATCAATTTTGCTATTTCTTCTAGCTTCATCTGAAGTTACACCAAAGTAGTAATCAGTATAATCTCCTGAGTATCCTTTAACGTGAATAGAAGGAACTATTGTAAGTTTGTCATCTACTTTATAAGCTTTAAACGCACTTATCTTTCCCTCTCCTCCATGTTCTCCAACTTGAGCAGAAAGCCCAGTTCTAACTCCATAGAATCCAGTATCAGCATCTAATCTAATTCCAAACATCGCTTGGAACTTTCTATCATCAATATTGTCGTATCCTCTTGCTAGGTCAGCACCATCTACAGCAAATCCAGCTAATGGATCAACAAATAGTGACGCAGCAAAAGCATCATCTTTATAAAATTGGAATCCTACAGTTGCGCCCTTAACATATAAATCATAGTAGTTAATATCTAATAGTGGCATTGGATATGCTTTATCTTCTGCACCTTTATAGATACTGTCAGAAACTCCTACTCCAGCTCCAATTCCAAATTTGTTTTCAGCTAATGCTGTAGCAGAAAGTGTTAATGCTAATAACCCCATTAATATTTTCTTCATATTAATCCTCCCTAAGTTACTTTTTCCCATAACTTTTTTCTTCTCTTTTTACTTTTATAAAGTTGTATTTCCCAGATACTTTTCTTTTAAAATTAAAAAGATTATTTGTTGGAAATATTCCAATTCTTCTAATTTCAAATAAATCATCAGAAAAAACTATACTACCTGAATCAGTAGCTACTGCAAATTTATAACCAGCTTCTTGAGGTATTCTTTTTACCTCTTCATTTAAACTACCGTAAGGATATGCAAAAGACAATAGCTCTTTTCCTATTATTTTTTCAATATTAGATTTCGAGTTAATTATCTCAGACTTTACCTGTTCAGTTGATAGTTCAGCTAGTCTTGGGTGAGTAGATGTGTGTCCACCAAACTCTATTCCATAGTTTTGCATCTCTAGAAGTTCATCTTGATTCATTAAAGTAAATCTTTTTTCAGGATTTCCAGGATTATCTACATCCCATTTATTATACTCTATCCCATCGAGTACATATATAATACCTTTAAACTGATATTTTTTCAAGATAGGAAAAGCATTTTCATAGTTATCTTTATATCCATCATCAAACGTAAGCATAATCCATTTCTTATCTTTATCAAATCTTTGTTTATACCTATTATTTAGCAAGTCTTTAAAAGTTACAGTTTCGTATCCTTTCTTTTTAAGATATTTCATCTGCTCTTCAAACTGCTCAACAGTTACATAAGTACCATGAACGCCTTTTTCACTTTCATCTTTTATAACTCTATGATACATGATAACAGGCATCTCATATTTTTTCTTTTTTACAATCTCTCTTTGATAAACTTTCTCAATATTTTCAACTATAGACTCTATTGAAAACTCCTCTATAACTCTTTCTCTTAAAGTTTTCAAATCATCTTTATTTATATTGAAACCTTTATCGATTTCTGGAATCACATCTGTCCATCTAAATGTTGGAGCATGATTTAAAGAGATATCGCCAAAGTTAGATTTTAAAGCTGTATTTAATCTATCTAAAGTTACTATTCCCACAGATTCAGCTTCTCCTATTGCTAAAACTGGAACTTCACAAAGGATGGCTTCAACAGCAACTCTTCCAGCTCCTATTACAATAGAAGACTCTCTTATTTTCTCAGAAACATTATTAACATATCCTAAGAACTCTACATTTCCTGTAAATTTTTTAAATCTTGCTGGAACCTCTTTTCCTCCAATAACTTGAATCTTAAAATCTTTTCTTCTATGAAGAATATCGAGTAAGTTATAAGTTACATCTCCTTTAGGACCAGATAATCTTCCGATTATTGATATAACCTTTTGGTTCTTTTCAATATCAGTAAAAGTGCTCTTTTGATACTCTTTTGTATTAATCATATTTCTAAGAACAGTTATATTTTCAGGTTTAACTTTTAGATCATTAACAATATGATCTCTTATATTTTCACAAACACTTAAAGAGTAATCTCCAAATGCTTTAACTAATTTTCTGCTCAAGTGCACAGGTTGTCTCCCGTGTATTGTTGTAATCAGGGGAATCTTTGCTATTCTACAAGCTATTGCACAACTCCAAGAGGATGCTCTTGAATGAGCATGTACAACTTGGATATCTTTTTCTTTTATAATCTTAAGAAGTTTTCTAACTTGACTAACTCTATCTTTAAGTTTTCTTTTATTAAACTCTATTTTTTCATATTGTGCGTTTGTAGGTTTAGTTAAAGTATCTGAAACTATATAAACTTTGTTCCCTCTCCTAATAAGTTCATCACTTAGAACCGTTCCGTACACCTCAGCACCAGTTACTTCTAACTGTGAAAGTGCCATAAGTATATTCATTATTAAATCCTCCTACTACTTTAAATTTTCTGGATTCAATACTTCTAACTCTTCAATTACAAAGATACCATCTTTTCTAATTAAAACATCATCAAACCAAATCTCTCCACCACCAAAGTCTGGTCTTTGAATTAGAACTAAATCCCAATGTATAGCTGATTTATTTCCATTGTCAGCTAATTTATATGCTTGTCCTGGAGTAAAGTGAATACTTCCAGCAATTTTTTCATCAAACAGTGTATCTTTCATAGGTTTTAAAATATATGGATTTACACCTATTGCAAATTCACCAATGTGTCTTGCTCCATCATCTGTATTTAAAATTTCATTTAATCTCTCTGTATTATTAGAAGTAGCTTCTACAATTTTTCCATTCTCAAATCTGAAACAAACATTTTCAAAAGTTGTTCCTTGATAAACAGATGGTGTATTGTATGATATAACTCCATTTATAGAGTCTCTCACTGGAGCTGAGTAAACCTCTCCATCTGGAATATTTCTAAGTCCACAACATTTTACTGATGGTATATCTTTTATAGAGAATGTTAAATCTGTTCCAGGTCCAACAATTCTAACTTTATCTGTTCTATCTAAAAGTGCTGTTAATGAATCCATAGCTCTACTCATCTTTGAATAGTCTAAGTTACAAACGTTATAATAGAAATCTTCAAAAGATTCTAAAGATGTATTTGCAAGTTGAGCCATAGAGTTATTTGGATATCTTAGTACAACCCATTTTGTATTATTAACTCTTTCTGATAAATGAACTGGCTTCATAAAGTAATCTGTATATATTTTCATTTTAGCTGAATCTATATCAGATAGTTCTGATGCATTTTCAGAACCTCTAATAGCAATATAAGCATCCATGTCTTTCATTCTTTCTAATTCGTATTTTGCCATTAACTCTGCTTGTGTTTGATCCATACCTTTTAAAAGTTCTCTTGTAACACTTTGATCTTTTATTGTTACAAAAGGATGTCCTCCAGCAGCATAAACCTCTTTTACTAAAGCCTTAACTAAATTCTTAGAATCCTCACCAATAGACTCAATTAAAACTTTTTCTCCTTTTTCTACTCTACACGAGTAAGTAACTAAATTTTTTGCTAGTATTTCAATTCTTTGATCCACGGTAACCTCCATTTAATCACATATTATATTCTATAATTATACAATGAAAAGCTATAAATATATAGTTAATTTTTTATAAATCCTCTTTTAAGTAAAAAAAAAGATGTTATAATAACTATTATATGGAGGTGATTTAATGAAATTGTTTTTTTCCCCAAGTAAAGGAATGCAATATAAAACTTTTAAATATTCTGAGGAAAGTGGTATTATAGATATTCCATTTAAAGAGAAGACAGATTTTTTAATATCAGTTTTAAAAAATTTTTCTCAAGAGGAGATTTCAACTAAATTAAAAATAAAAGGTAAAATATTAGATGATGTTTTAAACATATATAGTAATTTTTATAATCAAGAGGAGAGAGAGGCAATATCTCTTTATGATGGTGTTAGTTATAAGCAACTGGATTTGGAAAAATTTTCTAGAGAAAGCTATAAATATATGAGAGATAATGTTTTTATTTTTTCAGCTTTGTATGGAGTATTAAATGCTTGCACTCCAATAAGACCATATCGTTTAGATATGACAAATAAAATACTTGAAATATCTCCATATGATTTTTGGAGAGAGAATATAGAAAAGTATTTACTACAATTTAAAGATGAAACTTTTATAAATATTGCATCAAATGAATTTTCTAAAATTTTAAATAGAAAAGTTTTTAATGTGATAGATATTGAGTTTAGACAATGTGATGGAGATAAAATAAAAAATATTAGTACAGAAGCTAAAAAAGCTAGAGGAGCTTTACTTAATTATCTTATTGAAAATAAAATAGCATGCGTAGAAGAGATTAAAAATTTTAATAACCTTGGTTATACATTCTCTTTAGAACTGTCTTCTGAAAAAACTATTTTCTTCATAAAAAAATAGGTTAGATTTTTCTAACCTATTTTTTATCTATTAAATCAGCTACTATTTTGGCTGAACCGTAAATAGTTGGAAGTCCACTTCCTGGGTGAGTACCACCACCTACTAAAAATAGATTTTTATATCCTTCCAATTCATTGTGCGGTCTAAACCATAACATCTGCATTATATTATGCGATAAATTAAAAACAGCACCTTTATACACATCATAATCTATTTCCCAATCATTAGGTGTTATTATCTTTAACTCCTCAATGTGATCTCTTATTCCTTTAAACTCTCCTATTTTCTCTAATTTATCTAATAGCAATTGAGTAAAATCATCCTTTTCTAATTCCCAATCTATTTTAGAACTATTATTAGCTACAGGAACTAAAACATAAACTGAAGATTTTCCGTTAGGTGCTAGTGTTGAATCTGTAACTGAGGGATTTTGAACATAGAAAGAAAAATCTCCACCAACAGATTTATTTTCAGATATTTTTTTAACATTTTTTTTATAATCTTTTGCAAAAATTATGTTGTGGTGAGGAATGTTTTTGTATATTTTATCTACTCCTATATATAGCATAAACGTTGAACATGAATATTTTTTCTTTTCTAAATTTTTATTAGAATATTTATTTCTTAGGTCTTCTGGAATTAACTTTTTCATTGCTGTTGAAAAATCAGCACTTATTATTACAGAATCACTCTCGATTATATTACCATTATCTAATTTAACACCAATAGCTTTTTTATCTTTAAATAAAATCTCTTTAACTGGAGTATCTAAAAATATTTCTCCTCCTTTTTTTATAATAAGTTCACTTATTACTTTAGAAACTCTATTTAATCCACCTTCAACATGAAAAACTCCATATTTATGTTCAAGATATGAGATCATAGAAAAAGTTCCAGGAGCAACCCACGGAGACATACCAATATATTTAGCTTGAAAAGTAAAAGATAATTTTAACTCCTCTTCTTTATAATAGTTCCCCAAAACATCATATATTGATTTATGAGCATCTAAATACGGAAGAGCTTTTAAAAAATTAGGTTTTAAATAATCAACTAAAGAAAGGTAGGGGACTTTTAAACAAGGCTCTAATTTTGAAAATTTTTTAGCTTCTCTATTCATATATTCATCATAAGCTTTTGAACTATAGGGAAATATTTTTTCCATCTCTCCATACATAAGAAATTTTTTATTGTATGAATATGGATTAAAATCATCTAGTCCATAGAATTTTAATCTATACATTGGATTTATTTCAATTAGATTCACCTGTTCATCTAATCTTTCTCCAGCCTCAATAAATATATCCTCTAAAACTTGTGGCATTAGAAAAAATGTTGGACCTAAATCAAATTTATAATCTCCTAAATTAAAGGATGAATTCCTTCCTCCTACATAAGGTTTTTTTTCATAAATTTTAACAGAGTATCCTTTACTAGATAAAAGTAATCCTGCTGCTAATCCTCCTGGACCAGCTCCTACTATTATAATTTTTTTCTTTTCCATTCCCTCACCTCCCATTACGCATTTTTCCTTATATAAATGTATACTCAAGAAATACAACTTTCTTTTTTAAAAAAGTTTTTTTTATGATATAATTTTTTTAACTATTTAGGTAATTAGAGGAGGTTTATAAACGTGTTTGTTGAAGAGAGAAAACAAAGCATTTTAAATATATTAAAACAAAAAGAAAAAGTTTCTGTTAATGAATTAAGCGATCTTTTTTCTGTGAGTAAAGTTATTATTAGAAAAGATCTTTGTCAAATGGAAGAGGAAAATCTTTTAACAAGAACTCATGGCGGAGCGATTTTAAAAAGAAAAATTGTGGATAAAATTATTTTAAAAGATATTGCCAAAGAGGATTTAGAAGAAAAAACAGCATTGGCAGAAAAAGTTGTTTCACTTATCCAAGATGGCGATATAATTTTTTTAGATGATTCAACTGTAACAATAATTGTTGCAGCACTTTTGCAAAAAAGAAAAATAAAGATTTCTGTTATAAGTAACATGTTAGAGATACAAAAGATTTTATCCGAGAATAAAGGCATTGAGATTATATCTTTAGGTGGGATATACGATGCGAGAACAGATTCTTTCGTAGGTGAAATGGCTAGAGAGAATTTAGAACTCTTTAATCCAAACAAAGTTTTTATTGGAATTGGTGGAATTAATGTAGATAAAATGCAATTAAGTACTTGTACTATAGATGAGGGAAAATTTAAAAGTACTGCACTTAAAGTTGCTCAAGAAAGTTTTATAATAACACAAAGTAAGAAGTTTTATCAAGACTCGATATTTAACTTCTCTAAAATTAAAGAAGGGATGACAATCATTACAGATCATAATATCTCTGAAGATTTTGAAAAAAAACTTATAGAAAACAATATTAAAATAATAAAATGAAAAAAAACGAAAGTTGTCTTTCGTTTTTTTTATTGATTTTTTATTGACAAACTGGGTTTTTCGTAATAGAATACAACCATAAAACAACTTATCGAAATAAAACGAAATATGGTGGTGATTAAATTGAAAAGAAAAATAAGTTTAATGAATGGAAATGGAGAGAGAATAACATTTGAAATTGGTGGTCTTTTTAGTTTTTTTCAAATTTTAAAAATAAAAAAACTGCTTCAAAGTAATGAGTACTCTTTAGCAACAGAAGAGGATGCTAAAATAGCATTGGAATTAAAATTATACAACTAAAAAATCCCCTCTCTTAATTAGGTATTACTCTCTAATTAGGAGGGGGATTTTATATATTAATCTTCTTTTGGAGGTTCTACGTCATCCTTTTCTTCATTTTTTTTACAACAATTTAATTTTTGAAGTTTCTCTTTTGCTAAGTCCTTTCCACCGATTCCGAAAGCTATTGCAAAGGCTACTGCTAAAGCTCCAACAGTAAATCCAAATGCTAGATTTATAATCTCATTAGCAATTCCCATCTGTCTTAGTCCCATAGCTCCAACAAAAACTATTATCGCTATTTTTGCAATACTAGCTATTTGATCTTTATTTACTAAAGATGTATTTTTAATTATTTTAGCTGCATAGTTTGCTATTACAATTCCAATTGCTATAACTATAACACCTAATAAAATATCTCCTAATAAAACTGTCAGTCTTAAACTTAAATCTTGTAATGATCCAAAATTTAAAATCTCTATTGATTGAATTATTGCAAAATATATTATTAAAATTTTTGAGAATTTTCCAACTAATTTAGAATAATTATTTTCAATAGTTTTTAATCCAGCTTTTTCAAGATATGAATCAAACTTTAAACCAATTAGTAAATTTGTTATTATGTTTTCAATGATTCTTCCAAAATACATTGCAACAACTAAAACTAATGCTACACCTACTAAATTTGGAACATAGTTAAATAAAATATTTAACATACTTATTACTGGTGATATAATTATATCTAACCCTAAATAATTTAAAGATGCTGAGAATACAGGGATTAATACTAATACATAAACTATATTTGCTATAACACTTGAAAGTTTTCCTTCAAATAAAACTCTTCCATCTATACTTAATTTTTCATCAAGTTTAAAAGAATCTAAAACTCCTTTTAAAATATCTCTTAATTTAGATGCTATAAACCAACCTACAACTAGAACTAATGCAGCTGCAACTAAACTAGGAACATAATTTAAGAATTTAGTTAGCATGTCAGTAATTGGAATAAGTATTTTATCTAATTTCAATGCTGCTAAAACACCTGGTAAAATAAGAATAAATATTACCAGTGAAATAATTTCACTAAATATTTTTGATAAAGATATTCCATTTTCATTAGAATGTATCTTTTCATCAACTTTCATCTTTCTAAAGAATATTTCCGAGAACTTTTGAGAAAGTTTTGCTAAAATAATTGCAACTATTAGAAGTACTATTCCTCCTAATACATTAGGAATGTATGAGAAGATTGGATCTAAAAGATTTAAAATTGGATTTACTAATCTACTAAATCCTAATTTTTCCATTATTATACCTATTATAAAAATTACAAAGATATAGTAGATAAATTTAAGAAGTATCTTTATTGCAGATGTGCTTGTTCCACCCTCTTTTCCAGTAATTTCATGCTCTAAGTTAGAAAAAAGTTTAGTTTTAGTTAAAACATGTTCTAACTTACTCACTACAACTGATGCTAGAGCTAACCCCACTAATAGTATAATGATTGATGCAATGATGTTAAGTGTTACGTTGTTGAGAATTAAAAGCTTAATCTCTTCCATTTTTTACCATCCTCCTATTTCTTCTAATTTATTTATAATCAGGCAAATTATAAATATTGCTATAAAAATTGTTATTGATAAAACCATATTCATCACTCCCTAATTAATTTTTATTTATAGCCTTTTTTACTATTATTTTTCAACTTTTCTTTTTTTAATATTTACTTTTTTATGTTTTTTGTGGTATTACTAATAATGCAAGGAGGTGGATAGATTGAATTGTAAATTTATTAAAAAAATGTTTTTCTTTATTTTTTTATTACTTATGATTATCGGATGTTCTAGTAACCCTTATAAATGGGAATCAACTCAAGTTGCTATTAATAATTCATATAAGTTGCAAACAGGAGATATTATTATTAAAGATAAACTAATCACTGACCCTATTTCTTGGTTAGGACATAGCTCTGTTATGATTAGTGATACTCACATTGGAGATTTCCCAATGCCTGGAAGTGATTATTATACAATTAGTGTTAGAGCTTGGCTTAATGAACCTGATCGGAAAGTTATCGTTTTAAGATATCCTCAATTTAATCAACAGTTTAAAGAGGCGTTTTTAAAAAATGTAGAAAAATATGGTCACGGTAAGTATAGAACATCTTTCTTTAAAAATAATGACACAGATTTTTATTGTTCTAAATTTGTTTGGTTTTTATTTTCAAAAACTGCTCAAGACTTAGGTTATAATTTAGACTTAGATTCTAACAACGGCCCTATTGTTTTTCCATATGATTTCTTAAATTCAAAAAATTTAAAACAAGTTATTCTTTAATCATTTTAATTTGTTGACCTCTTATTTTAAAAGGTGTATAATTATAAGAAGTTTTAATTACTAAAAGGAGAAATTAATGGATAGGCAAGTTACAATTGAATCAGTTAAATTAGTTGAGCAACTGAAAAAAATATTCCCTAAGGATGGATATCATCTTATCAGTTTACAAGAAAAGTTTTACATTTGGGAAAAACATATGGATATTTCAAAAGATAAACCTGTTGAGGAATATGATACTGGAATAAAAACAAGAGATTTATTAAACTCAAATGAAAAAAAGTTTTATGAAAATCTATATGGTAATATAAAGCCTGAAAATCTTATAAATTTTAATTTAAAACCAAAATTAATTGAAAATAGTGATGAGATTCTTAGTAAAACTTTAATTTTAGGAGAAGATTTTATAAATCCTAAAAATCAAAGAGTTTTAAAATTTACTTTTCTGAATTTTAGAGATTATGATGTTGAAGAGTTAAAAAAGAAAAAACTTTCTGAGCAAGACTTTATTGATTCTTTAGTAAATAGTTTCTATCCAAATAGTGTTGATGAAATAGAAATAGATGAACCAGGATATTATTTTTTTGAAACTGAAAAAATTGTTATTCCAGGTATTATTATTTTAACTGCTTCTATACTTTTTATGGTTTAAAGATTTTTAAAGGATTTAAAAGATATTTTATGTATATAATTATATAAATCTATTGCGGAGGTTTTATTATGTATTATAGAGAATATTTTTTCTATCTAAAAGAAAGATTACCAGAAAAGTGCTATGAGGTGCTAAAAGAGTGTTATAAAACACAAAAAAATGATATAGAAAATAATTTTAAATTATTACACAACTCTATAGTAAAAGTTGAAACTGTAGATATTTTATTACCGATTAAAGAAACTTATTACCATATGGATTATGAAATTCTTTTAAGAGAAGAACTCATAATGAAAGATCATTCAAGAGAGAATCGTTATAAACTTGATCGTTTTGGTATATATCTTTTACACTATTTAAATGATTAAATTTAAAAATAAATGGAGGCACTATGAAAGAAGCAAAGAGCTTTGCTGATACCTTATATCTTTTAATGGAGGATTTTGAATACACTATTCCAGAACTAGAAGATGATATTTTTTCACTTTTACGTGATGATTTTCAACTTACACTAACAGAAGAGAATAAACATCTTTATTTTCTTTTAGAGAGTTCTAATTTAGATCAAAATATTAAACTGAATGTTGAAAGAGTTGAGTATGATGGAGAGGAGTTCTTTATTGTGTCATCTGTAAAGGTAGCTTAGGGAGTAGTTTAACTACTCCCTTTTTTCATATCCTAGTTCTCTTAATTTATCTATAATCTCTTTATCAGTTAAAAATTCCAAATTTAAAAGTTCTTCATAAGGATTACCATTTAAGTTTAAAAGTTTAGCAAAAGCTGGCTCTGTTTTTACTCCATCTCTTTTTAAAGCTATTATCATCTTCTTAAATTTTAAACTAGCATAATTTAAAAATCTATCCTCTATAATCATATGTCTATATCCATTTGTTTCAATAGAAAAAAGTTTTGAAGCATATATTTCTATCTCTATATTATCTATAAAAAAATTAATTAAAATTATTCCATCACTTAAAAATTTATCTGTAATTTTAAATTTTTTTAATTGAGAAAAATATTTAACAATAATATCTTTAAAATTTTCTTTATTTTCTAAATTAATTTGGCATACTATGTCTAAGTCACTTTTTTCTATATCAATTCCAATTGGTATTGTTCCAACTAAAATCGGGTTAAACTCTTTTAAAATATTAAAAATATTTATACTTTTTAATATTTTATAACTTTGTACTTGCCTTGAATTTCCATTTTTTAAGTACTCTATACTTTCAAATCTTTTCATATATAACTCCATTTTCGTTTATTTTTTAATTAATAAGTTTTTTTTCAAAACACTATTTTTATTTAATTTTACTATTTAAAAACATATTTGACATTTATATACATTTATAGTACTATATTCATGAGACCGAATTTGATTGAATAGATCTATATACCCCCCAAAATCTATTTTAATCTTTTTTATTTTTTAACACTCCCCCGTGTTAATAAAAAACTCCTTTTCCCCAAAAGGAGTTTTTTTTATTCTCCAATAATTTCAAAATAAAAAAGGAAATAAGAATTTTATAAGAATAATATCTTAGAAGTTTAGAACTATGGGAGGTTTATATATGAAAAAATTACTTTTAAGTTTAAGTGTTTTATTATCACTTACAGCTTTTGCCAACTCTAAAGAGGATATGATTGAAATGGGATTGAGAAATAAGTTTCCTGCTTTAACAGATGGTAAAACAACTATCAATGTTCATGAATATGATGTTGATTTAGATCACCATAAAATAGAACTAAAAGTTGAACTAAAAGGTGACGCTTCAAAAGATGAATATGATAAATTAGATAAAGCAAAATTAGAAACACTTGCTGCTGAAATGGCAAAATATACTCAAACTGAATCAGGAAAAACTCTTCCAGTTTATGTTGAGATTGAACTAGATAGAGATATGCTTCCAGATGAAGTTTTATATAAAAATACTTTTTAAGCAAAAATTAAACTAAAAAGGCAACTTTCAATGCTCAATCATTGAAGTTGCCTTTTTTTAAAATCTAATACCCCCGTATTTATCTATATATTACCATATTTTCAAACTAATTTCAAGTAATTTGTTCAATTTTTGTAGTTTTCTATTCAAAATCATCTATTAAAAAATTCTTTTTAATTCTATCTGAGATTTGGTCAAAATAAATAGAGTTATTTATATAACAATCTATAAAATTTTCATCCAAAATATTATAATTCTCTAATCCTTCTAACAAATCTGAACGATTAATAATCAATCTATCTTTAAAAATTTCATTGATATATTTTTTTATATCTTTAGCTGAAAAAATAGATATATATTTATCAAAAAATAGATGTAAACTATTCTTTGTATAATTTTCATAAATTTCTACTGCATCAGAGTGATTCTTTATATAGTTTATATTATCTACATACTTTTTAAACTCATCGATAGGAATTACAGATCCTGAGATATAAAATATACTGTCTATATAAACTAGATAGGGTTGTATCTTGTATATTGTTTCTAATTTTTTATCTATTAAACTATTCATGTCTCTCCTCCTTCTTTAATCCCGTATCTGTTACTTTATTCTACGAAATAATTTATCTATTTCTTTTTTTTGAATAAAAAAAAGTAACAACATTACATTGTTACTTTTTCCAATTAACTATCCCATCAAAGGCTGATAAATATTTGAAAGTTCTTCACCTAAAAATCTTTCTCCTACTTTCTTAAATCTATCTATATCCCCTGTTACAAAATAGTCTATATTTATTTTTTCTTTCCTACTTTTTTTAAATCCATTTTTTAATGCTAACTTATTTAATTCAAATAGTACATGCATAGCAGTTTCCTCTGCTGGATCCACTATTTTTTTGTCTATTAGCTTTTCAATCTCACCTCTTATTAAAGGATAGTGTGTACAACCTAAAATTAAAGTATCGATATCTTTTGGTAATTGATCCACATATGATTTTAAAAGTTTTGTATTTCTATCGTTATCTTCCCATCCTCTCTCTATCATAGGACAAAGAAGATCACACCCTTTTTGAAATACTTCATATTTTGGATTTAGAGTTTTTATTACCTTTTCATAAATTCCGCTTTTAGCAGTCAATGGTGTTGATAAAACACCAATTTTTTTATTTTTGCTTTGCTTTATAGCCATAGCTGCACCAGGTTGTACCACTCCAATTATTGGAATACTTGTAAATCGCTCTCTTAGAGTATCTAAAGCTGCTGCTGTTGCTGTATTACAAGCTATAACTATTATGTCTACTTGATTATCTATTAAAAACTCTCCTATATTTAAACAAAGTTCTTGAATCTCTTTTATACTTTTACTTCCATAAGGGGAGTTCATACTATCTCCATAATAGATTACATCTGCAAAGTCTATTTTTTCTTTTATTTTTTTCAACACGCTTAATCCGCCAACTCCAGAATCAAAAACACCGATTTTCACTTTGCTCCTCCCTTTTTAATTATATTTTACTTCCCAAAAATATTCATAAATACTGTGATTAAAGAAGCATTAGTAAAGTCAATAAATAAAGCTCCTACTAAAGGTAGTACAAAGAATGCTGTTGGTGATGGCCCATTTGCTGCTGTAAATGATTCCATATTTGCCATTGCATTTGGTGTTGCACCCATTCCAAATCCACAGTGTCCTGATGCCATTACAGCTGCGTCGTAATCTTTACCCATAATTCTAAATGTTACAAAGTATGCGTATAGTGCCATTACTACTGTTTGAACTAATAGTATAACTACTAATGGAATTGCCAATGCTGCTAATTCCCATAACTTCATAGACATTAAAGCCATTGCTAAGAATAGTTGTAAAGATATGTTTCCAACTACATTTATTGTATGAAGTGGTAACTCTGTATCTTTGTTATCTATAACGTTTCTTATAATAGCAGCCACTAACATTGGTCCGATATATGCAGGTAAAACTACTCCTACTTTTTTAGATAAAGGTATTAATAATCCTCCAATTCCCATTGAAATAACAATATAAACAATTGCATGGAAAAGATTTTCCTCTGTAATTTTTTCTTTTACAACCTCTTTTGAATCCTCTTCTGGAATCAAAAACTCCTCTTCTTTATGTCCAACTAATCCATAACGTTGCATTAATCTTTTTGCAACTGGCCCACCTATCATACATCCAGCAACTAGTCCAAATGTAGCTGAAGCTATTGCAACTGACATCGCTCCTGTTGCTCCTGCTGCTTCAAGAACTGGTCCAAATGCTCCAGAAGTTCCATGTCCTCCAGTTAGTGGTACTGATCCTGCTGCTATTCCTAACAATGGATTTAAACCAAAAAACTTAGCTAATGTAACTCCAACAAGGTTTTGGATTATTACTAAAACACTTGCTACACACAAAAATACAAATACCTGAATACCACCTTTTTTTAACAGCTTTAAACTTGCTAAGAAACCTATTGTTGTAAAGAATGCTATCATTAAAAGATCTTTTAATGCTCCATCAAATGAGAATGTAAATGTTTGTGAAAGTCTACCGATCAATGTAAATACTGAAAATATTACTCCACCAATTACTGGTGCTGGTATAAAGAACTTTTCAAAAAAATTAACTTTTTTCTTAACCCATCTTCCAAGCAATAATAAAATAACTGCTATTGCTAAAGTTTCTGCCATGTTAAATTGATATTCAAACATAAAATCCCTCCTACTATATTTTTGTACTTCATCTTGGCACAAGTATACTTCGCAAAAAGTACAATTTCAAATATATAAATAATATATAATCTATTCTTTAAATATATACATGTTTTATATTATGCCTCTATTTGAGCATTTTAGTCACTTTTTACCCAATTTTTGAAAAATATTTTTTCTAAATAAACACAAATTGAAATTAACTTTTACATAAAAAAATTTTTTAAAGGAGATTTCCTATTTTAACAGAATAATAAAATATAAAATATTATTTTTAAGGAGGGATTTCAATGCAAGAGTTTAACAAAAAAGTTTTTACTTATCTTTTAGTAACAGGAATTCTATTTAGTTTAGTTGGAATTTTTGGAATTTTTAGCCCTACTATATTCTCTGTATATTTAGTTGATATACTAGCAGCATTTTTCTTAGTTAGTGGTGTTAAAAACTTTACTAAAGGATTTCAATTTAGAAAGGTACCTAATTTCCACTGGGGGCTTTACATCTTTATAGGTGTTTTAGAGGTGGTAATCTCTTTATCACTATTTAGTACTCCATTTGCTAGTCAAATATATATGATTATATATGCTGGAATTTTTATGATTTTCAAAGGTATATTTATTGTTTTAAATATTCTTTTCAATAGAAAAATATTTCCAAGCTTAGTTGACTTTAGTTTAGGTTCTGGTATTATTGATTTACTATTTGGTGTGCTTTTAGTTGCATTACCATTCTTCTCTCAACAGTTTATATTCTTATGTATCGCTTGGTACATACTGTTTAGTGGAGCAAACTTAATCTTATCAGCATTTTACTTTAAAAGATCACAATAATAATTTTTCAACCAAATATAACAAAGAGGGTAGAACTAAGTTCTACCCTCTTTACTTATTTTATAACTATTATCTCTTCTTTCTCTCCATCTATCTCTAAAATTTCACCAAATTCTAGTGTTAACATTGGAGTGCAATGTCCCGATTTTAAATTATAACAAACTGGCTTCTTTAAATCTTTAAAATGACTATAAAAAACATCTTGTAAAGACATATCATCCTCACTTGATTTGTCACAATTTTTAAAATCTCCTAGCACTATACCTGAAACTTTATCAAAAATTCCTAGATTTTTTAACTGCCACAACATTCTATCTACCTTATATGTTGATTCTCCAATATCCTCTAAAAATAGGATTTTATTGTCATACTCTAAATCAAACTCTGTTCCTAAATTTGATACTAAAACTGCTAAGTTTCCTCCAACTAGCTGTCCTCTTCCTTTTAAAGTATTATAAAAGTATATTTTTTCATAAAAGTTTTTTATTGTGTAACTTTCATTACTAGTCATAACTTTTATAAAATCATCTAAAGTATCCAAACTATAGTCTTCTGAAAAATTACTTACAGCCATAGGCCCATGAAAAGTTTTTAAATTACATTTTTTAAAAAATGCCATATGTAAAGATGTCACATCACTGTAACCTATAAAAGGTTTTGGATTATTTTTAATAACTTCATAATCTAAAAGCGAAAGCATTCTAATACCTCCATATCCACCTCTTACACACATAATTGCATCTACATCTTTATCTTGGAAAAAATTATTAATATCTGTTGCTCTCTCTTCATCTGTTCCAGCAAAAGAGTACCATATATTTTCTACGCTTTTCCCAACTTTAACTTTAAAGCCTAATTTCTCTAAATTTTCAATGGCACTTTTCAATTTATCTTTATTAACACTACTTGCTGGTGAAACTAGTCCAATAGTATCTCCTACTTTTAATCTTTTCATATATTATCACAACCTAACTAAACATTAAATTACAAATCCACACTGCTGCTAAAATTCCAGCTATATCAGCTAAAAGTCCTGCTGCAACTGCATGTCTTGTTTTTCTAATACTAACAGCTCCAAAATAAACTGCTAAAACATAGAAAGTTGTTTCTGTTGATCCCATCATAACTGAAGCCATTCTTCCAATCATAGAATCTGGTCCGTGAGTTATAAAGATATCATTTAAAATTCCTGTTGATCCTCCTCCTGAAAGAGGTCTCATAATAGCCATTGGTAAAACTTCTCCAGGCATTCCTATAAACTCTAAAATTGGATTTAAGTATCTTATTATTACATCAATAGCTCCTGAACTTCTAAAAACTCCAATTGCTACTAGCATAGCAACTAAAAATGGAATGATTCTAATAGCTGTAGAGAACCCTTCTTTTGCTCCTTCACAAAATACCTCATATACTTTTACTTTTTTTACAAAGTACGCATATGAAACTATAAACAGTATAATTAAAGGAATTGCATATAATGATATTCTTTCCATTATAAGTGTAAACATTATTCATCCCCTCCTACAGCATCTGTTTTTACAACTGTCTCTCTCTTAAATGTAGGTAACTTTTGTAAAACTTTACACGATACAACTGCAACTATTGTTGAAATTGCTGTTGCTATTATTGTTGGAGCGATTATCTCTGTTACATTAGCTGAGTTTGCTGCTGCTCTATAAGCTATTACACTTGATGATATTAAAGTAACTGAAGATGTATTTATAGCTAAAAATAGTACCATTGCATTTGATGCTTCCTCTTTGTTGTCATTTAACTCTTGTAACTCCTGCATAGCTTTAATCCCTAATGGAGTAGCTGCATTTCCTAATCCAAAGAAGTTTGCTGCCACGTTAGCTACAATACTTCCAACTGCTGGATGATCCTCTGGAATCTCTGGAAATAATCTTTTCATTATAGGTCTTAATCCTCTTCCCAAAGCTTTAACTAATCCTGCTTCTTCAGCAACTTTCATTAATCCTAACCAAAAGGCCATAATCCCAATAAGCCCTATTGCTATCTCCACTGCTGTTTTTGACGATGATATAACAGAATCTGTTACCGCTTGTACATTCCCTGTAAACATTGAAATGACAATTCCAATTAATATAAGTCCTAACCATATTGCGTTTATCATAGTTATTTCCCTCCCTTTATTCTTTTTCTGTAATTTTATTTGATAAATAAAATAATACAACTACTATTATTATATTTACAGATGACAATGCTGCCCCTTCTAAAAGCTTTTTATCTGAAAAAAGTGAATAGTTTACTAAAGCTATAGTTGGAAAGTCTCTTCCTAACTGCATCGAGTATGAAATTGTAAACTCTCCTAAAATTATTGCAAATATCTGTAAATAAGTACCTAAAAATACATTTTTTAAAATAGGACACTCTATTAATAAAAATGTTTTAAAAGGTGAAAGTGCATCAATTTTTGCTAAATCCAATATATCCCTTGGAAACTCTCTCACATATTGATACATAAAGGAGTAAGCTATTGGAACTGTTACCAAAAAATAACCAATAACTAAAAGTATCCATAGTTTTATATCATAAAGTATGTTTATATAGATTAAAGCAATTCCTAGAAAGGCACTTGAAAATCCCAGTGTAGAAAATACAATAGCACTTGTTACTTTTGTAAAATTTTTAAGTAATAAATACGTAAAAACAATTACAAATATAGGTGTTATTGATGCTAAAAGTAAAGAGTTTCTAATCCCTTGTAAAACTGGATAGTATGCGTTGAAATCACTAGAAAAAAGTTTATAAAATCCCTCTAAAGAAAAACTACCAGTATAATAGTTATAAAAACCATAAAATATTCCTATAAGAACAACTGAACACTCTAATAACAGATATATCGTTGTCCAAACTGTCGTTAACGTTGAAACTTTTCTTTCTCTAAAGTCATCTCGTAACTCATAAGGTGGATATAAATCACCTAAAAGATTTAAAGCTATTAAAAAGAAAAATTGTACAATTCCTAATACAAGAGCTTTTGAAAAATTTGCATCTCTTAAAAGAGTATTTGCAATTTCAACCTCTAAGTTAGAGTATCTAATTCCTCCTAGTGCTAGTACGATTCCAAAAGAAGCAAAGGTATATATAAAAACTAAAAACATTCCTCTAAAAACTTGAGGAAACATCAATGGAAGCTTTATTTTAAAAAATATATTAACTTCATTTAAGCCATCTATTTTAGCCGCTTCAACTATATTTTTAGGTATATTTCGCATTCCCTCGCTTAGATACTTTATCATAATTGGACTATTATAAAATACATTTGCAAGTATTATAGCTTTTAGTGTATATAAAACACTAAAATTTTTAAGGATGGGTAGATTAAATATAAGTGTGAAAGCTACTACTGTTGATATGGTTGGAAAGAAAAACGGAATAAATATAAGTCCCTCTAATATTTTAGTTAGTGTATTTTTTTTATAACTCATATAATAAGCTGGGATAATGGCAATTATTGTTGAAAAGATAACTGACAATACCCCTTGAGTTAAAGAGATTTTAAAAAGTTCGAAGTTTTCATAAAAACTCAAACTTTTAATCTCTTCTAGATGAAAAAAATCCTTTATAAAAAATATTAGAGGGATTACCCATAGAATAAGATATATATAACTATAGGTTTTATTTCTCCTCATTATTTTTTCAATACCTCAATTAGCTGTTTTTTCCAATTTTCCATATTTTTATTTACATATTCTGCATCTAATTTAACTATTTTATCTGTTGTAGGTACATATTTATAATCCTCTGGTAACTTATAGTTTATAACAGGGAACATATAGTTTTTCTCAAGAGCAAGCTTTTGAAACTCTGGTTCTAAAACAAAGTTTAAAAACTCCTCAGCTGATTTTTTTATATTTTTCTTGTTAACTAAAGCTGCACCTTCTAAATATATATATCCACCCTCTTCAGGTATATAACTTTTGTATTTATTTTCATTTCCATCTTGATAGAAGTAGATTGAGCTCGAAGCATATCCACTCATAATAGCTCCCTCTCCTACAGAGAATTTAGCAAAGGAATCTGACCATCCTGAAGAAACTGTTAATATACTTGGTTTTAAACTCTCCCAAAACTTTAACCAGTTTTCTCCATAAACTCCAATCGTCCAAAGCATAAATGCCTCTCCTGTAAAACTTCTTGGATCTTGAACTAATAGCTCCTTTGGATATTTTTTTAAATCTTCAAAAGTTTTTAAATCTGAACCTGTTTTTTCATAGTTATAATTTAATGCAAGCATTCCATAATCAATAGGTGTAACTGACCACTCCTTATCAATTATAAACTCCTCTTTTGCAATGTTTCCAGCAGTAGTTGGCTTATAGTTCTTTATAAGCTTCTCTTTCTTAGCTTCTAAATAGTTAATATCTGTTAGACCTACAATTATATCCGCCTTTGGATTTTTCTTTTCTAACTTCATCCTAGGTATAACTCCATCAATTGGAACATACTTAATAGTTGTCCCTGTTTTTTCCTTAAAAATTACCCCAGCTGAACTTTCAATCCATTTCATTGACTCTGGTCCATAAACTACAATCTCTTCCCCAAATGATACTAAACTCATTAAAAATAATCCTGTTAAAACTGTTTTTTTCATTTCATCCCCTTTAATTATTTTAATTTTTATAGTTTAATTTCTAAAAACTCACCAGACACTTTATAGTTATCTATCTCTCCTAAATTATACAGATGATTTTCTACAATTTCAATATACTCATCTAACTGAGCTTGATTTATTCCTCCAGTTTTATAATCTATTACAAGAATCTTTCCATCACTTGTTGGTGTAGGTTTTTTTATCATAATTCTATCTATTCTTTTTAACTTTCCTTCATCATATATCTCATACTCTGGATATATATAATCCCACTCTTCTGAGAAAATAATTGGGTTGTCATTAAAGAAATTTTTAAACTCTGGTCCTTCAAGAATATTTTTTAGTCTCTCTTCACCTATTATAGATGCATATTTTGAATAAGTTCTATTTTTTGCTTCTATGTGTTCATCTAAACTATTATTTATTATAAACTCTAAATAATAGTGAATGGCATTACCCACTCTTCTCTTTTCCTCTGTTACTATATCAACTAAAAGCATTCTATTTGGTTGTTCACACTCTTCTACACTCTTTTCAATAAAATCTATAGAATCTAATAGCTCTACATTCTTTACTCTTTGTACACTTTCATTTTTTTCAGTCCTACTAATTTTACCACACTTTACGTTAAATAGTCCATCTATTGAACTCTTTAAATATTTATTTTCGCTTCCTCCCATAACTAAGAATAGATTTTTCTTAGCTCTTGTAAGAGCAACATAGATATTGTTTATCTCCTCTTGGTCTTTTTTTATCTCTAACTCCCTTAAAAAGTTATAGCTATCTCCTAGATAATCTAAGATCTTTTCATATTTTTTATCTACAAATATAAAATTCTCTATCTCATTAAAAGGTGATTTAAAATCTATATGAAACTGTATTCCACTTTCTAAACCTCTTTTTTGTCCTTGATGGAAATAGTAAACTGTTTCAAACTCTAACCCTTTAGATTTATGGATACTCAAAAGAGTTATCGCTTTTTCCTCCTCTAAAGATACCTGCTTAAACTTAGGATTATCCTTTTCATTTATGAGTGAGTTATAAAAATCAAATATATTTCCATGCTCTTTAGACATCTCTAAAAATTGGAATATATTTTTTAAATCTGATTTTCCAGAAAACATTTGAGAGATATTAAATGCCTTTATTACATCTAAAACAAAGTTTTTATTCTCTAATCCCTTTTTAGCTATTTTCTCTATTCTATTTAAAACATCTAAAAGACTACTTGAGATATCTTCTGGCATCTCTTCTAATTTTTCTATAACCTCTTTATTTTTTAGAATAGTTTTTAATTCATCATTTCCTATTTTTACAACATCACTTCTTAAAAATTCAAGCAACGAAAAGACATCTCTATTTACAACAAATTTTAAGATTTTAAAAATCGGATTAACTGCTCTATGATATATAATAGAATCATTAGAATCTATTACAAAAGGTATTTTTCTATCACTTAAAGCAACAGCTATCTCATTTAACTGTTTATTACTTCTTGCAATTATACCTATTCCACCATAGTTTCCATCAAAATTAGTTTCAATAGAATCCACCATAGTTTCTATCATATTTTCCTCTTCTAATACTTCATCCTCATCCTCTAAAGGTTCTTTTTTTGTTAAAACCTCAAAGTATCCAAGTTCATCACTTTTTCCATCTACTGGAGTAAACTCCCACTTATAGCTATGATCTTCTAAAGCTGCAACCTCTTCATATGTTTCAGCTACTCCATTAAATACACCATTTGTAAAATCTACTATATTTTTACAACTTCTATAGGAAACACTCATAGTCTCCTCTTCTACTCCTATTATACTTGGAAGGTTTTCAAAAAGAGCTTTCTCTCCCCCTCTCCAACCATATATACTTTGCTTTTCATCTCCAACACATATTAAATTTTCACAACTATTTATAAGCCCTTTTAAAATTCTCCATTGAAGAACACTTGTATCTTGGAACTCATCTATAAATACTGTTTTAAATTCACTATCAAATATATCTTTAAAGTAATCTGTTATATACCCATCCTTTATAAGATTTATCTCTTCCCTATCTATATATTGGAACATGTAACTACTTATATCTAGATGAGTAAATCTTTTTTCATTAAATTTTATATTATCATATATTGAGTATAGATTTTCAATAAAGTATAGTATCTCCCTTTCAAAAGATAGAACCTCTCTATTGAAAACCTCTTTAGATATCTCCTCTTTTAGTTGATCAAAGGCTCTTTGTAAAATCTCAATCTCACAATCTAAATCAATTTTACTTGTTGTTTTTACTCTACGCCCATCCCAACATTTATCACTTTTAATAATTTCATTCCAATTTTCAACTGCATGCTCTCTATGAGTTGAGCTATCTTTTTCTAAAACCCATTTTACAACTTTACTCATATAATCAGATAGATCTTTGCCATCTTTCTTTTTCTCTTTTACAGCTAAAAAAGCATCAGTTAAATGTTTAATCAACTTTTCTATAGATATATCTGAATCACACTCATCTTTATTTTTTAACTTTTGAGATTGTTCAATTAAAATTAGTTTCCATCTATTATCAATTAGATTTTTTAGTATATCCAAATACTTTTCTATACTACGCTCTGTTCTATTTTGTAGAAAAATTTTAAATCTATCAAACTCATTTTTATCCTCTACAATTTTTTCAAAACATTTTAATAGAATCTCAATATTTTCAGTATCATCTATAATCTCATATAAAAATATATTTAGATATGGAGCTATAACATTTTTAAATATATTATTTATAAACCCATCAATTGTTGAAATTTTTAATCTATCTTTATTATCTAATACCTCATAATAAACTTTTCTAACATTTTCAAAAGAAAGGTCAATCTCTGGATATAAGTTTTTTAAATTTTCATATAGAGATGACTCTTTATCTCTATACATCTCCTCTAAAAATAGGATAACCCTCTCTTGAATTTCTGATGTAGCTTTTTTAGTAAAAGTCATTACTAAAACATTCTTATAATTTTCACCTTTTAAAAGAGTAGCTAAATACTCTAAAGATAGTCTATATGTTTTTCCTGTTCCAGCACTAGCTTTTAAAACTATCCCTTTCATTTAAAACTCCCTCCTACAGATATTCCCATACTCACAGTATAAACATCCACTTTTCTTCTCACTTAAAAAGTAGTTCTCTCCTTTAAAAAATTCTATTAGTCTCTCTTTTAAAAGCTCTCTTGTAAGTTTAGGTTTTTCTTGATTCTCTATACTTCCTTCAAAGGCGTTATATATAGATTTTTGAGCAGCATTTTCATCACCATATAGCATAATTGTATAAAAATCCAACTGGTTATCAATTTTACTTCCTGTTTTAAAATCTATAATATGATTATTTGTTGTTGTTTCAATTACAAGGTCAACTCTACCACCTAAAGTAACCTCTACATCGCCTTTTAAAAATGGTTCTTTTCTACTGTTTTTCTCACTCTCTATACGTTTAACTTTCTTTTCTATATATAGATTCTCTATCTCTTTATAAAACTTTACTATATTTTTTGTAAAACGTGGAATTAATATCTGAGTAAAATAGTTATCTAGATATACTGGAACTCTTTTTCTATTGGCATAAAAACTCTTATATAATAGTTCCTCTACTTCTTCATTTGTCACTGAATAGTCTGAAACATTCAAAATCTTTTTCCACATCTTATCTGTTAACTTTTCAAAAACCTCATGGACATAAGTTCCTAAAAATTTAAGTGATAAACCTAAAGAATCCTCTTTTTCAAAAGAACTAAGTCCACAAACTTTATCTAAATAGAATCTATACTCACATCTAGTTAAAGTATCATAGTCATATGGACCTATACTTAACTCTCTGTTTTTAAAGTCATCTCTATTTTTCATTAAATCTTTTTGAATAAACTCGCCAATCTCATTTGATTTAAATGTTATTAGTCTCTCTAGTATATCCTCACTATAAACAGTTTTTTCAAGTTTGCTTATACCATATCTATTTAAGACTTCAGAAAGTATTGGTGATACTCCCTCTCCACTATTTTCATTTTTTATATAGATAACTGTATTGTATCTATTTTTTAAAAGCCCTTGATAAAATCTGTACTTTTCCTCTTTTCTTTCCTTTTCGTAATAAGTAAATCCATTCTCTTTTTTCTGTTTCTCTGTTAAATAAAGAGAATCTCTTTTTACTCTAGGAAGATATCTTGTACTTATATTTATAAAAATTGACTCTCTCGATGGAGTAACCTTACAATTTTCCATTGGTTTTATTAGATATTTTCCCTCACTATCATCATTTCTTATAATTTCAACATCATTAAAATATTGAAGTAAGAATTTTAAAATATCTCCACCATTTCTAAAGCAACTTTTAATCTCTTTTTCCTCAAGCATTATCTCAGTTGTTTTAGCATATCCCATATACTCTTGAAGTTTATCATAAAAATCTACATATATTTTCTCTCTAAACATATCTAATGATAAAAGCTCATTAAAGTATGTAATAAATTTATCTATACTTTCAACTTTTGATACTTTTACAATATCTTCATAGATTTCAGAAATTTTTTCATTACTCTCTGTTCCAATATACTTATAATCCCAATCTATTTGATTATAAATATACTCCATATCCTCTTTTGTTATTCCATAATACTCTTGCATCTCTAAGTTTTTAATTCCCTCTAAAAATTTTTTAATAGGAATCAAGTTATCCATTCTAGGTTCCATTGCTCCTATAAGTTCACTTTGAGTATTTAAAAATTTAAAAAACTTAGTGTCATTTAAAGTATAAAAACTCCCTCTCATAAAGTTATTTGGAAAAACTTTAGAATATTCATTTGTATCAGCTTCTGGAGAAAAGATATTCGTCATGTGATTTTTCATTTTCATAATATCTAACAGATTTCCTATAAGTTCTAACTCATCTTGAACCTCTAATAGTGATATCTCTACTTTTTGTGTTCTAGGCAAATATACCTCTTTTAACTCAAGATTTTCCTCATCAAAAACTCCAGGTTCTCCTTGAACTCTAATTACAACATCTATAAACTCCTCTAGCTTAGATATTACATACTTATCTAGAGGTGAAAAGTTTACTATATCTACAAATACTATTTTTTTATATTTTTTAAAGATTGTTAAGTCTAGATATTTTATATCTTCAACCCAATCTTTTGGTATATAATTTCTTTCAGTCAAATATACCTCATATTTTTCTTTAAATCTATGGAATATTTCAAAATATTTTTTTTGCCACTCCTCTAGCTCTATATCCTTTGCACATAAACTTCTATTTAATTCAGTATAGTATTTAAAAAACTTATCTGAAAACTCAATAGATTCAAAATAGTTATTTATATTTATCTCTGCGAACTCTTTTTTCATATAGTTATATAAACTTACAAATCTTTTTGCTTCACTTAAAATTATCTTATCAGTGCTAAAGGCTACTCCTTTAAACTCATCTATTGTTAAATAAAGTGGATCTGGTTCAAAGATATTTCTTTTACTCTCTTTTCTCTGACTATTTTTTAATGGATAATCAGAAAACACATATACAACAGAGGGATCTTTTTTCAATCCCTGAATTAAAGACCCCCCGTAGCTTATATACTCAAACTTCATTGTTCCCTCCTATTTTTTAATAGGTGTTGCACACTCTACAGCTGCACCCTTTAGTATCTCAACTCCATGAACTAATGCATCTATTACAAAGTTTAGATTCTCTGTTGCTCCTTTTGGACTTCCTGGAAGATTTAAAATTATACTTCCCTTTCTTATTCCACATCTTGCTCTGCTTAACATCGCCTTTGGTGTTATCTCAAATGATTTAGCTCTCATATATTCAGCTACTCCTGGAGCTTCTCTTTCTATTATAGCAAGTGTTGCTTCAGGTGTAACATCTCTTTTTGAAAATCCTGTTCCTCCATTTGTTACGATTAAATCAGCTATATCTTCATCAGCTAATTTTATTAACTCTTCACAAATCTCTTCATAAGTATCTGGAAGCATATTATAATAAACAGTTTCATAACTTAAATGCTTTTCAAAAATCTCTTTTAATTTTTGTCCTGTTACGTCTACTCTCTCTCCTCTTGAACCCTTATCACTTAGTGTTACTATAGCTACTCTTATCATAACTTCCTCCTTATAATATTGGTGCTAACAATTTAGAAATAGATTCTAGCACCCTATCTTTTTTTCCTCTATTTTTATACTCCTCTAATGTTACTCTTTTAGAATCTAAAATATCTTTATCTATTCTTTTTTCTAATTCAGTAATGTTATTTCCCAAAATCAGAAGACTTATTTCAAAATTTTGATACATACTTCTATAATCAAAGTTTGCAGTTCCTAAAAATGCAATCTCTCCATCTATAATAACTAATTTACTATGAATAAATCCATATTTATATTTGTATATCTCAGCTCCAAGTTCAAGTAACTCTCCATAAAAGTATTGATTAGCCCAGTAAACAAAAGCGTGGTCTCCAACACTAGGTATCACTATTTTAACTTTTACTCCTGAAACTAAAGCTGCCTTTAGAGCATCTAAAATAGGTTCATCTGGAATAAAATATGGTGTTTCTATATGTATACTTTTTTCAGCTTTTACTATTAAACTTAAAAATGTATCTTTTATAGTATGAAACTCATAGTTTGGTCCTGAACTTACAACTTGAATTGGAGTTAAACTATGGTCATCTTTATCAATAGCAATATTTTGAAATATATCTGTTGTATCCTTTTTTAAGAATTTCCAACTTCTTTCAAACTCATGCAAATAGTCTATTATAGCTTCACCTTTTATAGAAAATCCTATATCTTGCCAATTCCCTAAACGACCCTTACCAATATAGTCTTTTCCTATATTTAATCCACCTGAAAAACATATTTTGTTATCTATAAGAGCTATTTTTCTATGATCTCTATAGTTAGCTCTTAAATTTCCAACTTTTACAAATGGAAAGTACGATGGGAAGAATACCTCAAACATTATACCTGATCTTTTTAACTCTTCAACTCTTTTTCTAGAAACTCCTCTTGTTCCAGCTCCATCTACTATTATTTTTATCTCCACTCCCTCTTTAACCTTTTCTAAAAGTAAATCGTAAATTGGAGACCCTACCTCATCATCATCAAATATATAATACTCCATATATATAGATTTTTTTGCATTTTTTATAGATAGTGTTAGATTTTCAAAGTAATACTTAGCTTCTGGATAAAATGTAAAACTGTTATTATGAGTCATTTTTCCTAAAAGGACTCCATCTAAATATCTACTTAATCCTATCCATTTTTTAATACTAACCATAGATTTTTTATTTAAATTTTTTAAATAATCATGACTATTTTTTAAATAATATTTTGCTAAAGCTCTACGTTTTTTAAAGCTAATACCAAAAAATAGATACATTATAAATCCAAAATAGGATGTTAATAACAATATTGTTATCCAAAATAGTGTGAATACTGGTCTTCTTCTTTCAAAGAATATAACGATACATGCAAATATAATATTAACAAATACTAAGTAGTCCTTTAATGCTATGAATATCTCTTTCATCTAGTCACCTCTAACTTTTTTAGAAAAAAGGAAGAGTCGAAACTCTTCCTTTTATTTGAATTTTAAATCCAACTCTCTGAAATTATCTTCTAAACCTTTTCCATTAGAAAACTCTTTTTTTATTTTTTTTATAAACATACCCATCTCATCTGCACTTCCAACTATTCTATTAAAAATACCTAAGTATTCAGTTATAATTGGATTATCAACATCATATGGATATCTCATTAAGTGATCTATCTCACTCCAAGCTTCTTCAAAAACTGTTCTCACTTGAATCTCTACAAGTACCTCATCTTGCTTTGTAACTGGCACGCCAATTAGATAATGGATTGACCTGTAACCATGGTCTCTCACAATTATCTCACAATCTAAGTCTTGAATAGTATTTTTTAGATCTTGGATATTATAATCCCCTCGTCTGATGTTTATCTGAGGAGTTTCTTTTGTATCCCATAACTTTGTTATTTCACAATGAATTCCACGCCAATCATCTTTAAATAGATGTAGCACACGAATTCCTATGAGGTCAGTTATAATCTCTTTGTAGTTTTCTACACTTATTCCACGATCTGCATATTTGCGACCTTTTCTTATTATTTTTTCAACAAGATGTGTTGCTCTTTTTACTCTTCTTCTAACTGAGTGAACCCCTTCACTATCAATTAATTTAGATACTATATGTTCAGCTTCTTTTTCTAAATAAGGAACTAATGTTATATAGTCAGCATAAATTTTCATAAGCTCATCCCAATTAAGACCAGTGGAATTAAAATACTCCTCTGTTATACAGAAAGCTTTAAAAAATTCTTCTCTGTCTATCGTATTATCTAATACCAAATTAAACACCTCTTTATTATTTTCTAGGTATCTTCTCTAATGAAATTTCACAAGTTTTCCTATACGCTACTGCTTCAGTAGTTTTTATCTCTCTTTTTTCTACTGGAGCTACTGTAACTATTCTCTCTCTAATATTAAAGTCATTTCCTTTAATAATATGAATTCTTTCAACAGATATTTTATCTCCTTCAATTAACTGAACTTTATCTAAGTCACATCTAAAGTTTACCCAACTTTGAAGTGTTGGAGTTTTATCAATAAGATTTAATAAAGCTAAAGAGTATAGTGAGTTCTCCTCTTGTAATAACTTCTCTTTCTTTATCTCTTCTAATCCTAAAATCTCTTTTTCTAATAAATCTAACTTCATAACCTCTATTCTATTTTCAAAAGATACTTTACCAGTTACTAACTTCCCACTGATTTCAATAAGCTGTCCCATAAAAATCTCTTTTAAAAGTTTTATATTGGGCATAAATCTCTTTATGTTGCTATATTGATATATCTTGTAGTAATAGTTATTTACTATTGTATTAAAAGATCCATCATCTTTTAAGTCAATCTCTAAACCTAATTTAAACTCTCTGTTCTTTAGTTCTAAATATTTTTTTCTATTTATTTCAACTATTCTACTATGACAGTCTTTCAAATTTAGTTGACCTATTTTTAATTCGGTAACTCCAAAAGTTTTTATTAGGTTTTGATTTTTCATATCTTTTATCGTAGAAAATTCAATTGGTAACCTATCCAATTTTAAAGAGCTATACCTTATTTCTAAAGCACTCTCTATTATTTTAAAATCTTCATTTTTAACTTCTAATACTTCTGGGTCTCTTGTTTCAATTTCAACCTCTTCAGTAGTTTCTTCAACAACTACCTCTACAGTTTCATTTAAAATCTCCTCTTCAACTACTTCTTCAGATTCAACTATCTCTTCAGAAATATCTGGAGTTACCGAAAGAGCTTTTTTCCAATATATGCCTCTTTTAATTCAGATTCATCTAATTGTGCTGAGCTTAAGTATCCCTTTAACTCTTTAAAAAACTCCTCTTCGCTATGTGGTAATAATTTTATTCCTAACTCATTTAATCTTTCAATTGTTTTTGTTTTTAATACATTTGAATTGCTCACAGCATATATAACATCTTTTGGATTTACACCTGTTAATACAACCTCTAACATATCTATAAAATCTGAGTTATTTAAGTCTAATCCTAAAATTAGCGTTGGATAGTTTTCCATATCCTCTTTTATATTTTTGAAAAAGTTTTTGTAAAAATCTAAAACTTTTAGTTTTCTAAAGTCTTGGATAGAAACGAAAATCTTTTCATGTCTATTAACATCTCCAAGAATCTTATAATGCTTAACCTCTCCATTTGATGCTATTGTAAACTCTTCATCTGTAGGTAGTATCTTTACCACTTTGTTGCAGTTTATATCGTCTAAAACTATATCATAATCTGTTGAAAAAACAGCATTAATCTTATTACTTTCAGAGAAAATATTTAATACCTCTGCAGTTTCTCTGTTTGTTTCGTACAAATTTTTGATTTTTTTCAATAATGAACTTCTGCTGCTAACAACTCCATCTAAATAAACTTGGCTAACTTGGAATAAAGAGTTTTCGTCTCTTATGTAGCCCTTTATATTTTCTTTCATATCTTTCATTAACAGTTTTGCTAACTCTCTTCTTGTTGGATATCCAGCGTTTCTCACTAAAAAATCACCTAAAAAAAGATTAATTTTGTCTGTATCATTAAATTTATTGAAAAAACTCATAGTAACACCTCTCTTTCTTTAAAAAATAAACACTTTGGCAATATAAGTATATCTTAATTTTACCTATTTAACAAGTATATTCTTTTAAAAAAATTAAAAAAAAGCCTGTAAATAATAGTTTATTACTTACAGGCTATTAAAATCTATTTAATTATAAAAGAACTTGCGATAACTTTTCCATCTTCAGTATATAATACTGCTCCTTGTCCTGGAGTAACAGCTCTTACGTTATCCTCTGTAAATAAAATCTCTATTGTGTCTTTATCTACTACTTTTACTTTACATGGATGTAATTTATCTCTAGAACGTGCTTTTACAAAACAATCCATTCCATCTAACTCTTTTACATCCTCTACTAAAAATAGGTTCAGTTGATTTGCAATTAAAGTATTCTTCATAAGATCTTCGTTGCTTCCAACAATAACTCTGTTGTTTTTTCTATCTAACTCTATAACATAAAGTGGGTTTGCTGACGCTATTCCCAATCCTTTTCTTTGTCCTATTGTGTAGAATGCTAATCCATTGTGTTTTCCTAAAACTTTTCCTTTTAGATTAACAATTTGTCCTGGCTTTCCGATTTTTCCACCAGTTTTCTCCATTAAAAACTCTTTTAACTTTCCATCCTCAACAAAACATATCTCTTGAGAGTCTTTTTTAGCGTAAACTCTTACACCTAAATCTTTTGCTAGCTCTCTAACAGCTGGTTTTTCCATTTTTCCAATTGGGAAAATGATATACTTTAAGTTTTCTTTTTTTATTTGTGATAAGAAATAAACTTGATCCTTATTCATGTCATCACCAATAGCTAATGTACCATCAATGATGTTTGCGTAGTGACCAGTTGCTAATGCCTCTGCTCCTAACTCCTTTGCAAACTCAATAAGTTTTCCAAATTTTATTTTTCTGTTACAAACCATACATGGATTTGGAGTTCTTCCTGAGCTATATTCATCTACGAAATAGTCAATAACCTCTTTTCCAAAATCCTCTGTTACATCTAAAAGATAATGATCAATACCTAAATCATCACATATTCTTTTAGCATCCTTATCCTCTTCTCCACAAGTTTTCATAGTTACACCAAAAATTTTGTAACCTTGCTTCTTTAAAAGATAAGCCACTGTAGACGAATCTACTCCTCCACTCATAGCTACTGCTATAACTTTGTTTTCGTTTTCTTTATTAAACTCTAAGTTCATAAATATTACCATCCTTAATAAAATATTCTATTATTATTTGTAGAAGGCAAATATAATAGTTGCAATTCCGAAGATTAGAATTATTAATCCTGAAAGTTTGCTTAGTTTTAAAAGAATATCCATAGTTACTTTCTTTTTAAAATGATATATTAAAAAGATTGTTGTAAACCATAGTGATGCTCCTCCAATTCCAATTCCAGTTCCTAACTCTAATACTGTCATCTCTCTAATAGGGCTATCCAATATCCCAAGAAGTGTATAAATTCCTGCTATTACAAGAATTGATGAGATATTAAATATTGCTAGTAAAAAAGTTTCAAAATAGTCTTGCACTAAAGTGTAGTTGTCATCTTCGACCTCTTTAACTTTAGGCTTTCCAAAAAACTTTTTACTTCCCACAAAAATTAAAAATACACTTATCAACACTTTTAGCGGAGTTTCGAATTTAATAACATAACTTTCAACTCTACTTATAAATAGAAATGATATAATACCATAAATTATGTCTACAGTTACCATTCCTAGCGCTGATACATACGCTTTTTTTTCTCCTTCGATCATAGCCTTTTCCATACAGTAAATGCCCACTGGTCCAAAGGGAAGTGATAATATTAAACCTGTTATAATCCCTTTCCAAAAAATCATAATTTTTCTCCTCAAAAGTGTATTTCTATAAATGTTTTTTCATTTATAATTCTAGCATAATTCTACTAAAATATAAAGCAATTTCCTTTAATTGGGACTTTACAGGCTTAGTTCTTTTAATTTAGACTTAACTATATCAAAAAATAACTTTCTATCCTCTTCATTATCTCTGATATCCATATTATCTATATTTATTTTTAATACAACTGTTTCATTGTATTCATTAAAAAAGTTAGAGTACTCCTCATTTAAAGATGTCCAATATTCTTTTTCCACTCCAAGTTCGAAATCTCTTCCTCTTTCTTTTATCTTTTTTATAGCATTATCAACAGTTGTTTCTAAATAGATAATTAATAATGGATTAGTTCTTGCTGAGATTAATTTTTCCCAAAAAGATTGATATAACGAAAATTCATCTGCTGTCATAAACCCATTTCTTAAGTGCATTTTAGCAAATAGATAGTCACCATAGATACTTCTATCCATTATACAACCATTGAATTTAGAAGCTTCCTCTATTATCTCTATTCTTTTGTTTAAAAAATACATTTGACTAAGTAAAGAGTATCTCTCTTTATTTGAATAAAATTTATCTAAAAAAGGGTTATCTATATACGGTTCTTGAAAAAACTCTATTGATAACTCTTTAGCTAATAACTCTCCTAAAGTTGTTTTCCCAGCTCCAACAACTCCCTCTATACAGATAACATTTTTCATAATCCTATCCTAACACTCCTTTTTGAAGGAATCTCTTTAAGTTACTTGTTACCATTCCAATAGCAACCTTGTTCTCTCCACCTCTTGGAATTATAACGTCTGCATATCTTTTGCTTGGCTCACAGAACTCTAAGTACATTGGCTTTACAGTTTTTAAATACTGATTTTTAACAGATTCAAAACTTCTTCCTCTCTCTGTCATATCTCTTTCGATTCTTCTTAAGATCATTTCATCAGCATCTGTATCTACAAATATCTTTACATCAAACAGCTCTCTAATCTCTGGAACAGCAAAAATTAGTATTCCTTCAACGATTATTATTTTTGATGGATGTATCTTTACGCATCCCTCTTTTCTAGAGTGAGTTGTGAAATCATAGATTGGTCTATCTATTGACTCTCCATTTACAAGTTTAGTTAAGTGCTCTCTTAATAAATCAAACTCTATTGAATCTGGATGGTCAAAGTTAACTGCAGCCTTCTCCTCTATCGTTAAATTAGTTAGCTCTTTATAATAAGCATCTTGCTCAACTAGTACTGCATCTTCTGATTTGAAAGCCTTTACTAAATTATGTGCTACTGTAGTTTTTCCGCTTCCACTTCCTCCAGCTACTCCGATCAATATGCAATTTTTCATTTTTTGTTTTCCTCCTTAAGTGTTACTGCTTATATTTTTTTAAATCTTATACATTATAGCACACTTTTCAAAAAAAAATAAAATATAATATAAATATAGACTATATATTTTTTTTGATGTATACTTTACGATATAGTTGTTTTTAAAGGAGAAGATTTTTTATGAGTATGACTGAAAAAGAGATTGACCTTCAGATGAAAAAGGCATTGGAAAAGGTTCCCTTTGAAATAAGAAAAATTAAATTTGTACTATCTTTATTAAAGATAGTTAAAAGAATTAAAAAAATTTTTAAATTTTAGGAGGAAGATATGACAGAAGAGTTAATGAAAAAAATAGATAGAATTAATGAGGAGTTCGAAAAAAGAGAGTTCTTTATAAAAGAGGACATTTTAGAGCTTTTTGAACAAAGAGAGGATTTAAGAGAAAAGTTAGATGCTATAAAGTTTAAAAAGATAGAGTTCTTCACAGTAGAGGATGAGAACTGTGTTGGATTTACTTTAGAAGATGTTCAAGTTAACTTCTTTATTGAATTTGGAGAAGATGAAGAGGGTGAGTGGTACGAAGCTACTGCTGAAATAATCTCTTTCTAATAGTAAAACCTAATGAAAGAAAAATAAAAACCAAGGATTAATTTTCCTTGGTTTTTTTTATGTTATCTATTGCTGCTAAAAACTGATCCATAGTTATTCCATATCTATTTAATTTAGATAGAAACTGCTTTGCATTAGAGTATCCTATTCTTAACTCTGTTCCAAGCTTTTCTCTTAACTCTTTAGACTCAGTAAATCCTGAAAGTTTATGGTCCATTAAAATCTCCATAGTAAATATAGCTTCTGTGGTTTGCACTACTTCGCACTTTGCATTTTCTAAGGCTTTTATAATAGCTTCTGGAGTTGCATTTTCAACACCTATATCTCCATCTTTTGATCCTTCTTTTCTGCTTATATAAGCTTGCTTTGCTTCTGGGAAAAACTTTAAGATATATTTTCTTAACTCTTCTCCTACGAAATCTGGATCTGTTAAAACTATTATCCCTTTATTTTCATAAGCAACTCTTAATTTTTCTATGTTTCCTTTTTTTCTAATAGCAAAACCATTAGTTTGTATAATCTCAGCATCTACTGCTGCTTTTACTGCAGATATATCGTCTCTTCCTTCAACTACGATAACCTCTTTAATTGTCTTTTTCATAAATTTATATCCTCTCAAACTTTAAACATGAATTTTATATTTAATTGTAACATTTTTTTAAATGTAATACTATTTTTTTATTTTTATATGATTATAGGTCTTTTTACTTGTGATTAAATTATTTAATTATTGTTGACAACCTTTCTATTTATGTGCTAGAATGTTGCAAAAGTAAATATATTCATTCGTATAAGTTGCAAATATGGTGCGGCGTCTCTACAACTAACCGTAAATTAGTTTCTATGAAAAAGATAAAAGGGATTAGTCTACCTTCTGTTTTTTTATAGAGTATGATTGTCTCTTTTTTTATTATATTTTGGAGGTTTTTATGAAGAAAAATAGCATCATTATTCTTGACTTTGGTTCTCAGTATAACCAGTTAATAGCAAGAAGAGTAAGAGAAATGGGAGTTTACGCTGAGGTTGTTCCTTATTTCGAACCGTTAGAAGATATTTTAGCTAGAGAGCCTAAAGGTATTATCCTTTCTGGTGGACCTGCTTCAGTTTATTTAGATGGATCACCAACAATTGAAAAGGCATTATATGAGCAAGGAATTCCAGTTTTAGGAATCTGCTACGGAATGCAATTAACTTCTCAATTATTAGGTGGAACTGTTGAAAGAGCTGATAAGCAAGAGTTTGGAAAAGCTGAGCTTATTATTGACGAATTAGAAAGTCCATTATTCAAAGATGTTCCTAACTTAAACCAAGTTTGGATGAGTCATGGAGACCACGTAACAGTATTACCAGAAGGATTTAAACAAATCGCTCATACAGATTCTTGTATAGCTGCTTCTGCTAATGTTGAAAAAAATATCTACTGTATCCAATACCACGCTGAGGTTACTCACTCTGAGTATGGAGCAAAGATGTTAGAAAACTTCGTATTCGGAGTTGCTAAATGTGAAAAGAACTGGTCAATGGGTAACTACATTGAAGAAACAGTTAAATCTATAAAAGAAACTGTAGGAGATAAGAAAGTTTTACTTGGACTTTCTGGAGGAGTTGACTCTTCTGTTGCTGCTGCATTAATACACAAAGCTATTGGAGATCAATTAATCTGTATTTTCGTTGATACAGGACTTCTTAGAAAAGACGAAGCTAAAAACGTAATGGAAATCTACGGAGAAAACTTCCACATGAACATTAAATGTGTTGATGCTGAAGAGAGATTCCTAAGCAAATTAGCTGGAGTTACTGATCCTGAAGCTAAGAGAAAAATAATTGGAAAAGAGTTCGTTGAAGTATTCAATGATGAGGCATCTAAATTAACTGATGTTAAATTCCTTGCTCAAGGAACAATCTATCCAGATGTAATAGAGTCTCAATCTGTAAAAGGACCTTCTGCTACAATTAAATCTCACCACAACGTTGGAGGACTTCCTGAGGATATGCAATTTGAATTGTTAGAGCCTTTAAGAGAGTTATTCAAAGATGAGGTTAGAGCTGTTGGAAGAGAGTTAGGAATTCCTGCTCACATGGTTGACAGACACCCATTCCCAGGTCCAGGACTTGGAATCAGAATCTTAGGAGCAGTTGATAAAGAGAAAGCTGATATCTTAAGAGAAGCTGATGATATCTTTATTAAAGAGTTAAGAGCTGCTGATTTATATAAAGAGGTTAGCCAAGCTTTCGTTGTACTTTTACCTGTTAAGTCAGTTGGAGTTATGGGAGACGAAAGAACTTATGAGTACACTGCTGTTTTAAGATCAGCTAACACTATTGACTTTATGACTGCTACATGGTCTAGATTACCATATGAGTTCTTAGATAAAGTTTCTAATAGAATCATAAATGAGGTTAAGGGAATCAACAGATTAACTTACGATATCTCATCTAAGCCACCAGCTACAATAGAGTGGGAGTAGTTTTATATTACTTATAAATACAGAATATTTTAATTGAAAAATACCTTGGAATACTCCCAAGGTATTTTATTATTTTCAATATTTTACTTAAAGACATTTTTATAATTCTCTCTATAACCTTCAAAATATGAGTGTTTTGATTTAATTAAAGATATTTTTTATAATATTTTTTAGTTTTTTTTAGAATTTTTAAACTTTAATTCCAAAATTTAATTTCTTTATTTTTCTCATAAAAACTTCCTATAAAAATTGTAAATTTTTATTTTAAAAACTTTTCTAACCATTCTTTTTTCATTGTTATTTTACTAAATCCATCACTATGCTCTGCTCCTGGTAAATCAATATACTCTATATTGCTTGGAGTCTTTTTAAACCCTTTATATCCAGACTTTCCTAATCCTGCAAATCTTGAAAAATTTTTCAATACCCAATCACTTCCAAATTTATAAAAATATAGTTTTTTAAATTTTTTATTAGCTCCTTTTTTTTCCCAATTTGTATTTTCTTTTAATGGACTTCCCATAAAAATAATCTTTTCAAACCTAACTTGTTCAAATCTTTCAAGCGATTTAAACAATATATACGTTCCAAAACTATGTGCAACTGCATAAACTTTTTCATAATCTTTTCCATATAAAATCCTATCATAAAATTCTGCAAAATTTTCAACAACTTTTTTTCTTTCTAAATAATTAAAAATTTTTAATTTAAAATCACCATAATCCCATAAATAACAAGCTATATCTGGTCTATTCTCAGAAATAACTGTTGCTAAATCATTTTTCCATGTTCCTCTAGTATTGATTCCATGAATTGCAAATAAAGCTACTTTTTTTTTCTTTTGTTCACTAGACCTTTTAAGTAATATTAATCTTTCTTTTATCAAATGTTCCCATTCATACGACATAGGATCATATTTCACCATATAATATAATCTCTTCTCTATAGATAACTTTTCTATTGATTCTTCATATTCACTAGTTATTATTAAAACATCTGGATTATTATAATTAATATTCCTTCTTACTTCATTTAATAAAATAACTCCTCCTTCCTTTTCAATACAACCTTTTTTTCTTCTTGGAATTTGAATATCTAAAAAACAAATATCATAATTAGTTTTCAATAGTGCTTTTTTCGCACAATTTATATTGTCAACTATTTCTACTTTAAACTCTTTTCCAAATACATCTTCTATACAACTTCTAATTTCAAATTGTTTTTTTTCACTATCATCTATTATTAAAACATTCATTTTTACTCCCCTCTTATCAAATCAATTAGTTCTGTTTCCCATGAATCACTTGTAACATCGTAATAAACTAATCCTTTGTAATTTTGACTTTCAAGTGCTTCCAATTTTTTTCTTAATTCTGTTATTGAAATTTCTTCTCCACGCCCTCTTGAAGTAGAAAAAATTTCAAATTGTGTTACTACTATCGTTCTAATTTTTTTTTGATATCTTTTCATTTGATTTAAAATATCAATTCCTGTAAATGGTTTTATTTCAAGTGAATTAGATTTTTCATTTTCATATATCGGTAGACTCATATCCAAAAGAATTAAATCATACTCTATCTTCAATATTTCTCTAAGACCAGAATTATAAGATTTCTTTAATGTTATACTTTCCAAGGGGAAATATTTCAATAAAACTCTTGATATATTTTTATATTTGTTATCGTCGTCTTCAATAATTAATATTTTCATCTATCAGTACTCCTTTATCCAATATAATATCTACTATAAATTCTTCCTTATCTGATATATATATGTTAATATCGTTCTTTATTTTCAATGTATTATCCAAAATATTTTTTATTTTATAAAATCCTGTCCCACCTTCATTACTAATTTTTTTCTGATTTGGACTATTCAATTTTAATCTTATATTTGAAATTTCATTTTGAGCCTTTTCTAAATCTATATGTAATTTATTTTTTAAACATAATATTACATTATCCTCATCTTTTGTTATTTTTAAATTACACAATATATCTTCTCTTCCTGAATGACTAACAGCATTATGACATAAATTAAATAAAATATGAAATATACTATTTAAGGTTTCTCCTTTAAACATTAACATTTCCTCATCATCCACTTTTAAATTACATCTTATTGAGTGATTTAATAATTTTTTTAAAATATCACTATCATAATTTCCAATTCTATTTTTAGCACTCAAATTAAACCACATTGATATTTTGTTTATCTCATTTTGTATTGATTGTCTTCCACTTATAACTTTACTTTTTAATTCTGATACATTCAACCCTTGTAATGTACTAACCTCTTTTAAGCTCCAATTCAATATTTCTACAAATTGTGGTTGTATTTTTAAAAGCAAATTTTTCTGAACATTTATTAAATTAATCGCTGTCCTTTCTAATAACCTTGATATTACAAAATCTACAACTTCATTTATAGAACTCATTTTTTTTATTTCTTTTTCCCATTCTTTTACTTCTTCTATATAAAGATAATAATTAAATAAACCTTTTTCATTATTTTTTTTCTCTGTATTTATTTGAATTAGTTCATTTTTTATACTCAAAGCTAGTTCATCTATCTTCTTCGAAGTACCTTTTAATATTCTAGATAGTTTTTCTGCGTTACTATCACCACTTTCTAAAACAAGCCCATAATTTGAAAGCCAATATTCATTTTCTAAATACTCACCACTTTTACCTTTTCTAGTTATTAATTTTAAATCTTCAAAAACACTTCTCAAAGCATTTACAATTATTCCATGCCTTATTTGTGTACTTAAACAAGTATCTAAACCAAATTTTTCATTTAATATAAGTATATCTCTTATTTCTCTTATTATCATATGAAGTAAATTAGTAGTTTCCAATGTTTTTATTTCAGAATCTTGAATTTGAAATAATTTTAATGGTTCAAAAAAATCTTCAACTATATTTAATCCTAATTCTTGTGTTGTTTTATAGATTTTAAACTTATCTCCTAATTCTTCTATTGTAATTTTTTTTATTTCATCTATATTCAAATTTATTTTTCCATCATTTAATTGCGCTATTCCTTGTTCAAATATTTTTTGCTTATTTAAATTTAATATTTCATCAACAAGTTTTGAACTATTATTTTTTTTAACTAAATATTGACATATTCCCATTCTCTCATCGATTATTTCAACTTCAGAATCAAAGTAAATAGATCTCTCCATATTTTCTATACTGCATACATTTTCTAAAAAATAATTCATTTTTTTGCTATCTATTTTTATCTTTTCATCTATCTTTATCAATTCTAAAGGTTTTTCTATTTCACAAAATCTCAAAAAATCTTCATATGTTTCAAATTCTTTAAAAGAATCTAATTCATAATCCTCAATTTCTTTAAAGTATATATTAAAAATAATTGGCAACTCTATTTCTTCAGCTAATTCTAAAATAGTTCTTGAATAAACAATTTCTTTTAATGGTAAATATATTGATAAATTTTTATTTTCTAAATATTTTTCAACTAAAACCTGTACAGCTTTCTTTACTTTTCCAACATAAAAATAACTAAGTATATAACACCTTACAATTGAACTAAAAGAAAGTATATCCAATTCATTTATTTCATTTTTTAATGATAAAACTTTTTTATAATTTTTTAGCTTAAAATATCCTTCTACTATATACCTAATCTTTCTTTCTTCAGGTATAATCATTTTTTCTATTCTTTCAAATTTATTTTCATAGAAATTATTAAGTAGTTGCATTACGGTTAAGTTTTTATTTTGCTGAAATATCTGAATATAAATATTATTTGTCCCATTATATCCTTCTATATTTTTTATATCATAAAAAACATTATTTAATTGATATAAAAAAACATCTTTTTTTTGTATTTTATAACTATTCAATATAAATTCCTTCATATAATAAATTGCTGTACTCCAATTATTTGAAGAATAAATTCTTAAATAATTATTAATTTCTTGAAGAATATCTTTAGGATTATTTTTTAACATTTTAAGATCTCTAATTAAATTTAAAATATTATAAAATACACTTTCAGGTTTTAGAAAAAAATCTTCTCCTATTCTTATGCAAGAGTTTATATAAATATCGTAAATTTCGCTAATAGTCATACTTTTTTCAAGTAATATTTCACATTTATTTTTGCATTTATCATATAATCCTCTTTCATATAAGTCAAAACATTCTAATATCATTTTATCTTCAAATAATAATCTATCATTTATTTTTTCTTCCATTTTTCTAACTCTATAATCATTAATATTTCTAAATTCATTTGCAAAAAGTGTAACTAATTCGTTTGCCTTTTCATTTTCCTCTAATAATAGTAATTGTAATAACTTTACTAATGTTTCATATCCATCAAATATTGAAATTTTAGTTTCAGTTCTTAAAATAAACTCTTTATTACTTAAATTCTTAAATTGATTATAATAATCAATTTTATATTTCACATAACTACTTATCACATCACTTTCTTTTAAATACTCTTTAAAAAATAAATAATATTCTTTTTCAGTCTTTAATTGAGCTTTGTATGAACAATTATATACTATAAATCTGACAATAAAACCAATTTTATTATTTTCTACTATTAATCTTACATATTCTTTTTGTGCTTTTTTACCTTGATACAATTCAATTAAGTTTATTTTGTTTTCTATAACCCATAATGAATACCCTAACTCTTCTTCTATATTATTTAATATTTTTAAAGCTTTCTCATAATTTCCACATAAAAAATTATGTAAATACTCTGATTTTAATTCTATGAATCTTTTTATTTTATCTTTATAAAAAGATAATAATGCTATAGTGAAATTAAATTCTTTTAATCTATCACTTGAAAAAATCAAATTATGTTTTTGTGTTTCTTTCAAATTTTCTAGTGAATTTAATCTTGGATATGTTATATACTTTAGTACTTCTGGATTTTTTATACATAATTTCTCTAGAGCCAATTTAATTTCTGAATATCTATAACTCTTCATATAAGAAAGCTCTTTCAAATAGTTATCCAAATAATTTTCTCTTTTCTCTTTTTTCTTTTCTTTGATCCTTTGTACCATATCTCCCCCTATACATGTTAAATACATGATTTTACTTGATTATATACTACTCCATTTTTAATAGATTTTTATCTCTTTTCCCTAATTACTACCTCCCTTATATTTTTTATACTTATTAACTATTTTATAATATATTAAATTTGAATATTTATATCAAATAACGTTATTACCTATATTTACTTAACATAGACTAAATCTATAATAAAAAAATACCACCTAATATTTTTGGAAAGATTAATTCTTTATAGACATGTAATATAAAAATTTTTCTTTTAATAATTTTTCTATTTTAAACATTTATACTTTATCTCAGATAAAATACATAAAAACTCAATGCTTTAATTTAATTCTTTTATTTTTTTGAATTGATTATATTACATCACATCTCCTTCTTATATATTATTATATTTTTTTTTATTTGTTAAGTTTTTTATTAAACTCTTTAGTTACTATTATTTATAATGCAGTTTTATTGCTATCCAAATACAAACATATTCTCTGTATTGGAAAAAACAAAACTAATAGCTAGCAATCTAAAGTTCAAATGAACCTTCTTATTTCATAGCAAATTCAAACTCTTAATTTCTCAAAACACAATTAAAAAAAGTGTACATTTTTAAGATGTGTTTTAAAAATTGTATCAAAAAACAACTATTTTTCTTCCTAAATTATAGAAAAACCCTTTTTTTTATGTTAAAATATTTATAACACTTACCGGGGGAGGGAATAATAAATTATGTTAAAAAAAATTAAAACTATTTCTGAAAATCTTTCTAATAGCGAAATTCCTAAAGTTTTTGATCATTTTGGAAAAAAGATACTTCCTTTTTATAGAAGAGAAGTAAGTACTCGAACAACTCATGGGGGAACTTGGGATATAGAGGAAGAGTTTATCATTGGAATCACAAATCATGGTTGGGCAAAATATGACTATATTCTTAATTGCTCATCAGAAGCAGAAGTTAAGAATCATCTTTCTGAAGAGATTATGACACCTTTAACTTATGAAAATATACTATTTTATTGTAATACAATACCTGAGCTTAAAGAGAAGATCCAAGAGTGTGGTATTTAAACAAAAAAGAGAAGAAAATCTTCTCTTTTTTTAGTTCTTATCACCTTATTTTTCACCTTGAAATCCCTTTGTAATACAATGTTTTCAAGGCTTTATATGAATATCTACAACTCGTTATATGACATTTTTTTACCCTACTACTACTAATTAGGGTAATTTCAAACGAACGCCTTAAAACTCATATTAGAGTGTCATTTTTATGTACTTTTGTCTATAAAATAGTAACCGGCCATTACTATACTTAAATTTCAACACTTTAATATAAATACTCTATATTTTAAGCACTTTAAGTATTTTTTTACAACTATTGCATTATAATAAACCTTTATTTTTTCAACTCATTAACCCCAATATAAGGATTTTTATACCTATTGTCATACTTACTTTTACCACCACAAGATATAGCAACAGTTGGACATAGATTTGCACATGCTAAGCAATCTTCACAATTTTTATCCCAAACAGGTTTCCCATCAACTAGTTCTATATTTTCAACAGGACAAACATCTTTACATATTCCACAACTTATACATCTTTCATCATTCAGTTTAAACTTTTTAGAAACTGTTTTTAATCCAAGTCTCCAAAACTTATAAATCAATAAAAATATTGGATACAAAAAGATATTACTATTCGCTGAAGATTTTTTTCCTTTTAATATATCATCACAAATTGTTTTCATCTTACCTTTAGATGATTCAATATCAATTTTAGCTTTATCTTCTGGCATAGCCTTGAATAGTTTTAAATAGTTATCTGGCATATGGCAGTACTCAGAGTACTCTAACACTCTTCCTTTCTCTAATAAAATATTATTAACTTGATTAAATGGTATTCCATAATCACTTCCACCACAAGTTGCAACTGCAAACAAATAATCTACTTTTTCAATTTCAACTTTTTTTAGAAATTCTTCCACTATTTTTGGAATTCCCATGGCATACACTGGAAATAAAAAACCTACCTCTCCATTTAATATTACTTTTTCATCTTTTACTGCTGATATATTCACTAAATTATACGAACAATTTTCTTTTAAATATTTTCCTAAATATAATGTATTCCCTGTTCCTGAAAAATAATATATTGTCTTCATCTTCACTCCTATTTTCATCTCTTTTTACTTAGTATACCTTATGTAGTTATAGATAACAAGATTAGAAATAGTTCTATCTCAATCAAATTTGCTTATTACTATAATTAATGTTAAAATCTATTTTAAGAAATAGACATTTTTTCATATAAGAGGTGAAATAAATTTATGACTAATGAAATAAAAATTGCTACTTTTTTAAAAGTTGCTAAAATATTAAATGAAAATAATATCACTTGGGCTGTTGGAGCCTCTCTATTATTATACCTTAAAGGGATTACTGATAAATTTAATGATATTGATCTTATGGTAGCTGAAAATGATATTGAAAAAACTAAAAATATATTTTTATCTCTTGGAAAAGAATATGCTAAGAATCCTAATCTTCAATATAAATCTAAATGCTTTTTAGAATTTAATGTTGATGGTATAGATTTTGATATTATCAGTGGATTTGTTATAGTAAACAATAACTGCGACCACTATTTTCCACTTGAAAAAAACAGTATTGTAGAATACTTTTGTTTAGAAAATACCTCTATTCCTCTACAATCAGTAAATGACTGGCTTACTTACTATACTTTGATGAATAGAAAAGAAAAAGTGGAAATGATTAAAAACTATCTTAATAAAAACATTAAAGAATTAAAATAAAAGTACCCTTGAAGAACTTTTATCTTCAAGGGTACTTTCTTTATTTTTTATAGAAGCTAATAGGACTACTTAAATAAACTGGATTTTCTAATTTATCTACAGTTAAATATCCTGCTGGAGCATTTATTATGCTTGGAATTCTATTTACAATAGTTGCACAAGTATGCTCAACTGTTGCTGGTTTTTTCACATAAAACTCTGTATCTGGCTCACCTATAATTTTCCAATCACACATATCTCCATCTTCAGGTCCATAAACCTTTCCTATACATTGTGTTTCTATTATTGGTCCTTGGAATGTTTCAGTTGTCACAACAGCACTCATTCCTATACACATTCCAACCTCTATTGTTTTATCTAAAGTTTTTGAATAAATCTCTTTTTCGTGGAAGTATGGAACACATTTTTGAGTTTGACTCTTAATAGTCCATCCCATTAAGTTACAAAGAGCTTCATTGGAATTCCAAACATAGCTTGGCTCTAAAGATTCTGGATGAGCTAAGCTTTTTTCAAACTCCTCTTTTGTAAATCCAGCTCCATGAGCTTTAGCCAAAGCCAAACCATAATCCTCAACATTATAACTAACAGCTCCTGTTATTTTCTTTATATCATGAACTCCACTTGCAACTAACGCTACCATATTTATCCAATAAAGATCCTGCATTCCTGAACCAGTTATTGTACAACAGTTCTCTTTAGCTAATACATCTAATTTATTAGTTAAAGCTGATACTGTTGTCCAAGGATATATAGCCTCTTCACAAGTTGTTACCACATTTATTCCTCTTAACAAACATTTTTCAAACTGCTCATAACAATCCTTTATAAAGCTAAAAGTTGTTACTATTGCTATGTTTGGATCTGTTTCATCTAAAACTTTATCAGCATCATTACTTATTTTTACACCTAATTTAAATCCTAATCCAGCATATTCACCAACATCTACTCCTTCTAAAGCTGGATTTGAGTCTATTGCACCTACAATTTCAGCACCTTTCTCATATAAATATCTCAAAATATACTTAGACATCTTGCCACAACCATACTGAACCACTCTAATTTTTTCATTTTTCATAACAACTCACCTCTTAAATTTTTGTATAAGTATATATATCCACATGTTACTATAAATATTTCACAAATCCTTTAAAATTCAATAAAAGAAAATAGACAAGGACACTCTTTTATGATACTATTCTTTAAACTTTTAAAAATAATATTTATCAAGGGGGAGTTAAATGAATAGTTTATTAAAAAATCTTGATGTATTAATGAATCGAAAATCTGTTAGAGCTTATAGCGATGATAAAATCTCTGAAGAGATTAAAAATGCAATTATTGAATCAACTTTAAGAGCTCCAACTGCTGGAAATATGATGATGTACTCTATCATTGAAATTACAGATGAAAATTTAAAAAATAGGTTAGTTGAAACTTGTGATAACCAACCTATGATTAGTAAAGCTCCATATCTTTTACTATTTTTAGCAGATTTTCAAAGATGGATGGACTATTTAAAAACTTCTGGAGTAGATGAGTACAATAAAGAAAACAGTCTTGAAATGTATCACCCTGGTGAAGGAGATTTGCTACTTGCTATTAACGATGCACTAATTGCTGCACAAACAGCTGTTACCTCTGCTGAAATGTTAGGTGTTGGAAGTTGCTATATTGGTGATATTATGGAAAATTTTGAAATTCATAAAGATATGTTTAATCTTCCAAAATATACTTTCCCAGTTACTCTTATCTGTTTTGGATACCCAACTGAGCAGCAAAAAAATCGACCTCAACCACCTAGATACCCTAAAGAAATGATTGTTTTTGAAAATAGCTATAGACATATTGAAAGCGAAGAGTTTAAAGCTATGGAGATTGAAAGAAATAAAATTTCAAAACCTAATTTCCTTCCTGGATGTCACAACGAAGCTATCCATATGTATAAAAGAAAAATAACTTCTAGCTTTATGAAAGAGATGAATAGATCTGTTAAAGCTGCCATAGATTCTTGGACTAAATAGAATTAAAAAGCCTCTTAGAACTAAATCTAAGAGGCTTTATTTTTATTTTACAGTAAACTTACCATTTAAAGATTCATATACAACAAACTGCTGCAATTTCCCATTGATTTCTAATATAAATTTATGATTTATACCAGCTACAATCTGCTTTTGATACTCTATTAATTTATAATTTTTTCCAAGTTTTTTCTCTTGAACTAATTTATTTAAAGCAATCTCTCCCATAGCATCCATTTTACTACTTCCATATGCTCCAACCATTTTAGGAGAGCTATTTGTTTCCACTTTTTTACTATTAGAACATCCCACAAGTCCTAATATTGCAACTGCTAAAATTATTTTTTTCATACCCTACCTCTTTCATATTTATTTTATTTTATTTTATTATTGCCCATCTATTAAATTCTCTGTTTTAAAGCCTAATGCTTCAGCTTTTTGGATCATCTCATTGTAAATATTTAAAGGAATACTTTTCTCTCTTGATAAAAACCATAAATATTTATATGATGAGCTTGTTACTATAGCATATTTATAATCAACACTTATCCATGCTACATTATATTGAGCTCCTATTATAGGAAATGCGTTAGGGTATACTTTTAAGAAGTTTGGAATATCTGTTTGTTTAGCCGTTGCATAAAATATACTTTCTTTATTTTTAGAATCTATACCTCTATTAATAACAGATATTTTTCCATTTTTCTCTAACTCATAGTTTGCTGTTACTTCTTTTAGTCCTCTTTCAAATCCGTGATTAAATCGTTTTATCTCATACCATTTTCCCAAATACCTGTCTATTGAAAAATCAAAATTTTTCTCTACTTTAGGTGAACTTGAACAACTAAAAAATAAAATAGAACTTAATAAAATAGAGATTACTCTTAAATAAAAAAAATTATTTTTATCTCTTTTCACTAACATCTAAAACACCTCCATGTTCTAGATATACTAAATTATTTTATATTTCCTAATAAAAAATAAAAAAAGATGTATCTCTACATCTTTTAAGTTCTTTAATGGCGGGAGTGACGAGGGTCGAACTCGCGACCTCATGCGTGACAGGCATGCGCTCTAACCAACTGAGCTACACCCCCATTAAAAAAATATATATGGTGCCTGGGGCCGGAATCGAACCGGCACGCTATCAGATAGCTCAGGATTTTAAGTCCTGTGCGTCTACCTATTCCGCCACCCAGGCATTTCAGTTAAGAAGTCTCTTCAATCTTCCTTATTCGTTATTAATTCTATCAATTTTTGCAAAAAAAATCAACTAGTTTTTTCATTTTTTTTATTTTTATTTTTTAAGACTAACTTTCGAACAATTAGTTTAATTTCTTTTCTTTTTCAACTAATAATGATATAATAATTCTAGTTTAAATTAATTATAGTACTTTAAGGATGGTTTTTATGAAAAATAATGCATTTTTTAAAAATAAAAGAAAAAGAGCTCTTTTCTTTGCAAACATAATATTAATTTTATTTATATCTTTTCATTTAATTCAAATGGAATCTACTGATGAAGAGTTAATGACTTTTGTTCTCTTTTTAATTGGAGATATAGCTTTATTAATATATCAAATCGTTGAAATTATAAGAAGTAATAAAAAAGACACTAAATAATCTCTAGTGTCTTTTTTATTAAAAACTATTCTAAAGGTATTCCTACATTTGGTACAAATTCATCTGCTAAAATTTTAACTCCTTTTATTTTAGCATCTTTTCCTAACATAGGTTGAGTAGATGGATTAGAGGGATATTTTTTTCCATTAAACTTTAATATTGCTTGTCCAGGAGTTGCTCCTCCTCCTGAAACTTCCATTATAATGTCATTCCATCCCTTTGTTTTATTATCACTTATAATTATTGGTGTACAAACTAATGATAGTTCAGATATAACTTGATATCCTTCACTAACCTCTTTTAAAATAAGTCCGGAATCTCCTCCCGAGCCTCCTAACATAGGTCCATATGCATAAACTATAACTTCAGGTTTTTTATCTCCATTTAAATCTACTTTATTATACATGTAGTGAACTATATCCTCTCCTCTTTTAAGAGAATAAGTTTTAATTAAAGTTTCCTCAACTTCTCTGTCTCTTTGAGTTTCCGATTTCATTGATTTCATCTCTGCACTTAAAGATACCATACTTGTTAAAACTACTGACATTATAACTAAACATACCTTTTTCATCTTTCCTCCTATTATAATTTTTTAATTATTTGGCTTTTTCAAGAACTTTAGCTATGTTTTTATAAACCTCTCTTGTTGCTCTAATATCTTCTAAAGCATCGTGTGCATTTTCTAGTGAAACATTAAAATGTTTACACCACGTTTCTAATCTATTGTTTTCTAAAACTGGTAAAATTCCCATAACTTGAAGTGATTTTACTAAATTAAGAGTACATACGTTTAATTTAAAATCAATAAAGCTTCCCATAAATCTATTATTTAATCTATTATAAAAATTATATAACATTCTAAAATCAAATGGATAGTTATGACAAATCATAACTAATTTATCATTTTTATCATATCTATCTACATATTTTGAAAAAATTTTCTCTAACTCTTTTAATGCCTCTTCTGGCTCCTGCTCTTTGTTAAGTTCTTCTACTGTAAATCCTATAGTTTTTAAAGCACTTTCTGAAATATCTGCTCCGTTATGAGGTTTACATCTAATATTAAACCATTCTACAACCTCGTTATCTATCTCTATAGCACCAGCTATTTGAACTATTGCAGAGTTATCAGTTAATCCAGTTGTTTCTGTATCTAAATATAATAATTTCATACCTATCCTCCCTTTTATCTATATTTTAATAATACTCTATCATTTTTAAAATTACAATATAAAATATTTTATAAAACTTATTGAAATTCTCTACATACTTTTTTACAGTAAATTTCAAATTGATTAAACTACATTTATAATATATCATATGAATGCTTATTCAAACAAGCAGGCAAAATAAGGGAAACTTTATGACGCAAAGCTATAGGACCTGTAAAATGGTAGCCAGTTGCAACAATTTTTTTATAAAATTGTTGTTTTTTTTATTTTAGGATTAGTCCACCTAAAAAATACACATTTTTAGTCACTACTAAATAAGAATAACTTTACAAGCTAAATTTGTATTTAGATAAAATAAATGGAGGACAAAGTTGAAACTATTAAAAAATAGATTTTTAAAACTACTACTATTCTTAACTATGACAATGGTAGCTTTTTCAAATGATAATACTTTTTACCTAGGAATTCAAAACTATCCAGAGACTGAAGTAGAAATTGATGGTATTTCTATCAATGGAATTATCCGTGACCTCTTTAAAAATGAGTTAAAATTAAATGTAAAAGAAGTTCATGGTTCTTGGAGAGAAAGTCATAATAATCTTGAAAAGGGAACTATCGATGCCTTAGGGTTGGTCACAAAAAACACTGTTAGAAAAAACAATATATTACTTTCTAAACCTATTTTTAGTGAAAATCTATATGTCGCTTCTGATAAAATTCCTTTAGATTCACCATATGATTTAATGAATCAAACAATTTATGTGTTTAAAGGGGATGAAATTCCCATAAAGCATTTAAAAGATTTTTTAGAAAAAAACAACATAGATGCAAATATCGTAGAAGTTGATAATATTGATGATTTTAAAGATAATTTTTACTTAGACTCAGAGTTTATCGCTCTCAAATCTCAAAATAGACTATTAGTCTCATTTTTAGCTCCTGTTTGCATTGGTGTAAATAAAAAATATGAGTATTTATTACCTCACATAAATACTGCTTTGAATAAAAAATATAGTAAAAAAATATCTAATCACTTTAAAAATCTTCCATTATACTATCAAAGAGAAAGATTCCAAAATAGCTTAACTGAAGAGGAAAAAGATTTTTTATCACAAAAGAAATTTATAACAACTTCTCTTGAAGATGACATCTCTTTAAGTATATATATTAAAAATAGTGATCAATTTATTGGAATACTACCTGAATATATTGATAAAATTGCTAGTATTATTGAAATTCCAATAAAATATACCTACAACGGGAAAAAGTGGACATATATACAAAAAAAATTTAAACAAGAAGAGATTGATTTTTTAACACTTTCAACAACTGCTGAAGGAAAATCTAGCTATATCTTTTCAGAAGCAATCGATTATATCCCAATGCATCTACTTAACCATATTGATAGTGGTGATTATAATGTCGGCGTTTTAAAAGATGGAAAGTCTCAAGATATTGGTAAAGAATATTTTATAGAGGAAGATATGAAAATATACAACTCCACAGCAGAGTTATTTGAAGCTTTTAAAAAAGATGAAGTTGGTTATATAATAAGCCCATATAACATCTATGATAGAGACTGTGGTAAACAACATAAAGATATAAAAATAAAAGATATTCCTATTAATTTTGCTTTTTCAAAAAAACAAAAAATTTTAAGAGATATTTTTAATAAAGCAATTGCAGTTATTGGGGATATTGATAAAAATGAAATTAGAAATTTTGTTGAAATAGACCAGAAAGAATATGTTCTCAACATAACTGAAGAAGCTGAGGAAAAGAAAAAAATTTGGTATATAACTATATTTATACTTTTAGTACTAATTAGTAAAATAGTTTTCCAAAAAAAATTAACAAAAGCTTTAAAGTATGACCAATTAACTAATCTACCCAACAGGTATCTTTTTAATGAGTTTTGTAAAAAAAATGATTTTATCAAAGGTGCTGTTATTGTAATCGATTTAGATAATTTCAAAAAAACTAATGATAAATATGGTCATAGTAAAGGGGATTCAGTTCTTTCTGAAGTTGGAAAACTTTTATTAGATGTATTTCCAAGAGAAAATACTTTTAGAATATCTGGAGATGAATTTTATTTATATTATGGTGAGAAAAATCTTTTAGAAAGATTAGAAAAATTAATATATCTAGGTAAAAACTCCAATATTATAACTAAGTATAATATCTCTTTTAGTATCGGATACTATATTAAAAATGATGATGAAAGCTTAGAGCTGTCATTTGAAAAAGCTGATATAGCAATGTATGATGCTAAAAAAATAAATGGATTTTCAATTATGCAATATAAGAAGTAAGGGCAAAGTAAGGGAAACTTTATGACGCAAAACTATAGGGCCTATTAATGTGGCAGCCAGGTGCAACAATTTTAATTAAAATTGTTGCTTTTTTTATTCTGAAAATACATCGAATAAAAATTTTTCATAGTTACAAACTAAAAAATTTACAGGAGGATTCAAAATATGAAAAAAATATTAAGCTCACTTTTTATGAGCATTGGAGTTTTGGCTGTTGCTCAAGAGGAAGCTATTATGGAGGTTAAAGCTCAAGTTATTAAACCTTTAAAGGTAGAAGTCACAAAAAATATCGATTTTGGAAAAGTTGTCGCTGGAAGCTTTTCAAGAGTAGACGGTGAATTTAAAGTAACTGGTGAACCAGGAGAGAAGTATATTGCATATATTAAAGAACTTGCAGAAAACAGTGGTGAAGGTACAATAGAAATGGTAAATAGTGCTGATTCTTCAATAAAATTTCCAGTAAGAGCATGGACAGATTTATTTAATTTTATTCCTACAATCAATAGTAAAACTGGTTATAATTATCATACTGTAGGAGTTGATTTAGCTGTTCCAACAACTCAAACTCCAGGTAGCTACACTTCTAATCTTACAATGATTGTTAGATACGAATAGTTAAAAACTTAAACAAAAAAATAGACGACAGAAAAACTCAATAGTTTTTCTGCCGTTCTTAGTAATTTTTAAACTATCTTTAAACCTAATTTTTTTACAATATTCAAAGCTAAATCTATCGAAACTTTAGCCCCTTTTGTTCTATTATTCATAACATCTATCTCTAAACTACTACAATCACTTAAGTCTGACTTTTCTAAATTACACTCGTAAAAAACGGTATCTTTAAAGTTGCTATTATTAAACTTTGATTTCTTTAAACTGCATTTTTGAAAAGTGCAGCTCTCAAATTCATTTTTCAAAAATTCTAAGTCATCTAGCTCTAAATCATCAAAAATACAGAACTTAATAAAGGAATCTATAATTTTAAAATCTATTATGAATTTAGATATTTTACTAAAGTTTACATTTTTAAACTCACAATTTTTGAATGTAACTCCATTTAATTTTACATTATCTAGTTTCACTGAATCAAATTTACACTTTTCAAAAACTACCTCTTCAAACTCACAATCTGAAAAAGTTACATTATTAAAACTGCATTTTTCAAAATTAGTTTTTACTATCTCTTTACTAAAAATAGTTTTATCTTCTAAGTTTATTCCAATTATATCCTCTTCAAAGTACATTTTTTCCCCTCTTTAATTTTTAATAATAGTTTAATTATAATTTTTATAAAAGTCAATTTCTTTAAATAAATTTGCTTTTTTCTTTTTTATATAGTAAATAGATATTATCCGACTCTGTCATAGTCAAGGGGGCTAACGGGGGAAGCTTCTTAGTTATCTAGATCTAAGAAGCTTTTTTCTTTTTTTTGTAAAATTTAAAACTTTTTTATAAAACCTATAGTCTAAATATTATAAAAAGTGTTAAAAGTAAAAAATAATTTAATCCCCCCCAAATAATAAGAACCTCTCCCCCCCAGAGGTTCTTGTTATTTTTTGCAAATGTACCCTAATAATATTATAGTAAGTCTGTTAATTTCTTTTCTGCAGTTTTTATATTTTCTTCAGGTAACTTAGCAATTAATTTTCTTAACTTTTCTCTCTTCGATTTTGTTGCTGCCTTTTTCATAAATCTTTTCCAATCCTCTTTTCCTATATAAGATTTTAATCTTTCTTCTGAAACTTCTAAGGTTAAATTTAAATCATTTGGTATTTGAGGAAGTTCTTCCTCTACTCCTAAAAAATTATCCTTTACTATATTTCTTTTTTCTATTTTTTCTACGGGATTATAGATAAGCCATTCTTTATATTCATAAAGAGCCACATATTGTGGAGTTTGATTCTCTACAAAACGTATACAATATCCTTTTAAATTTAGTTCATTATTTTCTATAAGTTTTCTAAGCCCTAAAGAATAAATTCTAAAATATTTATTTGCATCTGAATCTTCCTGTTCTTTTAATTCTTTTGCACTTTTCCCTACTACAGATAATGAAACTAATAATTCTTTTATTAAATCTTTATCCCTTTTTTCATATTTCTTTAAAATAGTAAAAATTTCATGGTCTGCATTTCTTTTTAATAAATTTGGATGACTTATTCCATATGCTCCATTTTCTATCCAAGAAGTTGTACTCAGCATTTTACTCATTGTAGGGCTTTCTTCTATATCTTTTATCAAATCATTCAAATTCCCTTCAAATTTTCCAATTCCATCTATATCATATTCAAAAAAATCATAGCCTTTTTTTATTCTAAAACATGTACTTTTTAAAATTCTCTTTTCTTCCATAATAAAACTCCTCCTTTGGAATTTGTTACTCGTAGTTTAATATTATTGTTATTAAAAGTCAATTTTATATTATAAGATTGTTTCAACAGTCTTTTTTTATTATTTTTTTCATTTCTATCATTACTTTCCATATACAATCTAATTTATATTAATTTTTAATTTTATGTAGATTCTTTTATTTTATATGTTTAGATTTAAAGTTTTAGTGTAAAAATTAACCCCAGTAATATTATTCATTCTATAATAACCATATCAATAAAATACTTACCTATCTAATTACAAAATAACTTAATTAGGGGAGTGACACTATAATGAATATTGTAAATCTTATAAAAAAGCACTGGAAAGAATTTTTTTTAATAACTATAATCATTTTTATTCTCAATTTAATCGAAGTTAAATTTTTTAATAAAATATTCAGTTGGTGGGAGGCTTTAAAAATAATAATTATTTCTTTCATAGTATCTCTAAATTTAAAGAAAAAATAATTATATAAACTTTAGTTAAACTGGAGGATTAAAATGAATGTCTTGGATTTTGTAAAAAAATATTATAAATCTTTTTTTCTATACTTCGTAGGAATTACCCTTTTTAATTTTCTATATGCATATTTTTTTAATGATACATTTAGTCTATTAAGTAGCTTGCTTCTCTCATTTATTTGTTTTTTTGTATCTTTAACAAATTCTAAAAAATAATTTTAATAAATTTATCTGGAGAGTTCTGAAATGAAAAAAATTGATTTTGATGATTTAATTGGAGTACTTATAGGAATTTTAACTTTAATTTTAGGGTTTTTTCTTCATTTAAGCACCCGCTGAAAAGGTTAAAACTTTTTTTATTTTATAAATTAATAATTTTATTTTTTTAGAAAGTGAGAATTAAAATGAATATTATAAATTTTGTAAAAAAACGATATAAATTACTTATTTTAAGTTTTGGTGGAACTATTTTATTTAGATTTTTATTTGCTAAACTTTTCAATGGGACGTTTAGTATTTCTAATAGTATAGTTTCTGGTGGAATTCTATTTTTTATATTTTTAAAAGATTCTAAAAATAAATAAAATCTTAATTTATAATAAATTTAAAACTTTTTTATAAAACCTATAGTCTAAATATTATAAAAAGTGTTAAAAGTAAAAAAATAATTTAATCCCCCCAGATAAGAACCTCTACCCCCCCAGAGGTTCTTATTATTTTTTGCAAATATACTCTAATAGTAATATAATTAAAAAAATAGATCTTTTAATTCTTACAAATGGAGGTATTTAAAATGAATGAGAAATGGGATAACCTAGCTGAAATTCTAAAAACCAGCAATAACATTGTTTTTTTCGGTGGAGCAGGAACTTCCACAGAGAGTGGTATTCCAGACTTTAGAGGAAAGGCTGGTCTTTATAGTAGAAAATATAAAGGCTATGCCCCTGAAGAAATTTTACATATTGATTTCTTTTTACAAAACAGAAAAATTTTCAATGAATTTCTAGAAGAAAAAATGAACTTTAAAAATATAAAACCTAATAAAGGTCATCTTGCTTTAGTTAAATTAGAACAAATGGGAAAACTTAAAGCTGTTATTACACAAAATATTGATAATTTGCACCAAGATGCAGGTTCTATAAATGTATTAGAACTTCATGGAAATATCTCTCATTTTTACTGCTTAGCTTGTGGAAGAAAGGAACCTAAAAATTTTAGATGTGACTGTGGTGGTATAACTCGCCCACCTGTAACTCTTTATGGAGAAAATTTAGATGAAGAGGTCACTGAGCTTGCCATTACTGCTATAAAAAAAGCGGATACTTTAATTGTCGCTGGAACAAGCTTAACTGTATATCCAGCAGCTTATTATATACAATATTTTAAAGGAAAAAATTTAGTTATTATAAATGCAGATGAAACTAAATATGATCAATATGCAACTCTAGTTATTAGAGATAGCTTTGCTCAAGTTATGGATTATGCAGTAAATAAACTAAAGTAAATCAACTTTTTAGTGGTTACTTTTTTGTAACCAATTTACCTTAAACTTAAATTATGGTAATATAGCTCTTATCATAATTTAACGGAGGTAAGCATGAAACCTATTGAAAAATCAAAAAAAATAAAATTTCTCATATTCTTAATTTTTACAGTGATTTTTTTCAGTTGTACTAAAGAGAATACGAAAAATACAGATAATACATTGAAAATAGCCCAGAGTGGAAATCCTAGATCTCTTGATGTTCATAATGCCAATGATGGATTTTCTTTAAGAATAAACAAACAAATCTATTCTAGGTTAGTTGAAATTGATGGAGATAGAAATATCATTCCTGGGTTAGCTGAAAGCTGGAATAAAGTTGATGATAGAACTTATGATTTTAAAATAAGAGATAATATCAAATTCCATAACGGAGATAAACTACAGCTAGAGGATATTAAATTTTCTTTTGAAAGAATGATGAAATCTCCTAGAATAAGTTTTATTGTTCCCCCCATTGAAAAAATTGAAATAGTAGAACCTAATACAATTAGAATTGTTACAAAAACTCCTTTTGCACCATTACTATATCACCTTTCTCATCCTGCACTTGGGATAGTTAGTAAAAAAGTAATTGAGTCTTCTGGAGAAAATCCTGAAATTGTTGGAACTGGTCCTTATAAATATAATTCATGGATTATTGGAGATCAAGTAGTTTTAGATAAAAATAACGATTACTTTTTAACTCCACCATCATTTGATAAACTTATATTTAAAACAATAACAGAACCTACAAATAGAGAGATTGCTTTAGAAACAAAAGAGATTGATGTAGCTCTAGATATAAGTACTGTTGATGCCTCAAAAATAAAGGAAAACAATGACCTTGTTTTATATACAAAACCCTCATATTCATATAGATACTTAGGGTTCAATAATAAAAAAGATGTTTTCAAAAATGAAAATCTAAGAAAAGCTATTGATTATGCCATTGACAAAGAAGCCATTGTTAATATTATTTTAAATGGTTATGGAGATGTTGCCAACTCAGTTATAGCTCCAAATGTATTTGGTTTTACAGATACTGTTAAAAATGTGGGCTATAATCCTGAAAAAGCAAAAGAATTAATGAAAAGTTTAGGTAATGAAGGAGATATCACTTTAGAACTTCTTACTATGGGATCTAGTGGTGAAAAAGCTATTGCTGAAGTGATTCAAGCTAATTTAAAAGAGATTGGAGTAGATTTAAAAATAAATATCGTTGAAAGTGGAACTTTTTATGATTTAACAGAAAAAGGATTCTTTGATATGTTTTTAGGTTCTTGGGGAACTGTAACTGGAGATGCTGATTATGGTTTATATCCTATGTTTCATTCTAAATCTATAGGTAGTCCTGGAAATCGTTCTTTTTACTCTAATGAAACTGTAGATAAACTTTTAGATACAGGAAAAACAACAGTAGTCGAAAGTGAGCGTTTAAAAATATATCAACAAGCTCAAGAGCAAATTATTAAAGATACTCCACATGTTATGCTTTATAATAGTGTTATTATTGTTGGAGCTCAAAAAGATTTAAAAGGATTAAATATACACCCTGTAACACTACACGATTTCTATCCTCTTTATAGAGAAAATTAATATAAAATACTTAATACCAATTATGAGAAAAAGGAGGAAATAATTCCTCCTTTTTTAAAAAATAACTTATTTTTTTATATTCTCTTCAAACTTACAACCAAAAGATTTCATATCTTTTAAAATTGGCAAAAGCTCTTTCCCACAATCTGTTAAAGTATAGTAAGACTCAACTGTATTCCCCTTATATACTTTTCTATTTTCTACAATTTTATGTAAAACTAATATATTTAGTTGTTCAATTAGAATCTTCTTACTACAACCTAATAGACGCTGTAACTCTCCAAGTCTTAGCTCTATATCTTTTAAACTAAAAATAATTGTCGGAACCCATTTTTTACCTAAAATTAAAGCTGTTAATTCTACTGGGCAATGATCTGTATTTTTGTTCTCTACCATAATTTCCTCCACACTTTTTATAAAGTATATCAAAGAAATTTTTCTTAGGCAAATCATATTAATTTTTTTATTCACTAATCCCCTGTAATTTTTTATATAAATCAACTGCAAATTGATCTGTCATCCCACTTATAAAATCTACACATAGTTTAAGAGTCGTATAGATTTCATCTCCTTTATTTTTACACTCTTTTAACTCTGACTCATAATTAATAATATAATTTTCAGAAATTAACACTCTTATATTTCTAGATGTTAAAGATGCCTCCTCTTCATTGTTTAACCAATCTATCATCCCTTCAATAAAAATATTCAATAACTTTCTTAAAACTTTAGCTGCTAAAATATCTGTAAAAACTCTTTCTTTTGATTGAAATATCTTGTTTTTAGCCAAATTCTTCAATCCATCTTTTATCTCTTTATATGCCCCATCATCTAGTAACTCTTTATTAAAATCACCATTTAAAATAAACTCTTCATTTTTTATAAAAGATTTTATAACCTCTTGAATCATTTTTCCTTGAATATATATTTTAATTTTTTGAACAACAATCTTTTCAAATAAACTACTATTTTCTATCTCTTTGTTTTTCTCTTCGTACTCTTTTATTTTCTCTAATAACTCCTGTACTTCTAAAGATTTTCTTCCTATTTTTTTCAACATATTCTTTAAATCTTGAAGTGTTATAAATTTCTTCTGAACTCCATCCTCTATATCAGCAACACAATATGCTATATCATCAGCTGCTTCTAACAAAAATGTTATTGGATGTCTTTTTCCTTTTATACCCATCTCTTCAAAAATTTTATCGTAATCACTTTTTTCACTATCAAAATATCCAAACTTTCTTTCAATAAGTTTTCCTTTGTCTTTTTTATTTCCTTCTACAGAGTTTGTTGGATATTTCATTATCGTAGCTAAAGTTGCATAAGTTAAATTATAACTATCTTTATCTCCTAGATACTGTAGTTTTCTCAATATTCTAAATGTTTGAACATTTCCATCAAAACATAATAAATCTTCTTTTTGTATATTTGTTAATATGTTGTCATAGCCACTTTTTTTTAAATACTCTTTAAAAAAATCCTGAATTATATATTCTCCTGAATGACCAAAAGGTGGATTTCCTAAATCATGAATTAATCCTGTAACTGATAGTAATGACGATATCTTTTGATCTCCTCTTTGTAAATATTTTTCTATAGATTTTCCAATAGATGAGGCTATATGAGAAACTTCAAGAGAGTGAGTCAATCTTGTTCGTACAAAATCCCCTCTTTTTAAAGGATACACTTGAGTTTTATCCTGTAATCTTCTAAAGGATGAACTAGAAATTATTCTAGAATAATCTTTATCAAACTCATTTCTTTCATCAAATTCATAAGCTTCATTTGAACTTTGTTTAAATCTTTTTTCACATAACAATTTATTCCATTTCATTCTCTTCCCCTCCAGTAAATTTCCTCATATTTAAAAAGCTGCCAAATGATATTTCAATCTAGCAGCTTTTTCTATAGCAACTTAATCTTTTAAAATTCTAAATTATTTCCCTACAGTTACACCAATTACTTCATCATAAAATAAAGCTAAAAAGTTTAACTTAGTTATATGCTCAGAATTGGTAATGGATACATCTCTCAATGGTAGAAAACTATCATAAATAGAATTTTGTAAATCATTGTCATGAAGAACTAAGCTTAAAGGATTCACTTCTGATAAAGATTCATGATCTTTTTTATTAGAACCAAATGCTAAAAACTCCTCCTTTAGCTCCTCAAGAGTCATAATATCACCAGTTATTATTCCCCCTCCAGTAACAAAAGATAATCTTATTTTAGGAATTGTTACTCCTGTTGCTGTATTTTCCAATAACGACTTCTCTAAATTAAATTTACTTAATATATTAAGTTTTTTTATAAGTTCTTTTTTGTCCATAGATTTCAACCTCCAATGTAGTTGCTATAATAACTGTATTATATCCCTTTAATTTAGATTGTCAACCTCTATTCTTACTCTTTAAATGATTACTTTTTATTTTTTTAATATTTTATTTTTTTTAAAAGAAATCGTATTTTTTTTAGTATTTATAAGGTAAAAGTTCATTTAATTTTTAAGAAGGAGGAGTTTATTATTATGTCAAATCAACTTCAAAATTTTATTAATTATTTAGTTATTACAAAAAATATCAATTCTTCTGAAACAGCAATTGTTTTACAAAAAGAAATTTACTCTATTCAAACTATAATTTTAAAGTCTAACTACTTATCTCCTAAAGATATACAGAGTTTTATCATTGAAAAAACTAATGCATATTATGATGAGTTAGATAGAAATCATCTAATTCAAATATATAAAGAGATGGAAGCATTACCACTGTATTCACATCTTCATAGTTTACATAACTATCTAGTTATGAAAAGAAATAGACTTCTTTATGATGAGTGTGGACAAAATTTAGCTAACCACATTATAAAAAATATTCTTTTTGAAATATATTAAATAGGAGGGGCATTATGAAAAAGTTATTAGCTTCATTAGTTTTCATGTCTTTATTAGTAGGGTGTAATAATGACAACGCAGTATCAAAAACACCTGTTGATTCTTCAAGTCCATATAAGGAGTATTCTGTAAACGATACTAAGGTAGCTGATACTGTTGAAACAAATATTTTGAAAGCTGAAGCTGAAAAATATGGTTTTGATTTAAAAACTTCTTCAGCTCATATGGTTAGCTTTAAAAAAGTTGGAACTTATGGTTCTGGAGAGCTTAAAGTTATTGCATTTTTAAATCCTAAAGGTGTTGAAGCTGCTGAGGATAAAGGGTATATTAATATCAATAGAGTTGTTTCATATACTTGTAAATTTGAATATAGCTATAAAACAGAAAAATACGTATGGACATCTGATTATCCATACGCATCTACAAGCACTTTATTTTAAAGACAAAATGGATGAACCTATTGTTCATCCATTTTTTTAATCTCTAAATTGACATTCTAATAGATGATCATTTACTATTCCTATAGCTTGTAGATACGAGTAAATAGTTGTGCTTCCTAAGAACTTAAATCCTCTTTTTTTCAAATCTTTTGCTATTGTATCTGATAACTCTGTTTTTGCTGGAACTTCACTTAAAGTTGTCCAATTATTTTTTATAATTTTCTTTTCTGTAAAAGACCATATATATTCATTAAAAGACCCAAACTCTTTTTGAATTTTCAAAAACTCTTTTGCATTACTTATAGATGATTCTATCTTTTTTCTATATCTTACTATACCAGGATTTTCTAACATTTTTAGTATTTTGTCTTCATCATACAGAGCCACTATATCTGGATTAAAGTTATCATACTCTAATCTATAATTTTCTCTTTTTTTTAATATTGTTATCCAACTTAGCCCTGATTGAGCTGATTCTAAAACTAAAAACTCAAAATGAGTTCTATCATCATAAACAGGCTTTCCCCACTCTTCATCATGATACTTTCTATATAAATCACTACTTTCACACCAAGGACATCTTATCATATAATCACCCTCCAAATTTTTATCACATAATATCATTTATCCCTCTCTATTTCAATTTAATATTTTCTTAATTCATTGCTTCTTAAGTAGTTTTATGTTAGTATTTTTATAACTAGATTATTAAGGAGGTTTTTTATGAAAAAGATATCTTTACTTCTTTTCTTAAGTTTTTTCTATTTAAGTTGTACCAATAACTCTATTTATAATAAAAATCTCTCTACATATACTATTGAAAGTAGTGTAGTTGAAAATCAAACAACTCAACAAGAGATTAAAAGTATTTTTGGTGAACCATACTCAGTTGATGTAAATAATCAAGGGAATACTGTTTGGACATACCATGATGTAACTATTAATAGTCCTGGATATAACTCTTTTTCTGCTTCATTTAGAGCCGGTAAGGGAAGTCGTTCTAGAGATAATCATAATCCTCAATATAAATGGGTTATTATTTTTAACTCTGATGGTGTAGTTATTAATTCTGATGTTAGAACATTATATTAATCTTTTAAGAAAGGAGCTGTAACTATGTTACTTTGGTTTATTATAGGAGTAGTATTTTTAGTTATTGAGATTTTAACATTTGGGCTTATATCCATTTGGTTTGCATTAGGAGCTTTTTTAACAATGATTTTCTATGAAGCTTCCTTAGAAAATCAGTTTTATATTTTCGTTGGTGCTTCTTTACTTTTTTTAGTCCTAATTCGAAAGCTTGCCTTAAAACATTTTAAAGGAAATAGTAAGGAGTTAAATCGTATTAAAGGAAAAGTTGTAAAAATCGAAAAAATCGAAGTTCGTGGAAGTAATAATTTCTATACTGTATATTTAGATGGGAAAATCTGGGAAGGTATATCTAAATCTAACTTTAGTGTTGGAGATGAAGCTATTGTAGAGAAAATTGTGGGAAACAAATTAGTTTTATCTAAAAAATATTAGGAGGGGTTATATGTTATTTTTATTTATTTTAATACTTATTGCTGTATTTTTAATTGGAACACATATTAGAATCGTTGCTCAGTCACAAGCTTTCGTTGTAGAAAGATTAGGAGCATACTTAGCTACTTGGGATGTTGGTTTAAATGTTTTAATCCCATTTGTTGATAGAATTGCTAAAAGAGTATCTTTAAAAGAGCAAGTTATAGACTTTCCACCACAACCAGTTATTACAAAGGATAATGTTACTATGCAAATAGACTCTGTTGTTTATTTCCAAATTACTGATCCTAAGTTATATACTTATGGTGTTGAAAATCCTTTAAATGCTATTGAAAATTTAACAGCAACAACTTTAAGAAATTTAATTGGAGAGTTAGAACTTGATGCTACTTTAACATCAAGAGATACAATCAATACTAAGATGAGAGTTATTTTAGATGAGGCTACTGATCCTTGGGGAATAAAGATAAATAGAGTGGAACTTAAAAATATTATTCCTCCTGCTGAAATTCAAGATGCTATGGAAAAGCAGATGAAGGCAGAAAGAGAGAGAAGAGAGTCAATTCTTAGAGCTGAGGGACAAAAAACATCTGCTATATTAGTTGCTGAAGGAGAAAAAGAGGCTGCTATATTAAGAGCTGAAGCTAAAAAAGAAACGGCTATTAGAGAGGCTGAGGGAGAAGCTGAAGCTATTCTTAGTATCCAAAGAGCTAATGCTGAAGCCATTAAACTTATTAAAGAAGCTGCTCCTGATAAAAGTGTTCTTATGATAAAAGGGATGGAAGCTTTTGAAAAAGTTGCAAATGGTCAAGCTACAAAAATTATTATTCCTAGTGAATTACAAAATATTGTTACTTTAAGCGAACTTTTCCACGAGTCTAAAAAATAATAAATATCTTTATAAAAAAACCGTAAGTTTTAATTAACTTACGGTTTAAATATATATATTCCATTTTTTCCAGTTTCCATATTATCCACATGTATATAACCCTTAGCTAATGTCACATTAGGATCCTCTATTCTTGTTATCATTGAATATCTTCTAGGATTATTTATTATTCTTTCATAGACTTTTTTCATATCCATACTTGGAACTTCAAAATCTACACCTCTTCCTAATACATGTGCACTTAGATATAACTTATTATTTTTAACTTTATCTTTTACTATACTATCAATAGTTGTCCTTAATCCTCTTTGAGTTATCCCTACACTAGGTCTATTTACTAAAATAGGAACTCCCAAATCCTCTCTCAATAAATCTAAAAATATTAATATATCCTTTGCTATAAATTTAATTGCTTCCTCACCATAAATTTTATATACCTCTGGTGAAACTAACTCTTTCCCTTTAAAATATTTACTCTTTTGCATCAATCCTCCGCTGTAGTACTATTTTAGTTATATTATTGAACTCTTTTGAGCATAACTTTTTTCATTTGTATGAATATATAGCAATCTTCCATCTTTTATCTTATTTATAACTTTGTCTGATATCTCTTTTGGTATAGCAGGACACCCTAAGCTTCGATCTAATTTCTTCGCACCTGGTTTTGGTTTAGCATACTGAGAGCCATGAACAACTATAGCTCTTTCTCTAGCCTTATCATTAATCCCTTTTTCCAATCCATTTAATCTTAAAGAGTATCCGTATTCACCGTTATATGTATTCTCTGTTTTATAAAATCCAGGTGAACTTTTAAAAGAGTTTACAGCATTTGAAAACTCTCTTGGTATACTTTCTCCACTATTTTTTCCATGCATAACATATGTTGAAAATAGTGTCTTTTTATTTTTCAAATCAATTACAAAAAACCTCTCTTTAATTGAAGATTTTGTAAAATCGATTATCGTTATAATATCCTCTTTTACATCTTTTAATTTTTTCATTCCCGAAATAGCATTTGAAAATGTTGTAAAATCCATTTTATTTGTTAAATTTAACTCTCTATATAGATTTTCTACTGAACTATTTGGTGTAAATGCAAAACTATTACTCTTTCTTACCTTAATATTTTCTATTGAAAGAGATGAATCTAAATTTAATTTCTCATTAATTGAATAACTTCCCATTGAAGCCATAGCAGAACTAGCTAAAGTAAGTAAAATAAACATCATATTCTTTATCATAGATACTCCTTACTATTTTTCTATTATCTTAAATTATATATGAGTATCTATAATTAGTAAAGATTTTTTTCTTTTTTATAGGAAAGTTTCATCAACTATTGTATTAAAAGTTAAACACACAATTTAAGTGAAGGAGTTTAAATTTTATGGATCAATTAATTCAAAAAACTATAATCACTATTACATCTATCGTTATTACAACTGTAGTTGGTCAATTTTTCAATGTAGAACCCATTGGTCTTTTTTATACAGCAATAACTTGTGTTATCATAACTCATGTGGATTTTGAAAAGCTAATAGAAAATGCTAAAAATAGAGGCTTTGGTACTCTAATCGGTGGAGTTATTGGTATCATATTTTCTTATATTCCATTCCCGTTAATACTAAAAGTCATTGTTGGAGAGTTTATCATCATTTTCTTTTGTGAGAAAAAATTAAAAATACCCTCTGCTATTGCTTCTGTAGTTTTTCTAATTATTGTTTATAGAATTACCTCTGAAGCTCCATACTTATATGGATTCAAAAGAGTTCTAGACACATTTATTGGAATTATTATAACCGTGGTTATTACATATATCTTTAAAAAATTAAACATTTTAAAATAATAAAAGCCACTTTAGAGTATTTTTTATATATTTTACTCTCAGTGGCTTTTTTATTATTTTATATCTTTTATAGCTGCATTTGGAATGAATACCTCTTTACCATTAAATACAACTATTCCATTAAACTTAACTTTTTTTCCATCTGTTTCATAGTAATTTTTATTTTCATGGAATGTGTACTGCTTTCCATTTTTACTTAATTTGAATACAGGTTGGAATTTATTTGTTGAATCTATATCTAACTCTATTCCCATATCTTTAATTTTTTTACCAGATACAAATAACTCATCTGTTGCTTTATCTAAATCTAAATTCATAGCTTTTGCAATATACAAAGCTATATCAGAATTATTAACAGTTCCTGTCAACTGATTTGCATAGTTAGACGTGTAAACATAAAGAGGTACATCCTCTCCCGTATGCCCATTTGTTGTCCAACCTAAATGAGCTCTTTCACTCATAGCTTTTCCTAAAATCGTCTCTATCTCAGATGTTTTTTGAGTTTTTTCAATCATATTTAACTCTTCAGTTGTTAAATCTAACCCTAACATCTCTTTAGCTAAACTTTTTGTATTAGCTTTATCTTTAGATATTTTTTCAGCTGTTAGAACCTCTGTAAATTTAGCTTTTTTCATATCTTTTGTAAATACATCTACAGGCAGTTCAGGATAATTATATGACGTTTTTAAGTTTCCTATAGATAATCCACCAGTTCCATGATCTGTTACTGCTACTACTAAAGTATCATTATTTTTCTTTGCATAATCTAATGCTACTCCTACAGCTTTGTCAAAAGCTGCATACTCTGATGTAATGGCAATTGGATTATTTGCGTGTCCAGCCCAATCAACTTTAGATCCCTCTACCATTAAGAAAAACCCATCTTTATCTTTTGATAAAAGTTCAATAGCTTTCTCTGTCATCTCTGCTAAAGATGGAGTTGTACCTTTATCACGATCTAAATCATAAGGCATATCTTTTTCAGCAAATAGCCCCCATACAAAATCTTTATTTAAACTTTTCATCTCATCTAAAGTTTGAACAATATTATAACCATTAGCTTGTAATGACTCTAACATATCCTCTCCATCAGTACGCTTTTTAGAGTTTGCCTCTGTTGCGTTATCTTTTTTAAGATAACTTTTCCCCCCTCCAAAAACTACATTTAAATTTTGATGAACTTGCTGTTCTCCTATTACAGAGTAGTTATTTCTATGTATTGAGTGTGTTGTAAAATCTGCTGGAGTAGCATGTAATACTTCAGAAGTTGCAACAATTCCAACAGCTTTCCCATCTAACTTAGCTGCTTCTAAAACTGAAGCTGCTGGTGCTAACTCATCTCCTACCTCTGGAACTCTTGCTCCATTTAGAGTTGCTGCCTTAGGTTTTACCCCTATTAGTTTATCCTGTGTTTTCCATCCTGTTGCAAGAGCTGTCCCTGCTGGTGCTGAATCTGCTATAAAAGTATCTGAGTTATAAGTTTTTACCATTCCTGATGCCATCTCGTCAATATTTAAACTTTCACCATCATTATATACTGCTCTAGTTAAAGTTGATACTGTTGAACTTGATCCATCTGGAATTAAAAAGATTACATTTTTAGCAAATCCTGGCTTTACATCTTTTAATTGTACCCCTTGTGTTACAGCTGTCATTGCTAAAAATGCTGTTAGTGTTACTAACTTAATCTTCATTTTACTCATCTTTACTCCCCCTTAGTTTTTATTTTCTAAAATCAGTCTAACATACAGATGTTAAATAAGTATAAAGTTTTCGTAAAAGATTTGTTAATAGTATTTAATCTCCTTTTTCAAAAACATCAAATCCAAAACTGATCCTATTTCATAAAGCTTTCCAAGTCCTCTATTTAAAAGATCCACTCTTAAGCTGACACCCTTACACTCAATAAAATATCTAATTACATTTCCTAAAATAGAAAAATCCTTAACTATTCCTTTTTTTAGTATGAAATCATCTAGATTATAGTTTCTTTCAATCTCTCTTACATATATAGCCTCTGGTCTTATAGCTATATTTCCAAATATTTCATTTCCAAAAACTTTTCTTGTTTCCTCATCTTTCAAAATATTATAGTTTCCAATAAATTGAGCCATAAAAACTGTCTTTGGATTTGTATATATCTCTTCTGGAGTTCCCACTTGAACTATATTTCCCTTATCCATTATAAAAACTCTATCTGAAATTGTAAGAGCTTCCTCTTGATCATGAGTTACAAAAATTGTTGTAACGTTAGTTTCTTTTTGAATCTCTTTTAATTGTTCTCTTAAAGATTTTCTAACTTTAGCATCTAAAGCTGATAATGGCTCATCTAAAAGCAATATTTTAGGTTCTGTGGCTAAAGATCTAGCTATAGCTACCCTTTGCTTTTGTCCTCCTGAAAGTTGGACTGGATAAAAATCTCTTTTCTCCTCTAAATGTACTAACTTTAACATCTCATCAACTTTTTTCTCTATATAACCTTTTTTTAACTTTTTCATCTCTAAACCAAAAGCTATATTTTCAAATACAGTCATATTTGGAAAAAGAGCATAGTTTTGAAAAACCATTCCTATGCCACGATCTTTAGCTGATTTATCTGTTACATTTTCTCCCTCAATATAAATATCTCCATTGTTTATCTCATTTAATCCAGCTATACATCTTAAAAGAGTGGACTTCCCACAACCTGATGGTCCTAAAAGTGTCACAAACTCACCTTTTTTTATATTAAAGTTTATATTTTTAAAAACTGTAGTTTTATCATATCTTTTCTCTAAATTTTTTCCAACTATAAAACTCATAATATTATCTATCTCCTATTATTTTTTTCTCCTATATAAAAAGCTATTGTTGTTAACATCAATAGTATCCCAAAATACATTATTACTAAAGCACTTGAGTAATGACCACTATATCCAGATTTTATACTATTTATATACATTTGAACAGTTTGAAACTTTCCTCCAACCAACATATTTACTAATAGAAACTCTCCAAATAGCATAGAAAAAGTTAGCAACATTGAAACACTCAATCCCTTTGAAATATTTGGAACTATCACTCTAAAAAAAGCTACTTTTGTGCTAGCCCCTAATATATTAGCACTTTCAACTAACTCCTTTATATTTAATCCAGCTAAACTATTTTTTATCCCTCTATAAACAAAGGGATAAGCTAAGACAAAATATACTCCCACTAAAATATATGTTGTTCCTACCAATCTAAAAGGTTCATTTGAATATAATTTTATAAGTCCTACAACTGAAACTGCACCAGGAACAGCAAAACAAATTAACACCAATAACTCCATCATTTTTTCTATTTTTCTAAAGTAGTAAGTAGCTACAAATACAGTTGGTACAAGTACTATCCCTATAAAAAACAGAGAGATTAAACATATCCAAAAGCTTTTTCCAATAGCATTTAAAAACATCTCATTTTGAAAAATTTCTAAATACCATTTTAGTGTCAAACTTTGAGGTAACAAAGTATTAGTCCATTTAGTACTTAAAGAGTATAGTAATGTCCCTAATATTGGTAAAAACAGTGTCGTTAATATAGTTATTACAACCCATATATGAATTTTATTTTTCATATTTTCCTCTTTTCTTTTTTAACATCACTTCATTTATTATTACAACAAAAATCAATATTCCCCCTAACAGTATTGACATTGCACTAGCTATACCTGGTTCATAAGCTACCTCTCCAGCTATATAGCTAGTAATTCTTATTGTCATTACATTGTATGTTCCATTTGTTAGAGCTAACGTACATGCATAAGCTCCCATGGCATTTGCAAACATTATGAGTACTGTTCCTAAAATCTCTTTTAACATAACTGGAATTCCAACTCTTTTCCAAAATGTGAAAGTTCCTCCCCCTAATATATTAACCATCTCTTGCCACTGAGGATCTAATCTATCAAATACTGGATATAGTAAAAGTAATCCTAGTGGTAACTGAAAATATATGTACATAAGCATCAACCCAGTTTTTGAATAAACATCAAACCCATCTATTAGCCCAATATTTTTCAGTAAAATTGTCATTACTCCATTGCTTCCAAGAAGAATTATGAAAGCAAAAGCAAGTGGTATTCCACTAAAATTTGAAAGCATATTTATAAATAGTAAGATATTCTTTTTTGAACTATTTTTTAATCTGTTTAAAGAGTATGCTCCTTGAAGAGAGATTAATAATCCAACAAAAGTTGAAACTAGCGCAAGCTCTATGGAATTAAAAACCGATTGCTTTATAAATTTACTTTTTAATATATACTCATAGTTCTCTAAAGTAATCTCATTAAATTCATTTAAAAAACTTCCTATGACAACTGAGATAAAAGGAGTTATTAAAAACATTCCTATTAAAATTATAAAAGGAATTAAAATTAAAAATCCTTTCTCATGCTCTTTTAAACCTCTTTTAGGTATACTTATTTTTTTGGACTTCTCAAGTTTTAAAATATTTTCCAAGGCTTCCTCCAATCTCAACTTACTCCTAAAATATCACAACATATTTTCTTTATATCTTTTTGATCTATTTTTTTCTCTTTATAATCTTTAGACATATCTCCTAAAATCCAAAGAGGAACTTCTCTTTCAAGTTTGCTATCTCCTCCATGGTTTCCCTTTTCATCCATTCCATGATCAGAAGTTATTATAATCTCATATCCAGCCTCTTGCCACATCGGTAAATAGTGTGAGAAGTAGTAATTCAATTTGTGAACTCTATTTTCATACTTTTTTGAAAGTCCCCCATATTTATGACCTGCATCATCAATATTCATAGTATGTAAAAGTAAAAAGTCTGGATTTTTATCTTTTATAAGCTTATTAGTTAAAGAAAATAGATGAGAATCTGGATAGCTATCTTCCCAATAAAATCTTCCATAGTTTATATTTTTTTCTAAATCTTCAACTTCAATATCCTCTTCTATATTGAAAGGTCCGTTATATAACTCGTGTACCCAATGGTATGCAACGGCTGCTGTTTTCAAATTAGCTTTTTTTGCCAAAGAAAATATACTTTCCTCCTTAGACATTCTATTTATCTGATTATTTATTATTCCACTTTCTATTGGAGTCTTCCCTGTTAAAATAGTTTCATAAAGTGGTCTTGAAAGACTTGGAAGTTCACTTAGCAAAGTAAATTTTTCCCCCATATTAGCTGATTCTAAAGCTTTTAAATATCCCATTTTGTGACTTACGTGATCTCCCATCCCATCGATTAAAACTAAAATTAACTTCTTCATAATCCCTCCTACTTTCTATTTACTAAAACTTCCTCTTGCCAAACTCTTCCTAAATTTTTTGAAGTTTTGTCCCAAGCCTCATGATTTTCAATAGCTCTTGCATTCTTATACTGCTCATCTGGAATCATCCTTTTCTTTATATCCTCTGGCAACTCAATTTTTCTAATTGGTCTTGCATTTCCTTTAGCTAAATTTATTTGACCATCATCACTAAATATATATTCTCTTGTTAATTTAGCTGCATTTGGATTCTTTGCCCATTTATTAATTATTGTTGTATATCCACTTATAAGAGAACCATCTGAAGGGATTAAAACTTCAAATCTATCTTTATCAATTGAATCTCTATAGCTCAAACCATTAAAATCCCAAATCAATCCAACTTCAACTTCACCTTTTTCTAAATTTTGAATATTTGGTGCTGCTGCTGATACTCTTCCCTCTTTTGCTAAATTAGCAAAATACTTTATTGCTGGTTCTATATTATTTTCATTTCCACCTAATGCATAAGCTGCTGCTAAAACTGCACTTGAAGCTTGAGCTGCTGTTCCAACATCTCCTGGACTTACTTTAAATTTGCTATTTTTTAAAGCCTCCCAAGATCTAGGTATATCTTTTTCTGGAATTTTATCTTTATCCACTATAAAGGCTATTGTTCCTGTATAAGCTAACATCCAATGTCCATTTTTATCTTTAGCCCACTCTGGTACCTCTTCCCAATAGCTTGTTTTGTATGGTTGAGTAACCCCTTGTTTCACAGCAATATTTGCAAATCCTGCTCCTATATCACCAATATCTGCTGTAGCATTTTTTCCCTCATTTTTAAATTTTGCAATTTCCTGAGCACTACTCATATCAGTATCACTATGTTTTATATTATATTTTTCTTTTATTTGACTCCAAGTATCTTTCCAATTGGCCCAGTTATCAGGCATTCCTACGGATAATACTTCCCCTTCTTTTTGTGCTTTCTCTTGAATCTCTTGTAAAGTTTCTCCATAAGTTAAAACAGTTGATAAAAGTGTTGCCAATAAAACAAATTTTTTCATCATTTCTCCTCCCTAAAACTTTAATTCTAACTTACTTTAACACCTTCCTGTTAATATAAAATAAATTATCAGTAAATTAATTGTAAAAACTATCTTTAAACTTCAAATAAAATTTTAAACAAAAAAGTGCCAGAAACATTTTCTGACACTTTACTTAAAATATTTATATTATTTTTTTACATTGCACTTCTATATATCTCAATAATTTCCTCTAACGTAGCTTGTTTAGGATTTGTAAATCCACATGCATCTTTTAAAGCGTTTGTTGCTAAAATAGTAAAGTCTTCCTCTTTAGCTCCTAACTCTTTTATTCCTTTTGGGATTCCAATATCATTTGATAACTTTACAATCTCTTCTATTGCTAAATCAGCTGAATTATTTTCATTTACAATATGAGGATTTACTCCTAACAATATTGCAACTTTTCTTAATTTCTCTTTTGATACTTCAGCATTATATCTAACTACATGAGGTAGTAAAATTGCATTACATACACCATGAGGTAAATCATAGAATCCTCCTAATTGGTGGGCCATTGCATGAACATATCCCAATGAAGCATTATTAAAAGCCATTCCTGCTAAATACTCTGCATAAGCCATATTATCTCTTGCTTTAATATCTTTTCCATTAAATACAGCATCTCTTAAGTTTTTAGAAATCAGCTCTATAGCTTTTTCAGCACATGCATCTGTTACTGGAGTTGCAATTGTTGAAACATAAGCTTCTATTGCATGTGTTAAAGCATCCATTCCTGTTGCTGCTGTTAAACTCTTTGGCATATCTAACATTAACTCTGGATCATTTACAGCTATAATTGGAGTTACATTTTTATCTACTATAGCCATTTTTACATGTCTATCTTCATCTGTTATTATACAAAATCTTGTCATCTCTGAAGCTGTTCCAGCTGTTGTATTTATTGACATTAAAGGAAGTTGAGGGTGTGCAGATCTATCTACCCCTTCGTAATCTTTTATCTCTCCACCATTAGCAGCTACTAAAGCTATCCCTTTTGCTGCATCATGAGGTGATCCTCCACCAAAAGATATTACAAAATCACATCCATTATCTTTTAAAATTTTCAATCCATCATTAACATTTGTCACTGTTGGATTTGGTTTTGTTTCATCAAAGATAACATACTCTATTTTATTCTCATCTAATACATTTGTTAATTTTTTAACTAAACCAATATTTACTAATATTTTATCTGTTACTATTAAAGACTTTTTTAAACCTCTCGATTTAATTTCATTTCCTAGATTTTTAATACATCCCTCTCCCATATAAGAAATTGATGGCATGAAAAAAGCATATGACATAATAGCCTCCTAATAAATGTATTTTTTAGTGTACACCAATAATAACTCTTTTTGTACTATAAATCAATACTTTTTTTATTTTTATTATTTTGAATTAGTATTCAAGCTAACTTTTTCACTCTACCCATATTTTTTCTTTTATTTGGAACCACTTTTCTAAAGATGGTTTTTTTAAGCTATTATATATTGGATTTATTACCACCATAGGCTCATCTTTTTCTGATACTCCCTCAATTCTTAGGTATTCTCCCTCTTTAAGTTCATTAAAAATATTAATCTCTTGTCCTACAATCATATTTATAACTTTTCCATTTTTAATAACTCTCCAAATTAAAGTTTGTGAAGAAAGTATCTTTATGCTGATTTCACCATATATTTCATCTCCTGGATAAACAATCTGTCCATTATTTTCCATTCTAAGTTTTATCTCTCCTACTCTAGATATATAAGTTCGTCCTTTTTTCATATTTTCTAAAATATTTTTAGTTTCATATTTATCTAATCTTATATAGTTTAAAGGATCTCCTAAACTTTCTCCATGATTGTCGCTTCCACCTACTGCAAATATTTTATGTCCATCACACCATAACATATCCAATGCTTCTAATGCTTTTTTATCATAATATGGATTATTCCCTTCTCTTGTTGGAGAGTTTATTACCTCTATAAAATCTAAATCTTTTAAATCAATATTATAAAACAACCCTAAAAACATTCTTGAAGTATTATGAAACGGATGATTTAATGATACATATCCACCTTGCTTTTTAACTTCTTTAAATATTTTTGCCAATGAAATCTCTTTAGTATCATTTTCATCTATATGATTATAATAATCTATTAATTTTTTTAAACCAAACAGATTAAAGTGTCCCAAATTATCCAATGTCAATTCTGTTGAAGGTATCACAGGAATATCTATGTCTGGATATTTTGTTAAAACACTGTTATGTTCTGTTGGAAATATAAAATCTATCTCTTTTTTAATTAATTCTTTTTTTATATCTCTTAATGATATACCTCCATCAGATATATTTGTATGATTGTGAAGCTCTCCTGCATACCACTCTTTTGTGTCTAAATAGCAATCTTTTAAAGTTATCTTTTTCATATTTTCTTTTTTTATCAGATTTCCATTTTCAATTTTTATCTCCAACTCAAACTCGTCACTTACAACATAGTTTTTTAACAGTTTTAATTTCCATTCCCCCTCTGGTAACTCTCCTGGAATACAACAATTTGAAGTACTCTCCCAATGCGTTGTTAAATAATATTTCTTCTTAGTAGTTTTAAAAGATGTTAATATTCTAGTTCTTCCTTCGCTATCCTCTAAAGATATTATTATATGTTCAAAGGGTCCCTTATTTAAATTTAAAGAGATTCTATTAATATCATTTGATACCATAAATTTATACTCTAATTTTTCAATATTTTTATCATTATCAAAACTTCCTTTAAATATCATTTTTACTTCCTCCCTAACATTATGTAAATATACTTATTTTAACAAAAATATGTTAAAGCAAAATTAAGTTACAGTAAATTTAGCGTTAATAATAATTTTATTCATCTCAAAAAAAGATTTTTATCTCTTTTCTTGTATATTTATATAGAATATATTGATTTATTAAAAAATATATAGTATATATTTTATTAAGGGAGTTATAATTGGGGGTGTTTTTATGGATTTAAAAAGTCTTTTAATTAAGGATTTAATGAAACAAAAAGAGGAAAAAACAAAAAATTTAAAAGAAAATTTGCATTTAGAAAGCTTAAGATTGCAAAAAAAATAAAAAAAATTTTAATCTATAAATAAGCAAGTAATCATGGAAATCGTAGTCAATCACTTTTGTTGACCCACGGTTTCCTTTTATTTTATTGGTTTTTATGTTATAATAACTATGTGATATTTTTTACAAGAGGTGAGGTTTATTGAAGTTAATATTTAAATTTGTTGCGCTATTTTTTATTTTAACAATCTGCGTTTTCTCTCAAGAAAACAACTCTTCAGATAAAATAAAAGATTACGTAAAGAAAAATACCACTACAGAAAAAACTGCTACTAACATATATAAAAGTATTATTGAGAATTCAGAAAAGCATGATGTTGAACCAGAATTAATTGCTGCTATAATAAAAGTTGAAAGTGATTTTAAACATAGCACTATTTCTACAGCTGGAGCAAGAGGATTAATGCAGCTTATGCCTAAAACAGCAAAACTTATGAAAGTTAATCCTAACGATATGAATGCCAATATAAAAGGTGGAACAAAATATATTGCTTGGTGTTTAGAACAGCAAAATAATAATTTGAAATTAGCTCTAGCATCTTATAATGCTGGAATTGGAAATGTTAAAAAGTACAACGGTATTCCACCATTTAGAGAAACTCAAAACTATGTTAAAAGAGTAATGAAAGAATATAACTATTTAAAAGCATAGCAAAAGAAAAGGTCGTAACTATACGACCTTTTTTATTACTTTATTCTTTTTAGATTTTCATCTGGTAACCCTTTACCAAATAAAATTGGAACTTTTTCAATATCAACTACACTGGTATCAATTCCATACCATTTTTGAGGAGAAACTGTGAATTTTTTTATAAATAACTGAGTGGAAATTATAAAACTATCCCATGCTGAGAAATCATTTTCTAAAGCCAATACCTCTTCTATTATTATAAATTTAAAATTTCCAATACCTTTAAGGTTTTCATAATCTATCATATAGTTTCTTGGTTTAAATACGACCTCTCCTGATTTTATTAAATCACGAATGACTTGAAACATAAGTGTATTTATTCCCTGAGATACTCTAAATCCTAGATTAAAATCTATTACAAAAATTCTATTCTCTTCTATCTTGTTAAAAATATACTCTCTTGTATAAGGATCGTCTGTTACATTTATATTTATAAACCAATAGTTATCTGCTTTTTTAGGTTCATTATTAAATATTGAATAGATAACCTTTGGTTCTACTTGATTCCATAATTTAGATTTTGTTAAATAAACTACATTCCCTGCATAAAGAGGTAGCTCACTGTCTGTTTTTAATATATTAAAATTCTCTTTATAATCAGTTAAATTAACAAACTTAAGATATCTTTTCTTAATTTCAAAGCTATACTGCCATACATACATTACAAATGCCAATGCCGCTGTAATTATCAATGTTACATATCCACCACTTAATATTTTAAAACTATTTGCGTATAAAAATGATAGTTCGATAGTTCCAAAAACTAGCAAAACAACAATCCATAATTTTTTTTGATTTTTTACAAATCTTATATACTGGGATAAAAGTAGTGTTGTCATAAGCATTGTTATTGTTATAGATAGCCCATATGCCGCTTGCATATTTTGTGATTGTTTAAAAATAAATATTATTCCTACACATCCAATACATAGAGCTTTATTTACCGTTCCTATATAAACTTGTCCCTTTTCCTTTGTTGGATATCTTATAGCTAATTTAGGAAAAATATTTAACTTTATCGCTTCAGATATTAAAGTAAATGATCCAGATATTAGAGCTTGGCTGGCTATAATAGCAGCTAGCGTCGCTATTATTACCCCTGGTATAATAAACCATCTAGGCATTATTAAGAAAAATGGACTATTTACAAATGTATGTCCCTCTCTTGAAAGTAGATATGCTCCCTGTCCAAAGTAGCTTAATAGCAATGTTATTTTTACAAAAATCCAACTATAATATATGTTTACTCTTCCACAGTGACCAAGATCTGAGTATAGTGCTTCAGCCCCTGTTGTACATAGAAACACAGCCCCTAATATATACGGGACATTTCCACTAACTAAAAGTTTAAAGGCATAGTATGGATTTATTCCCTCTAGTATTCTTGGGTTTTGTACCAACTGAACGATTCCAAAAAAACCAATCATAGAAAACCATACAAACATAATAGGTCCAAAAATTTTCCCTATCTTTTCTGTTCCAAACTTCTGAACTGAAAACAGTAACAATATAATCACTAGTACTATCATCACTGTTGCATCCTCTTTTAAAAACACTATTAAATTCAACCCTTCTATAGCCGAACTTACAGATATAGGAGGAGTAAGTATTCCATCAGCCAAAATAGCAGCTACCCCAATTATTGCAGGAACTATAAGCCATTTAAAATACCTTTTTACAAGTGCATACAGTGCAAGAATTCCTCCCTCACCATTATTATCTGCTTGTAATGTCAAGACCACATACTTTATTGTCGTTTGTAGCGTCAGTGTCCAAAACACCAAAGAAACTCCACCTAATACTAACTCTCTAGTTGCTATACTATTATTAGTATAAAGAATAGCTTGCATAACATAAAGAGGGGAGGTTCCTATATCGCCGTAAACTATTCCAAGGGCTACAAGTAAAGACCCTATTGTTATATCCTTATTTTTAAACATACCTTTCCTCCATTCCCTTTTTTTATTTTATTCGCTATCTTTATATATTTTCATTTAAATATTTCATTAAAAAAGACTTCACCTAAAATATCGATGAAGTCTTTTAAGATTAATTATTAATTTTCTACATAAGCCTTTTTAAAATGATATCCTCCTAAAGGTGATTTTACCCATCCCTTTACTTTTGGATTAGCTGCAACAACACTTGTATAATAATAAAGTGGAATTATTGGCATATCATCCATTAAAATATTTTCAGCTTTATGAAGCAGCGCTGTTCTCTTTTCTGGATCATTCTCCTTTTGAGCTTCCTTTATTAAATTATCATACTCTGGATTAGAATATCCTGATACATTGTTTCCTCCTCCAGTTACCCAAAGATCTAAGAAGTTCATCGGATCATTATAATCAGCTATCCAACCATGTCTTGCAATATCATAATTTTTATTATTTCTAGTTGTTTGGAATACTGCCCACTCCTCATTTTTTAAATCTACATCTACACCTAGATTTTTCTTCCACATATCTTGAACTGCTTGAGCCACCATTGCATGTCCATCCCCTGTATTAAATGTAAATGTTAATTTTGGTATAGATTCTGGTGTTGTGTAACCAGCCTCAACCATTAATTTTTTAGCTAATTCAACATCTCCCTCTCCAGGCAAATATGCACTATTCTTTGTAAAGTCATTTCCGTCTGTAGCAACTATTCCTTCTGGAACAAAACTTCTAGCTGGAAGTTGTCCAGCCTTTGTAACCTCTTCAACAATAAGTTTTTTATTCAAACCTAAAGCAAGTGCTTTTCTTACTTTTGGATTTCCTAAAAACTTTACCACTTCTGGATTACTATTGTTACCAGACACATTTACAACATAAAAATATGTTCCTAAATATGGATATATTTTTCCTTCTCCACTAGCTAAAAGAGATGGTATCTCACTAGCTGGAGGAGCATCTATAATGTCAACTTCTCCCGCTTTAAAAGCATTTAAATAAGTTTTATCATCCACAATTATATCAAATCTTAATTCATCCAATTTCACATCATTTTTTCCCCAGTAATTTTCATTTGGAACTAATAATATATTTTCTTTAGGACTCCATGATTTAATTTTAAATGGTCCATTTCCTATATAAGTTTTAGCATCTATTGCCCATGCTGGATTATCTTTTACAACATCCTCTCTAAGTGGAAAGTATGATGGTAGAGATGTTAAAGATAGAAAATATGGTGTAGCATTCTCTAAAGTTACCTCTAAAGTTTTATCATCTATTGCTTTTACTCCAATCTCCTCTTCTGTAACCTCTCCATTATAAAACTTTTCACCATTTTTTAAATAAAATAGCATGTAAGCATATTCCATTCCTGTATCTGGTGTTAATCCTCTTTTCCAAGAGTAAACAAAATCCTGTGCTTTTACTGGTTTCCCATCAGACCATTTTCCATTCTCTTTCAGTTTAAAAGTATATACCTTACCATCAGGAGATACTTCAACACTTTCCGCTGCTGCTGGAACTAACTTTCCATCATCCCCTTCCATGAAAAGACCTTCGAATATGTTAGATGCAACAATTGAACCATCTACTGCTGTATTTAACTGTGGATCTATTGTTCTTGGATCAGTTCCTAAATTATAAGATATTGAATTTTTCTTACTCTCTACTGAAGTCTGTGCTTTTTTCTCTTCATCTTTCCCACCACATGCAACTAAAAATAAAACTGCTGATGCTATTGCTAAACTTTTTCCATTTAATCTCCCGAACATAAACTCCTCCTTTTAGATATTAGTATATAAATGACATGCAACTTTGTGATTCTCTCTAACCTCTATTAATTTAGGTTCTATCTCTTCACATTTTTCAAATGCTTTTGGACATCTACTTTTAAATCTGCAACCACCCTTTGGGTTTATTGGAGTTGGTATATCTCCCTCTAAAATTATTCTTTCTTTTTTTGATGATATATCTGGATCTGGTATTGGTATAGCTGATAATAATGCTTCAGTATAAGGGTGAAGTGGAGTATTATAAACCTCATCACTTGTTGAAATTTCAACTAACTTTCCTAAATACATTATTCCAACTCTATCAGAAATATGTTTTACCATAGATAGATCATGAGCTATAAAAAGATAAGTCAATCCTAATTTCTTTTGTAGCTCTTCTAAAGTATTTATTATTTGAGCTTGAATTGAAACGTCTAAAGCTGATATTGGTTCATCACAAACTATAAATTCAGGATTGCAAGCTAGTGCTCTAGCTATTCCAACTCTTTGTCTTTGTCCTCCTGAAAATTCATGAGGATATCTACTCATATGTGAAGAGTTTAATCCCACTAGTTCTAGTATCTCTAAAACTTTTTTATCTCTATTTTTCTCTTCATATAGATTGTGAATCTCCATTGGTTCTTTTATTATATCTCCAATAGTTTGTCTCGGATTTAAAGAGGCATATGGATCTTGAAATATCATTTGAATCTTTCTTCTAAAACTTTTCATCTCTTGAAAATTTAAGTTAGTTATATTTTTATTATCATATACTATCTCACCAGAAGTTGGTTCATATAATCTTACAACTGTTCTACCTAAAGTTGTCTTTCCACATCCAGATTCCCCTACTAATCCAAGTGTTTCTCCTTTTTTTATCTCTAGTGTTACATCATCAACTGCATGTAAAACTTTTTTATTTTTCTCAAATATACTTTTCTTTAAGTTAAAATGTTTACAAAGGCCTTTTATTTCAAGTAAATTTTCTCCCATCTCTCCTCCTTACCTTATACTTACTTTAGGTGCATCTTTATGATTTAACCAGCAAGCTGATTTGTGATTCTCATCAATTTTAAAAAGTGGTGGCATATTCTCCTTACACGCTCTCATTGCAAAATCACATCTTTGATAAAATGGACACCCTTTAGGAGGATTTAAAAGATCTGGTGGTGTTCCCATTATTGGTTTCAATGGCTCTTTCCCCAACCTTTCAGGATTTGGTACACTTTTTAAAAGCCCAGCTGTATATGGATGTTTTGTATTATAAAATATATCCCTTGTTAAACCTTGTTCTACAATTACTCCACCATACATAACATTTACACGATCACACATCTCTGCTACTACACCTAAATCATGAGTTATTAAAATTATTGATGTATTTATTGTTTGTTTTATCTTTCTCATTAAATCTAAAATTTGTGCTTGAATTGTTACATCTAAAGCTGTTGTTGGTTCATCTGCTATAAGTAGCTCTGGACTACAAGCTAATGCCATAGCTATCATAACTCTTTGTCTCATTCCACCTGAAAACTCATGTGGATACTGATTCATTCTAGCTCTTCCCATGGGAATCCCCACCGCATCTAAAAGTTCCACAGCTTTTTCAAAAGCCTCGCTATTGCTCATCCCTTTATGAACAATAAGTGTTTCCATTATCTGCTTTCCTATAGGAATTAAAAGGTTTAATGATGTCATAGGATCTTGGAATATCATTGACATTGTATTTCCTCTAATTTTATTCATCTGTTTCTCATTTATATTATCAATTCTTTGCCCCTTAAAAACTATTTCGCCCTCTTTTATTTTTCCATTTTCTTCAAGAAGTTTCATTATACTCATCATAGTAATACTTTTTCCACTTCCTGATTCCCCTACTACTCCTAAAACCTCTCCCTTTAAAAGGTCAAAGGTCACTCCCCTAACTGACTGCACCTCTCCATGATGTGTATCAAAAGATGTTCTTAATTTTTTTACTTCTAATAACTTTTCCATAACTACCCCCTTACCTTAGGATCTAATGCATCTCTTAATCCATCCCCTAATAGATTAAATGCCAATATTGTTAAACATATTGCTAAAGTTGGAAATACTAATTGATATGGATATAATCTAAATCCACCTAATGCATCATTTGCTAGCGTTCCCCAAGAAGCTGCTGGTGGAGTAATTCCTAAACCTATAAAACTTAAAAATGCTTCTGTAAAAATTGCTGATGGTATTTGTAAAGTTAATGTAACTATTATTGAACTCATACTATTTGGCAAAAGATGTTTAAAAAGTATTCTTCTATTTGAAGCTCCAAGTGTTCTAGCAGCTAAAATATACTCCTGCTGTTTTAACTGTAAAATCTCCCCTCTTACTATTCTTGCCATTCCAATCCAATATGATAATGCCAGTGCTAAAACTATATTTAAAAATCCACCTTTTTCAAAAGTAACCATAATTAAAATTACATATATTGTCATTGGAATAGAGTATATAATATCCACAACTCTCATCATAAAAGTATCAACTCTTCCTCCAAAATATCCAGATACTCCTCCATATAAAATTCCAATTATTAGATTTAAAAAAGATGCTATAAATGCAATTGCTAAAGAGTAACGTGCCCCATACATAACTCTCACAAAAATATCTCTTCCAAGTTGGTCAGTTCCAAACCAATGAGCTGCACTTGGAAATCTATTTGTCATACTTAAGTTAGTTTCAAAGATGCTATATTTTGAAAAAATCGGAACCACTACAGCAAGAGTTGTTATCAGTATAATAAATATTAATCCTGCTATTGAAAGTTTATTTTGTTTTAATTTTCTCCAAGCATCTTCAGCGAAAGTAAAACTTTTTCTAGTTATCTCCTCTTTCACCTTTTCGTTTTCAGTAGCAAATGTAAAATCTAACTCTGAACTTCCCTCTTTAGTTTCAGTATTAGTATATTTCACAGCTTTAGAAGAAAATATCTCTTCTCTAAAATTAGCAAAATCTACTTCTATATTTTTGTAAGCCATACTTCCTCCCTATTTATCAAGTTTAATTCTTGGATCAATAACTACATAAAGTAAATCTACAATTAGATTACAAATCATTAAAAATGCACTATAGAATATAGTCACTCCCAAAATAACTGTGTAATCTCTATTTGTTATTGTTGTTACGAATTCACTTCCTAAACCTGGAATTGCAAATATTTTTTCGATAACAAAGCTTCCAGTTAATATTCCTGCTACTAATGGACCAAGATATGTTACTATTGGAATTAGAGTATTTCTTAAAGCGTGTCTTATAATTATTCTTCCTCTACTTAGACCTTTTGCTCTTGCTGTCCTTATATAATCTGATTTCATAACCTCAATTAATTTTGATCTAGTTAATCTTGCTATAAAAGCTATTGAATAACCTGATAAAGCTACACTTGGTAAAATATAGGACTGCCAACTTTTAAGTCCCACAATTGGAAACAGTTTTAATTTTACTCCAAAAATATACATTAAGAAAACTCCTATTACAAAGCTTGGAATAGTTACACCAAATGTGGATAGTAACATACATAGTGAATCTGGCCACTTGTTAAAGTTTAGTGCTGCTAGTATTCCCAAAGCTATTCCTATAACTAGAGATAATGATACTGCTACTAGACCTAATTTTGCAGATGTTGGAAAGGAATAACCAATTATCCAGTTTACTGTTCTTCCCTCTCTTTTCATACTTGGCCCTAGATCTCCCCTTGATAAATCTTTTATGTATGCTACATACTGCTCACCTAAGGGTTTATCTAATCCAAATTTCTCTTCTAATTTTACTTTGATTTTTGGAGGTATATTCTTTTCCCCATCAAAAGGGCCTCCAGGCATGAGTCTCATTAAAAAAAATGTTAATGTGATAACTAAGAAAAGTGTAAAAATTGTTGTTAAAATTCTTTTTAAAATATATAGGACCATTCTTTTTACCCCCTATTAAAAATTTAAAAAGATTATACATCTTTATTTTATTTTTTGCAAATATTTTTTTATTTTTTTATTTTTTGCAAATATTTTTTATTTTACTGTATAAAAAAAACTTTATCTAAATTTTATAGATAAAGTTTTTTGCTTAAAATCCAATTACTCTTATAAAAAATGTTAGTATTGGAACAATTAATATTGCAGGAAGATAGTTTGCCACCTTTATTTTTGTTATTCCAATTATGTTTAATCCCAATGCTATTATTAGTAGTGACCCTACACTTGTTATCTCTGATATTGTATTTTGTGTTAAAATAGGTTCTAAATATTGTGCTAAAACTACTAACAATCCTTGAAAAAGAAAAACAAATAATGAAGAAAATAATACTCCTATTCCTAAAGTTGCTGCTAACATTGTCGATGAAATTAAATCTAAAAATGATTTTGTATAAAGCATTTGGTTATCACCTGTTAATCCAGCATTTAGTGAACCAACAATAGTCATAGCTCCTATACAAAAGAGAAGACTTCCTGTAACAAATCCTTGAGTTACAGACACTTTAGAGTTTTCATCCTTTTTTACTTTTCTTTCAAAATACTCTCCAATATTTTGGATTTTTTCATTTAAATCAATTCCCTCTCCTATAATTACCCCTAGGATAATTGATCCTATTAAAACCAATGGATTTTCACCTTTCAAAGTTCCAGAGATTCCTATTGATAGAGTACATAACCCAATTCCTATCATAATAGAGCTTGTAAACTTTTCTGAAATTTTACTTTTAAAAATTAAACCTACAAAACTACCGATAATTACAGCTAAGGTATTCACTATTACTCCTAGCATTTTACCACTCCCCTTATATCTTAATTTTCTATTTTCATATCCCCATCTTTTATAAATTCTCTTTTTCTAAGAAAAATTGATATTAGGTATGTTACCACTCCTGGGAGTAAAATGTAAAGAGTAATTATTAAAAAAATAGTTTTCACTCCTCCTCTTCCTATTTTATCCATAGTTATATAGCTCTCGAGTATTCCTACTAACCCACTTGTTCCCATTCCTGCTCCTGCAAAACTATTTTCCATTTTAAAAACTATCGTCACAAGTGGACTTAAAATAATTGATGCTAATATTTGAGGTATCCAAACTCTCCAATTTTTAACTATATTTGAAAATTGAAGCATAGATGTTCCCAAACCTTGCGCTACTAATCCTCCCCATCCATTTTCTCTAAAACTTGTCACTGCAAATCCAACCATTTGAGTACAACATCCAAGTGTCGCAGCTCCAGCTGCAAGGCCCTCTAACTTTAGCATCATTGCTATTGCAGCACTACTAATTGGTAAAGTTAAAGCCATTCCCATAAATACAGATATTAATATTCCCATAAAAAATGGGTGTAGTTCTGTTGATTCCATAACTAAAAATCCTATTGCAGTCATTAGCTTTCCTAAAATTGGACCTACACTTACTCCTACTAATCCTCCTACTAAAATTGTTATTGCTGGTGTTAAAACTATATCTAGTTTTGTTTCCTTTGAAATTAGTTTTCCAAACTCTGCACCAATTAAAGATGCTATATACGCTCCAACAGGTCCACCTAAAGAGTATCCAACCATTCCTGTAAAAGTTGATGAAAACAATACTAAAGGTGGAGCTTTCAAGCTATATGCTATAGCTACTCCTATTCCTGCTCCTGTTATATCTCTAGCAATAGGCCATATAGTATCTGTTAAAAATTTTATGCTTAATTGTTGACCAAGCATATTTAAGATTGACCCTGTTATTAAAGTAGAAAACATCCCTAGTGCCATAGCTCCTAGTGCATCTACAAAATATTTTTTTCCTGATAATTCTACATCTTTTCTTTTTAAAAATTCACGTATCTTCATAATGAAATATTATATCATACTAAACCTAAAAATGTCACTTTTTAACCATATTAGAACTTTTATTAACTTTAAACACTCTATATTCCTTACCTATTTGACACCTTATTTTGCTAATGATAGAATACAAAAAATCACTTTATTATTTTTTAAGGAGGAACCTTATGAGTAATCACACAAAAACAGATCAGAACAAAATGGGAATGACGGCTCTTGCATTAATGATTTTTACATCAGTTTATGGATTTGCTAATATCGCATTATCCTTTTTCAACATGGGATATTCTGCGATACCTTATTTCCTCTTATCAGCAGTTTTATACTTTATTCCGTTCTCTTTAATCATTGCAGAGATGGCACAAGCTTTTAAAGATGACCATGGTGGTATTTACACTTGGATGGAAAAGTCTGTGGGCATTAAATGGGCATTCACTGGAATTTTTATGTGGTGGATATCTTATGTTGTATGGATGGTTGGAAAAGCAACTAATATGTGGATCCCTCTATCTTTTGGTATCTTTGGTAAAAATATTTTTACAGATGCCAATGTTATGGCATGGACAGGATTGAAATCATCTCAATTTTTCGGAATTATTGGAATTATATTCATGATTTATACTACTTATGTAGCTATAAAAGGTATTAAAGGAATTTCAAAGGTTGCTTCAATCGGTGGAATTGCTGTTATAGCTTTAAATATTCTTCTATTCGTTGGAGGAATTTTAGTTCTTTTAACTAAGGGATTAACTTTTGGAGAGACTAGTTTCAACCTATTCACTTCTCCTAATCCTAACTTTGCAACTCCTGTTGCTTCACTAGGATTTTTAGTTTATTCAATCTTTGCTTTTGGTGGAATGGAAGCATCTGGTGGATTAGTTGACAATGTAAAAGATAAAAAATCATATATTGGTGGACTAACTTTTGCTGGAGCAATTATCTCTATTGGATATGCTATTGGAGTATTTTTAGTTGGAACATTTACAAACTGGGCTGACATTATGGGAGCTACTGATGTAAATGGTGAAGCAATTGTTAACTACGCAACTGTTACTTATGTTATTGTTGGACAACTTGGACTTACTCTTGGAAAAATATTCAATATGAGTAATCCTGAAATTTTAAAAGTTTTATTTGCTAGATTTGCTGGATTTGGAATGTTCTTCGCATATGTTGGAGCTTTCTTTACGCTGGTTTACGCTCCATTAAAACAGATGATTGATGGAACTCCTGAAGAGTTATGGCCATATGGAATTGGATCTGATGACCCAGTTACGAGAACTCCTAAAAAAGCTTTAATTATGCAAGCTATATTTGTTGTAGTTATGATAGCTCTTGTTGCTTTTGGTGGATCTGGAGCTTCTAAATTCTTTGCTACTTTACAAGGAATGACTAATATTGCTATGACACTACCATATATATTCATCTCATATGCTTACATTAAATTCTTAAATAATGATAGTATTGATAAGCCTTTCCAAGTTTTATCAAGAAATAAAAGTTTTGGTATCTTTGCTGGATGGATAGTAACTTTAGTTGTTACTTTTGCAAATATATTCTCAGTTATGGATTTAAATGGCTCTGATGTTGGAATTTTTGGAATAAATATACCTGGTGTTTACGATGAATTTATAATCGGACCAGTTATCTTCTCAATAATTTCATATTTAATCGTTCATCACTACGAGAAAAATAGAAAAAAATAATATTATTTTGTAAATTAAAAGGTATCTTGAATAATTTCAAGATACCTTTTTTATATTAGAATAGTTTTTTCTTATAGTATGCATCAGCTTGATATATTGCTGCCACAGGATTGTGACATAATACTCTATCTTTTACTGCAAATACAGTAACTGGTGCTTCCGAATGTTTTATAAATAATGTATCGTGTCCTACGCAAAGACCAAACAGTATATTTAAATCTGTTTTCTCTTCGTTTAAATGTAATGCTTGCCCAATTGGATTACACATAATATCATTTTTCACGTAAGTTTCTTTTTCCTCTTGAGGTATTCCTAAAAATCCCTTTAAAATAGCTCCATTTTTACAAATTACAGAAACTACTTTTAATCCGTGGTGCTCTAATATTTTTACAAAAGTTTTAGCTTCTTCGTGAAGTCCTGTGCAGAAAGCTAACCCTATACGCTCATATCCACATTTCTTTGCAAAAGCTATAGTCTCTTGAACACGAGTCCAATTTGTATTTCCTTCAGCTTCTACAAGTGCTGATTGAACAGCAATTGTTAAGTCATCTCCTACATGTAACTCTTTTGCTTTATTTTGCATCTCTTCATTTCTACTAGGACAAAATACCTTTGGCATTTTATCTTGGTCCTTTGATAAACAACCTCTTGTCATACATTTTGCACAAATACTCATTTTCTCTCTCCTAACTCATTGTTTTTGTTTTTATTTTTAATACTTATAAAACTCCTAGATAACTCATTCCATTATAAATACTAATTAAAATTATTCCTACAACCATGCATAGATATATTTTATCTACACCTTTTAGTGAAAGTTTTTTTGAAATTATAGGACCAACCGTACCTCCGATTACTCCTCCTGCAACCATCATTACAAATGCTAACCAAACAAATTCAGGTATCCCTTTAAAAATTGTTTGAGCTACGCTTACTCCCTGTGAAAACAGTATTATGTAAATAGAGTTTATTGCTGCTTCCTTTGAGTTTAAACCAAAACATAGATATAAAATCATTAAATTTATTGGCCCTCCACCAATACCTAAAAATGAAGATAATGCTCCTAATAGAAATCCAATTATTAAAGATACCGTTGTATTTTCTATATTAAAAGGTGTAATTTTTGATTTTTGAATAGTGAATATCAATACCCCAACTGTAACTGCCGCTAAAACAAATGATTGAACTGCTCCAGCCATATTTGGATCTCCACTTGCAACTCTTACCCAATCAAACAGCTGTTTACCTAAAAGACCTCCAATAGCTGCCCCAATGGCTAACGGTGTTCCTCTTTTTTTCTCTGGCCTTACCCCTGCCTTACTATTACGATATAGTGTCATCGTTGTCATTCCAAGTACAGTACATCCTGATAAAAAGCTAATTGTTGATACTTGCATTGTTCCCAAAGCATCAAGAATTGGTTTAATAATAACTCCTCCGCCAATACCACTTATAGCTCCTAAAATCGATGCCCCAAGACAAACTACAAAATACAATATTTCCATACTACTCCCCTCGTACTATTTTATTTTTTGTTTTGCTTAATTTTATCTGATATTTGACTTATACGTCAACACAATGTTTTTGTATTATTTATTTTGTTTATTTTTTAATCTTTAGTAGCTTTTTTAATTCACTTTTTGTAAATTTTTAGCTGCATTTTCACCTGAAATTTTTCCAAATACCGTTATATCTGTAATAGCATTACTTCCTAAACGATTTTTCCCATGAATATCTCCAGTAACCTCTCCAGCAGCAAATAACCCCTCTATTGGATTTCCATTTTTATCTAAAACTCTCCCTTTTGAATCTATTACTAATCCACCCATTGTATGATGAATAGCTGGGGTATTTTTTAGAATATAATATGGTCCCTCTGTAAATGCTACAAGTCCACCTCTTTTATTAAACTCTAAATCTTTTCCATTTTTAGCATACTCATTATACTTTTCAACAGTATTTTTCAACTCTTTTGCATCTATTCCAAAATGCTTTGCAGCTTCATCAATAGTATCTGCTTTCACTAAAATTCCTCTTCTTAATAAGGCTTCATACTCTCCTTTATGATGAACAGCTACTTCTGTTTTATCTAATTGGGCTTGATCCCAGAATAAGTATCCTACTCCACCAGTTTGTTTAGTTATAGCAAAAGAGATTACATCTCTTCTATCTAACTCTTCAACAAAACGTTTTCCCTCTTTATTAACTAAAATTGCACTTCCTGCTAATCTTACATCTCCTGTATAAAGTAGCGCTCCATTTTCTGGATCACAAACTGGATAAGTTTGGATAAATTCCATATCTGTTGTTGCTGCTCCTACTTTTTCTCCCATTACAATTCCATCACCAGTTATTCCAGTTGTATTTGTAGAAAGAATCTTTTCATCCATTCTTGGATCATGTTTTTTTCTCATCTCTATATTTGAACCGAATCCACCACTTGCTATAATTACTCCATTTTTCCCCATAAAATTATGTGTTTCTGTTGGTGTTAAAGCTTTTACTCCAACTACTCTATTTCCTTCTGTTATTAATTCCACTGCATTCATCTCTAAATAAACTGGAATTCCTAACTCTTTTGCTTTTGTCATTAATTTTCCAATAACTTCTACACCACTTGCTCCATTTGGAACTAAACTTCTTTTAACTGAATGTCCACCAAAAAACATCTGTCTATCTTCAAATACAACATTTACATAATCTTTTAACCATATTGCTCCATCTAATGCGTTATCAGCTAAAACTCTTACTAAATTAGGATTGCTTTCGTTGTCTCCACCTTTCATTGTGTCATTGAAAAATTGATCCTTACTATCTTTTAGCCCCTCTTTTTTTTGTACCCAGTTTTCTGGTGCTGCATACTCTGCTCCAGAAATAAGTGTGTTCCCACCTGGAAAAGCCATTTTCTCTATAACAGTGACATTAGCTCCATTTAGTTTCGCTTCTATTGCTGCAATTAATCCCGCTCCACCAGCTCCGATAACAACAACATCATCTTTATGCTCTACCACTTTATCAGTGAATTTTTCTTTAGTCTCTTTAACTCTTCTTAAATCTGTTTTATATCCTGAAGATTTTATTGCATTATTTATAGCTGCTATAACTCCCCTACTTGTTCCTGTTGCACCAGCTACTACATCTACTCCTAGCCCTTGTGTTTGTAAAACTTTTTTTGGAATAATATTTACAGGTGCCTCTGATATTATTGGCGTATCTGTATTTGAAATTACTTTTATATCCTCTATTTTATCTTTAGAGAGTTTTACCTCTACTTTTATCTCTCCTTTATATCCATTTGCACTTCCTAAGTATATTCCCTCTTTAAAATTTTCTCCCATACTTAGATTCCCCATAACTACCATCAACGACAATAACAATAATCTTTTTTTCATTCAAAAACTCCTCCGTATCTATACTAGTATATTTTATAATAATATATTTATAACTAAAAAACAACATTTTATCGTTTTTTTAAACTTATAATTTTTAAATATTAAAAAATAATAATATTTATTATATATATTTTCTAATTATTTTATTACATATATCATTTTATAACATCATTATTTTTTAATTACTTTTATAATTTTAAGACCATATTTAAAGTATTTTACTTGAAAAACAAATGTAAATATCTACTTTTTCATTTTTTTGGACAAACGTTAATTTTTTTGACTCTCTAATTTTGAATTTAAAACGTTCGTTTGAATTTATCCTTATAAAGGTAGAATTACTTATAAAATCAACCTAAAGTGTTCAAAACTACCTAAAATACCCTTTCAAATATTTGTATTACACTCTCTTTTTATTTTACTTTGACTTTCAAATATTTTATTGATATAATTAATGTAAAATGAATTTTATAGAAAGAGGTATTTATATGAACAATATTTTATTTGCATTCCTTTTAACACTCGGTGCTGGATTATGCACTGGAATTGGAAGCTTTATTGCATTCTTCTCTAAAAGAACAAACATAAAATTTTTATCAGTGACGCTTGGATTTTCTGCAGGTGTTATGATATATGTTTCATTTATAGAGATTTTCCCCACAGCTCAAGAATCACTTATTAAATTTGCAGGAGAAAAAAATGGAACAATTTTTACTGTACTTGCCTTCTTTGGAGGAATGCTTTTAATAGCTTTAATTGATAAATTAATCCCAAGTTATGAAAATCCTCATGAGGTAAAAAATATTGAAGATATCAATGATAAAACACTGGAGAAAAATAGAAGTTTGCATAGAATGGGAATCTTCTCAGCATTAGCTATTGGTATTCATAACTTCCCAGAAGGATTAGCAACTTTTATGAGTGCAATAGATAACCCCACTCTAGGAATTTCTATCGCAATAGCAATAGCACTGCATAATATTCCAGAAGGAATAGCTGTATCAGTCCCTATTTACTTTTCAACTGGAAGTAAAAAAAAGGCTCTTATGTACTCCTTTTTATCAGGAGTATCAGAACCTCTTGGAGCAGTAATTGGATATTTAATATTACTACCTTTTATGAATGATTTAATTTTCGGTATAATTTTTGCTGGAGTCGCAGGTATCATGGTCTTCATCTCTTTAGATGAACTACTTCCTGCAGCAGAAAAATATGGCGAACACCATTTATCTATCTATGGACTAATAAGTGGAATGATTGTCATGGCAACTAGTTTATTAATATTTTAGTAATTTTATTTAAAAGTTTTTTTAAAAAAATAAAAATCTAAGGTAGATATAAAATATATCTACCTTAGATTTTTATAGCTTTCAATTATTATTCATCACTTTTTCAAGCATAATATCTAATATTACTTTATCCGTAGTTTGCATCCCTAACTTTGATACCCTACCTAAATTTTTTACAGTATCTTCTGGAGTAGAAGCACAAATTCCATTGCTCGAAGGAATAACTATATCTGAATAAGCTAGATACGCACTCATTACAGCTGCATTACTTGCTGTTGCCAGTTTTAAAGCACATCCTATTTTACCACCATCACAGATCATTCCTGTAAGATTTGCTATCATATTAATAATTGTTTTTCCCATTTGGTTCGTACTTCCATTCATAAGATAAACCATTGCACTTGAAGCACTTGTTGCTGCTGCAACACCACATCCACATGTTGCGGAAAGTTTTCCTGAAAATTGTTTAATATAAACATTTAAAGTATGAGCTATAGCTAAAGCCCTCAAAAGTTTAATTTTTTCAGATTCCATATATTTTGCAAACTCTACCACTGGTATTATTGTTGTTAAACCATGATTTCCACTTCCAGCACTACTCATAGCAGAATATGGACATCCTGACATTCTACTTTCTGATGCACTTGCTACCTTAACCATTATTCTACTAAAAAGAGTATCTCCTAAAACGTCATTTTTTGTAAGCTTTTTTAAACTGTGTGCTATTCCAAGCCCATCTTTATTTTGCTCTGATAAGCCAAAATCTGCCAAAGCAGTATTCATTAACACTCCATCATACATAAACAAAAGTTCCTCTTCTGTACAACTATCAATAATCCTAACTATTTCTTCTATTTTTAAATCTGATAATCTCTTGTATAATTGGTTATCTAAAATAGTCAACTCTTTTTGTTCACTTAGTAAAACACCATTTTTTTCTATTAAAAAAATATTATCGTGAGAATTTTTAATTATGCATCTTGCAGTTCCTTCAGTAGTTTTAATGATAGCTTCAATATAAAGGACTTCTTTTGATCTATCAATAGTTACTATAACTAATTTTTTTTCAATTAACTCTATTGTTTTTTTACTGATTTCATCTGTTATTTTATTAAAAAGTTGAAGTTTATCTTTTGGATTCGAAAGTAAAGCTCCTAAAGCAGCTGCATAATTTAATCCAACATGTTTAAATCCAGGTATTCCTACAGCCATTCCATTTTTATATATACTGGGGTTAACAATAATTTCAATTTTTTCAATAGCTCCACCAACTATTTCAGCAGCTGTAGCAGTGGATAAAGCCACTGCTACAGGTTCAGTACAACCTAAAGCTGGTACAACCTCTTGATGTAAAAGTTCTAATAATTCAATTTTATTCATTAGCTCTCTAACTCCTATAAAATATCATCTAAATTTAAAGTAACTTTTTCATCTTTTAAAAAACAAGGAATTCCAAGTCCTCCTTTATTTTTTACTTCTTCATATATAGGATTAGTTTCTCTAATATTTAAATACTCTTTTAAAGCTGGAAAACTTGAAGATATATCTTTAAAATCAAAATCTACCTTATTCTCTTTAAGTTTGCATAAAGCGTAAATTGTGTCTGGACATAAATGACTACCTATAACTATTATTTTCATAAAACTCTCCTTTTATACTTTTTTATATTTTAAACTGTTAAAACTTCCTCTTTATTTTCCTCAATCCATTTTTCTCCCTCTACAACTCTAGAAACCATCATAGAAGCAATTGTATCTCCAGCGGCATTTAAACAAGTTGCCATTGGATCAACTAAAAATCCTAATGTAGCAACAATTGGAAATGCTTCAGGTGGAAATCCGAATAAACTCACTATTAGCATTTCACCAACTAATCCCCCTCCTGGAGCTCCAGATAATACAAATGCACTAAGTATTGATACAACTAACGCCATAAGATACGTATCTATTCCTGCAAATTCAAGATCAAATATTCCAAATAAAAAACTTATTTTTAAAATAGATGAAATTACTGATCCGTCCATATGCATTGTTGCTCCCATAGGTAACACAATTTCATATACATCTTTTGGAACACCTATGTTTTTACATGCTGCCATATTTGTTGGTAATGTGGCAACTGAACTTTGTGTAGCAAATGCTGTAAGAGCTGGTGTTAGTATATACTTTGACATTCTACTTACTCCCTCTTTTCCTCCAGAAATATAAGCATAAAGTGGAAATGCTAATACGGCATACAAGATACAAGTTGGATAGTATATTAACATCGCTCTTCCGTAATCACCTAATAATTTAGGTCCAAACTCACCGATTAAACTTGCAAAATATGCTCCTAAACCAACTGGAGCTAATTTCATAATTAATTCAACAAGTTTCATTATGATATTGTTCATATTATTTAATAATTTTCCAACTGGACTTTCCTCTCCACCACAAACAGATACACTAAATCCAAATCCAATAGAAGCAATAATAATCGGTAACATATTTTTACGACTAAATAATCCACTAAAATCATTAACTGTTAAAGAATTTACAATTAAATTAGCTGCGCTACTAGGAGTTCCCATATTCCCTGAATTTAAAACAATTTTTGCTCCAACTGCAGGTGGAAAAATATTAACAACTACAAATATTAAAATAGCTGCTACTATACCAGTTCCTATAAAAATAGCCATTAAGCTTCCTAAAATTTTCCCAAGTCTTTTCATATTTAACATATTTCCAACTGCTGTTGAAATTGATATAAAAACCATTGGAACAACAATTGTAAACATTAAATTCAGAAAAATATCCCCAATTGGTGAAAGAATCATAGCTTTTTCTCCTAAAACAACACCGACAATACTACCTACAATAATCCCCAATAAAAGTAAAATTGAACTTCCATAATTTCCCCAAAATTTTGATCTTTCCATTTTTTTACTACCTCCCTCAGTTTATAATTCGTCAACTGCTTTTTTTAACTGATCCAATGCTTGTTTTAAAACACTTTTTGGACATGCAACATTTAATCTCATAAATCCACTTAACTCTTTATCAAATGCTGTTCCACTATTTAAACCAAGTTTTGCTTTTTCAATCATAAATTTCTCTAACTCTGTATTAGTAAGATTTAAAGCTCTACAATCTAACCACATTAAGTATGTTGCATCAGGAGCATAAGTTTTAATTTTTGGAATATTTTCTTTACAATATTCAACTACGAAATCAAAGTTATTACTAATATATGGTAACAGCTGATTTAACCACTCCTCTCCTTCGTTGTAAGCTACTTCCATAGCAACAGATGAAAAAGAATTATTACGATGAATATCTTTTGAAAACCACCATTTATCAAACTCATCTTTCAACTTATTATTTGGAAAAACAATAGTACAAGCTTGTAATCCTGCTAAATTAAATGTCTTTGTTGCTGAAAAACAAGTTACCACTGTTTTTTTAGCTAAATCACTTACTGTTGCTGTTGGAATAAATTTTTTGTCATGAAAAATCAAATCCGAATGAATCTCATCACTTACTAGTAAAACATCGTTCTCTGCACAAAGATTTACAATTTTTTCAATTTCCTCTTTTTTCCATACTATGCCTAATGGATTATGTGGATTACAAAATAAAAACATAGAGACTTTTTTTATTTTATTTTCAAAATCTTCCCAATCAATAGACCATTTTCCATCTTTCTCTACAAAATGATTTGTTAATATATGATTACCTGAGTTTTGAACTATTTCGAAAAATTCTCCATAAACTGGTGGTTGAATTAAAATACTACTTCCACTTTTACACCAAATTTCAGCCATCACTGTCATAGCAGGAACTACTCCTACAGAAAATGAGCATAATGATTTATCAATCTCCCACCCGTTTCTTCGCTTTTGCCAATCGCACCCAGCTTTAAAATAACTATCTGGTCTTGAAACATAACCAAAGATTCCCTCTTCAGCTTTATTTTTTAAAGCATCTATAATTGGTTGAGCTGTTTTAAAGTCCATATCTGCTATCCAAAGTGGTATTAAATCATCTGTCCCAAATTTTTTTATTCGTTCATCATATTTTGCACATCTAGTGTTTGCTCTAGAAATAACTTCATCAAAATTATATTTCATCTTCTAGTTTTCAACTCCTTTTGTAATTTATAATCAGATATTACCACGAAACAATATAGTTGTAAAATTGAATATATTGATATATAATATAGAAAAAAATTGTATTTTAGAACATTAAATACAATAGTATGGAGTTAATATGAATAATAGCGATGTTATAGCTTTTTCAGAAGTTGTTAAACAAGGAAGTTTTTCTAAAGCTGCAGAAAAACTTTTTATTACTCAATCTGCTTTAAGTTCAAAAATCAAAAACCTTGAAGTGGAACTTGATTGTAAACTTTTTTATAGAAGAAAAGGTGTAAGATACGTTGAACTTACCAAAGCTGGAAAAGATTTTTTAAATTTAATTGATCGATGGAATAAGCTTTGGTTCGAGATGTCCAATATTAAATCTACAGTGTCTGATATTTCTTTTGTAGTTTCTGCATTAAATAGTATTAGCACTTCTCTTCTTCCACAAGTTTTTCTAAATTTTTTAGAAGGAAATAGTAAAGTCTTTTTAAAAACAGAGGATTTATCTAGTTATGCTTCTTATGATGCCATTGAAAATAGAACGGTTGATTTTTCTATTGTAGTTGATCAAAGATACTCTTTAAATGTTTCTTGTAATCCATTATTTTCAGAAAAAATGGTAATAATCTCTGGAAATAACTCTAGTTTTTCTGATAAAATTGATTTATCAGAACTAGACCCTTCTAAATTCATTTATTGTCCTTGGTTTTTAGAATTTGAACAATGGTGCCAAGTTTGTTTTGGGAAAAATTTTAAACCCTATATTCAAATTCAAATAGTACACCAAATAGAATTTATGTTAACAAATAAAGATTGTTGGTGTATTGTGCCAAACACTGTTGCTCAAATGCTTGTGAAAAAATCAAATATAAAAGTTCATGAAACAAACTCTAATCTCCCTAAAAGAAAGATATTTTATTTACACTCCATTGAAAATAGATATGAAAATCATATTATTTCTGAATTAATTTATCATTTGAAATGTGAACTTATCAAATTAGAGAAAAATGGAGTTTTAGAATGTGATTTTCAATATGTTGAAAAAGATTTTGAATTGATATAAAAAATTAAAAAAGTTAGGTGAATTATGGAAAACGATAAGTTAAAAAAGATTTGTATTATTACTGGAGGAAGTGGTGGCATTGGTTACCAGCTTTCTGAAGGCTTTAATAAAAAAGGATATAAAGTAGTTGTTTTAGATATTAAAAAGCAAAAAGAACTTTCAAAAGATATTGATTTTATAAAAGTTGATTTGAGATTAGAAAATGAAATAAAATATGTCTTTTCTCAAGTTATAGAAAAATATGGAACGGCTCACATACTTATAAATAATGGAGCTATTTCAAATTTTAACAAAAGTATTGAAGATATCTCTATCAATGAATTTGATGATGTTATAAATGTCAATCTTCGTGGAAGTTTTATATGCTGTAAGGAGTTTATAAAAGCAAATAAAAAACAAAACTATGGGCGAATAATAAATATTGCATCTACTCGGTGGAATCAAAATGAAGCTAACTGGGAAGCTTACGGTGCTTCAAAAGGTGGATTAATCTCTATGACTAACACTCTTGCTATCTCTCTTTCTAAAACACCTATTACTGTTAATGCAATAAGTCCTGGATGGATACAAGTAGATAATTATGAAGATTTAACAGAAACTGATCACTCTCAACATCCTTCAGGTAGGGTGGGTATTCCTCGAGATATCCTTAATGCTTGTTTATTTTTAGCTAATCCTGAAAATGATTTTATTAATGCTGCAAATTTAGTCATTGATGGTGGTATGACTAAAAAAATGATTTATGAATAGTAAATAATTTACAAATAAAAAAGTAGAGGGCAACCATCACAAATCCCTCTACTTCACTACTAAATCACCTTTGAATAACTTTAAAACTTTCAATCATTTTCTTAAAAAACTTTTTAAATCTCTTAATAGTAAAACAGTTTACTGACTTTAAATCTATTACCTCATATAATAGTTAGAAAAACAACTTCACGATTTGTTAAAATTAATTAAAATACTATTTTTCTTCATTTTTTAAAAATTAAAACATCTTTGAAACTGTGTGATGGCTATTTTCTTACTTTAAAACTTTTAAATTCTTTTCTACCTTCTAACTATTATTATAACTTTTAGACGTTTTTTTTCTAAAAAAAAGTTTGAAAAAATTTGAATTTTTCATTATCCCTCTCCAGTAACACTTTACTTATGCTTTATTTAGCCATTCTATTAACTTTTCATAATTTTCTTCAGCATCTTTTAAGCCAAGTTTATATAATGTATCTATTTTATTTAAATCTTTTTCCAATCTATCTACTACCACAACCTCACTTGGTCTAAAAACAAAGACATCATCTTTTCTTTCTAACTCCTCAATTTCTCTTAAGGTTCGATTATATACCAAATGTCTTCTATTAAGAGCTTTAGCTACTTTTGGATATTTTTTATAATATAAATTTATCAACAGTTGTAATTTCAAAGGATCTTTTTTATATGTCTTGTCCTCTGTTAAAATAATTACATTTTTGTTGTTTCCATCTAAAATCGATTGAACTATTGGAATAGGAGAAGCAATCCCACCATCTAAATATATCTTTTCATTGATTGTTGCTTCTTTAGATAAAAATGGTAAACTTCCAGAAGCAATTAAAGCTTCTAATAAATCATCTGTTTTTCTAAAATCTTTTTTACTAAAAAATTCTGTTTTTCCCTTCAAACAATTAAAAGCTCCTACTTTGAACTCTAAATCACAATTAGCAAAGGTTTCGAAATCAAAAGGTGAAATGTCATATGTAATTTTTTTATATGCAAAATCTGTATTAATATAACTACCATTTTTTATTAAATGTTTATATCCCATATACCTATCATCATTTAAATACTTTAATATAATGTCAATATTTCTTCTTTTCTGTCTAGAAGCATATGATGCTGAATAAATAGCTCCTGCTGATACTCCAACTGTATATTTAAAATATAATTTTCTTAATAAAAAATAGTCTAAAATACCTGATGTGTAAGCTCCTCTTAACCCACCACCTTCTAATACTAACCCTATATTATTCATAGTTCATAACTCCTTTAATTATCTGAAAGATTATTTTAAAATTTTAATACTATATATATAAATATACCTAAAAATCAAAAAAGTCAACATTTTTTTGAATCATGGGTCAAATGTGTGTATTATTAATACAAATATATATTGTGCTTCTTTGAAAAAAGTTATATAATACTCTATAGTCTTAAAAATTCTATATTGATAAAATATACCTAGGAGAAAATAAATGGAAACAATTATAAAAGATTTGAAAAATGAGTTATCTTATAAAACTAGATTAGAAGCTTTAGATAAAATTAAAGATTACGATTTAAATGATGAGGAGTATTTTTTTATAAAAATTCTTGTAATTAAATTAGCTTTAAATGATAGAGTTTTTGCTGTGAAGCACGCTGCTTTTTTACTTTGTCAAAAAAATAAACTTAAAAAAAATAACGAACCTATCAATTTAGGAAAAAAGAATACAGGATATTCTCCTAATGACGTTAGAAAAATGTTTTTAAAAATTAAAAGACAAACAGGAATGGAGGCTTTAGATTTAGATCTTTTTAAAGAGTACTTCCAAACTATCGCTCCTCAAATGTATGACGTTATGTCTTCTGAGCATATGTATTTTGATAACTGGATAAGAGGTATTTATAAATATTTATCTAAATAATTGTAAATTTAAATTACCCCCTACTTAAATATAAGTAAGGGGTAATTTTATATGTTTATTTTAAATCTAATTAATTTCAATTAACAGAAATTTACTATCTGTTTTAGCTTTTATTTCATACAGAACATTGGGAGGGATTACTATAATTTGATCCTCTTTTAAAATCTCTTTCTGATTATTAATAGCTATATCTAGCTCTCCATGTAAATTTAAAATTAGCAGTTCACCTTCAGTTTTATTATGCTCAATCTCTTCATTTTCAGATATGGCAAACATTAATGACGTTAGATTCTCTAAATTTAAAACTCTTTTACTGACAACTCCACCTTTAAATCCAGTCACTATATCTTTCATTAAAAGTTCTTTTGAATACTCTAAATTTACAAACCCACCAATCTCTTCGTGTTTTTTTACTATTATCAATAACATTTTAGCCTTTTCTAAAGCTTTTAAAGCATGAGGTATATTTGCAGGCATTAATATCATCTCACCTTTTTTTACTTTATGAACTATTTTATTTATAGAAATTTCTAACTCTCCGTCTAAAACATAAACTAAAGCATCTGCTGGAGCACTATGTTCACTTAACATCTCTTCTTTATCAAAAGCAAAAACAGCTGAATTCAAAGAATTTTTTAAAGCAATCATCATACTATTTATCGTTTTTTCTCCATAAGGAACTAAATCTTCCAAATTTATAACTTTATTGAACTCCATATTTCTTATTGCATTCATTTTATTTCACCTCAATTTTTATTAAATAAAATTAAAACTATCTAAAATGAATTTTACCTCAATATGAAAATAAAATATGTATCATATGTTACTCTTTTAATAATTTTTAATTTTTTTCATCTAAAATTAATTTATAAATAACTCCTGCAATGATAGCACCTGCTAATGGAGCCACCCAGAATATCCATAGCTGATTAAGTGCTTCTCCTCCTGCAATAAGTGCAACTGCTGTACTTCTAGCAGGATTTACAGATGTATTTGTAACTGGAATACTAATTAAGTGGATTAAAGTTAATCCCAATCCAATAGCTATTGGAGCAAATCCTTTTGGAGCCTTTTCAGATGTTGATCCTAATATTATAAATAAAAACATAGCTGTTAATACTACTTCTGTTAATACTCCAGAAGCTAATGAGTACCCATTTGGAGAAAGAGCTCCAACACCATTCAATGCAAATCCGTTATCTAAAATAAAAGTTGAAGAACCAGAAGCTATTGCAAGTAATACTAATCCTCCAATAAATCCTCCTACAACTTGAGCTAATATATATGGAATAACCTCTTTTTTATCAAACTTCCCAGCTGTAAATAATCCTATTGTAACAGCAGGATTTAAATGACATCCTGATATATGTCCTATTGCAAATGCCATAGTTAAAACTGTTAATCCAAAAGCTAAAGCCACTCCAGTAAACCCAATTCCTAGCTCTGGATATCCTGCCGCTAAAACAGCACTTCCACACCCTCCTAAAACTAACCAAAAAGTTCCTAAGAACTCTGCAAATAATTTTCTAAACATTATTTTATACCTCCTAATTTATAACAATTTTTTAACAAAAAATATTATATCAAAGTTTACATATAGTTAACAATGTAAATTTTTTTAAAACACTAGTGTCTCTTTGTATCGTTTTTTTATTTTACACAATGTACTGAAAATACTGATTTATTAACGCAACTTCTTTAAACTAGATTGTAATATTATTCTAAAAATGACACAATTTTTTAGAGTATAAATCTATTTTGAAAAAATGATTTTATAATATATAATAACATTAGAATAAAATTAGCATGGGGGAAATTTAAAATGAAAGAAAATTTGGCAATTGTTGCCTCATCATTATTTACAGCTATGAGTGCAGTTTTACTTTTTAAAACTGTTGATAAAGAAGTTGTAAGAGATGAAATATTTGATCCTTTAACTGGATTTTTTAATAGAAGTGAATACAATAGATTTTGTTTAAAAAACAATTTAAAAACAGGGGTTGCAATTTTAATAGACTTAGATAATTTCAAAGAAGTTAATGATACATATGGTCACCACATTGGAGATAAAGTTCTGGTTGAATATGCAAGCATTTTAAAAAAAGTGTTCAGAGATGAGTTTGGAGAGAATAATATATTTAGAATATCAGGAGATGAATTTTACTGCTTTTTAAAAAATACAGAATATAATAATATTTTAAAAATATTAAAAACTAGACTAAAAGAAAGTTATTTTTTAGAAAAATATGACGTTAAATCAAGTATTGGGGCACATCGCAAACAAGAATACGAAAAAATAGAGTTATCTTTTGTTAATGCAGATTTTGCAATGTATGAAGCTAAAAAAATATATGGTCACACAGTTTACGAAACAAATGAAGCATTTTTAAAATTAAAAAAAAGAGAAAATTTAATAAAAAAAATAGTAAAAGAAAGTGTCGAAGAAATTTATGTATTAATTCAGCCTAAAGTTTCTTTAGATGATCCAAGTCAAATTGTTGGTGCTGAAGTTTTAGCAAGATGGAAAAATAAAATATTAGGTGAAATTTATCCCAATGAATTTATCCCAATCGCCGAAGAATTAAAAATAATCGATACAATTGATTTTAAAGTCGCAGAAGAAGCTATTAAAATCTCTAAAGAATGGGTTGCTACAGGTAAGGTTAAAGATGATTTTGTAATATCTTTTAATTTTTCAATGTTAACTTTAGAAAAAAAAGATGTCGTTGAAAGAGTTTTAAAGCTTTTAAAAAAATATAGTTTAAATGGAAAAAATATAGAAATTGAATTAACTGAAAGCATTTTTAGTTCTGATTTAAAAGAGTTAATGGAAAAAATAAAAAAACTTAGAGATAATAAGATAAATATATCACTAGATGACTTTACAGCAGGACACTCAACCGCAGCTATTTTGCCAATTTTAGATATTCAAACGGTAAAATTCGATAGAACACTTTTAGAAAGTGTTAGTAAAAGTAAAAAAGGAAAAATTATGTACGAAAGTTTAATTAAAGTCATAAAAAGTTTAAATTTAAAAATGGTATCAGAAGGAATAGAAACTCAGGAAGAATTAGAATTTTTAAAAAAAAATGGTATCTTTGTAGGACAAGGCTACCTCTTTTCTAAACCTGTTTCCAAAAAGTTATTTTTTGAGAATAAAAATTAACTATCATTTTATAATAAAAAAAGATTCTTTCTAATATTAATTGAAAGAACCTTTTTTATTTTACAAGAAATTAAATATTAAAAATCTTCTTCTTCAACCTCAAGAAAACTTTCAATCTCTTTTAATCCAACAAATACATTTTCTTCACTAATATCGTCATCTGTTGAAACAATTAAAGTTGGAAAGACTTTAACTGAATACTCTTCTACAAGTGATTTATTCTCCTCAACATCTACATATTTGACATTTTCAAAGTCTTTCAAAATCTCAATAACCTCTTCAGATTCTTTTGAATTTTTTTTATAAAAAAGTATCATTTCTAAACCTCCTAATTAATATAGTTGTAGAAATATACTAAAAAAACATTGAAATCCTTCAAAAAATATAATGTATTCTAAACTACCACTTTCTTTGGCAGATTTCTTTTTAGCATTATAACTGTTATAACAGAACTTATTGTATCTGCTATTGGTTGAGCTAACCATATTCCTCGTAATCCTAAAAGTTTTGAGCAGATTGTTATTAACGGAATTAATAAAATAACTTGTCTTAATAAACTTAAAAACATAGCTATTTTTCCTTTACCTACAGCTAAAAAGTAGTTACTTCCAGCCATTGCTAATCCTATTGCTGGCATTGCAATTAGGTATATTCTCATTCCTTCTACTGACATTTTTATAATCGTTGGGTCATTATTAAACATTTTAACTATTGTAATTGGAAAACTTTCTATAAAAAATAGTATTACAAAAAATATTAAAGTTCCAACTCCCATAGATATTTTAAGAGCTTCCTTCATTCTATCAAACTGTTTTGCTCCATAATTATATCCAATAACTGGTTGAGCTCCTTGAGATATTCCATATACAGGCATAAAACAAAGAAGAGCAACTGCATTAACTGTTGTCATAGCTCCAATTGCTAAGTCTCCACCATAAGTTTTTAAAGCATTGTTATTTATTACTTGAACCATACTTGTAGCTAATTGCATTACAAATGGAGATATTCCAATGGACAAAATAAGTTTTATAATATTTAAATCTAAAGAAAAATACTCTTTTTTTATTTTCAAATCTGACCTTTTACTTTTAAAATAAGCATATGATAAAACTAGTGTCACAATTTGAGAAAATATAGTAGCATAAGCAGCACCTTTTACTCCTAAATTCAGTACAAATATAAATATTGGATCTAAAATAATATTTACTAAGCAACTAAAAACCATTATAGCCGAACAAATTTTCGGACTTCCATCAGCTCTAATAATATTATTCAAAGCATAGCCCATTATATTAAATACAGTTCCATATAAAATAATAGTGATGTAATCTTTGGCATATTTAAATGTTATATCACTAGCTCCAAAGCTTTTTAGTATCGGCTCCATAAAAAGAGTTCCAAGTATTGTTATTCCTATTCCTAAAATTATAGACAGTGTAATAATATGTCCAACTATTTTTTCTGCATCTCTTTTTTTATCCTCTCCCAATTTTATAGAGATATTTGCTGTAGCTCCTATCCCTATTAACATTGAAAAAGCTAAAACTATATTAGCTAATGGTAGTGTAACTCCTACTCCTGTTATAGCTAATGTTCCAACTTCTGGCATATTTCCAATATAAATTCTGTCAACTACATTGTATAAAGCACTTACTAACATACTTATTATTGCTGGAATAGAATATTTTAATAGTAAACTCTTTATATTTCCATCTTTTAACGTCATATTTTTTTCACTCATATTTTACTTTTTAAATTTACTCCTTCATTTTCAGTCTTGATAATTAGTTTACACCTTTTACTAAAAATAATCAATAAAAAAATGACTAATCAGTCATTTTTTAAAATGTCAATTAATTTATTTTTAATTCTCAAAATAGCAAATTTTTATTTCTATATTAAAATATCTTTAATAAAAAAAAGATATTTAAAACTTTTTAGTAAAAATTTAAAACAAGTGTAAAAATTAAATATCTTTTATAAAGGAGCGTGAATATGAAAAAATTATGGATATTTTTTTTGATAGTTCTCTGTCTTTCAAGCTGCGGTAAATCAGCACCTCAATTAAAAACCGATAAATACATGGATGTAAATAAAGTAGTTCAAACTGGCCAAGGACGTACAGTATGGGTTTCTTCAGCCAAAGTATCAGGAAACTACGAAGCTGAATTTGATAAAACTTTTGGTAATACATTTTTAAAAACTATTGTTCAAGATGAACTATATAAAAGTGGTTTTAATGTTATGGAAAGAGCTGAAATGGGAGATATTATGGAAGAACATATCTTTTCTAAAACAATGACGTCTACTCCTCTACCTTCAAACATGATTCCTGCTAAATATACCCTATCTATGAAACTTATAAATATTCAATCTTCTACAAGTGGAATATTTCTTCCTCTAATTTATATGGATACAAATGATGAAATTGAATGTTCTGTTGAGCTAAAACTAATTGATAATACAACTGGAGTTGTTAAAACAAGAAGTGGTCACGCTATAGTTGTTTTAAATAGTAAAAACATCTTACTTTTCTTTGGAGATATAACTTCTAGTAGTAACGGTGGCGTGGAATTTTCTATAAGAAGTGCTATAAGAGATGCTTTAACTAAATTTTAGGAGGGCTCTATGAAAAAATTAATTATTTTTTTAATATTAAACTCTTTTATATCTGGAAAAGAGATCATTTACAGTAGTTTTCCTGAAACTTCTAACTCTATTGATATAGTTGAAGGTTACAATAAATGGCAAAATCAAGTTTTAGATTTAAGATTAAATGAGGATTTAAGAGAACTTCAGCGTTTAAAATCCAAAGGTGAGATTCAAAAAGAACAACTTAAATTTCTTTATAGAGATGCTGAATATAGAATTATTACAGAAAGAGAAAGCCTTAAAAATGATTTAATTCGAGCTAAAATATATTATTACTACCATAAACATCATAGAAAATACTACTACTATGACTTTAACTACAATATAATCTATTTAAATTAAGGAGGACCTATGCCAAAAAATACTTTTTTTGAAGATGACTATGATGAAAATGAAGAGTGGGAAGATGAATTTAATGACTTTTACGAAGATGATGAACTAGATTATGAAGAGCTTAGAGATGCTGAAAAGGGATTTAGACACACTCATATCCCAAATCCAGATTTCAATTTCTAATTGCTTTTTAACTTTAAAATAATTTTTTATATAATTTTCAAACTTTTTTTATACAGTTTTCAGTCTAAAAATTGTAACAAAAAAATGAGAACATAATTAACCCCCTTAAGAGCCTCTACCCCCAGAGGCTCTTTCCCTTTTTTTAAAACAGCTCATCTCTATGTATAAAATATTATAATTTCTACAAAGCTATAATTTTTTCCTTTTTTAAACTATAACTGAAAAGCTCTGCTAACACTTCTAACTCACATTTTCTTTTCTCTGAAATTACTTCAAAATTATTAAAATAATTACTTATTTCATTCATTTCATTTTGAGTACAAATATTAAGTTGGCTCAATAATTTAATCGCTATATAACTTGCATACTCTTCATTTTGAATGATTTTAGATTTTTCTATAAGCATATGACCAATTTCATGAAATAAAACAAAAAAAGTTAATATATCTAATGATAAATTCAGTTCATAAGAACTTTCTAATAACTTTTTTTTACATAATTTTATCAATTCAAACTTTTCATTTTTATTTTGAATGTATTTCAAATACACACCTAATTTATTTTTTTTATTATTATTTAAATAAATCTTCACATTGTACTTTTTATTTATAAAATCTATCAATAAAAATAATTTCTCATCCATAACTTTACTTTCTTTAATTTATATTTATTTGTCTTCTTTGGTCATAAGAATTAAATCCTGCTTTATTATAACCTCCCTTATCATAACCCTGTCTGTTATAACCTTCTTTGTTATAACCATTTTCATCATAAAAAGTTCCATTTTTATGTTTATTATTTTTGGTAAATTTATTCCAACTATAACCATCCTTATCATAGCCTTCTTCATTATATCCATATTTATCATAACCTCGTTCATCATAACCATCAGTATCATAACCACTTTCATCATAGCCGTCTTTATCGTAACCTTCTTTACTATAACCCAACTCATCGTAACCTAACTTATTATAACCAAACATATCATAACCTAACTTATTATAACCAAACATATCGTAACCCTTTTCGTCATATTTTGTCTTTGTTATTTCATGAATTCCATATTTATCAAATTTTTTTATACTATAACCTGCTTTGTTATAACCATCTTTGTCATATTTTGTCTTTGTTATTTCATGAATTTCACTTCTATCAAATCCAGCTTTATCATAACCTTTTTGATTATAACCATCCTTATCATAGCTTGTCTCTGTTTCCTTATGGATACCCAATCTATTATATTTTTCTTTATTGTAGCCACTTTTATCATAACCTCGTTCATCATAAACAGTTTTTGTGTTTCTATGAATTTCTTCTTTATTAAATCCTCTTAAATCATAACCTTCCCTATCATAACCATATTCATTATATTGTGTCCCTGTCTTTTTATGAAAGCCAAATTTACTATAATTTTCTTTATCGTACCCTTCTTTATCATAACCATATTCATTATATTGTGTCCCTGTTTCTTTATGAATACCTGCTTTGTTATAACCATCTTTATCATATTTTGTCTTTGTTATTTCATGAATTTCACTTTTATCAAATCCAGCTTTATCATAACCTTTTTGATTATAACCATCCTTATCATAACTTGTTCCTGTTTCCTTATGGATACCCAATCTATCATATTTTTCTTTATTGTAGCCACTTTTATCATAACCTCGTTCATCATAAATAGTTTTTGTGTTTCTATGAATTTCTTCTTTATTAAATCCTCTTGAATCATAGCCTTCCCTATCATAACCATATTCATTATACTTTGTTCCTGTCTTTTTATGAAAGCCAAATTTATTATAATTTTCTTTATTATAACCTTTTGAGTCATAACCCTCTCTGTTATACCCCTCTTTGTTATATCCCTCTTTGTTGTAACCACTTCTATTATAAATTGTTTTTGTTATTTTATTTATTCCCTTTTTATCAAAATCTCTTCTATCATAACCTTCTTTGCTATAACCACTTTTATCATATCCTTCTCGATTAAAACCTTCTCGATTAAAGCCTTCTCGATTATACTTTCTTTCATCATAACCATCAGCATCATATCCCAATTTATCGTATTTTGTTTTTGTTATTCTATGAAACTTTTCTTTATTAAATCCTCTTCTATCATAACCTTCTTTATCGTAACCTTTTTTGTCATAACCTTCTGAATCATAAGTTGATTTGTCTGCTAATGCAAAATAAAGAATTGTAACAATTAACATTAAAACTAATAATTCCATTCTCCCTCCTTTTTTCTTAAGAAACAATTTCAACTACTTTTTCAATAAATGTAGAAGTTACTTTATGAATATTTGGATAATTTCTTTTTATTAAAGATATTCCATCTCTTATTTCATTTTTTCTTTCTTTATTTAATTGATTCAACCCATCTTTTAAAGAATCATCATTTTTATCAACTAAAGAAGCTATACACATTTTCAATCCTCTCGATATTCCATTATGTGAAAAAAAAGTTTTAAACTCTTCTACAACTCTTAATTGTAGCCTATTTAATTTTTCTATTTCACTATAAATATCCTCTACCTCTTCATACAACTCTCTATAATACTTTTTTATTCTATCTAAAGATGCTTTTATAATTTCTCCACATTCTCCTGAATAGACCTCTAAGTGCCGTAAAATATTATTTAAATTATTTTTTCTATCTTCTTTAGTATTTTCAGTTCCATGCATATAATAAACTAATGGCCCTTTTAACATTCCCTCTACTTTATCGTCATTTAGTAAATTATCTGTTAATTTATAAAGAGTAGCAATTTTAATTCGTTCATTTAATTCACAATTTTCATCTAAACACAGTGTCTTAGCTATTTTATATAGTATTTCCGAAAATTCATATCTTTGAACTTCTGATAAAAGAATACCTAATCTTGTAAAATCCCATATAACATTTTCTCTAATTTGAGGGTCATTTGGTATTATTTTTTTTATATCTTTAACTAAATCAACTATTTTATAAGTATCATCCATTCTAATATAGGTTTCTATCAATTTTGAGTAACAATAATAGTCATTAAAATCAACCTCTCCATCACTCATAATATCCTTTTTTAATAATTTTTCTACTTCAAAATATCTTTTCTGTTTCCAATATAAACTAATTAGCCACCCCATAACTTCTTTATCAGTTTTATCAAATTCATAAGCTTTTAAATATAATTTTTCTGCTTTATCTATTTTTCCCATCATTTCAAATGAAAATCCTAAATTACAAATATAGTTCATATTATCAGGATAATTATCAGCTAATATCATATATTCAAGAGAAGCTTTTTTATACTTTCTTTTTAACATATATGCATTACCCAATGAATTTCTTATTGTACCTAATTCACTATTAAACTCTAAGATTTTTTCAAAACATTTAATTGCATCATCATAATTTTCATTTTCTAAATGTTTTTTTCCGTTATTTTCAAGTTCTTCAATCTCTCCACCACATTTAAGAGAAATATCATAATTTTTTTTACTCTCATCATCTTTTAGAGTATCATAGGCCTCTCTTATTATTTTATATTCCTCTGGATTTTTCTCTGGTGGATACTTACGTAAAAGTTTAACATATGCTTTTTTAATTTCTTGTTGAGTTGCTAAATCTGAAATTTCTAATATTTCGTAAAAATTTTTCATTTCACTCCTCCAGCTTCATATTTTCTTAATAGAGTTTTTACTTCTTGCGTATAGATTTGTGTATTAGGATACTTAATTAAATAACTATTAAATACCTTTATTGCTTCACTCATTCTGCCTAAATTTTCATATGTTTTTCCTAGCCAAAACATACTTTCTCTAGAATATATCGAATATTCATTTGATTCAGAAAGTATTTCAAAATATTTTAATGCTTGAGAATATTTTTTTTCTTTTCTCAATTTAAGACCTTTATTAAACAACTCTTTTGCTGTAAAGTCATTTTTTAGAATCAATGTTTCATCTATTTTTTCAGGTTCAATTGCTTCATTTTTTACTATATTTATATTTTTTTCTTTTTGTAATTTTAAATTCTTATTTTTTTCTAGTTTTAATTCCTCTTTTAACTGATTTAAATTAACTGTTGATTGTTGATTTACTTTTTCTAATTTTTTAAACTCTATATTTTTTAGATTTATTTTATTTTCCAAAGAATATTTTTCATAAAAACCAAATAATATTCCTAATAAGCCCAATATTAAAAAATATACTCCATATTTATTTTTACTATTTTTTATTTCTGGAATTTGTTTTTGAAGTATAAAATCACTTATTCTTAAACTTTCTTTATTATAACTATCCAATTCTAAAGCTTTTTCTATATATTTTAAACTTTGTTCTTTTTCATTTTTATCCAAATAATATAAACTAGCGAATTGATATAACTCTACATTCGGTAGTATTTCTTCTAATTTTTGTAGTATTTCCTGTATCTCCTCTTTTTCTCCTACTCCTTTTAACAAATCATTGTAAAGAGGCATATATTTTTCTTTTATTGAACCTTTTAAAAATTTTATATATTCTCTAACACCTTCACTTTTATTTTCTATTTGATTTAAATAATTTAAAGAGTTTTGAAAATTTCCCAATAACATTTCTACTAATGATAACACTTCAAGTAAATAATCATTTTTTTTATTTAACAATTTCGTTTGTAATACTTCTTTCAATTTAGAAATGTTGTTTTCTTCTATCAGCCTATCTATGTATTTTTTTAATTTTAAATCCATATCTACACCTCAAAAAGTATGTCTGTTAATTCATCATCTAATTTATTTAATTTATTTTTATCGTCATTTAATAGAGCTTCTTTCATTTGATTCAAAATATTCTTTATAGTATTACAATTTTTTTCAGAAGCTGTTTCTAATTTTTTTTCTGCAATATCCATGACTGTTTTATAATCACTGTAATATAATGATGATTTATATGATGCTATACTCTTAGTTGTTCCTACTTCAATCTTATCTTTTGCCTTTCTAATTTCAAAAGTTCCCTCTGTTATATCTCCTGTACTTTCAACAATAGCTATTACATGTAAAATCCCATTTAAATCGTATTCAAATTTTACTATAATTTTTTCTAACCCAGCTTTACTTAATGGGATATTTTTAACTAACAGCTCTCCCATACCTATATTTTCCATTACTAACTCTTCTTTACCTTCATAGATTTGAATTCTCGCTTCAGTTTGATTATCACTAGATGTTGTATAAATCTGTTCGCCATCTGCTGGTAACGAACTATGTTTTTGTATAATTTCTGAAAATACCCCCGGCATGCTCATTCCATGATAATTTCCCACACACGATATTCCTAAAGCATGACTACAAATATCTGTTAATATAATTCCTGTTTCTGATGGAATCTCTCCAGATTTTATAGCTCCTTGTACTGCTGCTCCTAATGCTACTGCCTCTTGTAGATTATCAAAATAATAAACTTTATCACCAAATTTTTCTTCTATTTTTTTCTGAATATATGGTATATTTGAAGTTCCACCAACTGGCAATACAACATCTATATCTTTTTCATTTAAATTGGCTTTCTTTAATGCATTATCTATAAAGTTTAGTGTTTTATCTACAACATCCTTTATTAACTCTTCAAATTTTTCTCTTGTTAAAGTTGTTGATAAATTAAACTCTGGTATTATTATCTCTGCAATATCTCTTCTAGAAAGATCTATTTTAGCAGCTTCAACTGTATTTTTTAATATATTATATTTTTCTCTATTTTCATTTCCTTTGTAAACAATCCCATGCTTAGAACCTAAGTACATCATTATAGTTTCATCTATATCTTTTCCTCCTAAATGATTATCTCCATCTCCACTAACTACATCCATTATTCCCATATCAAACTCTAAAATACTTACATCAAAAGTTCCCCCTCCAAAATCATATACAAGTATTTTCTCTTCGTTATCTAATTTATCAAATCCATAAGCTAATGCTGCTGCTGTAGGTTCGTTTATAACTCTCTCAACTTTTAAACCAGCTAATGCTGCTGCTTTTATTGTAGCTATCTTTTGAAAAGCATTAAAATTTGCAGGTACAGTTATTACTGCTTCATCTATTTTCTCTCCTAAATGCTCCTCTGCATATTCTTTTACATATTTCAATATTTCTGCTGATACCTCTTCAGGTAAAAACTCTTTTCCTCTTGAATTAGCTATATAATTTGTTCCCATCCTTCTTTTTATCTCTATTATTCCATTTACAAAATCATTTTTCGCTTCTCTTCCGACTATAATATTATTGTAGTTATCCAATACCACTGCTGAGTCAATTAAATTAGTTTTTTGTAAACTTGGAATAATTTCTATTTTTTCATTTGAATAAACTCCCACTGCTGATGTTGTTGTTCCTAAATCAATTCCTATTATTTTTTTCATAACAAAAATCCCCCTTATTATTTTATTATTACTTTTGCATATTTTAATATTTCTCCATTTTCTTTATAACCCTGTTCTACAATTTTTTCAATTGTATAAGAATCTTTTTTTTCTATATCTTGATTTAGTGCTTCATGATATTTAGGATTGAATTCTTGTCCCACTTCTGCCGAATAATCAATTCCATCTTTATTTAATAAATATTTCTCTTTTTTTAATACTAAGTTTAAAACCTCTTTATTTTCTATACATAAATCAAAGGTATTTATTATAAAATAATTTTGCAATATATTTATTAATAACTCATTTCTTTTTTTTAATTCCTTAACTAAAATAAAGTTTTCTTTTTTTAATGTTTCTGCTTCTTTATTACCTTTCTCTATTTCAGTTTTTAACTGTGAAATTTCACTTTGAACAAATAAAGTTCCTTTTTTTATCTCTTTTTTTAAGTTTTGTTCTACACCTGATAAATTATTTTCATTATCTTCTAAAAAATTATCTTCTAAAGTTTTTTCAGTAAATTTTCTTAATTCCTCTTTTATATTCATTTTCTCTCCCCATTGATTCTCACTTTTTTAATTTTTTTCAAAAATTTTTAATTGCTTTAATGGATTGTAAATATCAAATACTTCTTTGATTATTTTTCGGTACGACTGAGGATTTTCAAGTGCTGTAACTAACAATCCTCTTCTAAAAAGTGATACATATAATGCTGCTGCCTTTGCTTGATTGTTTATTGATTTTTTAGGATTGAACTCGATATCTGTAAAAGCATCATATTCTATAATCTCTTTTGCTAAATCCGAATTTTTTGCTAATGCATTTATATATAGCCAATCATAAAAAAGAGTTTTAGGTTCCAACTCCCACTTAGTTCCAAAAAATTCAAATCTAATAAGTTCTCCTGATTCTTTTAACTTTTTATACCTTTTAGCTTCTAAAGAATCTAATTTAAAAATCTCTTTATATGGTCCTCCACTTTCAAAAACTTTACTTGCTTGAAATGCTGATTCAACGCTATATTTAGTATTCCCCTTTACTATCATTAAATTAAATGCACTTAATTTAACTCCTAATTCTTTTTCGGATTTAGACGATATTTCTAATATTTTTAAATTTGGATTTTTCTTTTGAAAATTTTCATGCAAAGAAGATATAGATTTTTGTTTTTGAGACACTGCAAACCCTGGGAACCATTGAAATTCTACTTCACTCTCCTCAACAAATTTATCAGAATTAACTTGCGAGATAAAAACTGGTCTCTTTGACATTTTTAACACCCCCTCTTTTCAAAATATTTTTGTCCTAACATAAATTTTATATGTTCAGCTTTAGGATGAATATAGGCCCCTCTTTTTTCTGTATAATCATTTTTTTCTAAATAAATATAATTTATATATTCTTTTTCTATTATATTTTTTATCAAAATCTCTGCTTGAGAATCTGTTGGATAATTTTTAGGTATTTTTCCTAATAAATTTTCAAACATTTTTTCAAAGTCAAGAAAACTTGAATATTCATAATTATCATCTTGAAATCTACTATTAGCTGCATTAGTTGGATAAAATAAACATTCTTTCTCTAATAAAATTTCTGGATTTATAGAAATAACTACATATGCTTCTTTACATTCTCTCCTTTTTTTAAAAAGTAATTTATAATTTGGAAATGATACTGATATGCTTATGTAATCGTATTTATCGTCTAATCTCACAAAATCACTATTAAAGTAATCAATTTTATTTGAGTCTAAATATTTTGTAGAGCAAATTCCATATTCTAATATATTTTTAAGATTCTTCATTTTAGTAAAATGAATTAACTCTTTTATACCTCTTTCCTTTATAGCTTCTGACATCATATATTTATAAAGCTCTTTCTTTATCTCCTGATTCTTCTTTTCTTCTAAGTTTTCTTCTTCAAATATTGGTGACAAAAGCTGTTTAAAAAAATCAGTATTTAATGTGTAGTATACCCATTTGGAACTTCTTGTTAATCCTACATATATTAAATTTAACTCTTGCTCTATCTCCTCTTTAGACATTCTTTCTAAATTTTCTATGAAATCCAAACAATCAATATTTAACAGCAATTTTTCAAATTCATATCCCTTAGAACCATGAATTGTTCCTAAAACATTTATATTATTTTCTATATTTTCTTTTAATTGATCAAAGGATAGTATTCTTTGAGATAACTCACTTATTTTATCGTCAAAATCTGTGTCTAAATACTCTAGTAACCTAATTCCTAATATAATATCTGGATTTTCTTCCCATCCTTGTTTAATATATTCGTTTAACTCTTGATAGTTTTTATAGTTTTTTAATGAAAATAAATATTTTATATTCTCTATTTGTCCTTCTTTAAAATATTTTACATCTTTAAATTTTTCTAAATTAATTTCTTTCAAAAAAATAATTTTTTTATCTGAAGTTATAGCTGCTTTAATCATATTAAAATTTTTTCTAAATAAAATTGTTAATATACCTTTTTTATCATCAATAAGTGTTAGAAAGGATTTCTTTTCTTGTAATAAATTTTTTCCTATTAAAGGATTTTTATAATTTTTAATACTTAAAATTTCACTACAAACTTCTGCCATTTCAGGTCCTATTCTATAAGAGGTCGTTAAATTATATAATTTAGATTCTTTTATTTGAGAAAAATACTCCATTGCATTTTTAGCTCCTCTCCACAAATAAATTTGTTGGTGGGTATCTCCAACTATTATTTTCCGAGCATTTGGAAATTTATAGTCCATTATATCCATAACAACTTCATTTGAATCTTGTGCTTCATCTAACATTACAATTTCGTATTTAAATATTCTCTCTCTATCTTTTTGATATTTTTTTAAATAATAATCATGAGTTTCTGAAATGGTTTTTTCTTCCATTAATCCTTCTAACTTTATTAACCATTCTGATAAATCTTCTATTTTCTTCTCATAAAGTTTTTTCATTTGTTCAAGTAATTTTTTTTCTTCTAAAAAAACTTTAATCTCTTCGGATGTTATATCTTTTTTTACTTCTAGAGGATTGTCTTTATTTTCTTTTCTTTTATTATAATCTCCTAATAATACACCTAAATAATTTTTAAAGCATATTTCCTTTATTTCAACTTCTTTCTTTTTTATAAATTCTACATGTAAAATCTCTTTTCCTATAAGGTACAATTGGAATATTTTAGATAAAAAAGTAGCATCTGGAAATGATAGCTTTAACTTCTGAGCTATTTTAAAAATATCTAAATTTTCTTTAGTATTTCTAAGAGAATATTTTTCATAGGCTAAACTATGACTTGTAACAACTCTTACATTTCTATATTCCTTAAATCTTTCCTCAGCTTCCTCTTTCATTTTTTTATTATAAACAATATATAAAATTTTTTTATTACTCCACCTTGTGATTACCCCTTCTAATGTTGTTGTTTTTCCACTTCCCGCTACAGCGTTAACTACAATAATCCTTTCCTCTGAATTAACAACAGCCATTTGTTCTTCAGAAAGTGATTTTCTTTCTAAAAATCTTTGAAAAATAGTTTCTTGAAAGTGTTCTAATAAAAGGTTTAAATTCTTATTGTAACTACCTATATCGTGTATTATATTATCATTTTTTTTAATCAGATAATCGGAAAGTTTTTCTAAAAAATCAGAGTTTGCACCTTCAAATATAAGTGTTCCATCTTGATAAAAATTTAAAACAACTTTATAATTTTCACTTAAACACTTTATTTTATATAGATATAGACTTTCTCTGTTCTCTAATGTAAAATCAATAATTTTTAACTCTTTTAATTTCATTAATTTTAAAGTTATTTTTTCCTTCTCTTTAAAATCCAATTTATATTGTTGAGAAATAGTTATACCTTTTTTAAAATTAAATTTATCTAAATAACTTGATTTTTCATTTTGAACAATTTGAATTGTTTTTGTTCCATCGTTTTTTAGATAAACTTTTAGCATAACTTTATCCTCTTTTTTAATTCCTTCAATTTGATATAAAGGCAAGGAATTATTCATATGTTTTACTAAGCTTAAACTATACCCTTCTTTCTTTAAATACGAAGATATTTTAACTAATATACTATATATAGTTTCTATGCTTTTTACACTCATAAAGCTTCCTCTGAACTCTCAAATTTTAAATTTATTGCTGAAAATCCATATTTATTTTTCTTATTATCAAAAGTTTCAATTAAATTAAACTTCAATGGAGTCCCTATAACTGGGCCCTTCTTACTGGGATACTCTTTTGTTTTACAATAATATCTCTCTCCACTTTCTCTCTTTATAAAGAAAAATTTGTCTTTGATACTATCAACTTTTCCTTTGTAAAAAACTTCATCTTTCCAACGTAACTCTTTGCAGTTTTCTAAAAATCTCTTTATAGAAATTTTAATTAATTCCTCCTTAGATAATTCTATGTTTTCTAGCTCTGCCATCTCTTTATCTTTTGAAGTAATTTTCCAATTTTCTTCTAATCTAATTTTAAAATATATTTTTAACGATATGATTGCTAATTTTTCATCATAATCCTTTAGATGTGTATATAAATCTAAAAAAAGATTTAACTTTTTATTTACTTCTCCATAGGCACAAGCTGCATCTAATAAATAATTTTTTCCTTTTGTAAATTCACATTTTTTTAAATAAATTATTCCAATCTCTCTTAATATGAACCAGTCATTTTTCTTTTTTTGTATATCTTTATATATTGAAAGAGCTTTATCATAATTCTTATTGTCTACATCATATTCTGCTACTCTTCTCTTCAGCCAAATATCTGAATCGTTTGAAAACTCCTTTAAATTTTCCAATGCTTCCATTGAAATTTCTTTTGCTTTTTCATAATTTTTTAATTTTTCATAAGCTTTCGAAAGTTGCATATAATACTTTTCTTTTTCAGAACTTTTTACTATATTTTTACCATTGCTTTCATATTTTTGTTGTTCATCTGATAAAAATTCTACCTCCAATTTTTCAAGCCATTTTATTATTTTATCGTATTCTGGATTTTGTTTTTTAAATAAAATTTCTACAACTTTAAAAACTGTTATTTTATAAAATACATCACTATTTTTTAAATGAGTCATTATATAAATAATATACTCTTTATTTTCATTATTTATCTCTTTCATTTCTTTTATAATAGAGTCATATATTGTCTTAATAAACTTAAATGAATATTTCTTATCAAAATCATGACTTTTTTCATTATTTTTTTCTAATTTAAAATATTTAAATGCTTCTTTAAAATCTTTTTCTTCATAAGCTTTCAATGCTATTTCTATATTTTCAGTCATAATTATCCTCCTACAGAATTTTTTCTCTGCTAAAGTTAAATCTTTAATTAAAATATAACTTTTTTACAGTTATTTCTCATCAGTTATTGAATAACGGTATATTTATTGTTTTAAAGCTATATTTTAAGTACTTTTATTTCAAAAAAATGATTTTTCTTCATTTTTACTATTTTTTTGACAAAAGTTCATTTTTTTGACTCTCTTATTTCAATTTTAAGCGTCTCATTTATTTTTGGACTCATAAGTATAGACACCTCTAAAAAATCCATTTAAACCATATTAAATACATCATAGAGGCATCTAAAACTAGTGTATTACAATTTGTATTACAAATCTCTTAAAATCATATATTGAATTTGCTTATCAAAGGTTTTATCCTTATTTATTCTATAGTTTTGATCTACAACAAACTGTCTATATTCTACAGCTAACCCTACAATCTCTTCCAACTCTTCATCAGTTAAATTTCCATCTGGATAAACTAATTTTATCATTCCATTAACTATTTTATTTATTGAAATCACATCTCTTGTTGAAGCGTGCTCTAATCTAATTCTATTTAATATATACTGATAGTTTACTCTTCTTAATTTATGAAGAATTTCACTAAAATAATCAGCTGCAAAACCTAAATTTTTTGTATAAGCTTTATTTGGATTTCCTATGCTTTTTATTTCCCAGCCAGGAACAACTCCAGCTAATCTATCTAAAAATGCAGAATGAGTATTAGTTTCATGTAAAAGATTTTTTAATAAATCTTTTTGTTCAAAATATCCTGCAGGTAAATTTCCAACCATCATTATTCCACATTCACTTACTTTTTCAACTCCACCACGATCAAATTTTCCTGAAGCCAAATATTGATATAATTTTGTACTTACATCTTCTTGAAGTCCGCTTTTCTGAATTTTATCAATTTCATCAAAAAGTAAAACATCATACTGAACCAACAATCCATCTTGCTTAGTTGTTAGGTTATAAAATAGTTGTGGTCCTGACACTTTACTTCCTGAAATGACTCTAGAATATGAACTTATATTTTCGTAAACGTAAGTTTTTCCTGTTCCAGGACTTCCAAATTCCATCATAAATACGTTATTTTCAACCATTGGTATTAATCTAGAAAGAAGTATTAGCTTCTCTCTCCTAGTATAATTTTCATAGTTCAGTCCAACTGTACTCATCATTATATTTAACCAATGTTCTGAATCAAATTGCTCTCTTGCTTCTTTCAATTCATCCACATCTATTTCTGATAGCTGAAAAGGTTTAAAATTTATTAATCTTATATCTTTTTCTTCGTCATCATAAAAAATTTCTCCCATTCCCCAAAGCCCATCTATCAATAATCTTGGATGATCTATTAGTACTTTATCATTAACCTCTGCATCTGTTATCCCTAAACTAGGAATCTCCATCTGTGTTGGCTTTTTTTTATTTTTTCCTAAATTGATTTTTACTTTAAATTTATCAATTATTTTTAAACTTCCATTTATTCTTAAACTATTTTTAAACTTCTCTTTTTCTCTACTATCTATTCTATGTTCATGAATATAGTTATTAGTTTCCTTTAATCCATCCTCTGTTATTTCATCTTCACAAAAATACCCCAAAAGATACTCTGATACATATCTAGGTAGCCCTTGTATCTCATTTTTTATAGCTTTGGGTTTATCTACCACTGCACTTCCAAAATTCTCTTTTAGAAGTCTTTCCCATAACTCCATTTCTCCTCCTCAATTTAATTAGTATTTAAAGTAAAGATCGACTACTCTTTAATTTTTTATTCATTGCCAATCTTTGATTTTTTATAATTTTTAATACTAATGTTTCTTTAAAAGAGTGTTTTTCTCCCTCAAAATAAAATTCTATTTCTACAATATCCCTATACTCACCTTCTAAATTTTCTTTTAGTTCTAAAGGTATTTGGATTAATTTATTTCCCTCTACTTCTTTATACTCTTTTGTAAGGTTTTGATATTTTAAATTTACTTTCAAATTTTGAATTACATTACTGTTTTTTATCAAAATATCAACTTCAGCTTTAGAATCATTTTTTATTTCAGTTGACTTGACTTCTAATTTAATAGGAACAAACTCTTTTTCTTCTGTTTTAAATACACCATAGGGTATTAAAACCTCTTCAAAACTTATTCCACCATGGTTGAACTCACCAGTTTTTTTAGGATATTTTCCATATTTATAAATTAAATAAAAATAGTTTTCTTTTTCTTTTTCTGAAATTGGTAAATAGTACTTAGACATAACCTCTCTATTTAATGTATAGAAATTATTATCTCTTTCAAATAATGTATCCAACTCATTATAAACTTCATCATCATATATATTAGAAAATACTTTTATATATCTACCATGATTTTCAACTTGTAATCCTCTTTCTGTTAATATATCCTTATATTTGAAACTACTTAAATCATCATCATAAAGTCTCATTGCTCCGTGATCAGTCATCATTATTATATTAAATCTATCTTTTTCTATATTCTCCAATAACTTATTCAACTTTAATTCTATCGTATTTTGTAGGTACTCTTCTGTTAAATCTTTTATATTATGAAAGAAATTGTCTAAATCTAATATCTCATAAAGAAAATTATCTCTTGTACTTTCCTCTTTTAAATCATCTATCGAGTTTACTTTTACAACATCACTTTTAAAGAAGTCCTTTGATTCTATTTGATTATATTTTTTTCCAGTATATAAAATTTTTTTACAATAACTTGTCACTGTTGGTATACCACTCAAAATAATTTTATCTAAATGACAATTAAAGCCTTTTTGCTGCATATATTTTTTTATTCCTAACCAAATATCATACCTTAGGCAATCTATAAAAATATATAAATTATTTCTATTATTATTTAAAGTGTTATAGCTATTTTCGATTGCATAATCTAGCCCTCTTTGCTCTGAAGAGCTATATAATAAACTATAATTTTTTAAATAAAATTCTTCAAACTTTTTATTAGCTTCACTCCATATATTTTTTATGCTTTGCTTTAATGAAAATAAATTAACTCTATACTTCTTTTCAATATTTTCTATTAAACTCTCTAAATTTTTTTCAGATGAAAGACTATTATAATTTAAATATATTTCCATAAAAAACTCTTGAAAATCTTGTATAGTTACTTTATCTTGTCTTCTATTTTTATCTATTTTTATCAAAGCTTTAACTATATTTTTGATATCTAAATATGATTCATTAAAAAAAATCTCAGCTTTTTCCAAATTTATCAAAATAATATCATACCCTTTTAGTTGATTCATTTTTTCAATATTTCTCTTTAAGAAATATTCTTTTTCAAAAGGTAAAATACCATTTATTTCTCCAAAATATCTCTCCTCTGGAAACTCATTAAATAAAGACATTTTTTTACTATCTTCCCTTAATTTTTTATCACATTTAGAAATATAATTTTTTAACTCTTCTCTTTCATAGGAAAAACTTTTTTGTAAATTTAAATTTGTCTTTCCCAATTCATATAGTTCCAGAGTAGCAACTTCATCTAATAATATATTAAAATTATGCTCCTTATATTTTGAAAAGATAATAATATTAGTTAAAAGTTCTAAATAATTTTCTATTGTTCTATTTTTTTCATTTAAAAGAAATTTAACTTCTGTAAAATACTGTTTTTCTAAAATCTCTATTATTTTTTTTGAATTATTAGGATAGTTTAAAGCATTTAAAAGAACTCTAAATAGATTGTCTTTAGGACCTAAATTTACTTCAGGCCCTTTAACTTCGTATACCTCTTCCACTTTTACACTTTCATATTGTTCAAAATCTAAAAATAAAGAGAAATACTTTTTATTTTTTATAACAATTTGAAATTTTTCATTTTCTTTATATTTTTTAAAAAATTTACTTCTAGCTTCAAAATAAGATTCCAAATCCTTTACTATTATGTATTCTTCCAAAGAATAATACTCTTTAGATATATCTTTTATAATTTTTATCATAGCCCCACCTATATTTTTGCACTCATAATCTCCTGTGCTTTGTGTTTTTCTATAATACTATTAAATCTATTTTTAACTTCTTCTAAACTTAGATATTTTTGTCCAGTTCCTTGAAGTTCCAATAATAACTCTTGTGTTAACTCTTCAAACTCTATATTTCTTTCTCTAATTGGTTCTAAATTTTTCTCTCTTAATAATACATTAATCTCTTTTTCTATCATGTTAAATTCTGTCTCTATTTCTCTAACTTCCGTTCCTGTAGTTTCTTCATTTGAAACTCTATTTAATGCAAAAATAATATTTTTGTAACTATCACTATTTATCAAGTTTTCTTTTATACTATTTTCTCTTAATCCATCATCATAACTCTGATAAACTCCCAAAACTCTTTTCTTATATTGAACAAATAAATCATTTAAAGAAGTTTGTTTTCCTTCTAATTTTTTTAAATCTCTTTTATCGCACATTTTACACGCTGATATTTCATCTTCTAGCTCAATAACTTCACACTTTTCGTAGTTTTTCAAATTATCATAAAAGTCGTCTAATGAAGATATATTTTTTAAATCTAACTTTTTTAGTGTTCCTATTATTTGAAGCTTGTCTTTTAACTCTTCTAAAAATTCTCCTCTTAACTTCGCAAACTCTTTATGATATGAGTCGTGTCTAACTTTATATTCATTATTATATTCTTTTAAAAGCTGAATTGTTTTTTCTTCTAACTTTTCAACTAAAGCTACATTTAAAAAATCATTTTGATAATATTTTAATAATTCATCCACTTCTCTTAATTTATCTTTTAAATCTCTATATCCAGTTAAATCATATATTCTTTCATCTAAATGTGGAATTAATATACTGCATTTTTCATAACTCATTACTATCTTGCTCGTTAACATTTGTAATTTAATTAAAAAACTTTTAAACTCCTCTATATTTTGATTAAATTCACTTTTATTAAAAATATTTGGCAACTCTACCATCTTATTAAAAAACTCTTCTGGCTTTAAAATATTAGATAATTCTCTTAATCTATCTACTAAAACTTTTAATTTTTTAGTTTTTACTCCTCTTGCTTTTAAACGTTTTTCTCTATCTTGTAAATTTTCTAAAATAGTCTTTATTTCACTACTTAAAATTAAAAATGGATTAAAATCATTGTTGCTGTTAGCTTTAAAGGCTCGTGCTTTACTTTGCTTAACTATTCTTAAACTATTTAAAGCATTCCAAATAGATTCAACCTCTATTGGTATCAAAAACTCTTCATTTTTTTCTATTTTATAATCTCTAGGACTTCTAGAAACTTCTTCTAATGTTTTAGCATCTAAGCTAATTTGCTTTTCTTTTTCATTCTCTCTATTTGTAGAAATTACTATCTTTCCTGTTTTACTAGCCACAAATAAATATACATCAACTAATTTTTCTGATAACCCATAAGGAGCCTCTTGTAAAAGATTATATTTTTCCCATAATTCTATTTTTTCATCTAAAATAATATTCATAATCTCTTTGGATATTTCACTAGCACCTTCACTAGGCATTTTTAATTGATATTTAAATCCACTTACTGTTTCAGTAAATTCTATTAAATCCAAAGGTTTTAATAACATTTTTAGTTGTTTTACTGCTGAAGATGTATCATTTTTAGCAAACTCTCCAACACCTCTATCTATACACATTTTAGTAATATCATTAATTCCAGCTCTTGTATTAAAGTTTTCAACTTTTATTTCTCTTGGAAACTTTGTATAAAAATTAAATAATAATTGTTCAAAAAATTTCCTTTCACTTCTTAGAGTCGTTTCAACATTTCCCTCTCCAAATATAAAAGTAAAATTCTTTAAATTACTAAATTTTCTAAGATATTTATTTCTTATTTTATCTTCTAATTTACGTCTTCTTTTTACGATAATTTTTTTAATCTCTTCATTTGTTGCAACTTCTTTATCTGTATTTTCTATTTTTAATAACGCTCCATACTCCTTTAAATCTTTTTCTTTAAAAGCTATATCATTTACAAAAGCAATACAAATATTTTTGTTTACATCTTTAAACAATTCTTTGTAGCTCTCGATTAAAGCCTCTTTATTATATTCTTCATGAAAATCTGGAACAACAAATATTAGTTTTCCATATCCTCTACTTGATACTAAAGATTCTATATTTCTATTTTTCAATTCTTCTAGGTTAAGTTTTATAGAATCTATATTTACATCAAATGGAAAAAATCCCAAATTATACTTTAATGAATAATTTCTTTTAATAAATATTCTACTTTCTGATTTTTCTAAAATAGTTTTCATTACATTTGTAGGGGATATTTTATCCATTTCTTCTGATATTTTTTTATCAAATTTTATTCCACCAGTTCCTGCTACTAATCTATATGCTCCATTGTTCACAATAACATTTGAATAATTAGTACTTACAAGTTTATTTAAATTTTCTCTTACTTTCTCTTCTGATTCCTCTTGATAGATATCTTTTAAATCCTCTGCTGTTAATTCAGATTTTGCTCCTGTTTTAGATAGTGAGCTCGAATAGGCTATTGTTATTGCTCTTAAGTATTGAACTACTTCACTTTCTTCTGGATAACCATTTATATTTTGATTATATATATTTATAATTTCAGGATTTTTATTATCTATAGCATTTTCAAAAGATTCAAATAAATCACTTAAAGTTACTAAATTAAGTTTTCCATTCTCTTCTACACTTCTTGAAAAATATCTCTCTTTAACAACTTCTTTTATAAATCCTAAAGTTGTTCTGGTTTTTTGAGCAAATATTTGAGAAATTGGTGTTAGATATTCTATTGTAGCTGGATGTATTGGATAAAAATCCAAAAAATCATGTTTATATTTTTTTTCTAATTTATCAATAAATTCCTCATGCTTATTCTTATACAACTGAAAATTTACTTTATCAAGATTTAACGTATTCTTTATAAGTTCATTTCCTTGCTCAAATTTTAAAATATGAGTTTCAAATCTTCCAATAATTTTATCTAGTTCACTTTTTATACCAATACCATATGCTTCTAATATAGTATTAATATCTTTATGGATTGATGTTATGAATGCTACATTTTTTTGTGCACTTTTAGCTGTTAATTGACATAACTCTTGAATTTTTCCTAAATCTTTATTTATTCTTTTATTTTCAACAGATGCTGTTATATAAGCTGAAAATTCATCAAATATTATAACTAACTCATTATAACCATTTGCCTTTAATTCATCATTTACTTCATCTAAGAAATCACTCAAAGTTCCAACTTCAACTTTAACTCCAAGCTTTAATACATCTTTTATTATTTCTCTTGCTTTATTTAACCCATCTCTTGATGAATTTGAAAGGCTTGCTAATAAATCTTCCATAGTATCATCATTTTTTTCCAAATACTCATCTATTTTTTCTGAATATATTGGATATGCATTTTTCAATATTTCTGCTACAGATGAATATACCGCTGTCATTTTTAGATTTTTAAATTCCTTTTCCATAGCTTCAATTACAGTACTTTGGATAACATCTACAAACTCTTTTTCATTTTGTGCTTCTCCATTTATTCTTACAACAAAATATTTTTTTCTATCTTGAATGTATTGTAATTGATATTGTAACTCTGGAAAATCTTTAAAATGCTCTATCATTTTAGTTGCTAAAGAACTATTTTTCATTTCTAAAATAATACTAAGCATCAATAAAAAATATGATTTACCTGTACCATATTGTCCAGATAAAATATGTGCTCTTTTAGCAGTAGTATTTATATCTCCATTTAAATTTTCTATTCTTTTTTTACTTCTAACCATATTAAAACTTTCTAAAATTTCTACAAAAGTTTCGGCTATTTCATCTGTCATTATATATTTTGATAACATTCTTTCATGTTCATCAATATTTAATCCCCATGTTAAGTCTACAACTGGCTCAAACTCTCTAATACTTAATATATCTTTAATCCTCATTCTGATCTCCTATGATTATATTCTTTTCTGGATAATATGATTTTAATTCTTTTTTTAGTTTCATTATCCTTATATTAGAAAAAATAAAAATAACTTTATTTTTAAATTTTTGTAGCTCCATCTCTTTAAAAAACTCTTGAAACTCTTCTTTAGCAAATAATATATTTTGAATTATTTCCAAATTATCAATCACTAATACCCTATTCTCTTCCAGTGAAATATTTTTTACATAATCAAAAAATTTTCCTCGATTAAAAACTGTTGGTGTTAAATTATTATCTTTAAAAAACTTATACCCTTCTTTTTCAAAATCTAAATAATTAATATCTTTTAACTCTAAAAAATTTTTCTTATCTTTTAACTCTTTTAAATAAATATAAGCATTTATTCTAGAAACTATATTTTCATTTAATATATTTTGAATTTTTTCCATAGTTTCTCCTTTTAAGAATTTTCTATCATCATATTTAAAATATCTTCTTTAGTGTATCTATGACTCTTTCTTATTTGGTATAGTCCACCTGTTAAATCTATATCTATTAATCCTAAAGCTTGAATCTCTTCTAATGTTTCTATAATCGCTTCTTCATCCATTAAAAAGATTCTTCCTAGATGATATTTATCATTTATTATAGAAGAAATCTGCATCTCTGTTTGGCCCTCTTTCCATAAATCATAAATTATATATGCGCCAACTAAAGGTTCTACCCAATACGAATGAATTTCATAAACAGGGCTCTTTTTATCATCTATTATTTTCTCTAAAATACCCATTTTTCCAAAACCTGTTTCAGATTCCTCTAAAACTTTTACTGCATCTTTTATAAAATCAGGATATTTAGGATCTGCTCCAAAACTTATCATATATTCTTTAGCACTTTCTAAAGTTATCTTATTATCATAATCCGCAACTTTTGTACTTAAATATTCATTTAAAACTTCAGAAATATAGTAGTGACCATCATTTTTTTCTAAATTTGGATTTTTAGCCAAATAGTATAGCATCAATGGCTCTACATAATCATGCGAATCTCTAATTTTTAAATAAGTTTTACCTAACTGAGTTAAAACTATTTCTTTATTAACTATTTCAATAGAACCTATATACTTTAACCACTCTATGAAAGTAATTACTCTATTTTCACCAGCTCCTGACTCTTCTTTTATCCCTTCTTTTGCGCCTTCTCCTTTTTCAAGAATTTCTAATAATTTAAATATATATGGTATTTCAATTTTAAATTTTTGTTTTGAGTGCATAATTCCTCCAATTATTTAAATAACATTTTAATTTCATCTTGAATTTTAAGATAAAAATCTTCTTCACAATTTAAAATATTATTTTTTTCCATTTCTTTTATTAATATATTTTTATCTTTTTCTGAGATTTTAAAAAACTCAATCATTCTAGAAAATATTAAAGTATTTAATATTTTTTTGTTATTATCTAAAAAATTTTTAAAATTATTATTTAATTCTAAATTTTCTAATTTTATATTAAAAGAATAAGGGATTTCATTTAAACTTTTATATAAAGCTCCTATTACATTGGTTTTTAATACTTTTTTTATTGAGTAAATATAATCAATTTTATCTTGATCTAAAATTGTTTTATAATTCTGAATATTTTTTTTAAATAAATTTTGGATTAATACATCCACAGCAGATTGTTCTGAACGACCGTTATAAATTTTAATTCATAAGTTTTTTTATATTCGAAATATAGCTCTGCAAACTCTATCGCAACCTCATAAAAAACATCTTGATTTACTCGATTTTCTATATTTAGAATCGCCTGAAATAATAATAATTTATATAAATTATTCATTCTATTTTTTTTTGAAAAAAAATTAGTTATAGCATGTTCAAATTCAATTGATGAATTTATTTCACCTTCTTTTAAATTCCATCCTGCTCCATTCACATTAACACCTACATTTCTAATAATATTTTAGTCATTACTTTTTTCTTCTGCTCTTGTGTTAAACTAAATCCCATATTTTTTAAAACTGCTTGAATTTTAGAGCTTAACATTTTTTCCATCATATCCAGCTCCTCATTTATAGACTTCGCTTCCTCTATCTTTTTTGAAACCTCTTTTATTAATAACTCTTTATATTCATTTAAATCTTCAGTTGTTCTCCAATTTTCATAAGAAAAACCTTTAATTTTTTTAGTAAGATCCATTAATATTAATATTTTATTTTTTTCTTTTATTGATTTTATAAACTGCTCTATTTCATTAGAAGTATTTTTTTCATCTATTTTTTTTAGATAATCTTTTAAATTATCAAACTTATTTTCTGATAGTATTTCTACACTAGTTTTTTCTAAAGTATTAATAAAGTTTAACTTCCACTCTTCTAATTCAATTATCTCTTTTTCCAAATTAATCGTTACATCTTTATAGTTCTTTGATTTATAAATTTTTAGGAGATCTTCTAAAATAAACTCTCTTGAATTATTAATAGTAAAAATATTTCTAAATATTTTATTTAACCCTTTAACTTTTGAAAGATATATATTTCCTACATATCTTGGTTGATTTAATAAAAAATTTTTTAAACCTTCTAAAACACGATTATAAATTTTCAAATCTTTTGTATTAATATAATTTTTTAATAAGATTTCTAAATCTTGCATGTATCTTATTTCTTTCTCCACTATTTTATAGTGAGATAAACTATATTTTTCTGGATTTTTTTCAATTATATCCAGTAAATCTAAAGTAAAATCAATTTCTATATTTCCATCTTCTAAAGATAACGCTAAATCATCTTTATTCTCTAAATATATTAATCCCAATAAAAATGTAAATACTCCTTCTCTTAATCCATATTTACCTAAGTTACTACAATAGTTCATATATAATTTTTCAAAAGTTTGTTTTTCTTTTTTTATATCTTCTGAAATTTCATCCATTAAATTTTTAAATTTTTTGTAGTTTTCATTTTCTAAATCTTTATAATAAATTCCAGTATTATAAAGCAATACTCTTGCTACTGAACTTTCTGCTTTAGTATCTTTAAAATAATCTTCTTTTAACTCTATATTTTGATCCAACTTTTTTAGAATCTCATAACGAGCTTTTTTCATAGGAACTGATATATTTCTTTTATTTATAAGTTCATAGTTTACCCCTAAATACTTTGGATATTTTACCTCTAAATATTCATGAGTAATTTCTAATAAATTTATTTTTTCAGAAAAATATTTTAATAACTTTTTAGTTATATTCTCTTTTATTTCTCTTTGATATATCTCTAACTCTATTCTAAAGCTATCCTTTAACAAATAATTTTTGTCCTCTTTCTTTATAAAGTCAATAGCTTCAAGTTCTTTTAACTCTTGGTATATATCTAATCTATTCTCTTTAGAACCAATAAAAATAAAGTCTTTATTTTCTTTTAACTCCTTTAACACTTCACAATAATTACTATTACCTTCTATATTTGTGAAATATATTAATCTTCCATCTTCATTTTTATTTTGTTTTATTTTTTCTAATTTTTCTAAATTTGAAATATCTACAAAATATTGTCCAAAATATCTATTGATTTTATTTAAATCATTGTACTTTAATGGATAATATACTCCTCTATTTAACTCTTGTTCCAATCTTTCAACATAATCAAATCTTCCTACTTTTGTTTCGCAGTATTCTTCTACTAACTTTTCAATGTTTAGATTTACGTCTTCTAAAAGTGCATATTGATTTTGATATTTTTTAAAAACTATTAATTTTTTTTCTTCTAAATACGAAAGATCTAATAATTCTTTATTAAAGATATATCTTAAAGTATCCGTATCAGGCTTTATTTCAGATAAATTATTATTGACATAAATTATTGCAATTGTTTTTATAACTTTTATATAAAATTCCTCTGCAGTTGGAATCTTAGATAAAATATCTTGACTAGATAAATATATTTTATATTCTTTGGAATCTACTGGTAATTGCTTTAACTCTCTTTCAAAATAATCATATAAATAATCTAAGGTTATAAAATCTTTTCTATTTTTTTTATCAGATATTATGCTTTTTAATCCTCTCCATTCATCAGAGCAAATAAATGCAAATAATGTTCTTTCATTTTGAGCTAATTTTTGAGATAAGTCTGGTAACATTGTTGCTGTTATATAATCTAAAGGAAAGAAATCTTTTGTTAACTCCAATGTATTTTGATGCTCTAATATATTTTCTAAAAGTAGCTCTTTTGTTTTTATATTTAGATTATTTTCTCTATAATCTTCATAATTATTTTTTTGGATTATATTTTTTAATATCTTTAATATACTATCTTTTTCCAATATCAAATGTTCTTTTAAAAATCTTCCACTTACTTTTTCCCATTCATCTTTTTCAACATTATTTTTTAATTTTCTTGTATATTGAAAAATATCTTTATGAGTTATCATAAATAAATTTGAATTATTCTGTAAATTACAATATTCTGCCATATCTTGAATTTCTTTGACATCTAAATTATCTATATTTGTTTCTAAATACCTTCCAAACTCATCAAAAACATAAAATACTCCTGAAAAACCTTTCTCTTTTACTCCATTTTCAACATCTTCTAAAAGATTTTTTAAATTTTTTATTTGTCCTCTATAAGAATATTCTTCTCCTGCAAATATATCTGAATAAACTTTTGAAAATATGTCCTCTGTTTTTTTAGTTTTATATTTTAGTTCTTTAAAAAAGTCTAATTTTGTTAACTCTTCTTCAAATTGTATATATATATTTAGATGATTTTCTTTCCAATATTCCAACTTTTCTTGAATAATATCAATCTTTGAAGAGATTTTTATATTTATATTCTCAGCTTTTAAAGCTTTTCTAATTCCTGAAAAAACTCCTTCTGAAAAATTATCCATAGATTCATCAATAAAAACAATTAAGTATTTTTTATCAATATGGTTTTTTAAACTCTCTTCTATACCATAAACTTTTTTAGATTTTTCAATTAAATTACTATAATCACTTAACTTCAATTTAGAACTTAAAATACTTAATAATAAAGCTGTAAAATAAGATTTTCCTGTTCCATAAGCTCCAGATAATATAATTGAACCATTTGTTTTATTATCAATAGATAACAAAACTTTATCCAATAATCTCATATTATTAAATGTTGGATAATATGAATTTATCTTGCTTTTATTATTATAATCACTTTTTAAATTTATTGAGTAATTATTAGTATTTAATATATTTATAATCTTTTCCATTTTTACTCTCTTTCTAAAATCAATTGTATTATGTCTTTTTCTAAAATCTCTTTTGTTAAATTTATATTTTGTAATCCTGCTGCTCTATCAACAAATAAAAACTCTCTATTTTCTAATTTTAAGATTAATTTTTCATACTCATTTATTCTCATTTTAATAATTCCATTTATATAGTTATAAGAATCTATAATAGAAATTTGCTTAAATATTTTTAATCTTCTTTTTAGTAAATAAAAAATTATTTCTTCCGCAATCTCATTACTCTCAATATTTCTAAAATAATATTGATTTTTTTCATTTTTTAATAAATAATTTAGTTTTAAAAATGGTGAGTACAAATTGTCTTCAGGATCATTTTTTATATCCACTTCTTTATAGTATGTTTTTATAAATACATTTATACTATCTTTCACACTTCTTTCTGAAATAACTTCATTTTTTTCTTTATAAAAAATATTTAATACATCTCTAGCTTCTTCTTCTGTAAATAAACTATTTTTTTTATTTCTTATAAATAGATTCCATAATACTGGATTCTCTTTTTTTTCATCCCTCTCCATTATGTATGTGTGTAATAACCATAAAGTATTTTTATTTTCTAAATAAGGATCTTTTTCTAAAATATACTTTATTTCTCTTTTTAAATGAAACTCCTTTTTCTCTTTTTTTAAGATATCCAACATAGTCATCCAAAACTTTAAAGATTGAACCATTACACTTCCAATCCCTAATTTATCAATTGCTTCTATATTTGATTTAGAAAAAATATTTTCGTTTTTATTTTCTTCTACATATTCAACACATTTTTTTATCCAACCATTTCTTAAATAAAACGAGCTATGCCCAACTAATAAATCTACCATTTTTACTCCTTAATTTTAGTTCTTAACGCTGAAGCAACCAAACATCCCATATCAAATTTATTAATGCAATTTAAACAATTAACACATTTCTTTTCATCTATTTCATACTTTCCATTTATTACACTTAAGGCACCAAAACTACAAGTTGAATTACATGCTTGGCAATATATGCAAGTATTAAATTTATTTAATTGTTTTGTTATTTTTCCATATAAATATCTATCTTTTAAATCAATTAATGTTACCTTTATTTCTCTACTATCGTTTTTAAATACTATTTTAAATAAAGCTTCTTTTAGCCTATTTAAAACAAACATCTCTTGGATATTTCCCTTTTTAGAAATTGATATTTCTCCAAACGGTTTAAATAAAGTTATAAACTCGTCATCTATCTCTCTATTTAATCCAAGAATATATGTATTTTTCTCATTAATACATGCTTTTTTTTCTATAATTGTATTTTTACTTTTCTCTAAACCATCTCCACCTTGTCTAGCTTTCCATTTACTTTTCTTTACATATTCTTCTACTTTTAGTTTTAATTCATCTTCTGATAAAAGAATTTTATTTCTTTCATAAAACTCTTTAATAACTTTAGTTGAAAAGTCATATAAAAATTTTTCCCATTCATTATAATCAAATTTAATTTCTTTGTGTTGAGATTTAGAAACATAAATTTTTGCTAAAAATTGAGAAATATCAGAATTATTAGGACACATCCAACACCCAACTCTTGGAAATCCTTGACGATAACTAAAATTAAAATCTATATTTTCTGTTAATAGATATAACCATACATCAATATCTAACCAGTCTATAATTGGAGAGTTCACTATCCCGCCATGAATTTTTGGAGTTTTACTAACTTTCGAATATTTACTTCTAGATGATGATTCTTTTCTTCTAACACCATAAAATGTTAAAAAATCTTCTTCAAAATTTGAAAGAGTTGTTCCCATAGGTCCAGTTTTAAATATTGAACAACACCAACTTTTAACTCTACTTGGCGGTCCAATCTCTTTGCACATTTCAAAGAAATTATTTTCTTCATTTCTTTCATCAAAAAATGGAGTCATTGGATTTTGTTCTTTGAATTTTTCAACATATTCATATGTTAATGGTAGCTCTAATGTTGTATCTCCAAAAATATGTAAAATACTTTGATTATTCAGAGCTGTTCTTACCAAATGTGACACAACTGTAGAATCTTTTCCACCACTAAAAGAAACCATATTAACTCTTTTTGAATAAGTTTTAGAAACTTCTTCTATAAATGGATATGCTCCTATAAAATGACCTTCATCATCTAACTCTCTAGAGTTTAAAAGATAATTCATATGATTTCTATTTTCTAAAATAAATTTTTCTATAATTTCAGATTCTGCTTTTATCATATCCTCTGTTTTTTCAAATTCTAAAACTTTTTCTCTAAAACTTTCAAAATCATCTAAACTATTTATTCCTTTTACAACACTTTCTTTAAATGGAACTCCATCTATTATGTACCTTCCTTGTTTTGTACACCATACAGATTGATAATATATGTCTCCAGCTAAATCAAACATTTTTTTTAATAAATGTTTTTCTTCTAAAAAAACTGGTCTTAAGTCTTGAGCTATCTCTTTTAAATCAATATTATTTTTTATATTTAAAGTTTTCTTTTCAAGTATAACTGGGATATTTTTCAACTCATTCCAAAAAATCCCCCACTCTTTTTTATTCACAAATCTTACTCCTTAATATTTACTTTATTCTTATTCCTTTTGCATATAAATCTTGAATTACTTCATCTCTATCATAAAATTCAGATTCTCTTAAATCTAATTCCTTTACCCATTCCTCTTTAACATAAAAGTTATCTAATCCATACCTTAAAATCTCTTCATATGTTTTTTTATTTATTTTTTTATCAATAGCTTCTAAATCATCATCTTTTAGTAATACTAAATATCTATTTTCTAAAAAACATTTATAATTTTGTTTTTCTATATCCTGTAAAATATTTTTTAGTTTATTTTTAATAACAAATAGATTAGTAGAAATCTCTATAAATTCTATTCGATTTCTTAAAAACCCACTTATTTCTTTTAGTGAAAATTCAGTGTTGTATTTTGCAAATAATATTGTTTTTAATTTACCTGATCGTATCTCCTCTATTTCTTCTATATTTAATATTTTTTCATTAAATAACTTTTCCATAGCTTCATTTATATCCATTCTCTCTCCAACTAATATTTAATTCTAACTCCTCTACTTTCTAAAATTTCAATGGCTTCATATACATCATAGGCATCTTTATCATTGTCATAATCTACTCTTTTTAAATCCGCCATCTCTACAAATCCATTTTCTAAACCTTTAGCTAAAATATCCCCAAACGAATCTTTTATTGACTTTTCTTCTTTATCTAAATTACATGCCAATGTGCCTTTTTCTACTTCTTCTTTTTTATAAAAATTTTCCATGAACTTAACATAAATATTTATTATCTTATCCACATTTAATTTTTTTAATGGAGTATTCCATTTTAGCCAAGTGATTACTGTTAAAATTTGTCTCTCTTCCATTTCATCAAAAATATTTTCTTGTTTTCCTAATAAATGCATTTTTTTAAAATCATTTAATGATAATTTTAAAATAAATTCATTTAATTTATTTTTATTTTCTAAATATGATTTATAATTTAATCCATTTTCTAAAAAATTATCTTTCAGACTGTTAGTATCAGCCTTTTTTTCAACTTTTAATTCTCTTTTATGAAGTTCATTTATAACTTTATAATAAATACTCTCTATATTTTCTAAATTATCATTTGTCAAAGGTATATTTAACTTTAATCTTGTTAATACATCAGAGATATTTCTTTCATCTAATCCTTTTAAAGTTTTGGTATTTTTTCCAACTTTATAAATCTCTTTTAAATCATTTACAGTTAATTTTTTTATATAATCAATTAAATTATTTTCATGTTTTTTAAAGTTTTCATAGTCCATCCAGCTTCTCTTTAAATTTTCTTTATCCTCTATCTGATTTTCTACTTCATTAGGGATATTTGTTTCTTCTATATTTTGAAATTCTTCAATTCTATTGGTATTAAGTAATTTTTTTAATTCATTATTTTCTTTTGTTAAAACATCTAATTGAACCTGCAAATCATTTAATTTTTCTAATAATTTATCATTTTTTAATTTTAAAAGTTCTTTTTCCTTTTCTTTTAAAGAAACTTCATCTTCTAATAAAATATTATTCTCTAATATCCCTTTTATTTTTTCTAAAAGAGACATCTCTTCTATTCCCAATTTTATTCCTGACATTTTGTCCTCCTAAAATATACTTTCTAAAACCTCTCCTAATTTATCTAAATCCTCTTCATCATTAAAATATCCAACTGATAATCTTAAAGTTCCGTTTTTATCGGTCTCCATATGTTTATGGGCTAAAGGAGCACAGTGAAGACCTCTTCTCGTTATTATTCCCCCATCATTAAAAATATTTTCTAATTCTTGTGGGGTATAATCATTAGCTTCTATTGAGATAACTCCAACATTATTTTCTCTATCTGATAAAATTTTCAAATCATATGAATATTCTTCTAAAAGATCATATAAATCTCTTATGTTTTTCTGCTTTTTATTTTTTATATTTTCTATCCCAATTTTCAAAAGTTCATCAGTTGATATCTTAAGACCAATTATTCCTAAAATATTTGGACTTCCAGCTTCAAATCTCTCTGGAAGCTCCTCTGGCATATCTTCATCTTCAGAATTAATTCCTGTACCTCCATATAATAGATGTTTTAAAGAAATTTTTTTATTGTAAATATATCCTCCTATCCCTGACGGGCCATATAAATTTTTATGTCCTGCAAAAACTATAAAATCTGAAGAAGTTGAAATTTCAGTAAAATCTAGTACTCCTCCAGTTTGCGTTGCATCTAAAATTGTTATAGCATTATATTTTTTTCCCTCTTCAAATATATCTTTTATTGGTAAAATATTTCCAAAAACATTTGAAGCATGATTACATATTATTAAATCAGGTTTTTTTGACATAAATTGAAGTTTCATATTCTCAAAATCTAAGTTAAATCCACTAAACTTTAAAATTTTTAAATCTATTTTTTTTTCTTTTGTAATTTTTTTTAAAACTCTATAAACTGAATTATGTTCGAAAGGTGATATGTAAACTGTTTTTATATTAGTATAATCTAATCCCAATATAATCTCATTTAATGAAAATGTAGCAGACGAATTTAATATTACTTCATTTTTTGTAGCAAAAATATTCATTATATTTTTTATTAAATTTTCTTTTATAGATTTTGCATCTTTACTTTTACTTGAACTATTTCTTGAGAAATTAACTCCATAATTTTCATAAAGAGCCATAGTTTCCCTATAAAATCTTTCAAATTTTGGATAAGATGTTGATGCATTATCAAAATAAAATGTATTTTTCATTGTCTCCCCCTATAAAAGACAAAAAAAGGCTAATTTTTTGATAAAAATTAGCCTTTTTAATCTTTTTTATATTTTCCCCTTAATTTCCAAAAATAACTTTCATCATTCTAAAGCAATATTTTTAGCACCATTATAGCACCATTTGATAAAAAATGATATTAGAAACTTTTTTATTTTTTTTTAAAAAATCTTCAAGAGGCCTCTATTTTTTAATCCTCTTCAAGATTCTATCTTTTAAATCAAAGTCTTTCTCTATTTTTTTATTAGTAAGTCTTTCTAGAGCAGATAGATTTCCATAACGACAAATATCGTTCATTTCATCTTCTGTTAGAGAACTTGTTGTCTTTGACATTAACTCTTGAAAACGTGTTTTATTAGATATAAACTCCTCTATACAACTTTCCTCTTCCGTAGAGAAAAGATTATAAAAATCACTAACATAATCTTCTGGAATCACATATGGATTTTCATTTGGAATAAACATAATTTTCATATTTGAACCTCTTGTCACATGGTGAAGAGTATTCTCTGGCGACTCCCATACAGCAAAAGCTTGCTTTTCAAAAAGAATATCTGACTCTAAAATCGATACTCCATATACAATTTTTCCACCATGTAAGTCTATATATTTTGCAACAGTTTCAAAAGAATCATTAATATTGTATTTTCTTATCTGTATATTATGATCTAATTTTCTTGTTAAAAAAACATAACTTTTAGAATGGATAAATTGCTCTAATTCATTGTAAATAATTTCTGGACAGTTTAATTTTGAGTGAGATTTCATTGGTACCTCCAAAAAAATCAAATATTTTTTGATTTTACTTATATTATACCTCGTATAAGAAACATTTACAACAAATGATTGAATTTAAAACTTTTTTAACATAAACTCTTCTTTGAATCCATTTTAGTTGCCAAGTATAAAAATGGAGTATCCATAGCTGCAACTATCCATTTTAATATATATGTACTCAAAAATATCTCAAACATAACTTCAAAAGAGAAAATCCCAGTAAAGGCTAAAGTTGTAAATAAAATATTATCTACTAACTGACTTACCATAGTACTTCCATTATTTCTAATCCATAGATGCTTTGGAAACTTCTCTTTTAAAATCTTATATAGATATATATCCACATGCTGAGATATTGCATAAGATACTAATCCCACTATCATAAATCTTGGGAACAATCCAAAAATCGATTTTAAATTAGTATGCATCTCTAGTCCATCAGCTTCTGGAGTAAACATAAGTGCAAAATTTATCATAAATGCTATAACTATATTGGTAAAAAATCCTATCCAAATAGCTTTCTTAGCCTCTTTTTCTCCATACTTTTCAGAAAGTATATCTGTAACTAAAAATGCACTAGCATAGGGTATATTTCCTAATGACGCATGTAAACCAAAAAGTTTAACTAAAACCATTACCTCAACACTTGCTATAAACATAGATATTGGAATCCAAATAAAAAGTCCCGTTTTTCCAAAACATTTATAAGCACCTAAAACAATAATAAAACTTAAAAACAGTTTTATTATCCATAACATCTCATTTTGTAATAACATTCCATTCATCATCATATTAATACCCCTTTAACACTATTTCATTATCTTTTTTATTTTCAAGAAAAACTCTGTGAAAGAAAAGTTCAAAGAATCTTTTCTCATCTACCTCTGTATTTATAAATACATTTGGTGTTTTTCTATAAAAATCTCCAATATCTATTAGTGTTTGCCCAATGGCTCTTCCATTTTCAACACACTCTAAATGAGTTAAAACTCCACTACATAGACTTGGTTCTATAAAATAAGCTACTGCTAAAGGATCGTTTATCACACAACCTAAAGTTCTTTCTTGCATCCAATGAAAATCAACATAAAATCCTGTTATATTGTAAATAAAATCAGCTATTTCATTTTTCATCTGCTTTAAATACTCTCTATAGTTTGGTGTTAAAACTATTTTTCTAGTTACATCTAGTGGAATAAGCTCTATTGGCTTATCTACATTTTCAAAAACAATATTTACTGATTCTGGATCTACCCAGTAGTTAAATTCAGCTACTTGAGAACAGTTCCCATTAGTTCTAAAAGCACCTCCCATAGAAACAATTCTTTCAGCTCTTTTTAAAATCTCTTTTTCCCTCTCCACAGCCTTTGCTAAATTGGTCATTGGACCTAATGCTATTATAGATACATCCCCATTCTCTTTTAAAGTTTTAACAAGATAATCTACAGCTCCTAATTTAATAGCATCTTTTGGAATGATAATTTCTGGTAAAACATCTCCAACTCCATCATCTCCATGAGTATCTTGAGCTGTTACTAAATCTCTTTTAATTGGATTATTATCTCCTACGTAAATAGGAATATCCTCTCTTTTTAGTAACTTTAAAACTCGATAAGCATTAACTCCTCCAATTTCCACTGGAACATTTCCAGCACAAATAGTAATTCCAATAACATCTAGCTCTGGTGATTTCAGTGCTAAAATCAGCGCCAGTGAATCATCAATTCCCGGATCACAATCAATAATTATTCTTTTCATAACCTCTCCCTTTCTGGGATCCACACAAACAAAAAAGGCTAGAATAAACCTAGCCTCTTGCTGGTTTTTTTTACAGATGGATCTCCCAAACATCTTTTTTTATAAATTTAATTCTTAAAGAGTATATCATCTCTTTTATATTTTTTCAACTAAATATGACTATAGCTTTATAATATAAAACTTTACTCCATTTATTACAATTGCATCCTCTTTTTTCTTTCCAATCTTATCAAACTTACTGTGAGTGTATCTTCTCACTAATTTAGCTGGATAATCTTTTGAAGTTTTAATAGATATTAACTCAATTGTACTTAAAAGTTCCACTCTATCACTTGAAACTAAATAGTCATCTGCACCATAAGAAAATAAAACTCCTTTATAATAACCATCTGGTTTTATCATCTTAAAGTTAAAATTCTTTCCTGTTTGTTTTACTATGTACTGCCCTAAAGCAGATATTTTTTCTTTCATCTTTACCTCTTTTATATTGTTATTCTACTTTTATCTTTAAAAGCATTTTTTTATGTCCTGATCCACATGGAATTGTACACTTCCCTGTATATTCTCCAACTTTAGTAGGAGTTATTTCCACTGAATCTGGTTTTCCTGGAGCTGCTTCTAAATTAAATCCTAACTCCTTTGATCCTAATCCATGATCTCCATCTTTACTCACTAAAGTCAATTTTACAGGTTCATCTTTTTTTAAAACAATCTCTTTTGGTTCATATCCCCAATCGTAAGCTACAACTTGAATCTCTTTTCCTAAAAGCGTTACTGATAAAAGTGTACATAATCCTAAAATTTTAAACATCTTCATATTTTACCTCCTAAACTTAAAATAAGTTAAAAGGTATTACCACCTAAATCTCTTTTTTCATTTTTTCGCAGAATTTTTTTGCTTTAAAACTGCTTTCATCTATATCTAGTTCTAACTTTTTTATAGAGTTATCCTCTTCAGATAAGTGAGTTAAAATAAAATATCCTAACCCTCTATTTTGATACTTTGGACAAATAAAAAGTTTCTCAACTTTAAATGTTCCCTCTTCATTTTGTGCTTTTAAAAATATAGCTCCTATTATCTCATTTTCTAAAAGCAAAACTTTCCCTATGCTGTTTTCAACAATATTTTTAAAATCCTCATAACTCTCTTTTTTTAAGCTTTTTCTAAATGCATTTCTATTTATATTCCAAAGAGTATTGCAATCACCTGCTTTAAAATCTTTAACCTCTACCATTCTTACCTCCTCTAAACATTCTTTAGTTCCCTTTCAGGTTTTCCAAAATAATATCCTTGCCCGTAACTAACTCCTATCTCTTTTAAAAATTCAAACTGTTCTCTCTCCTCAATTCCTTCTGCTACAACTTTAAGTTTTAAACTTTTTATCATATTTGTTAGCCCTAAATAAACATTTTTTCCTCTTTCACTTTCCTCATTAATACTAGAAATTAATGATTTATCAAACTTAACAACATCTATTGGTAAAGTTGTTAATAAACCTACTGTAGAATATCCTGCTGTAAAATCATCAATTGAAAGATATATTCCATTCTCTCTAAATTTATTTAATTTTACTACTACATCTTCTGCATCATTTAAAAATGTACTTTCTGTTATCTCTATCTCTAAGTTTTTTCCACTTAAAGAATACTTTTTTAAAATATCTAATATAACTTCTACTACATCTTTTCTTTTTAAAGTTTCTATTGACATATTAAAAGACATTCTAAAATTTTTATCCACGATATTATCTCTAAGAAGTTGTTTTGTCTTTTTCACCGCTTCTTCTGCTATTTTATAATCAACTTTATAAATTAATCCTAAATTTTCTGCTATTGGAATAAATTCATCTGGATAAATTTCTCCTAAAAGATTGTTATTCCACCTTGTTAAAGCTTCCGCTCCTATAATTTTTCCATCTTTTAATGCATACTTTTTTTGAAACACTGGATAAAACTCTATATTTATTGACTTACTAATTAAATTTTCGATTATTTTTTTTCTTTTTTTACTCTTTATAAAATTATATGTTGCTTCTTGTGACCAGTTTTCTCTACCCTTTTTTGCTGAATACATAGCTAAATCTGCATATTTAAAAGCATATTCCATTGAGTTCTTCTCTTTTTTTAAATAGTATCCTAAACTAAAAGATATATTATACTTTTTCATTAAATTAGAGCTTTTAAAAAGAGTTTCTAACTTCTTTATTTTGTATTTTATATTTGCTGAATAACAAGAAAATATATAAAATTCATCTCCTGATATTCTAAATATATAGTCATTTTTAAAAACCTCTTTTAATAGTTTTCCAGCTTCAATTAATACTTGATCTCCATAATCATGTCCATGTGTATCATTTAATAATTTAAAATTATTTAAATCCATAAGAAGAGTACATCCAGTTATACTATTGTTATTTTTACAAAACTCATTATAAACTCTTCTACTATATAAACCTGTTAATTCATCTTTTAATAGCTCTCTATTTTTTCTTTTATGCATAAAAACTTTAAAGCTTTGATATAATGCTAAACCTAATAATAATATACAACTCAACGTTACCAAAATAACTAAGTTTTTATGTTTTTCTTGCTCTGTTATAATCTCTTTTCTTTTATTCAACTCTGAATTTTTGAGAATATCTTTTAAATCTACCATCTCTAGTATAGCCTTATTTAAAATATCCCTCAATACTATATTATTTTTATTTAAAGCTAAGTTTATTGGTACATTTTCTAATATTCTTATATTATATTTTTTCTTATCATAAATGTCTGAGTTTAATGATAAGACTGTAGTTAACTTATTGTTCTTTAAATCTGATAACATTTCATCTCTATTTGAATAGATCTTTATATTATCTTTAAAAAAATATTCCTTTGCTACAGTTTCTTCTATTGAATTTTTTATAACTCCAACTTTTCTCTTACTTGATAAATTTTTCAGAACCTCTATCTGATATACATTTAAATCGTAAATTTTTTTAGTGAATATAAACTTTTCTTCTCTTTCAGGAGTTCTAGAAAGAGTTAATATATCAATTTTACCATTATTAAAATCTTCATAAATAGTTGTCCATTCGATTTTTTTCGTTTTTTCTTCTTGTTTTATATTAATACTCAACTTCTTAAATAAACAATCTAATAACCCTGGAAGAACTCCTACAAATTTTTTATCTTTTACAGAATAGCTACTCACATTTTCAATATTTCCGTATGATATTTTTAAAGGTTTCATATTTTGGATATACTCTTTTTCTTCATCTGTTAATGATTTTAAAAATTTATCTTTAAACATAAACTCTTTACGCTTTTTCAACCAATTTTCCATCTTTTTACTATATTTTTCTTCCAAAGCATTATTAATTATATAATTTAAATCTTTATAACTTTTATTAACTCCAATTGAAGTTTCTGGTAATCTACTTATACTTAGTTTATTTGATTCTCCTATTGTATTTAAATTAGTATCTGCAAAATAATCTAATTTTTTTAGATTTACATCATCCACTTTTATTATTTTCATTTGCAATTCATTTTTCATTTTATATCTTTCTAAAAATTTCTCATAGATAGTATTTTTAGTTACATAGACTTTTTTTTCATTTAAATCTTCAGCTGTATTTAATTTTTTATCTCTCGATACAATAACTAGCTCTTCAGCTAAAATTTTATTTGAAAAAACTGCAAATTTTTCTCTTTCATTTGTTTTAGTTAAAAAATTTATAATATCAATTTCACCTTTTTGGAATTCATTGTATATTATATCCCAATTATCTTTTTTTATAACTATATTAAGTTGTAAATAATCTTTTAATAATTCTTCTATAATATCATTTAATGATTGACTTTCTATTTTATCATCAGCAAAATAATTATTTTTTATTCCTAATACCAATTGTTTTTCTCTTATTTTTTCTAAGTATTTTTTTTCTTTATCATTTTTAGGAACATATACATCCATTGAAATTATAAATTTAAAACTTAAAAAGAAAACTAAAAGTATCCTTTTTATACTCATTATCCCCCCTTAAAAAATTATAACCTACAATATCTTTTCCAAAAACTTTTCCATTTCTTCTTTTATTTCTGAAATAGAAAAGAATCTTATTTTTTTTAAAACTTCTAATCCATCATAATAGATAATTAAAACAGGCGTTACAAAAACTAAAAATTCTCCTGTCACTTCAGGATTCTTTTTTATATCTATTGGAAAAAATTTAGAATTTTTATATTCTTTAGAAAGCTCCTCTAACCTAGGGAGCATGATACCATCAACTCAACAACTTTTCGTTTCATCATAGATATATACAAATCCAAATTTCTCATTTTTCATATCTTTATAGTTCATATTCCCTCCCCATAAATGAATTAATAACTTTTTCTTTCAATTATATCTTGATTTCCATTTTTTTTCTAGGAAAAACTAAAAATTCTTTTCTATTTTTTATTTTTTGGTTTTACTTGTCTTTTACCTGTTTTTTATTTTACCTTTACACTCATGCTTTATAATATTATTAAATTTAAAAATGGGGTGATTTTATGACATTTAATAAAAAAATATTGGGTTCATTGGTTTTAGCAACACTTTTAACTAGTTGTGGTTCTTCTGAAAAACCTGTATCTAAAGACAATAAAACAAAGGAGATTACAGTTTATACTGCTTTAGAAAACGAACAAATTCCTGAGTATCTTCAATCTTTTAAAGAGCAATACCCTAACATAAAACTTAATATTGTTAGAGAATCAACAGGTGTTATCGTTTCAAGAGTTTTAGCTGAAAAAGATAATCCGCAAGCTGATGTTATCTGGGGGACTGCTGCTACTGGCCTTTTAGTTTTAGATGAAGCTAATCTTTTAAAAGAGTATTCTCCAAAAGATATTGAAAAAATAAATCCAAAATTTAAAGATAACACAGGTAAAGATCCTAAATGGGTTGGAAACAATGCTTGGATGACAGCTATTTCAGTTAATACTATTGAAATGAAAAAACTAGGACTAGAGGAACCTAAGAATTTCTCAGATCTTTTAAAACCTGAATATAAAGGTTTAATCTCTATGCCTAACCCAGCTTCTTCTGGAACTGGATTTCTAACAGTCTCTGCTTTAGTTCAACTTTTAGGAGAGGAAAAAGCTTGGGAATATATGGCCAGCTTAGATAATAATATGGGTGTTTATACTCACTCAGGATCTAAACCTGCTAAAACAGCTGCATCTGGAGAGTATCCAATTGGAATATCTTATGGATATCCTGGAATAAAAATAAAAAATGATGGAGCACCTATAAATGTTTATTTCCCTAGTGAAGGTTCTGGTTGGGATTCTGAAGCTAATGCTTTAATAAATAAAAAGAATATCAAAGATGAAGCTAAGGTATTTTTAGATTGGGCTATCTCAGAAGATGCTATGAAAATGTACGCTAAATCTTATGCTATTGTTTCTAGAGATATCAATGTTGCTCCACCAAAGGGATTCCCTGAAAACCCTATCACTCAACTAATTGCTAATGATTTCTCTTGGGCTGCTGCTAACAAAGAGCGTATTTTAACTACTTGGGAAACAAAATTTGGTTCTAAAACTGAGAAAAAATAATATCTTTTTTATAAAGCTACAGAGAAATCTGTAGTTTTTTATTTTTTACAAATTCTTAACCTTTGTTTTACTCTTAGTTTACTTGGTTTTAATTTGTTTTTAACTTAGATGATGTAATATATCTTTAGATGATGAAAACGAGGAGGAGTTAATGAGTTATTTAAAGATAAAAAATGTTGAAAAAACTTTTGGTAAGTTTAAAGCATTGAACAATATAAATTTTGAAATAGAAAGAGGGGAGTTTATCTGTTTTTTAGGTCCATCTGGTTGTGGTAAAACAACACTTCTTAGAATTATTGCTGGACTTGAAAATGTCGATAGTGGTGAAATTTTTTTAAAGGATGAAAACATTACAAAAAAGCATCCAGCTAAGAGAAATATGTCAATCGTTTTCCAATCTTATGCTCTTTTTCCAAATTTAACAGTTGGAGAGAATATTGCCTATGGGATGAAGAATAAAAAAATACCAAAGGATATAATTCAAAAGAAAATAGATGAGTCACTTGAGCTTGTTGGTTTAAGAGGTCAAGAGAATAAATATCCAAATGAACTTTCAGGAGGTCAGCAGCAAAGAGTTGCACTTGCTAGAGCAATCTCTTACTCGCCAGATATTCTTTTGTTAGATGAGCCTCTTTCAGCTCTTGATGCTAAAGTAAGAGAAAAACTTAGAAATGATATAAAAAATCTTCAAAAAAAACTTGGAATTACAACTATAATGGTTACTCATGATCAAGAGGAAGCTCTTTCAATGTCAGATAGAATAATTGTTATGGATAATGCTAAAATTGTTCAAGTGGGAACACCTCAAGATATATATGAAAATCCAGCTAACAATTTCATTGGAGATTTTATCGGAAAAGTTAATAAGTTTGAAATCAATGGAACAAAAGTTATGGCTAGACCAGAGGATATCTCTCTTGCTGATGAGCAAACAGATAATTTCTTTATGGGAACATTGGAATCTTGGGAGTATATGGGATCGTACTATAGATTAAAAGTTAATAAAAAGAACTACATTATTGAAGTTGATATCTGTAGAAATAAAATTGCTCATATTCCACTAAAAAAAGATCAACACATATTTCTTAAAGTTGAAAGAACTTTAGGAGGAGGAGTTGAATGGAGCTAGTTTTTAAAAAAACTGAAAAACTTCTTTCAGAAAAAGTTAGAGATATTATCGTTTGGGGAATTGCAATCTTTTTCGTTGTTACTCTTCTTTTTCCACTTATCTCTTTAAGTATAAAAGCAACAGAGGACAATGCTGGAAACTTTATTGGTCTACAAAATTTTATTCAATATCTTACTAGCCCTGGAGTAGTATCTTCATTTTTCAATACAGTTAAAATAGCAACTTTAACTATGGTTATAACTTTAATTTTAGGATTTGGTTACTCTTATGGAATGGCTAGAAGTAACATAAAGGGAAAAGGTATTTTAAAATTTTTAATTCTTCTACCTATATTTGCTCCAACTATGCTACATGGTATCTCATTAGTTTACCTATTTGGAAGAATGGGAGTTATAACTACTGGATTCTTTGGTAGATTTCCTAATCTTGCAACAGATATAAATCTATACGGTTCAACTGGTATTGTAATTAGTGAAGTTATATATACTTTACCTCAAGCTTACTTAATTATCTCTATGGCACTACAAAATAGTGACTATAGACTCTATGAAGCTGCTAAAACTCTTGGAACAAGTAAAGTAAAGCAATTTTTTACAATAACTCTTCCATCTTGTAAATATGCTGTTTTTTCCACAGCTACAGTTTCTTTTATTCTTGCATTCACTGACTTTGGAGCACCTAAAGTTGTTGGTGGAAACTATAATGTTTTAGCTACAGATATTTATAAGCAAGTTATCGGACAACAAAATTTAGGAAGAGGTGCAGTTGTTAGTATCCTTCTACTTATTCCTGCAGTAATCTCATTTTTCTTTGAAAAATCTTTAGAGAAAAAACAAAGAGATACCTTTAATGCAAAATCTATGAACTATCGAATTGAAAATTCAACTGGTAGAGATATTTTCTTCTACAGTTTCTGTTGGTTTATTGGTCTTGGTATATTAGGACTTTTTATTACAGCAGGTGTCGCTTCTTTTGTTAAGATGTGGCCATATAACTTTGAACTTACTTTAAATAACTATAAATTCTTTGACTTTAATGGTGGAGCTTTCCATTTTTATAAAAACTCAATAACTATAGCAATGTTATCAGCTATATTTGGAACTATTATTGCATATCTTGGAGCATATATATGTTTAAAAACTGAGAGTTTAACTAAACTTAGAAATGTTATTAAGTTTTTCGCAATAGTACCTTTAGCCCTTCCAGGAATGGTTTTAGGTTTAGGATATATCTTTTTCTTCAATATGAACTACATTAGAATTCCTCTAATTGGTTGGGTAAATAATCCATTCAATAGTTTATACGGAACTCTTTGGATTTTAGTTCTTGTAAACATTGTTCACTTTTTCTCAGTTGCTTTTATGACAGCGTCAACATCTTTGAAAAAGTTAGATAAAGAGTTTGAAATTGTATCTCTATCTATGGGTGTTCCTTGGTATAAAACATTTTTCAATGTAACTCTACCACTTACTAAACACACTATTGGAGAGATATTCATATATTACTTTGTAAACTGTATGACTACAGTTTCAGCAGCTGTTTTCCTATATACTTCAAAAACAACTCTTGCATCTATTGCAATGGTTAATCTTGATGAAGTTGGAGATCAAGCTAAGGCAGCAGCAATGGGAATTTTAATTGTTGGAACAAATCTTTTAGTAAAAACAATTTATGAAATAATTAAAAAAAGAAATTTTGGGAGGAATAAATAATGAGAAAAGAGATTAAAGCAGTTATATTTGATTGGGCAGGTACTACAGTAGATTATGGATGTTTCGCACCACTTGATGTTTTTGTTCAAGTTTTTAAAGAGATTGGTATTGAGATTACTTATGAAGAAGCTAGAAAACCTATGGGAATGTTAAAAATAGATCACATAAAAGCACTATTAAAGATGGAAAGAATACACTCTTTATGGTTAGAAAAATTTAATAGAGATTACACTATGGAGGATATTAACTCTTTATACGAAAGATTTGAAGAAGTTTTATTCGCTTCTTTAGAAAACTTTGCTGAACCTGTTCCTGGAATGTTAGATCTTCAAAAAGAGTTAAGAGATAGAGGATTAAAAATTGGAAGTACAACTGGATATACAAAAGAGATGTTAGATATTGTTGCTCCTAAAGCTAAAGCTTTTGGATACTGTCCAGATTTTAGAATCACATCAACTGAAGTTCCTGCTGGTAGACCATATCCATATATGATTTATCAAAATATGATTACCTTAGCAATTCCAAATAGGAATTCTATTATAAAAATTGGAGATACAACTGTTGATATGAAAGAGGGTAAAAATGCTGGTGTTTGGACTGTTGGTATCTTAAAGGGTGGAAGTGAACTTGGCCTTTCACAAAAAGAGGTTGAAACTATGGACCATGCTCAGTTAAAAAAATTAATGGATGCAACTGCAAAGAGATTATACTCTGCTGGAGCTGATTATGTTGTTGAGCAAGTTGGTGATTTACCACATATAATTGATGTTATAAATGCTAGAATGAATTCTGAAGAGGTTATTTAAAATGAATAAAATTACATCTGAAGGGGATGTGAATACCTCTTCAAATCGTAAAAATTGGCAAGATAAAAATATAAACTATGAAACTAGTTGTGTTCTTAGAGATGATGAAGATATCTTTCTTCATCAATCTCTTTCAACTCCTTGTTTAAATGTTTTAAAAAAATCCAAAGGTATCTATCTAGAAGATATCTCTGGAAAAATCTATATGGATTTTCATGGAAATAATGTACATCAAATTGGATTTGGAAATGAAGACGTTAAAAATGCCATTATTAATGAAATGGAAGAACTTCCCTTTTCACCTAGAAGATATACAAATAACTCTGCTATAATTTTAGCTCAAAAGCTTTCTGATAAAACAAATGGTGTTTTAAATAAAGTTCTATTTTCACCAGGAGCAACCTCTTCTATTGGAATAGCAATGAAACTAGCTAGACTTGTAACTAAAAAAGATAGCTTTCTATCTTTTTGGGATTCTTTCCATGGAGCTTCAATAGATGCTATCTCTTTAGGAGGAACTGCTCATTTTAGAAATGGTATTGGAAGTCTTCTAACTGGGTGTGAACATCTAATCCCTTATAATAGCTATAGACCTATTTTTGATGAAGATACCTTCTTAACTATTTTAGATTATACTCTAGAAAAGCATGGAGATATTGCAGCTTTTTTTATGGAAACTATTAGAAATACTGAAGTGGAGATTCCATCATATAAACTTATGAAAGGAATAAGAGATATCTGTACTAAACACAATGCCCTTTTAGTTTTAGATGAGACTGCAATTGCTATGGGAAGAACTGGAAAATTCTTCGCCTTTGAACACTATGATATTGTCCCAGATATTGTTGTCATTGGAAAAGGACTTGGGGGTGGAATATTTCCAATCTCTGCTCTTTTAACAAAAGATGAATTTAACATTGGTCAATATACATCTTTAGGGCACTATACTCATGAGAAATCCTCTGTTGGATGTGCTGCTGCTAATGCTGCCATAGATTTTATTGATAATAATAATATTTTAGAAAAAACATCTAATATGGAGAAATTTGTTTTAGACAGATTAAATATATTAAAAAATAAATATGAAATTATCGGTGATGTAAGAGCTATTGGGCTACTCTTTGCAATTGAACTTGTAAAAGATAGAAAAACAAAAGAAAAAGCTGAGTCTGAAGCTGATAGAATTCTTTATAATTGCCTTGATTTAGGTCTTAGTTTCAAAGTTTCTAGTGGAATATTAACACTATCACCACCACTTATTATTGAAAAACATGAACTTGAAAAAGCTCTTGAAATTCTTGAAAAAACTATAAAAATTGAAAATATAAAACTATTTGGAGGAAACAACAATGAATAACAATAACTTAACAGATAAACCATATATTCTTTTAACACCTGGACCACTTACAACATCTTCTGGAGTTAAATCAGCTATGCTTAAAGATTGGTGTACTTGGGATAACGAGTATAACTCTTTAGTTCAAGATATGAGAAAAAGAGTTTTAGAGGTTGCTGAAGCTGGAGATGACTATACTATGATTCCTATGCAAGGAAGTGGAACTTTCTCTGTTGAGGCTGTTTTAACTAGTGTTGTTGGTGAGAATGAAAAAGTTTTAATTCTTTCAAACGGTGCATATGGAGATAGAATGAAAACTATTTGTGATACAGCAAAAGTTAAAAATACTATCTATAAAATTGAACAAACTGAAACTTATGATCTATCTCATTTAGAATCTATTTTAAAGGAAGATAAAGAGATTACTCATGTTGCTGTTGTTCACTGTGAAACTACATCAGGAATTTTAAATCCAATTAAAGAGATTGGAGTAATTGTTAAAAACCACAATAAAACTTTTATAGTTGATGCTATGTCTAGTTTTGGGGGAATTCATTTTAGCATTCCTGAGTACCAAATTGATTTTTTAATTAGTTCATCTAACAAATGTATCCAAGGAGTTCCTGGTTTTGGATTTATTATAGCTAGAAAATCTGAACTTTTAAAATGTGAAGGAAAGGCTCGTTCTCACTCTTTAGATATATTTGATCAATGGAAAGTTATGGAAAGTGGAAATGGAAAATGGAGATTCACTTCTCCTACCCATGTTGTAAGAGCCTTTTATCAAGCCCTTTTAGAATTAGAAGCTGAAGGTGGAGTTAAAGCTAGAGAAAAAAGATACACAGAAAACCAAGATAAACTTGTTAAAGGTATGGACACTCTTGGATTTAAAGCTATTATCACTTTAGAAAAACAATCTCCTATTATAACTACATTCTATGCTCCAAATCATCCTGATTATAAGTTTGAAAATTTTTATTCAAAACTTAAAGAGCAAGGATTTGTTATATATCCTGGTAAGTTAACAAAAGAGGAGAGTTTTAGAATCGGTAATATTGGAGAGGTTTATCCTACAGATATTGATACTTTAATCAATTCTATCAAAAACTCTATGTTTTGGAGATAATATATGTTAATGGAAGAGCGTAGACAACTTATCTTAGATGAAATAAATATTAAAAATATAGTTTATGTTAAAGAGCTTGCAAAAAGATATAGTGTGACTATGGAAACTATCAGAAAAGATTTAGAAGATATTATAAATGAAAATAGTGAGATTAGAAAAGTTTATGGAGGAGCCCTAAAAAGCTCCTCTAACATAGTTGATGAAAGTTATAGTTTAAGAAATGAACTTTTTTCTAACGAGAAGAATATTTTAGCTAAAAAAGGTGTTTCCCTTATCAATGATGGTGATTCAATCTTTTTAGATGCTGGAACTACAATTTCTAAAATGATTCCTTATTTAAAAAATAAAAAAAATCTTAAAATTGTTACTGTTTCTCTCTCTGTTATCAATGAGTTTGTAAATTTTTTCAGTAGTATTGACCATACTCACTCTATATTTCTAATTGGTGGAGAGGTTAAACTAAATCTTTTATCAACATCTGGAGTTAAAACATCTCTAGATATTAGTAACTATTTTTTTGATAAAGCATTTTTAACCTTAGATGGTTTATCTTTAAAAAATGGTGTTACTTCACACAATCATGATGAAGCATTGGTTACTAAAACTGCTTTAAAGCACTCTTTAGAAAATGTTTTTTTAGTTACAGATGAAAAGTTCGATACTTCTAAATTTTATAAAGTTTGTGACTTAAATCAAGTTAACTTCATTGTATCAGTAAATCCAGAGAATAATTTTTTAAAAAATTTAGTTAAAAATTTTAATATAAATCTCTATTAATGTGTTATAATTTTTTTATTAAATAACGGAGGTAGACTATTATGAAAAAAACACTGTTTGTACTTAAAAATTGTGATAGTTGTGATGTAGTTAAAAGTTTATTCAATAATAGACATGATTTAGCTATCTATGATTTGACTGAAGCTAAAGATCTAGCACAAAAACTTAATGTTACTGCTGCACCTACTTTAGTAGTTGAAGATTGGGAAAGTGTTACTAACTACGTTGGAATTGAAAAAATTAAAGAATACTTAAGTGATGAACCTACACCAAATTATCCTTGTGTTTGTTCTGAATAGTTTTACTGATTAAGGGGGATTTTATGATTGAATTTAAAAATGCATTAAAAAATGGAGATTTAGAGAAATTAAAAGTTAAATTAGAAGATGGAATCGATGTTAATGACAGAAGTGGTGAGTACAGATATCCTATACATAAAGCTGTTTTATTAAAAGATACTAATATTGTTAAACTATTTTTAGATTATAATGCAGATATTAATATCCAAGAACCACTACAAGGTAATACACCTATTAATCTTGCCATTTTTAATAAAGATTTACAAATGGTAAATTTTTTAAAAGAAAATGGTGCCAATTTAGATATTAAAAATAGTTGGGGAATGACATCTTTAGAATACGCTATATACCTTAAAAATAATATGAGTTTCGATGATATAGATAACATTATTGAAACTTTAAAATAAAAAAGAGCATTTATATTTTTAAATGCTCTTTTTTTTGTCCTTCATATATGCTTAACTCTCCACTAAATAGGTAAGCCATTGCACAAGCTACAAAAAGATAGCCTGCCATATTATAACCAAATATCTCTATTCCTATTAAAAATGAGGCTAAAAATGTATTTGTAGAAGATGCAAATACAGCACAATATCCAATTGCTGCTAAAAACTCCACAGGAATACCAAACCAACCTCCTAATACTCCTCCTAAACATGCTCCTATAGCAAAAATTGGTGTGACCTCTCCCCCTTGAAATCCTATTCCTAAAGTGAATATAGTAAAGAACATCTTCAATATCCAATCATATGAATATAACTGCTCCTTTGAAAAAGCTATATCAATTAGATTAGTTCCTAATCCACTATATCTCCCTCCATAAACTAACCAAATTAAAAAGCCTAATATTATTCCTCCAAAAAATATTTTTTTTATAGGATCTAAACCAACCATATATTTATTCTTTTTAAAATTTTTTAAGAAAAAAGCAAAGCAATACCCTGCAACTGCAAATATAAACGTCGCCATTAAAAACATTGTTATATCTCTCATATCATTTTTAGGAAACTCCTCTATTAAGAAATGGAAATGCTTCATCTCAAAATACTCTGATACACCAAAAGCTGTATACGCTGCTAAAAATGCTGGAAACAAAGCTTTGTATTCAACAACGCCCATATTTAAAATCTCTAAAGAAAATATTGTTGCAGCAAACGGAGTTCCAAAAAGTCCTGAAAATCCAGCTGATATCCCTGTTGAAATAAGGATTTTTTTTAAATCATCTATATTTAACTTTATTTTTTTCTCTACATATCTTGTTATTGTATTTGCTACCGTTGCACCTATTTGTACTGCTACTCCCTCTCTCCCAGCTGAACCTCCAAAAAGATGAGTCGCCCATGTTGATATAATAGAAAATGGAATTAATCTTTTAGGAATAATTACATTTTCCATATGTGCTGCTTCGAATACATAGCCCATTCCTTTTAAAGAACCCTTTCCATATTTTTTATATAAAAATATCATTGAAACTCCCACAAAAGGTAAAAAAATAATTAATTTATTAAAATATTCCACTCGTAGATTTGCTGCTAATATCAACCCTTTTGAAAAAAATACATCTATAAATCCCACTATTAATCCTGTTATAATTGAAAAACCTGAAAAAAATAGAGCTCTAACTATTCTGTCTTTCATCTTTTCCTCCTCTCTATTTACTTTCAGTTACATTTACATCTAAAATATTAAATGGAACATTTACTCCCTCTTTGTTAAATACTTCTAAAATATATGCCATTAACTCTCCTCTAACTTTATAGTAACCATTTGTTGGAGTCCAAACCATAAATAGAATATTTATACTTGAATCTCCATACTCCATTGTATGTATAAAGTTTTCCCTATCTCTATTTAATCCTTCATAGGTATTTGCTATATTCTCCAATATACTAATTACTTTTTTCATATCAGAATCATAAGATACTGATAGCATTAATTTTATACGTCTAAAAAGATTTGCATCATAGTTTATAATATTTCCGCTAATCATTACATTATTTGGAACTATAACTCTTCTTCCATCTAAACTAGTTATATATGTTGAAAACACCTCTATTTTAGCAACCTCTCCCATTACACCATTTATTTTTATGAAATTTCCTATACTAAAAGGTCTTGTAAAAAATAGCACTACTCCACCAGCTAAATTTGATAGAAACTCTTTTAAAGAGATACCTACACCTAAACCAATGGCACTGATCATAGTAGCTATTGATGCTTCACTAAAACCAAATGCTAATAATCCTATCAAAAAAAACATTACATTTAATCCTAATTTTGTAACTGATTTAGTAAACTGCTTTGTATTAATATCCTGATTAACTACTGGAATTTTATCTATATATTTATCAACTTTTTTCGTAAAATATGAACCTAAATACAATATAATTATAAAAACAAATGTTCTAATTAAAAATTCAATTGCATCATGACCCAGTGTCTGTAGCAATGGCTCCCCTGAACTATTTTTTATTTGTAGTAAACTATTAACTGTTTCCATATTACTTCCTCCTAAAATATACTTTCTCTATAATTTATATTATAGATTCAATAAATATATCCTTTAATTTTTTTATAAATTTAAAAGGAAATCTATAATTTTTTTGTAAAAATATCACAGATACATTAACTAGCATAGGAGGTATTTTTTATGGAAAAATGGAGATGTAAAGTTTGTGACTGGATTTATGACCCTGCTACAGGAGATCCTGATAATGGAGTTGCGGCAGGTACTGCCTGGGAAGCTGTTCCTGAAGATTGGGTTTGCCCTATCTGTGGTGCTGGAAAAGACGAGTTTGAAAAAGAATAATTTTTTTACTGGGGTACTTTTTAATACCTCAGTTTTTTTTACTTTTAAAAATATAAAAAAAATTTAGGAGGTTGTCTATGTCTATGTTTTGTTTTCAATGTCAAGAAACTGCTATGAATAAAGGATGTACTGTTAGAGGGGTTTGTGGTAAAGCCTCTGAAACTGCTAATTTACAAGATTTATTAATACATATGGCTAAAACTGTTTCTGCTTATATTGAACTTTTAAATGATAAAATTCCTATAACTAACGACTTGCACCGATGGGTTGTAAATGCTCTTTTTGTTACAATTACCAATGCTAACTTTCACGATGAAGCTATTATAAGGGAGATTGAAACTGGAGAAGCTTACAGAACTGCTTTAGAAATAGAGCTTTTAAATAATAAAATCTCTGTTCCTGAAAAATATGCAAAATATATCAATTGCCCAACTGATCTTAGCTCAGATGATTCACTTTTAGATTATGCTGAAAAAGTTGGTGTATTGAGAACTGAAAATGAAGATATTCGTTCTTTAAGAGAAACTATCATATATGGATTAAAAGGAATGTGTGCTTATGTTGAGCATGCTTTTAATTTAGGATATGAGGATGTTTCTATATATAGATTTATCGAAGAAACACTAGCTAATGTCGATGATGATTCTTTATCTATTGAAGCATTAGTTCAAATGGTTTTAAATGTTGGTAAAGTGGGTGTTGATGCTATGGCTCTTTTAGATAAAGCTAACACAACATCATATGGACATCCTGAAATAACTAAAATCAATATTGGAGTTAGAAATAAGCCTGGAATCTTAATATCTGGACATGATCTAAAAGATTTAGAAATGCTTTTAGAGCAAACTAAAGGTACTGGTGTTGATGTTTACACTCACTCTGAAATGCTTCCTGGTCATGCATATCCATTTTTTAAAAAATATGATAACCTTGTAGGTAACTACGGTGGGTCTTGGTGGCATCAAACAAAAGAATTTGTTGATTTTAATGGTCCTGTTTTATTTACAAGTAACTGTTTAGTACCTCCTAGAGGAACTCTAGCTGAATATCTTGAAAGAGTTTATACTACAAACTCTGCTGGTATGGAAGGATGTGAACATATTCTTGCTGATGAAGATGGATTTAAAGATTTTAGTGAAATTATTGAAAAGGCAAAAGCGTGTAAACCGCCTGTTGAAATTGAACATGGTGAAATTATTGCTGGTTTTGCTCATAATCAAGTTTTAGCTTTAGCTGATAAAATTGTTGATGCTGTTAAATCTGGAGCAATAAAAAAATTCTATGTCATGGGTGGTTGTGACGCTAGAATGCAAGACAGAAAATATTATACTGAATTTGCTTTAGCTCTGCCTAAAGATTCTGTAATACTTACAGCAGGTTGTGCTAAATACAGATATAATAAATTAGACTTAGGAGATATTTGTGGTATCCCTAGAGTTTTAGATGCTGGGCAATGTAATGACTGTTATTCTCTAGCTGTTATTGCACTCAAATTAAAAGATGTTTTTGAGTTAGATGATGTAAATGATTTACCAATAGTATTTAATATTGCATGGTATGAGCAAAAAGCTGTTTTGGTTCTCCTATCTTTACTATATCTTGGATTTAAAAATATTCATGTAGGTCCTACTATTCCTGCATTTTTAAGTTCTAATGTTCTTCAAGTTCTAATTGATAACTTTAATTTAGGAACAATTAGTAATGTACAAGATGATTTAAAAAATTTTTAATAATTAAAAAAAAGGCAAATGTTTAATTTGCCTTTTTTAATATCTGTTTCATCTCTTTTATCTCTTCATCTTGGCTCAAAATAATTCCATTGGACATTTTTATCAGTTCTTTATTTTTTCCAAACTTCAAATACTCTTTAGCCATACTTACAGCTCCTTCATGATGAATAATCATATTTTGTAAATAGCTTTTTGTTATCTCTTTAGCATTATTTGCTTGTCCATCATAAGATTTCATACTTTTCATCATTTTCATCATTATCTTCTTCATTTTAGGAAGAAACTTTTCGTTATCATTTCCTCTTAACTCTCCTGATTCTAATAGTTTTTGCATAAACTCAACCTCTTTTTCTTGAGCACGAACTATTCTATCAGCTAAATTTTTAACTTCTGTATTTTGAGTATATTTCAAAACACCTATACTTGATATTATTGCAGCTTCATGATGAGGTATCATATATATTACAAAATTATTTCCAACGTCTTTTGTTAAAAACACTTGCGAACTATTTGACATCATGAGGCTATGAGCATATTCATCATACTCCTTAAACCCTTTTAAGTTTTGTGGAATAACATCCTTTAAAGGTGTAAGTACTGTATATATTTTACTATCTGATTTTATCTCATAGTTTAACATCTTTTGTAGATGGCTGTCATTTAAGTCATTACTGTACGAATTTAAAGAAACTGTTGAAAACAAAGCTGCAATTCCTACCATTATATTTATATTTTTAAAATCCATTTTCAAACCTCCTTGTACTAAAGTCTGTGATTTATTATTAAATGAAACCCATAGAATTCCTTTTTAATTTTAAAGGATTTTTATAATAAACTTGTAAAAGTAAGTTAAGTACTACATTAAGCAACTGAGGAGGATTTTTTATGTATGAATTTTTAAAAAATTTAGATCCTGTTTTACAGGCTCTTTTGGCCACTTTATTTACATATTTTGTAACAATGCTTGGAGCTGCTATGGTATTTTTCTTTAAGACTATAAATCAAAAAGTATTAAATGGAATGCTCGGATTCGCTTCTGGTGTTATGATTGCAGCTTCTTTTTGGTCACTATTGAATCCTGCCATTGAATTAGCAGAAAGTATAGGTTTACCTGGATGGAAACCAGCTGTTATAGGTTTTCTTTTTGGTGGTATTTTTCTTTGGTCTATTGATAAATTTTTACCTCATCTTCATCAAAATCAACCTATATCAAATGCAGAAGGAATTTCTACAAAATGGAGAAGAAGTATTCTTTTAGTTTTAGCTATAACTCTTCACAATATTCCTGAAGGATTAGCTGTTGGTGTCGCTTTTGGTGCTTTAGCTGTAACTGGACCTGAATCTTCATCTACACTGGTTTCTGCAATGGCTTTAGCTATTGGTATAGGTCTTCAAAATTTTCCAGAAGGAGCCGCTGTTTCTATTCCTTTAAGAAGAGATGGAATGAGTAGAAGAAAAGCCTTCTTCTATGGACAGGCTTCTGGTATTGTTGAACCAATAGCTGGTGTTATCGGTGCTATTTTTGTTATTAAAATGACTTTTTTACTTCCTTATGCACTTGCTTTTGCTGCTGGTGCTATGATATACGTTGTAGCAGAAGAACTTATTCCAACTGCTAAAGAGATTCGTCATGATGATTCAGGAACTATCGGAGTTATGTTTGGTTTTGCTCTAATGATGTTTTTAGATGTGGCATTAGGTTAAATAGTTTAATAATAAAAAAATGGAGCTACTTCTGAGCTCCATTTTTATCTTTTTCTACTTTCATTATTATAACCGTCACTTTATTTGTATATTTAGATAACTCATTATAATCTTTTTCTACCTGATCCCAATCTGGTTTTGGTCTCTCTATCTCTTTTGCTATTTTAGAACTCAAGTATTCCATTCTTTCAAGCTCTCTATCTGACATCCCTTTTTTTATGGCTTTCATAACCTCTTTTTCATCCATAGAATTTGATGATACATCATCATCTAAAACCATATCTGACATTAATTCGTTATTTATTTCCTCTTCAAAATTTGGTTCACTTTTATCAAGTCCACCCTCTTTTAGGGTTCTCATCATATTTACTGCCATTTTATTCGTATACATTGATAATTCATTATACAAATCTTCAACTTTAGTCCAGTCTGGTTTTTCCTTTTGAACTTCAGCATCCACTAATTCACCAATCTCATTCATTTTCTCCATATTCTCCGAGTCCTCTCCTAGATTTCCCATAACATTTTGAATAAACTGTTCGTTGGCCATATTAGATACTGATACATTTTCAATTGTTGGAGCATTCGTATTTAAATTATTTGTTTCCTCTGCAGAAAAAGATGTAATTGATAACATCATAGATAAGACAATTAAAATAATTTTCATCTTTTTATCTCCTTTTAATTTTATATAATCTTTGTTATATACTACCAAAAGAGAAGTTAAATTCTTTGAAATTAATATAATTTTTACAAATTTATTTAAATATCTATTGGAGCACCTGGGCCTAATGGTATCCCTAAGTATATCCAAATAATAGCCATAATAATCCACATTATTAACATAGCTATAGTATATGGAAGCATCAAAGATATCACAGTTCCTACTCCTGAGTCCTCTTCATACTCCTGAGCTAAACCAAGAACTATTGGCATATATGGAAATAGAGGTGATATTACATTAGTTGTAGAGTCACCTATTCTATAAAGCATCTGAGTTAAAGCAGGATTATAACCTAACATATAAAACATAGGTATAAATATTGGAGCTAATAAAGCCCATTTAGCTGATCCACTTCCAATAAAAAGATTTATAAATGCCGAAAGTAATATAAACATCACAAATAAAGGTATTCCTCTTAAGTTAAGATTTTTTAGTAAATCTGCACCCTCTACAGCTAAAACAAATCCAAGTTTACTCCAGTTAAAATATGCTATAAATTGACCAATCATAAAAACTAAAACAATATAACTAGACATATCTTTTATTCCTAAAGTCATGTATTTAGGAATATCTGACATATCTTTTATCTTTCCAACGCCCTTTCCATAAGTTATTCCTGCTATTAGAAAAAGTATCAATAATAGTGGAATTATTGCATTTAATAGTGGTGAATTTAAAAGAGAACCTGTTGTTGGATTTCTTAAAAAACTATTTTTAGGATAAACAATTGCTACTAAAAACAGAATATACATACTCACATAGATTCCTGCTTTTTTTAGTGCTTTTTTTTCTACTTGATTAACTGCCTCTCTTTCAATTATCTTTTTACCTGTATATTTTCCTAATCTAGGTTCTATAATTTTCTCAGTTACAACTGTTCCTACTATTGCTAATAAAAATGTAGATACTCCCATAAAATACCAGTTATCCACAACTGAAACAGTTATATTTGGATTTACAATTTTCATAGCTTCTGTTGAAATTCCAGCTAATAGAGCATCTGTTCCTGCTACAATTAGATTTGCACTAAAACCAGCTGTTGTTGCAGCATAACCTACAGCTATTCCAGCTAGAGGATGCTTTCCTAAAGAGCAGAATATAAAAGCTGATATTACAGGAACTACAACAATAGCTGCATCTGATGCTATATTTCCACAAATACCAATTAACATAATCATAAACGTAATAACCTTTGGAGAACTATTAAGAATAGTATTTCTCATAAAAGCTGATACTAAACCAACATGCTCAGCTAATCCAATTCCCAAAGTCATAACTAAAACTAAACCTAGAGGTGAAAATCCTGTAAAATTCTTTATTGTATTTTGTAACATGAAATTTATACCCTCACTAGAAAGTAAATTTTTTACTTTTACAACTTCATTTTTAACAGGGTCTATTACACCAACGTCTAAATAATTTAATCCCCAAGATAGTAAAATAATAAAAACACTTAAAAAGAAAAAAAGCATAAATGGATGTGGAATTTTATTTCCAACCTTTTCTATCCAATCTAAGATACCATGTTTTTTTCTTTCATTTACTTTTTCCATTAACTCCCCTCCTACTATCATTTAATTTAGACAAGTGTACCTCAAGAGTTCTGATAACACAATTATATTATTTGTATCTAAAGTATTGATAAAATAAATGTGACAAAAGTACAAAAAATATGGTATTAATTTAAGTAACAATTCTAGGGGAGTGATTATATGTTAAATAATTTAAATACTCATCGAAACTATCTACACACGATACCAGAAATAGCATTAAACGAATTTAAAACTGCTGAATATATTAGAGAGGTTTTAGATAAAGAAAAGATAGAGTACCATTGTGTTGGAACAAGTACTGTTGCCTTTATTCCAGGAGAAAGTGAGAAATGTATCGCTTTTAGAGCTGATATTGATGCTTTGCCATTAACTGAAGAAAGCACTAATCCTTTTAAATCTAAAACTCCAGGTATGATGCACGCATGTGGGCATGATGGACATACAGCCATGCTTTTAACTTTTATTCAGGAGATTAAACTTTTAATATCTAAAGGAACAAAATTAAAAAAATCTTTAGTTTTTATATTTCAAGCTGGTGAAGAGGGAGCTGGTGGAGCTAGATTTATTGTAGCTGATGAGTACTACAAATCTAAAAATATAGAAGCTATATACGCTTTACATGTATATCCTGAGATTAAAGTTGGAGAGTTCGCTGTAAAATCTGGTTTTGTATCTCTTCAAAATATAAATTTAGATATTGTTTTAACTGGAAAAGGGTGTCATGGTGCTCAACCTCATAAAGGTATTGATTCAATACTAATTGGAGCTAAATTAGTAGAAGCCTATCAATCAATTAAATCTAGAAATATACCATCTTATGAGCATTTTTTACTTACAATTGGAGCTTTCCATGCTGGTACAGTTAGAAATATTATTCCTGGAACTGTTAATATGCTTGGAACTATTAGACTTGAAAATATATCTTTAATACCTTTTATCCAAGAAAGAATGGAGCATATTAATAAAGGGTTTGAACTAGCTTTTGATGTAAAAATTGATATGAAATTTCAACCTTTTTATCCACCAGTGGTTAACGATTCTAATCTTTTTGAAAAAGCTCTAAAAGCTTTAAAAGATAAAAAAGTTTTTACTGATATCTCTTTAAGTGGATCTGAAGATTTCTCTTTTTATTCGCAAAATGGAACTCCTGGATTATTGGCATTAGTTGGTATTAGAGATGAAGAAAAAGGACATGTTTGTGCTCTTCATAACAATCGATTTGATTTTGAAAATGAAGCTTTAATACACGGTGTTGAATTCTTTAAAAATTTACTTCAAGAAAATAACGCAATTTAACTCTATTTTAAAGGAAGTCTTTAAGTTATTTTTAATAATAGAACATAACTATATTATGTATTATTTAGGAGGTTTTTTTCATGAAAAAATATGTTTTAGTATGTTCTTTTATTATTTCAGCTTTTACTTTTGCTGCATCACATGATAATCATCAAGATCATGTTCAACAAAATACAATGAATGATATGCCTATGATGCAATCTCAAAATAATAATTGTCCTACATGCAATAATATGATGCAAAATATGACACAGATGCCTGGTTGGAAAAGTGACAAAAAAATGATGAAAAGTAATATGATGTATGCAACACCTGAGATGCAAAAAAATATGATTGATATTGAGCAAAAACAGCTAGATATAAAAAAAGCAATGTTAGATGACAAAGTTGATTGGAATAAAGTTGAAAAACTTAATAAAGAGATTGGAGAGATTAGAGCTAAAATGCAGACTGAAATGATGAAGAATCAGTATGAGATGATGAAAGCTACTCCTACTACAACACCTGCAAAACAATAATAATATTTAAAAATGAAGAGAGCCTACTCTTGGCTCTCTTCATTTTTATTATTCATCCAATTTAATAATCTCTCATAATTTTCTTTTGCATCTTTTAAACCTAAATTATAAAGGGCTTTAATTTTATTTAAATCTCTTTCTAATCTATCTACGACCACTATCTCACTAGGCCTAAAAACAAAAACATCTCCTTTATTTTCCAGCTCTTGTATATCTTTTAAAGTTCTATTATAAACTAAATGACGTTTTATTAATGCTTCTGCTACTTTAGGATATTTTCTATAATACAATTTTATTAGTGGCTGTAATTTTAAAGGCTCTTTTTTATATCCTTCATCCTCTGTTAAAATAACAACATTTTTACTATTTCCATCTAATATTGACTGAGCTATTGGAATTGGTGAAGCTATTCCACCATCTAAATATATCTTCTCATTTATTGTTGTCTCTTTAGAAAAAAATGGTAAACTTCCTGATGCAATTAGAGATTCTAAAAGATCATCTGTTCCTTTAAAATCTTTTTTAGAAAAAAATTCTGTTCTTCCTTTTATGCAATTAAATGCTCCCACTTTAAATTCTAAATCACAATTATAAAATGTTTCAAAATCAAAAGGTGCTAGCTCATAGGTCATTTTTCTATATGCAAAATCTACATTTATATAACTTCCATTTTTTATTAAATATTTATATCCCATATATCTTTCATCATTTAAATATTTTAAAATAATATCAATATTTCTTCTTTTCTGTCTCGAAGCATAAGATGCTGAATAAATTGCACCTGCTGAAACTCCAATTGTATATTTAAAATGCAACTGTTTAGATAAAAAATAATCTAAAATTCCAGATGTATAAGCTCCTCTTAACCCTCCACCTTCTAAAACTAATCCTATATTATCCATAAAAAATCCTCCTAAAGCACAAACTAATATTCACTATATTGTACTTTTAATTCAGATATTTTCTTTCTTTATATTTTATTTTTCTATGAGTTTTAATATTCTTTGACTTTTAACTTTTTTTCTTTTAAAATTATAATAAAACTCATCGAGGGGGTCATGTATGATAAAAAAATTTATAAGTTATTATAAACCTTATAAAAAACTATTTTTTCTAGATTTACTTGCGGCTATTACCGTTTCTGTTTGTGATTTAATCTATCCTATGCTAAGTAGAGTTGCTGTAAATAACTATATTCCCAATAAAAACTACCGAAGCATTTTAATTTTAGCAATTACACTTTTTGGGATATATATCATAAAACTTATTTGTAATTACTTTATGAATTATTGGGGACATGTAGTAGGTGTTCGAATGCAAGGAGATATGAGAAAAGATGTTTACACAAAACTTCAAAATTTCCCAATTAAATATTTTGATAATACTCAAACTGGAAGTATTATGTCTCGAATTGTAAATGATTTACAAGAAGTTTCTGAACTTGCTCACCATGGACCTGAAGATCTTTTTATATCAGTCATCATGATTTTTGGTTCTTTTTTCCTTCTTTTAAATATCAATATTCCGCTAACACTTATAGTTTTTTCAGTTATTCCATTTATAGTTTGGTTCACTATTAATAGAAGACAAAGAATGTCTGATGCGTTTTTAGAAACACGTGAAAAAATTGGAGCTATTAATTCAACTTTACAAAATAGTATTAGTGGAATTAGAGTTTCTAAAGCTTTTGTTAATAAAAATGATGAATTAGAAAAATTTAAAAAAAGTAATGTAGAGTTTAAGACAGCTCGTGAAGGTGCATATAAAGTTATGGCTGAATATGTTTCAGGAATGACTTTTCTTACAGATATGTTAGATTATCTTGTATTAGTTTTTGGAGCTATTTTTACATATCAAGGTAAAATTAATTTTGGTGATTTTTTAGCTTATCTTTTATATATTAGAATTTTTAGTCAACCTATAAAAAGACTTGTTGGTTTTGTTGAGCAGTATCAAAATGGTATGAGTGGATTTAAACGTTTCAAAGAGATGTTAGACGAGGATATTGAAAAGGATTCCGCAGGTGCTAAAGAGTTAAAAGATGTTAGAGGTAATATTAAATTTGAAAATATCTATTTTAGTCATGATAAAAAAAATATTTTAAAAGATTTTTCCCTTAACATAAAAGCTGGTGAAACTTTAGCTCTTGTAGGACCTTCTGGTGGTGGAAAAACTACTATTTGTAATTTAATTCCTAGATTCTATGATATAGATAGTGGAGATATCAAAATTGATTCACAAAGTATCTATAATTTTAAAATTGATTCATTAAGAAAAAATATTGGAATAGTTCAACAAGATCCATTTCTTTTCACTGGAAGTATTAAAGAGAATTTAACTATTGGAAAGCCCGATGCCACTGATGAAGAGATTATTGAAGCTGCTAAAAAAGCTAATATTCATGACTTCATTGAAACATTACCAGATGGTTATAATACGGAAGTTGGAGAAAGAGGAGTAAAACTTTCTGGTGGTCAAAAGCAAAGAATTGCTATTGGAAGAATCTTCTTAAAAAATCCACCAATTTTAATACTAGACGAAGCTACATCTGCTTTAGACAATATAACTGAACAACTTATTCAAGAATCTTTAGATGAACTTTCTAAGAACCGTACAACTATAGTTGTTGCTCACAGATTATCCACTGTTAAAAATGCTGATACTATAGTCGTTTTAACAGACGATGGTATTGTTGAAGCAGGAACTCATGATGAATTAATTAATAATAAAGGGTTTTATTACAATCTACACTTAGGCATCTTACAATAATATTATTTAAAGGAGAATTATGAGAAAATTTATTCAAAAATATTTTACTTTGCTACTTGCTATAAACTTTATATTTGTATTTAATATTTCCTTTAGTAATAATAATAATATTATTACTGTAGCACAGGGTTCAAAACCTAAATCATTAGATCCACACACATTTAATGAGTTTCCAACTCTTGGTATCACAGAACATATTTTCAATACTTTAGTTACTCTTGATGATAAGGGAACTCCTATACCTGAATTAGCTGAAAGTTTTGTCTATCTCTCTCCTACAGAGATCTTATTTACTATTAGAAAAAAAGTTAAGTTTCATAATGGTGATATATTGACAACAGATGATGTCATTTTTAGTTTAGAGAGAATGATGGAGAAACCTGGAAGTAGAGTTATATTAAAAGATATTAAATCAGTTGCTAAAACGTCAGATGATAAAGTTCTTATAACTTTACATGAACCGTCAGCACCATTTTTAGCTAATTTAACTCTTCCTATAGCTGCTATTATGAATAAAAATTACGTAATGGCTGGAAATAACGTTGCATTAAATCCAATTGGTACTGGTCCTTATATGGTTACCAATTGGGGAGATGGTGATAAAATTGTTATGAGTAGTTTTAAAGATTATTTTAAAGGAGCACCTAAAAATAATGGCCTAGTTTTTAAAATAATCACTGAAAATACTAGTCGTTTAGCTGCTTTAGAAACTGGTGAGGTTGATATTATTTATGCTATATCTCCCATTGATTTTCAAATTGTAGAAAAAAATCCCAATCTGAATCTGCTTCATAAAACTACAACAACGACAGAGTTAATGGTTTTAAATGTTCAAAAAGATGGTTTAGATAATAAAAATATTCGAAAAGCCATTCATATGGCTATTGATAAAGCTGGAATTTTAGAAGCTATATTTCTAAATAGAGGCTCTATTGCAACCTCTCCAATAAATCCAAATATTTTTGGAAGTTACCAAAATTTAAAACCAATAGATAACGATATAAAAAAAGTGAAAGAGATTATTGCCAATGAAACTAAAGAAAAAAAACTTCCAATTTTTAAAATTTGGACAAGTGAAAATATAGTAAGAGTTCAAATAGCTCAAATTATACAAGCTAATTTAAAAGAGATTGGAATCGAATCAAATATTGAAATTGTTGAGTGGGGAACATTTCTAAAGAAAACTTCAGAGGGTGCTCATGATATTCTTTTAACTACATGGATTTTAGGTGTTAGTGATATTGATACTGTAGTTACTACTCTATTCCATTCAAACTCAATTGGAGCTGAAGGAAATAGATCTTTTTATAGTAATCCAATTTTAGATAAAGAGATTGATTTAGCTCGTACTACTACTGACATAGAAAAGAGAAAAATATATTATAAAAATGTTCAAGAGATTATTTTAGATGAAAATCCAATAGTTCCATTAGTTTATAAAATTGATGGAATTGGAATCAGTAATAAAATTCATAATTTCCAATATAACAAAGCAAGTATGAGAAACTATTATGAAGATATGAAAAAAGTAGATGTTAAATAACATCTACTTTTTAGTTATCATCTCTATTAAATCTTTAATAGTTTCGTTTAAATATTGACCTTTTAAATAGTCCATTTTTACATCTTCATAAACAAACTTTTTAATCTCTTTTGGTCTCTCTACAAAAATATCTCCATAAACTTCAAACTCCTCTGTTAATGGAACAATAAAAGGAACTTTAAACTCCTCTACTTCCATTAAAGGTTTTAAAAATTTCTCTCCTCTAGCTTTAGTTATAATAGCCATATCAAAATTTGGATTTAACTCACAAAACTTTTTCAATACAGTTACATTTAATTGAAAGTCCATGCACCATGGCTCTCCTGAAACTAAGAAGTTTATTTTTTTTTCAATATTTTTTACAATATTGATTTCATCTTCAGTCATAGTTATTCTTGAATAATTCTTAGGAATTCTATCTCTTTCACTTTTTATTCCTGTTCCCATAAAAGCATCAAAATTCATTCCTGCTGAATAAAGAGTTTTCATATCCATTAATCTCACCCCATATTTTCTACTATTTATTTAGTATTTTGCAATTTTTATACTCATTCTTTTGTCCTAATCTATAAGTACATGTTCCTGATAAAACTTTACACTTTATAGACATATAGTCATCTATCATCATTCCTATTGAGTTTTCACACTCAAGAGTTGGATACTTTTCTACTACCTCTTTTTTTTCCTCTATTGTTATAAAATATCTTTCCATTTTCCTCTCCTACCTTTTCATTTTATAATATCTATCTCTTAATAAGAAATAATAAGCTCCACTTAAAATATAAGCTATAGACATATAGTTTATAATATCTCTTCCTAAATACTTTAGTCCTAATCCTACTAAAAGACCTCCAGTTATAAAAGAAAGTATATTCATAGCATAATATTTCATTTTCCATGTTATCTCTCTATTTCCTCTTAAATAATGCCCTATTACAACACCTAAATCTGTTACTGTTCCAGTCATATGAGTAGTTCTAATTACCATACCTCTATAACGTATAAATAGACCATTTTGTAAACCTAAAGAAAAGGCAAGAATAAATACAAATAAAACTTCAGCATATAAATATATATCTAAAAGTTTTAATAGTACTCCAATAAATATGAAAGTATCTCCATATCTTTTTCTAAGTTCAAAATCTCTTCCTGATCCAATAATAATACCTGAAACTATCGCTCCAGTAAAAAATGCTACCACTAATCCTAGCATTATTTTCAAATGGGGTATATTATAGTATGCTAAATCAGTTGAGATTCTTGTTACGCTTCCCGTTATATGGCTTGCAGTTAGAGAAAATTCCAATATTGCAAAGGCATTCATACCTCCACCTAAAAAAGCCAGCAAACTTATCCATAAAAACAGTTTATTATTAATTTGTTCCATTTCTTCCTTCTTCTTAGTACTTTATCTTAAATACTACTTTCTTTAGTTCTTTAGGCTCATTATTTTTTGCAATTAATGGCATATGAGGCTCATCTGGGAAAACTATTAGAAAGTTATCCTTAGTCATGTTTAATCTGTACTCTTCAGTTCCCTCTAAAACTTGAAAATCACTCTCTTCATTATATTCAGTTTTTTCTTTTAGTGAGTCTTTTAAAGAGTAACCAATTCCCTCTTCGCCATCAATTACTACATGAATATCTATATATTTTTTATGCCCCTCAAAGAAACACTCTTCTAAAACTTTAGTTTTGCACTCTTGAAGATTAAAAAATACATTATCTCCATCTAATTCATTTTTTCCTACTACCCCATTTATATAACTTCCGTTTTCAATAGCCTCTATAGCCATATCTAGACCACTAGAAATTCCCTTATAAAACTTTAATTCATTCATTTGTCCAAAGATCATTATTAATCCCCCTTATTTTTTTATATTCTTCTTTAATGATATTCTAAAAACCTTCATAAAGTCAAGCTATTATTTAATTTAGATTGATTTTTTTTGATAATTCTTTTATAATATAGTGTGAAGAAATATATTTAGAGGAGGATATTGTGTTACAAAAATTTAAAAGAAACTTTTCAATTATAGCACATATAGATCACGGTAAATCAACTGTAGCTGATAGACTACTTCAAGCTACTGGAACTGTTACTGAAAGAGAAATGAAAGAACAACTTCTTGATTCAATGGAGTTAGAAAGAGAAAAGGGAATTACGATAAAAGCTCAGGCTGTTACTTTAAAATATACTGCTAAAGATGGAAATGAGTATGAATTAAATCTTATTGATACTCCAGGACACGTTGACTTTATATATGAAGTTTCTCGTTCGCTATCTGCATGTGAAGGAGCTCTTCTAGTTGTAGATGCTGCTCAAGGTGTAGAAGCTCAAACTCTAGCTAACGTTTACTTAGCTCTTGAGAATAACCTTGAGATTGTACCTGTTATTAACAAAATTGACTTACCTGCTGCTGATGTAGATAAAGTTAAAAATGAAATTGAGGATATTATTGGATTACCTGCAGATAACGCTGTTTTAGTTTCAGCTAAAGCTGGAATTGGAATTGAAGAGCTTTTAGAAGCTATTGTTGAAAGAGTTCCTGCTCCAACTTTTGATGAAGAAGCTCCTTTAAGAGCTATGATTTTTGACTCTTTATTTGACGACTATCGTGGAGTTATAACTTATGTTAAAGTTCTTGATGGTTCTATTAAAAAGGGAGATAAAATTAAAATTTGGTCAACTGGAAAAGAATTTGATGTTCTTGAATGTGGTATTTTTGCTCCAACTAAAAAAGAGCAACCTGAATTAAGTTCTGGATCTGTTGGATATATCATAACTGGTATTAAAACTATTCAAGATACTCAAGTAGGAGATACTATTACTCATGCTAAAAGACCTTGTGCTGAACCTTTAGAAGGATTTAGAGCTGCTCAATCAATGGTATTTGCTGGATTATATCCAATATCTACTGATGATTACGAGGATTTAAGAGAAGCTTTAGAAAAACTTCAATTAAATGATGCATCTTTAACATTCATCCCTGAGACATCTCTTGCTCTAGGATTTGGATTTAGATGTGGATTCTTAGGATTACTACACATGGAAATTATTGTTGAAAGACTTAGAAGAGAATATGATATAGATTTAATCTCTACTTCTCCTTCAGTTGAGTATAGAATTACTCTAGAAGGAAAAGAAACTTATGTTATCGATAACCCTTGTGATTTCCCTGAAGGTGGAAGAGCTAAATTCTGTGTTGAAGAACCATATATAAAAGGAAGTATCCTTACTCCTAAAGATTATGTAGGAAACGTTATGGAACTTTGTCAGGAAAAAAGAGGAACTTACATTGATATGAAGTACATAGATGATAACAGAACAATGGTAATATATGAGTTACCTCTTGCAGAGATTGTTATTGACTTCTACGATAAGTTAAAATCTAGAACTAAGGGATATGCTTCATTTGAATATGAGATGATTGGTTATAAAGAGTCTACTCTTGTTAAAGTAGATATTCTTGTTTCAGGAAATGTTGTTGATGCATTCTCATTTATTGCTCACACTGATCACGCTGCATCAAGAGGAAGAGCTATTTGTGAAAAATTAAAGGAAATTATTCCTAGACAACAATTCGAAGTACCTATTCAAGCTGCATTAGGAGCTAAAATAATAGCTAGAGAAACTATTAAAGCTTATAGAAAGAACGTTCTTGCTAAGTGTTATGGTGGAGATATTTCTAGAAAGAAAAAGCTTTTAGAGAAGCAAAAAGAAGGAAAGAAAAGAATGAAACAAATTGGAAACGTAGAGATTCCACAAGAGGCATTCGTATCTGTTCTTAAACTTAATGATTAATTTATAATTTTAGGTGAGCTAGCTAGCTCACCTTTTGTTTATTAGAGGAGGGATTTTATATTTATGAAACAGTTACACTTTATTTTAAAAAGGATTTTTCCTGACATTTTAAGTATTTTAATCTTTTTATCTGGAACACTTATTATATTTTCAAACTCATCAAAATTTGATATAAGGTATATTAAGTTTATCTACTCTGTTTTACCTGGAGATATTATAACTTTATCTCATCTTTCATCTAATATAATTGGAACCTTTCTTCTTATATTAGCTTACGGAATCTATAGACGATTAGATAGTGCCTACTACCTTTCTATTATTGCTTTTATCTTTGCAATATTTTTTAGTTTTTTTAAAGGATTTAATTATTTAGAAGCAGCTTTTTTCAGCTTTATTTTAATTTTATTAGTTCCATCTAAAGATCGATTTTATAGAAAATCTTCAATTTTAAAAGATCGATTATCTATAAAGTGGGTATTATTCACTCTACTTGTTATTTTACTCAGTATCTTTTTTGGATTTTATTCCTTTAAAACAGTAGAATATAAAAAGGAAGTTTGGTGGCATCTAGTTTTAAATAGACATTATACTATATTTTTAAGGAACAGTTTTATATCTCTATCTATATTTTGTATTTTTTTAGTTTTTAATTTTTTTAATACTGTATTAAGTGTAGAAAAAATACCAAGTTCTAAAGTTATAAATGAAATAAAGAAAATAATTAAGTCAAGTGATAATAGCTACGCTTCTCTATCATTATTACCTGATAAATCAATTCTCTTTGATAAGGGTAAAGACTCTTTTATTATGTATGGAAACACTAATGGAAATCTTATCTCTATGGGAGACCCCATTGGCGATAAAAAACACTTTCGTGAAATTATACAAGATTTCTATCGAATTGGAAAGCAAAGTGGAAAAAATATAGCTTTTTATGAAATTTCCAAAGAACATCTTTCTGAATATTTAGAGCTTGGTCTAAAAATAATTAAAATTGGTGAAGAAGCTGTTGTTAATCTTAAGGATTATGATATCTCAACACCTTTATACAAAAAAATTAGATACACTTTTAACAAATTTGAGAAATTGAACTTTACTTTTAAAGTTATTGATTCTATTGAAGGTATTGAAACTGAACTAGAAGAAGTTTCTAATAATTGGTTAAAAAATAAAAAAGCAAAAGAAAAAAGTTTTTCTTTAGGAAGTTTTAATTTAGATTATCTTAGAAATTTTAAAATAGCACTTTTATATAATGAAAATAATGAATTAATTGCTTTTTCTAATTTATTAAGTACTGAAAATAAAAATGAAGTTGCTATTGATTTAATGAGATATATTGAATCTGCTCCATCTGGAACTATGGAATATTTATTTATAAAAATAATAAACTGGTCAAAAGAAAATGAATATGAACGTTTTAGTTTAGGAATGGCTCCACTTGCTGGAATATATGGTGGTGAACTAGCTCCACTATGGAATAAACTTAGTGTATTTCTATTTAATCATGGTGGAAACTTCTATAATTTTGAAGGGTTAAAACAATTTAAAGATAAATTTGCACCTCAATGGGAATCTAAATATTTAGCATATTCTGGTCATTTTAATCTGGCTTCTTTATTAAAAGATATTGCTCTTTTAATCTCTGGAGGAATTCTTGGTATATTTAGTAAAAAATAATTTAACAAATATATAACTATGAAAAAAAGGAGAGATTGTCAATCTCTCCTTTAAAATCTTAGTTAGCTTTCTCAGCGTAAACTGAAACTTGCTTCTTGTCTCTTCCTAATCTCTCGAACTTTACGTATCCATCGATTAATGCGAATAGAGTATGATCTTTTCCACATCCCATGTTGTTTCCAGCGTGGAATTTGTTTCCTCTTTGTCTAACGATGATGTTTCCAGCTTTTACAACCTCTCCATCATACTTTTTAACTCCAAGGTAATTTGGATTAGAATCTCTTCCGTTCTTAACAGAACCTTGTCCTTTTTTCTTCGCAAATAATTGTATATTTAATGTAAATAGCATCTAAATTTCCTCCTTCTCTACAAGCTTTATGTGTTTAGGATAACCCTTAGATAGTTCTTTCAACATCAATACCATTGTATCTAATAATACATGAACCTCTTTTTCTTTGTTAGAAAAATCCATTCCCCTCATATCAACGTCTAAGTACCCATCGGAGTCAATTTCAAATTTCGGAGTAATATCCAAAATCTCTTGCAATCCTCCTAACGGAAATTGCATTGCCATGGAAATTGCGGCACAAACAATATCTTGCCCGTACTCAGCGTATTCAGCATGACCATTGGCTCTGTATCTAACTACTTTACCATTTTTTTTTAAAATTTCAATCTTTGTCATAAATTAATTATGCATTGATTGCAGTAACTTTGATCTCAGTGAAAAGTTGTCTATGACCTTTCTTTCTGTGATATCCAGTCTTTGGCTTGTATTTGAAGTTAACAACTTTAGCTCCTTTACCTTGAGCAACAACCTCTGCAACTACTTTAGCACCTTCAACAACAGGAGTTCCAACTTTAACCTCTCCATTGTTTGATACTAAAAGAACCTCTGTTAATTCTACAGTTGTGTTAACCTCAGCATTTAGTTTTTCAACTCTTAATACTTCACCTACTGCAACTTTGTACTGTTTTCCTCCAGTTTTTATAACTGCGTACATTCTAACACCTCCAAAAGTATAAAGATCGCTAGATTCGGTTGCTGACGACCTTATCCAAGCTTAATCTACTGTTAATCATATCATTTTTTATGTATTTTGTCAACTAATTTATTTTAACCACTCTTGTGATAAAGGAGATCCATTTCTGTAATTTGTAATTTTTTCTAATTCACCTTTTGGTGTATAACTTCTCCATTCTCCATTTTGAAGTCCACCTGCTAATCTACCTTTCTCTCTAACTTTTCCATTATCCCAGTATGCAATCCATTCTCCATTTCCACCTTTAAAATCCTCTTGATGTAATATTTTTCCTGTATTGTCATACCAAGTTGCTGGTCCAGATATTCTTCCACCTGAATATGTTATTCTTGAACGAATATTTCCTGTATTTCTATAATATGTTTCTTGAACTCCATTTTTAACTCCATTTGCATAAGGCTCTTTTAATCCTACTCTTCCTGCTTCAGAATACCAAATCTTATAACCACTTAATTTTCCATCTCTATAGTCTTCAGTATAGTGTTTATGAACACCGACTACTGCTGCAAATGTCCCTGTAAAAGGTACAGTTGAATTCCCATTATAAGCTAATTTATTTCTAACTTGTTTTTTTGCTATATTTACTTGATCTATTCCATTTAAAGTAATCTCTGTAACTGCATTTTCTGCTAAAGCTACGTTTTGACCTGTATGAATTATATCTGTTTGAGGTATAAATTCACCTTCTGGCATAGTTGATATACTTACATCATAAGCTTGCTTTGGAACTGATGGCAATAAAATTCTTTCCTCATCACTTATTTTCTTTTCTAAAGGAGTACACCCTACTAGTGCTAATAATATTACTCCTATTGCTATTTTCATCTTTTTCATAACAATTTTCTCCTAATAAGATTTTATATAAAAAATAAAGCCAAGGAATTTATATAAAATTTCTTGACTCAGTTGTTTATTATTGATAGGCATTAAATAAGCCGGGTTTTGTATTTGTCAATCATTTATCTAGAGCTATAATTGCTTATAGCTTCAAGCAACTTACCCTGAGAGAGGACGAGCAGCCCCTATTCTCTCCTATTTAGTCTTGCTCCAAAGGGGGTTTACCTAGCTTCTTTAGTCTCCTAAAGAACTGGTGGTCTCTTACACCGCCTTTTCACCCTTACTACAAAATGTAGCGGTCTATTTTCTGTGGCACTTTCCTTAAAGTTTCCTTTAGTAGCCGTTAGCTACCCTTTTCGCTCTGTGGAGCCCGGACTTTCCTCTTGCTAACGCAAGCGATTAACTCTAATACCTATCACTTTTTAACTTGTATTTTTTCTTTTTTCTTTTTACCTGTATTATTCTAATAGATAATACTAAAAATGTCAACAAAATTCCTAAAAATACCTTAGTACCTAGTGACATCTGTTCTAAATCTTTACTATTCTCTTGAGAATCAGATGTTGCTACAAATATCTCTTGTAACCCCTCAACTAGATTTGTTGCTATCAGAGTCTCATTTTTTTCACCTACATACTCTTCCACATTTGTTAATAATAACGATAAATCTGAAGCCATATCTTCAGGATTTAAATCCTGTGAAATTTTTAATTGTACCTTTAAAACATCATTTTCATTATTTTTTATTAAATTTACAATAACTGTTTTCTCTTGTTCATCTGCCTCAAAACCTTCATTTTCTTCTAAAGTATTCAGATAAAGTTTATCTCCTGTTTTTTCTTGGAAAGTTTCTACAACTGTCAATAAATTTGATTTATCATCTTCTGAAAAAACATTTCTATAATCATTTATTTTTCCAAGGACCAAAGTAGAAAATATCAATGAACCTACCATAACTTTTTTTAGCATCCTATGTTCTCCTTACATTTTTTGAAATATTGGGCCATCATTGTATATTGAAATTTCTATTTCAAACTCTTTTTTCAATAAACTTTCCAACAAGTTTGAAAATATCCACTCACTTTCAAAATGACCTATATCAATCAAAGTAAAATTTTCCTCTCTTGCATCCATAGCTTCATGATATTTTATATCTCCTGTAATTAGAACTTGTGCTCCTAATTTTTTAGCTTTTCTCCAATAAGACGCCCCTGCCCCACTGACTAAAGAGATTTTTTTTATCTCTCTTTCTTCTTTTGATCTTACTACATTTATACTATTTAAATTTAACTTTTCTTTCAATAAATTCGATAAATTTTCTATACTTAAACTTTCATCTAGTTTATAAACTCTTCCAATCCCATACTCTCTTCCATTACTTTCCATTGGATCAAGTATTTTTCCATTTTTCATTCCAAGTATATTCTCACCTAAAAAATCATTTAATCCTGATTTTCCTGAATCTAAATTTGTATGCATTGAGTATACTGAAATTCCATTTTCTATTAATTTTATTATTTTTCGTCCTGCTAAAGTGTCATTAGTTATCTTTTTCAAAGATGTAAAGATTATCGGGTGATGCGTTATTATTAGATTTGCACCTGCTTCAATCGCTTTATCAATAACACTCTCTGTTAAATCTAATGATAATAAAATTCCAGTTATTTTCGAATCCCTTTTTCCTATTAATAATCCTACATTGTCCCAATCTTCAGCTAAAGAAGTTGGAAATTTCTCTTCTAAAAAATTTATAATTTTACTTAGCTTCATATCTTTAAACTTCTTCCTCCTCCTAAAGATATTTTTGTTAGAGCTTCTTCAAATAGCTGCTCACCTTCTCCTCTTTTTAAATCTAATGCATTTTCAATTTCAAATAGAGATTCTCTTTTATCTCCGATTAATCCATAGTATCTTTTTAAAATCTCCTCTTCTAAGTGAGATATTTTTTTAAGAACTGAATTATAATCAAGTTTTTCAACTTCATTTATTTTTTCTTCTATTATTTCTGATTTTTCATCTAAAGGAATCTCGTCAGTATCCTCTTCCTCTAACTCTGCTACAATTTCATGCTCTATTAACTCCTCTTTTCTTTTTGAGAAGTATCCTTTATACATATACTTTTCTGTTTCTACTTTTTCATCTACAAATAGTAACATCTCTCTTCTAGCCCATAATTTAATATACTCTATAATATCTCCATTTGATGGTCTATACTCTTCTAAAGATTTTATTACTCCAATATTTCCCTCTTGAATTAAATCTAAATAATCAATTCCAGCTATTAAATAATCAAAAGCTATATTTGCAACTTCTCTTAAATTACTCTCTATTAATTTATGAGCACTTTCTTCTTCATCTAAAGTTTCTAAAACAGTTTCTAGTTCCTCTTTTGAAAGTGGTTGAATATAAGAGATCTCCTCTAAATACTCTCCAACAATCCCTTCTACTACATAACTATTCTCTTCAACCTTTTCTTCTTTTCTTATATCTACAGTTTCTAATTCTAATTTTAAATTTGAATTCTCTTTTAAAAATTTTACAAAGTCCTTATCATCAATACAATTTTCTAATATCTCTTTTTCAAATGCTTTTATCTTCATAGTGTCCCCTTTTTTAGTTAATAATAAAATGGGGGATAGAAATCTCCCCCATATTGTTTTATACTTTAAAATCTTCTAGTTTCTTTCTTCTACTTGGATGTCTTAATTTTCTAAGTGCTTTAACCTCTATTTGTCTGATTCTTTCTCTTGTTACTTTAAATATTTTTCCAACCTCTTCTAGAGTTTTTGGTGCACCATCATTTAATCCGTATCTAAAGATTAAAACTTGCTCTTCTCTGCTACTTAAAGTTTTTAAAACATCATTTAATTGCTCTCTAAGTAAAGTTCTATTTGTTAATTCATATGGATTTTGCATTTTATTATCTTCTACGAAATCTCCTAATTCACTATCCTCTTCACTTCCAACTGGAGTTTCTAAAGATATTGGATCTTGATTCATCTCTTGAATACTTTTAATTTTTTCAACTTCCATTCCTAATCTATCAGCTAAAACTTCTGGAGTAGCATCTTTTCCTGTTTCTTGAAGGTATATTCTAGCTTCTTTTTTAATTTTATTAATAGTTTCTATCATATGAACTGGTATACGAATTGTTCTTCCTTGGTCAGCTATTGCTCTTGTAATAGCTTGTCTTATCCACCAAGTAGCATATGTAGAGAATTTATATCCCTTACTATATTCAAACTTTTCTACCGCTTTCATCAATCCTATATTTCCTTCTTGAATTAAGTCTAATAACTTTAAACCTCTATTTGTATGTTTTTTAGCTATACTTACAACTAGTCTAAGGTTTGCTTCAATAAGTTGTTGTTGAGAGTATTCGTCTCCTTCTAAAGCTGCTTTTGCATATCCTAACTCTTCTTCATGAGTTAATAATGGAATCTGTCCGATTTCTCTTAAATACATCTTTATAGGCTCGTCTACTTCCATTTCACCAGTTATACTAAATAAATCATCATTTACTAAATCATCTTCAGTTACCTCTTCAATTTCATCTGGATTAAAATCGAAATCATCTGAATATTCAGTACTGCTACTTTTTTCTTCTTCATCCTCATCTTCATCTAATTCAACAACAGGTCTTTTTAATAGTGGAGTTATAACTTTTTTTACATCTTTTCTACCATCGTCTTTTCTCTTAATATTTTCCTGTTTCTTTACTTCTTCTTGGGAAATGATTTTTATTCCCTGTTCTGTCATTCCATTTATTAAAAACTCTATTCTTTCTGGCGGAAAATCTGCACTTAATTGGCTATTAATCTCTTCATAGCTTATTACTTTATTTTCCATTGCCTTTCTTAATAAAGCTAAAACCTTTTCATTTTTTATAAACTCCTTCATTAGTTGAAGCCTCCTCTATTGAATAAAATTATCTCTCAAAATTTTAAGCATTGATACTCTTAAATTCATCATACAATGCACGAAGGTCATTGAACTCAATATGTTGTTTCAATTTATCCTCTATTTTCTTTAGCTTGATATGTTTTAATAAGTTACTTCTCTCTTTTAATGCTTCTTTTAATTCTAAAATAAACCATGACATAAAAATAATTTGAAACCCTTTTTCTATATCCAATTTATTTGAGTAATCATCTATAGAAAGTAATGATATATTTACTAGCTCTTTCTCTTCATCTTGACTCAAATTTCCCGTTAATATTATATCCTTTATTATGTTAGAACTTTTCTCTTGATTTTCTTTTAAAAACTCTATATATTGAAATATTTTTTTCCCTAAACTACTACTAATCTCTTTATCCCTAAAATCTTCAATGTACTCATTTTGAGAAAGAACTAATGCTAACGTCAACTTCTCTAGATTATATAGTCCTTTTTCGTCTAAATCCTTACTTTCCTCTTTTTTTTCGTAAGTATTTTTTATTCTTTTTTTATTGTTTGTTATTAAAATAGATTTCAGTACATCTAATTCAATATTTAATGACTTACCTAACTTATCAATATATAAACTTCTTTCTAAATCACTTTCTAAACATTGAAAAAAATCTTTAAATCTATTTATGAAATTTTGTTTTGACATGTGATCTTCTAAACTATACTCAGATGAATATCTTAAATAAAGATAATCAAAAGCTTCTAAAGAATCTTTTACAACTTTTAAAAATGCTTCTTTTCCATATTTTTTTAAGTAATCATCAGGATCTTTTGCATCTTTATATAATAATACTCTTATATTGAATCCTGCTGATTTTAAAATAAGTATAGATCTCTCAGTAGCTTTTTGTCCAGCTTCATCCATATCAAAAGAAAGTATTACATTATTAGTATATTTTTTCAATAGATGCGCTTGTTCTTCTGTTAAAGCTGTTCCCAATGGTGCTAAAGCCACATCAAATCCATAAGAATGGCTTGATAAGACATCCATATACCCTTCCATTAAAATCGAATAATTCTTCTTTTTAATATTACTTCCTTTTTGGATAAAACCATATAAGTTTTTTCCTTTTGAGAAAATAGGTGTTTCCTGTGAGTTTATATATTTTGGAATATCTTTGCTATCCTCTAAAGATCTACCACCAAAAGCTATAATTTTACCTGAAACTGAGTATATTGGAAAAATAATCCTATTTCTAAAAGCATCATAAATTCCTTTTTCATTTTCTTTAGCTAATCCTAAATCAAATATCTTCTTTTTTTCAAACCCCTTTTTTATAAGATAATCATAAAGCCCTGTCCATTCATTGGGGGCATATCCTATTTCATTCTCTTTTATTAATTTTGGGTTTATTTTTCTTTTAGATAGATATTCTAAAGCATCACGAGCTGTATTTTTAAACATCTCCTCTTTGTAATAGTTGTGAGCCTCTTCCATAATTTCATAATACTCTTTATTTTCATTAACTTTACTATTTCCTACTTTTTTTATTGGAATATTATATTTATTTGCTAACTCTTCTACTGCTTCAACAAAAGATATTTTTTTATACTCTGAATAGAATTTTATAGGATTCCCACCTGCACCACAAACAAAACATTTACATATGTTCTTATTTGGACTTACTACAAATGATGGATTGTTATCTTGGTGAAAAGGACACAAACCTTTAAAGTTAGCTCCTGTTTTCTTTAAATCAACAAATTCTCCTACAACCTCTTCAATATGTAATTGTTGTAACAATAAATCAATATCTTCTGATTTATATTTCATCAATATTCTCCTAATCTCTTAGATTTTTTAAGTAAAAAATATTTAAGAGCAAACCGCTCTATCCTAAATTATATTATATTTTTGGTAAATATGCAATTTTTTTTTAAATAAAAAGAAGGATTTTTAAAAATCCTTCTCATTTTTTTAATTTTCTGTATTTTGTGTGCTTAACTCAATCTCTTTTAAAGCCTCTTGAGCCTTTGCATTAATATAATCTATTTTTACTTGATTTTCAAACTCTTGGAAATCAGCTTTTTTCTCATCTGTTTGTGAATCTTTTTTATAGATTATAAAATCTTTCTGATCTTTAATAAATCCAACATCTCCAATTTTAGAATCATAAATAGCTTTTGCTAACTCTTCATTATATCCTAATCCTGGAATATATCCTTCTTTTGTAATTCCATCTATTTTCTCAGAGAAAACGATATCTTTATCATTTTTCAAATCATCAAATGTTATTGTTTTATCTGTTAAATCTTTAACAATTTGAGCAATTTGAGCATCTTTTGAATTTATTGTTTCTTCTGATGGTTCTGGAATAATTAAAATATGGCTTGCTGTAACTGTTTCAGCTTTATCATCTTTCTCTTGTACAAAAATTATGTGATATCCAAATTGAGTTTTTACAACTTCTGGATAAATCTCTCCAGGAGTTCCTGCAAAAGCTGCATCCTCAAAAGGTTTTACCATATCTCCCTTTTTAAAAGTTCCTAATGCTCCTCCTGTAGGACCACTTGGACCATCTGAGAAGTTTTTAGCCATCTCTGCAAAATTATCCTTATTAACTTTCTTTAAAAGATCTTCAGCTTTTTCTTTTGCTTTTTGGTCATCACTTTCTGTTGGTTGAACTTTTAAAATAGCGATATTTGCATTAGCGCTTTCTAATGTATCATAATTTAATTGATTCTCTTCAAAGAACTCTTTTAAATCATTTTGAGTATATGTTACTTCTGATTTTAGTTTACTATATAGTTCTTTTACAGCATTTGCAACTTGTAAATCTAAAGGTAAAACAGAATCTACTTTTATACCCTTAGCTTCAGATGCTTTTAATAATTTTATCTCTGATTCAATCGATGATTTTGCTAACTCTTTTGCCCCTTCTAAATCACCTTTAGTCATTGCTAATGTATTTAAAACTCTTTTATCAAATTCAACGTTGCTTACTTTAACTCCATCAAATTCAAAAGCCTCTTTTTCTACATAGGCATCGAAGTTTTTATCTAAATCCTCTAACTTCATTTTTGCTCTAGCTTCAGACATATCTTTTGCATATGCTTCAGCACCTTTTTGCATTTTTAAAGCTTGCTCTATTTGAGTTTTAACCTCTTCTAATGGTTTCCCTTGGAACATTGTATATTTGTAATCAGCATAATATTCATCAATCTCTTCAGGTGTCACCTGAACTCCTTGAGTTATAGCTTCTGAAGTTTTTTGTAGTATTAAGTTTTCTCTAATTTCATTTTCTAAAGTTTTTGTAGTATATCCTTGACTTAAAAGTGCACTTTTAAATTGCTCTTTATCAGGGAAAGCCGCCTTTATTTGATCCATTTGAGCACTCACTTCTGATCCTGAAACTTTTACTTTTAATTTATCTGCCATCTCTAATAAAAGATTTCTATTAATTAACTCATTAAAAGCTATTGTATTCATTAGCTCTGGATCTATATTAGTTCCTAAATATCTTTTGTAATTCTCAGACATTATAGCCATAGATCTGTGTGCTTCTACCATTGTAACTTTTTTACCATTTAGTTTAAAAGCTAGTTGTGTATTTGCAGAACTACTTCTAAATGACATTGCATAACCTGCTATCAAACTTATTAAAAAGAATATTGTTACTACCCATATAACTGGTTTCATATTTTTTCTAAACTTTCTAATTGCCATTTTTAACCCCTCCGAAGAATTTTGTAAATATTATTTTGTATCTAACCCATATTTTCTGATTTTTTCATAAAGAGTTGTTCTTCCAATTCCTAAAAGCTTAGATGTTTCTTGTTTATTCCATCTTGTTTTTTGTAATGCCATTGCGATTACTACCTTTTCAACTTCATCTAAAGCATATATCTCTTGCTCTAATATATTTTTTAAAGGTCCTACTCCAATAACAGTTTTATTTTCAACTGTATCAGATTTCATTTTTATTTCTAATGGTAAATCTTCTACATCAATATTTCTATCGTTACATAAAATTACCATTCTTTCAATCATATTTTTTAACTCTCTTATATTTCCTGGATATGAGTATTCCATTAAATACTTCATAGCATCTCCTGAAATAACAGGTATTTCTCTTCTTAAATCTTTTACAATTTTATTTAAGAAGTAGTTTGCTAACATAGGAATATCATCTTTTCTATCTCTTAAAGGTGCTACTTCAATTGGGAAAGCTGTTAATCTATGATATAAATCTTTTCTAAATTTACCTTTTTCTGTTTCCTCTTTTAAATCCTTATTAGTAGATACTATAAATCTAACGTCTACTCTTCTTGATTTATTTCCACCAACTCTTCTAAATTCTCCATATTCGATAACTCTAAGAACTTTCGATTGAGCTTTTAAATCCATTGCTGATATTTCATCAAGGAATACAGTTCCACCATCTGCTTCTTCTAAAATTCCTTTTTTACTTGTAGTTGCTCCTAAGAATGCTCCTCTTTCATAACCAAATAACTCTCTTTCAATTAAATCTTCTGGTAAAGAAGCACATGAAATTGTTATATAGTTTTCTTTTCTTCTATCACTCTTTTTGAATATCTCTTTAGCAATTAACTCTTTTCCAACTCCATTTTCTCCTGTTATTAAAACAGTTAAGTCGCTCTCTGCTACTTTATCAATTAAGTTTTTTACCTCTTTAATTCTTGCAGATTGTCCAATTATTTCATTCTCATCTTCTGTATCTGAAAGCTTCTCTTCTAATTTTCTCTTCTCTTTTACTATCTCTAAGCTTCTTAAAGCTGGTATCATTATTCTGTTCATTTCTTTAACATCTACTGGCTTTAATAAATAGTTATAGATATCCGCTTCCTTCATCTCTTGAATTAAAGCTTCGTTTTCTTCATCAAGTAATCCTATTACTACGAAATCCTTTCCTATTCCATTTAACTTTCTCTTAGCTTCTGAAAAGTTAAACCATGTTAAATACTCGTCTAATAAAACTACGTCAAAATCACTCTCTCTTAACATATCTAGAGCATCTAATAAGTTATTAAATGTTATTATTTCATAAACTTCTGATAAAGCTTTTCTTACTTGTTTTAATGTTTCTTTTCTTTCTGAAACTACTAATATTGATTTTTTCATCCTTTTCCTCCTACTTTCTATTTTCGATAACAATGTATTATAATTGATATTTTGTTATTTTTCAAGACTTTTTTAAAAAATTCTGTTCTAGATTATTTCAAAGAGTTTCACTCTAAACATTAGTTCAAATTTCTCCTCTTTTTTCCTTTTTATTTTGTTATATTTTCTAAGTTAATGTTTTTTTTCTATATAAATTAATTTAACATAGACTTTAAAAACAGATTATAAAACATTTCAATCTCTCTAGTTATATCAATCGTTGCATATTTTTCAACCATTCTTTTATAACTATCTTCATCTACTACTTCTATTCCTGTTTGAGTTATCAAATATAATAAAAGAGTTGTTAATGATGAGCTTAACATTGTTCTAATTTTTTCTATTTCACTTCTATACTCTTCTTTTATATGCTCTCTATTGTTATTTAAAAACTCACTGAATATAATATCTCTTTTCATATATTCATCGTATGTTAAATTTATCTCTCCATTTTCATAGATTTTAGCAAATAAAAATAAGTTGTATCTATCATCTTTTAAAGTTAATCTTCTTCTAACAATCATTTTTAATTTTTCTTCAAAAGGAACATCTAAATCTCCTACTTCCTTTAAAAACTCTTTTCTACTTATAACTGAATTATCCATTATTTCTAGTAGTAACTCTTCTTTACTTTTAAAATAGTAATAGAACCCACCTTTTGCCATTCCTAAAACGTTAGCTATATCCTCTATTTTTGTATTTCTGATTCCATTAGCCGCAAATAAAATAGTTGCTGTCCTCTTTATACGATCTCTTTTCGTCACACAATCACGTCCTTATTTTTAATTAAAATTTAAAAATATTAAATATATCGTTAGCTGTTGCAAATATAATTAACCCAAATAACATAATCATACCAATCGTATGAACTCTTTCTTCAAGTTTCTTATCAACTTTTATTCCAATTAATTCTAATATAACAAATATAATTCTTCCACCATCTAAAGCTGGAAAAGGTAGTAAGTTAAATATTCCTACATTTATTGATAATATTGCTAATAACCAAATTAAAATTCCAGAGCTTCCACTTTTACTTGCATCTCCTACTACTTTAACTATTCCAACAGGACCACTAATATCTTTAGCCTTTACTTTTCCTGTTACAAGCATTTTAACTCCACCTAATGTATCTTCAAATACACCTATAAATATTTTAAAAGATTGTTTTATTCCCTCTCCAAAACTATACTTTTCAAATTTATACTCAGGAATTATTCCCATAATAGCTGGTTTTTCTTCACTTATCTTAGTTAACGGAACTACTACATCTAAAGTTTTTCCATCTCTTTCTATAACTACATCTAGCGCATCTCTTTTTTTAGAGTCCTTTGCTATTGTTTCACCTATTTCTGACCAAGTAGTTATTTGTGTTCCATCTATCTCTTTTATAATATCATTTTCCTTTAAAACTGTTGATGCTTTTGCCTCTTTTATTACATTTCCTACTATTGGATTTGTATTTTGAATAGCTTTTCCACTAGTAAATGTTATTCCTAAAATTACTAATAACGCTAGCATGAAGTTCATAAATACTCCTGCAAATAAAACTACAAATCTAGCAAATGGTGACTTACTATTAAAACCATTTTCTACTTTACTCTCAACTTCCATTCCGTCTATATTTACAAAACCACCTATTGGTATTATTCTAATAGAATATAAAGTTTTTCCAGTATAATAAGAATATAACTCTGGTCCCATTCCTATTGCAAATTCAGAAACAGGCATTTTAAAAAATCTTGCCGCTAAAAAATGACCCAATTCATGTATAAAAATTATTAATCCTAGTAATAATAGCGCTATTATTATATCCATTTTTCCTCCTGTTATAAGATTCCATTTACGAGCTCAAACACTTCATTTGAAATCTCTTCTATTGTTTTTAACCTATCATTTTCAACGCATTTGATCTCTTTCCAAGAGTATTTTTTTGATATTTCACACGCATTTTCATGAGATTTTTTTAAGTATTCAATATTTTTTTCATGAATATCTTTTTTATCCTCTCCAGTTATTTTATTTTTTCTTTCAGCCATTAATTTTTGAGCAGTTTCTGTCGGCATATTTAAGAAAATAACTAAATCTGGTCTTGGTATTCCCATTTTACTATATTCTAAATCCTCTAACCAAGATAGGTACATCTCTTTTTCTTGAGAATTATCTATTTTAGATGCTTGATGAACCATATTTGATGTTGTATACCTATCTGTTATGATTATTCCTCCATCATTATAAAACTTTCCCCAATCAGTTTTGTAAGATGCATATCTATCTATTGCATACATCGTTGAAGCTGGATATGGATTTACTTTCTCAGCATCTGTTCCAAACTCTCCTGCTAAATACATCTTTACTGGAGCACACGCTGGGCTTTCATAATTTGGAAAAGATATTTTTCTTATATTACTTATTTTTTCTGATAATCTCTCAAACAGCATCGCTGTTTGCGTTTCTTTTCCACTTGAATCTGTTCCCTCTATAACTATAAGTCTTCCTCTTTTAATCTTTTGCATAATTGTCATAAACCCACTTTCTTGTTTCTTTATCTACATTTTTTATTACTTCTAAAGAATCTATCTCTTTAACCTTATGAAGTTCCATAGCTTTTTCTATTATCTCATATATTTCTAAAAATTTTATTTGACCTTTTAAAAATAACTCTACTGCAACCTCATTTGCCGAGTTAAAAACACAAGGCATTGTTTTTCCTATTTTTCCAGCTTGAAAAGCTAATTGTACTCCCTTAAATACTTCATTATCAACCTGACTAAAAGTTAGTTCTTTTAAAGTTTTTAAATTCAATCTTTCTAACGCACTACTTCCCTCTCTTTCAGGGTATGTAAATGCATATTGAATAGGTAGCTTCATATCTGGTGCTCCTATTTGAGCTATTATGGAGTTGTCTACAAATTCTACCATTGAATGAATTATACTTTGAGGATGCACTAGAACCTCAATATTTTCATAATCCACTCCAAATAGCATATGAGCCTCTATTACTTCTAATCCTTTATTAACTAAAGTTGACGAATCAATTGTTATTTTCTTACCCATAGACCAATTGGGATGCTTTAAAGCTTCTTCAACTGTTACATCTTTTAATTCTTCTAAAGTTTTTCCTCTAAAAGTTCCACCACTAGCTGTAATAATTAAATTTTTCACCTCTTCTTTTCTACTTCCTTGCATACTTTGAAATAATGCTGAATGCTCACTATCAACAGGAATTATCTCAGCTTTTGGATACTCTTTTAAAATCTTATTTATATAATCTCCTGCAGCCACCATAGTTTCTTTGTTTGCTAAAGCAACTCTTTTTTCTTTTTTTATTGCCTCTACTGTAGCCTCAATTCCAACAGCTCCACTTATAGCTGTTAAAACTATATCAGCTTCATCTAAAGCTCCCATAAGTTTCAACCCATCATCTCCAAAATATATTGTTTTTTCTGGATATAATCTCTTTAAAATTTCAGCATTTTTTTCAGATCCTATACAAAGATACTTTGGATTAAATTTCTCTATTTGCTCTTTAAATAACTCTAAATTTGAATACGCAGACATCCCTATAACCTTGAATTTCTCTTTTTTTGCTTCTATAACTTTTAATGCATTTGTTCCAATACTTCCTGTAGAACCCAATATAGTTATACTTTTCATACTTCCTCTCCTCAAATTCTTTATATTTCTCTTCTAAAAAAATGGTAGCTTTTTAAGCTACCCTTTTCTCTAAATAAATTTTAATAAATAATACACAACTGGTACAACAAACAGCATACTATCAAAACGATCTAATATTCCACCATGTTCTCCTAGTAATTTTCCTGAATCTTTTACTTTAAACTCTCTTTTAAACATAGATTCACCTAAATCACCTATTTGAGCTACGATACTAATTAAAAATCCAAATAATAAAACTACTATTGTACTTACATCAGTTCCAAAAATATTAAAATACTTATTTATTAGATAAATAGTTCCCATTGTAAAAACTATTCCTCCAATAGAACCTTCTATAGATTTCTTTGGACTAATTGAACTAAATCCTTGTTTAAATATTTTTCTACCGATTCCCATCCCTACAAAATATGCAAAGGAATCACATACCCATACTAAAATCTGAATTGTTAATAACCATTTCCCACCATTTGGAAGGTAGTTCATTAATAATAGATGTGTAAACAATCCCGAAATATAAACAACTCCAAGCAGTGTAACTCCAATATCTCTACTAGAATTTTCAACTTTATTTTGTAAAACTTTTTTCCCTATTAAAGCTATTGTTAATAACGTTATAGGCATAAGTATAAGTGTTGAATTATCTACATTTGTGAAATATATTATATTTGGTATAGCCAATCCAGCTATATACCCTAAATTTACATCTGGTTTTTTCCCACCAATTTCTGCCATTTTATAAAATTCAAACAACCCTACTAATATAACAAAGTTTACAAACAGTAATAGTAAAAATCCTCCCTTTAACAATACTGTTATTAAAAGTGGTATTCCTATTAAAGCTACTAATATCCTATTTAACATCTATTTTACTCCTCCAAAACGCCTATCTCTTTTTTGATAACTCTCTATAGCCTTTATTAACTCATCTTTATTAAAATCTGGCCAATAAGTATCTGTTACATATATTTCAGAATAGGCTATTTGCCATAATAAAAAATTAGAAATTCTCATCTCTCCACTTGTTCTTATTAGTAACTCTGGATCTGGTAACTGGTTATATAAATATTTTTCTACAGTTTCCTCAGTTATCTCTTTTTCATTATTTTTTACAATTTCTTTTATAGCATCAACTAATTCAGCTCTCCCTCCATAGTTAAAAGCTATATTCAATGTTATCCCTGTATTTCCTTTTGTTGCCTCTTCTAACTTACTAATCTCTGCAAGAAGATCTTTGCTAACACCCTCTTTTCTTCCAGAAACTAAAAATTTAACATTATTTTTCATCAATAATTTTTTTTCATTTTTTAAATAAGTTTTGAAAAGAAACATTAAAGTATCCACTTCTTCCTTTGCTCTTTTCCAATTTTCTGTTGAAAAAGCATAAACTGTTAAATATTTTATACCTAACTCTCCACAAGAAGTTAATATCTTTCTTAAAGTATCTGCTCCAGCTTTATGTCCATATGTTCTAGGCATTCCCTTTTCCTTTGCCCAACGTCCATTCCCGTCCATAATTATTGCTATATGATTTGGTACTCTTAAACTCATTATTTCTCTCCTCTCAATAAATCACTAAATTTTACCATATTTAGAACATTTTTTCCATAAAAAAAATGGTTCCTAAGTGAACAAAAGAGGTAGTTTTTATGCTACCTCCTTTTACTTTTTGTATAGTTTATTAACTTTTATGAACTCTGCTACCTCTTTTGGTACCATATTTTCTATTGATTCCTCATTTAAAATAGCTTCTCTTACCCTTGTTGAAGAAAAATTTAAAAATGGATTTTTAACTTGTAAAAGATTTGAATCTTTTAATATAGTACTATATCCCTCTCTTTGAAGAACGACTACCTTAGCTAATTTTAAAATTTCTTTATAATTTTTCCATTTATGAAAATACTCTCCAGAATCTTCACCAATAATTTCAAAATACTCATTCCCTGGATAAGTTTCAATAATTTTTAATAATGTGTCATAGGTAAATGAGATATCTTTTGATTTAGTTTCTATATCTGAAACCTCTATCTTTTTTTCATTTTCAAATGCTATTTTACACATTTTTAATCTCATAGTAGCATCCGCTAACGTGTTTTTTCTATGAGAAGGAGTTCCTACTGGTATAACAATAAGTTTATCTAATTTTAAATAATCTACAATAAACTTCGCCATATAAATATGACCATTATGAATAGGATTAAAGCTTCCTCCGTATATACCTATTTTCATCTTTAGCCAATCTCCGCAATAGCTTCAATTAAACACTCTGTAGTAGTACTTTCTAAAATACTTTCTCTAATTTTTTTATCTCTAAAAATTTTAGCTAATGACGAAAGTAGTTCTAAATACTTTTTACTTTCACCCTTTGGTGCTCCAACTAATATTACTATTTTAACTTTTTCTCCATCTAATGAATCAAAATTTACAGGTCTCTTTAATAGTGCAACTGATACTACAATATCTTTTACCACTTCTGTTCTTGCATGAGGAATTGCAACTCCCATTCCAATTCCAGTAGTTCCTACATTTTCTCTTTCTAAAACCTCTTTATAGAATATATCTTTATCAGAAATCAAATCGCTATTTTCAACCATATTAGATACCATTATTTTTAATATCTCATTTTTTGAAACAGATTTATTATCTATAATGTTAATCATTTTTATATTAAAATAATTTAACACTTGTTGCCCCCTTTAAAACTTTATGCTATTTAAAATTTCATCATCAATTTGCCATTGAGTTAGTCTATTTTGATTTTTAACTCCACTTAATAACATCGCTCTATATTTCTTTTCATTTTTATAAGTATAACTTTCCAATACTTTTTTATATGCTAATAATGATATGTTTTCAGAAATTTCAGTAATCTCACTTTCATTTTCTATAGCATTTTCTAATTGACTTAAATCATATCTTTGTTTTGTAAAATAGCTAATAACAAGATATCCTATCTCATCTACCCATCCTATATTTTCTATAATCTCTTTCATAGCTAAAGCCATTAAAGGTTTATAAAAGTTTATATTATCCATAAGAGATAGATTAAATAGAGTTTTCAAAAACTCCTCTTTATCCTTTAAAGCTAGCTCTTTTCCATATTTTTTAGAAAATTCTAATTCGCCTTTTATCACTAGCTTCATAAAATTCTCTTTCAACTTATCAACAGGTACATTTGATAATCTTTCAATTTTTTTCTCTTTAATTCTCTCTATCTTATTGCTCTCTTCTTTTAAAACTCTTTCAAAAATCTCATCATTTTCACAAAATACCATTAGAGGAATTGAAAAATTCATCTCTTTTCTCTTAACTACACCATCACAATCTATAGTTAAGTAGGCTCTTTTGTCAAGAGTATCCGCATTTTCAATTACTTTTGCTACTCTTTTTTCTATTCTATTTTTCATTTATTTCACCAAATCCTTTTAAACTATTATCTTCTAACATTGTAAACTCTATTTTAAGAACAAATAAATTGTCCATTTCTAATCCTTTAGGAAGTTTTACTAAATCTTTTTCTGTTGTTATTATAAAATCTGCATCCATCGCTTTCGCTCTTTTCTTTATAACATCAAAGTCTTTCTCTTTAAAATCATGGTGATCCATAAAATCTACTCTTTCTATGTACTCTGGATTTAAAGAAATTACTGTCTTTTCAAAATTAAGTGGATTTGCAAGACCTGAAAAAAGAAGAACTCTTTTTCCTGCTACCCAAAATAATGGCTTTGCATTTCCTTTTATATCACACAATGAAGTCACTCCATGTTTAGCAACTGAAACTGACTTTTTAAATTTCACTTTTAAAAATCTTTTTAATGTCTCTAAATCACTTTCAGATATTAAATCTGATTTTGTTATTATAAATTCACTTGCTCTCTCTCCACCTTTTTGAAAGTCCTCTCTTAAAGTTCCTTTAGGTAATAACGCTCCCCAGCCAAAAGGATTTGTTGCATCAATCAATACAATATCTCTATTTCTCTTTAGTTTTCTATGCTGAAAACCATCATCTAATATTATTGTGTCTACTCCAAACTTTTCCACTGCTAATTTACAAGCCTCATATCTATTTCTTCCAACTATAACAGGCATTTTTAAATTTAAAGCATGGATATAAGGCTCGTCTCCACTCTCTTTAGATGTAACTAATATTTTTTTTCCATCACTTACCACTAATGGATCAATTTTTCTTTTTCCTCTATATCCTCTTGATACTATAGCAACTTTTCTCCCCATTTTCAGAAGTTTTTTTGCAAAGAATTGAACTGCTGGAGTTTTACCAGTACCTCCAACAGTTATATTCCCTATACATAAAATATCAACATCTGGTATCTCATTTATTTTAAGATACCTTTTATCGTAAAGCCAATTTCGTATTGAGGTTATTAAAAAATATATATACGATAAAAGTCTCATTTTTTCCTCTCTTTACTAAATTTTTACTTGAACTAATTTAGAAATTCCTATTTTTTTATTCATTGTTACTCCATATAGAGAATCTGATGCTTTCATAGTTTCTTTATTATGAGTTATTAAAATAAATTGAGATCTATCAGTAAACTCTTTTAATTTTCCAATTAATTTTCTGGTATTTTTTTCATCAAGAGCAGCCTCAATCTCATCTAAGAATGTAAATGGACTAGGTTTATACATAAATATTGCCATTATAAATGCTATTGCAACCATTGACTTTTCTCCACCAGAAAGCAGTGAAAGAGCTTGTCTTTTTTTATTTTTGTACTTTACCGATATTTCAACACCACAATTTTGGAAATCTTCTCCATTATGAAGTGATAACTTTCCTTCTGAGTTATCTAATGTCTCTATACACATCTCATTAAAGTTTTTATTTATCTCCTCATAAGCTTCATAGAATTTCTCTTCAATTGTTTGGTCAATCTCTTTTATTAAAAGAGATAAACTTTTCTCTCCTTTTACTAAATCCTCTCTTTGTAGATCAATAAATTTATATTTATTGTCTAACTCCTTAAACTCCTCAATTGAAAGTAAATTTACAGATTCAAAACCTCTTAATTTTAATTCTAACTCTCTTACTTTTGTTCTTGAAGCTTTTATATCCTCCTCTTTTAGAGAATACTCTTCAACTTCTAGCAACTCTTCTAATTGAACTAAAATCTCTTCAATCTCTCTAGAAATTCTCTCCTTTCTTTCTAGCTCTCTATTTAAAATCTCTTTCTCTTTGAATAAAGTTGTTTCAATTTCTCTTGAATTTTTTATCATATCTTTTGATTTTTCTTCTAAAATATGATCCTCTTTTTTCATATCTTTTAGTTCTTGGTTTTCATTTTCAAATTTTATATTTTTATTTTTTATATCTTCTGCTATAGTATGAGCCTTTTCTTCTAATTTTTCAAGTTCTTTTTTTATTTCTATTAAAATATTTGATATTTTATCCTTTTTCTCCTGTTGCTCTCTTTGCTCATTTTTTTCTTTCTCTTCTTCTTTTTCAATTTGAACAAATCTATCTTTACTATTTAGATACAGTATTCTTATATCTGAAAATTTATTTCTTAAATCATTTATCTCTGTATTTAAAATTTGAATTGTAGAATTTTCATTATCTAATTCATTTTTTAAATCTGACACTATTTTTTCAGTTATCTCTTTTTCACTTTGAGAGTTTTCAACTCTTTTAGCATACTCTTTACTATAATTTTCCTCTTCTTGAATCTCAATATCTACTACTCTTTTTTCTTTTTCTAGCTTTTCACTTCTTGATTTTAAATCTAAATATAACTCCTCTGCTATTTTAGATTGTTTTCTTAGACTATCTTCTAGCGCATCAATTCCGCCTATTTCATCTTCGTACTTCTCAAGTTTTTTACTCATAACTTGAATTTTTTCATTCCAATCCTTTAATTTTAATGACATCTCTCTTGTACTATCTTCTAAAGTTTTAATCTCTTTTTTTCTTTCAAAAATCTGGGCAACAATAGAGTTTGAATTTTCTCCACCTGTTATTCTTCCTCTAGAGCTTAATAACTCACCAGAAAGAGTTACTATATTTCCACTATAACTATTTTCTTTTAAGATTTTTAAAGCAACATCTGCCTCTGTTACAACTAAAATATTTCCTAATAGCATATCTAATACTTTACTATATTTTTTATCTACAGTTACTAAATCTGATGCTCTTCCTACAACACCCTCTTTTTTAGGAATATCTTTTATTGAACCAACTTTAATTGTATCTAAAGCTAAAAACGATGCTCTTCCAGCTTTTTTTTCTTTTAAAACTTCTATTCCTTTTTTAGCCACTTCACTTGTTGTTACAACTATATCCTGCAAATTACCTGGAATCGCTGCTTCTATTGCCTTTTGATAGTTCTCTGGCACAGTTATTAATGATATCACTGCACCTTCTACTCCTGGTATCTTAGCATTTAAAACCTCTTTTACACCTTTATAAAATCCTTCATTACTTTCTTGAACTCTGTAAAGAGCTTGAAGTTTAGCAGAGGCTCTTTTTTCTTCAAATTCAGCATTTCTTACTAATTCAGCAGCTTTATTCATATCTCTACTTAAATCACTAATCTCTTGCTCTAATTTTATCTGTCTCTCTTCTGTTTCTTTCAATTCTTTTTGTTTTAACTCTTTATTTTTTAAAGCTTTCTCTAACTCTTTCGAATTCTCTTCTATTTTTTTATCGAATCCCTCTTTCTCCTCTTTTAAAGATGAAATCTTGAATTCACTACCTTTCATTCTTCTTGTAGAACTTTCGATTTCGTTTAAAAGTTTTAACTTTTCAACTTCTAAATCCATTATTTTTCTCTTTTTTAATTCGATACTAATCTCTTTATCTCTTTTGTTTGTTTCTTTATCCTCAATAGCTTTTTCAAACTCTTTATTTTTTGTTTCAATATCTAAAACTCTTTCTTTTACTCTCTCTTTTTCCTCTTTTAGTTTTACTAATATCTGATCTTTAGATTCTACTGTTTTTTCTACTAAAACAATCTCTTCCTCTTTTTGTTTTAATTCTCTTGTATAAGATGTTATTCTTTCTCTAACTCTTATCTCTTCTTTTTCTAATGATTCAATCTCAGACCTTAAAGATGTATTACTTTCTGAAAAATTCTCTATCTTTGAGTATAACTCTTTTCTTCTATTTTCAATTGAATTAAGTTCTATCTCTAATTTTTTTAACTCCTCTTCCAACGTTGAAGTTATTGTTACTAGTCTTTCTTGCTCTTTTTCTCCTGATTTTAATATTTCATCTTTAGAGTTTAAATCAAATGTTAAAACTCCTTTTTGTAAAATATTTTTCTCATCTTTTAAAGCTAAATATTCAACTGCTTTTTTAGATTGTTTTTCAACTCTTGCTCTATTTTCACCAATCTCACCTAGAACTAGTTCTATTTTTTCAAGCTCATTTTGAACTTTTTCTAATCTTTTTTCAGATTCCATTTTTTTCTGTTGAAACTTCTTTACTCCAGCAGCTTCCTCTATTATACTTTTTATCTCTTTATTTGAAGATGAAATTATTCTTTCTACTTTTCCTTGTCCTATTACAGAATAAGCACTTTTTCCAACTCCAGTATCTAAAAATAGTTCTCCAATATCTTTTAATCTAACTTTTTTATCGTTGATTAAATAATCGTTATCTCCATTTTGAGACATCTTTCTTGTGATTTTTATACTATCAGCTTCAATTGGAAAAAAGTTATCTCTATTGTCTATAAAAAGAGAAACTTCTGCATAATTTGCAGGTTTTTTCCCCTCTCCACCAGAAAATATAATGTCTTTACTCTCTTTAGCTCTTATATTTTTATAAGATTGTTCTCCTAAAACCCATAATATTCCATCTAATATATTTGATTTTCCACTTCCGTTTGGTCCAACAATAGAGGTTATTCCTCCATCAAAATCTATTCTTATTCTTTCACCGAAAGACTTAAATCCATAAATTTCTACACCTTTTAAGTACATCTTATCTCCCTAATAACTTTTGTCTTAAAAAAAGCTAACCCATTTAGGTTAGCCTATATTTAATATTTTATCAATTCCATTTTTTAAAGCTTCTAAAGCTTTTGCTCTATGGCTAATTTGATTTTTTATTTCAGGCATCTCAGCAAATGTTTTATCATACTCTGGTAAATAAAAATGAGGATCATATCCAAAGCCTTCTTTTCCTCTAGCTTCATCTATAATTACTCCCTCTATTTCACCTCTAAATGAGTGATACTCTCCATTTGGTTTTCCTAAAGTTATCACAGTCACAAATTTTGCTTTTCTATTCTCTATCCCTTGTAAGTTCTCTATTAGTTTTTTATTATTTGCCGCATCATTTCCATCTTCTCCAGCATATCTAGCAGAGTAAACTCCTGGCTCACCATTTAAAGCTTCAACACAAAGACCAGAATCATCTGAAATTGTGATCATATTTGTAAATTTTGCTATCTCCAGTGCCTTCTTTTTCGAGTTTTCTTCAAAAGTATCTCCATCTTCTATAACCTCAGGAATTTCTATTCCATCTTTTATAGAAAGTATTTCAAAATCTAATCCAGATAAAATTTTTGACATCTCATCTATTTTTTTCTTATTTCCTGTGGCTAAAAATATTTTCATTACTTAGAAAACTCCTCCTCTATCTCTTTTCTTTGGATATCTATTAATTCATAAATCCCTTTTTCAGCTAAATCTAATAACTCATTTAACTCTTTTCTTGAGAAAGTTGCTTCTTCTCCAGTTCCCTGAATCTCTACAAACTCCCCTTTATCATTCATAATTACATTCATATCTACTTCTGCTTCTGAATCTTCAGTATACATTAAATCAAGTATTGGAGTTCCTTTTACAGTTCCTACAGATATTGCTGCAATGTTAGCGATAATTGGATTTTCTGTTAATAATCCTTTTTCCATAAGTCTTCTCATAGCCATTTCTAAAGCTATAAATCCACCCGTGATTGATGTAGTTCTCGTTCCACCATCTGCTTGAATTACATCACAGTCGATAGTTATTGTTCTCTCTCCTAATTTTTCAAGGTCAATACAAGCTCTTAAAGCTCTTCCTATAAGTCTTTGAATCTCCATTGTTCTTCCACCAAGTTTTCCTTTAGCAGCTTCTCTTTGGTTTCTCTCTCCTGTTGCTCTTGGTAACATTGAATATTCTGCTGTTATCCATCCTTTACCTTGATTTTTTAAAAAAGGTGGTACCTTCTCTACAACTGTTGCAGTACAAATAACTTTTGTATTTCCAATTTCTATTAAAACACACCCTTCAGCATACATAGTGTAGTTTCTAGTAATCTTTACTTCTCTTTTTTCATTTGTTTTTCTTCCGTCTAATCTTATCATTTCTCTTCCTCTCTATATATACTGTTCTAACTCTTCAAGTTTTTGGTTTTCAATTAGATCTACTGTTTCTATAGGCTCTATTTTCCCAAACTGAATCTCGTAAAGTTTTCTGTATATTCCGTTATTTTCTAGTAATTTTTGATGCGTTCCAACCTCTTTTATCTCTCCATTTTCCATTACAACTATTTTATCTGCATTTATTATTGTAGATAATCTATGAGCTATAACAAAAGTAGTTCTTCCCTTCATCAGAGTATCTAAAGCTTCTTGAACTAATCTTTCTGATTCTGTATCTAAAGCTGATGTTGCCTCATCAAGTATCATAATACTTGGATTTTGAATCAATGCTCTAGCTATTGCAAGCCTTTGCTTTTGTCCACCTGATAAAAGAACTCCTCTTTCTCCAACTTCTGTTTCAAATTGATTTGGTAACTCCATTATAAAGTTATACGCATTTGCCATTTTAGCAGCATTTATTATTTCATCTTTCGAAACATTATCTTTTCCAAAACCAATGTTTTCACCAATAGTTCCACTAAATAAGAAAGTCTCTTGTGGCACTATTCCAATATGATTTCTATACTTTTGTAATGACATCTCTCTTATATCAATATCATTTATTTTTATACTTCCTGAAGTTATATCGTAGTATCTTGGTAATAGATTTACCAAAGTTGTTTTTCCACTTCCACTTTTTCCTACTAAAGCAACTACTTCTCCTGCTTTAACATTCAAGTTAAAGTTTTTTAATACTTTTTCATCTCCATCATCATACTTAAAGTCAACGTTATTAAAATCAATTTTCTCTATAGTTTCAGGTACTTCTTTAACATCTTCTCCTATATAATCTGGTTCTAATTCTACATCTAAAATTTCAATTACTCTATCTGCAGAGGGTAAAGCTTCTTGTAACTCACTATTTCTTTTAATTAAAGTTTTTAATGGTTGCTGCATAAGTCCTATTGCAGTTATAAAAGATATTAGATCTCCAGGTGTCATACTTTGAACAACAATTATTTGATATCCACCATAACCTGCAACTAATAGAATCATTATTGTTGCTAAAACTTCATTTATAGGTGATATTTTAGCCTTTATTTTTGTTGTTTTATATATTTTATCAAACTCTTCTTGAGTTACATCCATATATTTATCAATAATCTTATCACTTCTATTAAAACCTTTTATAACTGATATTCCAGATAACGCTTCTTGAACAAAAGCAGTTACATCTCCAACTGTATCCTGTCTTACTCTCCCTGATTTTCTAATTTTCTTTGTATATTTTTTTACCATAGAAAGTATCGCTGGTAAAACAGTTAATGATATTAGTGCCAATACAAAGTCAACTTGAAACATTCTGAATAAAAGAGCAACAACAGTTACAAACTCTTTCAACATATCAAACAACATAAATCCTATTCTTCCAAGAGTTGTTGAATCTCCTGAAAGTCTAGCCATTAAATCTCCTAGCTTATTTTGTTTAAAATACGCTATTGGTAATCTTTGTAAATGTGAGAATACATCTATTTTAATATCTCTTCTTATTTTTTCTGTTATGTATCCTGATGAAATATCTGCAAAATAGTTTGTTATAACTTTCAAAATAGTAGATGCAAAAATAGCTCCAATAACAATCATCATCATTTTTGCATTTTTCTTTACTAAAACATCATCTATTAAATATTTACTTAGCCAAGCAGGTACTGCACTCATCAAAGATGTTACAGTAGATAATAATATTACTCCTAACATAGCTGTTTTATATTTCAAACTATATTTTAAGAAAGTTTTTAAAGATTTATTTTTAAAAAACCCCATTATTTTCCTATCTAATTCATTAATTTTTTCCATTTTATTTTCCTTTCAATAAAAATTCAGCATATCTTTTTGTAATATCTACTCCAGAAAGCTTCTCTCTTATTCGTTGAATTTTTTCTTGAACAGAGTCTAAATTTTCTAAAACAGTTTTCATACTTTTTTCTATTTCTACAGAGTTACATCTTTTTTGTAATAACTCTGGAAAAACCTCTTCATTTAAAGTTAAATTTGGTAAAGATACAAAACCAACTTTTAAAATATATTTAGCTATTACATAATTTATAAAATTAGTTTTATAAACGACTATTGTTGGAATTCCTAGTAAAGCTAGCTCCAAAGTAACTGTTCCTGATGCAGCTATAGCAATTTTACTCTCTTTAACACTTTTATTTAAAGATATATCATAACAAATTTCTAAATTTTTTAAATCTGCTAAATTTTCATCTATCCACTTTAAATGCTCTTTTGAAGAAAGTTTTAGAAGATATTTCTCATTTGGATTCTTTTTTACAAGATCTATGAAATCAGGTATTAAAGATTTTATCTCCTGTTTTCTACTACCTGGAAGCAATAAAATTTTGTCTCCAGTTCTATCTATTTTTTTATATCTCTCTGTAAATGGATTTCCATAGTAAATTGCATCTACATTATGTTTTTTATAAAAATCAACTTCCCATGGAAAAATAACCATAATATGATCCGCTAATTTTAGTTTATCAATTCTTTTTTCTCCCCAAATCCAAAGTTTTGGAGGAATATAGTAAAAAATTTCAACGTCTTTAATCTCTTTTTTTAGTAATTCTAAAAATTTTAGATTAAACCCACCATAATCTACCATAATAACTTTTTTTATATTTTCTCTTTTTATAAAATTAAGATACTCTTCAGCTTTATTTTTTAAATAACTGTATTTTTTTATCGCTTCAGTAAATCCCATAATCGCTAATTCATCGATATCCTGTATTATGTTAACTCCTGCATTTTTAGAGTGTTTGCCTGCCACTCCATAAAACTTTACATTTTTATCTAATTCTTTAGCTTCTTTAACTAAATAAGATAGGTGTAAATCTCCTGACACCTCTCCTGTAGAAACAAATATTTTCATATTTTCACTCCAATAATAAAGATATTATTTTTTTCTGCTAACTCTATACAATCTTTCATATCTAAAAATAACATCTTATTTGCTTCAGCTACAATTCCTTTAGCTTTTATTTGTACGGCTCTTTTTACTGTTTCTATTCCTACTGCTGGTATATCAACTCTCATATCTTGCTGAGGTCTTGCCATTTTTATGATTATGCACTCTTCTCCTGCATACTCTCCAGCTCTTTCTATTGTTTTATCAGTTCCCTCTATTCCCTCTAAGGCTACTACTGATGACTCCTTACAAACAACTGTTTGACCTGCATCTATTTCACTTAGTGCTTTAGCTGCTTCAATCCCTATTTGTATTGTTTTTTTATCCTCTTGAGAAGGTACATTTTTAGTATAACACCTCTCTTTAAACATCATATCTCCTAATAAATGATTTTGAGGTAATACTTTTATCTTATTTAATCTTAAAAATGATATAACACCAAATAATAAAGTCTCATCTTTTTTATCTGGTAATTTTTCCATTAGTCTTTCTCCAAAATAATCTAATTTCATCTCTTGAAATAAAATTGATTTCTCTACTTTTCCAAGCATTACAACTTCTTTTATATCATTTAGCAATAAATATTTTGTTATTTCTCCTATTTCTCCTATATTGAAGCTTTTATAATTTTTATGATTTTTTATTTCTTCTTCAATTGTATCAAAAAGTCCTATTAAGTATACCTCTATCCCTTTAGCTTCCGCTTCTTTAAGGAAATATAGAGGTAACTTTCCGTTACCTACTATTATTCCAACTTTTTTCATTATCTTGTAATCCCCCTGTTACTAGTTTTTATAAACTCTACAAGATACTTTATATTTTTGTCTTCAGGAAATTCATTTTCAAGCTCAACTAAAGCATCTTTCAATGGATTTCCATTTCTAAATATAATTCTATATGCTTTTTTTAAATTTGAACGATCCTCTTCTGTAAATCCTTTTCTTCTAAGTCCAACAGTATTTAATCCTCTTATTACAGCTTTATTTCCTTCTGCCATAACAAATGGACAAATATCTTGATTTATTGCACTCCCTCCACCAGTCATAGAGTAAGAACCTATTCTACAGAATTGATGAACAGGTGTTAAGCCACCAATTATAGCAAAATCATCAACAGTTACATGTCCTGCTAAAGTAACTCCATTTGCTAGTATACAATTATCTCCTACTATTACATCATGAGCTACATGTACATATGCCATTAATAAATTATTGCTTCCAATTCTTGTTTCCCATCTATCATCTGTTCCCCTGTGAATTGTTACAAACTCTCTAATGCTATTGTTATCTCCAATTATAGTTTTTGTTGGCTCACCTTTATACTTTAAATCTTGCGAAGCTTTACCAATAGAAACAAAAGAATAGATTGTGTTATTTTCTCCTATTTCAGTTATTCCCTCAACTACAACATGAGATTGTAATACTGTATTTTTTCCTATCCTTACGTCTTTTCCTACTATACAGAAAGGACCTATCTTTACTCCCGGTTCCAGTATTGCTCCATCCTCAACTATAGCAGTGCTATGAATTTCAGTCACTATTTTTTCACCCTACTCTCTATTTTTCCATAATAGTAAATGTAAATGATGCCTCAGTCACCACTTTATCATCTACTTTTGCTACTCCTGTAGCTTTTACTATGTTTCTTCTTAATTTATCAACTTGTACTTCATATATTAATTGATCTCCTGGTCTAACTGGAGCTTTAAACTTTACATTTTCAATTGCAGCAAAATATGGTACTTTTCCTTCTGTATCGTCTAAAACTAAAACTCCTAAACACTGTGCCATTCCTTCTACTATTAAAACTCCTGGCATAATTGGATGTCCTGGAAAGTGCCCATTAAAAAACTCTTCATTTACAGTTACGTTTTTTAATCCTCTTATTTTTTGCGCCTCTTTATCCATCTCTAAAACTCTATCAACTAATAAAAACGGATATCTGTGTGGTATTCTTTTCATTATCTCCATAACATCTAACATATTTTTTCCTCCTGCTTTTTAAGTAATTTTGCAAATTCTATATCTAAAGCATGACCTGCTTTGATAGCTATTATGTGTCCTTTTATAGGTCTGTTTAATACTTTTAAGTCACCTATTAAATCTAAAATTTTATGTCTCACAAACTCATCTTCAAATCTTAAACCATCAGGATTTAAAACTCCATCTTTTTTTACAACAATAGCGTTATCTAATGTTCCTCCTAAAGCTAAATTATTTTTCTTTAAGTAATCTATTTCATAATCAAATCCAAAAGTTCTTGCATTTGCTATTTCATTTTTATAAGATTCCATATCTAAGACAACTTCTAACATCTGACTTTTTAAAAATGTATGATCAAACTTAATAGTATAAGTTATTTTATATCCATCATAAGGTAATGCTACTATATGTTTATCTCCTACTGTTAAATTTATTGGTGTTTTTATTTCAATCTCTTTAACCTCTTCTTCTAACTCTTGAATCCCAACACCTTCAATAACTTCTAGAAAAACCCTCGCACTTCCATCTCCTATAGGAAGTTCATTTCCATCTAACTCAACAATTAGATCTGTTATCCCAGCTATATAAAGAGCTGATAAAAAATGCTCAATTGTGTAAACTGCTGCTCCAAACTCATTTTTTAAGTTTGTTCCTCTTGTTAAATCAAATGTATTTTCTATATCCATAGAAATTTCATTTTTACCACTCTCTAAATCTACTCTTTTAAAGACTATTCCACCACTTTTAGCTGGAATTAATTTCATTTTTATCTCTTCACCTTTGTGAAGACCAATGCCATTATATTGAATTTCTTTATTAAGAGTTTTTCTCTTCATAAATTTTCTCTCCTTTTAACCTATGCTTTAGTTAAAAATTTTGTTGCTAAAGCTAAAGCTATATCTTTTTTCCCATCTACAAATTGTACACCTAATTTTTTTTCTGATATTTCAACTACTTTTCCTAATCCAAACTTTGTATGAATAACTTTTTCTCCCATAGCAAAAGGAGAATTTGAAATATTTTTCATTTTTTTTAAATCTTCTGCAGTTATAATATTTTTATAACCTGTTATTTTTTTATCATTTGTAGAAAGTTTTGATTTCGGTAATAAATCTTGAACTTTCTCCACTTTATCTAAAACTTCTACAGGAAGCTCCTCTATAAATCTTGATTTTATCTTTGTTAAAAACTCACCATAAACAAATCTACTTTTTGCATGTGTTAGGTATAATTTCTCCTCAGCTCTAGTAATTGCAACATAACAAAGTCTTCTCTCTTCCTCTAATTCCTCTGGATTGAAAAGCACTTTCTTTGAACCAGGAAAAATATCATCTTCCACTCCAGTCAAGAAAACAACAGGGAACTCCAACCCTTTAGAGTTATGGATTGTCATTAATTTTATATAATCTGACTCCCCTTCTAAATCATCTGTTGCACTAACAAGAGATATATTCTCTAAATATTCTCTCAATGTTAAAAAGTCCACCGTTTTTTCCAACTCTACTATAGAGTTTTTTAATTCCTCTACGTTTTCTATTCTTCCCTCAGCTTCTGCACCATATGTTGAGTTTAAATAAGAGAAATATCCTACTCTTCTTATTAATTCATCAAATACCTCACTTACACTTCCTTCATGACTTAACTCTATTAAGTCATTTAAAATCGTATATAACTCATCTAAAGCTATTTTTACACCTGAAGTTAAACCTGGAATCTCCATTCCTTTTCCTAGAGCTTCAAACATTGAAATATTTGTTTCACTTGCATAATCTCTTATTTTTTCTATACTTTTATCCCCTATTTTTCTCTTAGGGACATTTATTATTCTATTTAAATTAATTGTATCTTGAGGATTATTTATCACTGTTAAATACGCCACTATATCTTTTATTTCAGCTCTTTGATAGAATTGCATTCCACCAAAAACCTTATATGGAATATTATATTTTAATAATCCCTCTTCAAAAAGTCTAGATTGAGCATTTGTTCTGTAAAGAATTGTAAACTCTCTATAACTTTTTCCCATATTTTTTCTTTTTACAATCTCTTCAATTATATAATTTACTTCTTCTCTTCCATCTAAACACTCTTTTACAGTAATTAATTCTCCTTGAGGTTTTTTAGTCCATAAATTTTTATCTTTTGCTGTTTTATTGTTTTTTATCACTTCATTTGCTGCTGTCAAAATCGCAGATGTTGAACGATAATTTTCTTCAAGTTTAACAACTAAAGCATCTTTATAATCCTTCTCAAAATCTAATATATTTTTTATATTAGCACCTCTAAATCCATATATACTCTGATTTTCATCACCAACTACACATATATTTCTATATTTCGCTGCTATTTTAGTAACTATATTATACTGAATATTATTTGTATCTTGATATTCATCTACCATTATATATTGAAATTTTTCTTGAAGCTTTTCTAAAACCTCTGGAATATCTAGTAGTTTATGAAGGTTAACTAGAATATCTGAAAAATCCATTCCATTATTCTCTTTTAAAGTTCCGTTATATCTTCTATAACACTCTAATATTATTTTATAATTAGAATCAAATCTATTTTCTTTTTCATAATCAGATACACTTACACTATTTTCCTTTAGTTTTGATATAATTGAAACTACAGCTCCTTCTGTTAATGACTTATCATTAACAACAAGTTCTTTCATAATTCCTCTTATCACTCTTTTTTGATCATCTGTATCATATATTGTAAAATTAGCATTATAACCTAATTTATCTCCATATACTCTTAGCAATCTTACACCAAAAGAGTGAAAAGTCGATATCATAGCTTTGTGTGCATCTTCTCCAATTAAAAGTTCAACTCTTTCCCTCATCTCTTTAGCCGCTTTATTTGTAAATGTAACTGCTAAAATCTTATAAGGAGAGATTCCTTTTTCATTTATCATATGTGCAATTCTATACGTAATGGTTCTTGTTTTTCCAGATCCCGCTCCTGCTAATATTAAAAGTGGTCCTTCAATTTTTTTAGCTGCTTCTCTTTGTTTTTCATTTAATTTATCTAATATACTCATAATTACTCCTTTAAAATTATACCATATAATTATATTACTATTCAAATAAAATACCCGATTTTCCAATAGTTTTTTTGGATTTTATCGGGTATCATAATTAATTATTTTTTATTCAACGTCTTCTTTTGATCTCTCTGTAAAAAATTTTGTTAAATTAACTAGTATATAGTAACAAGTAACTATAAACATGCTGTATTTCAACGTCACTAAAATTAAGACAATAAATGGTATTGTTAGCTTTTTAGGAACAAATCCAAATACTTTATCAGGTGTTTTAAATGGTATTGTACTTACCATTAAAATTGCAGCTAATAGTGTCAACCCTACAAAAACTTCAATTGAAAATAGATTCATTCCAAAATTTGTTTTTACTACTTCAACAAATAATAAGTACGAGCATACAACTGACGCTCCTGAAGGAATTGGCATACCACTAAAGTCATCTTTTTCACTTGATGCTGTTGTTACTATATTAAATTTAACTAATCTCATAACTCCGCACAGTGCATATATAAACGATATTGGAATAACAAAAGATTTCATTCCATCAGAACTTTTTAGTACTGAATAAACTAATATACCCGGTGCTAATCCAAAAGATATTGCATCACAGAAAGAGTCGAACTCCTTTCCAAATTCACTAAATGCATCTAGTTTTCTCGCTGTTTTTCCATCTAAACCGTCGCATACCATAGCTAATATTATAAACCAAATAGCTTTTGAGAAATCCCCCGCTATGGAAGCTGTGATACTTAGATATCCTAAAAACATATTCGCTGCTGTAATTGCATTAGGTGCAATATACTTTCTTTCTACCATTTTTAATCATCTCCCTGTTTTTACAAATCTATTTGATTTTATCATATATATGATATAAAATCAATATGTCTATACTTTTCAAAATAATCTAGTGAAAGAGAGTAATATATGAATAAAAAATATTTTTTTAACCTTTTTCCAAATGAAGATGAGTTTCTGATAGCTTCTATTTGGGAGGATTTATCGTTATGTTTAGAAATTGATTATCCTGTTTATGGCTCTATTTTTTTACCTCCACAAATCTGGACAAAACTTCATGACGTTTGTGAATCAATTAATTTAGATGTGCTTACTTTAGGTTTAACTCCTTATAGTGAAAAACAGTTAGTAATTTTCACACCAAAAAACTTTAATTTTTCACATTTAGAAGAAGTTGTTACTTATTTTAAAATTGATGCTTCTAACAAATTTAAAATTTTGTACCATAAAGATTTTTTGGGGACTATTATGGGGCTTGGACTTAAACGAGAAACTTTAGGTGATATTATCGTTAAAGATAACATCGGTTATTGCATAGCTACAAATGATATTTTTAATATTATAAAAAATAATCTTGAGCAAATAAATACTATTCCTATAAAAATTAGCACCATTAGTACATCTCAAGTTCCTCAATTGGAGTTTAAAGAGATTACAGATACTGTTTCATCTTTTAGACTTGACTCTATTATAGCTTCTATTGCAAATTCATCTAGAAATATAAGTACAAATTTGATTGAAAGTGGAGATGTTTTAGTTAACTATAATACTGAAAAAAGTAAAAATAAAATAGTTAATATCGGTTCAGTAATTACAATTAGAAAAAAAGGGAAATTTATTTTAGAAAAAAACTTAGGTGAAAACAAAAAAGGAAAATTTAAAATTCTTATAAAACAATATATTTAGGGAGGGGTTTTATGAAAACTGTTAAAACTATTGATGCTGCTGGTATGATTTTATGCCATGATATCACAAAAATTGTTCCTGGAGAATTTAAAGGGGTAGCCTTCAAAAAAGGTCATATTATACAATCAGAGGATATTCCAGAGCTTTTAAAACTAGGAAAAGACAACCTTTACGTATGGGAGCATCAAGAGGGAACTTTACATGAAAATGATGCTGCAATTAGAATAAAAGAACATATTGCTGGTGAAGGCTTAGATTTTTCACCAATAAAAGAGGGAAAAATAGATTTTATTGCAAATATTGATGGACTTTTAAAAGTTGATGTAGCTGAATTACTAAAAATAAATAGTCTAGGAGAAATTATTGTATCTACTTTACACAATAACACACCCATAAAAAAGGGAACAAAAGTAGCTGGAACAAGAGTTATTCCTCTAGTTATTAACGAAGATAAAATCATAGAGATGGAAAATATCTCAAAAGAAAATATTATTAAAATTTTACCAATCAAATCAAAAAAAATAGCTATCATAACCACTGGAAATGAGGTTTTCTACGGAAGAATTCAAGATAAATTCGGTCCTATTCTAACTAAAAAAGTTGAAGAATATGGATGCGAAGTTGTTTATCATGCATTCTCTTCAGATGAAAAAGAGATGATAAAAGAGAAAATACAAGAAGCACTAGATAGCGAGGCTGAACTTATTCTTTGTACAGGTGGTATGTCTGTAGATCCTGATGATAGAACTCCTCTTGCTATAAGAGAGATGGGTGGAGAGTTAATAACTTATGGTTCCCCTGTTTTACCTGGAGCTATGTTGCTTTTAGCTTATCATGGAGATAGAGCTATCTTAGGTTTACCTGGTTGTGTTATGCACTCTAAAAGAACTGCTTTTGATTTAGTTTTACCTAGAATTTTAGCCGATGAAAAAATAACTTTTGAAGATATTGCTTCTTATGGTCATGGGGGACTATGTCTTGACTGCCCAATCTGTACTTTTCCACATTGTTCTTTTGGAAAATAATTAAACAAAATAAAAACACTTCTATCCAAAGATACAATCTCTGTATAGAAGTGTTTATTTTAATAAAATCTTATTATTTGTGAATATTTCTTTTGTTCATTTGAATTTAATCTCTGAATCTCTTTTTTACTTTCGACTTTATTAGAACCATTTGTAAAATCTGTTATTCCAGCCCATGGTTCTAAACAAATAAATTCACTCGAATCTGTACTTGTCCATAAAGTTAATATTGGTAAATTTTCAAATTTAAATTCAACTCCATGAGAAGAGTTTAAATGTTTTATATCTATTTGTTTATTTTCCATTCCTTCAAATACTAATGCATCTTTAGCAAATTTATCTTTCGATAAATTAAACTTCTCACATATTGTTACCTTCTCTGGAATATCAAATAAAAAAGAGTTATTTCTTTCATCAATTTTATATAAATTACACTCTTCTTCTTTTAATTCTAAATAATAATTCTCAAAAGTTTTGTCATTATTATAGTTACAATAAAAAGCTGTATGTCCACCGATATGATAGTACATCTCAACTACATCACTGTTTTTAACTATATAATTATGATGTAAAGTATCCTCTACTAATATGTATTCAACTATTAAAGAGAAATTATAAGGATATCTTTCCTTTGTATATGAATTTGGTTTTAATTGAAATCTTGCTGTATCATTTGTTACTTCTAAAGTTTCAAACTCTAAATCTCTAGCAAATCCATGCTTTGTCATTGGAAGAGTAACTCTTTCATTTTTCCCTAAAGGATAATCTATTTCTCCACTTAAAATATTCCCTATAAAAGGAAATAAATTTGGAGCACTTTTTTTAAAACTTCCCTCAGTTCCTGGCCAAATATATTCAATTCCATTCTCTTTGTTTATAACACTTTTCAATTCTGCACCAAACTTATTAATTAGTACAGTTAACTTTTCATTCTCTATCTTCACCATGAGAATTATCCCCCTATTTTTAAATTAGTATTGTACTAAATTTGGAAATTGAGAATCTAAGATTTCATCCATTTGAGCTGTAAATTCAGCATTCTCCTCATTTTTTAAGAACTCTTCTACATCTCCTGTAATCTCAATTCTCTCAATGATATCTCCTTGCTTTACTGAGTCTACAACTTTTTGGTCAGCTTCAGATACAACTTCACCAAAAATTGTATGCTTGTAGTTTAACCAAGGTGTCTCAACATGAGTTATAAAGAATTGTGACCCATTTGTTTCTGGTCCAGCATTAGCCATTGCTAATATTCCTTTTTTATCAAAAACTACTCCTTCTTTAAACTCATCTATAAATTGATATCCTGGTCCACCTGTTCCTGTTCCTGTTGGATCTCCACCTTGAATCATAAAGTCTTCAATTACTCTATGAAATTTAATACCATTATAGTATCCTCTCATTGCTAAGTGTGCAAAGTTTAATACTGTTACTGGTGCTACTTCTGGGAAAAGAACTAAGTTAATATCTCCTCTTGGTGTAACTATTTTTGCGTTTAATTTTACTTCTTTCATATTTCTTACCTCCATATTTTTTCCTAAAACAACTCTTGGTTTTGCAAACATCTTTTTCGAAAGAAAAAAGACAATAAATACTGCCAATAAAATCAAAATCTGTTTGAATCCTTTTTCCATTCTTACTAGTCCTCCATTTTAAAAGCTTCTTTATATGTTTCTAAAAGTTCCTCTTCTGAAACAACCCCGTAAATTTCATAAGGCCATTTAGATTCTAACTTCTTTTTTAATTGATTGATATCTTTTTCAACAACTAAGTACTTATCCTCTGTATCTCTAAGTTTTTCTCTCACTGGTTGCAGCTTATAAATTATATCAAATTGTTCCTCTTCTTGTATAGTGTCTTTTAATAAGTTTTCTAAATTTTGTTCTTCTGTTGCTAGCTGATTGTATCTGTTAAGTATTTTATCCTTTTTGTCTAGCAATCTATTCAAATTATATTTAAAAAATCTTTTTACAACTATAGCTCCCGACTTATTTTTTAGTTCTTCTCTCTTTTTTAAAGTCTCTTGAATTTTTTCAAGCGGTAATCTATTTTTTTCTCTTATCTCTTCTACCATGTCTTTAAAAGAGTTGAACTCTTCTTCATTCATTTTGTCTACTTTCATTTCTAAAAGTGCCCCATATATTTTTTCATAAGGTAATAAAACTTTTTCAGTTAAAATTTCCTCGCCTGAAATATCTCCCATCTCTCTTAACTTATCCAATTGAGTAGAAGTAATCTTTAAAACTGTTAAAATTACTTCTTGAGCATAACTTATAAATTCCTCTTTTTTCATTATTCTCTCTCCTTTTTTCTCATAGATTTTCCAGCTAAAACTCCAGTAGAACATGCTGCTTGAATATTATATCCACCTGTATCTCCATCGACATCTAAAAGTTCTCCAACTAAATAAAGACCTTGTATTTTTTTAGATTCCATAGTTTTAGCATTTACCTCATCTAAAGAGACTCCTCCTCTTGTTACCATAGCCATCTCAAAACTTCCAACTTTTGTTATCTCCATCTTATTTGAAGTTAATAATTTTACTAGACTCTCTCTTTTTTCTTTTGAAAGTTCTGCCATTTTTAACTCTTCACTTATTTCTAAAATAGACAATATAGTTTTTATAAATCTTTCAGGTAAAAAATAATAAGATAAAACTTTCTTTATTGTTTTTTTACCATCTTTATTCATCTCTTCGATTAGCTCTTTATTTAAAATTTCATACTCTTTTCCAATATAATTAATCTCTAACTGACTTTCACTTTCAACAAATCTTGAATTATCCAATATTCCAGGACCACTAAAATTTGTATGCGTCAATAAAACAGCTCCTTTTTTTTCTATAACTTTTTTATTTTCTTTCCAAATAGTAATTTTAACATTTTGAAAACTTATTCCAGAAAGTTCTTGAAAAAAATAATCTCTCACATATATAGGACTTAGTGCTGGTTTTGGCGGTACAATTTTATGCCCTAGCTCCTTAGCCATCACATATCCATCTCCTGTTGTTCCAACTCCAGGATAAGATTTTCCACCTGTTGCTAGAACTAAATTATCACACTTATATAATCCTTTATCCGTAAAAATTGAAAATATCTCTAAGTTTTTTTGAATACCTTCTATTTTTATTCCCTCTATTATTTTAATGCCTAAAGTCAACATCTTTCTTTTTAAAAGATCTACAACATCTAAAGAACTAAATGTTTCAGGAAAATATTTTCCAGTTTCTTCAACTAAAACTAAAGGTAACCCATTTTCTTTAAAAAACATCTTTAACATCTCTGGAGAGTATTTATTTAAAGCCTCTTTTAAAAATTTTCCATTTTGTCCATATTTATCAGAAAAATCTTTAGGCTTTCCAGTGTGAGTTAAATTACATTTTCCGCTCCCTGCTACCAATATTTTATTTCCTATACGTTTATTTTTTTCTAAAAGAGCTACTTTAAAGCCTCTTTCTGCTGCTGTAATAGCTGTAAAAATTCCTCCCGGTCCTCCTCCAACTACTATTAAATCAAATTCATTCATTATCTAGCTCCATAATATTGATAATAGTGACATTTTATTCCACCATTATATAGCTTTCTATTTTTTGTGGCCTTTTTCCCAAATACTTTTTCAAAATTTTCATAAGATGTAATTATATAGTAAGACCATTTTGGGAATCTCATTTGGAAAATATCTCCCATAAGACCATACAATCTTTCTACAGCATCTTCATCTAACAAACGATCTCCATATGGTGGATTTGATACTATGCAACCTTTTTCTGCCATTGTTTCTAACTCTAAAAAGTTCATACATTTAAATTCAATCTCTTCTTCTACCCCAGCTCTTATAGCATTTAATTTAGCTACTTCAACTGTTTCAGAGTCTATATCAGAAGCATATATTTTCACTTCTTTATCATAATCTTCCCTTGAAAACGCTTCATCTCTTAAATCAATCCATAAGTTTTCAGGTATTATATCCCACTTTTCAGATGCAAAGTTTCTATTTACTCCTGGAGCTACATTTCTTGCTATCATAGCTGCTTCTATTGCAATAGTTCCTGTTCCACACATTGGATCTAATAGAGGTCTATCTCCACCTTTCCAACGACTTAATAATACTAAAGCTGCTGCCATTGTTTCCTTTAGAGGCGCTTCATTTATTAAGTTTCTGTAACCTCTTTTATGTAATCCTTCACCACTTGTATCAATCATAACTAAAAATATGTCATTATGCGCTTGTATTTTAACTCTATAATGAGCTCCTGTTTCAATAAGTCTTTCTGTTTGGTATGCTACTTTTAATCTTTCAACTATCGCCTTTTTTACAATTTTCTGAATATCAGATTTTGAAAAAAGTTTACATTTTACTGAACTTACCCAACTTATTGGAAACTCTCCATCTATTGAAATTATATTTTCCCAAGGTAATCTTTTTATATTTTCAAATAAATTATCAAAAGTTAGAGCTTTAAACTCTCCCATTTTTATAAAAACTCTATCTGCACATCTTAAGTGTAAGTTAGCTTCTACAATATCTTTTTCATCTCCATCAAATTCAACTCTTCCGTTAAATGTTTCAATATTTTCAAATCCTAAATCTTTACACTCATCTTTAACAACGCTCTCTAACCCCATTGTTGCTGAGGCTATTAATCTATACTTCTTACTCATCTATTCACTCCTTTTTTTTAAACACTCTAAATATATAAACTTTATAATTACAAATACTGGTACTCCTAAAAACATTCCTAAAGGTCCAAAGAAACTTCCACAAACCATTACTGCTACAATGGTCCAGAAACTACTCATTCCAACAGATTCTTCCATTATTTTTGGACCAATTATAAATCCATCTACAGCTTGTCCTACTCCAATAGCTATAAAAAGATACACTACTTTTAATGGAGCTGCCAATAATATCAAGAACGTAGCTATTGTTCCAGCTACTATCGATCCCACATATGGAATCATATTTCCTATTCCTACCATAACTCCACTTAAAAGAGCATATGGTACTTTTGCTATAAAAAGAACTAAAAACACTAAAAACCCTACGACTGCAGATGTCAATATTCTTCCTAAAATATATTTTAAAAATACATCGTTTACTTTTCTAACAAAATCTACACCATATTTTGCTTTTGATTTTGTAGTAAAAAGTAAAAAAACATTTTCTAAAAACTCCATAAAATATTCTTTACTATACATTAAATAAAGAGAGATAAAAACTCCAATAAAAAAGTTAATTACTCCCATTAAACTTCTTAAAACCCCAGCTCCTAATCCAAATGCTAAATTTTTAAAGTTTCCTAAATTAGTTCTTGTAAATTTTATTAAATTATTTTCTATCTCTTTAGGATCAAAAAATAATAAATCTTTTTCTTTTAAAAAATCTATTAAGTGCTCAGTGTTAGAACTTAAGCTTGTTAGCATAGTTGGAAACTTATCAATTAAATCGGTTACACTATTTATTATATTTGGAACTATAATTAAAACTAACTCAATTATAACCAGAAAAACTATCATTAAACTTATTCCAATTGCCCATGATCTTTTCATTTTTACTTTATTTTCAAAAATTTTCACAAGTGGACTTACTAATATAGCTATAAAAATAGCATATATAAATGGAGTCACAGAACTTACCATTTGTCCTACAATAGAATTGAAAGCTTCGTTATATTGAAAAAAAGTTTGAATTAAAATCAATAATAATCCAACTATAAATAAATGTAGATATCCTTTTTTCATTACTTTACTCCTTTCTTACTTATTTTATTACAAAGTCTACATCGTCTGATCGTTCATTTATTTTTCCAACAACCTTAATTATTAATCGATCAGGAACTCCAATTATAACCTCTCCTGGTTGTCCTATCCAACCTTGTTTTACATTCAATTTTAACGGAGAATTTGAAGTTGTAACTCTTATTTTTTTATCTTTTATTTTTACATTTACTCCACCTATATCAGTTGGAACAAAAATATCTTTTTCTTCTGTTTGTAATGGATATACATACTTTAACTGATTATTTACGTAAACTTCAGCACTCGCAGCATCTGAGGCTTTAAATTTTGTTATTTGAAATCCTAGTACAGAAAATATACTAATTAGTATTGTATAAACTACTACATCCCCTTTTCTAAAATATTTTTTTTGTTTTTTCACAGATACACCTACTTAGCTTTTCCTATTTTTTCACCCATATATACTTTAGTTTCTAGTCCTTTACTACTATTTTCTAAAATATCTTTATCAAAATCAACCTTATTTTCTTGGAAAAGTAATACACACGACGACCCTCCAAAGAAGAAATATCCTTTTTCTTCACCTTTTTTTACTAAAGTATTTGGTCTGTATGTTTGTTTTATTCCACCAACCATCGTAGCTCCAATTTCACTTAAAACTATTTCACCAAACTTTTCAGTCTTTAAAATTGAAACCTCCCTTTTATTTTCGCAATAAACTCTAAAGTTCTTTTTTATTGCATAAGGAGATACAGAATAATAATATCCATCTATTAATTTAGATTCACCTATTATTCCATCTGCAGGAAAATGAAATCTATGATAATCTACTGGTGCAAGTCTTATAATTACCATTGTTCCACCTTGAAATTTTTTAGCTTCCTCTTTATCCATTAGAAATTCTTCTAATGTAAATTCATCTCCCTTTAAAAAAAATTTTGTTGTTTCTTTTAAATTATTAAAAATTAATATTTTTCCATCTGCAGGAGATACTAATATATTTTCATCTCCAGCTATTTCTCTTGCTCCCTCTTTTAGCTCTCTTATAAAAAAATCATTAAAAGATGTAAATTCTTCAACTCTTTTTTTTGACTCATTCATATTTATAGAATTCTCTTCTACAAAAGGCTTTATTTTTTCTATAGATGATTTTTCAGACATCTTTTTTCCATAATAATCTGTTAAAAATTTTTTTCTAACAACTAAATTTAGAGGTAATTTTCCTAAGGGATTATAATATAAAAACTTTAAAAATCCTTCTCCAGGTGGAATTTCTGTTTTTATTTCCCCAGTTTTCCTCTCAATATAATTAATTTTATCAAAATTCATACACTTACTCCTTTTATATATTAATTTTTTATTGTATAATGATTATAGTAAAACTTATGGAGGTCAAAATGAAAAAAATAGCATTAATCGCTCACGACAACATGAAACCAGAAATGGTTAGCTTTGCGAAAAAATATGAGCACATCTTGGCAAAATACCCTCTTGTTTCAACTGGTACAACTGGACTTAGAATTATGGAGGCAACTAACTTACAAATTCAACGCTTCAAATCAGGACCTATAGGTGGCGATCAACAAATTGGTGCCGAAGTAGCTACTGATAATATCGCAGCTGTTTTATTTTTTAGAGATCCTTTAACATCTCAACCACACGAACCTGATATCTCAGCACTTATTAGAGTTTCTGATGTTCATAAAGTTCCAATTGCTACAAATTTAGCTTCTGCTGAATTGCTTATTGTTGGTTTAGATAAATGATTATAATAGGCTGACTCATGTCAGCCTATTTTTAATTTATTTGACTTTTAATCTCTTTAATTAGATTATATTTTAATTCCAATAAATCTTTAGATAAATCTATTTTATATTGATGTGGGTTTTCCAATCTTTTTCTTTCTTCAGATATTCTATTTAAAGAATCAAGATAATAATCCCTTGAATTTAATACATCCATAAGTTGAGAGCTCTCTTCCATTACAACACCATTTTTTACAAATTCACGTGTTATCTTTTTATATGTATACTCTCCCTTTTTTAATAAACTAGATTTAAATTCATATTTTTCATCTCTGATTATTAAATCTTCTCCTCTTAATAATTTTTCTTTATCAGAATCATTATTTACAAGAGTTATTAAATCTGCATATGCAAATCCTTCCTTATCATAAATTCTATATACCTCTTTAAACCCAGGATTTGAAATTTTTATAACGTCTTCTGAGAGTTTTATAACAGGTTTATAATCAATTTCTACAATTTTATAAACTCCTCCAAAACATGGATTAGACTTACTTACAGCAATAGCGTCTCCTACGCCAAATATATCTACACAAGCTCCCTGTTCTTTTAAAGATTTTATTAGAGATTCATTTAAAGAGTTTGTTAAAAATATTTTTGCTTTTTTTAATCCTGCAGCATCTAACTCTTTTCTACATTTTTTTGATAAATATGCCAAATCTCCTGAGTCGATTCTTATTCCATAATTTCCTTTATAAGAATCATCTATTCCATTATCTTTAAAGCTTTGAATGGCATTTTTTAATCCTATTCCTAATGTATTATATGTATCTATTAATAATATTAAAGAATTAGCTTTTCTTTCTCTTCTATGTTTTATAAAAGTATCAAATGCTTTTTTCTCAGCTAAAGCACCAACACCAAAAGCTTGTATAAACGAGTGCGCCATTGTTCCTACGCTTTGAACTCCATATTTATATTCTGTAACTATATTTGAATGTGATAAACATCCTCCTATTATTGAAGCCTTAGTTCCCGATACTGCACTATCAAATCCATGTGCCCTTCTACTTCCAAAAGAACTTACAGGAATTGGATGTGCCGCTCTAGTTATTCTTGAAGCTTTTGTTGCTATAGCTAACTGCATGTTCATTAAATTTAAAATTGGTGTTTCTAAAATTTTAGCTTGAATCAAAGGTGCTTTTATTGAAATTATAGGTTCATTTGGATAAACTATCTCTCCATCCCTCATTGCATAAAGATTCCCTGTAAACTTCATTTTTACTAAATATTCTAATAGATGTTTTTCCTCTATTATTTTAGAAAAATACTCCCTTTTTTCATCCTCGCTTGTTTCATTTAAAATTTCAATTAACTCAATTACTTCTTGAACTCCCGATACAACAGCAAAACCACCATCTTCAGTTTTTCTGAAATACATATCAAATATAGCTTCTTTCTCTTCCATATTTTCCATTAGAAAAATATCACTTTCTGTATATTGATACCTATCTGAATTAATAACTTTTGCAAAATCTGTTAAAACTCTTTCTCTCCCCATATTGTACCTCTTCATAAAATATTAGTTTTTAATTTTTCTTAATAATTATATCACTTTTATGATATAATTACCAATAAAAATAGAAAAGGAGTTGCTTTATGAGAGCTGTTATACAAAGAGTTAAGCATGCGAGTGTTAGTGTTGATAATCAAATTACTGGAGAGATCAAACAAGGATTTCTTGTGCTTTTAGGTGTTACCCATACAGATACTGAAAAGGAAGTTGATTGGTTAGCTAAAAAAATAACTGATTTAAGAGTTTTTAACGATTCTGAAGATAAAATGAACTTAGGATTAAAAGATGTTAATGGTGAACTTTTAATCATCTCTCAATTTACTCTTTATGGAAATTGTATTAAAGGACGTAGACCTGCATTTATCGATGCTGCTAAACCTGATGTGGCAAATGAATTATATGAAAAATTTCTAAAAAAATGTAAAGATCTTGGATTTAAAACTGAAGCTGGTATTTTTGGAGCCGATATGAAAGTTGAACTTTTAAATGATGGACCAGTTACTTTAATTATTGATACAAAAGATTGTTCAAAATAAACATTTTACGGGAGGAGAAAAGTGGATATAAAAGAGATTAAAAAAAATGCAAAGGAAAGAATGAAAGATTTTTGTATATTATGTGCAGAGTGTAACGGCCGATGGTGTGCAGGAAAAGTTCCTGGAATGGGTGGAGCTGTTACTGGTGGTAGTTTTCAAAGATCATATGAAAAATTAAAAGAAGTTAAAGTTGCAATGAGAACTTTACATGGAGTAACTGATCCTAAATTAAAGCGTAACTTCTTTGGAGAAGAGTTATCTTTTCCAGCTATGATTGCTCCTATAACTGGAACAAAGTTCAATATGGGTGGATATGTTAGTGATGAAGAATACTCTAACGATATCGTATTTGGAGCTATTGATGCTGGGACTATAGCTATGATTGGAGATACAGGAGACCCTAACTGTTTTCAAGTAGGAATTGATGCAATAAAAAGATCTAATGGTAAAGGTATTGCTATAATTAAACCTAGAGAAAATTCTGAAATCATAAAAAGAATAAGATTAGCTGAAGAAGCTGGAGCTATTGCTGTTGGAATTGATGTAGATGGTGCTGGTCTTGTTACAATGAAATTATTTAATCAACCTGTAGGTCCAAAAACTTTAAGTGATTTAAAAGAGATTATTTCATCAACAAAGCTTCCAGTTATCATAAAAGGAATTTTAACTGTTGATGAAGCTAAAATATGTGTTGAAGCTGGAGCTTCTGCTATTGTTGTTTCTAATCACGGAGGGCGTTGTTTAAACGAAACTTTTGCTCCCGCTGAAGTTTTACAAGAAATATCTCAAGCTGTAGGTAATAATATAACTATCTTAGCCGATGGAGCAGTAAGAGAAGGAGTGGATATTCTTAAGTATCTAGCACTTGGAGCTGATGGAGTTTTAATTGGTCGTCCTATAATTTGGGGATCTATTGGAGGTAGGCAAGAAGGAGTTAAAGTTACCCTTGAAACATTCAAAAGCCAACTTTATCAAAGTATGATACTAAGCGGTGCTGATGATGTTAAAAATTCTAAAAATTTTTCTTGCATTTTATACACTAAAAAAGTATAATTTAAATACAAAATTTAGGAGGTTTTATCATGGAAAGAAAAGACGTTATTACATTTGGTGGAAGTCCTTTAACATTAGTTGGAAAAGAGGTTATTGTTGGAGATGTTGCACCTAACTTTACTGTTACAAAAACTGATTTATCACCTCTTTCTCTAAACGATTTAAAAGGAAAGACTGTAGTTATTTCAGCTATGCCATCTATTGATACACCTGTTTGTGAAATGCAAACTATCAGATTTAATAAAGAAGCTGCAAAGTTAGAGGATGTTATTATCTTAACTATTTCTATGGATTTACCTTTTGCTTTAAACAGATTCTGTGGAGCTAAAGATATTAAAAATGCAATAACTACTTCAGATTATAAAGATAGAGAGTTTTCTCATAACTATGGACTATATATTAAAGAACTTGGATTAACTTCAAGAGCTGTAATTATTATAGATAAAAATGGTAAAATTGCTTACACTGAGTATTTAAAAGAGATTACTGAAGAGCCTAATTATGACGCTGCTTTAGAAGCTTTAAAAAAATTATAAAATAAAAAAGCCTTTTTAAGGCTTTTTTTATTATATAAACAATGTTTCTATTATTTGTACCAAAGAAACTATTATTATACCAACTATAAAGTTTAAAGTATAACTTCTATATTTATTAAGTAGTATATTTATCCCTTTAGAAACTAAAATTAATCCTATTCCAGTTCCTACAGCAAAAAAACTTAATGGTAATATATTAAAACTTTTTATATACCCTAATATATTATAATATTCTCCCATTATCATAAGTAATAAAGATCCTGAAATTCCAGGTATTACCATAGCTCCCGCTGCTACTATTCCACAGAAAAAAAGTTTTATTCCATAAGATAGTGTAAAAATAGAGGCTGCTGTCCTTATAACTTCTTCTCCTGCAAACAACTTAGTTATATATATAAAAATCCCTGTACATATAACTCCTGCAAAAAAAGCAAAGAGATTGTCTCTTTTAAAAAATTTTTCACCTTTTAATATTACTGGAATTGATGGAAGTATCAAAAATAGAAAAACAATTGTTGTTCCTCTAGGATACAACGTATACATTTTAGAAATAACTCCTGCAAATGCAACAATTCCAATTACTGCTCCCAATCCTATTTGCGATAAAAATTTAGCATATTCTATTTTTTTTGCCATTGAAGCTGTTAAAAAATTCCCAACTGCTTCTGTTAATTTATCATAAATATTTAACACCACTGCTAGTGTTCCTCCTGAAACACCAGGTAAAACATTTGCAACTCCTATTACTATTCCTTTTAAAAAATTTTTAAACATGCACACTCCTAGTATTTATTTTATTATTTTAGCTTTATCAACAAACATATCTTTTATATAAATATCTACACTATCTATAAAAAATTCATTATAAAATACATCCACAATAGTTCCTTCTTTTTCTTTTAGTAACGAACTACTATATATATTATTTTTTACTCTAACTCCACTATTATAAACTTTTCTTTTATACTTGTGTAAAAAATATAGAAGCTTATATTTTTCCTCATTATTTAAATTTTCTATTTTTCTATCTTCTATAAATAAATATTTTTTTATAAATAATGAAATCTCTTTTATATCTTTCGGCTTTTCTTTATTAAACTCCTTTAAAATATCTGTATCTATATATCTAACAAACCCCATCATGTTTTCATCTGCTTCTTCTTGGATAAAACTAATTTTAGTTTGAAAAAATATCGTTCTTAATAAATTTTTAGAAACTCCTTGAATTCTTTCATCTAAAGATATATTTTTAGGATAAGCTCCCTCTATTATAATACTTTCTTGAATAAAATTAAATAGTTTTATCAATTCTCTTTTCTCTTCTTCAAAAATAAAATTTATTATTTTATAATTTTCTTTATTATAAAAAATAGTCAAATAAAAAATTTTATTTTTATTGTTAAAAAAAGGAATCGGTATAGCTTTTTGTATAATAGCATATTCATATACTTTATCTTTTTTTACAGATTTTATCGAATTTTGTTTAATATTCTCATCTAAATTATTTATTATTCTAAAAAAAGTGGGATAACTTATCATACTATTGTAGGAACTGAGAGTTTTTTTAGCTTTTTCATATAACTTAGTTACTGGCAGTGTATGATACTCTTTATATAAAGCCTTTAAATGTTCCATTACATCTTCGTTTACCTTTTTAAAAGTATTTTTATCTACTCGAGTTTTTTTTACTAGACCTTTTTCTCCTGAATCTTTATATTGACTTACCCACCTTTTTAAAGTGGCATAAGAGATTTGAGTTTCTTTTTCTATCTCTCTTAACTTTTTCTCCTTCTTAAAAAAGGGTTCAAGTATCTTATATTTTTTGTTTTTTTTATCTGTTTCCATAGATATTTTTACTCCCTTTTAAAATCTTTTGTTAAATTATAACACAAATAATGCGTAAAAAAAAGGCTCATTTATTTTGATAATTTTCTTGACTTTTTTCAAAATAAAATGTATTCTTTTAGTGAATTAAATATTCTTTATTATCAATCTTATGGAGGAGTTTTATGAAAATATTTGCTGAAGTTCAAAAAATCGGTAAAGCTTTGATGACACCGGTTGCGATTTTACCAGCTGCTGGTATATTCCTTGCTGCTGGAAATAAGTTAGGTATACCTTTAATGGAACAAGCTGGAGGAATAATATTTGGTAATTTACCACTTTTATTTGCCGTTGGAGCTGCTATTGGTTTAGTTGGTGGAGACGGTATTGCTGCTCTTGCTGCTATTGTTGCACTTTTAATTATGAATACTACTATGGGAACACTTACAGATGCTGCTAACGGTATTGCTGCTGGAAATCCTGCTTTCGCAGAGGTTTTAGGAATACCTACTCTTCAAACTGGAGTTTTCGGAGGACTTATTGCAGGTATTATCGCTGCTATTTGTTACAAGAAATTCTATAAAACAGAGTTACCAGCTTTCTTAGGTTTCTTTGCAGGAAAAAGATTAGTTCCTATTATGACTGCAGTTCTTGCTTTCTTAGTTGGTTTAGCTATGCCGTACATTTGGCAACCTGTTCAAGCAGGACTTGCTCAATTATCTTATTTAGCTAACGAAACAAACACTAATATTTCTACATTATTATTTGGAATTACAGAAAGAGCTTTAATCCCATTTGGATTACACCATATTTTCTATGCTCCTTTCTGGTATCAATTCGGAGAGTATACAAATAATGCTGGACAAATAGTTAACGGAGACCAAGCTATTTGGTTTGCAATGTTAAAAGATGGAGTTCATTCATTCTCATCAGCTACTTATTCTGGAGCTGGTAAATTCTTAACTGGTAAATTCCCATTCATGATGTTTGGATTACCTGCTGCTGCTCTTGCAATGTATCATGAAGCAAGAACTGAAAATAAAAAAATGGCTGCTGGAATTTTATTCTCTGCTGCTCTTACTTCTTTCTTAACAGGAATAACTGAGCCTTTAGAGTTCTCTTTCTTATTCGTTGCTCCTATACTATATGGAATTCACTGTATTTTCGCTGGATTATCATTTATGCTAATGAATATGTTTGGTGTTAGAATTGGTATGACATTCTCTGGTGGAGTTATTGACTACATTATGTTTGGTGTTCTTCCTGGAACTGAAGGGTTTGAAACTAACTGGCCAATGGTTATTGTTGTAGGTTTAGGATTCTCTGTAGTTTACTACTTTGGATTCAGATTCTTTATCAGAAAATTCAACTTAGCTACTCCTGGAAGAGAAGTTGGAGCTGAAGTTGATGATCAACCTAAAGCTGAAGGTAGTGAATTAGCTACTCTAGTTCTTGCTGCTTTAGGAGGAAAAGAAAACGTTATCTCTGTTGATGCTTGTATCACTAGATTAAGACTTGAAGTTAAAGATACTGCTCTTGTAAATGATGCAGAATTAAAAAGACTTGGAGCTTCTGGGGTTTTAAAAGTTGGACAAAATGGAGTTCAAGCTATATTTGGTGCTAAAGCTCAATTTATAGCAAATGACATAAAAGGTTTATAATATTTATTATCAAAAAAAATGAGTGGAGAGTTAATTCTCTTCACTCATTTTTTTTATATTCATTACCTTACTAAAATAATTATCAATTTCATCTTGAATAGTTTCATTATAATTTTCAAGTTGTTTTTTTACAAGATTTTCAATATATCTTATTTCATCTTGAATAGTTGGATAATATAGTGGAGATTCTTTTAAAGGAGTTGAATAAAACTCTAAATTCTTTCCTTTTTTCTTTCCTATATAATTAAACCACGAAAAGAAAATTTTAGAATTTAAATAACCTAAAATATAGTATAAATTAACCTCTTCTGTTTTCGCAGTTAAATAATATATATCTGCACTTCCATAGAACTCTTTTTCTGTATAAGCGAAGTTATTAGTTTTACATCTTTGCCTAACTATAATTTTAGGTTTTAAAAAAATATCTTCATCTCTAGCCCATTGTAACTCCCACCAATTTATCCTATTATTTATAACCTCTCTTCGCATAGATAGTTTACTCTTATAATCCAATAAATAATTTGTAACTACATCATCTAATTTAGACTTGCCATTTAAATACATAATCCAAAATGGTGGTTTTTTTGATATTTCATATTTACCTATATCTCTATTTTTATAAAATGGTTTTAAATATTTTTTAAACTCCTCTTTGTATTCATCAAAAACAAAAACTTTATCAGCTCCACTCACTATTCCCTGATTAATATTTACAAGATCTCCTAAAACAACATTACTTTTCTCTCTAATTTTCTTTATATTTTCTTTCCAAAAAGGGGGAATTAATGCAATTTTACTGTGTTCCTCTGTAAAAATATTTTCTTGTTCAATAGAATACTCGATACCATCATCATTTACAGATATCTCTAAGTTTTCTCTATTTTTCTGCCAATAAAAAATTATATTGTGTTGCCCAATAGCATCTTTAAATATTGAATAACTATAGTTTTCCAATCTAAAGAAACTACCTTCAAACTTCATTTTTTCTCTTATCCCTTCTGCACTATCAGCTTTTAGCCAATAATTGGTAGTTAAATATACTAAAATACCACTATCTTTTAATATATCAATACCTTTATCTATAAAAAAATAGAAATAATCCATTTTTGGTTTATAATATTTTTTCCCAAAATCAGTTTCTTTTATTGTATGAAAAATTTCTTTATGATTTTTTTCTCCTAAATATGGTGGATTTCCTATTACTATATCATATTTTTCCTCTATTTTTTCATATAATGAATCACACTCTTTCAAGTTTAGTTTTCCAAAGACCCCATATTTGAAGAAAAGAGCCTCAGCTCTTTTTTCTAATAGTTTTAATGCATTTAAATCTACATCAAATCCTGTTATCCAATTTTCACTATATTTATATTCTCCAAAAATTTCCTTTGAAATTTTTAACAACTCCTCTAATATTGCTAACAAAAGATTTCCAGAGCCACATGATATATCTATTACTTTTATATTTAGTATATCCTCTTTCAAATTATTTTCTAAATATTTATTCAAAGCTACTTTACTCATGCTACTAGCATATTTTTCTGGTGTGTATATCTTATAATTGTATTCCACTTAATCCCTCCTAAAGAGCTTTAAGTTACCTTCACCCTCTATTAATATAACCCCATCTCTATATAAATCTAAAATTGCTAAAAATATATATACTAAATGAGTTCTATTTTCTGCTCGTCTAAAAAGTTCTAATACAACCTTTTCTGAAGAGTAAAGAATAACTTTTATTCTATCCATTTCCTCTTTTAAAGAATATCTTTTTTCAACCTCAATTTCTAGATATTCCTCATCTTTTGGCAAATATTTTACATAACTATTAAACATATCTTGAAGTTTTAGACTAGTTAAATCAAACTCCTTAGGAATATTTTTAGTTATTTTTCTTCCTTCTTTTCTAGTATAAGAGATGTTGTATTCACATTCAATACTTGATATCACTTGTGCAACTTCTTTAAATACTTTATAATCTTCTAATCTTCTTTTTAGATCCTTTTCTTTTTCCTCTTCCTTTTCAACACTTAGTATAGATACTGCCTTTATCTCTAATAGTTCCGATGCAATTTCTAAAAACTCCACCTTTACACTTAAACTATCACTTTGTGCTTTCTCTATAAATTGAAGATATTCATCTATTATCTGAGATATTTTTATTTCAGATATTTTCATTTTCTTCTTTTCTATAAGATGTAGTAAAAGGTCTAAAGGGCCTTCAAAGTTATCTATTTTTAATACAATCTCCATCTGCTTTTACCCTTACCTTTTCTTTCCAATTTAAAACATCATTTTTTATTGTTTCTTTTAATTCATCCATTGAATTAAATTTCTTTTCTTGTCTTAAAAACTCTATTAAAGAAACATATATTCTTTTTCCATATATATCTTTATCAAAATCTAATATATGAACCTCAATACTTCTTTCATCAGGTTTCAATGTTGGATTTTTTCCTATATTAATGACTGCATGCCACCAATTTTGTTCACCTTCTATTTTAACTCTTCCTCCATATATACCAAAAGGAGGATATATCTTATTTAATATTTTTAAATTTGCCGTAGGAAACCCCATTATTCTTCCTAACTTTCTTCCATGAACAACTTCACCAATAATTAAAAATGGTTGTCCTAAGCATCTATTAGCTATATCTAAATTCCCCGTTGCTAACATTTCTCTTATAAATGTTGAACTTATAATCTGCTCTTTAATTTTTACTGGTTCTATTATATTAACGAAAATTTTATGTTGTTTTCCCAATTTTCTTAAATTCTCAACTGTTCCTTTTCCCCCTTTTCCAAAAGAAAAGTTAAATCCTACATATATCTCTTTTGCTTTTAACAACTCTGCTAAAACTCTTTCTACAAATATCTGAGGAGTCATATTAGAAAACTCTTGAGTAAATGGTTGAAGTATTAAATAATCTACCCCTAAAGATTCTATTATATGAATTTTCTCTTCTAAAGAGCTAATTAATTTAGGTGCTTTTACTCTATTTGTCACTTCCATCGGATGATTTAAAAAAGTAAAAACAACTGATTTACCACCGGTTTCTTTTGCTTTTTTTACAGCTTGAGAAATTAATTCCCTGTGTCCCATATGAATTCCATCAAAAGCACCTATAGCTACGTATGTATTTTCAAAGTTTTCTTTAGTTAGCAAAATATCCTCTATTATTTTCATTGTACTCCCCTTATGCTTCCCTTTCTTTTTCTAAAAGTTCATTATGTATTTCTTCTAATCTTCTAAATCTATTTCTAATTCCCGATTTAGATATTCCTATCATCTCTGCTAACTCTTGTAGTGATGCCTCTGGATTTTCTAATCTTAAAAATGCTATTTCCTCTAAAACTGGACTCAATTCATTTAATCCAATTTTATACCCAATATAGTTTATCATTTTCACCTGTTTTCTAGCTGTATCCAAAGTTTTAGTTTCATTGGCAACTTCCCAATTCATCTCTCTAATAGTTTTATTTTTTAAATCTTTTATCATCGTTGTTTCTTCATAGTTATAAAACTCTTTCATCGAACCAATTAAAACGATTATATCCATAATATCCTCTGCATTTCTCATATATACAAGTGGCTTATTTCTTTTTATTGTTTTATAAACTTTTTTTTCAAGTTTCACTAAGAGGTTGTATAATTCATCTGCTAATTCATCACTATCAACAAAAAAATCTAAAGCATACTCTTTTTCTGGTGATTTTATATAACCACACCCTAAAAACATTCCTCTTATAAATCCTTTTTCAACCTCTTCACTCACCTCATCTACTTTAGATGAATATTTTTCTAAATTTTCAATAAATTTTTTTACTCCGGGTTGTGATGGAATACTTATAACATAAGTATTATGTTCTCCAAATTTTTTACTTTTAGAAAATTTTATAAAAATCTTTAAGTTTGTTAATTCTTTTAGCATAAAATAAATTCTCTCTGCTATCTCTTTATTTTCTAATTTCAGCTCTATGCTGTTTTGATTAATAGCGTGTTTTAATAAGAGTATCGCTCTTATCTCGGCGTATTTTTCATCTTCATTCAAGTCGCAACGATGAAGTATTTCATTTTTAACTTTATAAGTATACGACACAATCTCCTCCTACTTTGTTTCAGCCCAATTCTGTCCTATAGAGCTATTTACTTCTAATTTAACTTTAGAGAATTGAATACTTTCTCTCATTATTTTTTCTATTTTTTCTTTATATTCTAAAACCTTTTCTTTTTCCACCTCAAATATCAATTCGTCATGAACTTGAAGTAACATATGTATATCTTTTTTATCTTTTAATAAATCATATAAATTTATCATAACCTTTTTTAAAACTTCAGCAGCAGTTCCTTGAATTACTGTATTTACAGCCATTCTTTCTGCTTGATTTTTTATAACTCTATTTTTTGAGTTGATTCCTTCTATTATTCTTTTTCTCTTAAAATATGTCTCAACATATCCATGTTCTTCAGCATATTCAATTATCTCTTTTTCTAAATGCTTAACTGCTGGGTACTGTTCAAAATATCTTGTTATATAATCTGAAGCTTCTTTTGGTGTTATTTTTAATTCTTGAGATAATCCAAAAGCTGTCTTACCATATATTATACTAAAGTTTACTGTTTTAGCAGCATCTCTTTGCTCTCTTGTCACTAAAGCATCTTCTGATAAGTCAAAGATTTTTCTAGCTGTTAAACTATGTAAATCTAAATTCTCAGAGTACGCTTCTATTAAATTTGTATCCTGTGATATTTCAGCTAAAACTCTTAATTCTATTTGAGAATAATCTATTCCCAATAAAACAGAACCATCCTTAGCTATAAATCCTGCTCTTATTTTCATTCCCTCTTCAGTTCTCACTGGAATATTTTGAAGATTTGGGTCTGATGATGATAATCTTCCTGTTGCTGTACCTGTTTGATTAAAAGTTGTATGTAATCTATTATTTTCATCAACCATTCTTGGAAGAGGATCCACATAAGTTGATTTTAATTTACTTAATTTTCTAAACTCTAAAATAGATTTAGCTATTTCATACCCTTGTTCAGCTAATTTTTCTAAAACCTCACTGTCAGTTGAAAATCCTGTTTTAGTTTTTTTCACTGGGGGAATATTTAAATTAATAAATAAAACCTCACCTAATTGTTTTGGAGAATTGATATTAAATTCCCCTTCTGCTTCTTCATATATTTTTTTTGTTAACTCATCTATTCTGCTCTCTAGCTCTAAGCTATATTTAGAGAAGTATTCTGGTGATATTTTTATCCCTTCAATCTCCATATCAGCTAATACTCTAATCAAAGGCATCTCTGTTTCTTTTAAAACATTGTATAGATTATTATTTTCCAACTCTTTTACAAGCTCTGGATAAGCAACAAGCATTCCCCTTGTTCTTTTTGTAAGAAACCTTCCATAATCTTCAGTAGATATATCCTCTATTTTTGTTTTTCCAAAAACTTCATTATACTTTTCTACATCCTCTTCTATAACATTTCTTAACATTACCTCAATCTCTTCTCTAGTTTGAGATGTTAATAAATGATAAGCTAACATTGTATCAAAATCCATATTTTTTACAAAATATCCATGTCTCAAAAAGTTTTTAAAGCCATATGATATAAATTTATTGTTAGAATTTAAAACTTCTTTAAAAGAATTTTTACTCTCTTCATCTTTTAACGGCAAAAAGTAATCTTTATTTTTTAAAGATACTGCTACGCCTTTTTCTCCCCAATAAATAGCTATTTCACTATCTGAATTTAACTTTTCTTTTATTTTAACTCCTTCTAATACAAAGAATCCTTTTTCTTCAAGTATTTCAGGTGTTCCTTGAAAACTAAATAATCCTAGTTGCATTCCATTTTGTGAAGCTGGTTGAGCTATAACTTGACTTTGTCCATCTTCTAAATTCATTTTTTTTATTAGAGATTTAAATTCTAATGTTTTAAAAAGTTCTAAAAGTTTTTTATCATCTTTTTTATACTCTAACTCATCTGCCTTCACACCTAAGTTCAATAGTTCAATAGTTGCTAACTCACGACTTATAAAAGCTAACTCTCTATCTTCAATTAAATTATTTACTAAAGATTTTCCTATTCCAGGAAGCTCAGTCAAAGAATCTATATTCTCATAAATCCCTTCTAAATTTCCATATTTTTCTAGCATCGGGATAGCTTTTTTAGAACCAATTTTTCTTACACCTGGAATTCCATCACTTGTATCTCCAATTAATCCAAATAAATCTGGAATCATTTTTGGTTTTACTCCAAGCTGTTCAATAACATCCTCTTCAGTTGATAGTATTTTCAGTCCTCCACCATCACCTTTTCCTAAAAGAGCGATATTCACATGTGAATCTAAAATCTGAGATAAATCTTTATCCCCTGTTATTATATAAGATTCAATACCTTTAGCTCCTAACTCTTTAGCCAAGCTTCCTAATACATCATCTGCCTCATATCCATCTATCTTAAATTTTTTTATTCCAAAACAATCTAAAAGTTCCTCTATTCTAGGTATTTGAGCTACTAAATCCTCTGGCGCTGTATCTCTTTGAGCTTTATATTCTTTATATATTTCACTTCTTTTTAAAGTGGCTCTTTTTACATCAAAAGCAGCTCCTATATAATCAGGATTTAATTGATTTATAATACTCATAAGAGTATTAACAAATCCATATACCGCTCCTGTTGGTTCATTTTTAGTTCTAAAATTTAAATTTCCATAAAAAGCTCTATACATTATTGCACTCACATCTAATAAAACTGCTTTTTTCATTTTTTTCCCCTTTCTACAATTTACATTTTTCATAATATTATACCATATTCAATACCTTAGTTAAAAAAATTATTTTATAAATAAATATTATTTTTTTTATTTTTCTGTTATAATCTCTGTGTATAAACTAAAATATAGGAGGTATTTATGAATCTAGTCGTATTAATTGGACGTTTAACTAGAGATCCTGAACTTAAATTTGGTCAAAGCGGAAAAGCATACTCAAGATTTAGTTTAGCAGTTGACAGACCTTTTTCTAAAGGAGAAGCTGACTTTATTAACTGTGTTGCTTTTGGAAAAACAGCTGAACTTATCGGTGAATACTTAAGAAAAGGTAGAAAAGTTGCTGTTAATGGTAGACTTCAAATGAATAGATATGAGGTAAACGGAGAAAAAAGAACAAGTTATGACGTACTTGTTGAAAGCATGGAATTTGTTGAAGGAAGAGGAGAAGCATCTGCACCATCTGATTTTGCTCCAACGCCATCTTATTCAGCACCTAAAGTTGCTGAGCAATCTTCTAATGATGACTTTGGTGGATCATCTTTTGATGAAGATGAGTTTCCATTCTAATAATTAAATAATATTTTAAACTACTAGGGGTGCCCTTTGGCTGAGACTTACCCTTAGAACCTGATCTAGTTAATACTAGCGTAGGGAAGTAGTTAATTATCACTTTTATTTTATAATTGTGTATATAAAGCTATTTTCCTATTTTTTGGAAGATAGCTTTTTTTATTTATATAAATTTTAACAGGAGGTTTTTTATGTTTTCAAAAGAGTTATACAAAAGTGCAAAAGAAATTTGGGATAGCTACTACACCCATCCATTTGTAAGAGGAATCGGTGAGGGGTCTCTAGAAAAAGATAAATTTAAATTCTATATTATCCAAGATTATATCTACCTTCTTGATTATGCAAAACTTTTTGCATTAGGTGTTATAAAAAGTAAAAATGAAAGTGATATGAAAAAATTTGCTGCACTTACAGATGGAATTCTAAATTCTGAAATGGGAATACACAGAGTTTATATGAAAAAATTAGGAATTACTGAACTAGATATTGCATCAGAAAAACCAACTCTTGATAATACTTCATATACTAGTTACATGCTCTCAGTAGCTCACTGTGGTGATATAAAAGAAGTGGCTGTTGCTGCTCTTTCTTGTATGTGGAGTTATGAAATGATTGGTTTGAAGTTAAAAGAACTCTATGGTTCTAGCGATGAATTCTATGGTGAATGGATTGAATGTTACTCTTCTTCTAGATACAAAGAGTTAACTAATTGGAATATTGAGCTAGTCGAAAAATATTGCCAACATATTTCAGCAGAAGAAAAAGAACATTTAAAAACAATTTTTATTAATTGTAGTATTTACGAGTATAAATTTTGGGATATGTCTTATAAGGGGTCTTTTTAATATGAATATGCTTGAAGTAAAAAATTTAACTTTTAAATACGATAATCATAACTTTATTTTAGACAATCTTTCATTTAATATAAAACATAATGAACTAATTAGTATAGTAGGTGGAAGTGGGTGTGGAAAATCAACACTCATAAAAATATTAGCAGGAATTGAAAAAAATTTTAATGGCACTGTTCAGTTAAAAAGTATATCTTATATGCCACAATCAAATACTCTTTTACCATGGAGAACTATTTTAGAAAATATACTTTTACCAATTGAAATAAAAAAAGGAAATAAAAAGATAGAAAAAGAAAAAGCCATCTCTCTCCTAAAACGTTTTGATTTATTAGAATATTCAGATAGTTATCCTAAAGAGCTTTCTGGAGGAATGAAACAGCGTATCTCGCTTATTCGTACATTAATGAGTGGTGGAGACTTGCTTCTCTTAGACGAACCTTTTTCAGCTTTAGATGCTATAACTAGAGAGGATTTACAAAATTGGCTTTTAAATCTAATATCAACACTTAAAAAAAGCATGATTTTTATCACTCATGATATTGATGAAGCAATCTTTCTATCTCATAGAATTTTTGTTTGTTCAAAAAAACCTCTTTCTAAATTTAAAGAATTTTTAGTTCCTGAAAATATAACTCTTGAAAAAAAAATACATCTGAGAAAAGAGATTCTTTCTATTATTAAAGGAGATAACTTTTATGAAAAAAATTAATTTTTCTATAATCTCTCTTTTTTCATTTTTTATACTATGGGAAGTTCTAGGAAGATATATTAATAAAGGTTATATTCTTCCTACTCCTTTAAATATATTAAAAAAAATCTGGATTCTCAAAGAAGGTCTTTTCTTTATACATTTACCAGCTACACTCAATATTGCAGTGATTTCTTTAATATTAACTATTTTATTAGGTCTATTTTTAGCTATCTCTATGGATTTTAGTCATATAGTATACAGTTGTATCCATCCTTTAATTATAACTAGCCAAACTATTCCTATTACTGCTCTAGCTCCTATTTTTATCTTATGGTTTGGTTACTCCATTTGGAGTAAAGTTGTGGTTGCTGTAATTATATCTTTTTTCCCAGTTACAATAACTATATATAACGGTTTACAAAATGTAGAAAAAGATGAGATTAATTATTTTAAAAGTCTTAAAGCAAGTAAAACACAAATTTTTTTAAAGTTAAAATTACCTAGAGCCCTTCCCAATTTTTTTTCAGCTCTTAAAATGAGTATTCCTCTTGTTTTAATTGGAGCAGCTATTGGAGAATGGTTAGGCGCTACATCTGGTCTTGGATATTTTAGTAAAAGAATGATGTCTCAATTAGATGGTGCTGGAGTTTTTGCACCTATCGTTATTATATCTTTACTTGCTATAACTTTAGTACAAATTATAACTATATTCGAAAATATAATATTACATTGGAGGAGTAAATGAAAAAAATACTTACTATTTTAATACTGGTTACTTTATTACTAAGTTGCAATTCAAAAAAAGAGGATAATTTAAAAGAAGTTTCTATAATTTTAGATTGGTATCCTAATGCTGTACACTCTTTTCTTTACACAGCTGTTGAAAAAGGATATTTTAAAGATGAAGGAATAAAATTAAACATAATTTACCCCTCTTCACCTAGTGATTCTTTAACTTTGCCTGCTGCAAAAAAAGCTGATATAGGAATCTCTTATTTAAATAGTGTCATTATGGCAAGAGCTAATGAAAACGTTCCTATAAAATCTTTTGGTGCAATACTTCAAAGATCCGTTAATACAGTTATATCTTTAAAAGAAAAAAATATAACTTCTCCAAAAGATTTTCAAAATAAAATTGCAGGTACTAGTGGCGGCATTCTTTCTGAAACGTATTTAAAATCAATGATGATTTCTCAAAATTTAGATCCTAACTCTCTTAAAATTACTGATGTAGGATTTGAACTTCTAACATCTATGATTACAAATCAAGTTGATTTTACAATCGGAAATATGATTAATCATGAAGTTCCTGTCATTAAAGAGAAAGGTATAGATATAAACTATTTTTTAATTGATAACTTTGGAATTCCTCAAGCATACGAACTTATTTTAGTTGCTAATGATGAACTTTTAAACCAAAATAAAGATACTTATACAAAAGTTCTAAAAGCTATGCAAAAAGGATTTGAAGATGTTAAGAACAATCCTAGTGAATCTTTAAATCTTCTTCTTTCAAAACAAGCTGTTGATCAATTTCCACTAAGTGAAACTGTAGAAAGGGAAAGTTTGGAAATTTTACTACCAATAATGGAAACACCTCAAAATAAATTTTTAACTCAAACTAAGAAAGTTTGGGAAAATAACGTTAATTGGTTATACGAAAATGGTATCATTCAAAAAAAACTTCCAGCCGAAAATTTTATATATCAATTTTAAATTTTTTAATATATAATACCCTTTAGAAATAAATTTTTGGAGGGATTATTTTGAAACAAATTCGCTCTCTTTGGAGAGAAAATAGAAGTGAAATTCTATCTATTTTTACTATTGCTTTACCTACTATTGTAGATATGTTTGTGCAAACACTACTTGGATTTTTTGATTTAATTATGGTTGGACGATTAGGTCCAGAAGCTATTGCTTCTGTCGGTTTAGGAACTGCTCCAATTTTAACTGTTATTCCAATATTTTTCGCAATCAGTGTTGGAACTACAGCTATGGTCAGTCGTGCATTTGGAGCTAAAAATTATAATGAAGCTAAAGAGGGGATGAGTCAAAGTTTAATCTTAGGAGTTCCTGCAGCTTTCATCGTTACTTTTATCTTTATTATTTTTGGTAAAAATATCCTTGGAATTATTAGTAAAAACCAACCTATAACAGACGCTTTAAGTTATTTAAAAGTTGTTTCTTTAGGAATTCCTTTTTTGTGCTTTAACATTATTTTTTCATATGGATTTAGGTCTATTAACAAAGCTAAAATTCCAATGATTAATAATACAATTAGTATTTTTTCAAATATATTACTTAATTATATCTTTATCTTTGTTTTAAATCTTGGAGTTTTTGGTGCTGGAGTAGCTACAACAATATCTAGAGGAATAGTTACTTTAATATTTTCATTCTTAATAATATATAAAAAAAATTATTGTATTGCATTAAGTAAAAAAGATTTTAAAATAAATAAAGAGATTTGTAGACGGCTTTTAAAAGTTGGATTACCCTCTGCTGGAGAACAAGGAATATTTAGAATTGGAATGCTTATTTTTGAAGCCATGGTTATAAACTTAGGAACACTTCAATATGCAGCACATAAAATAGCTTTAACTGCAGAGTCTTTCTCTTTCAATTTAGGACTTGGATTCTCTGTTGCTGGTACTGCTCTTGTTGGACAGCACTTAGGAGCAAAACAGTATCAAGAAGCGAAAAAAGCTGGCTATTTAAACATGTTTTTAGCTATGGGAGTTATGACTGCATTTGGATTTATTTTTATGATTTTTCCAAAATTTGTAATTTCAATGTTTACAAAGGAACAATCTATAGTTCCCATGGCTAGTTCTGCTCTTAGAATTGTATCTATCGCTCAGCCTATTTTAGCAGTTTCAATGGTTTTAAGTGGTGCTTTAAGAGGAGCTGGAGATACTAAATCTGTTCTTTGGATTACATCTATTGGTATGTTTTTAGTTAGAATTCCACTTACATATCTATTCTTATATGTATTTAACTTTGGTTTAAATGGTGCTTGGATGGTAATGATTGTAGATTTAACATATCGTGGGTTAGCGTGTTTGTATAGATTTAGACAAGGAAAATGGAGGTATATTGAAGTATAATTATGATAATACAAATTTTTGGAAAAAAGAACTGTAACGAAACTAAAAAAGTTCAAAGATTTTTTAAAGAAAGAGGAATTAAAACTCAATTTATTGATTTACTTGAAAAAGCTCCCTCAAAAAAAGAGTTTGAAAACTTCTTAAAATACTATGATTTAAATGACTTTTTAGATATTGAAGGAAAAGAGTATAAAAAAAGAAACCTAGAATATATGGTTTATGATACAATGGATTTGCTTCTAGAGAGTCCTATTCTTTTTAAAACTCCTATTATTAGATCAGATAAAGGTGTTATTTTAGGATATAATCCCGAAAAATTAAAAAATATATAATAAAAAATCCTCATTAAAGAAATTATCTTCGATGAGGATTTTTTATTACTCATATTTAATTAAGGCTTTTCTATACTTCTCTTTAAACCACTCTCTTAAATCTTGTGGTTCTAATATTTCAACCTCATCTAAAAAAAAACTAAAATATCTTTTTGCTTTTTCATGTGAGCATTCTAATATATACTCATCTTTATCAATTTTTATAACTTGTGGTCTATTTGTTTCTATTTCATTAAATATCTTTTTTCCACCTGTTGTTAATTTAATCTTAATATATTGTCCAAAAGATATAAAAGGATCAAAATTATCTTTCATTTTATCTATAAACTCTTTATCTCTTAGCTTAAAAGATGTATTTTTTATATAAATTGATTTTATATATTTAATCTTATAGTTTTTCCACTTTCCTTCTCTCAAATTATAACAAAATAGATAATTCATAACCTCTAGCTTAGAACTTTCGATCAAATATGGTTCAACTTCAATATTTTTTTCATCTCGAAAAACTATCTTGATTGTTCTTTTCTCTTTTATTGAGTAATTTATTCTTTCAACTATCTCTTTAAATAAAAAACATTCTCTCTTTTTCTTTCCTAAACTAGCATATTCAATTAAAATTTCTCTAAAGAACTCTGATTCATTTTGAATATTATTTTCCTCTAAAAAATTATAATATCCTTCTAAGTTTTTTTTATTTAAATTAAATTGAATAACTGAAGTTTCTCCTTTATAAGGATAAATAAATTTTTTCTCTTGGTTTTCCTTTATTTTTTCTGCATATATATAATTTAATAACGTATTTTTTTTTATAAAAAATTCCTCAATATCATTTTCTAAAATCTCAACTATTTTTCTAGGTAAAGTCACTCTTATTTTTTTTTCCATATTTCACTCCAATGAAATCGTTATCTAGTGGCTATTATATCATGAAAATAACTATTTTTTTATAAATTTATTTATGATATAGTTATAATATAAATATTCTAGGAGGTTTTACTTTGGATATCGTATATGAAATAAAACAAAGGTATAACAGTTTTTCCCAAAAAGAAAAAGATATCGCTAATTATATACTCAAACATAAAGATAATATTGAAAATATATCAATTACTAACCTTTCAAAAGCAACAGGAGCATCTACTTCTACAATAACTAGATTTTCTAAAAAAATTAATTGTGATAGTTTTGTTCAAATGAAAATTAAGTTAAATACAACTTTTAATAACCCTCTTCCTAAAGAAAATGATCTTTTCTCAGCTGTTCATAATTATTATACAGAGGTAATCGAAAAAACAAACCAATTAATCAATAAAAAACTTATTTTAAAAGTTGTTGAAGAGATAAAAAAAGCTAAAAGAATTTACATATATGGGGTAGGAAGTTCTGGACTTACTGCACATGAATTTATGCAAAGACTTTTAAGAATGGGATTTAACGTTTCTAGTATCACTGATTCTCATATGATGATTATAAATAGTGCTATTGTTTCAGCTGATGATCTTGTTATTGGAATATCTATTTCTGGCGAAACAAAAGAGATTGTGGATTCTTTAAGAGTTTCTCAAAAAAATGGTGCCCATACAATTGGAGTTACAAGTTTTCCTAATAGTTCCATTAAAAAATTTTCCAACGATTTAATTTTGATTTGTGCTTCAGATTTTATTCATAAAAGAGATTTTATTAACACTCAATTCTCAACTATGTATCTTTTTGACCTAATCTCTACAATTCTTTTATCTAACAAGGATTTAAGAAAAAAAATGCAATTAACAATTGAAGCAATTTTAAAATAAACAGCTTAAAAGCTGTTTTTTTGTTGTAATTTTAATATTTATGTGATATATTCATACTATAATTAATGAAAATTATTTTCATATATGCATATTTATATGAAAATAATTTATGCAACAGGAGGTTACTATGTTTAAAAATTTACAAAAAATTGGTAAATCATTCATGCTTCCAATAGCTATTTTACCAGCTGCTGGATTGCTTTTAGGAATTGGAGGAGCTCTTTCAAACGCAAACACTGTCAATGCTTATCCTTTCTTAAATATACCAATTCTACAAGGTATTTTACAAGTTATGTCTGCTTCTGGAGAAGTTATTTTTGCTAATCTAGCTCTTATTATGTGTATTGGACTTGCTATTGGATTAGCTAAAAAAGATAAAGGAACAGCTGGTTTAGCTGGTGCTGTAGCTTTTTTAGTTATGAATGCTTCTATTAAAGGATTAATTACAGCATTTAAACCTGAAGTAGGTTCTATCGACACAGGTGTTGTTGGAGCTATTGTTATAGGTTCTTTAGTAGCTTACCTACATAATAAATATAGCAATATTAAACTACCTGCTGTTCTTGGTTTCTTTGGTGGATCAAGATTTGTTCCTATTGTTTCTTCTTTTGCAGCAATTGGAATCGGTATAATATTTTTCTTAACATGGCCAACATTCCAAGGATGGCTAACATCTGCTGGAAAGTCGATTGCTAGTTTAGGAATTTTTGGAACTTTCCTTTATGGTTTTCTTTTAAGACTAAGTGGAGCTGTTGGATTACATCACATGATTTATCCTTTATTCTGGTATACTGAGCTTGGTGGAACTGCTCAAGTTGCTGGAAAAACTATTGTTGGAGCTCAGAATATTTTCTTTGCTCAATTAGCTGATCCTAATCATACTGGTCTATTTACTGAGGGAACTAGATTTTTTGCTGGACGTTTTGCTACTATGATGTTTGGTCTTCCAGCTGCTTGTTTAGCTATGTACCATTGCACACCTCTAAATAAAAGAAAACTTGTTGGTGGATTATTTTTAGGTGCTGCAATTACATCTTTTATCACAGGAATTACAGAACCTATCGAATTTATGTTTTTATTTGTTGCTCCTTGGTTATATGGAGTTCATGCATTTTTTGATGGTTTATCTTTTCTTGTAGCTGATTTATTAAATATATCTATTGGAAATACATTCTCTGGAGGTTTAATAGACTTTACTCTTTTTGGTGTTCTACAAGGAAATGAAGCGACTAATTGGATGTATGTTTTAATAATTGGAGCGATTTGGTTTGCTCTATATTATTTTTCTTTTGTATTCTTAATTAAGCGTTTCAACATTGCAACTCCTGGTAGAGAGGGAGATGATGAAGAGATTAAAATAGTAACTAAAGATTCTCTTTTTGAAACATCTAAAGAAGTTTTAGCTGCTCTAGGTGGAAAAGAAAATATTGATGATGTTGATGCTTGTATAACAAGACTTAGAGTATCTGTTAAAGATGTATCTAAAGTTGACAAAGCTAAATTAAAAAGTCTTGGTGCAACTGGGGTTTTAGAAGTACAAGGTGGAATTCAAGCTATTTTTGGAGCTATGGCTGATCCTATTAAACAAAAAATAAATGAGATTATAGAAAATAACAACTAGGAGGATTTTATGAAAAGAGGTCTTATTGTATCATGTCAAGCACTAGAAAACGAACCTTTACACAGTTCATTTATAATGGGCAGAATGGCTGTTGCTGCTCAAATAGGAGGAGCTGTTGGAATTAGAGCCAATGGAGTAGAAGATATTCTTGAAATAAAAAAAGTAGTTGATTTACCAATCATTGGTATCATAAAAAAAGATTATGAGAATATGGTTTCTTATATTACTCCCACTGAAAAAGAGTTAGAAGCACTTATTGCTACTAATATTGATGTCATTGCTCTTGATGCTACTATAAATGCTGATTTAAACCTTTTAAAGTCTTTAAAAGTTAAATATCCTAACCAAAAATTTATGGCTGATATCTCTACTACTGAAGAGGGAGTTCGTGCAGAAAAATTAGGTTTTGATTATATTGGAACAACTTTAGTTGGATACACTGAACAGTCTAAAGACTTAAATAACTTTGATGTTCTTAAAGAGTTAATATCAAAATGTAAAACTCCTATAATTGCTGAGGGAAATTTTGACACTCCAGAGAAATCAAAATTAGCAATGGAATTAGGATCTTATGCTGTTGTTGTTGGTGGTGCTATCACTAGACCTCAACTTATTACTAAAAAATTTGCTGATGAAGTTAATAAAGTTAAATTTTAATAAAAAAAGATAGAGTTTATTCTCTATCTTTTTTATTTACAAAATTAATAAATCTATCTATTGCTTCATTTAAAATTTCTTCATCTTTTACTAAAGAAATTCTTATATAATTATCCATTCCAAAGGCTATTCCAGGAACAACTGCAACTCTTTCCTCTTCTAAAAGACTCTTAGCAAAATCTAAAGAGTTTAATTTTGTAATTCCATCTAAGGATACAAAAATATAGATTGCTCCTTTTGGTTTTATAACAGATATTTGTTTTTCTTTTAACTTTTTATATACACTTTCAGCTCTTTTCTTATAAATTTCAACTTGTGAAGATATATCTTTACACTCTTTTAAAGCTATTAGTGCTCCTTTTTGAGAAATTATACTCGCTGATGTTACTGCATATTGATGTACCTTTACCAAATACTCTCTCATTTTTTTACTTGCTATTATATATCCTATTCTCCAACCAGTTAAAGAATGTGATTTTGAAAAACCATTAATTAAAATAACATTTTCTCTATATCCATCTTGTAAAAAGCTATTATGTTCACCCTCAAATATAATTTCACTATAAACCTCATCGCTTATTATATACAAATGATTCTCTTTAGCAAATTTTAATATCTCATCTCTATTTTTTCTAGATATAGTTATACCTGATGGGTTTGATGGATAATTTAAAATAATAGCTTTCGTTTGAGGAGTCACATATTTTTTTAAAACATCAACAGTCAATTCAAAATTGTCACTTGACGTATCCATTTTTATTAACTTAGCTCCAGCTAATGTTATTAATGGCTCATACCCTGGATAAACAGGTAAAGGAGTTAGAACCTCATCTCCTGGCATAATTATAGTCTTTATTGCTGTTGATAATCCTTCTGTACTGCCGACAGTTATAATTATTTCATCTGGTTCTATATTTAAATTATATCTTTCTTTATAATATCTTCCAATCTCTTCTCTTAACTCAATCATACCACCTAACTGTGGATAACCTAATTTAGCATCTTTCATATACCCAATAGTTTCATCTATTATTATTTTAGGTTGTGGTAAATCTGGTTCTCCTATTGTTAGATTAATCAGTGGCTTTTCACCCCCTTCATATTCTCTACAAGCTTCTGCTATCTTTCTTATAACAGATATCTCAATTTTATCTAAATTTGGATTTACTTTTAGCATATTTTCTCCTCTAGTTATTTTTTCATTAAAATTTCTGCAATTTGCACTGCATTTGTTGCTGCTCCTTTTCTAATATTATCAGCTACAACCCATAAGTTTAATCCTTTTTCTATGCTAAAATCTTTTCTTAAACGCCCCACATAAACTTCATCCGTTCCATTAGCTTCAGTAGCTAATGGGTATCTATTATTTTTCACATCATCTTCAAGCACAATGCCTTTTGTTTCTCTAAATTTTGCTTTTAGTTCTTCTAAGTTCGCTTCTCTTTCTAACTCAACATTTATCGATATAGAATGTCCATTTAAAACTGGTACTCTAACACATGTTGCAGTTATTGGAAGATTTTTTTTATTTAAAATTTTACGAGTTTCATTTATCATTTTTTCTTCCTCTTTAGTATATCCATTCTCTAAAAAAGAATCTATATGTGGTAAACAATTATTAACTATTGGATGAGGATATGTTTTTGGTTCTTCTCCTTTTAATCCTCTTTGTAAATCCTCTATTCCTTTTATTCCACTTCCCGATACAGCTTGGTATGTTGAATACACAACTCTTTTTATACCATATAGCTCATCTATTACTTTTAATGGAACAACTGATTGAATCGTTGAACAATTTGGGTTAGCTATTATACCATTATTTTTAAATATATCCTCTGGATTTACTTCTGGCACTACTAGTGGAACATTTTCGTCCATTCTCCAAGCACTACTATTGTCAACTACTATTACACCTTTTTCACTTGCAATTGGAGCAAATTTCTTACTAATATCTCCTCCAGCTGAAAATAGTGCTATATCTATCTCTCTATCAAAACTATTTTCTGTAAGCTCCTCTATCACTAAAGTTTTCCCTTTAAAAATAACCTCTTTTCCAGCTGAACGAGCCGAAGCAAAAAGATATAAATTTTTTATTGGCAAATCTCTCTCCTCTAAAACTTTTAAAAAAGTTCCACCTACCAATCCGCTTGCTCCTACTATTGCTATATTATACATTTTAGTCCCTCCATTATATTGAAAATACTTCTGCTAATTTTTCTACTACTTTTATTGTATCAGATTCTTTTATAATTAACGAGATTGAAATTTCTGATGTAGTGCATTGATAAAATGATGAATCAATCTCTGCTAATACTTCAAAAACTTTTGCTGCTACGCCAAAATTGCTTATCATTCCTATTCCTACTAAAGATATTTTTACAACTCCTGTTCTTTTTGTAACCTCTATATCTGGAATCTCCTTAGCAATCTCCTCTAATGATCTATTTAAAAAGTGCTCATCTGTCAAAGGACAAGTAAATCCTATACTTCCCTTAACGTTTTCAACTTCATTTTGTGATATCATATCAACATTAACACTATGCTTAGCTAAATTATTAAAAATGATTGCTACATTTTTAGGAATTGCTAAAAAGTTTTCTAAATTTACCATTATAACATTTTTATTTATAGATATTCCTGTTACAGCTTTTTTTTCAATTATTTCACTATTATCACATATATATGTTCCTGTTTCAACTCCTAAAGTTTGTCCAACGTAAATCTTAACGCCATATTTTTTCCCTATTTCAACTGCTCTAGTCTCCATTACTCCTGCACCTAAATTTGCCATCTCCATCATCTCCTCGTATGAAATTTTTTCAAGTTTTTTAGCATTTTTATAAACTCTAGGGTCTACACCATATATTCCTGTAACATCTGTATATATCTCGCAATCGCACTTTAATGCTGCAGCTAAGGCAACTGCACTCGTATCAGATCCACCTCTTCCTAATGTTGTTATATCGCCATCTTCATTTACCCCTTGAAATCCAGCAACAATTACAATTTTTCCATCTTTTAAATGCTTTTCTATTCTATCAATTTTTATACTTTCGATTTTATTTTTAGTATGTGTTCCACCTGTTCTTATCCCTGCTTGAGCACCAGTTAAAGAGATAGCCTTACATCCAATTTCTTTTAATGCCATACTTAAAAGAGAGATTGATTTTTGCTCTCCTGTTGATAATAATGAATCAAGTTCTCTTACATCTGGAGTTTCTGAAATCTCTTTAGCTAATTTTATCAACTCATCTGTTGTTTTTCCCATAGCTGAAACTACAATTACAATTTCATCACCATATTTATAGTTTTTAGATATATCTTTAGCTATATCTTTTATTTTTTCTATTGTTGCAACTGAGCTTCCTCCAAATTTTTTTACTACTCTCATTAGTTCCTCCTTAGATGATTTTAATAATAAAAAAAGCGATAGTCAAAAAAATAACCATCGCTTAAAACTCTCATTTCAACTATGTTAGCTTAAAATAATCCACGATAGCACAACACCAATTTGGTGACAGTTACATAAATATTCTTTATGTACCCAGCTTAAATTTTTTAGTAGAAAAACTTAAACTTCGGCAAATTTTCCTTTTAACAAACATCTTTGATCTACTAATCTCAGTTTATTTACTAATAAAATTTGCAACCTCTATCAAAATATTAATTTAAGGCAGAATATCACATTTTTTTTCAAATGTCAAAAGTTTTTTCTTAAAAGTGCTTCTATTTTAATCGGTAATCCAAAAAGATTTATAAATCCTTCTGCATCTTTTTGATTATAAACACTATCTTTTTCAAAAGTTGAATACTCCTCTGAATATAATGTAAATGGAGATGTCGTTCCTGCTAAAATAATATTTCCTTTATATAATTTTAGCTTTACTTCCCCCGTCACGAACTCTTGAGTTACATCTACAAAAGCTGTTATAGCTTTTCTTAAAGTTGTAAACCATTGACCATTATAGACTAATTTTGAAAAATCATGTGATAGTTTTATTTTTTCTTGATACGTATCTTTATCTAAACACAATCTTTCTAATTCTTCATGAGCAAAAAATAAAATTGTTCCTCCTGGAGTTTCATAAACTCCTCTTGATTTCATTCCAACCAATCTATTTTCAACCATATCTAAAACACCAATCCCATGATTTCCACCAATTTTATTTAATTGTTTTATAATTTCTACTCCACTCATTTTTTCTCCATTTATTGCAACAGGAACTCCTTTTACAAATTCAATATTTATGTACTCAGATTTTTCATTTGCTACTTCTAGAGTCTTAACCCATTGTAAAACATTCTCATAGTTAGGCTCTTTTGAAGGACATTCTAAGTCAAACCCCTCATGACTTACATGAAATAAATTCTCATCTCTACTATAAGGAGATTTTTTATGAAATGGAAGTGTAATCCCATTTTTTTCTAGATATTCAATCTCTTCCTCTCTTGATTTAATATCCCAAATTCTCCAAGGAGCTATTATTTTCAAAGATGGATCCAAAGCTTTTATAGCTAATTCAAATCTTACTTGATCATTTCCCTTACCCGTTGCTCCATGAGCTATATATTTCGCCCCTTCTATATGGGCCACCTCAACTAAAGCTTTTCCAATAACTGGTCTTGCCATTGATGTTCCTAGTAAATATTTATTTTCATAAATAGCACCTGCTTTTAATGTTGGAAATATATATTCTTCTACAAATTCATGAACTTTATCTACCAAATAAAATTTACTTGCACCTGTTAAATATGCTTTTTCTTCAATTGCTTTAAAATCCTCTGTTTGTCCTACGTTTACTGCCACTGCAATAACATCATAATCATAATTCTCCTTCAGCCACGGAATTATAACTGATGTATCTAATCCTCCTGAATATGCTAAAATAACCTTTTCCTTCATCTCTCTCCTCCTAATTAAAATGTTTTATTATTAATTCATCATAAATACCCTCTGCTTTTATCTCTTCCAAAGCTTTATTTACTTTTTTAATAAGATTTTCATTATTTTTTTCTGCTGCTATTGCATATTTTTCAACTTCACTATCTATTTCTATTATTTTTAAACCTTTATTTTTTGCCACATAACTTTGAGCTGGAACTGAATCTAATATCATTGCATCAATATTTCCACCTTTTAAAGCCATAATAGAAGATGGTGCTGAATTGTACTGAACTTTGTTAACTCCTTGAATTTTAGATATTATTAAGTCCCCTGTGTATCCAAGTACCACTCCTACTTTTTTATTTTTTAATGAATCCATATTGATTATAGTACCTTCATTTTCTGGAACTATAATAACTTGATTAGCTACAAAGTAATCATTTGAAAAATTTACAAACTTCTCTCTTTCTTTTGTTACTGTCATTCCTGCAATTATTAAATCTATTTTATTTGTTTGAAGTGCTGGCAATAATCCATCAAAAGCTATATTCTTTATTTTTATCTCTTTTCCAATTTTTTCACCAATTTTATTTATTAAATCAATATCAAATCCTATAATCTCCCCATTTTCCATATACTCAAAAGGTGCAAACTCAGCATTTGTTCCAACATATAAAACTTCTTTTGATAATACAATTGCTCCCATTAAAATAAATAATAAAATTCCTAATATTTTTTTCATAATATCCTCCTAAATATTTTTTTGTATAAAAAAAGCCAGTGCTTTAAAACACTGGCTCAAATAATATAAATCTATAGAATAATAAAAAAATTAAACTATAATAAAATACCTGAGATTGCTTTCTTGGCACACAAAAATTCTATTTTTTTGTTATAGTTATTGTGTGTCCTTAAAACTCTTCTCATAGTCATTTTATTTCCTCCTATTTTTTTATTTGAAATGATAATAGCAAATTTAATCCCTTATTGTCAAACTTTTTTTCAAATTTTATAAAATAAATTGCTGAATTTTTTTAAAAATACTATAATAATACTAAAATAAAAGAAAATAGAGGTATTTTATGAACTTAAACAAATTCTTACTTATTAATCTTTTTAGTAAATTAAAATCAGAATCTCTTTTTTTAATAGCAACTTTTTTTGCTATTATCACAAGTTTTATTATTCTTCCTAAGTTTTCATATATTGATACACATGTATTAATGATTCTTTTTAACCTAATGGTTGTAGTAGAACTTTATAAAAAAGAAAATGTTTTGGATTTTATAGCTATTAACTTTTTAAAAAAATATAATAGTCAAAGAATTATATGTGCTGCATTAATTATTTTAGTTTTTTTCTTTAGCATGTTTCTAACTAATGATGTTGCTCTTATAACTTTTATTCCATTAACTATTATAATTGGAAAGAAATCTAATTTTTCAACTTTAAAAATAGTTATTTTAGAAACTATTGCAGCCAACTTAGGAAGTGCACTAACGCCTATGGGGAGTCCTCAAAATATCTATTTATATTCTAAATTTGCTCCAGCTCCAATTGAATTTTTTAAAATTACTTTTGGTATATCTACCATTGGCCTTGTTATTTTATTACTTGTTAATTTTTTTACTCCTAAAGAGGAGTTAATTTTTGAACTTGAAACTCCTATATTCAAAAAAAATATCAATGTTTTTGTTTCAACAGCTATATTTATCTCCGTTTTGTTAAGTATATTCTTTAAACTTCCAATTATTTATATCACAATTTTTAATATTGGGTATTTAACTTATAAAAAAGAAAATATTTTTCAAAAAATAGATTGGATTCTTTTAGCTACTTTTATTAGCTTTTTCATTTTTATTGGAAACTTATCAAATATTGAATTAATAAGATCCTGGATGTTTAATTTATTATCTGAATCAACGCAAGTTTATTTCACAGGGATTATTCTAAGTCAATTTATAAGTAATGTTCCTGCTGCAATTTTAATATCTGAATTTACAACTAAATGGCAACCTCTTTTACTAGGAGTTAATATCGGTGGTCTTGGAACTTTGATTGCTTCTTTAGCTAGTTTAATTTCATATAAACTTTATATTAGTGAATTTCCAGAAGAAAAAAGAAAGTTTTTTATTCTTTTTTCTATTTTAAATTTTTCTATTTTAATTCTTATGGGAAGCTTATTTGCATTCTTTATTTAAATAAAAAAACTAGCCTTAAGGCTAGTTTTTTTAAAATTCTAATGATTCTCCTTGAGTTGGAAAATAATATTTTATACCATGTATATTATTCTTTAATAGTTCTTTTTTTATATTCTCTCTCGTATTCTCACTCTTTTTTAAACTAGGCTTTATATGAGTTATAACTACATTTAATCCCTTTAATGTCCCCTTACCTGAATATTTTTCTAAAACCTTAAACTCTTCATTTATCCATCTTGGTGATAGATGTCCAAATAGACCTTTATCATCTTTAGAGTTATCAAAGGATGATTCTATCATTATCGCTTTCAGTTTTTTATCTTTTATCAAAGGTCCTAAAACTTTAAAACTCTCCTCTAATCCATTACTTTTTTCCACTTTATCCGGTCCTACATCTCCATAATATACTATATATTCATCGTTATTTTCCAATAAAAACATTGTTGATTCATAATTGCTATGACTTAATGGAAATGCAGTAACCTTTAAATTTGTACCATTTAGATCTTTAATTTTATTTGGTTCTAATACCTGATATTTATACTGATTTAATTTAAATCCCTCACCTTCATTTGAAAAATTTGGCCAAAGTTTCCAATTAAATACATTGTTTTTTAAAGTTTCAATTGTACTATTCAATCCATAAATATCCTTTGCAGTGTCTTCTGTTGATGATATTACTAACCCCGATATATGATCTAAATGTCCATGAGATATCAGATATCCTTTTATTTTCTCTCTAAAAATATATCCAATATCACTCCACTCTGTATCTTGAGGTATAGTTATATTCTTAAAACTCTCTTTTTCTAATCCACTTTTTATTCCAGGAAGTACTGTTCCTGCATCTAAAGCTATAAAATTTTCATCATTTTTATCTCTTATAAGATATCCAGAAATACTTCCGTCCATTACTCCACCGTCACTTCCCAAAGTAATAATTTGAAACCCTTCAGCATAAGATACTAATGATGAAATAAAAAAAATTGTTGATAATAATTTTTTCACTAAATCCCTCCAAAATATTATTAATAAAAATATTATAAATTTATTTTAACATTATTAAAGGAAATTTTAAACCTAATAAGAAGAATATGTTAAAGAAATTAAAGAGGTGATTTTTATGTCAAAATGTTGTAACAAACCTAAAGTTGAACTTCCTAAAACATGTGTATGCTCTACTGAAAAAAAAGAAACTCCTCCTGCTCCAGATATATTAGATCCAAATGTTGAAGCTGAAGCAAGTGAAGTCAGAGGCGAAGAAGATCAAGAGAAAAACGATTAAAAAAGAGGACTTCTGTCCTCTTTTTCATTTATACTGTCTTCAAATAATTAGCTGCATTTATTCCTGCTATTGTTCCATCTGAAACAGCTGTTGCAACTTGTCTTATATCTTTACAACAAATATCTCCTGCTGCAAATACTCCATCTATATTTGTTTTCATTTGAGAATTTACTTTTATAAATCCATTTTCTAATTCTAATTTATTATATTTTTCTGTATTAGGAGTTGCACCAGCATAAACAAACACTCCTGCTCCTCCACATTTTATCTCTTTTACTTCTTTTGTCTTCTCATCAGTAATTTCTAAACTTTCAATTTTATCTTTACCATTTATTTTTGTTAATCTTGAATGTAAATATAATTTTACATTTTCTAGTTTTTCTAATTTATTTTTAAATTCAGCTATTGTTCCCAATGAATCTTCAAAATGAATAATTGATAACTCTTTTGCAAATTGAGCTAAATAAATAGCTTCTTTTATAGCTCCATCTGCGCCACCAACTACAAATATATCCTTCCCTGCATATTCTTTTCCTTCTTTCCAAGGATTTGAACAAACACCCTTTCCTCTTAATTCATTTTCTCCTGAAATTCCTAATTTTCTTGGTGTTGTTCCATTTGCAAGAATAATTGTTTTACCTAAATAAATATTTCCAGACTTTGTTGATACTTTTTTTAATAAATTATCTAAATCTATTTCTATAACATCTTCTTTTAATACCTCTATATTATAAACTTTTAATTGACTTTCTAATTTGTTTTTAAAAGAATCTCCTGTTTCACAATTATCCACAGATAAGTAGTGTGTCACTGAAGAAACTTTACCTACTGTTCCACCAATTTCTTCTTTTTCTAAAATTACAGGTTTATATCCACGACTTGCAATATATACTGCAGCACTTACTCCAGCAGGTCCTCCTCCAATTATAATTGCATCATAGAAATTTTTTGTTTCATTTGTCATTTTCAACACTTCCTTTTAATCTGTTTTGTAAAAATATCTTTCTTAAGTTATTTATATCACATTTTGAATCACGAGTCAACTTTTTTAAAAAAATTTGTATGGTTTAAAAAACCATACATTTAATAATATAAATCGATAATATTTATTTCACTAGTACTATTTACTCTGTATGGTATTAACCAAGAACTAAATCCTGCACTCACTATTGTATGAGTTATTCCAAATACTTTATATCCGTGATAATTTTTATACATCTTTTTCACTATTAAGTTATAAGGAAAAAATTGTCCTCTATGAGTATGTCCACAAAGCTCTAAATCAATTTTATTTGTAATTGCCTCATCTATTGAATTTGGATTGTGGTCCAATAAAATTGTTGGTAAATCTGTATCTATCTTTTTTTTCAAATATGCTATCTTTTTTCTTTTTTTATTTGTTATATCATCTCTTCCAATAATATTTATTCCTTCAACTTTTAAAACACTATCCCTCAAAATTTTTATTCCTAGATTTTCAATATATTTTATATTTTCCTCTATTCCTCCATGATATTCATGATTTCCTAAAATCGCGTACATTCCGTACTTAGGTTCAATCTCTCTAAAACTAGCTGTAAAATTTGCTTTTATATCTTTACAACTAAAATCAACTAAATCTCCTCCGATTAATAATATATCCGGTTCTTCCTCATTCATTCTTTTTAATGAGTTTTCTATATTCTCTTTATTAGTTAGAGCTGATAAATGTACATCTGATATAAACGCTATTCTCAATTTTTTACCATTTTTATATCTTTCTAATTTTATCTCACTTTTTATTACTTTTGCCATTGAAAAATTATAGTACGCATATATAAAAAATATTGGAAGTACTATAAATGCTATAGTTACTATGTTCAATTTGCTTAATCGATAAAAGTAATTTACTACGCCTAAAATTACTAATAAAAAAAATATATAATGAGCTATAAAAATATAGTTTCCTAAAAATCTACCTAAAAAAATATTTCTCCTAAAAAAAGTTCTTCTAATATAAAAAATTGGTAAAATTGCCAATAAAAATATAAAGTTTATTAAAAACAATTGTTCCATAATTTCTCCTTATAGAAAATGACTAATAAAAGCTTTAAGTCCCATTAAAACTAATATTCCTCCTCCTAGATACTCTGTTTTATAACTTATTAAATGCCCTACTTTATGCCCTAAATAGACACCTAAAGAAGCTATTAAGAAAGTTATTATTCCTATTATTTCTATAGAGTAATATATATTTAAATTTGGAACTAATGAAAAGGAAAAACCAACAGCTAAAGCATCTATACTTGTTGCAAATCCTAATAAAAGTAAGTTTGAAGCCATATCACACTTTCCTTCTTCCTCACACTCTTGCTCTTTCCAACCATCAAAAATCATTTTTCCACCAACAAATAATAATAATATTGTTGTTATTATATAATCATATTGTGATATTTTTTCTGCAAAAACACCACCTATCTTCCATCCTATATACGGCATTAAAGCCTGAAATCCTCCAAATACAAGTGCGATTTTTAAAATATTTCTTTTTCTTAATTTTTTCATTGCTAATCCTTCAGTTAGTGATACAGCAAAGGCATCCATAGCCAATCCTATAGAAATTAATACAAGTGATAATATATCCATCATTTCCTCCAATAAATTTTTTCAATTTTTATATTATACATTTTCTTTTGATTTTTCTCAATTTATTTAATAAAAAAAGAAGAGAGTTCCCTCTCTTCATAAATTTATACTATTAAATTTAAAATTGATAATCCACCTATTACCCATAAAGCTACATTTATTTTTTTTATCTCTCCTGCTGCAATATGAGTTATTATATATGCAACAAATCCAAAACTTAAACCTATACTAATGCTATAAGTTAAAGGCATCATTACAATTGTTATAAAAGCAGGGATTGCTAGTTTCATATCTGTAAAATCTATATTTCCAATAGATTTAAACATAAATACTCCCACCAATACTAACGCTGGAGCTGATGCATATCCTGGTACTATTCCAACTAATGGTGTAAATAATAAAGCTAATAAAAATAATCCACTTGTTACTAAAGAGGCTAAACCTGTTCTAGCTCCAGCAGATATTCCTGCTGCTGATTCTGCAAATGAAGTTACTGTACTCGTCCCTAAAACTGCTCCAATTAATGTTGATGATACATCAACTTGTAGCATCCTCTTTAAACCTTTAGCACCTTCATCCCCTTGTACTAATCCCATATTTTTGTAACAAGCCATCATAAATCCAAGGGAATCAAATAGATCTATAAACATAAATGAAAATATTGAACCTATTAAAGATATTTTTAAAGCCCCTAATATATTTATTTTCATAAAAATTGGACTTATTGATGGTGGCATTGAAATAATTGCTTTTGGAATATCAACGATTCCAAAAAACATCCCTATAACTGTTGTTGCTGCAATACTTATTAAAATACCGCCTCTTACCTTTTTTATTTCACAAATAGCCATAATTGCTAATCCTAAGATCCCTAATACAGTTGGTATTGAAAAATCTCCTAAACCTACAAATGTAGCCTCATTTGAAACTATTATTCCCATGTTTTTTAAACCTATAAAAGCTATAAATAACCCAATTCCTGAAGTTGCTGCTGTAGAAACTACACTAGGAATAGCATTAGCTATTTTTTCTCTTATTCCACCTAATGTCATAATTAAAAAGAATAGTCCTGATATGAATACAACACCCAATGCGTCTTCCCAAGAAACTCCTTGTCCTAAAACTAATGTATAAGTGAAAAATGCATTTAACCCCATACCTGGTGCTAAAGCAAAGGGAGCATTTGCCCATAAAGCAGCAATTCCTGTTCCAATAGCTGTTGCTAAACAAGTTACTGTTATAAGAGCACCTTTATCCATCCCAGCTGCAGAAAGAATTGCAGGATTTACGAAAACTATATATGCCATTGTTAAAAATGTTGTAAGACCACCTAAAACTTCTGTTTTTATTGAACTTCCTCTTTCTTCAATTTTAAAAACTTTTTCTAATATATCTAATGAAATATTTCTTTTTGTTACTATTTTTTCCACTTTACAATCCTCCAACTATATTATATCTATTACAGGAAATCTGTTTGGTAAAACTATTTTTGCCTTAGTTTTTATCTCCTCAGATTTTATTTTCACTTGCTCTATTAAATTACTCTCGTTTAAAACTAAAATTTCTCTATTTTTCATTAACCATTTTCCATTACACATTGTTGATTCAACATTTTCACTTGACATTGTATAAACAATATTAGCTATTGGATCATGAAGTGGTAAAGAATGAATTGTATTTGGATTTAAAATTATTAAATCTGCTTTTTTACCTACTTCTAGACTTCCTATTTCTCTTTCTAATAACGCGCACTTAGCTCCATTTATAGTAGCCATTTCTAATACTTGTTCTGCTGGTACAACTTTTGGATTTAATGTTCTTCCTTTATGAATTAAAGAAGTTAAATACATCTCTCTCATCATATCCATTCTATTGTTTGAAGGTGCACCATCTGTTCCAATAGATACGCTTAGCCCTTTTTCAAGCATTTCTGGTATTCTTGCAAATCCTAATACAACTTTCATTGCCGCTGCTGGATTATGTGATACCTTTACATCATATAATCTAAATAAATCTATCTCTCTATCTGTTAACCACACTGTGTGAACAGCTAATAAATTTGGTCCTAATGCCCCTAACTTATGAAGATGTTCAACAGTTGAATTTCCTCTATTTGTTTTCACATAATCATTTTCTGCTGCTATTTCAGCTATATGCATATGAATTCCTGTATTCAATTCATCTGCTATTTTTTTAGTTTTAATTATTAAATCATCTGAGTTATTAAAAATAGTTCTTAAACCAAACCAAATTTTTATTCTTCCATCTGCTGTATTATTATATTTATCAAATAGTTCTTTTTGTACTTGAATCTCTTCATCCGCTGTTTTTATCCAATTTGTAGGTAATCCAATCCCTTCATCCATAACTGATTTTGATAAAGCTGCTCTTATTCCTGTATTTTTTACCGCCTCAGCCATTGCTTCTACATACTGACCTCCTGCTTCTAAAAATGTTGTGACTCCAGATTTTATCATTTCTACACAACAAGCAGTTGAAGAGATTAATGAACTTTCATAATCAAAGTTACTCTCATAAGGCCAAACTCTTTCTCTTAGCCAAGTTAAAAGATCTACATCATCAGCTATTCCTCTTCCTAGTTGCTGAGATAGATGAACATGTGTATTTATTAAACCTGGTAATACAATTTTCCCTTTTGCATCTATAATTTCTGCAGTATCTATAATTGATTTTTCATCAACTTTTCCAATTGCCTTTATTAAATCGTTTTCAATTAAAATTGAACCATTATTATATATCTCTCTTTTCTCATTCATTGATACTACATATGCATTTTTTATTAAGATTTGTTTCACAAAAAACCTCCATTTTTTAAATAAAAAAAGTGTAAACTCTATCTGGGATAGAATTTACACTTAAAATTAAATTTAAAATATTTAACATATTTTAAAAAATTATAGTATAAGCTCTTCCCATAGCGTCCTGATTTAAGGTTAGGACGTAGAAACTTTTGGACCATATTACCAAAATATATGAGTAAACTTTTTTATTTTAATAATACCATATTTGTATTTAAACTTCAATATTCTTGTGAAAAATTATCTATTATTTTTTTTGTTTTATATATGTTATAATCTAAATACATTTTTATATTAAAAATAAAGGAGATTTTTATGAGAAATTTATCTTATACTAAATATATTGGTATCAGTTTTATTTTAAGTTTTCTTTTAGGCTGTAGTGCTATAATGACATCTATTGGTAATAATAAAATTTCTAATGCTATAAATATATATAACTCTAGAGGAACGACAACGGATGGAACCTTAGAACTAATATCTGGATTAGACTATTCTTCTGAATCTCAAGTTGGAATATCTCAGTATCAAAAACAATATTTTGAAATAACAAATACAAAAAACAATATTTTAAAAAATAAATATTTTACTAAACAAGATATAAACGCACTTAACTTATATCTTCTAACTATTGAAGAGTTTAAAAAGATACATACTAAATTTCCTACTATAAAGATTGATTATAATGATTTTAATAATTCCAAAGTTAAAATTACTAAAATTTTTGAAGACTTTGTTTTAAAAGATGAAAAGCTCTACATAAGTCGTAATCAAAAAATTCAAAATATAAATTTTTATAAAAAAATGAATAAATATATAAATAGTTATATCATTAATAGTACTATTTCAAATTTAGAAAATGATGTAACTATAAATCTTTATGTAGGATCATCTTTTAGAGGATTTTCTCAGCTTGATTATCTTCTTACAAATTCTTTGATGTATGCCTCTGACATGAATATAAATAGAAACCTTGGTAATTACATAATTTTTAGAGGTTTTAACTCTTTTTTAAAACCTAATTTTAAAAATTATTTTATAGATTTTAATTTTTCTAATGTGTACACAAGAACTCTAGAAACAAAAGAGGAAATCAAAGAAAAAGAAAAGCTTTTTATTATTCGAAAAAAAATTACAGTTAGTGGTTATTATAAAATTTACAGTCAAAATTCAGCTCCACATACTAAATATTTTGAATTTAGTGAAAACTATACTCTTAAAATGAGAGAATATAATAATTCTACTTTTTACGATGACGAAAGAGATATCTTAAAAAATATTTTAGAAGATAAATTCTCAAATATTATTCGTTATGATTTAGATAATTTAATAAATATCAATTAAAAAAAACCAGATTTCTCTGGTTTTTCTTTTTTACTAATATATTGGAAGATAAATCTCCTCATAATCTTTTTTTATTTTTAAACTTTCTATAGCCCCTAAAACTTTTTGTTTTAAATATTTAGAATCTATATTTAATCTCTCTATATCTTTAGATACTTCATCATAGTTATTTAACGAATTCTCCAAGACTTGAATCGCACCTTTATAATTTTTATTTCTCCAGTGATATAAACCCACAGCTATTAATAAGAGATTTATTGATACATGTTTTCTTGTCTCACATTTGGTTTCTTCTATCCAAATTTCTTCTAGGATTTCATGACATTTAAAAAAATCTCTTTGAATTTGAAAAGTATCCATAAACTCCCTATATTTTTCTTTATTTTTCATTTAATATTTCACCAAAATTATTTGTTATCCATGCTTCCAATTTACTTTTTATTTCTTGAAGCATAAATATTTCATCTAAAGGTAAGCCCACAAATTTTCCATCAACAATTGCGCTACTTTTTACAAAATCATACTCTTCAACTTCTGTAAATCCAACTATATTGGCATTTTTTTTAACCAAGGCATCATATACTGGTTTCATTCCATTAACAAAAGTAGCTGCATAAAATCCTTGATTTCCTCTTCCTATAATTCCAACTGATTTATTTTCAAAATTAACTTTTGAAATAACCTCAATTCCATCTTTCCAATCTTCATGGGGTTCTCCAAAACCATAAGTTGGAACTATAAAAATTAAAGCTTTATATTTTTTTAAATTTTCAATAATCTCTGTATCTGCTATCTTGTATATATCACAATTTTCTTTTAATAAATCTTTTATCAAAGTAGCTGTAAACTCACTCTTTCCTCTAGCACTACTATAAAATACACCTATCTTCATTTATCACACCTCCATCTACACCTCATAAGTATAGTATTTTAAATGTGATTTTTCAATAGTTTAATTTAAATTTTTTCACTTTTTTCTTTATTTACTTTAAACTCATTTAGAACTTCATTAAATAATTCCTTATTAGTGATTAAATCATATGCAGTTCCAGCTAAAATTTTTGCTCCTAATATTATAGCATTATGAGCTTCTTCACTTTTTCCTGCACACAAAAATTCATCTGAATGAGATGAGGTTCCTTGAGGTACAAAGGCTACTCTTATACAAGATCCAGGCACATGATACATTACGTTTCCAAAATCTGTAGAACCTGTTTTCTCTCTAGGGGGAGATAATCTAGGAGCATTAACCAATTCGGCATTATCCATAAGGATTTGATTAAGCTTCAAAACAGGGATTTTATTATTTAACCTTTTTGTTTCTATAATCTCATAATCAGTTTCCGTCATAAGAGATGCACCTTGTACCACTTTTTTGAACCTTTCAATAACATGATTTAAATAAGCTCTATCATAAGATCTTATACTAAACTTTGCTTCTGCATATTTAGGAACAACATTTGCAGGCCCTCCTGCATTTGTTATTGTATAATGCATTTTTACATCTTCTCTTACATGCTCTCTCAAAAATTCAATCCCTTGAAATAAAAGGATTAATCCATCTAAAGCACTTCTACCTTTTTCTGGAGCTAAAGCTGCATGAGACCTAACTCCATGAAATTTAACTGTAAAATTTGAAAGCGCTAGTGATTTTACATCTGTTGTTGTATCTGGAGCACCATGCATCATTAAAGCAACATCTATATCATTAAAACAACCATTTTCTAACATTTTTACTTTTGCACCTAGTGTCTCTTCGGCTGGTGTCCCATAAACTACAATTTTATAATTTTTATCTTTTAATTGATTTTTTATACTTAAAGCAGCTCCAACTATACTTGGTCCTTGCATATGATGAGCACACGCGTGTCCCATTCCCTCTAAAGCATCATACTCACATAATAAACCAATAGATGGTCCATTTTGTCCAACTTCATAAACTGCTCTAAAAGCTGTTTCAAATCCACCTATTCCAGTTTCTATTTTAAAATCATTCATTCTTAAAATATCAATTATCTTTTTTGAGCTTTTGTATTCTTCTAGTCCAATTTCTGGATTATCAAAAATAAAATCCCCTAAATCAATTAAACTACTTTTTAACTCCTCAACATTTTGTAAAATCTCTTGCTTCATAACTTTCTCCTTTAATTAAAATGGACCATATCCTATCCAATTTGCGATTATTATAAGTATTGATCCTGTTACTATCCATATTAAAAATAATTTTCCCATATATTTCATCCAATCTTCATAAGATACATTAGCTATTGCTAAGAATCCCATCAATGCTGACGATGTTGGAAGAACATAATTACTAAATCCATCACCGAAATTAAATGCTAAAACGGCTGTTTGTCTTGTCATTCCTATCATGTCTGCTACTGGTAACATTATTGGCATTGTTACAGCTGCTTGTCCACTTCCTGAAGTAACTAAACCATTTATAAATAATTGCATTAAGAACATTCCAATAGACTGTAATACGTGTGGTAAAGATGCCAACATATTCCCTAAATAATAAACAGCTGTATCTAAAATTTTACCATCATCTAATATTATAGAAATTGTTCTTGCTATTCCTATTATTAAAGCACCAAATACTAATGCTTTTGCTCCGCTTACAAACTCTTTTGCAATTGTACTAGGTGAAAATCCATAAGCTAATCCTCCTAGAATAGCCATCCATATAAATAGTGCAGCACTTTGATTTAATCCCCAATGCCATGCTGCTCCACCGTAGATTAATAATCCAAATAATCCAATTACAATTGCCAATACTAAATAGTGTCTGTTCTCTATTTCTGGCATAACATTTTCACCATTTTCAATGTTATTTTCTAATTTTTCTAAATCTCTAACTACACTTAATTCTGGGTTTTTCTTTATTTTTTTAGCATAATTTAATATATAAATATTTGTTACAACTAAAAATACAACTAAACAGAAAATTCTATAACCTAATCCTGAAAACATCGGTAATCCTGCTAAGGCCTGAGCTACACCTGTTGTAAAAGGATTAAATGTTCCTGTACTAAATCCAATTGCTCCTCCTAAAGCTACCATAGAAATTCCTACTATTGCATCATACCCCATAGATCTTGCTAAAATTATTGCAACTGGTGCAAATCCAATAAATGTATTAACTCCCATACTCATACATGCTACTGCAAACACTGTTGTAAAAGCTGGTATTAATAACTCATCCTTATTCGAAAATACTTTAGTTACTTTAGCTGTTAATGCTTGGAACATACCTGTTTTTATAATTACATGAAATGCTCCTCCAACTATTAAAACTAAAAATATTATACTACTTGATTTATTTAGTGCATCTACAATTTTAAATGGAATATCTAAAAAATTAACTGGTGTATTTTCTATAAAAGCAAATTGATCTGCAACAATAATAGTTTTTCCTGTTGCAACATCCTTTATCCTTGGAAAATGTCCTGCTGGAACAACCCAAGTTAATAACGCAGCAAAAATAATTAATCCAAAAATAATTACATACGTATGTGGAAAACTCATTTTACTTCCACTTTTTTCTTTTTTACTCATTTTACCCTCCAAAAATGTTTTTAAAAAATTATTTTAAACAAAAAATGTTTATTTACAATCATAAATATACTACGATATTTTTTTATAGTCAAGTTTTTTTTTGAACCATATGTTCTATTTCTTCGTCTTTTTTTCAGGATTTTACATATTTATATATTTAAAAAAATATGGTAAGCTATATTATAAATATTTTTTAAGGAGATTCTTATGATTGATTCTTTACAAAAAAGAGTTGCAAATAAAAGTTTAACAAAAACTGAAACTATTATTGCAGATTTCTTTTTCCATAATGAAAATAGAATATATTTTTTAACATCTAGCGATATTGCAAACGAATTACAAATAAGCGATACTTCTGTGATTAGATTTGTTAAATCTCTAGGATTTAATAACTTTAAAGAATTTAAAGATAGTTTAAAGCAACAAGTAAGTGATAAAATTCTTACTCCATCTGAAAAATTAAGTTTAAACGAAGAACTTTTAAAGAAAAATAATTTAATTGAAACGTTTACGAACTCAATCTTTAAAAACATTGAAGAAACAATAAATATAAATTCCTATGATAAAATTTCAAAAATAATTGATATACTTTTTAACTCTAATAAAAAATATATTATAGGTTTTAAAAGTGTCTCTGGAGCCACATCATTTTTCGGCCTACGTTTAGGTTTTATATTAAAAAATGTTATTACACATAATCAAAATAATTCTGAACTTATAAAAAATATAGTTGATATTCAAAAGGGTGATTGCTTGTTTATAATTGCTCATCCTAAATATTCAAAAACTTATCCACTATTAATTGAAATTGCAAAAAAAGCTGAAGCAAAAATTATTATAGTTACTGATAAATCAACATCACCTGTTGCCAATACTGGAGATATAACTGTATTTACAGATATACGAGGTATTAGTTACTTTAATTCAATTATTTCGACTCAAGCATTACTAGAATTTATACTAACTTCTATGAGTAAAAATTTAGATGATGACTCTAAAAAGCGTCTAGCTTATATTAATGAACTTTTAAATGAAAATAAATAATTTGGAGGATATATGAAAAAATTAATACTTACAGGACTTTTACTTAGCAATTTACTTTATGCTAACAACTCATTACTTATAACTCAGGAACAATTAAAAGAGCAACTTATCCCTTCTTTAACAAGTAGTATTGTTTTTGAAAAATTCAAACCCATTTTAGCTAGAGAAGGAAAAATAGGTGAAACTATAAAAACATATACTAAAGATGGATTAGAAACAATAAATCAAGTTACAATTCCTAGCTATATTGTTAAAAATACAACGGATGCTAAAGAGGAATATATTGTAACTAAAGATAAATTTGAAAAAAGATATACTTTTTTAAAAAAAGAAAATAAAACTTGGAGTTTCTTTAAACCAATTGGTGAAATTAAAGTTGTTAAAATTAAAAATAATAATGATTTTTTTATTCTAGCTCCATGGGGAGAAAAAATGATTGTTAAAAAAGATGACTTTTTAGTTTCTCCTCTTGATTATTCTGAGATATATAGAATCGCTAATAAAGAGTTCTTTGAAACATATAAACCAAAAGATATATTACAAAAATAAAATTATAAAAGGATTTTTTTATTTTTTTAGTATTTCATTATATAATTTAATTTTAAGAGGTGATTTTTATGTGGAAAAATTTAGGACCTATTGTCGCTTTATATCCTACTCCAACCGTTATTGTTGGTATGATTGATGAATATGAAAAAGTCAATTGGATTAATATTGCCCATATTGGTATAATTGGAAATGACTCTATTTTATTAAGTATACAAAAAAATCATTTTAGTAATGAAATTATTAAAGATAAGCTTGCTGTTTCTGTTAATATTGTAACAGAAGATATGCTTGAAGCTGCTGATTTCGTTGGAATTGTTAGCGGCAGAAAAGTCGATAAATCAAATGTTTTTGATTACACCATAGGAATAAGAAATGTTCCTATGATAAATATTTCCCCTGTTGTTATGGAGTGTGAAGTTACTGATAATTATGAAACAAAGGAACATAATCAATATATTTTAAAAATCAGACATACTCATATTAAATCTGAAGTTCTTGATTCTGAAGGAAATATTAATTATGATATTTTGAAACCTATTCTTTTTGAAATGCCTACTAAATCCTATTATAAATTAGGAGAAAAAGTTGGCAAGTGTTGGAAATTAGGAGAAAATTTTTCAAAATAAAAAGCCCAAAAGGGCTTTTTTTATTTTTTAAATGTATCTTTTTTAGATTCAAAAGCTTTTAGAGTATTTCTAAGCTCTCCATTTACACTATTTGCATGAAATGTTGATCCTGCCAAAGAATCGACTGGTAACTCCTCTGCATTTTTTCCTTTATATTTATTTATCCACTCTTTATCATGTACATTTTGATGTTTCTCATTTGCATCTGGTAAATAAAAATCTAAAAGTTTCCCTTCTGGTGAAATAATTGTTATTAATGCCTCATGTTTATTATAAGATTTTACATGTGTTAATCCTGCATATGCAACTACTTTTCCATTATTTTCGATTGTTGTAAAATTATAATACCCTAGATTTGGTGCTTCATAAATCTCCCCTAATTTATCATATTTTATTCCTGAATCTTTAATAGCTTTTTGAATTTGAGGATTATAGTTCTCTATTGAATACTTTGACAAATCCTCTGATTTAGCCTTATATGCAAAAGCTAATTGTGATAAACAGAAAATCATAAATAATACTTTTTTCATTTTTTCCTCCCGTTTTTAATATGATATGATCCATTATAACATAAAAAATATAATATGTAATTTTTATAATACTTTTTTCTTAAAAGCTATTTTTATAAAATAGTTGAATTAATATTCAAAAAGTTGTAAAATACTAAAATCGGATATGTTCGAATAAAGGAGATAGAAATGGAAAGAATCACAAAAAAACTGAACGAAATTGAAAATCAATATTTAGAACTTGAAAACGGTATTATCGATTATACTAATAATATCATTAAGTCACCTGATTTAAAGAAAAAAGGTTCTAAATTTGGAATTTACGAACAAAAAGGTAAAAAAATGATGTTAAGACTTAAAGCTGTTGGTGGAGAACTTTCTACACAAAACTTTAAAGATTTAGTAGATATTATGTTTAAACAAAACATCCCTTTTTTGCATCTTTCAACAAGACAAAATTATCAACTACATGAAGTTGATTTTGATAAAGTTAAATCTACTATTGAGCTTTGTAATAATAAAGAGATGTATTTCAGAGGTGGTGGTGGAAATACTTTCAGAAGTATTTTAGTCTCTACATATACAGGTGTTGACAAAAAAAGTAATTTTGATGTTATTCCTTATGCTAAAATGATTGAAAATGAAGTTTTTTTTATTGATAAAGCCTTTGATTTTGGAAGAAAATTAAAAATTGGATTTTCTAATAGCTCAGATGATGAATTTGTAATGGCTGTACAAGATATGGGATTTGTAGCTAAAGAAATCAATGGTAAAAAAGGCTTTAAGGTTTTTGCTGGTGGTGGAATGGGAAGAGGAAGTAAAATTGGACACATTTTACTTGAATTCTTACCTGAAGAAGATTTATTAAAAGCAGTTAAAGCTATGATTGAGCTTTTTTATGATCGTGGTGATAGAGTTAATAGAATGCAGGCTAGACTTAGATTTTTAGTTGAAAAAATTGGAATAGATGGATTTAGAAAACTTTTCTTAGAATATTTTAATAAAGAATCTGTTGAAAATGGTATTATTAAACCTATTGATTACGCTAACTTTATTCCTAATTTAACTAAATTTGAAATAAATAATACTGATGAAAACTATAACCAATGGATTGACTTCTGTGTAAAAGAAACTAAATTTAAAGATATTGTTTCTTTAGTTCTTTATGTAAAAAATGGAGATTTATCAAAAGAGCATGCTCAAAAATTAGCTAATCTTTTAGATAACATAAACTCTCCTATTGTTAGAGCTACTATTAACCAAAATCTAGTTATTCCTATGGTACATAAGTCAGCTTTACCATATATTTATGAGTTTTTAAATAATGAAATTCCTGAAATTGTAAGTGAATCTTTTTCAATAAGAGGCCAAATTAGAGCTTGTGTTGGATCTACAGTTTGCATGATTGGAGTTCAAGATTCTGTTTCTATAGCTGATTCAATTGCTGTTGAATTAGATAATTTAGCTAATCTTTATCCACAATATAGAAAAATTATATTTAAGGAAGCTAAGAACATAAGAATCTCAGGATGTCCTAGTTCATGTGCTGGTATTCCAGTTGCTCCTCTAGGATTTATTGGTTTAAAAAAGAGAATAAATGATGTTTTAACAGACTGTATGCAAGTTTATATGGGTGGAATTTTAACTGAATCTATTCAATCTCTTGCATTTGAAATACCTAACTTGATTATTCCTATTGATGAAATTCCATTACTTGTTAGAAGATTATTTGAAGACTATCTAGAGATGTTACAAGTTTATGATTTAACTTTCACACAGTATATGTATGAAAGAAGACTAGAAGAGTTTTAAAAAATAAAGAGAGAGTTCACTTTCTCTTTATTTTTTATTTATTTTTGAAAATATTTTTTTATTTATATTTTTATTTAAAATATTTTTCTAATTTATCTTGACTTATATATTTTTTTAATTTAAAATTACATTAAAAGAAATTTAAGAGGTGATTATTATGTTGGCTGAACATTCTAAAAGTAAAAAAATTTTCGATAATGGTTTTCAAATTGCTAAAAATGCTGATTTAGCATCTAAAATATACGGTAAAGAAAATGTAATTAATGCAACTTTAGGAATCTTTTATAATGATAATGAAGAGATGCACACTTTAGATATTGTTAATAACGAATATAAAAATTTATCAGACAAAGATCTTTTCAATTATTCTTCAAGTATAAACGGTGAAGAATTATTTATCGATGCTGTTAAGCAATATATTTTTGGTAAAAATCATATTAATATTCTTAAAAATAATTTTTGTGAAGTTATTGCAACACCTGGTGGTAGCGGTGCTATATATAATACTTTTAAAAATTATATAAATCCTGGTGAAGTGGTTCTTCTTCCTAACTATATGTGGAGCTCTTATAAGCTTATGAGTAAAGAAGTTGGTGGCGGATATCAAACTTACTCTCTTTTTAATAAAAAAGGGAAATTTGATTTAATTAATTTTAAAAATTCAGTTATAGAATTAGCTAAAATTCAGAAGAATTTGGTTGTTGTTCTTAATAATCCCTGTCATAATCCCACAGGATATACTTTATCATCTTATGAAATAAAATCTCTTATGAATATTTTAAAAGAAGCATGTACTCTTTGCAATATTATTTTAATTAATGATATTGCCTACATGGATTTTAACAATAAAAAAAATGATTTAAGTGTGTTTTATCAAAATCTTCCTAGTAATCTTCTTATGATGATTACATTTAGTATGTCAAAATCGTTTTGTTGTTATGGTCTAAGAGTCGGAGCACAAATAGCAATCTCTTCATCAAAAGACACTATAGATAATTTTACAGATGCAAGTCTTTATACTTGTAGAAGTGTTTGGTCTAATATCTCAAAAGGAGGAATGACTCTATTTAGTAATATTGTCTTAAACAGAAAGAAGTACAGACAACTTTTATTAGAACAAGGCTATATGAAAAATATGATTAAAGAACGTTCTGAAATCTTTTTAGGTGAGGCTGCAGCTGTTAATCTTAATATCTTACCTTATAAAAGTGGATTTTTCATAACAATACCCTTTTCAAAAGGTTTAGAAAAAGAAATTGAATTAAAATTAAAAAATGAAAATATTTTTGCAATAATTATTCCAGGTGGTATTAGGATAGCTATTTGTAGTATACCAAAGCATAAAGTTTATAATCTCGCAAAAAAAATAAAAATAGCAATTTCTTAAAAATAAAGCAGGAGATAGTTTTTAAATTATCTCCTGCTTTATTTTATATAATTATTTTATCTAATTCTTTGTTTACTTTAGCGTTTTTTAAACTAATAACTATTAATGCCAAAATAAAATTTAAAATTCCTATACTATATACCAAGTACATATTATCTAACTTTAATCCTTCTGGTGCAACTAAAAAATAACAAGTAATCATTGCGCTCATAAAAGCTGCTGGTATTCCTGCCACCCAATAATTTCTTTTTTTCTCTATAAAATAATATGTGCATGTCCATAAACCTAATGTTGCTAGCAATTGATTTGTAGATGCAACATATCTCCAAAGAGTATTAAATCCAAATTGTGATAAAAAACCAGCTAATAAAAATAATGGAATAGCTACTATTAATCTATTTTTCAATGAGCTTTGATTATAATTTAAAACTTCAGCAATTGTAACTCTTGCACTTCGAAAAGCTGTATCTCCTGTTGTGATTGGTAAAGCAATTAGTCCAAACAGTGTAAACACCAGTCCATATTTTCCTAAAAGTCCAGTGATCATTTTGCTAACAGCTACCATTCCCCCTCCACTTCCTGCTAACCCTTCTACTCCATTAAAAAATCCTAAAGATATAGCTGCCCATGTCAAAGCTACAAAGCCCTCTAAATACATAGCTGCCATAAATGATTTTCTTCCATCTTTCTCATTTTTTAAACATCTTGCTACTAAGACAGATTGTGTCGAATGAAATCCAGAGATTGCTCCACATGAAATAACAACAAACATATAAGGAAATATTGGTAATTTTTTAGGATGCATATTTTCTAAAGTTACTTCTGGTATTTTTACTCCTTTTATTAGCATTGCTCCAATTAATAAAAACATCATTAAAACTAAAGCTCCTCCAAACAAAGGATATACTCTTCCTATAATTTTATCAATAGGTAGAAGTGTAGCTACTATATAATACCCTACAATCAAAGTTAACCAAATCTCTTTGTTAATTCCTGTAAATGATTGTAAAATCTCTGCTGGACCTGTAATAAAAGCAACTCCAACTATAATTAATAATATAATTAAAAAATATTTAGTAAAAAGCTTTGCTCTATTTCCCAAATATTTTCCAATTAACTCCTGCATATTTTCACCATTATTTCTCATAGAAATCATTCCCGTATAATAATCATGAACTGCTCCTGCAAAAATAGTTCCAAATACAATCCATAAAAAAGCTGAGCTGCCCCACATAGCTCCTGCTACGGCTCCAGTAATCGGCCCTAAACCTGCTATATTTAAAAATTGAACTAGAAAACTTTTAATCCAATTCATTTCTACAAAATCTACTCCATCAGCTTTTAATAAAGCTGGTGTTTCTCTATTATCTATACCAAAATTCTTTTCTAAATATTTTCCATATGTTAAATATGCAACAATTAAAATAACTACACCAATAAAATAACTTTTCATAATTTCATCCTCCTTTTTACTCAACTATAGTTAACCACTCTCGATACTTTTCATTTTCACCCTCAACTATTTTAAAAAACTCCTCTTGAATTTTCTTTGTTATCTCACCTCTACTTCCACATCCAACTTTTATATTATCTACAGAACTAACTGGTGTTATCTCCGCTGCTGTTCCTGTTAGAAATATTTCATCAGCTAAATATAAAAATTCACGAGGTAAAGTTTCATATTTTACTACTAATCCTAAATCTTTAGCTATTTTAACTACTACATCTCTTGTTATTCCTGCTAAAGATGAAGATGCCATTGGTGGTGTTAGAAGTTCTCCATTTTTTACAAGAAAAATATTTTCTCCACTTCCTTCACTTATATTTCCAAAATAATCTAATGCTAATCCCTCTTCAAATCCCATGTCCAATGCTTCCATTTTTATCAATTGAGAACTTAAATAATTTCCAGAAGCTTTAGCTAAAGCTGGTAAAGTATTTGGTGCAGGTCTTCTCCATGAAGATACACATACCTTTATTCCATTTTTCAGTCCTTCCTCACCTAAATAAGCCCCCCACTTCCAAGCTGCTATTATAGCTTCTACTGGATTACATGTTGGATTTACTCCAAGCTGATTATAACCTCTAAAAATTAGCGGTCTAATATACCCAGCTTCTAATTTATTTGTCTTTATTGTATCTAAAATACCTTTTATAAATTCATCTTTAGTATAAGGAACTTCCATTTTATAAATTTTACAAGAATCATATAATCTGTCTATATGTTCTTTTAATCTAAATACTGCTGATTTCCCATTTTTTAATTTATATAATCTTATTCCTTCAAAGCATCCAGACCCATAATGTAGTACATGTGATAATACATGTACTTTTGCATCATCATGCTCTTTTAATTCTCCATTAAACCAAATTCTTCCTGTCTCAATCATATTAACTCCTCCCAAATTTTTATAAATAATAAAAAAGGCTTGAAATCTACATAGACTCAAGCCTTAAAATACTTTTTTATCGCTCAAGCCTTAAATTTATACTAAAATAAGGCTTGAATACTTAGAAGAAAAATCTCATCTAACACCAAACCATAGAGCTTATTATTATTATCAGTACTAATAAAAAGTTTACTTTAAATTTAGTGTTCATTTTTTTCCTCCTTTTGTTTTTTTATTAAGACAAATAATAAACTATTTTTTTATAATTGTCAACTTTTTTTGAAAAAATATTTTTATTTTTATTTTAACTATAATTTTTTTGTTATTTTTTTAACAATATCTTGCACAAAAAAGAATTTCTTGATATTATTTATTTAGCTCATATATACCTCAAATACGGTGAGGAGTCTCTACAATCAACCTTAAATTGATTACTATGGCTTATTAATATAAAAGTTAATAACTATTTATGTAGAGTTTTGGGTATACTTTATTTAGGAGGCAACACAAAACTATGAAAAAATTTATCACAACTTTTTTACTACTATCTTCAATCACTTTTTCAAAAGAAACTATTTTAATTCAAGGTGCTATGGATATGGAGGTTGATTATTTAATAAAAACTCTAAAAAATCCAACTAAACAGCATATAGGTTCTTGGACATTTTGGAAAGGAAACCTTGGAAAACATGAAGTTATTGTTTCTAGAACAGAAGTTGGCTTAGTTAATGCTGCAGCTGCTACAACTATTGGTATTGAAAAATATAAACCAACAATTATAATTAATCAAGGAACTTCTGGTGGACATGATTTTTCTTTACATACTGGAGATATAGTCCTAGGAACTGATATTATAAACATTGGAGCTATTCGAACTGAACGAAAAGAAGAGGGCGTTCCAGAAAATATAAGAGATGGGATATTTTTTGATGTAGTTCAAAGACTTAGAGATTCTAATAATAATCTTGTTACATATAAAAATTTTTCAAGCAACTCAAATTTAATTGAAATTGCTCAAAAAACTAGTTATTCTAATGGAAAAATCTCTTTAGGTGTTATCGGTTCCGCTGATCAATGGAACAGAGAAATTGAAAGAATTAAATATTTAAATACAACATTTAAAACTCAAACTGAAGAGATGGAGTCAGTTGCAGTAGCCCAAATTGCGAAAGCTTATGATATTCCTTTTTTAGCTATAAGAGTTTTATCAAATACAGAGATACACAATGAAGAATTTAATCCTAAGACAGCTCTTTGGTGTCAAGAGTTTACTGTTAATGTTATAAATAATATACAATAAAAAAAGTCGCAATTGCGACTTTTTATTTTATTATTATTTCATTTAATTTTATTTTTTCTATTATAACTTCTAATTTTTTTAAATTCTCGTCACCTATTATCTCTTTTGTATTTCTAAAATCTGGTGTTCCTACACCATTTTCAGATAATCCGTAATAAGAATCTCCTCCTTGAAACTCGTTATTCAAGATAGATTTAACTGTATTATAAACTGCTATATCTACATTTTTCATCATAGATGTTAACACTGTTCCTTTTATAAAATCATCTTGATCTGAGTCAACTCCTATAGCATATATGTTATTATCTTTAGCTGCTTCTAAAACACCTAAACCACTTCCACCAGCAGCATGGTATAATACATCTGCTCCTTGCTTTATCTGAAGAGTTGCCATCTCATTTGCCTTTAAAGGATCATTAAAAGCTGTTGTTCCACCAATATATGCACTCAAAATTTTTATATTTGGATTTATATACTTTGCACCTTGTTCATAACCATTTTTAAATTTATTAATTAAAGGCATATCTATGCCTCCCACAAAACCAATTACATGATTCTTACTCATCATGGCTGCTAAAGCTCCCATTAAAAAAGAACCTTCATTCTCTTTAAATAATAAATTTTTAATATTTTTTTCATTTGTTGTATTATCAATCATTGCAAATTTTATCTCAGGATAATCTCTCGCTACATTTTCTACAGCATCTTTCATAGGAAATCCTACTCCTATTATAAAATCATACTCTGCATCTGCATATTCTCTTAAAAACTCTTCATCCTCTAAAGATGATTTTGGCTCAACATACTTAAAATCTATTCCTAAATCTTTTTTAGCCATTTCTAACCCTCTATATGCTGAATCATTAAAAGATTTATCTCCTAATCCTCCTGTTGATAATACTAATCCAACTTTTATATTAGCAAAACTCTCAGTTTTTTGCCATGTAAACACAATAAAAACAATTAATAAAAACTTAAAAATATTTTTCATAAAAATAAAAACCTCCAATATTGATTTAATCCATAATTTATATGAACTTAAATAAAAATTGAAAGTTTTCAACTTTAAAATAAGCCCATAGTAAGTTATTTACGGTAACTTGTAGAGACGTTTCACCATATTTGAAACATATATAGGATTTGTTATTATTATATATTATATTTATAAAAAAGTATAGTTTTTTAATATATTTCATTTTTGTTAAATTATTTTTATTTTATTTATTTTTAAAAATATTTTTTTATTTTTTCTTGACTTATTGAGTTTTTTTTCATAAAATTTAACTAACCAATATATCTTAGGAGGATTTTATGAATCAAGAAATTTTTATAGGTAGAAATAGTGCGATTTTAAATTTTTCAACAAAATATTGTGATACTTCTGAAAATCTTTTATCAAGTTTAGCATTTAAAAAGGTTCTTTCTAAATATATATATTTAATTAACACTAAAAATACATCCATTTATCAATTTTTAAAAAAAAGTTGCGAAGATGACATAAGTGAAACTCTAGTTAAATTTTTTAAACTTCTTATCGTTTTAGATAAATCTGAGGTTTCTAAATTAAACCCAGTTTATGCTAATCTTCTATTAAATGAAACAATTCTTTTTGAATTTATTGAAGGTCTATATTCTTATTGGAGAAAATTTGAAAGATATGCTATTATTCGTAATAAAAATACAAGCTTAGGATTACAAAATATTAATTTTATTGACTCTATGAATAGTTTTACAAATTTAATTTTAAAAACTTACAGATTAGTTGAACAAAATATTTTAGGTGAAAATCACAGAGTTTATAGACAACTAAATGCAGGAGTTAATGCGGGACTTATCTTAAATAACGCTCCTTGGAAATGTCCTAAAGAATATTCTTTTTTAGAAAGAATTCCCTTCACTGAATCAATAGTATTACAACCACCTTTTATAACTTATCCTAGAAAAAATACACGAAAAGGTATTTTTTGTGAAAATAGAGAAAATCCTATTGAAAATTTAACTTTAAATTTAGATAATTGGATTTGCTTTCCCGCTAAAGTTGGTGAATTATTAGCTTTTGTATATTTTGATATGAATTTTATGGCTCAAGGCGTTACTCTTTGTAATCTTTTTGAATTAGCTAAAAAAGAGGAATATCTTAATAAAAAACCCGATATTATATATATGTACGGTGTTAAAGACTTCCATACAGAGATGAGAACTGAATTTTTTAAAGATTTACAAAATGATATTATGATTGGATATGTGAATTTTAATGAAGGTATTGATTATTTTGGGTATATGAAAAAAATGATTTTAACACTTCATAATTTAAAAATGATTGATGCTGGGTATCTTCCAGTACACGGTGCTATGGTTAATTTAACATTTAAAAATGGATTAGAAAAAAATGTTATTATTATGGGAGATAGTGGGGCTGGAAAATCTGAAAGTTTAGAAGCCTTTAGAAAATTAAGTGAATCTTATATCAAAGAAATGAAGATTATATTTGACGATATGGGAGTCTTAAAACTTGATGAAAATACTTTAACTGCTTCTGGAACAGAGATTGGAGCTTTTATACGACTTGACGATTTAGATATTGGATATCCTTACAAAGAAATTGATCGAAGTATTTTTATGAATCCTGATAAAATAAACTCTCGGATTGTTATTCCAATATCCACTCATTCTGATATTATAAAAAAATATAAAGTTGATATGTTTTTATATGCTAATAATTACGAAGATGGAGAAGTTTTAGAATTCTTTAATTCCTCTTCTATTGCTAAACCTATATTTATTCAAGGTGCACGAAATGCTAAAGGAACTACCAATGAAATTGGAAAAGTAACATCATATTTTGCTAATCCATTTGGTCCTCTACAAAGAAAAAATGAAACCGATATATTAATTAATAAATATTTTGAAAAAATGTTTGAAGATAAAATTTTAGTAGGACAGATTAGAACATGTTTAGGTATTCATGGACTAGAAAAGGAAGGGCCTGAAAAGGCCGCTAAAAAATTATTTGAATTTATTATTAAATAATTCTTGCTTTTTTATAAAATTTGAATTATAATTCAAGTGTTGAATTTTAATTCAGTTTTGTCTTGAATTCACATTGTTCATTGTTTTTGGAGTTATGCAAATAACTCCTTTTCTATTTTTTGTAAAAAAAGTAGATACTTTTCTTGTATCTACTTTTTTATTTTTTAGATTTTAATTTTTTCTTCTTTATTTTCTAAAGAATGGTATATATCATGATCTAATTTTCCTTCACTTTTTGAAACATATACCGCTACAGCACTATCTCCTACAACATTAAGTGATGTTAATAACATCTCTAATGGTCTATTTATTCCTAAAATTATTGCATAAGCTGATACCGCAATTTCATTACTATATCCCATTCCTGTTAAAATAGTAAATAGAATTATAGCTCCACTACCTGGTGCTGCCGGTGTTCCAATTGATGCTAACAACGCTAATAATGATATTGTTGCTAAATTAAATACTGTAATTTCATAACCTGCTACTCCTGCGATAAAAAGAGTGGCTAAAACTTGCATTATTGCAGTTCCATTCATATTTACAGTCATTCCCATTGGTAATACAAATGACGTCGTTGTTTCATCCACTCCCAATTTTTCAATTGTTGTTTTAGTATTCAATGGTAATGATGCCGCTGATGATGATGTTGAAAAAGCGAACATTGCAACATTAGATATTTTTTTCATAAAATGAATTGGATTTAATCCTGTTGAAATCCATATGATAAATGAATAACCTAATATAAGGAATACAATTAAAGTTATAGCTGTTAAAACAAAATATATGCTAGCAATTTGTAAATATCCTATTCCATAAATTGCAAATGTTCTCATTAATAATGAAAATATGGCTATTGGAGCAAATTTATTTATTATAAATGTTAAGAATATCTGTGATATTTTATTCAACTCTAATATTCCTTTTTTTACAACTGAATTTTCATCATTCATAGTATTTAAAACTAATCCTACAGAAATTCCTAAAAATACTGCCACTAAAACATTTCCATTATTTGATAATCCCGCTATTATATTTTGTGGAATAGCTTTTATTATTATTAATAATGGATTTGATGATGTTGCTCCTCCAGCTCCAGAAACTTTATTTATTGCTACTGAAAATAAATTAGCCTTATAAGCTATCATTCCTACTATCGATGCATATAGAAGAGCTAACACAGAACTTAATCCAAATCCCAAGAAAGTTTTATAAGATATTCTTTTTAAACTTTTTGAATCTTGAATGCTTGTTACAGCAATAATTATTGATGTAAATACCATTGGTATAATAACTAATTGTAACGCATTTATAAATAATTGCCCTATTATATAGAAAATTCCAAAAGATTTAGCTCCCTCTGTTTTTGTTATATCTTGGAACAAAATTGAGTTTATCGTATTCCAAACACTTTCTTTTCCTTGAGCAATTAAATTTTCTCTTAAAAAAAGAAATGCAACTCCCATAGTAACACCTAAAACTAAAGCATAAAATATTTTTTTTGTTAAATTATTTTTTTTCATTTTCACTCTCCTATTTTTTCTAAAAAAAATAGGAATAGCAACTATATAATATAGTTACCATTCCTATTTATAAATATATAATAATTAAAAGAAAAGAACAAAGAATTAAAAAATGAAAAAAATGAAAATGATGTAATTTTTCTTTTCTTTTTTAGCCTTTTTCTTAACATTGTTCCCTCCTATTTTTTTACACTTTTGTTATTTTAGCATATTTTTTATTTCTTAGCAACTCTTTTTATTTTAAAAGGAAATTTATTTTTTTTAAGAATTAAATACTATAGAGGTGATTTTATGGAAGAACATTACAAAGGATTTTTAGCACAAGTTATGTACACTTTTACAAACGAAGAGTTTTTAGTAAATTTAACCAATAGTCTTATCATATTTCTTTTTAGATTTGCTATTGCTTTATTATTTTTTATAATTGGACGGAAATTTTTCAAGAGTTTTTTATCTAAATATTATCAAACCCATGCTTTTAAAGCTATTGATTCATCTTTTAGAACTTTTTTATCTTCAATTATTGATACTGGTTCAATAGTTATACTCCTTATTATTTCATTACTTATAATGGGATTTCAACATACATCCCTAATAGCTTTTCTAGGTAGTATCGGAATAGGTGTAGGATTAGCCTTAAAAGATAATCTTTCCAACTTTGTTGGAGGGTTAATAATTTTAATTTTTAAAACCTACTCTGTTGATGATGAAGTAGAAGTTATTGGTAACTATGGTCTTATTTCATCTATTGATGTTTTTTCTACTACAATTACTACTTTTAGTGGTGATATCGTAACTATTCCAAATGGAAACGTTATAAATAATCAAGTTATTAATTATTCAAAGACACCAAATCGAAGAATGAAAATTGTAATTTCTGTAGCTTATGAAACAAATATTGATCAAGTTTTTCAAGTTTTAAATGATTTGATAAAAAATAATAAAAATATTTTAAAAAATCCTGCCCCTTTTATAAATATAGAAAAATACAATAATAGTTCAATTGATATAGCATTAAAAGTTTGGACTAAAAATGAGGTTTATTGGGATACATACTTTGATATCTTAAAAAATATCAAACCTTCACTTGATTCAGTTAATATTGTTATTCCATTTCCACAAATGGATATTCATATTAAGCATCAAAACCTTTATAATAATAAAAGCAGCTAAATCATTTTAGCTGCTTTTATTATTATATTATACATAGTTACTTCTCTCTAAATAATTTGTATCATTACCATATACAAATAAAACTGATCCATTTTTTATCATATCTATAGCTTTTTTAGAAATATCTCTTGGTAATGCTGGACACCCTAAACTTCTTCCTAATCTTCCTTGAGATTTAGCAACTTTAGGATTTGCATAATCTGCTCCATGAATTACTATATATCTATCTTTTGCCTTATCATTTATACCTTTTTCTAAACCATTTAGAACTAACGAATATCCATTTCCACCCATGTATGTATTCTCAGTTAAAAAAAATCCTAAAGAACTTTTATTTGAACTAACTTTATTTGAAAATGAAGTTGCTATGTTTCCACCACTGTTTTTACCATGAGATACATGTGAATATACAAGTAGTTCTTTCTTATCCATATCAATTACAAAAAATCTCTTTTCTGTTGATGGCTTTGAATAGTCTATTATTGTTAATAACTCTTTTTTTCTTCCATCAATTTTGTTATACCCGTTTAAAGCTGTTTTGAAAACATCATAATTTAATTTTCCATTTAATCCAATCTCTTCATATAATCTTTTTTCATTATCTTCTAACACTACTTTTGATGATTTTAACTCTGTTTTTGTAGGATTCTTTAATGTAAAACCAAATGATGTTGTTGATATTGAACCTAAAATAAGAGCTAACATTAAATACTTTTTCCCTAACACAAAAACCTCCACTTAATACTTTTTTTCCTAATAAAACCCATTTTATTCTATCATTTTACATAAAAAAAGTCAAGAATTTCACATTCTTGACTCTATTTATGTCCTTTATTCAATTACTATAACTAATCCTTTATTTGTCTCTGCCCATTCATAAACATACTTAGCATGAGAAGTCGCATTTCTAACACACATATGAGATCTTGGAGTTGTTCCTAAAGTTGGACTGTATTCAATCATCTCCGTTCTTGGTAAATTAACTGGAACTCCATGAATATATCCTCCTCCTGAAAATCTACTTGCATATGGTGCATAACCGTCAATCTCTGTATGACTACCATCTTTTAAATATTCCATTTTATACTTTTTCCCTTGAACTACAAATACACCTAAAGGTGTTGGTAATTGATATGGTGGTCTGTCCAATCCAGTAGATGCTGGATTCATACTTCTTACTTTCCAAACCTCTCCAACTTTTTCTAAAGTTGCTATGTTCTGATTTTTCCTATCTACAACTACTACTCTTGGAAAGTTATTTGCTTGTATCTCTTTTACATATCTAGCTGGAACTATCCATTCTCCATCTATATCCTCAACTTTAACTTTATAATTTTCTAAATCTCTTGATGAAATAGAGATTAAAGAACCATCTGGAGCATATCTTTCTGGTCTATCCATTTGTCCCTCTATATATAGTGGTATTCCTTGACTTCTTCTATTCCCAAATTTATCTTTTACTGAAGGTCTTGATCCATCACTATATTTTTCCATAGCTATTTGTCTTGCTACTGGTGGTAACCCATTTATATTTTTGTAATTTTTTAACGTTCCAAATCTAATATTTTCTCCTTGAAAACTATCTAATCGATCTAAATATCTAGATATTTTATCCCATTGAAATTCTCTTGTAATTTTACCATATTTATAAGTATCTTTTAAAGTATACTTATTATAAGTCAAATCCTTTTCAATTGTTGCTGCACTAGATATTAAAAAGCTAAAAATAGAAAACATTCCTAAAAGTAAATATCTAAATTTATTTTTCATAACATACCCCTCTAATCAATTTTTATGAAACTATATACTAGATATACTTTGAAATTTTCTTTTTTCCTACTTCATAAACATAAAAGAGTACAGGAATTAAAATTAGTGTTAATAATGTTGAGAAAATTAATCCAAATATAACTGCTATGGCCATTCCCTTATACATTTCACTACCTTGCCCTATTCCTAAAGATAAAGGAACCATTCCAAACACTGTTGTCATTGTTGTCATGAAAATTGGTCTTAATCTTGTTTTTCCTGCTTCTAGTATAGCCTGATCTAAAGGTAACTCTCTTTCTAAAAGAATCTTTATATAATCTATTAAAACTATTGCGTTATTTACAACTATTCCTGCTAGCATAATGATTCCAACAAAAACCATCGTATTTGTTTTTTGTCCCGTTACTAATAATCCACTATAGACACCTATTATTGACAACGGAACAGTTCCCATTACTATTATTGGAAGTATATATGATTCAAATTGAGCAGCTAATATAAAGTAAACTAAAAACATTGCAACCATAAATGCAAACTTTAGTTGTTCATTTACTTCTGCCATATTTCTTCCACTTCCACCAAAAGAATATGTTATTGTTTTTGGTAGTCCTACCTCATCTAAAATCTCTTTTATATACTTTTGACCTGTTACTAAATCTAAACCATTAGAAGTATTCGCGTCAATAGTTACCATTGTAATTTTATCCTCTTTATCAATTCCATATGCTCCTTCACCAATTTCAAAAGTAGCTATATCTTTTAATTTTACAACTCCACCATTTTGAGATTTTATTCTCATCTCCTTTATTTTTTCAGGTGAATTTCTAAACTCTTCAGCAAGTCTTAAACTTACATCTACTTCTTCATTTGCTGTTTTTATCTTTATTGGAGCTCCACCTAAGATTTGATAACTTACTGAAAGTGTTAAATCATTAACTTTAACTCCATAATACTCCATTTTTTTTCTATCTAAAAGTATTCTCACTTCTGGATTTCCATTAACCATAGAGTTATTTATATCTGTAAATCCTGGATTTGCTGCCATTTTTTCTGAAATTACTTTTGAAACATAACCTAATTGATTTAGATCATCAGATTTTAAAATTAAAGTTATATCTCTTCCTGTTCCTCTTCCAAAAGCCATTCTAGGAACTAAATTTAATTTTACATCTGGAATATGTGATATCTTTTTTCTTGTCTCTCCCATTATTTGTTGCACTTTTTTATCTCTATCACTTTTAGGTCCTATATCTACAATTATTGATACTGCTTCTTTCCCTACTGAAGATATAAATTTTTTTGTTTGAGAATCCTTTTCTACAATAGATTCCAACTCTTTTGCTACTCTATTAGCTTTTTCAATCTCCATCCCACTTGGAAGTTCAGCTATAATACTATATATTCCATCATCAGTTGTTGGCATAAACTCTCCGCCAATATTTCTAGCTCCATATCCTACAACTCCTATAAACAAAGCTACCATACTTATAATAACTATCGCTTTATGTTTTAAAGAATTTGATAATATCTTTGAATAATATTTTTTTATATACTTTAAAACTCTTCCTTCTTCATGTACTGTATTTTTAGATTTTAAAATTCTACTTGATACCATTGGTACAAAAGTTATAGCTATTATCAACGATGCTAATAAAGAAAATGTTATTGAATATGCCATATCTTTATAAATCTCTTTCGCTCTTCCCTCTCTTATAACTATAGGAATAAACACAGCGATTGTTGTTGCTGTTGAAGCTATTATTGGAATAATAACTTCTGTAGCTCCATTTTCCGATGCTTCCATTCTATCTTGTCCTAGCTCAGTTAAATGTCTAAAGATATTATCTAAAACAACTATTGAGTTATCTACTAACATTCCCACTCCTAAAGATAATCCCATTAAAGATATTATATTTAATGTCATTCCTTTAGCTCCAAAGAATCCAAATGTTGCAATTATTGAAACTGGTATAGCCACTGTTACAACTAACGTTGCTCTCCAGTCTCTTAAAAAAATAAATAGTATTATTCCAGCTAATACAAGACCTGTTATAGCATTATTTTCAACTGTATTTATAGATCTCGTTATATCCACAGCTGAATCTCTATTTATAGTAAAAGATGCTCCTTTAGGCAAAAGTGGCTCCATTTTTTTTAACTCATCTTTTGCTACCTTAGATATTTCAACTGTATTTCCAACGTCACTTTTCTCTATATTTATTATTATATTTTCAATTCCATCAGTTCTACCATAACTACTTCTATCTTTTATTCCTAAATTAACATCTGCTATATCTGTTAAATATAGGGTATCTCCATTTGAATTTTTTAAAACTATTTCTTGAATATCTTCTAAAGTTTTAGCTTCCCCTGATACTTTTACCAAGTATTCTTTATCACCTTCTCGTATATATCCAGATGGGAAGTTTAAACTAGCACTTTTTAATGTACTATACAAATCCGTAACTGTAAGATTATATGCCTCTAATTTCTCTGGATCAATATTTATACTTATCTCCTTTTCTAATCCACCAAAAACACTTACGGTTCCAACACCCTCTATTCTTTCTAACCTTGGTATAACAACGTTATCTGCAAAACTTTTTAAGTTTATTAGATCCTCTCCTCTTAATCCAATAAGCATTACTCTATCTCCAGAAGATGATGTTTTTCTTATAACTGGTTCATCAATATCATCTGGTAAACTATTTCTTATTCTACTAACAGCTGTTACTAAATCATTAACTTTATTATCTATAATAACACCGTATTCAAATTCAACTGTTAGTGCTGATTTTCCCATAGTTGATTTAGTTGTAATTCTTTTTATTCCTTCCACACTTGTTAAACCTTTTTCAATTTCTTTTGTAACTAACTTCTCCATATCATCTGGAGAGGCGCCTTTCCAACTTACTCTAATTGCAGCCATTGGCATATTATAATTTGGCATAAGTTGTGTTTTTAAGTTAACTAATGTTAATATTCCTAGTATAACCATTGATATTATTATCATCATAGTGACAACAGGACGTTTTATTGAAAATTGTGCTATATTCATCTGTTCCCCCTAATTTAAAATATTAACTTTATCTCTATCTTCTAATAAAAATTGTCCCTCTGTCACAAGTTTCATATTTGAATAAAGTTCATCACTTATAATCTCTTGTTTTTCATTATTTGAATATCCTCTTTCTACCTTTATCCTCTTAGCCTCTCCGTTTTCTACTACGAAGATATATGAATATAGTTCCTTTATAACAATCGCATTTTTAGGAACTAGGTATCCTCTTTTGCTTCCTGTTTCAACTAAAACCTTAGAGTACATTCCTTTTTTTATTTTTCCCTCTGGATTTTCAATTTCTACTTTTATCTGATATTTTTTATTATCTTTATTTGCTACGGGATTTATTTCATATACATTACCAAAATAGTTATTTTCAATTCCTTCCAAATCTATTTCTGCTTTATTACCAACAGATAATTCACTTATTTCATGGACTGATACTCCAGTTTTTACAAGCATTTTACTATCATCAACAACTGTTACCAAATCACTATTTGGTGTTATTTTTTCATAAAGCTTTAAATTTAAATCTGTAATAACTCCATTTAATTTTGCTTTGACAATTAAATCTTCATAATCTTTCTTAGCAGCCAAATAAGTCGCTTCTGAGTTTTTCAAAGCACTTTCTCCTTGAAGAAAATTAGTTTTCTTCACTAAATACTCCTCTTCAGATATAAGTTGTTTTTCATAAAGTTGCTTAAATTTTTCATAATTTTTTTTCTTTATTTCAAAATCTGCCTTATTAGAGATATATGTTGCTTGAGCTTTTAAATAAGCTGATTGCACTTCTTGATCCTCTAAAACTAATATAATTTGACCTTTTTTTACTTTATCTCCATTTTTAAAATTTATCCTTTTTACAGTTCCACCTGTTTTAGTTACAACTTTAACTTCATTTAAAGGTTCTGTTACTCCACTTGATATATTTAGACGTATTATTGATTCTGGTTTTATTTCAGATATTTTAATATTTTTTCCTAAAATTTCTTTTGATTTCTGTTTGCCATTATTACTACCACATCCAAATAATATTAATGATATTGATATTATCAGTAACTTTTTTATCACTTTTTTCCTCCAACTATTATTATTTTGTATATAAAACTATTTTATCATATTTGATATTTATTTGCATCGCTTATATTTAATTAATATTATACTATATTTTTAAAAAAATATATTTACTTTTATCAACCAAATATAACTTTTTTTATGTTGTTATGTTATAATAATAAACATACAATTAGGAGGTACTTTTTATGAAACATATAAATCTTTTAATCAAACCGTCATCAAGCCTTTGCAATATAAATTGTGATTACTGTTTTTATAGTGATGTTGCATTTAATAGAGCTCATCCAAGTTTTGGTTTTATGAATATAGAAACCTTAGAAAAGCTAGTAAAAGAAAGTTTCTTCACTGCAAAGACTTCTATTACATTTTCTTTTCAAGGTGGAGAACCTACTTTAATAGGAATTGAATTTTATAAAGCATTTCATAGTTTTATAAAAAAATATAATACAAATAATATTTCTGTTAACTTTGCTATTCAAACTAATGGAATCTTGTTAAATAAAGAATGGGCCAATTTATTTAAACAAGAGAAATATTTAGTTGGTATTTCTTTAGATGGACATAAAGAAATACATAATTTTTTTAGAAAAGATAGACTAGGAACTGGAACTTTTAGTCAAACTTTTAAAAATATTAAGCTATTACAAAAGAATAATATCGATTTTAATATTCTTTGTGTAGTTAATAAAAAAACTGTTGAAAATTTAAAAGACATCTATCTTTTTTTTAAAAACTCTAAGTTTAAATACCTACAATTTATTCCTTGTTTAGATAAACTTGATAATTCTACTGGAGATTATTCTTTAACAGAACAAGAATATGGATTTTTCTTAGATGAACTTTTTAATTTGTGGAGTAATGATTTAAAAAACAAAAAATATACTAGCATTCGTTTTTTTGATAATTTATTAGCCATTATTTTAAATAATCAAGCTGAATCTTGCGATATGAACGGACATTGCAGTGTTAATACTGTAGTTGAAAGTAATGGTAATATCTATCCTTGCGATTTTTATGTTTTAGATGAGCTTCTATTAGGAAATATTCATTCTACCTCTTTAAAAGAGATTCTTACTTCTGAAAAAGCTTATAATTTCGTTAAGAGTTCATTAAAGTTTGATTCAGAGTGTAAAACTTGTAATTATTTCAATCTTTGTAAAAGTGGATGTAGAAGACATAAAAATTTTCAAGATGGAACTTATAAAAATAGATTTTGTAATTCATTTAAGTATTTTTATTCTAAAAATATAAAACAACTTTTAGAGATTGCTCATTCATTTTAATATTTCTAACTAAATTGAGAAGGAGTTTATATGAAAAAATATAAAAAATTTGAAAAAATTTTATTTTTATTTTTTATTCTTACTAATATTTTAATTATATCTTTAGTTTATAAAAAAGAAGAAAAAAATTATAACAAATACTTAATAAGTCAAATTGAAGAAAAAAAAAGAATATTTCAATTAAAAACTGATTTGTTATATTCTTCTATTTTAGATTTAAAAAATGAAAATACTTTTTTAGAGTATGAGTCTAATCCAACACCATATAATCTTCTAAAAGTTTTTAAAACTTTAAAAATTAAAAATACTTTTTTTAGTAAATTTGGTTATAAAATTTCCTTTGGAAATAGTGATTCTAATATTTTTATTACTCCTGAAGAAACTGTAAATAAAAATGATTTTTTTACTACTTTAAAGTTTCAATTAAATTCAAAGGATAATCTTCAAATAACTGATGATGAGTCTACAATGTATCTTCTCAATTTTCCATCAAAACTTGAAACTTTACAAAAAAGTTTATGGTTAATTACTATTGATAAAAGTATCTTTTTTTCTGATATTAAAACAAAAGATATTGGGCAATGGGCAATCGAAAAAAATAATAATTTTTATTCAATTATGCCATCTCTTGAAAAACTTAAAATATCAAATAAAAAAAATTTATATATTTTCAAAGATAATGCTTTTGACTTTAATTTAATTTTTCAACAAAAAAAACATAATCTATTTCCAAATATTTTTTTTGATATTCTTAAAATATTAATTTTAACTACAGCTATATTTATTTGTATTCTTAAAATATTTAATTTTTTTCAAAATCCCATTATTTATATCAATCAGCGAAAAAATCTTAAGGATTATATTCTAGGAATTAAATCTGTTAAAGATATTGATAGTTTTACTGAAAAATTTGAAAACTTAAAATTCCCACTACGATTGGTTTTAATTGAACTTTTTGACTCTGATACTCCTGAACTTTATACGGATACTTTACCTATTGTTAAAGATTATCTAATAACCTCTTTAAATAACTCTTCTCAATATGAATATGTTGACATTGATTATAAAAGTATTCTTTTTATAGTTTCAGAAGAAGCATTAATAGACATTGACGATGGATTTTCATTTTTATTAGAACATGTTCAAAAGAAATATAATTTAAAATTAACAGCTTCTGTATCCAATGAAATTTTCTATCTAGATACACTTCCTAAAGAATATATAAAATGCAAACGAATTTTAAATTTTAAATTTTTATATAGCAGTTATTTTGTTATTTTAGAATCATTTACAAATAAAAATAATCCAAGCTTCTTCTATTCTATCGATATTGAAAATAAGCTAGCAAATAGACTTTTAAATGGTAATTTTTTAGGATGTAAAAAAATAATCGACGAAATTTTCGAAGATATCGATTCTAATTTAGACAAAAATAAAGTTAACGACTTCTCCTTACTTTTATGCAATACTTTAGGAAGAGTTACTTCTCAATTAGGTGAGTTCGATATAAATAACAAAATAGATATTCATATAAAAGAAACTAGTATTCCAAATTTAAAAAATACATTTTTAAAATTTTGTAAAGAAATTTGTGACCTAAAACAAGTAGAAGAGAATTCTACTAATATTGAAATTAAAAATAAGATTCAACAGTATTTAGAAGATAACTATTCTAATGATTTCTCTCTTGAAGATTTATCTGAATATTTAGGTTTCTCTTTTAGATATACAAGTTTACTCTTTAAAAAAAATATGGGTGACAATTTTAAAAATTATCTTAATCTTTTTAGAATAAATAAATCTAAAGAAATTATCCAAAATAATAAAAATATTAAAATTAAAGAAGTTGCTGAGTTAGTTGGATATAATAGTTCTAATACTTTCATTAGAATATTTAAAAAATATGAAGGAATCTCTCCTGCTAGATTTTTCTTAGAAAATATAACTGATAACTAAAATAGAAAAGGAGATAATAATATCTCCTTTTTTACTTATTTTCCTTAAGACTGAACTCTATCATATGCTCTTTGGTTTATTTCTATAAGTTCTTTTAAACCTAATTTATTAACTCTCTCTACAAATTTTTCATAAGATTTATCAAAATCTTCTGCACCTAATACCCATTTCTGACTCATCTCATCTAAAGCCATTGATATTTGTGAGTTAATTTTTTGCACTTTCTTTGCCTCTTCTGGAGTATATTTAAAAAGTGGAACTTGATCCATTATATAACCATTTGTCATATACATTTCAGACCATTCAGTTGCTTTTGGATCTCCCCAAGCTTTTTCATATTCATAATCTTGACGCGCTCCTATTTTAAATTGTAATCCATTATCTCTTAACACTTGTAATGCATTTTTTCCTGGAGCTTTCATTACTTTATCTGTATAATATTTTTTTCCATTTTCGTCCTTTGCGAAAGTATCTCCTTCAACTCCCCAGTTATAAAGTTCATACCCTTTATCTGAGAACCAATAGTCCATATATTTAATTATTGTTACTGGATCTTTAGCACTTGCAGAAATTCCCCATCCACCTAAAGATGTTGTTCTTGCATCTGGAGCATAACTCTTCCCTTTATATTTAGGCGGTGCAATTGCTATAAATTCAAATTTTTCATTTTGTTTTTTTAATTCTTCATCATTATTATATCCTGTTGTACTTGCAAACCAATCAAATGTTACTCCTCCAATATCATTACGTAACATATAATCTCTTCCACTAAATCCTCTTGTATAAATTTCCGGGTCTATAAGTCCCTCTTTATACCATTTAATTACTTCAGGCATAGCATCTTTAAATCTTTCTTGAGTGGGACCATATTTTACTATACCATTATCCATATAAAATCCATATTCAGCTCCGAATAATCCGACCAACTCTTTTGTTGCAAATTCAATAGTTCTATCAAAATATGGAATTTCGTCTGCTTTTCCATTTCCATTTGGATCTTGCTCTTTAAAAGCTTTTAAAACTTTATAAAAATCATCCATATTTTCTGGAACTTCTAATCCTAACTTATCTAACCAATCTTTTCTTATGAATAATCCTTGTGATGCTTTCATCGCATACCAATCATAATAACATGGTATATAATATATTTTTCCATCTGCAGCTACTGCATCCATTTTATATCTTGGATATTTTTCAAAAAAGGCTTTTATATTTGGAGCATGCTTATCTATTAATTCATTTAAAGGTACCATACCTCCTGCCATACCTAAATTTTCAATTTTATCTGGATATGCATACGATATAATGTCTGGTAAATTACCTGAAGAAACTGCTAAATTAAAAGCTTGAACTTCATCAGTTAAATTTTTAGATGTTGCACTTTCTAATTTTATATTTGTATCTTTGAACGCTTCTTTAAATACTAGCCAATTCTCATCAAAAACTTTTCCATTTTGAATTGCTAAAATTGACAATGTCACTGGTTTTTCAGATATTTTATAATTTTTATTTTTTTCATTAACATCGCTGGAAAAGCTTTTTAATCCTAATAAGGCTAATGATAAAACCAACATAGATTTTCTTCTATACATATTTTAAACCTCCCAAAAATCTTTCTTATTTTTAGTATACCTCTTTGTATTTTTATTTTTCAATGGTTGTTTTTCTAACTATATGCTTTTTTCCTGTTTTGAATATACTATTTTTTAATATTGAAAACTGAATATTTACTTTTTTTATAACTAAATGTATTATTAATTATATAAAAGAATTATTACTTATTAAAACGAAAAAATTCTTTTAAAATACTATAATAATAGTAATTTTTACTTGTAGTTAAATATTCAATTGAAAAAGTAAAATTATTTAATTAACTGGGAGGAACTATGAAAAATAAACTATTCAAAGAGAATAGTAAAAAAATAATTGAAACTTGTGATTTGCTTTGCAAAAATACATTTATTTTTAATCATAAGTGGGATATGGAAGTTTGTAAAATTCCATATACTTTTTCTGAAGAAATTATTTGGAATAAAATTCCTTTTGAAGATCCCGAGTGGACATTTATGTTAAATCGTCATAAATTTTGGGTTTATCTTGCTAAAGCTTACGCTTTAACCTCTGAAGAAAAATACTTTGATACTTTTATCTCACAAGTTAACTCATGGATTGATACTGTAGATGTTTTCAAAGATGAGTATTTCAATTGTTCTAGAACTATCGAAATAGGAATTCGGTGTTTAAACTGGATAAAAGCTATTAAAATTTTTAAAAATAGTTCTTGTAATTTAAACTTTATTGAAAATAAAATGATTGAATCTCTTCTATATCAATGTGAACTTCTAATTAAAACTTATGATGATTTTAGAACTCTTAGTAATTGGGGAGTTATGCAAAACTGTGGATTAATATCTCTGGCTTTAAATTATCAAGAACAACACTCTATTTTAAGCCAATACTTAACTATTGCATTAGAACGTTTGGAATATCAATGTAAAATTCAAATCTTACCTGATGGAGTCCATTGGGAACAATCTCCTATGTATCACAATGAGGTTTTAAATTGTCTTCTTGATATTGCTTTTGATTTTGAAAAATTAAATTTAGATACACCTAGTTTTATTCTATCTAGTATAAGAAAACTAGCTTATAGTAATGCTTATATGAAGAAACCAAATCATAACCAACCTATGCAAGGAGATAGTGACGAAACAGATTTAAGGGACATTATTACTCGATCTGCCTATATTTTAAAAGATCAAAATTTAAAATACTTTGGCTATAACTTTGTAGACTTTGAATCTATTTGGGATATTGGAGATTCAAATATTTCTAAATATGAAGAACTACCAACTAAAAAGCCTAATTTTACTTCAATCGCTCTAAAAGAAAGTGGAAATTTTTATCTAAGAGATTCTTTTGAAGATAATAGTAATTATCTTTGGTTTAGATGCGGAGCCCTTGGTAGTGGACATGGACATGGAGAACACTTACACTTTGATTTAGTCTCTAATGGAGAAGATTTTATAAGTGACCCTGGAAGATTTACTTATGTTGAAGGTAATAAAGACCGAGAATTCTTAAAAAGTTGTTTTGCACACAATACTACTATCGTTGACAATCTTCCATTTAGTAAATTTAATGGAGCATGGGGTATTGTTGAATCTGCTTTAACTTTAAATACACACCACTCTTTTAATACAACCTTTGATTTTGTAGAAGGTGGACACCTAGGATATGTCTCTTTAGAATCTCCTGTTGTTACTAATCGAAAAATTTTATATTTAAAAAATGATTTGTGGATTATTATTGATGAATTTTTAACTGAAGGTGCTCACGAATATTCTCAAATTTTTAATTTTTATCCAGATAAAAAACCTACAGTTGATGGCCTAAAAGCTTTTATTAAAGGAGAAAATAGTAATCTTTTCATGTATTGGATTGATAAAAATTTAAACTTAAATTTAAAAAATAGTATTTTTTCTACTGAATATAATAAAATAAACTCTAATTTTCAATTGGTTAGTTCTATAAAAAGTAACAAAAGTAAAACACTGTTTACTATAATATCTTCTAAAGAACTTAGTATCCAAGAAGCTTCGATTTTAAGAGGAGATGGATCTTTTGTTCCTTCTTATGAGGCCCAAGCAATTGAGATTACTTTAACTCCAAATAATAAAATTATTGTTTTTAACTCAATGATTGATATAAACAATCAGAAAAAAAGCTATTTAATTGATAATATCTTACTTTATGGAAAAACTGGATTTATTAAAAAGTATAACGATACCATATCTTTTGAAATTATTAAATATTAAAAAAGTATCCCTTAGAATAAATCTAAGGGATACTTTTTTATATTTTTTCTACTTTTACTTTATTGAATAATTTCTTAACAACATCTAGATCAATATTTCCTGTTTCATCCATCATTGCATTAGATATTCCACAAGCCATTGCTAACTTTAATGTTTCCTCTAGTGATTTATTTTCATTTAAACCATATGCAAATCCCGCAATTGTCGAATCACCACTCCCTACAGGATTTTTTATATTTACCTTAGGTATGCTTACTCTATAAATATCATTTTTCTCATCAATAAAGATAGCCCCATCTTTCCCTAAAGAAACCAATAGATTTTTGCATCCTCTATTTTTTATCTCTTTAGCACCTTCTAAAAGTTCTGAAAAAGTTAATAGTTCCCTTCCTAACATTCCTTCTAGCTCTTCTTTATTAGGTTTTATAAGATATGGATTACCTTCAATGCCTTTTAATAAAAATTTACCACTTGTATCAAGTATCACCTTTTTATTATTAGCTATCTCACATAAAACTTTATAGATATCATCTTGAACTCCTTGAGGAGCGCTTCCACTAATACATATTGTTTCAAATCTATCAAAATTATTTTTAAAAAACTCTAAAAATTTATCAATATAATTTGTTGAAACTTTTTCTCCTGGTTCTAATATTTCAGTTTGTGTCCCTTTTCCTAATATAGCAATACAACTTCTTGTTTCTGCATCTGTTTTTATAAATTTATCTTTGATTCCTATACTTTCTATTTTACTACTTATCCAATCACCACTATTCCCACCTAAAAAACCACTTGCTTCAACATTTTCTCCAAGTAATCTTAAAACTCTTGAAACATTCAATCCTTTTCCACCAGCTGTTTTAGATGCTTTTCCTCTAAAAATACTATTTATTTCAAAATTATCTATTTCATATCTTATGTCAATTGCAGGATTTAAAGTTATTGTTAATATCATAATTATCCTCTATTATCACTTTTACACATAATTATCTTATCTACAACAACCTTTTTCATAGCTTCTTTTGCTGGAATTAAATATTTTCTCGGATCGCTTTCATTTGGATTTTTTAAGAAAAATTCTTTTAAACTCTCTGCGAATGGTATTTTTAATTCTGTTGCAATATTAACTTTACAAATTCCATCTTCTATTGTTGTCCTAACTGAGTCAAAAGGTACTCCTGATGCTCCATGTAAAACTAATGGTATATCCACTAATTTTTTTATCTCTTTTAATCTATCATAATCTAATTTTGGTTCATTTTTATATAATCCATGAGCTGTTCCTATAGCTACCGCTAGTGAATTTACCCCAGTTCTTTCAACAAACTCTTTAGCTAATTTAGGATCTGTATATGAAGACTGTGATTCATCAACTATTAAATCATCCTCTTGCCCTACTAATTTTCCTAATTCTGCCTCTACACTTACATCATATCTATGAGCAAAATCTACAACTTCTTTTACTATTTTTATATTCTCTTCAAAGGGATGATGTGATGCATCAATCATAACTGACTTACATCCTAATAAAATAGCTTCTTTTATACTATTTACATCTTCATGATGATCTAAATGAAACGCTATTGGTATATCATACTTTTCACTTGCTGTCTCTATCATTTTTATCAGATACTCAATACCTGCATATTTAACTGTACTTGGTGTTGCTGCTAATATAACTGGTGATTTTAACTCGTTTGCTGTATCTACCACCACCTGAATTGTCTCTAAATTATGAATATTAAAAGCTGGTACTGCATACCCTCCTTTTTGTGCATCTAATAACATTTGGTTTGTTGAAACTAACATTGTGATTCCCCCTTATAATCGTATATTATAACACCTTGTACAACTCTGTTTACTTCTCCTGTTGGACACGGATTATCTGGATTTATTCCAAAACTTTTTGATTTATAAAATGCAAATAATTGAGCAAAATATATATAACTAAACATATTGAATACATCTTCTGCATTGTTGTCATCATTATTAAATGTATAGTAGTAATGTGAATTTTTTCTGGCTTCATCTGAATTTTTCATATCTAAAGTTACTAAAACTTTCTTTTTATTTTCACCATACATCTCTTTTAATAAATCTAATTCATATTTTCTTGTATAATCATTATTTGAAAGTAACGTAATAATCATTGTTGTGTCATTTATAATCGACTTTGGTCCATGTCTAAATCCTAGCGGTGAATTATAATGTAAACTCATATGACCTGCTGTTAACTCTAAACATTTCAATGCTGCCTCTTCTGCTACACCTTTTAAACATGAACTTCCTAAATATACAATTCTTGATATATCTAAAGTTATTAACGAATCAATCAACAACTTCATATCCTCATCTTTTATTTTTTCTATTTGTTTTTTCATTACATCTTCTATTTTTTCTAGTGATTCTAAATTAAATATTAAAAGTCCTGTTAAAGACATACAAGTGAAACTACTTGTCATTGCAAATCCCTTATCATTAGACTCCTCTGGCATTAAAAGAACAAGTGCTTTTTTATCATCTTTTTTATTTATTGCTAATTTTCCATCTTTATTACAAGTTATTAAAATATGACAAACATCATCTATTATCTCATCTGCTAGCTTAACCGTTGCTACACTTTCTGGACTATTACCTGAACGAGCACATGAAATTAATATTACTTTTTCATCTTTTTTTAAATAGTTTTCTGGGTTAGAAACGATATCTGTTGTAGCTATTGAAAGAACATTTCCCCCTAAAGCTGGAGTTATACTATTTCCTACAAACTCTGAAGTTCCTGCACCTGTAAAAATAATCTTTCTATTTTTAAAATCATTTTTATCTAAAAATGATTTGATTTCTTCTTTTTTTTCTTTCACTAAATTTATTGTTTCTAACCATAATCTTTTTTGTTGCTCAATCTCTTTTAATGTATAAAAATCTTTCATTTATTTATTCTCCTCCCATAATTTTAATGCATAAAGTGCTGATCCATAAACTGGTGTGTATTTTGGTTCAAGTATTACTGCATCAATTTTATTATTTTTTAAATAAATTTTTAAATTATCAAAAATATATTTTGAAGCTTTAAATACACCACCTACGTATGAAACCTTTATAGGCTTCTCAATGAAATCTATTTTTTCAGATATAGCTTTTATCATAAGTCCAATCTCTATTGATGCTTCTTTAAATATCTCTATACAGTGTGGATCATTTTTTTCTGCTGCTTTATAAACTACCATTGATAATTGAGCTATTTTTCCCCTATCAAGAGAATATTGATTATAAATTAAATCTATCAAATCAAAATCTTCTTTTAAATTTAATTCTTCTCTCATAGTAGTATATAAAGCTGTTTTAGGATATCTTCCATCTGCTTGTTTTGTAAATATTTCAATTCCTTTTTTAGCAATCCAGTAAGCCGACCCTTCATCACCACATGCATGTCCCCAACCGCTTGTTCTTGCTTCTTCCCCTAGTTCATTTATTCCATATCCAATAGCTCCTGTTCCAGCTATGATATTAATCCCAGGGTTACATTCCAACGATCCAGCCCAACCAGCTTTCATATCATTTCCTAATTGAAACTTTATCCCTCTCCAAGATTTTTTGGCAACATCTTCAATTATTTTTTGATCCTCTTTTATCTCTCCATACCCTGGAATACCTGCAAATATATAACCTATATCATCTTTAGTTATATTTAACTTTTCTAAAACTTCCTCTAGTATAGATATCAACAATTCTTCTAATCCATTAAAACCAATTTGTAAATAATGACCAGTTCCTTTTTGAAAACTTAAAACCTCATTTTTATCTTCATCTATAACTGAAACAGCTGTTTTTGTTCCACCGCTATCTATTCCTATAAAAAATTTCATTATGTACCACCCCAATATTTTTTTACTGGTACATACCAGTTAAAATGATTATAGTTAATTTTTTTTATTTTGTCAATTATTTTTATGAAAAAAGTCTTAGAAAATTTCTAAGACTTTTTAATACTATATTCCATCTTCAATTTGAAAATTATCATTTAGCTCTTGTTTTTGAAACATAACTAAAGATTCTTTCCCATGATTGATTATATCACCTACTGCTTTTTCAAGACTTTCTTCATCTCTATATTCTATTGCTGCTAAAATTGTAGGAATATTTATGCCACCTAGTACATATATATTTTTCATATTTTGAGATAAAGTTACCGCTGTTGAAAACGGAGTTCCACCTGCTAAATCTGTCAAAAAAAGAGTTTCTCTATCTTCATTTTTTAAAATAGATTCTCTATACTTCTCCTCCAACTCTATAGTTCCCATTCCATTGTTAAAATTTACATAATCTATATTTTCCTGTTTACCTATAATATATTCTAATGTTTTTTCAATAGCAGAAGCAAACTCTCCATGTCCACTCACAATAATTTTAAACATACTCATCTCCCTGTAATTTTTTAAAGTATTCCTATCAAACTTCCTATTATTCCAATAGCTAATGTTAACATAATCAATGTTATTGGTGTTTTCTTTTTCTTTAATAAATAAAACATAAGAAGAGTATACAGTAAAGGCAACATATTTGGCATTATTTTATCAATTACATCTGTTTGAATATTTACTGTTGTACTACCCATTTCTATAACATACGGTATGTTTAATCTAACAAAAGAAGCTATCAATCCACCTACAACTGTTAAACCTAATATTAACGAACCTTTTGTTACATACTCTGTATCTCCTTGTAATTTTTCTATAGCCTCTACTCCCATTTTATAAGAATAATGCATTAAGAAAAATCTTAAGAAAATATGAACCGAATTAAATATCAATAGAAAAATAATAGGTCCTGCTATACTTCCTTCCAAAGATAATGAAACTCCTATACTCGCAGCTATTGGCAATAATGTAAACCAAAATAAAGCATCTCCTATTCCACCTAAAGGTCCCATTAGTGCAATTTTAATTCCCCGTATAGCCTCTTGACTCTCTTTATTTTCTTCCATTGCTGTTACAATTCCCTGTACAAAAGTTACCAGAAATGGGTGAACATTGAAAAACTCCATATGTAATTTCATTGATCTAGATAAATCCTCTTTATTTTTATGAATTTTTTTCAATGCTGGTATCATGCTATATAACCATCCACATGCTTGCATTCTTTCATAGTTAAATGATGCTTGTAATAAAAATGATCTCCAAACCATATGATTTAAATCTTTTTTTGTTATAACTTTTTCTTGACTACTATCTACATATCCATTATTATTATATTCCATCGCTATAATCCTCCTCTGTAGAAGATGTTAAAGATAATCCCTTAATTTTATCAACACTTTTACTCTTCTGATAATCATATATAGCTATTATGAATCCTATTGCTGCAATGGCTATTACTGGTAAATTTAAATATGTTGCTAGTATAAACCCTAATACAAAGAATATTATATATTCTTTTTTAAACATTATATTTAATAAAAGAGCAAATCCTATTGCTGGCATCATTCCACCAGCTACTCCAAATCCTTTAATTAACCACGGTGGTAATAAAGAAACTATTCCTTGAGCTGCTTCTGCTCCTATTGATATTGGTAAAAATACTACTGTAAAGTAAAAAATAAATAAAATCCCCATTCCTAAATAGTTTATTCTCTCTATTCCTTTTGTATCACAACTTTCTGCATACTTATCTGCCTTATGCATAACTGGAGAAAAAAATGTAAATAATAGCGTTATACATGCTTGAACTGCTACTGCAAAAGGAATTGCAATCCCCACAGCAACAGTAGGATCTTGCTTGGCCATAATTGCAAATGCTGATCCAATTATTCCTCCTACAACTACATTTGGTGGTTGAGCTCCACCAACAGGAACAGCTCCCATCCAAACTAGTTCTAATGTTGCTCCTGCAATTAATCCCATTTTCATATCACCTAAAATCAACCCCACTATTAATCCACTTACTAATGGTCTATGAATATGTGATAGTCCATCAAATAAATCTATTCCAGCTAATCCCGCATAAATGGCAACTAAAAAAGCTTTTAATAACATCTACACCCCTCCTATTTTATCAATTCTAGAATATTTTCCTTTCCTTCTGTTGGAACTCTTTGAATTTCCAATTCAATACCTAATTCTGATAATTTTTTGAATGTTGATATATCATTTTCATCTACACAAACAGCTTTAGATATTTGTTTTTTTCCCTCAGCCATATGCATATTTCCAATATTTACTTTTTTTATTGGCACTCCCCCTTCAACTAACTTTAATACATCTTGAGGTGTTTCAGCTATTATTGCTATAAGCTGCCTCGGTGCAGCTTTATGGATAATATCTATAGTCTTTTGAATAGAAAAATATCTCGTTTGAGCTCCTTTCGGTGCAGCTAAATTCATTAGACTTTGTCTCGTAGAATTTTGTGCTACATCATCATTTGGAACTAATAATAAATTAGCTCCTGAATGTTGTGCCCACGCAGTTGCAACTTGACCATGAATCAATCTGTTATCAATTCTCACTAAAACAATATTTGGTTCCGGCATAAAAACACCCCTCTTTTTTATTTTTTGTACGTACCACTTTTATTGGTACGAGTATACCTCATTTTTTTTCATTGTCAATAATGGATTCTACTTTTATTTTTTTATTTTTTCATATATCTCTCTACCCTATATTTTATAAAAAAAATTTCAAAAATATTTTTTTCAAGACAAATTCTTATAACTTTGATATAATTTGAAAAAATTAAACTTTATTAGGGAGGTACTATAGTGATTGATAAATCTTCTACAACACCACTTTATTTACAGCTAGTTGAAATCATTTTAGAACAAATAAAATCTGGTACATACAATGAAGGCGAAAAAATTCCTTCTGAAAGGGAGTTATCAGAAACTTTTAATATTAGTCGAGCTACTGTTCGACAAGCTTTATCTGAACTTGAGAAACAAAAAGATATTTATAAAATACATGGAAAAGGAAATTTCGTATCAACTCACAAAATAAATCAAGATTTGAATGGTTTTTATTCCTTCAGTGATGAAATGATTAAATTAGGTAAAATTCCTGGAAATAAAATTCTAAATCTAATTTTAAAAGAAGCTGGAAATGTCATAGCTGCAAAACTAAACATACATCCTAATGATAAAATTTTTATTTTAAATAGAGTTCGTTTGGCTGATAATGAGGCCCTTATGTATGAGACAACATACTTACCTCAATGGAGATTTGAGGAAATTTTAGAAAGTGATATTGAATTAAACGGACTGTATAATCTCATGAAAAATAAACATAATGTTTCTATCTCATATGCTGAAGAAACTTTTTCACCTTGTATTTTAAATGAAAATGATAGTTTATTTTTAAACGCAGTTCCTGGTGATTGTGGTATGATTCTCGAAAGATATACATTTGAAAAAAATAGTATTATTGAATATACAAAATCAATAGTTAAAGGAAATAGTTTTAAATATAAGGTTCGTCTAAATAATTTTATTTAAAATATATTTTTACTTCTTCAAGGATTTATATGTTTTTACTTGTAAAACCATTATATTTTAGTCTTAATTCTATGGTTTTTTAAGGAGGATATTAAATGAAGAATAAAAATATATACACTGTAGCCTCTATTGTTGGTATGGCTGGATTTATATTTGTATATGATTCTGCTAATTTGGGAGGATCTGTTAAATATATTCAACCATATTTTAAATTAGGTCCTAGTCAAGTCGGAATTCTTGTTGCCATATCTCTTATTGGAAACTTTTTCGGAAGTTTACTTGCAGGATATTTTAGTGATAAAATCGGACGGAAACTAACAATGATTTATGGAGTTATCGTTGGAATAATTGGTCTTTTATTTGCCTCACTCGCCCCATTTATTACTATTTTTTATATTGGAAGAATTGTTTTTGGTTTTTCTATTGGATTAATATTTGTTGCAGCTCCAATGTATATTACAGAAGTCGCACCTGCTCCTAAAAGAGGTCGAGCAGGCTCTATTCGTCAACTGCTTTTAGCTTTTGGATTAATATTAGGCTATACTATTGGATTTATATTTAACTATCATTTTTCTTTAGAATGGAATATTAAATTTGGATGGAGAGTTCTAATTTTTATTGAAATTGCGTTATTAATTATTATGCTATTTAGCATGCTCACTCTTGTTGAAAGTCCTCGTTGGCTTATAATTAAAGGTCGAGTTGAAGAAGCGAAAGAAAGCTTGGAAGCTTTTATTAATTCGAAAGAACGGGTAAATATAGTTTTTTCAGAAATGCTTACCAATAACTCTCCAGAAATATCTGGAAAAAAAATAAAAATTCGTGGTGGTCTTGTTTATGCTTTAACTCTTTGTATTATTTTCCCAATATTTAGACAACTTTCTGGAGTAAATGCTATCACATATTATGCTCAAAAAATATTTGCAACCATTTCTAGTGACACTCCTAGTTTGGCTTATTTTCAAAGTATATTTATTGGTGTTTCAGAATTATTAGGTGCTATTTTTGTAGTTACATTTGCCGATAAAATGGGTCGAAAAATCCTTTTACTTATTGGTGCAGCAGGAATGTTTTTTTCGGAAGCGTTTATTGCTTATTCTTTATATGAAACGCAAATTGGATTAGATTTATCTTATTTTATATATATTTATAATTTTTTCTTTACTATATCTGCTGGTGCTATGCTTACTGTTTATATATCTGAAGTTCTTCCAACTGTTATTAGATCAAAAGGAAGCTCTCTTACTGGTATGATAAATTGGATTGCTGATGCAGCAATCATTTACTCTTTTCCTCTTTTAAATGCCAATATATATTTAACAGAAAAATTTCATGGATCAATTTCATTTATCATTTTTTCTGTCTCTATGTTAATATTTTTTATTATAATTTTATTTCTTCCCGAAACAAAAGATAAAACACTTGAAGAGATTGCAGATTATTGGAAAACAAAAGGTGATTGGGAATAAAAATGGGCTAATTAGCCCATTTTTATTTATTTTAAAATTTGATCTTTATCTTTTGAATCATATTCTATAACTCTTCCTAAAGAGTCCCCAGGCTCACTAAAAGGATAATCTTTTACACTTGCTACTACTCCATCATTCGGTGCTTCATAATTTTTTAAAACTTTTCCAAAAGCATCATATTGAGTAAATAAAATATCTCCTTTTTTTACTTTATCCATTACATTAACTTTTGTTTCTACAAACCCACCTTTTTCAGCTCGAATACGACTCCATGAATTTCCATAAAATGTCTCTGTCTCCGGTGTTATTTTTTTTCCACTTAAATTATCCCAATAAATAAGATTATTTATGACTCCATTTGTTGCTCTTTCTACTATTAAAGCTTCTTGTGTTTCTGAAGATCCCAATTCAAAAGTAATACTTGGAATTCCCAACTCTACAAATGATGTTTCCACAGAACCCTTTTCCCCATTATCCATTTTTACAATATCTGCTCTTGTTAATTCTGCCATCTTTTTAATATCTGGATTTCTAAAGTCAGCATAAACAAATAATGGGAATTTACTTCCTTTTCCACTTGTGTGTAAATCAATTACTTTATCTGCATTTTTTGATAATAAATTATTCCAAAGTAATGTTGAATATTTTTGGTCTGATGTTGCTGTCTTTCCCGAATCCATTTGTCTATTCAAATCTGATGTGCTTTCAGAACCTCCTCCAAATATATAACCTCTATTATTATTTAACAATCCAGGTATATTCATTCCATGAACTATTGTTATTGTTCCCTTCAAATCTTGTGGTTTTAATTTCTCTTTTATCTTATAAGTAGTTAAAATCGGATTTAATTCATTTCCATGAACACCTGAATTAATTAAAAATTTCTTACCTGATTTTTCTCCTTTAATTACTGTAACTGGAATATACCATGGATTTCCTAAACTATTCTCTGTTCCTTCAAAGAAAAATTCATATGTTTTTCCATCCTCTAAATCCTCTACATCTAAGTTTGTTATTACATCTTTCCCAAGATATTTTCCTCCAGTATACTCAGTTTTAGCAAGTACTAGTGTAGTTAATGATAAAAAAGTTAATAAAAAAGTTTTTGACATTTATATCCTCCCAAATTTTAATGTCTACCCCAAAAGAAAAAGACATACCAAAATTGGTATGCCTTCGAGAACTTAATTATAAACTAATAAGCGTATTGTTATGGCAGCGTCACAATACTTAATTCACAGGGTCATAAAGATCATCGCCGTCGGCCTTAGGCTCCTTTTATGGAAGTGAACTAACCTCTCTTCTATTGTTAGAAGGAGTATACTATAAATAAAACATTTATGCAACTATTTTTTATTTTTTAAAAGGATTTAGATTGATGTTTTGTAATAGTAGTAATATAATTGTAATTATTTAAGGAGGAAGTTATGAAAATATCAATAATTTTAGATTTTGTATGTCCATATTGTTATGTTGGAGAAAAAATTTTAGAAAAAGCTTTAAAAGAAAAAAATTTAAAACCAGAATTTAGATTTTTTCCTTATGAGCTTTCACCTGAACCGAAACCACAACCTATAGTTAACGAAGCTAGCAAAGAATATTTTGAAAAAAATATAGTTAATTGGGCAAAACAGGAAAATATTGAAGTTAATTTTCCAACAATCAGTCCAAAACCTAGAACAGCATTAGCTTTTGAAGGAATATATATCGCTGAAAAATATGACAAAGGAATTGAATATGTTAGAGCAGTTCTAGAAGCATATTGGCTACATAATAAAGATATCGGAAACGTTGAAATATTAATTGAAATTGCTGATAATTTATTAATACCCAAATTTGAATTTGCTGACGCTTTATTATCTGGTAAATTTAAAGAAGCTCATCAAAAACTAAATGCTGAAGTTTCTGAATTTGATTTTGACGTTGTACCTACTTTCTACATCGATGATACTCAACTTGAAACTTTTCCTAGAACAACTGAAAAATGGTTAGAATTATTAAAATAGTAAAAATGGCTATCTAAAAGATAGCCATTTTTTTAATACATTCTATAACCCATATTTGTTAATTTTTCTCTTACTTTTTCTTGGTGCTGTTTATCGAAACATTCTAATACAAAAGTTGCTTCTTGAGAAGTTATTCCTAAATTTTGACTATACATAGTTTGATTTATACTTAAAATATTTGCATTCATTTCACAAATAGTAGCCACAACTTTTGCCATCTCTCCAACTTTATCTGAAAGTTCTATTGAAAATGCAAATCTTCTTCCTTCAAGTATAAGAGCCTTATTTAAAACTCTTTCAACAAGGTTAATATCAATATTACCACCTGATATTACAGCACAAACTTTTTTATTTTCAGCTTTTATTTTTCCAGCTAAAATTGCTGCAACTGTAGTAGCTCCTGCTCCCTCAGCTACAACTTTACTTTTTTCCATAAGAAATAGTATCGCTTTTGCTATTTCATCTTCTGTTACAGTTACTATTTCATCAACACATTCTTGAACTATTTTAAATGGCTCACATCCTGCTTTTCTTACTGCTATTCCATCTGCAATTGTTGGTTTTGTTGAAATTTCACAGATTTCTTTCATAGCAACAGCTTCTGCCATTGAAGCTGCATGAGCTGCTTCAATTCCAATTACTTTAGCTTCTGGCCTTAATGATTTTATAGCTTTTGCTATACCACCAATAATTCCTCCTCCTCCAATAGGAACTAAAACAATATCTACATCAGGTATGTCCTCTAATATCTCTAATCCAATTGTTCCCTGTCCTGCCATTACAAATTTATCATCAAAAGGGTGTAAAAAAGTGGCTCCAGTTTCTTTTTGAATTTCACAAGCTTTTCTGTAAGCATCATCATAAACTTCACCTTCTAAAATTACCTCTGCACCATACGATTTTGTAGCTGCAATTTTTGCTAATGGAGCTGTTGCTGGCATAACTATTGTAGCTTTTATTCCTTGAGCTGCAGCTCCTAGTGCTACTCCCTGAGCGTGATTTCCTGCTGAAGAAGCTATAACACCAGCTGCTCTTTCCTCTGGTGAAAGACTTGCTATTTTATTTAAAGCTCCTCTTAATTTAAACGAACCTGTTTTTTGAAGATTTTCTAACTTAAAATACACTGCATTTCCAGTCATCTCTCTAAGAGTTGGACACTCTACTACAGGTGTTCTCTTTAATGAATCCTTTATAGTTTCATTAGCCTTTAATATATCTTCTAAGGTAAAATTACAATCCACGGTTTAACCCCTCCAAATTTCATTATTATATAACTTTTTACAACTTTATTATATATTTTTAGAACATTTTTTTCAAGATTTTTTTAATTTTTTTGATTTCTTGTAATTTTATATATTGTAAATAATAATATACCAGCACTCATAAATTGAACTGGAGATAATAATCTTCCATTAAAAATATAATCAAATACTATTGAAGAGACTGGGAAACATAGCTCACACATAGTTGCAATATTTGCTTTTATATATCTAAGTCCTATATAGTAAAGCAACACCGCTCCACTTCCTGTTGTTAAGCCTATAATAACAAAAATCATCCATTGATGAGGAGTTGTTTTTAGAAACCATCCTAAATTTCCATTAGCTATAACTATTAAACCAGTTATAATTGATGTAAATAAGTATCTTGTATATAGAGCTGTTCTAAAAGTAGAGTGAGCCAATATTTTTTTACCAAATACTGTAGAACTACCAAAAGAAAATGCAGCTAAAATAGCATAAATACTTGCTAAACCTATATTATCTCCAACTTCAAAATGAGGTAAAGAGAACTGAAACGTTAATAAATATCCACTCATTAATGCGGCTATAGTCCAAAATACAAAGTTTTTTCCTACTCTTTCTCCCAGTAAAATTCTAGCAAGAAATATCGCAAAAACCGGTTGTAACTTTTGTAAAAGAGTAACCACTGTGAGGTGATTAAAGTTAACTAGAAATAAAGCTTTTACTATAGATAACGTTCCTAAAGTGCCTCCAAATAAAGCTATTAAAAAATAAAAAAATAAATCTTCTTTACTCAATTTTTTTATATTTGTAATTTCAGATTTTCCAAATAAAATACTCATACCTATTAAAGGTAGTAGATGTAACACAAATACAACATATGCTACGTTTAATTGATATAATCTAGGAGTTAACACTATTCCGTCAAATCCCCACATTGTTGCTGCTAAGCAAACTAACCCTGCTCCTAAATATTGCTTTTTTATATTAAACACTTTTCCTCCTAGAAAAATAAAGTCGTCTGATTTGTTTCACTTAAAGACTCTATACAATTAAATTCCTTTAACTTATCTACAGTTGTTTGAGATGTTTTGGTTCTTCTTTTAAAATCTTCATAAGATATGAATCTTCCTAGCTCTCTTTCTCTGACTATATTTTCCATTACTGATGCTCCTAATCCATTTAATCCCATTAATGGAACTCTTATCTTTCCGTCTTCTATTATAAACTTAGAACCATGAGATTTATAAACATCTAAATTTAAAAATTCAAACCCTCTTGCATGCATTTCTACTATTATTTCACACACTGCTAATTGAGCTTTTTTCTTAACATCAAGCTTTGGTTCTCTATTTAATTCTTGAATTTTTTCTTTAACTTTTACTAAATCATTCATTAATTCAAAATCAAAATCTTCAACTTTTCTACTTAAGTATGCTGCATAGAAAGCCAATGGATAATGAACCTTAAAATAAGCTATTCTCATTGCCATCATAACATATGCTACCGCGTGTCCTTTAGGAAACATATACTTTATTCTTCTACATGATTCTATATACCACTCTGGAACCCCATGACTTTTCATCAAGTCAGAATACTCTTTCCACTGTGCAACATTTTTACTTGGTTGCCCTTTTCTTACAAACTCCATAATTTTAAAAGCAGTTCCTTTTTCAATACCTTGATCTATTAAGAAGTTCATAATATCGTCTCTAACCGATATTACTTGAGATAAAGTTGCTTTTCCTTCTCTTACAAACTCTTGAGCATTATTTAGCCATACATCTGTTCCATGTGATAACCCTGATATTCTAACTAATTCTGCAAAAGTTGTCGGCATTGTATCAACTAACATTTGTCTAACAAATCCTGTTCCAAATTCTGGAACTCCATATGTTCCTACAACTGAACCTATCTCCTCTTGAGTAACACCTAACGCCTCTGTTCCTGAAAAGATTTTCAATGTTTCAGGATCTCCTAAAGGTATATCATAAACGTCAACTCCCGTATACTCTTGTAATATCTTTATTGTAGTAGGATCATCATGCCCTAATATATCTAACTTTACTAATTGTTCGTCCATTACGTGATAGTCATAATGAGTTGTTGTTGAGTCACTATTTTGATCATTTGCAGGTCTTTGAACTGGACAAAATTCATATATAGAATTACCTTGAGGAACTACAATCATTCCTCCTGGATGCTGTCCTGTTGTTTTTTTAGCTCCTTCACATTTTTGGGCCATTCTCATGACTTCGGCTCTTCCTGAGAATATACTATGATCTTCGAAGAATTTCCTTACGTAACCTTCAGCATTTTTTTCTGCTAAAGTAGAAATTGTACCAGCTTTAAATACATTTGATTTTCCAAATAACTCTTCACAATACCTATGAATTTCCGATTGATACTCTCCTGAAAAGTTTAAATCTATATCTGGAACCTTATCTCCATTAAATCCCATAAATACTTCAAACGGAATTGAGTGTCCATCTTTTTTCATTTGTATCCCACATTTTGGACAAATTTTATCTGGTAAGTCAACCCCAGCTCCTTCTCTTTCAATAAACTCTGAATGTTTACACTCTGGATTAGTACATAAATAATGTGGATAAAGGGCATTAACCTCTGTTATTCCCATCATATAAGCTACAATTGATGAACCTACTGATCCTCTTGATCCAACTAAATATCCATTATCTAAAGATTTTTTAACTAGTTTTTGAGCTGATAAATATAATACTGAGAATCCATTTCCTATAATTGCTTTTAACTCTCTTTCTATTCTTGCCTCAACATTTTCAGGCAAAGGATTTCCATATAGCTCATAAGCTTTTGTGTAGGTCATTTCTCTAACTATATTTTCTGCATTGTCTATTTTTGGCGGATAAAATCCACTTGGGATAGGTTGAACTTTTTCAATCATCTCATTTAACTTATTTGTTGCCTCAACAACAATTTCTTTAGACACATCTTCTCCTAAATAATTAAACTCTTCTAATAACTCATCAGTAGTTCTAAAATAAAAACCATTGTCTACTCTATATTGGTTTTCTCTAAATACACTTCCACTTCCATAAAGAAGTATTGATCTTATTTTATGATCCTCTTTTTCTAAATAATGCACATTTGATGATCCCGTAACTAACTTTCCTCTTTCTTTTCCTAAATCATAAAGATATCTATTCATCTTTTCAACATCTTTGAAAGAAGCTATAGCTCCAGTTTCATCATTATCTAAAAATTCTGAGAATCCAATTCTAGGTTGAAGTTCAATATAGTCATAAAAATCAATTAATCTTTCAACTTTTGATAAATCATTTCTAAAATATGCTTCGGATAACTCTCCACTATTAGAAAAATGAATTGAAGTTGGAGCTCCAATAATCAATCCTTCTCTATTTTCATTTAAAACAGTTTTCAAAATTCTTGGTTTTTTACTTCCAAAATAATCAATATGTGCCTGTGAAACTAATTTATATAGATTTTTTAGTCCTACTAAATCCTTAACTAAAACCATTACGTTTCTTATGTCCTGTTTTCTATAATTCAAAGAAAAAGCTCCTGTCATATCCAACTGATTTGTAACTCCGTTTTCTAGATACTTTTCTAAGAATATAGCAAACATAGCTGCTGTAGCTTGCGAGTCATCAACAGCTCTATGGTGATTTTCAAGAGCTACTTTTAAAAATTTTGTCATAGGTTTTAATCCGTATCCTTTTTGATCAGGATATAAATCTCTAGCCATTTGCAAGGTATCTATTACAGCTGGATTATAATCTATTTCCATATATTTTTTTATATCTCTTTTTAAAAATCCCATATCAAATGGTGCATTATGAGCTACTAAAGTAGCATCCCCTATAAACTCCATAAAATCTGGTAATATTTTATCTATGGTTGGCATATTCTCAACTAACGCATCATCAATTCCTGTTATGTCCTGAATTTTCTTTGGTATTTTTTTTCCTGGATTAATAAGCTGTGAATATCTATCTACTATTCTTCTTCCTTGTAACTTTACAGCTCCAATCTCTATAATTTCATTTTTATGAGAATTTAAACCTAAAGTTTCTAAGTCAAATACAACGTATGTTTCCTCATCTATCAAAACATCTTTAGCATTTTGAACCATTGGCTGTGTATCATCTACCATATACATTTCACATCCAAAGATTATCTTTATATCTTTTCCTTTAGCTGCTTTATATGCAAATGGGAAAGCATGAACAACCCCGTAATCTGTTATTGCAACAGCTTTATGCCCATATTCTAAGGCTCTTCCAACTATCCCTTTTACATCTTCTACTCCACACATTTCACTCATTTTTGTATGAGTATGAAGTTCAATCATTTTTTCATCAGCTGAATCTATTTTTTTAGACTTTACTTTATCCAACTTATTTAATATATTTACTAAAATTATCTCTTCATTATTTTCAAAACTATCAATTTGTTTCTTTCCACTAATTTTTACAAAATCTCCAACTTTAACATCAAAATCTTCTGGACTATTTAAAAATATTTTAGCTGTTATTGAATCTTCTCCATCAGTTATTCTTAAAACTTGAAGAATTTTTCCAGTTCTTAACTCTCTTCCTTCTGTAGCAAATAGTTCTCCTTCTACAACTGCTATCTCATTTTCTATTAGCTCTTTAAATTCTGATATTGGCATACTTGGACTTTTTATATCTTTCTTTTTACTAAATCCACCTCTTCCCATAGGTACAGCTGACTTAATTTCAACTGGTGGAGCTGGTGCTTTTTCTGTTGATACTTTCTCTGCAACTTTAGCGTTTAAAGTTATTATTTTATTTTCTATTTCAGTTTCTATAGATTTTATCTCACTATTAAAATCTCCTGATATGAAATTTACTCTAAAACCTCTAATCCCATAGTTTTCTAAAAGAGTTTGTATTTTTATATCTAAATTTGAACTATACAGTGTTTCTACCGCCATCTCATTTTTCAATTCAATATCAATCACTTCATTTTTTATAGATATTCTATATAGATATAAAAACGATTTTGAAATAGCATTAGTTCTCTTTAATTTTTCAATAACTCTTTCAATAATTTCTAAAAAATTTTCTTTTGTAATCTCTTTCGTTAAATAATCTATTTTGAAATTAATATCTAACTCATTTCCAAACTTCTTTTTTAAATTTTCATAAGCCTTATCTAATCCTTTTAAATCTTGAGGAGTAGAAACTACACAGATAAGATCCATTTTTTTATTTCTTTCACTAAAAACAATCTCTGTTATTTCTATATTTTCAATCCCCATATCTTTAAAAATATTTCTTTGAGGTCTTATTCTAATTTCTCTTCTCAATTAATTTTCTCCTAATAATCTATCTAAAATTATTGAAACTGCTGATCTAACAGACAAATGATTATATTCTGCATTTCCTCTAATTGGTTCTAATATATAATCTGACATATTCATTACTTCATCTATTAATCCCCAACCTGTTCCAAATAATATTAAATATGGCTGATCATCATTAATCATTTTTTCAGATAAATTTTTATAACTTATTGAGTTTGGAAATATTTTTGCCGATGTTGTTATTATTAGAGGTCTTTTTCCCTCTCTTTCTTCTATTTCAGAAATACTTTTTTCTATTGATTCATAAACCCTTGTTCTACCAAAAGCTTCCTCTCTATCTCTATTATATCCTGTTCCAAATCCTTCTTGCCAGTATCCAATAATTCTTTCTGTAAGTTTTTTTTGTGCATCTACAGACACTATAATATGATATTGATTTACATCATATGTTCTACACGTTCTTGAAATATCATGGATATCAAAGTTTGTTACTGACGTACAAACTATATCTCCTCTTTTATTGTAAACTGGTGAGTGAACTAGTCCTAAATATATTGCTTTTCTCATTAATCTTACCTACCCTATTCTCTCTAATTTTTTGTACATTTCTATTTTTTCTAAATACACTTTATTAGCATATTTTAAATAATCTATATTTTTATCAGAAAGTTTTTTTACTACCTTTGCAGGAGAACCTATTATTAAGTCTCCCTCTTGAGCTTCTAACTTATCAGTGACTAAACTTCCTGCTCCTACGATACAGTTTTTAGGAATTCTAGCTCCATTTAATAAAATTGATCCCATTCCTATTATGACATTATCTTCTATTTCACATCCATGTATAATACAGTTATGTCCTATTGTTACATTTTCACCTATTATTACAGGATATGGTGTATCTCCATGGACTGTTGTATTATCTTGAATATTTGAATTATTTCCAACTTTAATTTTACTCATATCGGCTCTTAAAACTGCTGAAAACCAAATACTTACATTTTCTCCAGTCTCTACATCTCCAATTATAGTCGCATTATCAATAATAAGGTTATTCTTTCCAATTTTTGGAACTAGTTCTCCTAATTTATATATCATATCTCTTGCTCCTCTTTTATCTCTTTTAAAAGTTTTTTTTCTAGTTTACTAAACTCTCTACCTTTTAAAAGCTCTGGTCGTCTTTTTAAAGTTCTTTCTAAACTCTGTTTTAATCTCCATTCATCTATGTTTTTATGGTGACCAGACATTAAAACTTCTGGAACTTTTAATCCCTCATATTCAGCTGGTCTAGTATAATGGGGATAATCTAATAATCCATTATAAAAAGAGTCGTTTTCATAAGATTCTTTTTTTATAACTCCAGGAATAAGACGAATTATTGCATCTGATATCACCATAGCTGGTAACTCTCCACCTGTTAAAACAAAGTCACCCAAAGATATCTCTAGATCCACTTTGCTATCAATTACTCTCTCATCTATCCCTTCATAATGGCCTGCTATTATAGTTATCTCTTTTTCAGTAGATAACTCACATGCTAATACTTGATTTAACTTTACACCTTGAGGAGAGGTATAAATAACTTTTCCTTTATTCCCCTCTAGAGCCTTTAATAATGGTTCTGGTTTCATAACCATTCCAGCTCCGCCTCCAAAAGGTATATCATCACACTGCTTATGTTTCCCTTCAGCAAAATCCCTTATATTAACTATGTTAATTTCTACTTGTTCTCTTTCCACAGCTCTTTTTATAATACTGTGTTCTTTAAAAGAATTAAAAAACTCTGGAAATAGTGTTAATATATTTATTTTCACAACGTTCTCCTTAATCTTTCTTTCTTTCTCTCATTCCTTCAATTAAAGAAACTAATATCTCTCTTTTATTGAAATCTATATTCTTTATAAAAACTTCTACATCTGGAATCATTGTTTCAAACTCTTCATCTTCTATGACATAGATATCATGAGCTGCAGTTTCGTATATATCTACAACTTCACCTATATTTTCACCATCTTCTGTTATAACTTTCATTCCCATTACATCATTAGCTAAAAACTCATCCTCTTCAATTCCTAAAAGATCTCTTCTTACTTTTATAACTCCATTTTGAATTAAACCAGCATCTGTTTTATTTGTTAACTCTTCAAATTCTACAATCCATTTTTTATCTATCATGCTCGATACTTTTTTTATAGTTAAAATTTTTACCTCTCCTGATGGTAGCTCAATCATAACTTTATTTCCACTTAAAATCTCTAAATTATCTATATTTGAAGTAACTTTTATTGCTCCCTTTAAGTGATGAGTTCCTGAAACTCTTCCAACTGATAATAACTCCATTAATATTCTCCTTTAATTCTTTTAAATTTTAGTCTACAAACTCAACATTTACATTTAATCTATCTTTAACTCCAGCTGCTTGCATAACTCCTCTTATTGCATTTGCTGTTAAACCATTTTTTCCAATAACTCTTCCCATTTCACCTTGAGCAACACTTACTTTAAATGTTACAGTATCATCTATTAAATCATAACTTATTCTGATTCCCTCTTTTGTTTCTACTAATTCACCTATAATATAATTAATTAATAACTCTAATTTTTCCATAAATTTATCCTCCTAAATTTTTATTTTATAACTCTCCAGACCAAGGTCCTTCCCAAACTATTTCAGCTTTTACCCATTTTCTATTTAAATCTTCAACAATCATTCTAACATCCTCTTTAAAATCAGTTGTAGAAACTATTGTTAAATCTCCCTCATCGGCATTTTTTGTTCTTACAATTCCAACGCCCTCATATGCTTCCATTATTTTATTAATAAAATCTATATCCTCACGTTTTGTTTTTATTTTAAATTCATAACTATCCATTTTTTACTCCTTATTTAAGCTAAAAGGAGGCTTTCAAAAATTAGGAAACCCCCTCTTTTATCCATGCCTCACTTATTAAAAGTTTTATTCTTCTTCAAATATCTCAGCTAAATCTATAAACTGTTCAATTGTTAAATTTTCAGCTCTTTCTGTTTCTGATATTCCTAATTTTTCTAATTTTTCTCTTATAAAATCTTTAGAATATCCCAAAGTTGTTAGATTATTTATGATATTTTTTCTTTTGTTTGAAAAAGCTGCTTTTACATATTTAAAAAATAGACTCTCTGAAATTCGATCCTCATATCTTCTATCATTGTAAAACTTTATTGACATAAAAGCTGAATCTACCTTTGGTGGTGGCGTAAAAAATGCTTTTGGTATTGTAAATAAATACTCTGCTTCTCCATAATACTCTACGGCTAATGTCAATACACTTCTCTCTTTTCCTGATTTTGAGCATACTCTTTCTGCAACTTCTTTTTGAACCATTATAAACATTTCACTTATTATATCTCTATTTTCAATGATTTTATTTATAATTGGTGATGTTATATAGTAAGGAATATTAGCAACCACTCTTCCTTTACTTAATACATTTTTTAAATCTACTGTTAAAACATCCTGCATTATTAAATTAAATTTAGGATTTGATGCATATTTTTTTGTAAGTATTTTTTCTAAATCAGTATCAATTTCAATACATGTTACATTTTTAGCTTTTTCTAGTAATAAAGCCGTTAATGCACCTTCTCCTGGTCCAATTTCAATTATATGCTCATCTTCTTTAACATCTGAAACTTCCATAATTCTATTCAAAACATCATTTTGATCTGTTAAGAAGTTTTGCCCAAATTTTTTCTTATGTTTAAAGGACATCTTTCCTCCTTTTACTTTTTTACTTTCTAACTACTTTTCCAATATAAGGAAGGTTTCTATATAGCTCATCGTAATCTAAACCATATCCAACTACAAACTCATCTGGAATTTCAAATCCAATATACTCTCCAACCATTTCTACTTTTCTTCTACTTGGTTTATCTAATAAAGAACACACTTTTAAAGATTTTGGTTGTTTTGACATTAAGAATTTTTTAACTGATTCTAAAGTTAAACCTGTATCGATTATATCCTCTATAATTAAAACATCTTTTCCTGTTAAATCTTCATCAACATCTTTTAAAATCTTTACTACACCTGTACTATCAGTTCCTCCATGGTAACTAGAGACTTTCATGAAATCCATAGCCAAATCTAATTCTACATTCTTTAGTAAATCTGCCATGAACATGATTGATCCCTTAAGTAGACCTACACAAATAAGATCTTTTCCTTCATAATCTTTTTCAATCTCTTTTGCAACCTCTCTTATTCTAGCTTGTAAATCACCCTCAGAAATCATTTTCTCTATTGTGTAATCCATTTTACCCTCCTAATTTTCAAATAATAGTTTACAAAATATTCTATCATTTAAGCTACTATTTATCAAGTAATTATTGATATTTTAGTGCCACTATGATATTATTTTATAAGTATTTAGAGTATTTTATTATTTAATTTCATAGCACCACTTTAGGAGGAAAAATGAAAAAATATTTAGCATATTTGCTATCATGTATACTTATTGTTTTTATCTGTTTTTTTAGTTTTAATATATTCTTAAAAACATATTTTAACAAAAGTTTTTATTCTTTACCAAATCTTGTTGGAATGAATCTAAAACAGATAGAAAAAATACCATCTATTGATAAAGTAAATGTAATCGTTGCAGGAAATGATTTTTCTGATTTACCAATTGGAACTATCTTCAAACAAAATCCAGCTCCTGAAAAAATTGTAAAAGAAGGAAGAACTGTTAGAGTTTGGTTAAGCAAAGGTAAAGATGACTATACTATGCCTGATTTTACAAATAAAAACCTTATCGAAGTTTCAGCTAAACTCCAAGAAGAAGGAGTTAAAATAAAAAAAGTTTCTTATACATCTTCAAACTTACCATACAATACTGTTTTAGCTACAACTCCATCTTTAGGGCAAAACACTCAAAAAAACAAAGGAGTATCTCTTTTATTAAGTAATTCTAATTCTGTAGCTTCTGTGGAAGTTCCTGATACAATCGGATTTACATATGAAGAGGCTACCAACGAATTAATTTCAAAAGGTCTTATTGTTGGCGTTGTTAAAGAAAAAGTAATTCCTAATTTAGAAAAAGGAATTGTTGTTGAAACTACTCATATTGGTGAAACTGTCCCTGCTGGAACTATCATTGATATTGTTGTTAGTTATTAATTGAAGGAGAGTGAATTATTATCGAAGGAATTGTTATCAATAAAATTCAAGGATTTTATAATATTGAAAGTGAAGGAAAAGAATATCTTTGTAAATTAAGAGGGATTTTAAAAAGATCAGACAAAAGGGAAAATTGTACAGTGGGAGATTATGTTGTTTTTGATGCAGATGGCTTTATAACTGAAGTTAAGCCTAGAAAAAATCTTTTAAGAAGACCTTTAGTTGCAAATATCGACTATGGTGTTATTCAATTTGCTGCTAAAGATCCCGCTATTGACTATGAAAAAATAAATATTTTAATATTAAATAGCTTATATAATAAAATCAGTCCTGTATTAATAATCAATAAAATAGATCTTTTATCACAAGAGGAATTAGAGGAAATTAAATCTAATTTAGAATACCTATCTAAGATAGATATTCCAGTTTTTTACATATCAACTTACAAAAATCTTGGTATGGACGAATTAAAAGCATTTTTAAAAGATAAAGTTACTGCTTTTGGTGGTCCTTCTGGAGTTGGTAAATCAAGTATTTTAAATTTATTACAAGATTCAAAAGAATTAAAAACAGGAGAGACAAGCAAAAGATTAAGAGCCGGAAAACATACAACTAGAGATAGTAAACTCCTTACTCTTCCTAGTGGAGGCTTTGTTATTGATACTCCAGGATTTTCATCTGTTGATCTGCCTCCTACTAGCGATGCTCAAGATTTAATATCACTTTTCCCTGAATTTCATCAATTTGGAGATGGATGTAAATTTAATAACTGCGTTCATGTAAATGAACCTCAATGTGGTATAAAGTCTGCTGTTGATTCAGGAAAAATTACAAAAGAAAGATATGAATTTTACAAACGTTGTTATGATAAATCTAAAAATGAAATTTGGAATAAATATTAGAGCAATTATTATTACTTAAACTATTACACAAAGGAGTGAAATTTTAAATGATAAAAAAAGATATCAAAATAGCACCATCAATTCTTTCAGCAGATTTTAGTCAATTAGGCAATGAAGTTATAGCAATTGACAAAGCTGGAGCCGACTATATACACATTGATGTTATGGATGGAATGTTTGTACCAAACATAACTTTTGGAGCACCTGTTATAAAAGCTATTAGAAATAAAACTAGTTTAGTTTTTGATGTTCACCTTATGATTGAAGCACCTGAAAGATATATTGAAGATTTTGTTAAAGCCGGTGCTGACATAATTGTTGTTCATGCTGAAGCTACAAAACATCTTCATAGAACTATTCAATTAATTAAGTCTTTTGGAGTTAAAGCTGGTGTATCTTTAAATCCTGCTACTCCTGTTGAAGCGATAAAATATGTTATCGATGATTTAGATATGGTTTTAGTTATGTCTGTTAATCCTGGATTTGGAGGACAAAAATTTATTGAAAATTCAATCCAAAAAATTCAAGAAGTTCGTAATTTAAATAATACTGTTGATATTCAAGTAGATGGTGGAATAACAAATGAGACAATTGGAAAATGTATAGATGCTGGAGCTAATATTTTTGTTGCTGGTTCTTATGTTTTCTCTGGTAATTATGAGGAGAGAATTAAATCTTTAAAGGAGAGATAATTATGAATAATATAAATAAAGTAAATGATGTCTTAGAAAACTTTTACAAGCTTTTCTACGAAACAGAAGATTTAGCATTAAAAAGAGGTATTAAATGTATAACACATACTGAGTTACACATAATTGAAGCCATTGGAAAAGAATCACTTAGTATGAATGAACTATCTGATAGACTTGGAATAACTATGGGAACTGCTACAGTTGCAATTACAAAACTAAGAGAAAAAGGATTCATTGATAGAGTTCGTTCTGATGCTGATAGAAGAAAAGTTTACGTTTCTCTATCTAAAAAAGGTATTGAAGCATTAAACTATCATAATACTTATCACAAAAATATAATTTCAACTATAACAGAAAATATTCCAGAAAAGGATTTAAATCATTTTACTGAAACTTTTGAATTGATTTTAAAAAATTTAAAAGATAAAACAGAATTTTTTAAGCCTCATTCTGTTACAGAGTTTCCTGTAGGAACTGTAGTATCTATTAATGAGGTTAAAGGAACACCTATTATACAGGATTATTTTGCCAATAACGGAATCGAGCATTACTCAACAGTTAAAATTGTAGAATCTGAAGAAAAAGATAAGGTAGCACTTGAAAAAGAGGATGGTTCTATTTTAAAAGTTAATCTTTTAGATGCAAAAAATCTTATTGCTATAAAGGTTGAAGAATAATGTTGTACCTTGATGGTATATCTTTAAATAAAATTAAAACTGAGCTAGAAACTTCTTTAAAAGGAAAAGGTGTCAATAAAGTAGTTCAAACTAGTTCCCTTGCTGTAAGTATTAATTTTGGGAAACAGAGATTTATACTCTCTTGTTTCCCTTCTCTTTCATTATGCTACCTATCAGATACAAAAGAGGATAATTTATTAGAAGAAAATAGTTCTTTTGCCTTAAACTTAAAAAAATATATTGTTGGCTCAACTTTAATATCTATTAATCAATTGGGATATGATAGAATTCTTATTTTTACTTTTTCTAAACTGAATGAACTTGGAGAAGTAAAAATCTATAATCTATATTTTGAGATGATGGGAAAGCACTCTAATCTTATTCTTACTACAAAAGAAAATAAAGTACTAGACTCTATAAAACGTTTTTCTATTGAAGAGAATCCAAATAGAGTATTGTTCCCTGGAATTGATTATTCAACACCATCTCTTGAAAAAAAACTTTCTCCCTTAAACTTAAACGAGGAGGAGTTTCTTAAAGAGAAAAATGAAAAATCACTTCTTAAAAACATAGAAGGACTTGGAAAAACTCTCGCTAATTCACTTACATCATTTGAAAATCTAAAAAATATTTTAAAAGATAAAATAGCTCCTAAAATATTTTTTAATGAACATAATGAAATTATCTTAGCTACTGTTTTAAATATAGAGCCTAGAGAATATAATACTGTAATTACATATAGTTCATTCCAAGAGCTGATAAATTTTTATTTAAACAATCAAAATTTATCTAATACTTTTAAAATTTTAAAAGATAAACTTACATCTTGTATAAAAAAAGAGATTAAAAAATCTGAAAAAGTAATTATTTCTATAAAAAAAGATCTTGAAGAGAAAAAAAACTTTGATAGATACAGAGAGCTCGGAGATATATTAGCTGCCTCTTTATATTCTTTAAAAAAAGGCATGACTGAAGTAGAACTTTATGATTTCTATAATGATTGTATGTGTACAATTCCTTTAGATCCATTAGTTACACCTCAGATAAATTTAGAAAAAATATATAAAAAATACAATAAGTTAAAAAAAGGTATGGAATATAATCAAAAAAGATTAATTGAAATATCTGATAATTTAAAATATTTTTTAGGTGTTGAATCTTTTATTAATAATAGTGATTCTAAAGAAAATCTAAAGCTAATTGAAGAAGAGCTTTCTAGTCAAGGTTATTTAAAAGTTCCTTCTAAAACAAAACATAAAAAAAATATTAAAAAACAAGTTATTAAAACTTTTAATTTTGGAGAAATTACTATTGATGGTATTTTAGTTCGATATGGTCGAAATAATTTAGAAAATGATGCTCTAACAACTAAATATTCTCATAGAGAAGATATGTGGTTCCACTGTAAAGATATGCCTGGAACTCATGCTGTTGTGAACGCCAATGAATTATTATCTGAAAAGTCTATTTATGATATTGCTGTATTTTGTGGTCAACAATCAAAGTTGCCTAAAGGAACTAAACTTACAGTAGATTACACACAAATCAAATATTTAAATAAACCTAAAGGAGCTAAACCTGGGTTTGTTACTTACAAAATTTTTAAATCAATTGTCGTTACTTTATAAAATATAATGGGAAAATTCTTAGTAAGAATTTTCCTATTTTTTTATTTTTTTCTCTACTTTTTGACCTATTTTTTGTTATAATAAAAAAAACAAAATTCTATTTTTCAGGAGTGGTTTATGAAACAAAAATTATTATTATTATTTTTTATTCTTTATATGACTGTTTTTAGCTCTACTTCATCTCTCTATAAATCATTGGAACTAAAAGATAAAATGAATTATAGTGTATTTAAGAATGCCGTAAAAGGGGCTTCTAAAATTAAAGGGAAAACCTTTCAGTTTTTAACAGTTATTGATTTTACTAAACCATCTACTGAACCAAGATTCTCAGTTATTGACTTAAAGAAAAAAAAGTTACTTTATTATACTTATGTTTCTCATGGAAAAAACAGTGGAAAAGTTCTTGCTACAAAATTCTCTAATGCACCTAACTCTTTCCAAAGTTCTCTTGGATTTTTTATTACTGATACAAAGCCATATTTTGGAAATTATGGTTATTCTTTAAGATTAAAAGGCCTAGAAAATCGTTTTAACTCTAATGCCTATGATCGAGCAATTGTCATACATGGTGCTGATTATGCATCTAAAAAATATATTGATCAAATGGGATTTTTAGGAAGAACTCTTGGATGCCCTGCTATTCCAACTGAACTATCTAAAGAGGTTATTGATCTTTTATCTGACAACTCGATAATTTTTATAGCTGGTGACGATACAAAATATCTAAAAGAAAGCACCTTTATAAATTAAAAAAGGAGAGAATATAATATTCTCTCCTTTTTAATATTGATTAATTGTTTTTAACCAATTTTCTTCATTATTTAAAAACTTTTCCACTTCTAGTTCTCCACTCTTATTCATCTTAAAATTTACAACTCCATCAATTTGCTTTTCATTTACCAGAATAGAAAATTTATGAGTTACCCCTTTTAAATCAAACACTGCTTTTTTATTCTTCCCTATTTTTTTATCTTTTTCTCCAGAAATTTTTATCACTATATTTGTACTCATATCTTTATTTTTATAATTATTATTTACAATTAAAGTATGTTCTTGCCCTGTTGAATATAAAATCCAGCCAATTAAACATACAAGAGATAAAAATATCAATATGCTTAATTTTTTTCTCATATAGTTTCCCCCTTGCTATCAGAGATTTCATTTGCTCTTTCTGCCCGTCTCTCTCGTTCTCTTCTCCATTCATGCATCACTAAAACTAAAGCTATTATTCCATACGATACAAACACTCTAAAATACTCTCCTATTTGAGCTGATCCCATCAATTCTTTTCCTGCCACAGGAGAAATAATAAACATCATATGAAATAAAATAATTCCCGTTATTGCATTTGGAATACTTGCTTTAACAGCCGATGCTCCTCCAATTAATAAAGCAGCAATAGAAAACATCCCTATTTGTTCATGACTATTATAAGTATTCATAGTTCCTATATTTTGCAAATATATAATCTGTCCAAATCCTGCAAGCACCGTTGATATTACAATAGCTAAAACTCTTGTTCTATCTACATTTATTCCTGCCGCTCTAGCTATTTCAATATTTTGTCCCACTGCTCTCATATCTTGTCCTAACTTGGTTTTTCTAAACCAAACTATAAATATGCATAAAAGTCCTACTAACAAAAATGTTGCTACAGGTATTTTTTGTCCTAAAACATCTATTTCTAATAGGCTGTCTAATCCTCTTCTAATACCTTGCAAATCTATTGCATTTCTTATTCCACTTCCTCTTGAAAGTATCAATTTTGGATTTGATATCTTTATTATGCTTCCCATTCCATACAAAACAACTAATTGATAAATTCCATTCATAAATAATCCTAAAATCATGGAAGTTATCATCTCTTTTCCTTTAGATTTGTTTAATATATTTCCACTAAAATATCCCAATGCCATTGCTATAGGAGTTGATAAAATCATAGCTAAAAATACTCCTTGATATCCTATTATTCTATACTCTGTTATAAAAATAAGAGCTATTTGTCCAGCCATTGCTCCTAAAACAATACCAAAGTTTAACCCCATTCCAGCTATTATTGGTATTAACAACGATAGAACTAAGAATAAATTTCTATCTAATCTTAATATCATCTCTTGAATTAAGTATTGAGGAGTTAATTTAGATATTGGAATTATTGAAGAAATAAAGATTAAAATAAAAATTGGAACTATATTTTTTTGTAAAAAACTTTTTATTTTTTCCATTATCTCTCCCCTCCTTTTCTAGTTAATGCATAGATTATCATTCCATTTGATATTATAACCCTTATAGTTTCTGACATATCTGTTTTTATCAATCCACTTATTACTATTGGAGTCATTGTTATAACTCCTTGAAACAAAACAGTTCCAACAATAACATTAAATATAGAAGCTTTTCTCACTGAAGCTCCCCCAATTAAAATGGCTGCTATAGCGGGAAATGCCATATAAAAAGGTGCTAAATACAATTGTATAAATCCAAAACTTTGTTGGTAAACAATTATTCCAATTCCTGCTATCATAGTTGACATTATAACTGAATTTATTCTTGCTTTATTAATATCAACACCTATTGATCTAGCAAATTTTTCATTAGATCCAACAGCTTTCATGGCTAATCCATTTCTACTCTTAAAATATTCTTTTATTAAAAATGCCAATAATAAAAAGAATACTATCTCTCCAATATAACTAAAATTTCCTGACGAAGAAAATATTTTACCTAAAATTTTATTCCAATATCCTTCAACACTTATTGTTGTTCTTAATCCCTCTCCACCATATGCCCAAATCATATCAGGTTTTTTAAAAGGTAATACGAGCCACATAATACACATAAATGCAACTGATGAAAAACCAACATATGTTGCTATCATCATCTCTCCACCTTTAACTCTATTTAATATAGAACCATATCCATAACCAAATAGTATTGATATTGGTAATGATATCAATATTGCACCTAAAAATCCAAGTAGTCCAGTTAATCCTAGCTCTATACTTAAAACTGCTCCAAGCAATCCAGCTTCTACACCTAAAGGCATACCAAAGTTTAACCCTGTACCTCCTTGAATCATTGGAATAAGAGACAATACTAATATTATATTCATCCCTACCCTAATTAAAGTATCTTGAAAAGCTACTTTCAGATTAACTCCTACAAAAGGTGCTAGTGTATATAGAGAAAGTAGAAATAAAGCTATTATTATTCTCGGTAATCCTATCTCTTTTATTTTTTTTACTATATTCTCATTCATTTTTGTCCCCCTTAACTCCTGTCATTAATTTTCCAAATTCTAACAGGTCATCCCCTGGAGATAAAATACCTGCAATTTCACCCTCCGTTACAATTGCGATTCTGTCGCAAACTGATCTTAACTCTTCCAATTCTGATGAAGTTAAAATTATTGTCATTCCACTATTTCTATTATATTCTTTCAATGTTTCAAGAACAATTTTTTTTGCTCCAATATCAATTCCTCTTGTAGGTTCTGATATAAAAAGTATATCTGGGTTTATTGTAAAAGCTTTTGCTAAGCACACCTTTTGTTGATTTCCACCACTTAGCTCTCCTACCCTTTGACTCCCACTCATACATTTAATCTCTAATTTTTCAATGTAGTGTTGACTATTTTTATCTATTTCTTTTTCATCTATACTTTTTAATAATCCAAAATATCTTTCTTTTAAAAATTTATTTTTTATATATATTGATGGATAAGCTATATTCATACTTATCTTTTCTTCAAGTATAAGTCCCACTTCTTTTCTATCTTCAGATACAAAATACATCCCTTTTTCCAAAGGTATTTTAGGATTATTTAAATTTATTTTTTCATTTTTATATATAACTTCTCCCCCTGCTGGATAAAGACCCATTACTCCATTCGCTATACCTACCTTTCCTTGACCAGCCATTCCTCCTAATCCTATTATTTCACCTTTTCGAACTTTTAAATTTATATTTTTAGCTTTTTCACCGGGCATATCTACCCATAACTTTTTCATTTCTAAAATAATTTCTGGATTACTCTCTTTTTTTTCTTCTTTTTTAGTTTTCTCTCCTATCTCTCTACCAATCATTAATTTTGTAATTTCATCTACGTTAGTTTCTGATGTTTCTAATTCACTCATCATAATACCATCTCTTAAAACTATAATCCTGTCTGAGACATCCATAATTTCATTTAACCTATGAGTTATAAATATAATTGCTATTCCTTCACTTGCCAACCTTTTCATTGTTTTTAACAAAATTTCAGCTTCTTTTTCTGTTAAAACTGCTGTTGGTTCGTCTAAAACTAATAACCTTACATTTTCTCTCTCTATTTCTCTTGCAATCTCTGTAAATTGCATATGTGCTACAGGCATCTCATTAACTTTAGTATCTACATTCAAATCAACTCCTAAATGTGATATTGCAACCTTTGCTCGTTCTCTATCTTTTTCAAAATCTATTTTACTTATTCTTTCTCCAAATATCTCTTTTACAAAAGATTTCTTTAAACTTTCTCTATTTAGAACTATATTCTCTGAAGCCTTAAATCCTGGAATTAAAGAAAATTCTTGATGAACCATTCCTATTCCCGCATTTAAAGCATCAAAAGAGCTTTTAAAATGTACTTTTTTACCTTGAAAAATCATCTCTCCGTTATATCCACCAGTTTCTTCTATTAGAGACATTCCAAAAATTATCTTCATTAAAGTAGATTTTCCTGCACCATTTTCTCCAACAAGACCTACTATTTCTCCCTCTTTTATTGTAAAATTTATATCTTTTAATACTGTGTTTTCTCCAAAACTCTTAGATACTCCTGACATTCTTAAAAGTTCTTTTTGCATTATATCACTCCCTTTTATACCTCTATCAAAAATTTTGACCACTAGTCAGGTAAAGTCTAGTGGTCAAAAATTTCAATTATTTTATTGAAAAATATTTTTCTGGCACTTCTAGTTCTGTCATTTTTAAATAACCTTTTCCTAAAACATATGTATCTTGGTATAACAAATAGAAATTCTCTCGCTCTACTCCTCTAACATCTACATAATTACTTCCATTCCACTGAGCTCCTGGAGTATTTTTTGCTAAAACTTCTTTTAAAGCATCAAAATCATCTATTTGAGCTTTTCCATCTAGTACTTCTTTTGCTAAATCAACTAAAGAAACTGTAACAGAGAAATTGTATGAATAAGCCCATGTTCCCATTCTTTTTGCTCCACCTTTTTCTCCCACAGTTTTTTCAACTTTTTCTAAAATCTTTGGCCAATTCCCTTTTTCATCCTCTGTAAATTGTATCCCTAAAGCTCCAGGGTATCCCATTGTAGGCGATGGTAAATCCGCCTCAACAAAGTATCCACCTTTCTCTGCAACTCTTTTTAATAAAGGCTCTGTATGAGCATCATTTGTTGCAAAAAAAGCTGTTTTATCTCCATATTTAGTTATCCAATTTGGAACTTGTTCTAAGATAAATTGTTGTGCTCCTGCTACTCCTACATCACTTACAGGATCTGGAGCTGTCATTTCAATAAACTCCATTCCTAAATCATTTGCAGCAACTTTCATTACATTTCTTCTTTTTGACAGAAGCTCATAGCTCATATGTCTCGGAAATGAAATATGCATAAACTTATCTGCTCCCATCTCTTTTGCTGCTTTTACTATTAAATAACCTCTTGCTATACTATCTGGATTCACAACTAAATCCGAAACTTCTCCAATCATTTCAGGATCTTCGTGTGGTGAATTTGCTAAAAGTAAAATATCTGGTCTTTTTTCTCTAATTCTTCTAAACGCTTCCACTGTTCCTGGAATTGCTTCTCCTACAACAATAGCTTTCATTTTAGGATCATCTGCTAAACTTACCATTTGAGAAATTGTCGTTTCCATCTCTTGCATAAAATTATCTGGATAAGTTACATGTACTATCTCTCCACCCTTATCTGCTGGTCCATATAATTTTATGGCCTCTTCAGCTCCTCTTAATCCATCTTCTGATTGAGAAACTGTCCCTGTTATTACTCCAATATGATATGGTGCTTGTCCCATACTAACTACTGATAATAAAAAACTCATTAAAATTAAAAAAATTTTTTTCATAAATCCTTATCCCTCCCTATAACTTTATTTTAATTTTTATTATTTGAATTAATATATTTTATATTATAGTTTTTTAAAAATATATTTTTATTATGTATATATTAATATCATATATAGTTATTATTAATATAGATTCTAATTTTTCTTGTATACTATTTTTTTAGTATTTTTGTCTATTTTTTATTTTTACAAAAAATAAAAAAACTGCAATACTGCAGTTTTTTCTTACACTTTTATTTTGCTAAATCATATATTGCTTGAACATATATTTTTAACCAAGTATCTAATTTATCTAATTCTAAATACTCATTTTTTTGATGCATATTATCCTCTTGATCTTTTAATAAAGCTCCAAATGCAACTCCATTTGTTACAGCTCTAGCGTACGTTCCGCCACCAATAGAAACTGGTTCTGCATCTACGTCACCTGTTATATCTTTATATATATCCATTAATGTTGTCACTAAGAAGCTATCTTTAGGAACATATAGTGGATTCTTTGCTGACCTTACTGTAACATTTAAATTTTTAGTTTTTGCTCTTTTTTCTACTTGATCAATTACTTGTTCTTTTGTAAATGTAACTGGATATCTAATATCAAATCCAAACATTACATTTTTACCTTCACACTCAATTTTACCAATAGTTAATGTTAATACTCCAGATGGTTCATCTTCAAAATTAATTCCTAATCTCTCTCCTGAATATTCCATCTTTACATACTCATTGAAGAATTCTACTAAATTTTTTAGTTTTTCATCTTCTATTTTTAAAGTTGACAAGAAACTAAATAAAGCTGATATTGCATTATAACCATTTGCTGGTCTAGCTCCATGAGAAGCTTTTCCTAAAGAAACTATTTCTATTTTTTCATCTTTTTCAGTCGCTACTATCTTAAACTCTTTTCCTTCGTTATATTTTTCTAAATTTAAAAATATTTCATCTTTCATTGACAATGGAAATAACCCTATCGCAGAATCTGGAACTGAATTAAATGCTACTCCACCTTTTATTGAAAAATTTAATTCTTCTTGGTACTCTTGACTCAGCATTAAGTGTAAAATTCCTTTTTCGGCATAAGTTACAGGAAATGATGAGTCTGGAGTAAATGCCATTGCTGGTTGTGGCATATTTAATTTTCCAAAATAATGGTTCATACATCCCCAGCCAGTTTCTTCATTAGCTCCCACTATCACTCTAACTTTTCTATTTAATTTAACTCCTGAATCTTTAATAGCTTTTAATGCATATAAGGCAGCAATTGTAGGACCTTTATCGTCTAAAACTCCTCTTCCATACATTTTCCCATCTACTATTTTTGCTTCATATGGTGGATGATCCCATCCTTTTCCCTCAGGTACAACATCCACATGTCCAAGAATCCCTATCATCTCTTCATCTGAACCTACACCAAAATCAATATGACCTGCATAATTATCAAAATTTTCAACTTCAAAACCTAATTTTTTTCCTAAATCTAACATATGCTCTAGAGCCTTTGCAGGTCCTTCTCCAAAAGGCATTCCTTCTAATGGTGCCTCTTGCACGCTTTTAATTCTAACTGACTCCTGAATTGATTTAACAACATCATCTTTGTAATTTAGTACAAACTCTTGTAAATTCAAAACTATTCACCTCTCCCCTTTACTTTTACATCATTTACATCTATTAATGTATCTCTATATTTAGTATAGAAATATCTTACATACTCATACTCAAAAGGACTTCCAGTCCCATAGTATCTAAAATTCTGATTTTCTTTTCTTGCATTAATTGCTCCCATCGTAGTAACTCCTGGGTTATTAACATCAAAACCAACAGGTTGATCATATGGATTTATCTCTGAAACACTTACTATTCCTGCTGCTTTCCCTGCTGTATCTCTAAGATTGGATGGTCCAAAACCAGGTAATACCAAGTATGGTCCATTTCCAACTCCATATTTTGCTAAAGTTAATCCAAAATCTTCATATGTTTTTGGTAATTCCAAAGCAGATGCTACATCAAATAATCCTAAAATACCAATTGTTGAGTTTATTCCAAATCTAACAAAAGTTATTGTAGCTTTTCTTCCTTCAAATTGTAATATTGAATTTATAAACGTATTAATTTCTTGTAAATTTGAAAAGAAATTAGACACACCTTTTTGAACAAATTTTGGTGCTATAAATTCATAAGTATTAACAGCTGGAATTAAAACATATTTATCTAAATAATAATTAAAGTAGTATATTCTTCTGTTCAAAGGTTCTAACGGATCATAAACTTCTATAAATTTAGTTCCATTTATCTCCTTCTTTTCTACAACTTCACTTCTTATTCCTTCTGGTTCATATATAATCTCTTTTCCATTTCCTAATTTTAAGTATTCATTACTCTTTAAATGAGTATGTTGATTTAAGCTTTCTTTTTTTTCAAAATTTTTTTCAGAAATATCATTTTTGGTTTTTAAGGGAGAACAGCTAATAAAAAATATGCAACTTATCATTAAGCCTAACTTTTTATAATTCATTGTTGAACACCCCCTTCTCTAAAAACTCTAACATTTTATCCACATTAGTTTGATAAAACATGTTTCCACAATGTCCCCCATAAGGATATATCAAACTTCTTTCTTTAAATACATTTTTTATAAAACTTCTATCCTTATCAGATAAAATAAAATCATCTTCATTGGTTACTGCTACTATTTTATCTTCTTTCTCTAAATAACTTTTAATTATTCTCAAATCTCCATATTTTAAAACATCGTTAAAAGTTAAATCTCCACCTAATATTTTTAAATAATATGGATAAGCTAATTTATTTAAATAATCACTAAAGTTTGCAAAATTAATGCTTTCAAAATAAGGATACATTTTTGAAAACTTTCCCGGAGTTGTATTTGAATACACATGAGTACCATTTATTTGATCTACAATATAGTTTAAATCAATTGATGTTAAATTAAAAGCAAGTCCTATTAATCTTTCCATCTCTTTATTAGATAATTCTTGTTTTTCAAAAATTGAGTATATTCCTTCTTCTGTTATTTGTAAATCACTAGGTGAGATGTTCTTTTTTACTACTTCCATTACTTCATCAATAATTTCTACTATTTGCCCTTTATTTTCTATATTTTTTGATAACATATTATCTAAAGTAGTTGCTGAATAGTATAAATTAACAGATGGATTAACCATATAAACTCTTTTAAAATTAAAATCTTTTCCTTGAGAATCTAAATAAGATAAAATAGCTGAGTGCGTTGCTCCCATACTATATCCCATTAAATAAGTGTCTGTTATTTCAACTTTCTCCTCTTTTTTTACTTTTTCTAACATATCTCCCATAATATTATATAAATCTAAACCGTCCTGAATCAAAACTCCAGGTACCTGACTATTTGATACGTTTAATATAAAATTAGAATTAAACACTGACGTTACAGTTAGTACATGATATCCTGCATTGTAAAATATCTTTTGAAAGTTTTTTGTTCTTGTAGAGTTATATGCAGATCCTGTTCCTGATAAAACAAAAATTAAAGGAGCTTTCCCTTTTTGTTTACTTAAAGAAAAATTAAATCCATTGTCAAACCACATATTTGCAGGTACTTTATTACTTCTTTCTAACATAATTTTGAATTCCTTAGTTGGCACTTCATTTGGTATTCCTTTTGCCATAATCTTAGAACTTCCAACTATTGTTGCCACATATGGATTTTTCATTGGAAATTTATACTCAGCAAAAATATTTACCGTTAGAATTAACATAAATATTACTCTCATACATCTTCTCATTATAAAAATTCCCCTCCTTAAAATAAGATTAAATAATTTTTTTCAGCTCTTCTAAAACTCCATTTTCATTGTTACTTTTTGCTATAAAATTTGATATTTTCTTTATTTCTTCATGTGCATTTTCCATTGCAAAACTATATTTACCCTTTTTTAGCATTTCTAAATCATTTAAATAATCTCCAAAAATCATAGTTTCTTCATAATTTACTCCCAACTCTTTTTGAAGAGCCTCTAATGCTATCCCTTTATTAGATTCCAAATGACTTATATCTAACCAAATTTCACCTGAAACAACAATTTGGCAATCTTTTTCATTTTCTATATAGGGATACACATTTCTTTCTGTTCCACTTAAGTCACAATAAGTAATTTTTATTATTTCATCATCTATAAAATCTAAAAGATTTGAAACAACTTTTCTTTCCTCATAATATTTTTCTACTTCTGTAACAAATTCTATTTCAGTCGATTCAATATATGCAGATTTCTTACCACATAATACCACATTTGTTGTAGGTATCTTTCTTCCTATTTCAACATATTTTTTTATTATCTCTTTAGATAATATTCTTGAATATATTTCTTTTTCTTTTTCTACAACATAACTCCCATTTTCAGCAATAAAAACTATTTTATTTTTTATCTTATCAAAATTTTTTCTTAAATTTTGATATTGCCTTCCACTAGCTACAACAAATTTAATACCCTTTTTCTCCATTTCTGAATGAATCTCCCAAAATTCATTTGAAAACTCTTTTTTATCATTTAAAAATGTTCCATCCATATCTGTAACAACTAGTTTTATCATCAAAATCTCTCCTAATACTTATTTATTGTCTAATCTATTTCTTACATCATATAAAATAATCCCTGTGGCCATAGCTACATTTAATGATTCTGCACTTCCGTAAATCGGAATTATTACTTTCTCATCACTTTTTAACAATATATTTTGAGAAATTCCATCACCTTCATTTCCAAATACAAATGCATTTTTTTCTTCTAATCTCATTTTTGTATATGGAATAGAATCTTTTTCTAAGGCTGTAGCTATTATTTTATACCCTTTCTCTTTCAATAGATGTATAGTATCTTCCTCTTCTAAATAGTAGATATTTATACTTAAAATTGATCCCATACTGCTTCTTACAGTTTTTTCATTGTAGCAATCTACGCTTCCCTTAGTTAAGATTATATCCTTAAATCCTGCTGCATCTGCTACTCTTATAATTGTTCCTAAATTTCCGGGATCTGCTACTCTATTTAAGACAACAATATTTTTATCTAAATAATCCAATTTTTGTTCTTTAGAATTATAGCAAATGATAACTCCTTGAGAATTTTCTTGTGAACTTAACTCTTTAAATAATTTTTCGCTTAAAATTATTTTTTTACATTGAAATTTTTCAGATAATTTTATACTTTCTTCTGAAACTCCCTCTTTAAATATTATTACTTTAGGAATCTCTTCAAATTCCAAAAATTTTCTTCCTTCTGCCAAAAATAATTTATCCAGTTCTCTATATTTTTTTGCTTTTAACTTTTTTAAACTCTTGAAAAGTTCATTGTCTTTACTTGTTATTATATCCAATATTATATCTCCTAAAACTAATTATATTTTACATAAGATTATACATTAATTTTGTCCTATTTTCTAGTTAAATAATCTTTAGCTGTAATTATTCTTGACTATCTTTAAAAAATATAATACAATTTTTAGCGGTTATATAATTTATATTTTAGGGAGGTTTAAGTGAAAAAAATAATAACTTTATTATCTTTAGTTTTCCTACTACTTTCATGTGGTAACGAAAAACAAAAAAATGAGAATGTTCTTTATCTTTATGGATGGGCTGATTATATTCCCACTAAAATTTATGAAGATTTTGAAAAAGAAACGGGTATTAAAGTAATTGAAGATATTTATTCATCAAATGAAGAGATGTTTGCTAAAATTAAGGCTGGAGGATCTGGATATGATATCTTAACACCTTCAACTGATTATGCTGAAATTTTAATGAATGATGGAATGCTTGAAAAACTTGATAAGTCTAAATTGCCATCATTAAATAATATAGATCCTATGGTATTTGAAAAGCTGCAGTACTTTGATTCTAATAATGATTATGCTTTTCCCTTTGCAATGGGTGCTACAACTATAGCAGTAAACACTAAATATGTTAAAGATTTTCCAAAAGATTTCACAATTTATAACAATGCTGAATATAAAGGAAAAATGACTTTACTAGATGATATGAGAGAGGTTATGACTTCTGCTTTAGGAACTTTAGGATATCCTCAAACAACTGAAGATGAAGCTGCTATATCTCAAGCTGCTAATCTTGTAAAAGAGTGGAAAAAAAATATTGCCAAATTTGATTCTGAATCTTTTGGTAAAGGTTTTGCTAATGGTGATTTCTGGGTTGTACATTGCTATCCTGATAATGTTTTAAACGAATTAACTCCAGAACAGTTAGAAACAACTGAATTTATAATTCCGGAAAAAGGTGGTACAGCTTATATTGATTCGTTTGTTATCCCAAAAACTGCACCAAATAAAGAAGCTGCATATAAGTTTTTGGATTTTGTACAAAGACCTGAAAACTATAAGCTAATTGCAGAGCATTTAAGAATTCCATCTATAAATGTTCCTGCTAGAGAACTTATCACTGTTGAACCTCTATATTCAATAGATGATTTAAGACATACTGAAATTTTAAGAGATATTAAAAATACACTAGATCTTCAAAGTAAATATTGGCAAGAAATTCTTATTGATTAATATTAAAAGTCTAACTTAAAAATTTAAGTTAGACTTTTTTATTTCTTGTAACACTCTTATTTATAGTGTATAATTTTAGAAAAGAATACAATTAGGAGGACCCCCTATGAATTTTAATATTAGAAGAAATGAACTAGTTGAAATTTTCTCTGAATTTATTAATATTTTAAAAGATAATCCAATTAAACCGATTATTTCTGGTTTAAAAATAGAATCAAATAGTGGTAAAGTAACGTTTACAGGTACTAACCTTGACATTAACTATATAAAAACTATCTATTGCGAAACAATTGAAGATGGTGTAGTTATTTTTAAACCAAATTTAGCTTTAGAATATATTAAGCTTTTAGATGATGAAACTATTAATTTATCATCTAAAAATGATATTCTTTCTATTCATTTAGCTGAGTTTACTTTATTATATAACGATAATTTTCCTGAAAATTTAAAACTTCCACTTGTTGATGAAATTGCAAAAATTTCACCTCAAGAACTTTATAAAAGTTTTGAAAGAACAAAATTTTCGGTTGCTCCTTCAACAGAAAATTTAGCAATAAATTGTATTAGAACTCTTTTTAGAGAAGATAGAATCTCTTTTGTATCAACAGATTCATATAGATTAACTTATTTAAAAACGGATAACAAATCTCTTTTAGAAAAGGATTTTTCAATTCCTCTTGAATCTGTTAATATTTTGTGTAAATTAATCAAAGATTTAAATGAAGATATAACTATTGGTTCAAATGGTGAGAACCTTATTTTCTTATGGAAAAATACTTACTTCCTTACAAAAGTAACTACTCTTCCATTTCCTAATTTTGATGCTATCCTTTGTGGAAATAGTTTCAGTAAAGAGATGGAGTTTAATTATAATGATTTCAAAAGTGCTTTAAAAAAGGTTTTAACAGTGGCAAGAACTAGTAATGAATCAAAAAATGGCGCTATCTTAGAATTCAAAGGAAAAAAACTTTCTATTTCTGCCTCTTCTGGTAAAGCAAAAATTAATCAAAAAGTTGATATGATTAAAAATGGAGATGATTTTAAATGCTCTCTTAATATAAAATTCCTTTTTGAATTTGTTGAAAATTTAAATAATAATGTTTTTATTAAAGGAAATACTTCTTCAGCTATGTTTGAAATTACTGAAGGAGATAACAGTTCTTATAAATATATTTTAATGCCTCTTGCACTAAGAGACTAACACTCAATTTTAGGCGGTTTTTTATGATAAAAATTTACAAAAGTCATAATGATATTTTAGAAAAAAAACTTTTCTCAATTTCTGAAACACTTGAAGTTGAAAAATTAACTGAAAAAAATACATGGATTCATCTTTCAAATCCTACAGAGGAAGAGATTAGAGTTGTTACTAATAGCTTTGATATTCCTGAAGAACATATTCGAGCAGCTCTTGATGAAGAGGAAAAAGCTCGTTTGGAAATTGATGATGATATAATCTTAGTTATTATTGATGTTCCTATACATGATGAGAATAATCGTTGTTCTTTCACTACTGTTCCACTTGGAATAATTTTATTGAAAGATCATATTTTAACCGTATCCACTGTCAAACTCTCTCTTATTGAAGAGTTTGTTCAAGGAAGAATTAAAAGTTTTTTTACGTTTAAAAAAACAAGATTTATTTTACAAATGCTTTTTAGAAACTCTACATATTTCTTACTTTACCTAAAACAAATTGGAAGAATAAGTGATAATATCGAAAGGCAACTAAAAAATAATCTTAGAAACCAAGAACTTATGCTTCTTCTTGAATTGGAAAAAAGTTTGGTTTATTTTACTACATCTTTAAAATCAAATGAAGCCGTTCTTGAGAGAATGATGAGAACTGAAATTGTAAAAAGATATCCAGATGATTTAGAACTTCTTGAAGACGTTATAATAGAAACTAAACAAGCAATTGAAATGGCCAATATTTATTCAAGTATTCTAGGTAGTACTCGAGATGCTTTTTCTACTGTTATGTCAAATAACCTTAATATAGTAATGAAAAAACTTACTTCTATTACAATTGTGTTTGCTATTCCTACCGTTGTTTCTGGGCTTTGGGGAATGAACGTAGGTGGAGTTCCTTTTGCTTCAGATACCTATGGTTTTCTTTGGGTTCTACTTGTAGCATTTGCTTGTGGAATTATAATAACATGGATTTTATTTAAAAAAGAACTATTTTAATTGAAAAGGCTCTGTTAATCAGAGCCTCTTTTATTACTTATTTTTTCTTATTTCTATTATTTTTTGTGCTAAATTTTCTTGAAGCTCCTCATATTTTAAAAAGCTATATTCAAATCTTCCTCTACCCTGAGTTAATGATTTTAAATCTATTGCATATTTTAATATCTCGCTTTCGGGAACTTCTACAATTAAAAGCTGCTCAGAGTAAGCTTTTGGTTCCATTCCTAAAATTCTTCCTCTTCTTTTATTCATATCTCCCATAATATCTCCTATATATTCATCAGGAGCTACTATTTCCATTTTTACAATTGGCTCTAATATGACACACTTAGCTGTCTCCATTCCTTTTCTAAAGGCTAATATGGCTGCTTGTTTAAATGATATTTCATTTGAATCTACAGGATGATAAGACCCATCATACAGTGTTGCCTTTATGTTTATTACTGGATAACCTGCTAATTTACCTTTATTTTTTGCTTCTAACAATCCCTTTTCTACTGCTGGAATGTAAGTTTTAGGAACTACTCCACCATGAATATTATCATAAAATCCAAACTCGTCACTATTAGGTTCAAACTTTATAAATACTTCTCCAAATTGTCCTGCTCCTCCTGATTGTTTTTTATGTCTACCTTGAGCTTCAACACTATTTTTAATTGTTTCTCTATAGGAAACTTCTGGTTCTTTCAATAAAGCATTCACACCAAATTTATTTTCAAGTTTATTAAGAAGTATATTCAGATGTTTTTCTCCTTGTCCACCAATTATTAGCTCTTTTGTTTCATAATTTCTTCCTATTGAAAAAGAGGGATCCTCATCCATTAACCTTTGAAGAGCTCCACTTAACTTATCATCATCGCTTTTTTCTTTTGGAACAATGGACATATATAAACATGGCTTTGGAAACTCTATTACTTGATATAAAATGACATTATCTTTATCACATAGGGTATCTCCCGTCTGAGCCTCTTGAATCTTTGTCATAGCACCTATATCTCCTGCTCTTACCTCTTCTGCTGGTAATTGTTTTCCACCTCTAAAGAATGAAATATTTCCTACTTTAACTTTTACTCCTTTATTTGAAATTAATACTTCATCATCTTTTTTAATAACTCCTGAATTAACCTTAAATAACGATATTTTTCCCATATATGGATCTACTATCGTTTTAAATATAACTGCAGAGAACGGCTCATCAACTGCAACTTTTCTTGTTAGCATCTCACTTTTATTTGTCGTATAACCTATTTTAATACCTCCATTTACCTCTAAAGGTGTTGGTAAATAGTTATATAGCATTTCAAAAAGAGTTCGAACACCTATTCCATTACTTGCTGATCCAATGATAACAGGAACAATTTCTCCACTAACAACACCATTATGTAACCCCTGCTTAATTTCTTCCTCAGTAAAATCCTCTCCTGAAAAATACTTATTTAAAAGGTTTTCATCAGTCTCAGCAATTGCCTCTAATAAAAGATTTCTTACTTCTGCCACATCTATATCTTCTGGAATTGGAGCATCTTCACATGACTCACCATTAAAAATTCTCCCTTTTAAATCCACAACATTTACAAAACCTTTAAACTCCTCTTCAAATCCTATTGGTATACAAAATGGTGCTACTTTTTTACCAAATTTTTCTTTCATATCATAAAGAAGTTTCTCATAATTATGGACTCCTTTATTCATCTTATTAATAAAAATAACTCTTGGAATACCAGCTTCTTCAAGCAATCTCCAGGCTCTCTCTGTTCCTACTTCCACTCCTGCTGCACCATTGATAACTAAAACTGCTCCTCCTGAAACTGCCAAAGCTGATGAAACCTCTCCTGAAAAATCTGAATATCCTGGTGTATCTAGTATATTGTATTTATGTCCTAAATATTCAAGAGGTATAACTGACGTATTAATTGAAAATCCCTGTTTCATTTCCTCTTTATCAAAATCTGATATACTTGTTTGAGAGTCAACACTCCCCATTTTAGGGGTTGTATTAGATATGTATAGCATGGCCTCTACTAAGCTACTTTTTCCACTTCCACGATGCCCCAAAAGAGTTATATTTCTTATCTCACTCATTTCATAACTAATCATAATTGTTCCTCCTATTTTAAGAGATTTTTTACGTTAGTACTTATATAGCTAATATTTCTTAATAAGTCAATAGCAATTTCTAAAACATATAAAAAAAGCCGAGAATTAATCTCGGCTTAAATAACTAAATATTAGTTCATTTTGTCTACTAAAGACTTTCCAGCTTTAAACTTTACAGTTTTCTTAGCTTCTATTTTAATTTCTTCTCCAGTTTTAGGGTTTCTTCCAGTTCTTTCAGGTCTTTCAACTACCTCAAATTTTCCCCATCCGATGAAGTTGATTTCCTCTCCAGCTTGTAAAGTCTCCTCTATTGTAACTAGAACTGAATCTAACTTTCTTTCTGCTTCAGCTTTTGAAGAGAATACACCTTTTTCAAATAATACTTTTGCGAATTCTTTTTTTGTCATTATATTTTCCTCCTAAAATGCTTCTATTATTGTAATTAAGTACAGTCATTTATATCATATAAACCAATTAATTTCAAATGTTTTTTAGGTTTTTTTGGATTTTTTTGACAATTTGGTATATAATCAAATCATACCAAAGGAAAGGATGTTCTTAATATGATTAAAAAAATAGTTTTTTTGTTTTTAACCCTTGTTTTATCTTCGTGCACATCGCTAAAATACAGTGTTAATTCGTCTAAATACAAATCAAAATCTTATAATGAAAGAGTTAGATTTGTTATTTTGCACTACACTGCTTTAAATGATGAACGTTCAATCACTGCTTTAACAAAAAATAATGTTAGCTCTCATTATCTAGTTACTCAAGAAAGGTATGATTCTGTTTACTCTTTAGTTCCTGATACTCAAAGAGCTTGGCATGCTGGAACTAGTTCCTTTGATGGTTACAAAAATCTAAATGATAATTCAATTGGAATTGAAATCTCTAATTTAGGTTATTCAAGTGCTAGTAAACAAAAAACAGCAAATTTAAAAGAGGGTATTGTTGATACAACTATGTTTTACCCATATAATGATGCTCAAGTTTTTAAAATTGGAATGTTATTAAAAGAACTTACTGCTAAATATAAGATTAATCCTAAATACATTTTAGGACATTCTGATATTGCTCCTACTAGAAAGTTTGATCCTGGTCCAAAATTCCCATGGAAACATCTTTATGACCATTATGGTGTTGGTGCTTGGTTTGAGAAAAAAGATTTTAATGCTTTTTATTCACAAGATCTTTTTAATTCATATTCAGCTAAAGATTTAAAAGATGAATTACGTAAATATGGGTATGATATTAATTCCACTGATAATTGGGATTTACAAAGTAAAAAAGTGGTTTCTGCATTCCAGATGCACTTTAGACCTAGAAAAGTTGATGGTGTTTTTGACCTTGAAACTTTTGCTATTATAAAGGCATTAAATAAAAAATACAAATAATTTTATTGACAAAATAACTATTGATGTTTTATAATCAAGTCAACAATAATAAAATATGATAGATAAACTTCAGGGCAGGGTGAGCTTTTAATTAGCAATTCCCGACCGGCGGTGATAGTCCGCGAAACCTTCGGGTTTGATTTGGTGAAACTCCAAAACCGACAGTATAGTCTGGATGGAAGAAGTGTTTTTTTTATGCACAATTTTCTAATTTATTTATTTTTAAGCCCGAAGTCTATCTTCGGTTTTTTTTTATAAAAAATTTGAGGAGGACTAAAAATGGTAAAAATTTATGAGGGAAATTTTATAGGTGAAAATTTAAAGGTAGGTATCGTTTGTGCTAGATTCAATGAATTTATTGTATCTAAACTTTTATCTGGTTCAATTGATGCTTTAAAAAGACATTCAGTTAACGAGGAAAACATACATGTTTCTTGGGTTCCAGGAGCTTTTGAAATTCCTCTTATTGCAAAAAAAATGGTTGAAACTAAAAAGTTTGACGTTGTTATTGCTCTTGGAGCTGTAATTAGAGGAGCTACTCCACATTTTGATTATGTTTGTTCAGAAGTTTCTAAAGGTGTAGCATCAATATCTTTAGATTCTGGAATTCCTGTAATTTTTGGTGTATTAACAGTTAATTCAATTGAAGAAGCTATTGAAAGAGCTGGTACAAAAGCCGGAAATAAAGGATTTGAAGCTGGACTTTCTGCTATTGAAACTGTTAATCTTATTAGAAGTATTTCAGAGGAATAATTATGCATAATTACTTTATGGAAATAGCTATTAATGAAGCTAAAAAAGGTATAGGTGCTGTTAATCCTAATCCGCTTGTTGGAGCTGTTCTAGTTAAAGATAATAAAATTCTAGCAATGGGACACCATGAGTTTTATGGTGGCCCACATGCTGAAGTTAATACTTTAAATAAATCTAATGACACTGAAGGATGTACTCTCTATGTTACTTTAGAACCTTGTTCTCACTATGGGAAAACACCACCTTGCACCAAACTTATTATTAGCTCCAAAATAAAAAGATGCGTTATTGCAACTTTAGACCCTAATCCATTAGTTAGTGGCCAAGGTGTAAAACAATTAGAGGAAGCTGGTATTGAAGTTATCATTGGGGTTTTAGAAAATGAAGCTAGAAATTTAAATAAAGTTTTCTTTAAGTATATAGAAAATAAAATTCCATATATTTTTATAAAAGCTGGGATAACGCTTGATGGTAAAATAGCCACTCAATCTTTTTCTTCACAATGGATTACAAATTCTTTAGCTCGAAATAAAGTAGAAAAATATCGAAACTTTTTCTCTGGAATTTTAGTTGGAGCCAATACTGTTATTCAAGACAATCCATCTCTTAGATGTAAAGTTCTGGGTAACCGTAATCCTTATAGATTAATTTTAGATAAAGATTTAATTATCTCAGAAAAATATAGTATAATAAGTAATAACGAAGATCAAAAAACTTTTATTATTACATCTGAAAAAAATATTAATTTAGAAAAGTTTCAATTATTTTCAGAAAAATTTTCAATTAAATTTATAACTTTTTCAGAAAATGAAAATTTAAAGGATATTTTAAAAAAAATTGGTTCTTATAATATTGATTCTATATTAGTCGAAGGTGGCTCAGGAGTAATCTCATCTTTTTTTAAAGAAGAGATTTATGATGGTGGAGAAATTATTATTGCTCCTAAAATACTAGGAGATGGTCTTGCTATACCATTTTTAAATGGTTTTTCTCCTAATATGATTGATGAAGGAATTACTTTGAAAAATATTAAAATAAATATTTATGATGATAATGTTGGATTTGAGTTTTATAAGGAGGAAGGATGTTTACCGGTTTAATTGAAGAGCTTGGAAAAGTTATTTCTATTGATAAAACTCCACAAGGTGCAAATATAACTATCTCATGTAATAAAGTTTTACAAAAGGCAGCTATTGGAGATAGTATTGCTACAAACGGTGTTTGTTTAACTGTTGTTAAACTATCTAATACGGCTTTTACAGCTAATATAATGAATGAATCTTTAAAAGTTTCATCTTTAAAAAATTTAAAGATTGGAGATTTAGTCAATTTAGAAAAATCTTTAACTTTACAATCCTATTTAGGCGGACATCTTGTCACAGGAGATGTTGATTGTTGTGGAAAAATAACCTCAATATCCAATGATGGGTTTGCACAAAAATATACAATTGAAATCCCTTTAGAGTTTATGAAATATGTTGTTTATAAGGGACGTATTACTCTTGATGGAGCTAGTTTGACTGTTGCCTCATTAAATGATTCAACTCTAACAGTTTCATTAATTCCTCATACACAAAAATCTATAACTTTAGGTTTTAAAAATGTTGGAGATATTATAAATATTGAAACTGATTTAATTGCAAAACATCTCGAAAAATTACTCCTAAGCAGAGAAAAAACAGATGAAAAATCTAGTTCAAATATTTCCAAAAGTTTTTTAGCTGAAAATGGATTTTTCTAATATTAAGGAGGTTTAACATGTTTAATAAAATAGAAGATGCTATTAATGATTTAAAAAATGGAAAGTTAATAGTCGTTGTTGATAATGAAGATAGAGAAAACGAGGGAGACCTTGTTGGTATTGGAGATATTATCTCTAAAGAAAATATTAATTTTATGATAAAATATGGAAGAGGTTTAGTTTGTGTTCCTCTTGAAGAAAAAAGAGCTAAAGAGCTTGACTTAACTCCTATGGTTTTTAATAATAGTGATTCTCATCAAACTGCTTTTACAGTTTCTGTAGATTCTTTAGCTGGAACTACTACTGGAATCTCTGTTGAAGATAGATATAATACTATAAGAGATTTGGCTTTTAATTCTAAATCTGGCAATGATTTTAAAAAACCAGGTCATATATTTCCTCTAATAGCTAAAAATGGCGGAGTAATCGAAAGACCGGGACACACTGAAGCTTCTGTTGACCTTGCTAAATTAGCAGGTTTTAACGGTTGTGGTGTTATTTGTGAAATTATAAAAGAAGATGGCGAAATGGCACGTGTTCCTGACTTAATTGAATTTTGTAAGCTTCATGATTTAAAGATGATTACAATTGAAGATTTAATTGAATATAGAAAAAAAAATGAGTTCCAAACTGAATTAGTTTGCGAAGCACCTTTACCTACAAAACATGGAACATTTAGACTAATAGGTTTTTCAAATACTATTGATTACAAAGAACATGTTGCATTAGTTTATGGAGATATTGATAATCAAGAGGACGTCCTTTTACGTGTTCATTCAGAATGTTTAACAGGTGATGCCTTTGGTTCATTAAAATGTGATTGTGGTAGTCAATTAGATAAAGCTCTTGAAAATATTGTTAATCACGGATCTGGAGTACTTTTATATATGAGGCAAGAAGGTAGGGGTATTGGTCTTCTTAACAAAATAAAAGCTTATAATCTTCAAGCTCAAGGCAAGGATACTGTTGAAGCTAATACTTTATTAGGGTTTGACCCTGATTTAAGAGATTTTGCTGTAGCTGCTCAAATGATAAAGCTTTTAAATATAAGAAGTATTAATCTAATGACCAACAACCCTAAAAAAATAAATGATTTAGAAAAGTATGGTATTAAAATTAATCATAGAACACATATTGAATTTCCTTCAAATAGCTGTAATTCTAAATATTTAAAAACTAAAAGGGAAAAAATGAATCATTTATTTAAAATAAACTAAAAAAAGGCTTGAGTTTACTCAAGCCTTAATCTTTTAAATCTTCTAAAACCATCAAATAATATTCTATACCACTTTCTAGTTTTTCTTTATCTTTTTTTGAATAATCACTAGTTGAAACTTTTGTCTTTAAGTCTTTAAATTGACTCTCTAACTCTTCTCTCTCTTTTTCTTTAAAAGGTTTTGCTACCATATCATAAAATTCATTTTGATAACTTTTATACTCACCTTTTATTCCTAATGAAAAACATCCTGTAAATAATAACATACTCAATATTAATAAGTATTTCATTATATCTACTTCCTTCTTTTTGTTTCTTCTGTAAAAAACACTAAAAAATTATATATATCTTTCGATATATATTCCCATGTATGATATTCATTTTCATAAATTTTCCCTTTGAAATCTAATCCATATTTTTTGGCTCTACCTACAACATCAAGCCATTGCTGAAACATTAAATAAGGTTTTTTATCTTCTGAACCAACACTTAAATAAAACTTTTTCCCTTTATATCTTTCAGGATTGGTTTTTTTAATTATACTATACGGATCATTTTTTAAAATTTTATATCCCCAAGGACTAAATACTTTCATGAAATGAGCTTTATTTACATCATTAAATAAAAATTTTGGTACATATAAATATCTAAAAATTCTCATAACCCTACGATTTATACTCATTCTAATTAAACTTATAGCCCCTGAAAAACTGGCTATAACATCATACGATTCTAAATTTTTAAGTCCAATTTTTAATGCACCATAGCCACCCATAGAAAATCCGCCAATACCTTTTTTAGAATTAGGATATTCTTGTTCGATAAAACTTGTCAAATCTTTTGAAAAAAATTCTTCATATTGATGAGATTTATCATTATAAAAATTAGTATACCAACTTTCACCATTATATCCTGAGTCTGGAAGAATAAAAATAATATCTTTTACTTTTCCTCTTTTCTTTAAACTTAGGTAATTTTCACGTAATTTTGCTTTATATATCCAATCTTCAGCTTTATCTCTTATTCCATGAAGAAGAACTAAACACAAGGGAGTCTCTAATACTCCCTTTGGTTTTACTATTAACACCCTCATCTTTTCAGTTGCGTACTTAGTTTCTAAATATTTTTCTTCTATAGTGAACTCATCTGATAGTTCTTTATGTGAAAAATCTAAATATTTAGATTTTGTATCTATTATTTTTTCAACTTGAGAAAAATTAAGAACTCTTTTTAATTTTCTATTTAATTTAAAATTATATGGATATGTTACAGTATAAAAAAGTAGAGAAATAAAAACTAGAAAAACTAGTATTTCTAATATCATTCTTCTTCCTCAGTAATTAAAACTCAGCGTTATTTGGAGTTCTAGGGAATGGTATTACGTCTCTTATATTTGTTATTCCTGTTACATACATAATCATTCTTTCAAATCCTAATCCATATCCTGAATGAGGGAAACTTCCAAATCTTCTTAAGTCTAAATAGAATCCATAATCATCAGCACTTAATCCAGCTTCTGCCATTCTCTCTTCTAGTACATCTATATTATCTTCTCTTTGAGATCCACCTATTATCTCTCCAATTCCTGGAGCTAATAAATCCATTGCTCTAACTGTTTTTCCATCTTTATTTAATTTCATATAAAATGCCTTAATTTCTTTTGGATAATCTGTTACAAATACAGGTCTTTTAAAATATTCTTCTGATAAAAATCTTTCGTGCTCACTTTGTAAATCAATTCCCCATTTAACAGGATAATCAAACTTCTTTCCTGAGTTTACTAAAATATCTATTGCTTCTGTATATGTTACTCTTCCAAAATCATTATTTAATACATTATTTAATTTATCAAATAATCCTTTTTCAATAAACTGATTGAAAAATTCCATTTCTTCAGGACATTCATCCATTACATACTTAATTATGTATTTTACCATTGCTTCTGCTAGTTCCATATTACCCTCTAAATCTGCAAAAGCTATTTCTGGTTCTATCATCCAAAATTCAGCAGCATGTCTCGAAGTATTTGATTGTTCTGCTCTAAATGTTGGTCCAAATGTGTATATATTTCTAAATGCAGAACAATAAGTCTCTCCATTTAACTGACCACTTACTGTTAAATTTGTTTCTTTTCCAAAGAAGTCTTTTGTTACATCAACCTTCCCTTCTTCAGTTTTAGGTACATCATTTAAATCAAGAGTTGTTACTCTAAACATCTCTCCTGCACCCTCACAATCTGATCCTGTAATGATTGGTGTATGTGTATATACAAATCCATTCTCTTGGAAAAACTTATGAATTGCATAAGCTAAAACTGATCTCACTCTAAATACTGCAGAGAATGTATTTGTTCTAGGTCTTAAATGTGCAATTGTTCTTAAGAACTCAAAAGAGTGTCTTTTATTTTGTAATGGATAATCTAAATCAGCTTTTTGGAAAATTTCAATCTCTTTAGCTTGGATTTCAAAATTTTGTCCTGCACCTTGAGATTTAACTACTATACCTTTTACAATTATTGACGATGATATTGAAAGTCTTGAAATTTCGTCAAAATTTGGTAAATTTGTATCAAATACTATTTGTACACCTTTGAAAAAACTTCCATCATTTAATTCTATAAATCCAAAGTTTTTTTGTGATCTTATTTTTCTTACCCAACCTGATAACTCAACTTCCTGGTCTAAATACTTCTCTGTTTCTCTATAAAGAGTTTTAACTAATTGTTTCATCATTTGCCCCCTATATCATCTTTGATTCATCGACAATTTCGATGCTGTCTAATTTTTGTTTTACTTGTGCTTTAAATTGCTCTAAATATAACTTTCTATATTTTTCTCTTTCAAGCTTCTCTTCAGCTGTTAGTTCTCTTTTTTTTGCTTGATTAGAAAAATAATTAACCATCTCTATAATATCTTTCATTTCCATATTGTTCCTCCAAACTACATAACTATATAGTCTTATTAAACTTTTAGAGTAATTATACCGCTTATTTAATATTTTGTCAATTTGCTTGTATTGGTAAAAAGAATATTTTTCTTGTATTAATTTTATATAAAAATTGTTATAATCTAAATACATTTTATTAAAGGAGTTGAAATTTTAATGAATTATTTCCAACCAAACCCAATAACAGATTTCAAAGCTACAATTGATATTCCAGGTTCGAAATCGATAACTAATAGAGCCCTTATTCTTTCAGCTCTTTCAGGAAAGACAATAATTTTAAAAAATATTCTCTTAAGTGATGATACAAAGTATATGATTGATGCTTTAAGAGCCCTAAATAATACTATTGAAATTGATGAGATAAATAAAACACTTAAAATTATAGGAAATAAAAATCCAAAATATGATAATTTAAGTTTATATATTGGAAATGCAGGAACTGCAATGAGATTTTTAAGTTCTTATTTAGCTACTGGAGAAGGAACTGCTACTTTATATGGTAATGATCGTATGAATCAAAGACCAATTAAAGATTTAGTTGATTCTTTAGTTCAATTAGGAATTAATGTTGAATATTTAAGTAATCATGGCTATCCTCCAATTCGTATAACTTCTAAAGGAGTTTTTGCAAGTTATGTTGAAATTGATGGAAGTAAAAGTAGTCAATATATATCATCAATTCTTATGGCTGCTCCTAATTTCAAGAATCCTATAGAAATTGAATTAAGTGGAAGAGTTGTATCAAAACCATATATAGATATGACTCTAGCTATGATGAATGATTTTGGAGTTAACTTTAATTACAATAATAACTCAGTGCATATATCTCCACAGGAGTATAATATAGATGAGTACTTAATTGAAGGTGATATGTCCTCAGCTTCCTACTTTTTAGCTATGGCTTTAATTAGTAATTCCACTATTACATTAAATAATTTTTTCAAAAATAGTATACAGGGAGATTCTAAATTTCTGAATATTTTAGAAAAAATTGGATTAAAAATATTAAATTTTAATGATACTACTATTACTGTAAAAGGGGTTCCAACATATAAAGGAATTGAGTTAAGTATGAATGATATTCCTGATGTAGCTCAAACTTTAGCTGTCGTTGGACTTTTTGCAACTTCTCCAACTAAAGTATGGGATGTTGAGAATATGAGAATAAAAGAAACCGATCGGATATCTGCCTTAAAAAATGAAATCTTAAAAATTCATGGTGATTTTATAGAATTTACTGATGGTTTCTTAATTACTCCAAAACCTTTAGAAAATTACCAAGGTAATTTTTTAAAAACTTATGATGACCATCGAATGGCTATGTCCCTCTCTTTAATTGGATTGAGAGTTCCAGGTATAAAAATTTTAGATCCCAATTGTGTTTCTAAAACATTCCCTAATTTTTTTAAAGAATTTAGTAAAATTTATAAGGAGGAGTGATGATCAAAAAAAGTTTTTTATTATTTCTTTTAATTTTCGTCAATATATTTTCAAGTAATATTTCTCACTCTCCAGAAGATATTGAAATTGAAAAATTAAAGCAAGAAATAAAACTTCTTCAAAATAAAATAAAAAAACTTGAAAATAAAAAAATTGAAAAGTTTAAAGAAGAAGAAAAACAGCCTAAAATTGGACTTGTATTAAGTGGCGGTGGTGCAAAAGGATTTGCTCATATAGGTGTTCTTAAAGTTTTAGAAGCAAATAATATTAAGGTTGATTATATTACAGGAACAAGTATGGGAGCTCTTATTGGTGCTCTGTACTCTGCTGGATATACTCCAAATCAAATTGAAAAGTTAGTTTTAGATATCAATTGGCAAGAAACCTTTAATGATAGTCCAAATATTACTGATATTTCCATTGATCAAAGATCAATGATGAAAAATTATAATCTTTCTTTAAAATACGATAACTCTTTAAATTTTGCGTTACCAAAAGGTATTAGAAATACTCAAAAAATATATCTTACTTTAAAAAATCTTCTTTGGAATGTAGAGCAAACAAGGGATTTTAAAAAATTACCTATTCCTCTTGAGATTATTGCAACTGATTTAAATACAGGAAAAGCCAAAGCTTTTAATAGTGGTGATTTAGCTCAAGTTATCACTGCTAGTATATCTATTCCCACAATTTTTGATCCTGTAAAAATTGGAGATAATTACTATGTTGATGGTCTTTTATCTAGAAATTTCCCTGTGGAAGATGCATTTAATTTAGGAGCTGATATTGTTATTGGTGTTGATGTAGGAACTTCTCTTCAAAAAAAAGAAGATTATGATATTTTAAGTGTTGCCGATCAAATTGTTGCTATTCAAAGTACTAGTTCTACCAAAAAACAAAGAGACTTAGCAACAATACTTATTGATCCTGATATCTCAAACTTTAAAACAACTGATTTTAGTAATTTTAAAGAGATTGAAGCTTTAGGAGAAGCTGCTGCAAAAAAACAACTTCAAAAGATATTAGCTTTTGGACCTAAACCCAACAAAAGAAAGAGCTCTCTTCAATATAAAAATAACTTTGTTTTAGAAAATATTGATGTGATAACTGAAACAAAAAATAATAATCATAAAGAAATTATAGAATCACTCTTCAAAGATTCTATAGGAACTAATATAAATCCAGATACTCTTGAAAAATTAATGTTAAAAACATATAGTTTAAATTTTGTTAATAAGATTTATTATTCTTTTAAAAATAACACTTTAAAGCTTCAAGTGGAAGAAAATCCTACTAATATAGTTGGTCTTGGTGTAGATTATCAAACTGATTATGGAACTACTTTCTCCATTGGAACTGATATTAGTTCTTTTGGTAAAATAGGTAGCTTATCAACTATCGAAGCTACTTTTGGTGATTATCTTGGTCTAGATTTAAAAAACTTTTCGTATTATGGTGTTTCTAATAAGGTTGGTATTTTAAGTAGTATTAGTTATGAAGAAAATCCATTTTTTATATATCACAATAAAAATAAAATTGGTAGTTATAAAAGTCAAGTTACAAAATTAGAAGGAGCTTTCGTTACACAATATTCTAATTTATTTTTATTCTCATACGGTGCTTCTTTAAACTATGCTAGTTTAGATCCTGAAATAAAAAATATTTTTGATTCATCAATACAATACTCCAAAAGTTATGGGGATATTTTCTTTAATATTAACTGGGATAAAACAAATTCTATAGCTTTTCCAACTAAAGGTTTTAAAGGTGAAGTTTCTCAAAGATGGGGAGGTAATCTAGGAAAAGATAATTTAAACTTTTTATCTACTAATTATCTATCTTCAAATTATCTACCTATAACTGAAACAACAAGCTTAACTGCCAAATTTTTTGGTGGAAACATTGCTGGAGATGATATTCTTCCTGATAAATATATAAAACTTGGTGGTTTGTCTGATGACTTATCTCATAATACTTTTGCTTTTAGTGGCTATTATTTCCAAGAAAAATATTTATCCTCTCTTTTTGGAGTAAGTCTTGGAATTCAACAAAAACTTATCGAGAATTTATACATTGGAGCTAATTGGGATTTTGCAACATATAAATTTGCTAACGAAGTTTTTAATGATGATAAAAACTCACTTCTTTGGAAGGATTATTCTCAGGGAGCTGGAATAACTCTTAGTTATTTAAGTCTAATTGGTCCTGTTAAATTTAATATTTCTAAAGCTCAAGAATCTCATGATTTTCTTTTCCAATTTAGCTTCGGATATAAGTTTGATTAAAAAAACACCCTAAATAATTAGGGTGTTTTTTGCTCCATTTTTTTGAGCTAATTTTTCCAATTCTTCTAATTCAATACTAGTTGGAGAGAATAAATTACTCTTCATCTCTTCCCTTACTCCAAAATGTCTATATTTTATTATCTTATATCTAATATCTTTATTGAATATAGCTTTAGCTACATTTTCAACAGTTAATCTATTATTTAACCTATTTGCAACTATAACACTTCTTACTTCAAATAGCTTTCCTATATCTCTTAAAAAATATAAATTTTTTATAACTGGATTAACCTCTTTTTCTGTTAAAAGTAAATGCTCGCTATTATCCCAAGCTTTTACATCTAACATAAAAAAATCTGTATTTTCTACTAACTCTTTATATTCAATATCATCTAAATTTAAACTTCCATTTGTATCCACAAAACAAGTTAAATTAGGCCATTTCTTTTTTACTTCAGAAAAAAGTTTAGCTACAAATTTATACTGTAACGTACTTTCTCCTCCACTTACTGTTATTCCTTTTATAAAAGCTTTTACTTTACTAATTTCAACCAATAAGTCTTCAACTGTATAATCATTTACTTTAGGAGAAGAATCAAATCCACAAATCTTTGTACATTGGTCACACTCACAACATAAATTTTTCTTCCAAATTATTTTAGAATTAGATACTTCTAAAGCTTTTGTTGGACAAGTTTCAACACACTTATAACACTCTTTACAAATATTTATTGTCTCTGGATTGTGGCAATACTCACAATTAAAATTACATCCTTGAAAAAATATAGCCATTCTATTTCCAGGACCATCAACATTAGAAAATTTTATAATTTTATTTATTTTTGCCTTCAATTCCATATTACTCACTTCTCAATTTTCTTCCTAAAGCTTTAGCATTATCTCTAGCACCTTTTCCTAAAATAGTTGTATCTCTTAATACTTGCTCACCTTTATCTAACTTTTCAATCTCTGATTTTTTTACAAGATATCCTGTTACTCTAACTACATCACAAGTATCACTATATAATGAAAAAAATCTCATTTCAGTTTCAAAAGCTCCTTTTATTATATCTAAGATAGCCTCTGGATTTGATTTATATGTCTCATCAAACACGAATATATCACCAATTCCACTTGGACAATATTGATGGAATGGAGCTGATTGAACTATATGATCAAATATCTCTGGTTCCTCTCCAACTGGAATTCTACATCCTGGGCTTTCATTTCTATCAGTATCTATTCCAACTTGTGAGTGTAATAAATGAGTATTTCCAAAGAACTCTCCAGCATACTTTGTCTTATGAGCTGCTATTAGTTTTGACATAGCTTCTACTATTTCAAGTCCTAATTTATTTGCTTTTTCTGAATATCCAAATCTATCTTGTTTTTCTGTTGCACCTAAAAGATTATTTACACATTCAGCTAATCCAACAAAACCAAATAATCCTGTAAATTTTTCCTTTTCTAAAAGTCCCTCTTTTATTAAGAAACTACTTTCATAAAATCCACTTTCTTCGATAATAAATTTAGATCTTTCATCTATATATTCTAACATTTCTTTTGATACTTCAGGTAAAACTCTTGCAAAAAAGTCCTCTTTTGAATTAGCTAGCTTTGATAGAGCTCCTAATCTTACTCTAACTAGAGTATTCGCTCCACCACCTACTTTTAATCCATTGTAGCAACTAACGATTCCGTATTCTCCTTTAAAATCTGCTCTAAAGATTTTATCATTAGCAAAACTTGGTTTAGCTGTTACTAATGCTGTTTTAATCGCTTCTACTGCAATTTTATCTGTTGTTTCTTCAGTATATTTTATTGTTAAATTTGGTGTTGGTAACTCTAGCTCTCTCATAGCTCTTAGTATTAATATTCCAGCCTTTGTTTCTTTCGGTCCAATATTAGCATGACAGAATGAGTCTGTTATTGTTGAATCTATATGTTTTAGAAATAATTTAATTGCTAAATATGCTTCTGCTTCATCTTTAATAAAAGGTTCTAATAAATAATCAATATTCCCTAAATAAACAGGCATTGTTGTTATAGATGGAACATGTTTATAAAGAATTAATAAACCATGTACAGCTTCCCATATATTTGTTGGTTTATCTAAGTTTAAAAACTTACTTCCTTGTTCCATAAATATATCATAATCTGGAACAATATATCTTGGTCTATAAGGAGCATTTCCCTCAAATAAATCACATATAATTCCATCTTCTATATATTTTTTTAAGGCTTCACTTTTATTTAAAACCTCTATACTCCCTTCTGCTAGTCTTGCTAGGGTCACAACTTTTTGTTCAAAAGTTATTTTCTGACTCTTTATTGTTTCTAATATCATTACTTTCTCCCTTTTAATTAAAATATAAATTTCACATATTATATTCAATTTCTACCACTTCTGTCAACTTTTATTATACTTTTTCAAAAAAATAACAACTTTTTTTTTGATTCTTTGAATCGAGTTATCTATTGCCTTTGGCTCCTTCTCTAACTTCTGAGCTATCTCTAAATATCCATATCCCTTTACCATAAATGTAAACACATCTTTTTCTAAACCACTTAGATTATCTTTTAAAAATTTTTTTAAAAGTTTCATTAACTCTTTTCCAATAACAATTTGTTCTGGAGTATAATATCTTAATGATGGACTATTGTATCTTATTAAATCCTCTAATTCTGAATAACCCTCTCCTTGCATTGCACTATTTAAATTTTTATTTTTTTCAGAATTATAATTTTTTACTGCTGTTATAATTTGTCTCTTTATACAAAGAGATGCAAAAGTACTAAAACAAGCACTTCTATTTTCATCAAAAGATTTTATAGCTTTCATTAGTCCTATCATTCCCTCTTGGACTAAATCCTCTCTTTCTGCACCTTTTAAAAATAATGTTTTATTTCTTATGTATATAAGATTTCTATACTCTGTTACTATTTTTTCTATGGAGTCTATATCTCCTTGCTTAGCTAATAAAATATCCTCTTTGTTAATCATAGTACCCCCTTGTCCTAAAAATTAAACAATAATTTTCTACTAAATAGGTAATAATAACAAACTTCTCTTTCATACTTTATATACCTCTAATATTACAAAAAATCAATTTTTTATTTTAATTTATTAACCTTTATTTTTTCATTATTTTGAGGTACAATTATATCAATGAGATATTTTTCTAATTTATCTTAGAACACTTTATTTTTCAAGGAGGGGTCTATGAAAACAGATATACAAATTGCACAAGAAGCAAAACTATTAAAAATTTCTGAAATAGCTTCTAGGCTAAATATTACTGAGGATTATTATGATACTTACGGAAAATACAAAGCTAAACTTAATCTTTCTTTATTAGATGAACTTGCTAACAAAGAAGATGGGAAATTAGTTCTTGTTACTGCTATTACACCAACACCTGCAGGAGAAGGAAAATCTACTGTTACTGTTGGTTTAACACAAGCTTTAAATAAAATAGGTATTTCTTCAGTTGCAGCTCTTAGAGAACCGTCTTTAGGGCCTGTCTTTGGAATGAAGGGTGGAGCTACTGGTGGAGGTTATTCACAAGTTATACCAATGGAAGATATCAATTTGCATTTTACTGGCGATTTCCACGCAATTGGAGTCGCTCATAATCTTGTTTCTGCTTGTATTGATAATCATATTACTCAAGGTAATTCTTTAGGTATTGATAATACTAAGATTACTTGGAAAAGAGTAGTTGATATGAATGATAGAAATCTTAGAAATATTGTTATTGGACTTGGAGGTAAAGCCAATGGGTATCCAAGACAAGATTCTTTTCAAATAACTGTTGCTTCTGAAATTATGGCAACACTTTGTCTTTCAAACTCTTTAAAAGAACTAAAAGAAAATATTGGTAAAATTGTTTTTGGTTACGATTATAATGATAAACCTCTTACAATAAATGATTTAAAAATTTCTGGTGCTGTTACAGCTCTTTTAAAAGAAGCTATAAAGCCAAATTTAGTACAAACTTTAGAAAATACTCCTGTTATAATCCATGGTGGCCCATTTGCTAATATCGCTCATGGATGTAATTCACTACTTGCTACAAAATTAGCTCTTAAGCTTTCAGACGTTACTGTTACAGAAGCTGGATTTGCTGCTGACTTAGGTGCTGAAAAGTTTTTAGATATTAAATGTAGAAAAGGAGGTTTAAATCCTAATTGTGTTGTTATTGTTGCTACTGTTAGAGCATTAAAACATCACGGTGGTGCTAAAATTCTTAATGAAGAAAATTTAGATGCTTTAAAATTAGGTTTAGCTAACTTAGACAAGCATATTGAAAATATGAAAAAATTTAATTTACCAGTTGTTGTGGCAATTAATAAATTTGTTACTGATACTGATGCTGAAATTAGCTTAATTAAGTCTCACTGTGAAAGTTTAGACGCTCCAGTGGCTTTATGTGAAGTTTGGGCTAAAGGTGGTGAAGGTGGTGAAGAACTTGCCAAGCTAGTTCTTGAGAAATTAGAAGAAAATAATACTAAATATAAACCTCTATATAATCTAGATTTACCTATAAAAGATAAAATTTCAAAAATATGTACAGAGATTTATGGAGCAAATGGAGTTACGTTCTCTGGCGCTGCTAATAAAACAATAAAACAACTAGAAGAACTTGGATATGGATCACTTCCAATTTGTATGTCAAAAACTCAAAAATCAATCTCTGATAAAGCTAATCTTCTTGGAAGACCTAATAACTTTACAGTTGAAATTGATACTATCAAATTGGCTGCTGGTGCTGGTTTTATCATTGCTATGGCTGGTGGAATTATTGATATGCCAGGTTTACCAAAAGTTCCTGCTGCTGAACTTATTGATATTGACGAACATGGTGTTATAACTGGATTATTTTAAAAAATATTTTCCCTTACTTAAATACTAAGTAAGGGTTTTTTATTTTTATAAAATATAGTATAATATATTATAAAATTCTACTACATATGAGGAGTAAATATGAAGATTGGTAAACTTACTATTTCAGATTTAAAAGATTTAATTTTTAATAATATTAAAAATAACAATGATAAAATACTTTCTTTTGGAGAAATTGGTAGTGACTGTGCTGCTATTGAGGTTGGAGATAATATTGTTTATTTATCAACTGATCCAATTACAGGTAGTAATAGTGGTCTAGGTAAGTTGGCTATTAATATTAACTGTAATGATATTGCTACAGAGGGAATCCCTCCTATTGGAATTATGCTTACAATTTTAGCTCCTCCAGAAACAAAAAAGGAGGAAATTGCTGAAATTATGAGAGAAGCTCAGCAAGAAGCTGATAAGCTTGGTGTTTCTATAATTGGTGGACATACTGAAATTACCGCTGCGGTTAATAAAACGATAATATCTGCTACCTCAATTGGTATTGGGACAAAAGATAATTTTAAAAAAAGAGAGCACATTACTGCTGGTGATAGATTAATTATAACAAAAGGAGTTGGAATTGAAGGAACTGGCATTATTGCCTTTGAAAAAGAAAGTGAACTTCTCGATACTTTTTCTAAAGAGCTTGTTAATGATGCAAAAGCACTTTTAGATTTAACTAGTGTTGTAAAAGATGGTATTATTGCCAATAAATTCTCAAAAGGAATGCATGATGTGACTGAAGGTGGCCTTTTAGGTGCGCTTTGGGAGTCTAGCTGCTTTTATAATTTAGGCGTTGAAATTTCATATGAGAAAATATTTATACCTAAATGCACAAAAGAGATTTGTAATTATTTTAAAATTAACCCTTTAAAGCTTATATCAAGTGGAACTATGCTTATGGTAGTTGGAAAAAATAATGCTGTTCCTTTAATTGAAAAATTGAAAGAAAACAACATTCCCGCTTTCGATATTGGAGAGTTTACCACTTCTAAAGAAAAAGTTCTTGTTAAAAATGGTAAGAGGTTGGAAATTATGCCTCCTCAAAGTGATGAGTTATATAAAGTTATATAGTTAGGAGATGTTATATTGAATATAAAACAAAGAATTATTGGTTTATTAAGTGAATTTGAAAAAGGAAAATATTCAAATATTCTTTTAAATGAATACTTTTCAAAAAATAATTTAAGTAAAGGAGAGCGTGGTTTTATAACTGAAGTTTTCTATGGAGTCATTAGAAATGATATTTATTTAAATTACCAATTAGAAAAAAGAACTAAAGCTATTAAAAAAAATTGGATTAAAAATTTATTAAAAATCTCTATCTATCAAGCTACTTTTATGAATAGCGACGACAAAGGTATTGCATGGGAAGCAACTGAATTAACTAAAAATAAATTCGGAATACCCGTTAGTAAGTTTGTTAATGGAGTTATCAGAAGTTATTTAAGAGATAAAGAAGATGAAATAAAAAAATTAAAAGACGAGGATAAACTTGATATTTTATACTCTTATCCTAGATGGTTTTATGAGAAAATAAAAAAAGAGTATGGAGATTCTACTGAACAAGTTTTAATATCATTAAAAAAAGTTCCATACATGAGTATTAGAGTAAATACTTTAAAATACTCTGAAAAAGAGTTTGAAACTCTTTTAAAAGAGTTAAAAATTGACATTATTAAAAAAGTTGATACTATTTATTATGTTGATTCAGGAGTTATATTACATACACCTGAATTTAAAGATGGAAAAATCATTGCTCAAGATGGCTCTTCATATTTAGCTGCAAAAATTCTAAATCCTTTACCTGGAGAAAAAGTTGTAGATACATGCAGTGCTCCTGGAAGTAAAACAGCGGTTTTAGGGGAACTTATGAATAATACTGGAGAAATTTTTGCTCTTGATATTCATCAGCATAAAATAAAAATAATAGAAGAAAACTTACATAAACTAGGACTTAGTAATGTAAAACCAATTAAATTAGATGCTCGTAAACTTAAAGAGCAGGGGCAAAAATTTGATAAAATTCTTGTAGATGCTCCATGTAGTGGATATGGTGTTCTTAGAAAAAAACCTGAAGCACTATATAATAAAAATATGAATAACGTTCATGAATTATCTACACTACAGTATGAAATCCTTGATTCTGCAGCTTTCTCATTAAAAGTTGGTGGAGAACTTGTATATAGTACTTGTACTATATTTTCTGAAGAAAATACAGATAATATCATTAAATTTTTAAATAATCATAAAAATTTCTCTGTTTTAAAATTTGACCTTCCTCAAAATGTAAACGGACATTTTGATTCAATTGGAGGTTTCTTAATTGATTATACTGAAGAAATTTTAGATAATTTTTATATTATTAAACTAAGAAAGGATTTTGAATAATGTTAGACGAATTAAAAGAAGCTAATGAATATGTTGTTAGCAAAATAGAGGAAAAGGATCCTTTAATCTTAGAGATGGAAGCCTTTGCAATTGAAAATAATGTACCTATTGTTACAAAAGAAGTTGCTAAATATCTTGAATTTTTAACTTCTAGTCACAATTTTAAAAATATACTTGAAATAGGAACTGCTATTGGATACTCTGGAACTATTATGGGAAGAGTTGCAAAAAAAAATGGTGGTAAATTAACAACTATCGAAATTGATGAAATTAGATATAATCAAGCTCTTGAAAACTTTAAGAAAGGAGAGCTTTTAAATTCAGTTAATCTGATTTTAGGAGATGGTGTTGAGGAAGTTAAAAAACTTAATGAAAAGTTTGACTTTATTTTTATAGATGCTTCTAAGGGACACTATATGGAATTTTTCACTGATTCTTTTGAGAGACTCGCTGATGATGGAATGATTTTTATTGATAATATAATGTTTAGAGGTTATCTTTATAAAGAATATCCAAAAAGATTTAAAACAATTGTAAGAAGACTTGATGAGTTCATAACTTATCTTTCTAAAAATCACAATTTCGTTTTACTTCCCTTTGGAGATGGAATTGGTCTTGTTCGTAAATAATTAATTAAAAAGTAGGATTGTAATAATCCTACTTTTTTTAAACTCTTTTTCTTTTTTTAAAACTTTTGTACTCACCACTTAATATCCAATTCCAAACCAAAGCTATAATAACTCCTACTATAGTGGTTAGAATTCTTTTTCCAGCCCAAAAGTAAGGATCTCTCCCTTCCATATTAGTTGCTATACCTAAGAAAACAATACATGCTATAGTGCTTGATGCTGGCTTCTTCAAAATATAAGTACATCCAAAAATTATTATAATCATGGATAAAGCCATTATTAAACTTCCTTTAAAATCATTAGCTTCTGTTGTTATAAAGTAGATTGCAAATAATCCTACTACACCACCAAAGATAGTTCCGATTACTCTTTCTACGCCAACTTTAAAAGAATCTTTTATTGTCCCTTGTAAGCAAGATACTGCTGCTATAGCAGCATAAAATGGATTTACATTAAATAACACTTTTAATAAAAAAACACACCAGAAAACAGAAATAGATATTTTTAGACTCTTATTTAAGGTTTCATCGTATTCTTTTCCCATATTTACTTCCCTCTATGCGTATAATTTGGTAATAACATAGGAGATATACTACTTAGTTGAATATTTTCCTTTTTTAACATTTTGTGATACTTTTCAACATGATTTAATGTTAGGTTTGTAATTTCAACATCTTTAGAGATACTTCCTGCTGCTTTTCCCGCCCTTCTTCCAAAGACTATTATATCTAAAAGTGAATTCCCCATCAACCTATTTTTTCCATGAATTCCTCCTGCTGCTTCTCCTGCAACATATAGGTTTTTAATTTCTGTAGCTCCATTTTCATCTATTAGCAACCCTCCATTTTGATAATGAAGTGTTGGATAAATTAAAATCGGTTCTTTTCTCATATCTATTCCAAATTTTTGATACATTCTTAACATTGCTGGAACTCTCTTTTCTATTGTTCCAGGACCATTTAAAATTTCAATTAAAGGTGTATCTAACCAAACACCTTTAACTCCATTTGGAGCTTCAATACCTTTATTTTTTTTATTACACTCTCTTATTATTGCAGATGCTTCCACATCTCTTGTTTCTAAATGATATACAAACTGTTCTCCATCTATATTTAGTGGTGTTGCTCCTAAACTACGAACTTTTTCTGTAACTAACGCTCCAAATATTTGAGCTGGAAAAGCTACACCTGTAGGATGATACTGGATTGTATCTGCAAATGCTAATTTTGCTCCTGCTCTATATCCTAATACTAAACCATCTGCTGTTGCACCATAATGATTTGATGTTGGAAACCCTTGATAGTGTAATCTTCCTGCTCCACCTGTTGCTAATATAACTGTTTTAGCTTTTGCTACATGATATTCCTCTGTTTCAATATTATATAAAACTGCTCCTGCAACTTTTCTCTCCTCATCTAAAACTAATTCAACTGCTGGTGAAAATTCTAAAACTTCAATCTCTTGATTTTGAACTTCATCTCTTAACACACGCATTATTTCTGCTCCAGAATAATCTGCTGCTGCATGCATTCTTTTTCTAGATGTTCCTCCACCATGTGTAGTTACCATAGTTCCATCTTTTTCTTTATCAAACATAACCCCCAAATTATCTAACCACTTTATCGCTAAAGGTGCATCCTTCACTAAAGCCGCTGCTAATTCTGGAACATTTGAATAGTGTCCTCCCCCCATTACATCTAAATAATGTTTCGCTGGAGAATCATCTGGTTTATCTGCCGCTTGAATTCCTCCCTCTGCCATCATTGTATTTGCATCTCCAAAACGTAATTTTGTAGCTATTAATACTTTTGCCCCTACTTTATGTGCTTCTAAGGCTGCTGCTGCGCCTGCACCACCACCACCAATAATAAGTACATCTGTTTCATAATCAATTTTGTTTAAATCTATGTCTATATTTTCTATTCTACTTTTTCCATGAAGTAATAATCCCAATTCAGTTGGCACCTTATCTCCTTTATTAGGTCCAATTTTTATTTCAACAAATCCTTCTTCTATATAATCTGGATGATTTTCTTTTAAAACATCAGTTTTCTCATCTGCAGTCATTCTTGGGAAATCCCCTTGAGCTATTCTTTGAGCACGAGTTGCTTCAACTTTCTTTATTAACTCTCTCATTTCTGGTGTATACATTAACTCTCCTCCAAATTTCTATTTTGTGATATCTCTATTATTATATAAATTTTTTAATTCTGATATATCTTTTTTCATAAGCTCCTCTAAAGCTAAATCATGCTCTCCATCTTCTATTTCCTTTACTCTATCATTCAAGTGCTTTGTTTCAGCTGAAATATATTTTCCTGTTAATCTACGTGCTAAAAGTCCAACATTATAATGAGTTATTCCAGCTGGACATCTAGTTGCACATATTCCACAAGACACACAATCAAAAGATGTATGAGCACACTTTTCTAATTCTCCTCTTTGAGCGTAACCAATATACTGCATTACATCCAAACCTTGTGAACACCCTTTTGTACAAGAATTACATCCAATACACTTATAAATTTCAGGATAATATTTCGCAATAGAATCTGCTGTAGAATCTAATTTATCTATATTATATATCCCTTTATCTCCTGGGAAAAATGGAATCTGAGTCAGATACATATTGTCTTCAACCTTACTTTGGCAAGCTAAAACAACTTTCATTTCCTTATTCCCTTTTACTCTATAAACTGTTGCACATGCACCACAAAATCCAGATCTGCATCCACAACCTCTTTTTAACTGATAACCAGCATATTCCATTGATTCCATTATTGTTAACGTATTCGGTACTGTGTATTTTTTACCCAATATATATATATCCACCATTTTTTTATCTGTCACTTTCTTATTCTCCTCCTAATAAAGATTAATATTCGTCTGGAAGCTCTGTTATTTCATCACATCTAAATACAGGTCCATCTTTACATACATATTTATCCCCTATATTACAACGTCCACATTTTCCAAATCCACACTTCATTTTTAATTCTAAAGTTGTATAAACCTGCTCTTTTTTAAATCCCAACTCTTCAAGTCCTTGAAGAACATATTTAATCATTATTGGAGGACCACAAACAAGAGCTACCTTATTAGTATTAAACTCTAATTCTTTTATATAACTTGGAACAAAACCAACATGTCCATTCCAATTTTCTGCCTCTTTATCAACTGTTAAGTATACATCTGTATTTTCCGATTTTGGCCAAACTTCAAATATATCTTTTGGATGAACTAAGTCTTCTGGTGTTCTAGCACCATAAACTATATCAACTTTTCCAAATTCATCTCTTCTATCCATAACATAATTTATAACCGATCTTAAAGGTGCCAATCCAATTCCTCCACCTATAAATAATAAGTCTTTTCCTTTTAGTAATTCCACAGGAAAATTATTTCCGTATGGTCCTCTTATTCCAATTTCGTCTCCTGCTTCTAATGTATGTAAATAATCTGTTACAACACCACATTTTTTTATACTACACTCTATATATCCCTCTTCAGTTGGAGATGACGTTATTGAAAAAATAGCTTCCCCTAGAGGTGGTACAGATATCATTGCACACTGCCCAGGTTTAAACTCAAAAGGTGCCTTTCCATTCTCTGATACTATTCTAAATGTTGTTACATCTGGTGTATCTCTTCTTACAAATTCTAATTTTGCTATTTGTGGAACCAATGGGTCCTTTTCATGACATGTACAAGCCATTATTTATTCACCGCCAATTTTTTTATTACTTTTACTATATCAATATGCACCGGGCACTTTTCTATACATCTTCCACATCCAACACAAGAATAAATTCCATCGTGATTATTTGGATAATATACTAATTTATGCATAAACCTCTGTCTTACTCTTTGCATTTGAGTTGTTCTAGGGTTTCCATGTGCCATTAAAGTAAATTCTGAATACATACACGAATCCCAACATCTAAATCTTTCACCACTATTATTTCCAGCATAATCTTTTACATCATAACAGTGACAAGTTGGACAAACATATGTACACGATCCACAAGCTAAACATCTTCTTGACAACTCTTTCCATACTTTTTCATTTTCAAAAACTTCTTTTAGCTCTCCAATCTTATTTATTTCTAAACTATTCAAAATATTTTCTTCTGATTTTTTTTTGATAATCTCTTTCCTATTTTCATGTAACTCTTTATCTACTTCTTCTATGTTTTCTAAAATATTTTTAAGCTTTTCTGTTAATATCTTACCCTCTTCAGTTACTTCATTCCAATAATAGAAGTCCCCACAATCAACTAGGGATATATCTGTAGATTTAAAAATTGATGTTGGCTCTATTCCAAAAATTTCGCAAAAACAACTACTTTCAATAGTGTTACAAGCTAAAGATATTATAATACCTCTATCTCTATGAGCCTTATAATACGTATCAACTGGTTCTCTTAAAAAAATATTATCTAATATTTCTAATGATTTAATATCGCAAGGTCTAGCACCAAAAATTACATATTTTTCTTCTGAAACCCCTTCTACTTTAAATTTTATTTTTTTATTCTCTGTCTTAAATTTTAAATATGTTTCATTTTGAGGAAATACAAAGTTTTTTAAAGGGACTGTTGTTTTTAAAGTTTCTAAATCTACTTCTCCCTCCTCTATAAAATTTTTAAACTTTAGTATCCCTCTATCTTTTTTAGGAAGAAATAAGTTATACTCTTCATTTATAATTTCCCAAAGGGCATTTAAATTTTTTTTAGATAACTTTTTCATTATTTCCCTCCCTTTTTCTCTGTGAAACTATCTTTATCCTCTATATTATAGTTTGATAACGTATCTTCTTCAGCACCATAAAGTTCACCTAAATCCTTTATTATTTTTCTATTTATCTTTCCTAAAGGAATTCCGACTGGACAAATTCTTTCACACTCACCACAGTCAGAACATCTTCCTGCTACATGATAAGCTCTTATAATTTGATAGAATCCTGTTTCACTTTCATTATTAGCTTTTCCTAGAACATCTTCATTTTTATTCTCAAAAACACAAGTTTCACAATTACAAGCAGGACAAATATTTCTACAGGCATTACATCTAATACATTTAGACATCTCTCCCATCCAATACTCATATCTTTCATCATAACTCATCTCTTCTATCTCTTTGACATCAGAATATTTATCTATCGTTTCATCTAAACATTCTTCACATTTTCTAAATATCTCATTCGTCATAAAATTCTTCATTCCATTACAAGATATTTTATAAGTAACAATATTTTCTTTAACTATTCTATTATCCATTACAATTTGCTCAAAACCTTTTTCATCACATTTTTTTAAGAAAACCCCTACTTTTCTTCCGTTATTTGCTTCATCTATTAAATATTTAGATAAATTATTTACACAGTAATCATCAATTATAAGTGTTTCAAACTCTTCTAAATTCTCTACGAAAGTTGGAATCGATTCAATAGAATTATCCTCTTTTTTCCAACCTATTATCACATCTATTTTTTTTGCTATTAAATCCTCTTTTGCTTCTAATAATATCTCTATCTTTCCCATCTCATATCCCTCAACTTTCTGTTTGGTCCTAATTTATGAACTTTTTCTAAAATATCATTCATAACTGTAGAAAATTTATTTGCTTCTGCTGCTGATATCCAATCAACTTTAAATCTATCTTTCTCTACTCCCATAAATTGAAGAAGATTAGTAAAAACCGAGAAACGTCTTCTTGTATAATAATTTCCTGTTGAATAATGACAATCCCCTGGATGACATCCTGCCATTACAACTCCATCTGCTCCTTTTTGAAAAGCACGAAGAACAAAATTTGGATTAACTCTACATGAACATGGTACACGGATTATTTTTACATTAGCTGGATAATTTAATCTACTCGTTCCTGCTAAATCTGCACCTGCATAGCTACACCAGTTGCAACAAAAAGCAACTATTAAAGGTTTGAACTCTTCTGTTTTATTTATTTCTAAAGACATATTGCGTCTACCTCCGCCATTATCTGTTTATTTGTAAATCCTTTTAAATCTATTGCACCTGGACGACAAGAAACAGTACATCCTCCACACCCTTGGCATAGAGCTTCATTCACTTCAGCCACTTCTTTTCTTACAACTTTCCCATGATCATATATATCCATCATTTTAACTTTTATAGCATCATATGGACACATCTTCGAACAAGCTTTACATCCACTACAAATATTTTTATTTACATTAGACACACAGGCATTATTTGTTAACTCTTTTTTGCTTAATAAAATTATTGCTTTTGCTGCTGCCGCACTAGCTTGTGCTACTGTTTCAGGTATATCTTTTGGTCCTTGACATGCTCCTGCTAAATATATTCCAGCTGAGGCTGTTTCTACAGGTTTTAACTTTGGGTGAGCTTCCGTAAAGAAGTTATTTAAATCCCCACTTATATTTAATTTTCTTTTTAATGCTACTGCGTCTGGCTTAGCTGATGTTGCTGAGGCTAATACTACCATATCTGCATCTATTTCTAATGGTACTCCTGATAACGTATCTACAGCTTGAACCATTAGTTTAGATCCTTCTGGCATAACTTTTCCAACCATTCCTTTTATATAGTGAACCCCGTATTCTTCTACAGCTCTTCTTTGGAATTCATCAAAATTCTTACCAGGAGTACGTACATCTATATAAAATACATAAACTTCTGTATCTGGATATTTATCTTTTATTAACATAGCATGCTTGGCTGTATACATACAACATATCTTCGAGCAATATGATTTTCCTCTTTCACTTTTATCTCTTGAGCCAACGCACTGAACAAAAACAACTTTTTTTGGTCTTTCTCCATTTGAAGGCTTTACAAATTTTCCTTTTGTAGGTCCTGCTGCATTTGTTAATCTTTCAAATTCAAGACCTGTTATAACATCTGGATGATCATAATGATATTCTCCAAATTCATCTAATTTTATTAAGTCAAATCCAGTTGCTAAAACTATAGCTCCATATTTTTGATTAATAATCTCCTCTTCTTGATCAAATTTTATAGCCTTAGTTCCACAAACTATAGAGCATACTCCACACTTTCCAGTTTTGAACTTTAAACATTGTTCCTTATCTATAACTGGAACTTTTGGTACAGACTGAGCAAATGGAGTATAAATTGCTGTTCTTGTGGCTAATCCCTCTTCAAATTCACTTTTTCCTTTTTTAGATGGACATTTCTCTATACAAACTCCACATCCAGTGCATTTATCCATATCTACATATCTTGGTTTTTTCTTTATAGCTACATTAAAGTTACCTACAAACCCACTTACATTTTCTACTTCACTATATGTATATAGTGTTATATTTGGATGTGCTGCTGCATCAACCATTTTTGGCGTTAATATACATGCCGAACAATCTAATGTAGGGAATGTTTTATCTATTTGAGCCATTTTTCCTCCAATTGTAGGAGCTTGCTCAACTATATCAACTAAGTATCCTGCGTCAGCAATATCCAAAGCTGTCTGAATCCCTGCTATTCCTCCACCTATTACTAAAGCTCTTTTTTCAACTGCAGTAGTTCCTGCTATTAATTTTTCATTTAAAGTTGCTTTAGCTATGGCTGCCTTTGTTAAGGATATGGCTTTTTCAGTTCCTACTTCCTTATCTTTGTGAACCCAAGAACAGTGTTCTCTTATATTTGCTATCTCTACTAAATATGGATTCAATCCAGCTGATTCTGCTGCTTTTCTAAATGTTGCTTCATGCATTCTAGGTGAACAAGAAGCAACGACTATTCTATCTAATCCTTTTTCTTTTATAGCATCTTTTAAATAGTTTTGACCTACCTCTGAGCACATATATTGGTAATCTACTGAATGTACTACCCCTGGCATATCTTTCACTGCATCTCTTACTTTTTCTACATCGACAGTACCAGCAATATTACTTCCACACCAACAAACAAATACCCCTACTTTACGCACTGATTTTCCTCCCTTAACAAAAAAAATTATTTACTATATTTACGAAAACCACTTACAACTGCTTGTTGTGGCATATCTCTATCTCTCATTAATTTTGAAACAACTTCAGGAGTCAATCTATCCTCTCCTTGTTTTCTAACAACTGTTTGTCTTACTGCTTCCATTAATTTTGAAACACTTACATCTCTTGGGCATCGCGATTCACAAGTAAAACAAGCTGCACAATTCCAAATAGACTTTGATTCTCTTAATTTTTTTACATCTCCAATTTGCAAAAATCTTATAACTTGATGAGGTAAAATATCCATTCCAGCATTTGCAGGACAACCTGCTGAACACTTTCCACATTGCATACAATCATCTATTTTTTCTTTACTCAGTTCAATTATTTTTTGAACCTCTGAATTTTTTTTAGGATTTTTTTTCTCCCTAATCATTATTCCTCCTCTGTTTTAAGATTTAAAGCTTCTGCTAACAATTCTGTAAAATATGTGACTTTAATTTTAGAATCTTTTTTTTCTAAATTATATTTACAAAGAGGACATGCAGTTATTATTTCCTCTATTTCGCTTAATTCAGCTGATTTAATAATCTTATCACTCATATTTTCAGCTAATTTTTTATTATTTACAGCTAAATACCCTCCACAACATTCAGTTCTATATGGATATTTTATGGCTTTTCCTCCTAGCGCTTCTATAAAATCCTCTATTATAGTTGGATTTTCTGGATTATCAAACGTCATCTCCTTTTGGGGTCTTAACAAAAGACATCCATAATATGCCCCTATTCTTCTTCCATTTAATGAATTTTCAACCTTTTCCTTTAAAATATCAAAAGTTACATCATTTTTTAACATTTCTAAATAATGAACTACCTCAGTTTCTCCCTTATACTCATTTTCAACTTCTAAATATAAATTAGCCTTCTTTCTTACGTTTTCTTTTGTTTTAATATCGTTATTAACTCTTTTAATAACATTGTGACAAGCTGAACAAAGAGTCAAAAGTTTCTCTTCTTTATCTCTTGCTGATATTAAACTTCTAACAGATGAAAGTTTTTGTGCTACTTCCCCATCACTTTGAGGATATACTCCCCCACAGCATTGCCAATTTTCAATCTCTTCTAATGAAATATTTAGCTTTTTTGCTGCTTCTAAAGCATAACTCTCCAATTTAGTTGCTTTAGTTTTTAAAGTACATCCTGGATAGTAACTATACTTCATTTTATCCCTCCATTTTAAAAGTATTTTTTCAAAAATTTTTGTTCTGAAAATAAGTACTATAATTCGTTTAAAGAACAGTTTTTAATTAAAATTATAGTATTACACTAGTATTCAAGTCAACTGTTTTTTTTTATTTTTTAGCTTTTTATAAAAACTTAACCAAAAGTTGATTAATTAGCGGTAAATAATTACCATTTATAATATATATTTTTCATTTATTGACACCTCTAATTAAAGTATGTATAATTAGTGAAAAATGTTCTTAAATTATTTTAACAACACTATTTTTATACACTTTTGTTAAAAAAATTTAGACTTTTAAATATCGAAGGAGGAAACTACTCAATGATTTTTTTCATCACACTTTTTATTATTTTTTTTGTCGGTTACTTTATTGTAAAAAAGTTTTATCCACAAGGAGTTTTATTTGTAGCTGGTTTTTTATTACTTTGTACTGCTATTCTTTTAAAAGATACTCCTATTCTTAATGAGAAAGCTTCAATAGGATCTAATTTTTTAGATATTTTTCAATATTTAAAAGATACTTTTTCTAAAACTACTGCTGGTCTTGGTTTAACTATTATGGTTGTTGGAGGATTTGCTAAATATATGGATCATATTGGAGCCAGTAAAGCACTAGTTAAAATCACAACTAAACCTATGAAAAAATTAAATTCACCATATTTAGTTCTAGCTCTTACTTATATTCTTGGACAAATTTTAAATATTTTTATTCCGAGTGCTTCTGGTTTAGGAGTTTTATTAATGGTTACTGTTTATCCTATTCTTGTTTCTCTTGGTGCTAGTCCACTTTCTGCAACAGCTGTTATTGGAACTACTGCTTGCTTAGATTTGGGGCCTGCATCTGGAAATTCTGTTCTGGCTGCTAAAACAGCAAATTTAGATGCTGCTCTTTATTTTGTTAAATACCAACTTCCTGTTGCTATTTTTGTTATAATTGCAATTGCAATAACGCATTATTTCGTACAAAAAATTGGAGATAAAAATTCAACTTATGATGATTTTGGAGTAAAAACTAAAAGCTCTATAGATGAAGAGGATAGTAATGTTCCTAATTTCTATGCTATTTTTCCCATAATCCCACTTGTTGTTATTTTAGCATTTAGCTCTCTTTTCAAAAGTTCAATAAAAATGAATGTTGAAGTTGCTATGCTCTTAAGCATTATCGTTAGTATGGTTATTGAAGGAATCAGAAAAAAAACCTTTAAAAATACTATTAGTGAATTAAAAATAATTTTCAACTCTATGGGTTCACAATTTGCTGCAGTTATAACTCTAATAGTTGCTGGTCAATTTTTTGCTTATGGTTTAACTAAAGTTGGAGTTATTAATAGTATTATTGATTGGACTAAAAATGCTGGCTTAGGTGTTCAACCTATGATTTTAGTTATGACGGCGGTTATTTCAGCTTCGTCTGTTATTATGGGTTCTGGAAATGCTCCATTCTTTGCCTTTGCTGCTTTAGCACCAACTGTTGCAGCATCTGTTAATATTGACCCTGTTGTTATTGCCATGCCTATGCAACTTGCGTCTGGTATTGCAAGAAGTGTTTCACCTATTACTGCGGTTATTGTTGCTGTTTGTGGTATTTCAGGTGTTTCTCCATTTTTAGTTGTTAGAAGAACTTTTCTTCCTATGTTAGTTGGACTTGTTGTACTTCTCATCTCTAACATGGTTTTATTTGGTTAATATAAAATTTAAGGAGGATTTTTATGGATTTAAATACTTATTTAAAAAATTTAGAAATACTTGTTAATGTAGACTGTGGAAGCAATACTCCAGAGGGTTTACAATTTGTAACTAATTTTTTTCAAAAACTTTATAAAGATTGGATTGTTGAATATCATGAACTTAATGGAATAAATCCTGTTCTTGTTATTAAAAATAGAGATGTTGATAATTTTGATTTTCTTTTTATAGGTCACAATGACACTGTATTTCCTGAAGGAACTGCAGCTCAAAGACCATTTAAAATAGAGGGTGATATCGCAACTGGGCCTGGAGTTTATGATATGAAATCAGGACTTTTATCTATGTATGAGGTTGCAAAAGAATTTAAAGATAGCTCTTTAAATATATGTATAATAATAAATACAGATGAGGAAATTAGCTCTTTAATATCTAGAGAATTAATTACAGAAATGGGAAAAAAAACAAAATATGCTCTAGTTTTTGAACCCGCTAGAAAAAATGGAAATATGGTTTCAGAAAGAAAAGGGCTAATTAAGTATGAAATTACTTTTAATGGAAAAGCTACTCATGCTGGAATAGCTCCTCAAAATGGTATAAATGCTATTGTTGAAGCATCTCATTGGGTTTTAGAGATTTCAAAATTACAAAATTTAGAATTAGGGAACTCTATTAACGTTGGAATTATTAATGGTGGATTTGGAGTAAATACAATACCTGATAAAGCTATTATAAAATTTGAAGGGCGATCACATGATATAAATCATTTTGAAAATATAGAAAAAACCTTAAATAGATTAAAAGAAAATCCATATGTTGAAGGTATTAATGTTGAAATAAAAGAGATTGGTTATCGACCTCCTTTAGTTCTTAATCCTTTATCAAAGGAACTTTTAGATAAATTTGAAATAGTTAAAAAACAATTAAAAATTGATTCTAATTGGGAAAAAACTGGTGGTGGATCTGATGCTAATTTTTTAGGAATTCTCGGAGTTGGAGTTCTTGACGGAGTAGGACCTGTTGGTGGAAACTCTCATGAAGCTTCTGAATATTTAGTTATCTCATCTATTGAAAAACGTATTGAGATGGTAAAAGAAGTTTTAAAGATGTTTTTATAAATATTTTCATGGAAAAAAATACTAAAATAATGTATAATTATGAAAAAGAATATATTGGAGGTATTTTTAATGAAAATTAAAGCCTTTCCTTTGGGAAGCTATATGACGAACTGCTATTTGGTTTGGAATGACAACAACGAAGCTTCTCTTTTTGATTGTAGTGATTCTAGATTAGAAAATATTGTATCTTTTATAAAAGATCACAATTTAACTCTAAAAAATGTTATTCTTACTCATGGTCATGGTGATCATATTGGCGGAATAAATGAAATAAAACATCTTTTTCCTAATGTTCACATTTATATTGGAAAAGAGGAAGAGAAATTTTTAACTGATGCATCCTTAAACTTATCTTATGCTATTCAAGGATATGACTTTGCATATACAGGTGATTTTACTCCTATAAAAGAGGGAGATTCTATTTTTGGTTTTGAAGTTATTGATACTCCTGGTCATACAATTGGTTCTAAATGTTTTTATAACAAAGAGTCTAATTTTATGATTTCTGGGGATACACTATTCAGAAGAAGTTATGGTAGATATGATTTACCTACTGGTAACTTATCACAATTACAAAGAAGTTTAAAAAAGATTTGTGAAACTTATCCAGAAGATACTATAGTGTATAGCGCCCATACTGAACCTACTATTTTAGGCGAGGAAAAAAGAGTATTAAAATCCCAAGGAATGTTTTAGGAGGAATTAATATGGAAAACAAAGTTTATGATGTTGTTATTATCGGTGCTGGACCAGCTGGTCTGACTGCAGCACTTTATGCTGGAAGATCTAATCTTTCTGTTTTAGTTATTGAGAAGCCAAATACTGGAAGTCTTCTTATGGCCCATAAAATAGAAAACTATCCTGGTATTTTAGGATCACCTACTGGAAAAGATATCTATACTCTAATGAAAGAGCAAACACTTAAATACAATGTTGAATTTGTTAATGCTACATTTTTAGCATTTGATTTATTTGGAGAGCATAAAATTGTAAAAACAGATATTGAAAATTTCCTAGGAAAAACTGTTATAATTGCAAGTGGATGGGCAAAAAATGGATCTAAAAAACTTCCTGGAGAAGAAAAGTATCTAGGAAAAGGAGTTTCTTACTGTGCAACTTGTGATGGCGCTTTTACAAGAAATATGACTGTTTCTCTTTTTGGAAAAGGTAAAGAAATTGCTGAAGAAGCTCTATTTTTAACAAAGTATTCAAAAGAGATTCATATGTTTATAACTGATAACTGTGATGATAGTTGCGATAAGGCTCTTATGGAAACATTAAAAGCCAACGAAAAAGTTAAAATGTATTATTCAAGTGAACTAGTTGAAATTAAGGGAGATGAATTTGTTGAAGAGGTTATTGTTAAAATCAATGGTACTCATGAAACTTATCCTACTCAGTTTGCTTTCTTATACTTAGGAACAAAATCACTTAAAGAACTTTATGGTGAAGTGGCATCTCTAGATGAGCAAGGTTATATTATTACTAATGAAGCTATGCATACATCTATTGAAGGAATATATGCTGCTGGAGACGTTAGATCTAAACATATTAGACAAGTTACTACAGCTACATCAGATGGTACAATTGCTGCCTTAGAAGCGATTAAACATGTTTTAAAGAAACATAATTTAAAAGCACAATATAGTTAAAAAAAGTCAGAGTAAAACTCTGACTTTTCTATTTATTATAATTTAAATAGCATATCTTCGTAAGTTGGTACAGGCCAAACTTTCTTTTCAACTTGATGCTCTAGTAAATCAATAATATCTCTTAGACATTTAAGCAAAGGAATTATTTCTTTATTTAAATAAACTACTTTTTCATATAAATCTTCAATTTCATTAGCTACTACAAGTTGTGACTCTAATTGAGCTAAATAATCTTTCAAACGATTTTTTCCAGCTAATAGTTTTACTAAATGAGCTTTATCAGCCACTAAGAACTCATCATCTCCTAAAACTTCTCTTAATGACAAGATACTATTTGATATCTTAGCTGCATACTCCATTAAAGCTGGATATATCTCATTTCTAGCTATTCTAACCATTGAGCTTCCTTCGATATTAACTTGTTTAATATAACGCTCACAATAAACCATATATCTTGCCTCTAGCTCTTCTGGTGATAATACCTTGGCATTTTTAAATAACTCTACTATATTTTCTTGTTTATATATTCTCAATCCTTCTAGTGTATTTTTTAAATTTTTTAACCCTCTTTTTTCTGCTTCAATTTTCCAACTCTCATCATAACCATTTCCATTGAATATAATTCTTTTATGCTTTTCGTATCTATCTTTTATAAGTTCGATTATATCCTTTTTTAAATTCTTAGAATCTCTTCCTTCTAAATAATCGGCATACTCTTTTATTATAGTTCCAATAATTGTATTTATTATAAATGTTGGTGTCGATGCCGATGCACTTGAACCTGGCATTCTAAACTCAAATTTATTTCCTGTAAATGCAAAAGGTGATGTTCTATTTCTATCTGATATATCTTTTGGTATTTTTGTAAAGTTTTTTACACCAAACTCCATATTTTCTTGTGCTTCGTTTACAGGAACTATTTTTCCTATATTTTTTAATATTTCTTCTAACTCTTCCCCTATGAAAACCGAAATTATTGCAGGAGGTGCTTCGTGTCCACCTAATCTATGGTCATTTCCAGGAGTCGCACAAGAAGCTCTCAAGACATCTTCATATCTATCAATTCCCTCTAAAACTGCTGTTAAAAATACTAAAAACTGAAGATTATTTTTTGATAAAGAAGATGGATCTAATAAGTTTTCTCCCAAATTTGTTGATAATGACCAGTTGCAATGTTTTCCAGAACCATTAACTCCTTTAAATGGTTTCTCATGTAATAATGCACTTAATTTATGTCTATCTGCAACCTTTTTTATTATATCCATAGTCAATTGATTCTGATCAACAGCTACATTTGCTGTTGTAAACATCAATGCAATCTCAAACTGATTAGGAGCTACTTCATTATGTTTTGTTTTTGCCATTATCCCTATTTTCCATAATTCCGTATCTATCTCATTCATCACTTTTTCAACTTTTTCTTTTATACTTCCGTAGTAATGATCATTTAACTCTTGACCTTTTGGTGGTAAAGATCCAAATATTGTTCTACCTGAAAGCATTAAATCTTGACGTTTTTCCCAAAATTTCTTCTCTATTAAAAAATACTCTTGCTCTAATCCTAGAGTGTTTGTTATTGACGTTACATTTGATTTAGGGTCTAGTATCTTTTTTAATCTTAGTGCTTGCTCTGATATAAAGTCTATTGATCTTAATAAAGGTACTTTTTTATCTAATGCCATCTGGTTATATCCAATAAAAGCTGTTGGAATATATAATGATTTAGATAATCCCTCTCCTCTTAAAAACATTGGTGATTTACAATCCCACGCTGTGTATCCTCTTGCTTCAAAAGTTGATCTAACTCCTCCATTTGGAAATGATGATGTATCAGCTTCACCCTTTATAAGCTCCTTCCCAGAGAATTGCGAAACACAAGTACCATCAGACGACATAGAAATAAACGAATCATGCTTTTCAGCAGTCAATTCTGTCAATGGTTGAAACCAATGTGTAAAATGTGTAGCTCCATTTTCAGTAGCCCAATTTTTAACTGCATTTGCTATTGAGTCAGCAAGTTCTATAGATAACTCTTTCTCTCCATTTTGAACTTTTTTAAACTCTTTAAAATACGATTCTGGTATTCTGCTTTTTAATTTATCCTCTGTAAAGCAAAATTGTCCAAAAATTTCCAGCATGTTGTTCATAAATCCTCCCTTTTTTGTTCTACATTGTCGAACGTCATTCTTCAATAAAAAATTGTTATATTAACAATATACCATTTTTATTTTTTTGTCAATAGGAAAATAAAAAAGAGGAGTTTTCACTCCTCTCGTGCTCCTAATTCGAACGATATTTTTTTACTCATAGCAACCATCTTTGGTGCCAATTTAGGTAAAATATTCATTAATTTTTCTCTTGTTGCCATTATTGATGCTGTTCCAACAAAAACATTATTAACTTTAAAAATTGGAACCGATATACAATAAATTCCTAATTCAACCTCTGATCGCTCTAAAGAATATCCATCTTCTCTAATTTTATAAATCTCTTCTATCAATGTTTCTCTATCTATTATTGTACTATTTGTATATTTATATAATAGATTTTTACTAAATATTTTATCTATATTTACATCTTTAGAATATGCTAATGCTAACTTTCCAGAAGCTGATGCATTTAAAGGAATTTTAGTTATCGATGTACTAATTGTATAATACATCGAGTCAGATTGTACTCTATCAATTAATTTTAAATGCTCTCTCTTAAATAAAAATAAATTCACGGTCACTGAAAACTCTTCTGATATCTTTACTAAATATTTATGCCCAATATTCTTTATTAAAACATCCTCATTTACAATAAAGCTTTTTTCTATAAAGGCTGGTCCTAATGAATAGTTGCTATTTTTTTCATTTTGCTCTAAATACGAGTTTTTTAAAAGTGTTGATACAATTCCATGTGCAGTACTTTTACTTAAACCAACTTTTTCACTAATCTCTTTTAATGAAAGTTCATGCACATTTTCATTAAAACAGTTCATTATATCTATTGCTCTTTGGATAGATTGTATAGTTTTCCCTTCCATAAAATCCCCTTTTATTTTAATCTAAAGAATCCTTCTTCAGTTTTTTCAATTTTTCCCTCTTTTAAAAGTTTTCCTATAGCTCTTTTAAAAGCTTTTTTACTTATTCCAAAATACTCTTTTATAGCTTCTGGTGAACTATCGTCATTAAATCTAAAGTGCGTTTTTAATATCTTCATTTTTCCTAAAATACTTTCTGCATCTTTATCCATCTGAACAAAAGCTAACTCTCTCATTGCTAAGTCTAACTTTCCATCCTCTCTAACTCTGATAACTCTAGCTTGAATCTCTTCACCTACATAGAACTTTTTAAAACACTCACTATTTGGAATTAATCCAAAATATCTATTGTCCACTGCTACGAAAACACCAATTTCAGGATTAATTCTATATACTGTACCTTCTACAAAATCATTTTTTTGATAATCTTTATTTGGCATTAAAAAACTATATATTTTCATTGTCGCAGATAGTCTTCCTTTACTATCCTCATATATTCCAACTAAAACCTCATCTCCTGGTTTAACTTCTCCTACCATTTGGGCATGTGGTAATAGTAATTCTTTTTTTAGTCCCCAATCTAAGAATGCTCCCAATTTTTCATTTGTATCTGTTACATACAGCTTTCCTATTGTTCCAACTGTTAAAGCTGTTTTTCTTAAAGTTGCTGTTAATCTATCTTCCGAGTCTCTATATATCATTACATCTAGCTCATCACCAATATCTAAAACTTTACCCTCTAACTCATTGTTAGGCAGAAGAATATTATCTTTTGAGTCTCCTGTTCCTGCATCTAAATGTGCTCCTTTGCTGCTGAAGTTATTAATCTTCATTGTTTGTCTTTTTCCTACTTTTACCATTTTACCTTTCTCCTTACTATTTTACTCCAAATAGTTTCCAAATAAATTAAATTTCTCTTCCATTTTATGAGGATAGTTTTTATAATAATACTCAAAAAGTTTTATTACAGGTTTAAAATCCTCATAACTTTCTAATATTCTTAAATACTCTTTTTCTATACTAATTAAAGAGTAATAATCACTTTTTTCAAACATTTTAAATAATCTATTAATTATATCTATTACTTCTTTAAGAGGAACTTCTATTCCTTTTCCAATTATAAGTGCCTCTATATAAAAAGTTCTACTTTCATTTTTTTTCTCAAAGTACTCTGATAATTTCCCTAGGTTATATAATAGTTTAAATTTCTCTTCATTATTTTTAATAATTTTCTTTTCATAAATCTTATTTAATTTTAAATAAATATTTTTTAACTCATTATTTTTTTTAGAATTAATTAAAATTTTTCCTAAGCTATAGAGCGTATGTAATTTTTCCTCTAAAGTTACTGCTTTTTTCAAAATTAAAAAATATAATTCAATTCCTTTTTCTATATCAGACTCTATATAAATTTCTGCTAAAATATTCAGACAATTATTTTTTATAACTCTATTCTTTATAATTTTTAAATACTCATTTATTTCATTCTCTATATTTAAATAGTTTTTTTCTTTATCTTTATAAAGTGAAAACAGATATAGATAATATATTTTATCATTCCTCTTTAAAATTTGATTTGCTAAAATATCATCTTTATATTTATTAAACAGTAAAGATATTATCTCATACTTTTCATGTTTTGCACATAAATTTATAAAAATTTCAAATTCTTTTTCATATTTTTTAATTTCTGTAATTCTTTGAAAAAGTTTACTATACATTCTTCTAGCTTCATTTGTATTTTCTAGTTTTAAGTACATCTCTGCTAAATCAATTATATATTTAATTTGATCTATTTTTGACACCTTTAAAATTCCTTCTTCAACTAACCATTTATTATTTATTTCTCTATCTTTTATAACTTTATCTAAATATTTTTTAGCTTGTTCTTCAGAAGTTTCTATAAAGCTCTCATAAGTTATTGTAAGCTCTTCACCTAACTCTTCAACTATTCTCTTTAAGTTTTTATAAAAAATAACACTCATTTTTTTACTTAAAGATTTTCGACCACTTTCAACCATTCCTAAGTATGTCTTAGAAACTTTATCCCCTGTTATATCTTCTTGTTTAATTTTATAATGTTTTCTATATTTTAGTATCTTTTCTCCTGGCGATAAAAACATACTATTCCCCCTTAAAATAAAAAACTGTTTATTATAGAATATCAAATTTTACATATTTTTACAATAAAAAATACCTTAGATTAGTCCAAACTCTAATCTAAGGTATTACTTTACTCTTTTTCTAATAATACTGTTTTATTATTTTTAATATAAATTTCTTCATAATCATCTAAAGAATCTAATGCTATTTTAGACATTGGAACTATTGCAATGATATTAAATACTGTCATTAATGCCACTCCCAAGTCTCCTAATTCCCATACAAACAGATACTGAGCCATTCCACCTACAAACATCATAATTAATGCTAAAATTTTATATGCATCTTGAGCCTTCATTTTATCACCAAATAAAAATGCTACATTAGATCTTGCATAGAATAATATTCCTAAAAATGTACTAAAACTAAATAAGAATAATATTACTGCAACTAAAGGTGTTCCAATACTTCCTATATGATAATCCATACAACTTTGAAGTAAATCCATCCCCATTTTTCCATCTCTAATTGATTGTGGTGCTAAAAGCATTGTAAATGCCGTACAACTACAAACAACTAAAGTATCTATAAAAACACCTAAAGCTTGAATTAACCCTTGTTCTACAGGATGATCTACATCTGCTGCTGCCGCTGCACATGGAGCTGAACCACTTCCAGCTTCATTTGAAAACAAACCTCTTTTTACTCCCTGCATTAATACTGCTCCAAATCCTCCTGCAACTATTTGCCTAGCACCAAAAGCCTCTTCAAAAATTTCTAAAAACATTCCAGGAACTGAACCAATATTTTTAATCAATATAAAAAGTGTTAAAGAAAAATATAATATTGCCATTATTGGCACTAATTTATTTAAAACATCTGCTATTTTATCTTTTCTTCCTTTTCCAAATAAAACTATTGCTCCTAAAGCTGTCATTGCAATTGATGTATAAAGTGGTGATATTCCAAAAGCATTATTAAATGATTCTGAAACGGAGTTAGAAACTATTTGTGTTATTCCAACCCAAGTTATTAATCCAGAAATTGCAAATAAAATTCCACAAAGTCTAAAATTAGAAGATTTTTTATAGTATCTTTTTCCATTTTTAGATACAACATCTGAGTCTTTTTCCAAATTTTTTTTCAAATGGATCGTCCTCTCTAGATTCAGCAATAACCTCCATTCGATTCATAAAATAAGCTGGTCCACCTCTCCACCCACCAAACAAAGGATCTTTTTCTTTATAAATTTGAGCTAATGTACTCTCTATGAATGCAGTATTTGATCCTATTATAGCTGCTATCCACATCCAAAATATTGCTCCAGGTCCTCCAAAAGACACTGCAGCTACTACGCCAGCTAAATTCCCCATTCCCACTCTAGAAGCTGTAGCTATAAATAGAGCTTGTAATCCAGAAATAGCTTCCTTATCCTCTTTATTCTTACTTTTTAAAACTATCCTTATCATCTCTGGAAATAATCTAAAAGATAACATTCTAGTTTTAATACAATAATATATTCCTGTAGGAATTAACATTAAAACTAATAAACTTAAACCAATATTTGCTTCACCAACATTAAATAATATTATATCACCCCATAAAAACCCATTCAATGCACTAACTGCTGTTTTCAACGGTGATAATAATGAATCTATAAACCCCATCACATACCTCCTAATTTTATTTTAGTAGAAAGTTTTATGTAGGTATTTCTAGATTAAAATATCCTAAAGTTATCTTTAGGATATTTTAATTTTTATTATCTATTTCTGTGAAAATCTTCCTGTAAAAAATCTTAAACAAGCTGGTTCATACTCCCACTTTAATCCTTTTATTTGCTCTTTATTTTTGTACAGTTCTATTATTGTATCTGCTACATAATCTAAGTGAGCATATGTATAAACTCTTCTTGGAATTGTTAATCTTACTGTTTCTAATTTAGGATAATGATTTTTTCCTGTTTTTACATCCCTTCCTGCTGATATAATTCCTCTTTCCATTGTTCTAACACCAGAATGCTCATAAATAGATGCTGCTAAAGCTTGAGCAGGAAAATCATCTTGAGTTAAATGTGGTAAAAATGCTCTTGCATCTAAGAAAATTGCATGTCCTCCATAAGGTTTTACCATAGGTACCCCTGCTGCATCTAGCTTTTCTCCTAAATATCTTATTTGATTAACTCTATGACTTATATATTCATAGTTTACAGCCTCTCTAAGTCCAATTGCCATAGCTTCCATATCTCTTCCTGCCAATCCACCATAGCTAGGCATTCCTTCAAATTGAACTACTGTAGCTGTCGCTTGTAGATATAATTCATAATCATTCATACATAAGAATCCACCGATATTAGTTAAACAGTCTTTTTTTCCACTCATTGTACATCCATCACCATATGAAAACATCTCTTTTACAATATCTTTTATAGATTTATCTGCATATCCTTCTTCTCTTGCTTTTATAAAATAAGCATTTTCTATACAACGAGTTGCATCATACATAATCTTAATTCCATGTTTATGAGCTAGTTCTGAAACAGCTTTTATATTAGCCATTGATACCGGTTGTCCTCCAGCTAAGTTAACTGTAACTGCCAAACAAACATATGGTATTTTTTCTGCCCCCACTTCATCTATTAATGCTTGTAATTTCTTTAAATCTACATTACCTTTAAATGGTAAATCTATTTGAGAATTATGAGCTTCATCTATTATAATATCTCTGAAAGTCGCCCCATTTCTTTCTTGATGAAATCTTGTAGTAGTAAAATACATATTTCCTGGAACATAGTCCCCTGGCTTAATTGTTAATGTTGATAAAATATTTTCTGCTCCTCTTCCTTGGTGAGTTGGAACTACATATTTAAATCCAAAAAGTTCTTGTACTGTTTTTTCTAAATGGTAGAAGTTTCTACTTCCTGCATAAGCTTCGTCTCCCAACATTAACCCAGCCCACTGAGCATCACTCATGGCATTAGTTCCAGAGTCAGTAAGTAAGTCTATATAACATTCATCTGATTTTAATAAAAAAGTATTATATCCAGCTCTTTCAATAGCCTCTTTTCTCTCTTCTTTAGTCATAATAGCCATATTTTCAACCATTTTTATTTTATATGGTTCTGGTGCAAATCCTTTTGACATAATAATTCCTCCTCATTTATTTTTTCTTGTTGATAACATATATACTCTATTTTCTTTTTCATGTCAATAACTCTTATTTTAGAACATTTTTAGTTATTTGAAATATATTTTTCATTATAATCACAAGAAAATTCCTTTGATTATATTTAAAATAAACCTTTTTATGGTTATTTTATAAGAAAATAGTAATTCTCACTCTTTCTAATTTCACATAAAAATAATTATTCTTATTTATAATGATTTAATTTTTAAAAATAAAAAAAATTTATTTTTATTTTTTACATAAATTTTAATAAAAAAAATAAATTAATTTTATTTTTTTATTTTTTATTTTTTTCAAACCTTTTAAAGGTTTATTTTTTACAAAATTTGATTTTTATATAATCTTTATGGTAAACTCCTACTATATTTAATATCTAGGAGGAATTATGATAAGAATTTTATTATATATTTTCATTATAAGCTGTGGGTTTTTATTAAGTAAATACCAATTAATACCTTTAAAATTAAAAATGAAAACTGCTATTTTACAATCCTTTTCTCTTTTCTTTTTATTAGGAGTTATGGGTTATAAAATTGGTAGTGATAACAAAATTATAAAAGAATTTCCAAATCTTGGATTACAAGCTATTGTTATTGCATTATTCTCTATTTTAGGAAGTATTTTTATTACTAAATTTTTTTTTAGAAAAAGAGGTGACAAATAGATGCTGGGAATTTGTTTATCAATTATTTTGGGAGTTATTATAGGATTATTTTTTCAAACTCCATTTTTATCTAATTCATCAGATACTTTTATCGATTTAGGTCTCTGCTTACTTTTATTTTTCGTTGGAATCGATATTGGAGATAACTCTTCTGTATTTTCTAATTTAAAAAAATATGGTAAAAAAATATGGCTTCTTCCTATATCCACAATTTTAGGTTCTCTTTTAGGTGGAGTTGTCGGCTCTTTATTTCTTCCTATCTCTATTGGAGAAGGTCTTGCTGTTTCTTCTGGTCTTGGTTGGTACTCTCTATCAGCCATTGAATTAACAAAAATAAGTCCTGAACTTGGAAGTGTTGCCTTTTTAAGTAATGTTTTTAGAGAGGTTCTTGCAATTTTAACAATTCCTCTTATTGCTAAATCCATTGGAAGTTTCGAATCTATATCTACAGCTGGTGCTACAGCTATGGATACTCTTCTTCCAGTTATAAATAAAAGTAATAGTTCTGATATATCTGTTATTGCATTTTTTTCAGGCGTTGTTCTAACTACATCAGTGCCTGTATTAGTTCCACTAATTGTAAATATATTTAAATTATAAAAGGACATGAAATTCATGTCCTTTTAAAATAATATTAAATCATATATATCTTGTATTCTATATGGACTAGGAAGCTTTGTCTTCAAATTTTCCCAAACTTTCGAAAAAGTTTCTTGATCCATATCTTTTATTTGATTATATGCTTGAGATTTATATAAAATATCTTCTCCACATTTTTTTATTGCATTTAATATTTGAGATTTAATCTTTTTATAATTTTCATCTGTTATTAAAATTAAACTATAATAATCTGCTAATAACTCTCTTTCCACACAATATTCAAGTGTTAAGATTTTTCTTATAATTGTTCCTAAATAACCAATTGATAAATTTTTACTAAACATTCCACTTCTTTCACCTTCAACCTCAATAAAAGGTAAGAATATATCTTGGTAGTGGTAATCTTGAACTGATTTTGTAAAAAATAAAAAACTAGAAAAAATAGTTTTTTTCTTTATCTCTTTTCTTAAAAAACTTTTATCAACTTGATAAACAGCACCAACATGTGGGAAAAGAGAAACTGTCAAATCTTCAGAGTGACAAAAATTAACTATATTTTCTTCATAAACTTTATTAGCTTTAATTTTTCTAATAAAATAATCTGCTTGGAATAATTCATTAGTTAAATTATCTACTTTAAATAGTGCATTAAAAACCCTATTATTATCTAACAAAGTATTTTTTGTATCATTTGATAATTTACTTAATAAATTTTCAAATTTTGTACTCTTTACAAAATTTTTTATAAATCCCTCATCTATTTGAGGTGATATTTCAACATTACTTGTTATTAGTAGCGTATTACTATCTTTTATTACTTTCCCCTTTTTTAACTCTTTTAAAAAAAATGATAAATACTCATTTTTAAACTCAATAAAATATTGTTTCTCAATATCATCTAAATTTAATTTATCTAAAATTCTATCATAGTTAAAGAAATCTAGAAGGTTTATAATCCCATCTCTATTTATTCCTACAGCATTCCAAGTACATGTATATGGAATAAATCCTCTCTCCTTGTCAACCATAATACTTACAAACTGAGCAATTCCACCACCTAAAGAATGTCCTGTTATTGATATCTTTTCTTTAGGAATTTTAAACTCATCATAAATTTTATTAAACACTTCTAAACCATCATAAAATTGTACAGGTTTAACTCCTAAACCAATTTTTAAATCATTTTCTATAAAGTCTTTGTAAGCATCTTCTATAGGATATTTCTCACTACCTCTATAAGAAATAACATATTTATCATATTTAATATTTCTAAAAACTACACTATAAAATCCTGTTGAATCTCTTTCTAAATCAGAAGCTCTCTTACTTTCTACATAAAATATCTCCCAATTATGAAGAATATCTTTAAAAAAATCATAAAATAAATATCTTGTATTTGAATTTGAAAAATAAAATCCATCACTATCTAATTTTAATGAATCATTCTCTCTGTAAATTTGATCTAAATTTTTTTTATAATCCTCTTGAGAAAAATTACAATAAGAGAGTACACTAAGCAACAGATAGTCTTTAGCTCTTTGCATTATATACCTCCTAATATTTTAAACTTTTAATAGAGATAGAAAAAGATATGTAACACCCATTCCTATTGCGGCACCTATTACGGTTTCTAAAACTGTATGTATCTTACCTTCTACTCTTGATTGTAGAACTAAAATTAAAAGAAATAGAGAAAGATAAAATACTCTAACATCATGTGTTAAAAAAAATATTCCCATGAAAAGCGCTCCACCAAGAGCGCTATGTCCACTAGGAATTCCTCCTCTTAAAGGAGTTCCTTTTTTAAAAATACTTTTAATTGCTATTACTAATACTACTATAAATATTATTATAAATATTATTACATTTGCATAAGATTCTTTTAATAAATCAAAAAAATTATCAAACTCACCAGCTATTCTTTTATGAAATACTAAATATCCAACTATTAAAGCATTACTTGCTGCTATAAAAACAGCTCCTGCTCCAACATCTTTAGCTCTCTTTGCCAAAATATTATATTCTGGTGAAACTAAATCTACAAAACTTTCTATAGCAGTATTTAAGAGCTCTGCTGCTAAAACAAGGGACATACTAATTGATAACACAATTAACTCCATTCTGCTTACACCTAGAAAAATTGAAATCATTAAAACTAATATTGTACAAAAGGCATGAAATTTCATATTTCGTTCTGTTCTAATAGTTTCTATTATTCCTTCTATTGCTACATTAAAACTTTGTGTTACATCTTGTTTATTCCCCTTATCTTTCATCAGCCCCTCCTTAATCTCTTGTATGACCAAATTTTCCTAAAATCTCTTCTTCTCTAGCTCTCATCTCTTTTTTATCTTCTTCTTCTATATGATCATATCCTAAAAGATGTAGCATTCCATGAGTTAGAACATAAAAAAATTCTCTTCTAAATGAATGATTATATTCATTACATTGCTCTTCAACTCTCTCTAAAGATATTATTATATCTCCTAATGTATCATATGGCCCAATCATATAATCCTCTGTTTCATGATATGCAAAAGATATAACATCTGTAGGTCTATCTTTCTCTCTAAAATCTCTATTTATTCTTTGAATCTCTTCATTTCCAACTAAAGCTACAGATATATAAACTGGCTTTTCTGATTCAAACTCATCGTTTAAAACTTCATAAATATACTCTTTTACTTCTTCTTCATTTATAATTTCATTATATCCCTCTATTTCTAGAGAAAAATCTAATACTACTTCCATATTAACTCCTTTTATTTTTGTCCTGGATATTTTATTCTGACATGATGAATACTCATTAAAACTTTTGTGAAAGTTTTAATAATTATTTCTATCTCTTTAAATGTCAACGCTGCTTCAGATAATTGATTATCTTCTATTTTAGAATTAATAATTTTTCTTAACATATTTTCAATAGTTATTGGTGTTTTCTCATCTAATGACCTTACAGCTGCCTCTATTGAATCTGCTAGCATAATTATAGCCGATTCTTTACTTCTTGGAATTGGTCCTCCATATTTAAAATCCTCCTCTATAACAGTTGGATCTAATTGCTTTGCTTTATTATAAAAATATGCCAACATTGTTGTTCCTTGATGCTCAAACATAACATCTCTAATCTCTCTTGGAATTTTATACTCTCTTCCTAGTTCGTTACCATCCTTAGTATGTGATGTTATTATCAAAGTGCTTAAAAACGGAGATATTTTTGAATGAGGATTCTCTCCACCTTCTTGATTCTCTACATAAAATTTAGGTCTTTTCATCTTTCCTATATCATGATAATATGATGCCACTCTTGCAAAAATAGCATTTGCTCCTATTGCTTCCGCTGCCGCTTCTGATAAAGTTGCAACCATCATTGAGTGATGAAATGTTCCTGGAGCTTTCATAGATAAAAGCTTAAGTAAAGGATGAGATAAATCTCCTAATTCTAAAAGTCTAAATGTTGTTAAAATATTAAATGTTCTTTCAAAATATGGTAATACTGCTATCGCTAACATTCCTGAAAGTAATCCTGAAACAACAATCTCTCCACTTTGTAACACAATTAAGTTCTGCTCTCTTCCTATAAAATAAGTTAATAACAGATATAAGAAGAATTTTGTCACTGCTAATTTCATTCCTAAAGCAATCAATTCCTGCCTTGTTGTAACTTTCTCTATCAAATAAGATCCCATTAAACAAACCAAAAAAGTTACAATAATAAATATAGGATCATATCCTACAATTGGAAATAAAAATGTAATTGCCATGAGTGTTGCTAAAAAAGCAAAGTCTTTTGCAAAAAGTATTGCCATTAAAAAATACATTGTTTCAAAAGGAACAAAATATAAATGATCTGGTTTTGTAAATCTATAGGCTAAAAACCCTATTGTGTATATCAAAAATAGACTTCTGTATATACTCTTATTTAATATATTTTTTTTAAATTTATTAGCCAACAAGGGATAAAATATAACTGTTAAAATAATCGTGTACAAAAAGTTTGCCAAGGAAAAACCTAAACTTTTTTTATAAGAATAAATTCCAACAGCTTCTAAAAGCTTTGCTCTACTATCAGTTATAATATCTCCTTTTTTAACAAGTAAAGTTCCTGCTTTTATATCTAAAATTTGGTCATCTATTTGTGAAATTTTTTCAGCAATAGAGTTCTTAGTTTTAGTTTCATCGTATATATAGTTTGCTGTTAAAAAATTTTCAACAATTTTTTTGTCAAACTCTGGAAGCTCCAAAAATAATTCATCATTAGGAGGAGAAATTGTTAAACTTCCTTTTTCTCTTATAATACCCGTTGCATATGCCTTTGTTAAAAATCCAATAACTCTTTCTTTTGTTTCTAGTAATTCTTTTTTATTCAATTGGGTTAATTCTGTTATTAATTTAGGCGGTAATTGTTTTCCAATTATATCTTCAACTCTATCTAGGTATAACTTATTTTTCTTAAAGTTTTTCTTTAATATTTCATCAAAAAGATACTCAGCTCCTGATATATAAACAGTTCCCGCTTGTGGTACATATATATACTCTTTTTTAGAATTTTCCATAAGATTTTTTATAATATCTTGTTTTTTGTCTCTATCATTAAAAAGAATACTTTTAGGTGAATAAATATCATTTATTGCTACGTCACCCACATCATACTTTTGTCTATTTACTATATAGCCACTTTTTGAACTAATAACTATTAGCATTATCATTAAAATTAAATAAAAAATCTTCTCTTTTAAATGATGATCCTTAGTATATAATTCAGCATCGTCTGCGTTTTTCCTATTAATCTTAAAAGTTAAACTTAGACCAAATAGCTCAATTTTTTTCATATTAGTTACTCCTTTTAGGTTTTAGAAATATCTTTTAAAATCTCTTCTTTACTCAGTATTTTTATATTTTTAGTAGGGATAGCTTCTTTAAAATATTTTCCATAACTTTTTGTTATTACTCTATTATCTAATATTGTAACAATTCCTTTATCACTTTTGCTTCTAATCAATCTTCCAATTCCTTGTTTAAATTTGATTACAGACTCTGGAATTTGATACTCTACAAATGCATTCTTATTTTGTTGTGTTATATTTTCAATTATTGCTTCTGTTACTGGATCGCTTGGAACCTTAAATGGCAATTTTATTAAAACTACCGAACTTAATTGCTCTCCTTTTATATCTACACCTTCCCAAAAGGAATCTGTTCCAAATAAAACAGGATTTTTTATATTTTTATATAAATTTACGAGCTGTGTTCTCGGTGCTTGTCCTTGAATTAAAAGATTTAATCCAGCATTTTCTAATTCATCTTTTATCATATAATACATATAGTTTAAAGTACTATACGAAGTAAATAGTATAAAACATTTTCCTGAAGTTTTCAATATTAAATTTTTTAAAAAATCTTTAATACTATCAATAAATTTAGGGTCACTTGGATTCAATAAATCTTTAGGTAAATATACAGTCATTTGATTATTATAGTCAAATGGTGAATGAATAACTTTTTCTAAAGTTTTTTCTTTTAAACCTATACTTTCTTTAAAATAAGAAAAATCATTTCCTATTGCTATTGTTGCAGATGTAAAAATCATCTGTTTCAAATTTGCATATAGATTTTTATCTAATTCTCCATCTATTTTTAAAGGAGTTGCAACTAACTTAGAATTACTTTTTTTCCCATTTACTTCTGCCCAATATATAAATTTATCATCATCCAGTGAATTTATAAATTTTAAATTTTCAAAAAATCCATCTAATCTATCTATATATCTAGAGAAATCACTTATATACCCCTCTTTATCCTCAATATCTTTAATTTTACCTAAAATTGTTCTAACTTTTTTTAAGTAAGATGATAAATCAACAACAAACTCATCTTTTAAATTATCTAATTGATTATAAAAAACAGCTTTTTCAAACTCATTCTTTTTTAATCTATAAGTTATACTACTCATTTGTCCTTTAGAAAAAATTTCAATTATAAAATTAAAATATGCTCTACCTGAATTAAATAGATTTCGATGTCTTAATTTAATATCATTCTCTAAATCTGATTCAATTCCTTTTTTTCCATCATAATCACAACTTTTCAAATAATTTATAAAAACATCTAGACTTCCTGTTCCTCTTTTTTTAGATTTTTCCATTGTGTATATTTGATTCATAGTTTTCGTAAAACCATATTTAGAAATTTCATAAGAAAAATAATCTCTCGCTACTTTTTCTACATTATGTGCCTCATCAAATACTGCTAATTCATATTCTGGTAAAATTGAATACTCTGTATTAAAACCTATTTCTTTTCTTATTGCTAAATCAGAAAAATACATATGATGATTAGTTATTAGTATATCTGCTTTTTTCTTTTCATCTCTTGCTTTTAAAAAATAACATTCTGATTTAAATGCACATTTATTTCCTGCACACATATCACTTTCACTTTGGAAATGTTCCCAAATTGAATAGTCTACTTCAAATGGTAGCTCTGCCTTATCTCCAGTCTCAGTTTTACCACCCCATTTTAAAACCTCTTTAAATTGAGATTTTTGACTTTGACTATATTCTTCAAAATCAACAATATCTCCAGTAGCTACATTATGCAATTTTCTATTACATAAGTAATTTCCTCTTCCTTTAACTAAAACATAATTAAAATCACCTTGTATAACTTTTTTAGCTATAGGAATATCTTTATTTAAAAGTTGTTCTTGTAAATTTATTGTATTTGTACTTATTACAACTCTTTTTTTATTTTTTATACTCCACTCTATAGCAGGTATTAAATAACCTAATGTCTTTCCTGTTCCTGTTCCTGCCTCAACAATTACTTTTGTCTCTGTATTTAGTCCATTCTCGATAACCTCAGCCATCTCTAACTGCTCATTTCTATATTCAAACTCTTTAAATACATTTGCCAAAAGACCATTTTTTTCAAAATACGGTTTTATATCTATCTTTATATTTTTCTTTTGAATTAACTCCACTATAACATATATATCTGATACTTTATTATCTATGATATAAGACCCACCATCTAGTTTATTTGAGTATATAGCTGCAATCTCTACATCTGGATCTGATGGATATAAATGGCCTGATGGATGATTATGGATTATTACCTCACCTTTTCTCATTCCTTTTAATATAGCAGGTACTGAATACTTATTACCTCTTGCTAATACTTCGACTTCTGTTACTACTCCTTCTTCATCTGGAATCCCTCTGAAGAATACTTCGTTACCATCGACTTTTTCTATCTCTAGCCTCATTTTATCTCTAGCTTCTAAAGATATTTTATCTTCTATATTCATTCTTATCCTTTCTTTGTTTATTATATTCTCACTACAATATAATACTCTTTTTTTGAGAAAATATAAATTATTTTTTTATTTATCTTCTTTTTTCCTAATAAATATGTTAAAATATTCTAGGTCCATTGTAAATATTGTGTCTCTTTTTATGCTTACCTGTCAAATTAAAATACTTGTACTTCGTACGATATTCATATTGACATAAAGCGTTATTTATGTTATTATGTTATGAAAATTTTATTTAAAATTAAAGGGAGGTTTTTGATTTGGCACATTCAAAATCAGCAAAAAAGAGAGTTTTAGTAGCAGAGAGAAACAGAGAGAGAAATCAAGCTGTAAAATCTAGAGTAAAAACAATGCTTAAGAGAGTTTTAGTAGCAGTAGAAACTAAAGAGGTTGAAGCTGCAAACGCTGCTTTATCAGTAGCTTATAAAGAGTTAGATAAAGCTGTAAGCAAAGGAATTATGAAAAAGAATACAGCATCTAGAAGAAAAGCTAGATTAGCTGCAAAAGTTAACGCTTTATAATCGATGCTATTAAAGTAAAACTGGGGACATCCCCAGTTTTATTTTTTATTTTTGAGGAGGCTTTATGATTAAACTTATTGTTTTAGATGTTGACGGAACTCTTACTGATGGTAAGCTTTATGTAACAAATCTTGGTGATGAAATGAAAGCTTTTAATGTTAAAGATGGATTAGGAATTACCCAAGCTATTTCTCAAGGTAAAGAGATTGCTATCATCACAGGAAAAACATCTCAAATAGTTACTAAACGTTGTCAAGAACTTGGAATAAAAGAGATTCATCAAGGAATTAAAAATAAAATAGCAACTCTTGATTTAATATTAGAAAAATATTCTATTTCTTATGATAATGTTGCTTATATGGGTGATGATCTAATTGATTTGGCAGTTATGAAAAAATGTAAACTAGCAGGAGCACCTAAAGATTCAGTTGAAGAAATTCTTAATATTTCTGATTTTATTTCAACTAAAAATGGTGGAGATGGAGCTGTTAGAGAATTTATAGAATATATTTTAAAAAAAGAAAATTTATGGAATAATGTAGTTAACCACTTTGTTCCCACAGAACAATAAAAAATAGCTGAAATTCAGCTATTTTTTTTTGTAAATATAATACAGCATAAATAGGAAGTTATTGGCACTGCAACTAAAATTCCTATACTTCCTGCAAAAGCTCTTATAATATCAGCTGCTACTGATTCAAAATTTAAAATTCTAATTAAAGGAAATTGTTCTTTTTGTAAATATATGAATAAAGTTGATAATATTCCACTTCCTATATACGCTAATATTAGCGTATTTACCATTGTTCCTATAATATCTTCACCTATTCTCATTCCTGATTCAAAAATGTCTTTTTTAGTTATATCAGCGCTTCTCTTTCTTAATTCTGTAAGGGCTGAAGATATTGACATAGATACATCCATTACTGCTCCCATACTTCCTAAGATAACTCCAGCTGATATTATTTCTCTAATTTTTATTCCCTGAAGTAATGTTGAATAATTTAATGCCTCTACTGAAACAAAACCTGTCATAGCCATTTTATATGAAAAATACATTGATACTATTCCTGCTATTACTACTCCTGAAACTGCTCCTAGTATTGCTACTAATCCTTTTTGAGAGAAGCCTGTTGTCAAAAATATTGTAATTGTTGAACATAATAAAGCACATAAGGTTGAAATCAAAATTGGTGAATAGCCATTTGATATCATTGGTAGAAAAATATTATATATTATCCCTACTACTATTACTAAGGATAAAATCGCCTTTATTCCTTTATATCTGGCAATTATAACTGTTAACAATACAAATATACCTACTATTAAAAATATAGAGTCTCTTTTATCAATATCTACTATATAGTATGTATTATCACCTAATTCTCCATGCTCTTTATACAATACTACATTTTCATTCTCTCTTATAAAAATATTATAAGCTTTCTCTAAATAAACTGGCGATTGAATTAAAATCTCTTTATTTTCATCTTCACCTTCTAATATTCTTACTCTATATTCTTCAATCTCTTTTATCCCATCCTGTCCATTATACCCACTTTTTTTTGTACTCTCTAAATATAAAATTCTTCCTTTTATATACTCTTCTTGTGTTTGTTTCTCATTATTCTCTATCTCTTGAGCTAATATTCCAGTGGAAAATATTATTAAAAATAATAATAAAAAATTTTTCATACACTCTCCCCATTTTATTTTATAAAAAAAAACGAGGAAGACTTCCTCGTTTTAATATTACTTTCTGATTCCTAATTTAGCAATAAGAGCTCTGTATCCTTCGATATCTTTGCTCATTAAGTAGCTTAAAAGTCTCTTTCTTTTTCCAACCATTTTTAATAATCCTAATCTTGAGTGGAAGTCCTTCTTGTGAGTTCTTAAGTGATTAGTTAAGTGGTTGATTTGTGCAGTTAAGATAGCGATTTGAACCTCTGTAGATCCTGTATCTTTCCCGTCTTTTCCGTAAGCGCTGATGATTTCTGCTTTGTTTATAGCCATTTTATTTCCTCCTGAATATTTAATATCTAAGCCAAGGTTTACGGGGCTTAATCGTAAATCCTAGCATAGATTGTTATTATTATAACACAATATCTTATTTTAGTAAAGTCTAATTTTCTGTCTTATCCTCTTTTTGATCTTCTAAAACTGACTGAGAGGCTTTCTGTTTTAATTCTTCTCTTAATTTATTTTCTTCTTCTTTTAAGTCTGCTAATTTTTCTTCTATTCTGTTTTCTTCTTCTAATCTTTCAACAGTTTTTCCTTTTAACATCTCATCTAACTCTTCACCTGTTATAGTCTCTAATCTTAACAATGCCTGAGTTATATTCTCTAATGTTTCTCTATTTTCAGTTAAAATCTCTTTTGCTTTATTATAAGCTGTCGTTACTAATCTTCTTATTTCATCATCTATCTCTTTTGAAGTTGTTTCTCCATAAAGCTTTTGTTGGAACATATCTCCATCACGAGTAGCATCTAACATTATTGGTCCAAATTTATCACTCATACCATATTTAGTTACCATAGCATGAGCTATTGCTGTAGCTCTTTCTATATCGTTACTAGCGCCTGTAGTTATGTCTCCAAATACAACTTCTTCTGATGCTCTTCCTCCTAAAAGTGTTACAAGCTCAGATAAAAACTCATTTTTTGATTTTAAATATCTATCCTCTGTTGGAAGAGTCATTGTATACCCAAGAGCAGCCATTCCTCTAGGAATTATTGTAACCTTGTGAACTGGTTCTGTATGTGGTGACAATCTTTGAGTCATAGCATGACCAACTTCATGATAAGCAACTATAATTCTTTCCTTTTGAACTGCCATTCTTGATTTTCTCTCTGGTCCTATTGTAACTTTTTCAGAAGCTTCTTCTAAATCAGACATATTTATTTCATCTCTACCAGCTCTTGCAGCCAATATAGCCGCTTCATTTAACATATTTGCAATATCCGCTCCTACAAATCCTGGCGTTTTTCTTGCTATTACATCAAAATCAACATCTGATGCAAACTTTTTATTTCTTGAATGAACTTTTAAAATAGCCTCTCTACCCTTTATATCAGGTCTATCAACTACTACTTGTCTATCAAATCTTCCTGGTCTCATTAAAGCTTTATCTAGTATTTCAGGTCTATTTGTTGCAGCTAATACTATTATTGTTTCATCGCTTCCAAATCCATCCATTTCTACTAGAAGTTGGTTAAGTGTTTGCTCTCTCTCGTCGTTTCCTCCACCTTGACCACTTCCTCTTTTTCTACCTACTGCATCAATCTCATCTATAAAGATTATACATGGAGAGTTTTTTCTAGCTTTAGAAAATAAATCTCTAACTCTTGAAGCTCCAACTCCAACAAACATTTCTACGAATTCTGATCCTGACATACTAAAGAATGGAACCCCAGCTTCTCCAGCTACAGCTTTAGCTAAAAGTGTTTTACCTGTTCCTGGAGCACCTAGCAATAAAACTCCTTTTGGAATTTTAGCACCTAAATTTTTAAATTTATCAGGCTCTTTTAAAAATTGAACAATTTCCTCTAATTCAACTTTTGCTTCATCTATTCCAGCTACATCAGCAAAAGTAACTTGAGATACATTTTCACCATTTTCTTTAGCTTTAGATTTACCCATATTGAAAACTTGTGGTCCTCCACCGCTTCCTTTATTCATTTTATTAAGCATAAAAATCCAAATTCCAATTAACAGTAACATCGGGAACCAAGATGCTAGCATATTTAATAAAAATGGTAACTCTTGTGGTGGTAAAGATTGTATTTGGATATTTTTATTCTCTATTAAATCAACTAGTTGTAAATCTCCTCCAAGTCTATCAGTTATCATTCTAGCTTTTACTGCAGATGCATCTTTTTCAGCAGTATATCCATATATATACCCTTCTCTTTCATCTACTCTAACTAACTTATTATCTTTTACATCTTGTAAAAAATCTGTGTAACTTATTGTTTTTACATTTGTTGAATCTGACTTAGAAAACATTGTTGGAAGAGATAAAATTATTGTTACTATAAATAATAACATCACAAATCCTTTTAAGTTAAATCTTCCTCCTAACTCTCTTGAGTCATTTGAATCTTTATCTTGTTTTCCTTTATCTATACCCTCTTTTAATTTTTCTTTAATTTTTCTTTTTCTTTCCTCTAACTCTTCTTTTTCTTTTTCCTCATTTGATTTTTTGTCATTGTTTTTCTCAGCTTCATCATCGTCGCTTTCATCTTTTTTTGGCTCCTCTTCAATGAAGTTATACAATGCCATTTTTTCATTATCTTCTCTATTCTTCATCTTGCCTCCTTATGATTAGCTTAATTCCCTTTTTATTTTCTTCACCCTTAAAACTCTCGCTCTTTTTTACGCCTGAAGCCCAAACGATTTCATCGTCTTTTAATATTAATGGTATTTCTCCCCTTAAATCTTTTGGAATTTTCTCATTTATAAAAACATCTTTTAATTTTTTATATGATTCCATTCCTAAAGGTCTTATCTTATCCCCATCCTTTCTCATTCTAATCTCTATAGTGTCACCTATTTTTAAATTTGTTAAAAATTCATTTTTACCAAAACTTTTATTATCCTCTATAGCTTCTACAACATAGCTATTAAAAATGATTTTAAACGGTATTTTTTCTGTAACTAGTTTATTAACTTTTTCTAATTTATCTTTTTTTTCCTTTTCTATCCAAATATTTTTATATTGTTTTTTCAATATAAAACCTTTTTCTAATTTTATTACCTTACTTCCATTAGTATTCAATAATTTTATAATGTTTCCTATTTTTTCTCTTGAACCTTCTAAATTATATTTTTTTAAATACTCATTAATTATCTTTCTTTGAATATAATTTTCTTCTAATTCAATTAAATCTATATTTAAAGACCATCTATTATCTTTAAAATCTTCGTATTTTTTTAAATCAATTTCTAGAATCTTATTCACTTCTTTAATTTCTGAAATCAAATTAAAAATTTTGTCTTTAAAATTATTGTTGTATCTTTTTTCAATCCAAGGTATCAAATCTAATCTTATACTATTTCTTGTAAAATCATTTTCAAAATTAGTTTCATCTATTCTATATTTAATTTTATTTTCATCTAAGAATTTTAAAATATTATTTTTATAGACCTCATTAATTGGTCTAATAATATTTTCTCTATTTGGAATTCCTTCTAATCCTTCTAAAGATGAACCTCTAATAAGTCTAAATAGAAATGTTTCGATTTGATCGTCTAAATTGTGAGCTATTGCTATTTTATTACCCGAAATCTTTTTCAATATATCTTTAAAAAATTCATATCTAATAAATCTTCCAGCTTCTTCTAAACCTATATTATTTTCTTTAGCAATCTCTTCTATCGAAGCTCTTTTTACAAAAATTGGTATATTTAATCTCTCACTACATTCAATACTAAATTTTTCATCTGTGTCTGAATTTTCTCCTCTTAACAAATGATTAACATGAGCTAAAACAAACTCAAAATTTATCTCTTTTTTAGCATAATTTAGAGCTTCTAATAAAAATACTGAATCTGGTCCTCCTGAAAAACCAAGAACTATTTTGTCGCCCTCTTGTATTAATTTTTCATCTTTTATTTTTTTCAAAATTTTTTTTAACATAATTTTATCCTTTAAAACAGTATTTTATAGAATTATACCATATAGAGCCTCTTTTTAAAACTCTTTTTACCTCTTATTTTTAACTAAAAAGTTTCTAAAATTGTTTTTTTCTTTGTATAGTTAAAAAATATTTCAATCTCTCCATTTTTGTTATTTAATACATCATAATTAAATTTTTCAAACTCAGTCTTTTTATATCCCTCTCTTGAAGATATAAAATCTTTTTCAATTATTATATTATTATATTTTTCTTTATCTTTATTAGAAATGAACCATTCAGGATATACACCTGGCTTTCCTAAAAGTAAATAATCTAATTTTAAATACTCTATAAAAATATTTTTTCCTTGAAAATTTTTCTCTTCAAAAAATTTAACTAAATTATTAAAAATAGTTACAACTTTATGACCTAGCCCTAACAAATTTTGTTTATCATAATAATTTGAAATATCTTCAAAAAAGTCAAATGGTCTATTATAATAATTTTCTATTATAAACTTTACTGAATACTTAAACTTCTCAGAATTATAATAGTAATCTAACATTTTTTCTACATTTTTTAATTTTACTAGCTCTTCATATTTTATAAAACAATTAGAAAGTACTTCATATGGAGGAAATTCTATATATTTATAGTCATACTTCTCTATTTCACTAGCTATTTTTGTTCCACTTAAAATTTTTAAGAATCCAAGTTGAATCATTTCAGCATCTAAATCATATACATAATCAAATGAATCTTTAAACGTATCATATGTATCATATGGTAATCCTGCTATTAAATCCACGTGTAAATGAATATTTTTAGATATCGCTTTAATATTATTTCTTAGCCTTTCTAACAAGTTTCTTCTATTTATACTATCCATTGTTTCTTTATTAATACTTTGAACTCCCACTTCAAATTGGAAATATCCATCTGGAACTTTCTTTAAAAAAGCGATTATTTCCTCATCAAAAATATTAGCATTTATTTCAAAATGAAATGTTACTCCCTCTTTATAATTTTCTAATAAATATTCCCAAATTCCTAAATATCTATCTTTTCTTAAATTATAAGTTCTATCTACAAATTTTACTAATTCTACTCCTGAATCTAAAAATCTTTTTAAGTCACTTTTTACTCTCTCTAAAGATAGATATCTAACACCTTTATCTATAGATGATAAACAATATGAACAACTAAAAGGACATCCTCTACTTGATTCATAATATAAAATCTTTATATTTTCTTTTAATTCTTCGTCATTATATGGAAATGGTATTGTATCTAAATTTTCTATTGGAAATTCATCACCTAAATATGCAAACTCTCCAGACTTTAAAAAAGCTACTCCTTTTTGATTCTTATTTTCATTAGTTAAAAAATTTAAAAGTACCTTTTCTCCCTCTCCTACTAAAACAAAATCAATAGATTTATTTTCTATCAATGATTCCTTTGCATTATAACTAACTTCTGGTCCTCCAAGAGTCACTGTTATATGAGGCATTATCTTTTTTAGCTCTTTTATAATACTAAAAACATATTCCTTGTTCCATATATATGTTGAAAAAATGTAGTGATTTCCATTTAACCTAAACAGATCTGTTATTATACTTTGAATTTGATTATTTATATTGCTTTCATATAACTCTATTTTTAAACTACTATATTTTTCAACGTAATTCTTTAAATATCTAATTGCTAAGTTTGTGTGAATAAACTGACTATTTATTCCAACTAAAACTACTTTCTCCATAATTTATATCTCTCCTAACTACTTATTACTTTTTTTCTGAACCTCTAGATGTTCCTTATATGTTTTTGTAAATGTATGTTTTCCATTACTAGTTACTACAAAAAACAAATAATCCGTCTTAGCTGGATTTATTGCTGCCATAACAGAGTTATAATCTGGATTAGATATTGGCCCTGGTGGCAATCCTTTATACATATATGTATTATACGGAGAATCTATCTTCAAATCTTTATAATACATTCTTCTTTTAGTGTAATCATATATATAGTTTACCGTTGCATCTGAACCTAAATTCATCCCTTTTTTTAAACGATTATAAAAAACTGATGACATTAAAGGCTTTTCATCTTTTAATTGTGCTTCTCTTTCAATAATCGATGCCATAATTAATTCCTGATAAAATTTTTTCTTATCAGGATATTTTTCTGGAGGAAACTTTTTTAAAAATTCTCCTGTCATTGCTTTTACTATCTCATTTTCATTAGTATCTACTGAAAGATAGTAAGTTTCAGGATATAAATACCCTTCATAGTTCCCATTTGGTGTTAAATATGGGAAGTCTTTTATATTTTCTAGCGCTTTTTTTAATCCTTCCTCTGTTCCAATACCTCTATCTTGAAGTAATTTACCTATCTCTTTTATTGAATATCCCTCTGGAATCGTCAAAATAGTATACTTAACTTTCCCCTCTTCCATCATTTGAAGTATATCTTTATATGAATATTTTCCATCAAATTCATAAAATCCAGCTTTTATATTTTTACCTGAATTTTTTTCATATTTTAAAAATATTTTAAAAATAATTGATTTATCAATTCCCAATTTATTAAAAACACTAGTTAAACTTGTACCTTGTTTTAGATTAACTTGAACTTTATAATCTCTTTTTTCCTCTATTTTTATTGAATAAAATTTAAAAAGAGCCACTGGTATTGTTATTATCAAAAATAACAATATTAAGATTTTCTTTTTCATAACACTCTCCCATTTTTATGTTGAAAAAAGCTGTACTTTGGTTTCCCTAGTTACAGCTTTTTTATTTTTATTCAATTACTTTCTTGATTGTTTTGCCTTTTCGATTAAAGGTTTCTTTCCTTTTCTATCTTTTTGGAAAATATCAACTATTGTTTCAGCCTCAACAAATGGAACAGAAACAAATGAGAAGTTCTCATATACTTCTACACCTTTTAATTTTGATTCATGAACTTTAGTCTTTTTAGATATTAAGTCAACTAATTTTCTAGGAGTCATTTTATCTTTCTTACCAAGAGCTATAAATAGTCTTGTCTTTCCTGTTTTATCAAGTGAAACACTCTCTATATCAGAGTAGTTTGTTTCCTCTAATTCCTCATCATAGAAATTCTTTAATATAGCTGCTATAACTTCAATTGGAGTTGTCTCTTGAGTTAATAATTCTTTTGCCATATCATAGTAAGATTCTGCATCTCCATTTGATATAATGTTCTTAACACTATCAAACAATCTAGTTTTCTTAGCTAAGATTACATCCTTTACTCCTGGAACTTGCTCTTTTTTAATCTCTGTTTTTGTTATTCTTTGAATTTGAAGTAACTTTCTATACTCAGATGGAGTTATAAATGTTATTGCTGTACCTTGTTTTCCAGCTCTTCCTGTTCTTCCAATTCTATGTACGTAACTTTCTGCCTCTTGAGGAATTGCATAGTTTATAACATGTGTTAAATCATTTACATCTATACCTCTTGCTGCTACGTCTGTTGCAATAAGAATATTTAAGTTTTTATTTTTAAATCTTCTTAAAGTAACTTCTCTATGATTTTGACTGATATCTCCGTGTAATCCTTCAACATCATATCCTCTATCTTGTAATTTTCCTACAAGCTCATTTACATCATTTTTAGTTCTACAAAAAACAATTCCATAGAAATCTAACTCGATATCAATTATTCTGCATAAAGCCTCAAATTTATCTTTCTCTTTTACTTCAAAGTAAATTTGCTCTGTTAAGTTTGTTGTTAATTCTTTTTTCTTAACTGCTAATACTTCATGCTCTCTCATATGAGATTTTGCTATTTTTAAAATTTCTGCTGGCATAGTTGCTGAGAAGAATAACATTCTTTTATCTTCGTTAGTTTGAGTTAAGATATGCTCAATATCCTCAACGAATCCCATATTTAACATCTCATCTGCTTCGTCTAATATGAAATAATCAATGTTATTTAATTTTAAAACCTGTCTGTTCATTAAATCCATTACTCTTCCTGGAGTACCTACAACAATATCAACACCTTTGTTAAGTTGTCTTTTTTGTTGCTCTAATGATTGTCCTCCATAAACTGGAATTATTTTTAATTTTCTTCCGTGTGCTAATGAGTTCATCTCTTCAGCTACTTGAACTGCTAACTCTCTTGTTGGCGCTAATATTATAGCTTGTACATGTCCTGTACTTTTCTCTATTTTTTCAAGAATTGGTAAAGAGAACGCTGCAGTTTTTCCTGTTCCTGTTTGTGCTTGACCAATTATGTCCTTTTCTCCATTTAATAATGCTGGTATAGTTAAAGCCTGTATTGGACTTGGCTGTTCAAAACCTTTTTTTTCTAGAGGCTTTAAAGTTTTTTCAGTTAAACCTAAATCTCTAAATGTTAATATTTTTTCCATATTCACTTCCTTAAATTATTTATATTCATTCATTAGATTATAACATAGATTTATAAAAATGTGTACTTTTTTTAAATTTTTATTTATTAGTTATGAGTTGTTTTTTTACATGTTCTTATTCTGTAAGAATTTTTACCATATTCATATATTGATTTTTTAAAAAAAATATAGTAATAAAGTATTAATCATATTTTATAGGAGGCGGTCTTTTATGGTTGTTGATAGAAAAAATACAAAAAGAGTAGTTATATATATTAATGATTCTCAAAAAAATAATCTACAGACATTTTTACATTCAATTGGTTTTCATTACTATACTATTCAATCTAAACTAGAAGGTAGCTGGGAACATGGAATTAGACACTTAAATAACCATGTTTGGCCTGGATCTGAAGCTGTTTTTCACCTTATCGTATCTGGTTTCAAAGTAGAGTTACTTTTAAAAAAATTAAAAAGCTTTAGAATGGGACTTCCTGATAATGTAGTTATGGCTGTTTTAGTTTGTCCTTTAGACGATTTTATCTATAATATGATGAGTGTTGATATTGAACCTGATGATTCAACCGAAAAAGTTCATTGGTTAAAAGATGATGAATAATAAAAAGGAGTAATTCGATGAATTACTCCTTTTTATTTAAAATTAATGTTTACATTTATCTTTTAAACTACAATTCCCATTTTTGCCTTTTGAACAGCTACATCCACTTTCACCTTTTAACATTTTATATAAACTTTTTAAGGCTATTCCTCCAATTATTGCAACTATCCCTATTAAAACTAAAGTTTTCATATTTGCCTCCTCAGATAGAAAAGTTAAAAAAACAACTTTCCAATTTGGAATACAAGTGTTGACACGATGTATGGTACTACTAATAACATCCCTATTATAAATCCTGTAAACTTATATCCAAACTCTTGTTTTATAGCTCCTAATGTTACAACACAAGGAACTACTAATAAAATAAATACCATAAATGAATATGCTCTTAAAGGAGCTAACTCATCTGTCCACAACATTTTTGTAGCTGCTACAACACCGCTTCCTTCCTCTTCAATCTCAGATTCATCAGGAACACTAAACAGCCCCTTAACATCTAAACTAACAACACCAAGTATCGAATCTTTAATAGCCACTCCTAGCCCTGCTAATTGATCAACAGTATCCTCTATAAATGTCGTTTCATGATTTACCTCATCTTCAATCTCTTGAGCATCCTTATCTCCTACTAATACTTGTGCCATAAATCCTACTACTATCTCTTTTGCTGCTAAACTAGGTGGTATTGCTGCAACTGTTTCCCATCTATCCGCAAATCCTGTTGGCTTTAGAACTCCTTGGAACGTTTTTCCAAATTTAGCCATATAAGAGTTTGCAGTATCTCCATTATTTGGAAAATATGTTAATGCCCATAAAATCATTAGCATCCCCATTATAATTGTTGTAGCCTTTTTTAAATATGATCCAGTTCTAGTCAATGTTGATTTTACAATAACTCTTAAACTTGGCACTCTATACGGTGGTAACTCTATCAGCAACGCTCTTCCCTCGGCCTTAAACATTTCAAAATTCTTTAAAGCTAATCCCGTTAAAATAGCCACAACAATTCCTAATACATATAATGACATTACAACCATTCCAGCTTTAGCACCAAAGAATGCTGCTGTAAATAATCCATATACTGGAAGTCTAGCACCACATGACATAAATGGTGCCATCGCTGCTGTCAGTCTTCTTGATGATTCGTCCTCTAAAGTTCTTGTAGCATAAATTGCTGGAACTGTACATCCAAATCCTAATACCATAGGAACAAAGGCTTTACCATTTAATCCTAATTTTGTCATTATTTTATCCATTAAAAAAGCAACTCTAGACATATAACCACTTTCTTCTAATATTGCTAAGAAGAAATATAAATATAACATAAGAGGAACAAACACAACTACTCCTCCTACCCCTCCTAAAATTCCATCCATAACTAATGATGCTAACCAATTAGGAGTATTTTCATCTATTAACATACTTACATATTTACCTATATAATCATTTACAAATCCATCAACCCAATCGATTAAAGGAGCTGATCCATTAAATACAGTTCCCATTAATCCTACTATTATTAAGAAAAATATTGGTAACCCTAAATATTTATTTAATAGAACTCTATCAACCTTATCTGTAAAATCTAATCTAGATTTTATTGAAGTTGTAAATGTTTTAGCTAATATTCCTTTAACTGTTCCATATCTTCCTTCTGCAAATATAGTTTCAATATCCTCATCGTGATCATCTTCAAGCTGTTTTGTAATTTTTAATATACTACTATCCTCTTCATATTTATACTCTGTTTTTAAAATTTCTAATAAATGCTTATCTTGCTCTAATAATTTTATTGCTAAAAAGTCCATTCCAAATTTTTCAGAAGCTTTTTGTAACTTTTCATCACAATTTATTTTACATTTAACTTCTCCAATAGCTTCCTCTAAACATTTATCAAATAACAATGTATATTTTTTATTTTCTTTAGATTCTTTTGCTATAACTAACGCTTTATCAAGCAACTCTTGAACCCCTGTTCTTTTTGTTGCAGATGTCATTATCACATCCATCTCAATCATATCTACAAATTTTTTAACATCTAATTTATAATTTAACTTTTCAAATTCATCATAAAAATTTAAAGCCATAATCATCGGTTTTTCTAATTCTTTTAATAACATTGTTAAATATAAGTTTCTCTCTAAGTTTGTAGAGTCAACTATATTAATTATAACGTCTGGTTTTTCATTAATTATGAAGTCTCTAGTTATAGTTTCTTCTAAAGTATATGGACTTAAACTATAAACTCCTGGCAAATCAATACATTGAATTTTTTCACCTTTATACTCAAACTCAGCCTCTTTTTTCTCAACTGTTACACCAGCCCAGTTTCCTACTTTTAAATTTGAACCAGCTATTGCATTTATTAATGCTGATTTTCCTACATTTGGATTTCCTGTAAATGCTATTTTTATCATCTTTAATCTCCTATCCATCTATCTCTATTTCAATATTTTGTGCATCTTGTTTTCTTATAGCGATATTTGTTGATTTTACAATAAACTCTTGTGGGTCTCCTAAAGGAGCATTTCTTTCAAGTTTTATTATCTCTCCAGCTGTTACACCCATATCAACTAACCTTTTTTTTAATTCGCCAATTTTCCCAATTTTGACGATTTTAGCTGATTCTCCTCTTTTTAACTCTGTTAATTTCATTCCAAGCCTCCCAACTTATTAGTTATAAATATATTTTGAAACTCAAAATATATTTGGAAAATTTAAATCACAGTAGATAACTGTGATTTAATATTATTCATTGTCAATTATTATCTTATTTGCTAATCCAAAATTTAAAACATACTTAGTGTCATTTATTTTTACTATATAGTTACTTTGATCATCTCTTAGTAAGCATATTTTATTTCCTATACAAAATCCTTTTTCTGTTAGTCTATTCTTATCTTTATCTCTTCCCTTTATCTCTTTTATAACAAACTCTTTATTTTGTTCTGCAAAAACTAATGGCGTCATAGAATAAACCTCCTAGTATTATTTGTTATTTATACATGAATTATATTCCACTAAATAACATTTGTCAAGGATAAAACTTTAATAATCAAAGTTTTCTTTAAACAAATAGATCTTTTATACTATTTAACATTACACTTCTTACATTTGGACTATCTTTTGCCAATTCCTCTATCATCTTTTTTACTTTTAAACGTTTTGAATTATCACTTGTTTCATATGGACAGTCATTATGTAAAATTGGTAATCCTAATTTTTTTGCATACCTGATTGTTTCTTTTTCTTCCACATATGCTAAAGGTCTAATAACTTTCAACCCATACTCCTCTGAATGATAAGCAGGTTTCATTACCCCCATATTTCCTTGATATAAAATATTTAATAAAAACGTTTCTATTATATCATCTTTATGATGACCTAATACTAACTTATTTATATTTTGTTTCTTCATCTCTTTATACAGAAGCCCTCTTCTTACTCTTGCACACATAAAACATGGATTTTTTAAATCTTCATTAGTCAAAATACTTTCACCTATTGATGTCTCTATTACTTGTAATTCTACTCCTAATTTAGAGCAATAGTCTTTTATATCACCATATTTCCCACCCTCTTCAACTGGATGAATATGAATTGGAAATAATTCAAAATTTATTCCCGATATTTTTTTTATTCTTATTAAAGCATTTAAAACTGTTAAACTATCTTTTCCTCCTGATATCCCAACAGCAATTCTATCGCCCTCTTCAATCATATTGTAATCATGCATTGCCCTTCCTATTGGGCTCCATAATGTTTTTTCAAAACCCTTATCTTGAATAAACGATAAAATTTCTCTATCATCTAATTTATTTAAATTTATTTTTAATCCTGTTTGTTTATAAATTTTATCAATTAATTTTATTATTTTATTTTCAGTATACGTTATCTCTATTTTTATTTCATCTTTTAAATTATTAATTAAAACTATATTTTCTTTAACTTCAAAAGTAAAAGATTGAAATGTGTAGCCATTTAACTCTTTTATATTATCTATTTTTAACACACTACTCTCCTTTTTTTGCTTCAGATACATACCCTAATACATAATCTAAATTTATATTTTTCATCGAATTAAATATACTTTGCTTTATCTGAGGATTTGTTTTCTCTAAAGTCGATAGTAGATTTTTAATCTCTTTTCTCTTTGAATCAACTTTCCCAGATTCAATTGGACAGCCACAAGCCATTGCCATAATTTCATTTTTTTTCGTGAAATTTATAATATCATTTTCTTTTATATAAATTAATGGTCTTATTAACTCTAATCTTCCACTTGTTGATTTTACTTTAGGAATCATTGTTTTTGTAGTCCCTGCATAAAACATATTTATTAAAGTAGTTTCTACTAAATCATCAAAATGATGTCCTAAAGCTAATTTATTATATCCTAACTCCTCTACCTTGCTGTAAAGAACTCCTCTTCTCATTTTTGCACATAAAAAACAAGGACTATCAGGAGACGATTCAAAGGCCACTTCCCAAACATTTGCATCAAATATTTCACATGGAATTCCAAGCTCTTCTAAATTAATTTTAAATTGCTCTAAATCCATAGATCCAAATCCTGGATTCATTGATATAAAGGCTACTTCAAAATTTTTACTTTTATCTCTTTTTAATTCTTGAAATAATTTTGATAATAATAAACTATCCTTTCCACCTGATACTCCTACAGCTATTTTATCTCCATCTTGTATTAAATCAAAGTCTTTTATCGCCTTTGTAAATTTCGACCATATTTTCTTTCTATAAGTACTTCTTATTGAATATTCAACCATTTCTTTTTTTGTTTCAAAAACTTTTTCTTCCATTAATCCTCCAACAATATAGTATAGACTTTTACTCCATTATACCATGCTTGCAAAAAAATTAACAATTCTTTTTTTTTGTGCTAAAATGTGTTATTCGAACAAATGAGGTGATTAAATTTATGAATAATATAGAAAAAAATGTTTTAGAATTTTTAAAAAGTGGAATGGTTTATAGTGATGGTGCCATTATGAAAAATTTAGGTATTGATTCTATTGAACTTGAAGAAATATATATCTCTCTAACAAACCAAGGATATTTAGAGAGCTATGATGATTTTCTTAAAAGAAATCCTGATTATGAAAAAGGAGAAGATGAAATTTCTTGTGGTAGTTGCTCTTCTGGAGGGTGTTCTTCTAAAGGTGGGTGCTCTTCTGGAGGATGTTCATCTGGAGGATGTTCTTCTAAAGATGAAGATATCGATTATTCTAAGATTAAAGTTTTAACTGAAAAAGCTTTTACTTACACATATTAAGAACTTAAAAGGAGAACTACAGAGTTCTCCTTTTAAGTTAATTCCAATTCTATTCGATATAAAAAATTATGTAATTTATTGTAAAACTTGCAGTATCCCCATGTAAAAATTAAAAAAAATGTTGAAACTATAACAGCCTCTTTAGTTACATTGTTATTTTTTATTGAAAATAATAATCCAAAAACAAATAATAAATAATAAATAACTGAGAACTTTTTTAAAATCTCATATAAAATTTCTGTAAAAATTCTAAAAATTGAAACCGCAACCAATCTATATTTTCTTAATACCATAACTTCCCCCTTTATGATATAAATTTATAATACTTTACTCCTTTATCAACTATTTTTCAAATTGATTTTATTTATACTAATCATTGACACCAGTACTTTTGAATAATATAATCAATTAGGTATTCTATTTTAAAGGAGTGTTTTATGAATAAAAAAGTAACTTATGTTAAAGGACAGTTAAATTGTGCTGAATCTATTATTGATTCATTTAATAAAAATAACAATACTGAAATTCCTGTTGCTTTAGGAAGCGGTATGGGAACTGGAGCAACTATTGGTAGCCTTTGTGGTGCTGTTAATGCCGCTGTTCTTGTTATTGGCTATCTTAAGGGTAGAGAAACTTATCAAGAAGAGAATAAAGCTAGATCTTTGGCTAATGATTTACTAAAAGAAATTAAAAATAAGTTTAATTCTGAACTTTGTGTAGATTTGAAAAAATCAAATGTTAGTTGTAGCGAAATTGTTAGCTTCACTTATGAAAAATTAGAAGAAATTTTAAGTAAAAATGGGTCTAATTAAATATTTGTGTAAACCTTCAAGTTGGGGTAATATTAAATTATCTAACTTGGAGGTTTTTTTATGAGAAGAAATATGTCTGAAGAAGAAAAGCAAAAAAGAATTAAAGTGAGAGAATTTTTGAAACAAAATCCTATCTCTAGTCCTGATGATCTTAATACTTTTTTTAAAGATATGATGAAGGTTATGATAGAAGAGTTTTATCAAGGAGAGCTAGAAGAGGAGTTAGGATATACTAAGTATGACTATCGAAATAAAGATTCTAACAACTCAAGAAATGGCTATAGCTCTAAGAAACTTAAAAGTAGCGCTGGTGAAATTGAGGTTAATGTTCCCCGTGATAGAAATGGCGAATACGAACCTCAAGTTGTCAAAAAACATCAAAATACAATTGGGCAAGACTTAGAAGCTAAAATAATTTCTATGTATGCTAAAGGAATGACAACTAGTGATATTGAGTCACATATCGAAGAAATCTATGGTTATCAAGTTTCGGATAGTTCTATTACTAGAATTACTGATAAGATCCTTCCTCTTGTTAAAGAATGGCAAACTCGTCCCTTAGAGGCAGTTTATCCAATTGTTTTTATGGATGCTATCCACTATCATGTAAGAAGTGAAGGACAAATTGTAAAAAAAGCTGTATACATAGCTATTGGAATTAGTTCATCTGGAGAGAAAGATGTTATTGGAATGTGGGTTGGAGAAAATGAATCTGCTAAGTTTTGGCTTAGTAAACTGAATGAACTTAAATCAAGAGGAGTTGAAGATATATTAATTGCTTGTGTTGATGGACTTATAGGGTTTGCCAATGCTATAGAAGCTGTCTATCCTCAAACTCAAATTCAGCAATGCATAATTCATCAGATAAGAAGTTCTACACAATTTGTATCATATAAAGATATAAAGGCTTTAATCGCTGATCTAAAGCTAGTGTATAAAGCGACTACAGAAGAGAGCGCGCTATTAAACTTAGAGTTATTCGACGAAAAATGGGGTAAAAAATATCCAAAGATTGCAATATCTTGGAAAAATAACTGGTCTAGATTATCAACATATTTTAAATATCCTCAAGAAATAAGAACCTTAATTTATACTACAAATACAATCGAAGGATACAATAGGCAGCTAAGAAAAGTCACAAAAAACAAGTCAGTTTTCCCAACAGATGATAGTTTACTAAAGATGCTTTACTTAGCAACACAAGACATTACTAAAAAATGGACAAGCCGTCAAAGAGATTGGGGGCAAATGATTTCACAATTTCAAATATATTTTGAAGGAAGAATTTAAAATTAAGCGTATGAATTTATAAAATTAATAAAGTGGAAAATTCGTCCACTTTGTTAAAGTTACACTAAAATATGTAAAAATGGATATTTAAAAAGGGATGACTTTAAAAAAAATCATCCCTAAAAAATATAAAATATTACTCTAATTTTTTAGAATTTACACAAAATTTGAAGAAGACTCGTAAAAATTAAAGGAGTAGAATATCTACTCCTTTTCTATTTTAGTTAGCAACTTTTTCTTTTATTGCATCTACGCCTTCATCTATCTTATCTTTTGCTTTATCTCCAGCCTTATCTAACTCTTCCCCAATTTTATCAGTTGCTTTTTCAACAGTTTCAACTGCTGATTTAGTTGCATTTTCAGCATTCTCTGTTACAGCTTCCTGAACTGCATTCTCTGTAGATGGCTTTTCTGTCATTTTTTGTGCATTTTCATCAGTAGAAACTTTATCTCCTGGAACTGATGTTGACTCTGTTGTTGTAGGTGTTGCTGCTGGTTTTGCTTCTTCTTTTTCACCTGAACATGCTAATATAAATACACTTAATGCTAATAATGAAATCAACTTTATTTTTTTCATTTTAACTCCTCCTTAAATTTTAAAGTGTTATATACTATTGTTGTTCAAACAGATTACTTTTCCTTTTTATTTTAAATATTTTTCTACATATTTTTCTATATCAAACTTTCTTTTTAACCCATCGCTATTCATATATCTAACTTTACCAAATACCTCCCTCTCTTTCCATGCTCGATCATGCTTTCCAAAACACCAAGCAACTCCTGCATAAGAGTTAGGATCTCTTCCATCATAAAAATATTTATTATTAAGCTTTATTGCTATTTCATATGCTTTTTGGGGAGTAAGACTCCATTCTAATATTTTTTTACACCAGTACATCCTCATATAACTATCCATATATCCCATATCTAACATCTGTTTTTGACACGCATTCCAATATTTATCGTGTGTTTTAAACTCTTCCAACTCCTTTTCACTATAAATATATTTTCTTTTATCATTTGCATGTTTTTCTAATGTTTTATAAGCCCACTCATATGTTATTCCTAGCCAATTATCATAATTTTTATTATAGTAGACAAAATTAATTGCTAATTCCCTTCTTATTATAACTTCTTCTAAAAAACTATTTTTTTCATTAATCAATTCATTACTTAATTTTTCAATATTATGTTTAATTTCTACAGGAGATATTTGCCCAAAATGTAAATAGGGTGATAATTTCGAACTTCTTTCATTATCAGGTCCTTTATTTAAATAAAATTTTAAATCATTTTTTATAAAACTCTCTAAAATTTTTACAGCTTCCCTCTCTCCCCCTAAAAAACCTCCATCTAAATTTTTTTTTATCTTTGGTATATATTTATCAGAACAGTCTAACTCCTCTAGAACATTATCCAAATTTTCTATAAAAAAATATTTTTCTTCATTAAAACTTTCTTCATTTAAAGTTTCTATTTTTCTATATTTATCTCTTAAAGTTTTTGCACTATACTCCTCTTTAGTACTAACTAACTCCACAGGAATGATAACATTACTTTCAATCTCTAAAATTGTACTATCTATACATTTTAGCAATTTCTCTTTTACTTCCCTTTGGTTTTTCAAATAACTTTTATCCCAAATAACAACTTTTGCTTTTTTACAGACTTTAATTATATTTTCTAAAGGATCTCCTTCTAATAAAATAAACTTGATACCTTTTTGATCAAGAGATTCTTTTACATCTTTTAAACCTTGTAGCATAAAATCGTAATGTCTTTTAGATGCTTCTGGATAACTGTTTAAATAATTAAATACAACATAAAGAGGTATTTTATTTTTTTGAGATAAATATATTGCTTCATTTAAAGCAAAATTATATCTCGTTCTTTGACTTTCTTGCATCCAATATATTATATGTTGTCCTTCTGCTTTCTTATCATTTTTTAAATATTTTATTCTTGAATCTTTAAATAAACTCATATGCACACCTCATAATATTTATATTATAAAAAGATTTTTTCTAATTCATTTAAAAACTCTTGAGAGAATCTTGCTACCTTTTTCTTTCCATAATCAAAAGCTACAATGATTGTACTCCCCTCTAATACAACTCCTCCCTCACTTTTTTCTACGCTATATATAAAATTTAATGATGTTTTTTTTATATCTATATTTTTTATTATTATTGTCAATTCATCTCCTAAATATACCTCGCCTTTATAATAAACATGTGCATCTTTTTGAATTGTACCGACATTGTCTCCAACATTTATTTCAGTTACTCCTAAACTTTTAAACAGCTCTATTCTAGATTGTTGAAATAACAACAACGCTCTTTCATTACCCATATGTCCTCCATAATTTATATCTGATATTGTAACTTTATAATTAACTGAAAACATGATACTCCTCCTTAAATATTTTTTTATCTATTATAACAATTATTTTCTCTCATTTGTTAATTTTCTTTTTTATATGATATAATTAATATCATAATTTTGAGGTGTTTTAATGTTTGAATTAGCTCATAAACTTTTCAATACCCTCGGGTATATAATAGCTATCGCTTTTTTCTTCTCTCGATTTAAGAGTGCTCGTAGTATTTTTAGTAGAGAAAAATATACAAAAAAAGATATGCTTCTACTCTCGCTTACTTTTTCTAGTTTAGCTATCTTAGGAACTTATATTGGTGTTGATTACAAGGGAGCCATTGCTAATACAAGAAATATTGGTGTTGTCGTTGGTGGGATGCTTGCTGGTCCTGAAGTTGCTATAATCTCTGGTATTGTTGCTGGTATCCATAGAGCTTCTGTTGGTGTTAGCAGACTAACAGCTATTCCATGTGCTATAGCTACTATTCTTGGGGGATTTATAACAAGCTATTTATATAAAAAAGCAAACTCTAACAATAGATCTCTTTTGGGATTTTTTGCTGGTGTTTTTGTAGAAAACTTAAGTATGCTTTTTATACTTCTTTTTGCAGAAGATAAAATTCTTGCTATGGATATTGTAAAAAATTTATACCTTCCTATGATTTTTATAAATGGAATTGGAGTCGCCGTTATCATTATAATTACTGAAGAGATTTTAGAGGAGAAAGAAAGAGAAGCAGGAACACAAGCTAAACTAGCTCTTGAAATTGCTAATAAAACTTTACCCTTCTTTAAAAAAGGAGAATCTCTAGATAGTATCTGTAAAATTCTTTTAGAGTCCTTGAAAGCTGAGATTGTAGTTATAACTGATAAAGAAGTTATTATTGCTAATGCTTCTAAAAATAACAATCTTTGTCTTAAAGATAGAGAGATTCAAAGTGAAGGCACAAAAAAAGTTTTAAGTTCTGGTGAGATTTTAATTTTTGATAGAAATAGTGAATTTAATGATTTTTCCTATTCTGAAGAAGGTATCAAGTCTTGTATAATCGCTCCTCTTTTTCAAGATGAAAAAGTTTCTGGAACTTTAAAAATTTATTTTAAAAATGAAGAAAATATTACAGCACGAAAAAAATATTTAGCTATTGGTCTATCCCAATTAATTTCAACTCAATTAGAAATTAGTAAAATGGAAAATTTAAAAACTATGGCTAGAGATGCTGAATTAAAAGCTCTTCAAAATCAGATAAATCCACATTTTTTATTCAATGCTTTAAACACTACCGCGTCTTTTGTAAGATTTAATCCAACTAGGGCAAGGGAAATAATAATAGATTTATCAACTTATTTAAGATACAATCTTGAAAATTCTGTTAATTTAGTTCCAATAAAAAAGGAATTAGAACAAGTTAAAGCTTATATCAATATTGAAAAGGCACGTTTTCATAATCGATTTGAAATTATTTATGATTTTGATGAAGATTTAGATACAATAAAAATTCCCAGTTTAACAATTCAACCTCTTGTTGAAAATAGTATTAAACATGGTATTTTAAAACAAAGAGAAAGTGGAATAGTTAAAATTTCTATAAAAAAAGTTTATTTGAAATGTTTAGTTTCCATTGAAGATAACGGAGTTGGAATCGATCAAGATATTATTAACAATATTAATAAAAAAATTGAAAAAAATATTGGTCTAAAAAATGTTCACAATCGTTTAAAACTTATATATGGTAAAGGTTTATTAATTGAAAAACTTGAAAAAGGAACTAAAATATCATTTTATATAAATCAGGAGGAATAGATGCTTAATTGTGTAATTATTGAAGATGAATTCCCTGCTAGAGAGGAGTTAAAATATTTTATTAATAACAACAATAATTTTCAAATCAATAAAGAGTTTGAAAATCCCATAGATGCCTTAAAGTATATTGAAGGAAATAATGTCGATGTTGTTTTCTTAGATATAAATATGCCAGAATTAGATGGGATGAGTTTAGGTAAAATCATACATCGATTTAACAAAAATATAAAGTTAGTTTTTATAACAGCATATAAAGATTTTGCAATAGATGCCTTTGAAATTAAAGCTTTTGATTATATTCTAAAACCTTATTCTGAAGAAAGAATTATAAAAGTTTTAAATAATTTAGTAGAAGAACTTAATAAAAATGATAATGAAAATCTAATTAAAGATTTTAATATCAAAAAAATAACTGTAAATCTAGATTCTAAAATGGTTGTTTTATCTACTGATGATATACTATATATTGAAGCTGATGAAAAAGAAACTCATATTTTTACAGCATCTAATATGTATACATCTAAATTGAAAATCTCACAACTTGAAAATATTTTATCAGAAAATATCTTTTTCAGAGGACATCGTTCTTATATTGTAAATATTGATAAGATTGTTGAAGTAGAACCCTGGTTTAATGGAACTTATATCTTGAAAGTTTCAAACTGTAACTTTAAAATTCCTGTTAGTAGAAATAAAGTTAAAGAGCTAAAAGAGATATTAACTATAAAATAATAAAAAGGAGCTTTTTAAGCTCCTTTTTATTATGCTTTAACAGCCTCTTTTTTATTTATCTTCTTTAAGAATAATCCTAAAGCAACTATTGCTCCTGCTATACCAACTACATATCCTATTGTTTCTGATAATCTAAATCCTTCTGGTGCTATTAATATATATGTAGTAACAACTGCTGTCATAAATACTCCTGGAATTGTTGCAATCCAGTGATTTTTTCCTTCATTTGCTAAATAAACTGCTCCTGCCCATAAAGCTATTGTAGCTAATGTTTGATTTGCCCAAGCAAAATATCTCCAAATTATTGCAAAATCTATAAAACATAATCCAATTCCTACTGCAAATAATGGTATTGCAATTATAAATCTATTTTTTACAGGCCCTTGCTTATAGTTTATTGCATCTGCAATAGCTAATCTAGCACTTCTAAAAGCTGTATCTCCAGATGTTATTGGACATGCTACAACTCCTAATAGTGCTAAAGCTCCTCCAACTTTACCTAAAATACTATTTGATATTGTATTTACTACAACTCCTGCTGGACCAGCATTCATTAATCCTTCTGTTCCTCCAAAGAATGTCATCGCTGCTGCTGCCCAAACTAGTGCTATAACTCCTTCTGCTATCATTGAACCATAAAATATTCTTCTACCTTCTTTTTCATTTTTCATACATCTAGCCATCAACGGAGATTGTGTTGCATGAAATCCTGATATTGCTCCACAAGCTATTGTTATAAATAAATATGGATATATAGATGTTCCTTTTGGATGAAGATTTACCATTGAAATTTCTGGAATATTATATCCTTTTAAAATTAATCCTCCACCAATTCCAATTCCCATTATTATTAATGATGCTCCAAATATTGGATAAATTTTTCCAATTAACTTATCTACAGGAAGAACTGTTGCTAACATATAATAAGCTACTATTACTGCTACCCATGTCAATGTATTTATACTTGTCATACTTGCTAAAATTCCTGCTGGTCCATTTACAAATACAACTCCTACTAATACTAGTAAAACAACTGAGAATACTCTCATTATTTTTTTTGCATTATCTCCCAGATAATGACCTACAATCTCTGCTATTGTTGCACCATCATGTCTAACAGATAACATACCTGATAAATAATCATGTGTTGCTCCTGCAAATATACATCCAAAAACTATCCATAAAAATGCTGCTGGTCCCCATAAAGCTCCTGCTACTGCACCAAATATTGGTCCTAATCCAGCTATATTTAAAAACTGAATTAAAAAAGCTTTCTTCCAATCTAATTCAACATAATCTACTCCATCTGCTAAACGCACTGCAGGAGTTTCTCTGTTTTCACTTACTCCAAATACTTTTTCAACATACTTTCCATAAATTACATAACCTAAAATTAAAGCTATTAATGATCCTATAAAACTAATCATTTTAAACCTCCCTTTTTTTGATTTCTTTTCACAATAGATTATAATACTATTTCGGAAAAAAAATAACTCTTTTAGAATAAAATGATTATTTTAATACTTAAAAAGCTTTTTTTTACTCCTTAATTACATTTTGGAGCTTCAAAATTTTCAATGTTGTCATTGTAAAAGCAACAATACTAATAATAGGTCCTATAACTATACCTATAACAGGGATAAAATATATCAACGTAAATATTCCTCCTCCTAAAGTAAATACCATTCTATTTTCCTTCATAAATTTGGCACTCTCTTCTGGAGAAAATCTATGTCTTTCTAAAGTGTAATCAACAAAATTATACGATATAAAATAACTTTGTATTAAAAAAATCAAAATAGGAACGATTAAGTTTACGATAGGTATAAAACCTAATAAAATTACAATAAAAGTGTAAATTATTTCTTTTACAAAGCTTTTACTTGCTATTTTTATACCTCTAAGTATAAAATTAAAATTTTCTTTTAAAGTAAATCCATATTCAGTTCCTTCTTGATAGTTTTCAATTTTTTCTGAAATATAGCTAAAAAATGGAGCCAATATACCTAAAAGTATTGTTTTAAAAAAGAAATATTCAATAGCTACCATTATTGTTCTAATTATAAAAATAATAAGCCATCTAAATAAACCTGCATAACTCTTAACATCAAAAATAATATTTATTTTATTGAAGATCCAATCTCCAATATAACCTGAAAGCCAATAAAAAAATATTAATATTATTATCCCTACAACTCCTCCTATAAAATATCCCCATGATAATTTTAATTTTTTTATAATTCCGGGAGCTTTTAAATAACTTTCTAACATTAATCTTATTTTCTCCATTTTAATTCACCTTCTCTTTTTTATATATCTACTATTTTTTTTTAAATTTCTTCTACAAATTAAAAAAAGGCTAAAAAGCCTTTTTTTTAATTATTGTTGGTATATATTTATTTCTACTCTTCTATTTAATGCTCTTCCTTCTGGAGTAGCATTTGAAGCAACTGGATTTCTATCTCCATAACCTATGCTAGAAATTCTACTTGGTGATACACCTTGTGCCGCTAAATAGTTAGCTACACTTTGGGCTCTTTGTAGTGATAAATTTAAATTTGAGTTAGGATTTCCTGTGTTATCAGTATATCCTGAAACTTGAATTTTTGTCTCTGGATATTTATTCATAATATATGCTATTGAATTTAATGGTGCATAGAATCCACCGTTTAAAACAGCACTACCACTCTTAAATGATGATTCTCCTGGTAATCTTAAATTTATATTATCTTTATTGTTAGTAACTGTTATATTTGTACTGTTTAAAGCATTTAAGAACTCTTTATACTGAGCATCTTTGTACGCTCCCCATCCTAGTCCTGCTAAAGCTCCTATTCCAGCTCCTATCAAAGTTCCCTTTGTATCTTTTCCAACTAGCTGACCTATTAGTGCACCTGCTGCTGCACCTTTTACAGTACCACTAGTTTTTTTATTTGTTGGTGTTGCTGAGCTACATGCTCCTAATAAAGATGTTGTTAATAATAACATAGCCATTATTTTTTTGTTTCTCATTGTTGTTCCTCCTGTAACTGATACTATACTCTATTATCTAATATCTCTAGTTACATGTCAAGAAAGTATATTATTTTTATTAACTCTATCTATTTATATGTTCTACTTCGCTCCTAATGCTGCCATAGTAATATAGTTGTATGGTTGATTAAAATGAGGTAAGAAGAATATATCTAATAATTTTATTTTATCTATTGTCACTTTTTCTTGAATAGCTAATGAGAACATATGAATTCCCATAGAAATATCTTGTCTTGATGCCATTTGAGCACCTAAAACTCTTCTTGTATTTTTATCGTAAACTATTTTTAAAAATACTTTATCATTATCATGCTCTATAAATCCAGGTTTTTGTAAATCTGCAAACTCTGTGGCTACAGCATCATATCCTAATTTTATAGCTTTTTCTAGTGTTAATCCTGTCGAAACCATGTTTAATCCATAAATTGAAATTCCATTTGACCCTTGAACACCTATACTTTCAAGTTCTGTTCCACACACATTATGAGCTGCAACAATTCCTGAACGAACTGCGTTTGTTGCTAAAGCTATATAATTTGTATCTTCTATAGAATTATCATATATTGTTGCACAATCTCCTATAGCATAAACATCATTTAAACTTGTTTTTTGAGTTAAATCAACTTTATAAGCACCATTTCTAAATAGTTCTAAAGCTTCTTTTCCTAAGATATTATTTGGTATAAATCCAACTGCTAAAATAACCATATCTGCTTTATATGTTTTTTTATCAGTTATTACTTCTTCTACTTTGTCTGTTCCTTTTAACTCTAAAACTTTCTCTCCAAAATTTACATTTATTCCATTTTTCACAAGGTTTTCTTTCATCATTTCTCTAAATTCTAAATCATAGTATCCCGATAAACAACTATCACTTAAATCAACTAGCTCTACATTTTTTCCACATCTTTGGAAAGCTTCTGCTAATTCAACACCTATGTACCCTGCTCCAACTACTACAATATTCTTTAAATCTTGATTTTCTAATTTTTTTATTACATCTTCAGCATGTTGATATAACTTAACAAATTGAACATTTTTTAAATCCTTACCTGGAATTGGTAAATCTATTGGCAATGAACCTGTTGATAATATTAATTTATCATAACTTTCCGACACTTCAATACCATCTTTATTTATTCCATATACAACTTTATTTTCAAAATCTACTTTTTTAATTTCAGTTTCCATATGAACTTTGGCTCCATTACATTCTAATTTTTCTTTAGAAGAGTAGAATAATCCTTCAGGCCCTGATATTTGTTTTCCAATCCATAACGCCATTCCACACCCTAAAAAACTGATGTTTGAATTTTTATCAAATACTACAACCTCTTCATTTGGGTAATTTGATAAAATTGTGTTGATTGCCGCTGTTCCAGCATGATTTGCTCCAACTACTACTATTTTACTCATCTCTTTTGCCTCCTAAAATTCATTTTATTTGATATTCAATCAAAGTATACCTTTTCAGTATTGTAAAGTCAAATTTTTTTAGAGTAAAATATGACCCGTCATTCTAGTATTTTTTAATCAAAAAAAAACACAGAAGGATAAACCCTCTGTGTTTTTTATTAAATTAATCCTAAAAATTGTGATACTGAAATTAATATACATCCTGCTGCTAACATTGTTATAAATATCTTTAATACAAATTTTAAATATCTATCATATGGAACATTAAATAACTCTAAAGTTCCCATGGTTGTTGCACTGGGATAAATTCCAGACATAAAATTTATACCTAGTGTAAATGCTGATATCAACATTATCTGTCCACCTATAACTCCTACATTGGAATTTTGAAATAATGCCATTGCAACTGCTCCAAGTATAGGCATTGTTATTCCTGCTACTCCACTTGTTGATTGTAAGAAACATCCAATTCCAACATATGCTAAAATTGTAGCCACTGAGAATGCCCAAGCTGGTATTCCTTGTAATGCTGATTGAATCCAATATACAAACGTTACTGACATTCCTGAAGTTTTACTTCCCATTAAAACAGATATTCCATTAGCTATTGCTAAAACTAATACAACCCCTAATAAATCTTTCGCACCTGATGCAAATTCTTTTACAAATTTATCTTCAGGAATTTTATTTATAAATCCTATTAAAATTGATCCTAAAAAGAACACAAAAGAAAACTCTCCAAAATACCAATCTCCAAGAGGAGTGATGTATTTAGCTCCTAATATATCTCCTAATAATGGTATTTTTGCTAATAAATATATCGGTGCATTTATAATATCTTGAAAGTTAGATCCATCTGCAAACTTAATTTCATACCAAGGCATATAACCTAATATTAATAAAACTATAATTCCTATTAATACCATAATTGACCAAAATCTTTTCTTAGTTAATTCAGGAAGATGTCCTTGCTCGTGAGTCATAGTTTTTACATCAATATCAGCTACAAGAGATTTTTCTTTATTTTTTTTAACTTCATTTGCATACTTAACTGTAAAAAATAGTCCAATGGCATAAAGAAGTACAAATAAAATTAATCTCAATACCATTCCACTTCCTAAAGAAAGCTCGGGATTTCCAATTGCACCAATAGCTGCTCCTGTTGAAAATGGATTTACAACACTCGCCATATTACCAGCTGTTGCTCCAACTGTTAAAACAGCCAATCCTGTTATCACATCATATCCTGCCAAAACAAATAAAGGCACTATAACAATTGAAAATGCGGGTATCTCTTCCCAAAATCCAAACACACTACCAAAAACAGCAAAAACAAACATTAAAATTGCTATTAAAGTAGTTCCTGTATATTTTTTTAGCAACGCTCCAATTCCAGCATCCATTGCACCTACAGAATTTATTAATCCTAAAAAAGCTCCAGCCATTAAAATTGCAATACTTACTGAACTTGATTTTTCAAATCCTTGTATTGGTGCCATTAAAATATTCCAAATTCCTGCTGGCTGACGACCCAAACCTTTTACTACTTCTCCAGCATCATTAACAACAGCATTATAGATTACTTCTTTTACACCATTATTACTTACAACAACTGATTGTGGAACTATCCAAGTTAAAGCCCCTGTTATTACTAAAAATATAAAAACAATAGTATATGCACTAAACATCTTTCTTTCTTTTTTCAATGTTCTCAATCTCCTCTAGCAATATTTTTTAAACTCTAAATTTTTCAAAAGCTTTCATATATATTTTCATAGCCATTTTCATATCATCTAAAATTATATACTCATTAGGTTGATGCTCTGTCTTAGGACTATTTGGTAAAACATATCCGAATGCCACACAATTATTTATCGCTCTTGCGTATGTTGCTCCACCTCCAGCTATCGGCTGAGATTCCATATCACCAGTTACTTCTTGGTACGCTCCCATTAGTGTTTTTACTAACTCTGAGTCAAGAGGAGTATATATAGACTTTAAATAATCATGTTGAGAGTACTCAAATCCATATTCCTTTGCTTTTTCAGTTAAAGTCTTAACAATTATTTCTTTATCATAAGTAACTGGAATTCTCATATCTATACATAAAATCTCATTCTCTGGTGTAAATTCAATTTTACCAACATTAAATTTCAACTCTCCCGAGTGCTCATCTTTAACTTCTCCAAATATTGGCTCTGCAAAGTTATATCCAATTAAATTCTCAACTATAAATTTACCCGATTTTGTTTCTACTCCACTTAAACTCAAAGCATGTAGATATCTGTTTATAGCGTTTACTCCAGTTTCAGCTACTTGAGCATGAACACTTTTTCCTATAATTTCAATTTTATTATCTTTTTCTGTATACTCATATTTTAATTTATCCAAAGCTTGCACTAATCCTGCTGTTTTTTCAACTAAAATACTTGAAGGAACTGAGTTAAAAGCATCACCACCTTTAAATACCATTCCACTTTGATTTTTTGCTGTTAATTTACATTGTAATAATCCTTTTTCAGCATATATTAAAGGAAATTTAGAATCAGGTGTAAATCCAACTGTAGGCATCTCCTCTTTTTCAACATATCTAGGCATGTCTCTCCATAAATTTTCTTCATCCGTTCCAAATATAAATCTCACTCTATAGTTTAAATTAAAACCGCAATCTAAAAGTGTTTTTAAAGCATAAATAGCTGCTAATGTTGGGCCTTTATCATCTTGTGATCCTCTTCCATAATATTTACCATCTTTTATTATTGGCTCAAATGGAGGATTTTCCCACTTATTTAAATCTCCTGGAGGTACAACATCTAAGTGTCCTAAAACTCCAACTAATTTTTCTCCTTCTCCAATTTCAGCATACCCATAATATCCTTCTGGGTCTATAAACGTCTTTAATCCTAACTCCTTACAAATATCTAACATTGTTTCTAGAGCTTTTTGAATATCCTCGCCAAAAGGGAATCTATCATCGTTCTCTTTCAAAAAACTAGGAATTGAAACTATTCTGTCTAAATCCTTTAAAAATTTAGGAAAATTTTCTTCCATCTTCTTATACAATCTTTCTTTTTCTTGAATTTTTGTGTTCATTTTTCCTCCTATATGCATTTTTATTTGTTGTGTGTTGCTATTTGTAGATATTTATCATATCTGCTATAATTATATAGTATAAAGTATACTTTATAGTCAAGGGGGTAATTTATTGAAACTTTATAAAATTAGTGAAATTGCTAAAACATTTAATATAAGCAGAGAAACTCTTATCTATTATGATACTATAAATTTATTTAAACCAGCATATATTGATCAAGAGAATGGTTATCGATACTATAATGACGAAAATATCTCTGATTTATACTTTATAAGTATGTTAAAAAAAGCTAACTTTTCTTTAAAAGAAATTAAAGACTATATCAAATGTAAAAATACATCTGATAGTATTGAACTACTTAATAAAAAACTACAACAAATTAAAGATAAAATATCAATTCTTCAAAATTCAGCAGAATTTATTTCAGACAAGATTCAAGAGATTGAAAATATATCTAATCAAGATGGCTGTACTCCTTTTCTTGAAACTTTAAATGATGTCTTTGTTTTTCAAATAGAAATTTCTGAACCAAAATCTGAAAAAGAACTCATTGAAGGAATTCATACTTTAAATGAACTTCGAAAAAAATATAGTTTAGAAAAAGCTAAAAGAATAACAATTTTAAAAAAAGATGATATTTTAAAAAATGAATATTTTAAAATAGATCGAATTGGAGTTATTGCATCTAGTGTTTCTAATCATTATATTGACTTCAATTTAGTAGTTTCAATTTATCATAAAAACTTCACTCAAAAAATAGGTGAAAGTTACTTCAAACTACTCAAATTTATAGATGAAAATAACTTTAAAATTTTGGGTGATTCTATCGAAACCTTTAGTGATGTAATTGTTAATGCTGGAAATTGCATGGGACAAACCATAAAAATATCAATACCAATAGAAAGCTAGTTCGTTATGAACTAGCTTTCTATAAATATATTTTTTTAAATTTCTAATTTACTTCCTGTTTGAATTTCAAAAACTTGAAATCCACTATTTTTTTCAAGTTTTTTAATTCCAAATTCACCAGTACAATGACATGGGAAAATAGTATTTATACTTGTTTTATTTAAGTATTCTATCAAATCATCTATATATTTCTCATTTTTATTTAAACTAGTTCTACTTGATAGATGAAGCCCACCTATTATACTATGGATCTCAACTTTTTCTGTTTTACATTGCTCTAAAATATTCTCTATTCCTATATGTGCACATCCAACAAGCAGAGTATTAATATTATTTTCTTTTATTATCATATGTAACTCATGTTTAAAACTATCTTTTTCATACTCACCATTTTCATTTTTCATATAAAGATTTTCATTAATTGGATTATCACTTTTCTTATCAAAACAATGAAATAAATATATATTCTCTAAATTAAATGTATTTTGAATAAAATTAAATCTTTCAACATCTAAGTATTCATAGGGTATACCTATATCTATATACGCTCCTAATATTTTTTTATAATGTTTATCAAAATAATACTCACTACAATATATTTTAGCTTTCTTATTTTTTTTTAAAAAATATGGTAATCCTCCACCATGATCTTTATGACCATGAGAAAGGACTAAATAATCTATTTCCTCTAGATTAATTCCTATTTTCTCTGCATTTTTCCAAAATTTTTTACTTTCACCTACATCAAATAATATCTTTTTTCCATTTGTTTTTATGTACAAAGAGAGGCCATGCTCCTTTGCTAAATCTTTATTTAAACTTTTATTTTCTACCAAGACCTGTATCTCTATCTTATATCCCTTCCTTTTTTATTTATTAAAAATAATTATATTGTTTTTAAACTTAAAAATCAAGATTATAATATAAAAAATATCGTAATTCCAACAAAAGATATTAAAGCACCTATCCCCTCTAATATACTAACTTTTTCTTTAAAAAATATAATTGATATAGGAATTATTAATATCGGGCTTGTTGCTGCTAAAGTGCTTACAATTCCGACATTTGCATATTTCATAGCTTCTACTAATGCAGTTACTCCTAAAGTTGCCACAATAGTCCCTAAAACTATATATATCATACCTTTTTTATTTAAAATTCCTTCTTTTATATTTGACCATTCTTTTTTTAAAGAGATATAAACTATAAAAGCTAAAATCGCTGGTATTGTTCTAACTTGAATTGTTGCAAAAGAATCATAATCAATAGAACCTAATCTGGTAAAAACAATTCCTAAGCTTTCTCCTAACATTGCTAATAAAGCATATATAAATCCAACTTTTGAAAACTCTTTATCATTTTTCTTTTTCAATATAACAATAGCTATTCCAATTATTGTTAATAGCATTCCTAAAACTTTAAATCCTTCTATTTTTTCTCCTAGTATAAAAAAGCTTAAAATCGAAACAGCTATCGGACTAAATGTCATAACTAATAAAGTTATTCTTGGTCCTATTTTAATATATGATTTATATAAAAAAAAATCTCCTAAAAACAAGCCAAACAATCCTGAAATTGATAAAAATTTAAATGATTCCTTTGTTACATCTAAAGGTAAAACTAACCCTCTCTTCACATACGTTATTACTCCTAAAAACAACATAGCTATAACTAATCTTATCAAATTCACTGCTAACGTTCCTGTTTCTTTACTTGCTCTCTCTAAAAATACAGAGCTTCCTACCCACCCAAATGCTGCAGCAAGTGCTAAACTTTCACCCAATTTAATTCCCCCTTATTTTAACTCTTCCCTTATCTTTTCCATTCTTTTTCTATTTACTCCAAAATCATACCATCCTGTTTGAGCTGCTGATCTTATATTTATTACATTTTTTTCTGGTTCTATCTCAAAATCTGCTATATCTTCAAATCCAAAAAATTTACTATAAAAAGCTACTTTTAAAAAATTTCCCTTATCTTCTAAAATTTTACCTTGAAATTTTTCTATTACTTTTATAAGTTTTTCTTTCACATTTCCCTCTTTATCATCTATAGATATTGGTTTAATATAATGTTTTGTATCTTTTGCCTCACTTGAAACACAATTCGGTGTACTTGGACATTCTTTTAACATGATTTTATCGCTCCCCTCTCCTAGTAAAATTGAAAAATAACAAGCAAAAATTATTATTAATTTTCTCTTCATAATTTCTCACCCCTTTATTTTTAGTATACCTTATTTTTCTACTAAAAAACAATTTTTTTACAATAAAAAAAGTGGAAAGAAATTTATCTCTCCACTTTGATATTTTAGTAATTAATACACTCTAACTCAAACTCTTTTTGCTTCTCTAAACAAGATGGGCAAACTTTTGGTGCCTCTATTCCTTCGTGAACATAACCACACTTTCTACACTTCCATCTTACATCGTTATCTTTTTTAAATACATGATCTTCTCCTAAATTTTTTAATAATTTACGATATCTTTTTTCATGTAATTTCTCAACTTCTACAATAACTTTAAATGCTGCTGCAACTTGAGGAAATCCCTCTTCTGTAGCAACTTCTGCAAATCCAGGGTATAACTCTGCCCACTCTTCATATTCTCCTGCTGCCGCTTCCTCTAAATTTTCCATAGTTGTTCCAACTATTCCTGCTGGATAAGTTGCTGTTATCTCAACTGGTCCACCTTCTAAATATGAGAAAAATCTTCTTGCATGATACTGCTCATTTAAAGCTGTTTCCTCAAATAATGCAGCAATTTGCTCATAACCTTCACTTCTAGCCTTATCTGCAAATAGTGTGTATCTCTGTCTTGCTTGAGATTCTCCTGCAAAAGCTTTTAATAAATTTTGTTCAGTTTTAGTTCCTTTTATAGATTTACCCATTGGTATCCCTCCTTTGAATTCTTTCTTGAATATTGTTCAAAATTTTTTTGATTTTCCTTTTTATTTTTTTATTTATATGTTAATATTAAAAAAATACTAATCTAAACAGGAGGATTTATGGATTTTTTATCAAGAAGATCAATTAGAAAATATACTTCACAAAATATTGAAAAAGAAAAATTAGATGAAATACTAAAAGTGGCTTTAACTGCTCCTACTGGAAGAAATTTAAAACCATTTGAGTTGATTCTAATAAAAGAAAAAAATGCATTAAATAAGCTATCTCTATCAAAATCTATTGGATCTGCTATGTTAAAAGAAGCTAATGCAGCCATTATTGTCTTAGGTAATCCTGAAATTTCAAATACTTGGAATGAAGATGCTTCTATTGTTTCTTTCAGCATACAACTTAAAGCTTTTGAACTAGAACTTGGAAGCTGTTGGATAAATGTTAAAGATAGAAAAACAAGCGATAATACAGAATCAGAAGAGTATATTAAAAATAATTTTAATATACCTAGTCACTTAAAAATAGTTTCTATCATTTCCTTAGGTTATCCAAATGAACACAAACCTCCACATGATGATAAAGATATGGATTTTTCTAAAATTCATTTAGAGAAATATTAAAAAAAGCCAAAATTAATTGGCTTTTTTTACTATCTATGAGATTTTTTATCTCCTGTCATTTGAACAACATCTCCATCTTTTAAATTATATGCTTGTCCAAATCCTTTTACAAATCTTCCATTAACTATATTTAACTTTACTAAATGAAAATCTTGCATTTTACGAACAACTTTCATTCCTTCTCCAACTTTCTCTTCAAAAGCATCTAATATTACATCAAATTTTTCATCTCTTTCCTTAAATTCAGCTACTACATTGTATCTTAATCTCTTTCTTACTAGAACAGAAGCTGCATCTTTCTCATCTTGTAAAAACATAATTTCAAATTGAGGATTATCTTTTAAATTATCAAAATGATCTCCAATTTCACTAATGTAAATATACCCTTCTCCTTCGAAATTTAAGTATGGAGCATATGTCACATCAACATCTCCATTTTTAGATTTTGTTCCTAATATAACTGATTTAAAGTCTCCTCTGAACTCTTCTACCTCTTTTTTTATTTGTTCTTTATCAAATTTTATTGGCATCATCATAATTGTTTTTTCTCCTTTAATTTTGTTAATCAAACTATTTAAATATATGATATATTTTTTAACAAATTTTGTCAAGAACATTTTATACCTTTGTTGTATATTTTATAAATTCCCAGCTTTGTACATATTAAAAAATACACCTTTTTTATCAATTAAACTTTGAAAATCGCCCATCTCCTTAATTCCATCTTTACCTAAAACTACAATTTTATTAAAATTTTTAAGTGTATTTAATCTATGAGCTATTGAAATTATTATTTTATCTTCAAATTTCTGTAGAATATTATCCATTATTTTTTTCTCTAAAATATTGTCCAAGGCTGAAGTTCCTTCATCTAAAAATATGATTTCTGGGTCTTTTAAAAACAATCTTGCCATTGATAGCCTTTGCTTCTGCCCTGAACTTAATTCAATTCCACCTTGACCTAGTTTTGTATTTTCTTTCTTTTCTAAACTTTCTACAAATTCTTTTAATTGAGCTAATTCTAATGCTTCTTCTATCTCTTTTTTTGTCGCATCTCTTTTTACCACTTTTATATTCTCTAATATTGTTTCATTCATTAAACTGTCTCTCTGATCGACTATCGCTATTCTATTTAACAAACTTTCTCTATCTACCTCATGGATACATAAATCATTTATAAAAATTGTATTTTCTTCAGGTAAAAATGTTCTTTTTAAAAGTGAAAATATTGTCGTTTTTCCTACTCCACTCTCTCCAACAAATGCTACTTTTTCTCCTTTTTCTATAGTTATTGATAAATTTTTTATAACTTCTTGTTTATCAAATGCAAAATTTAATCCATCTACCTTTATACTATCTATATTTTTTTCTATAATTGTATTTCCATCTTTAATATTTGGAATATTCATAACTTCTAAAAATCTACTTATTCCTGTAGCTCCTCTTTGAAATACATCTACAAGTCCCATAAGTCTTAAAAGATATACTCTAAATCTATTAGTCAACAATATAAAACTCACAATAACTCCAAAACTTATTTCGCTTTTTATATGCATATATCCACCTATAAATATAACAATAAGTTGAGTAAGTTGATTATAAAAATTAATACCTGACATTAAAGCTGATGTGTTAAATACATTATTTTTCTCTACACTTAATAACTCTTTATTTTTACTTGAAAACTTCTCTAAAGTATCTTTTTCTAGAACATTATCTTTTATAAAGAATATAGTCTTCAATGAATCGTGAATTCCTGATGTTAATTTAGAAAATCTCTCTCTTACTTCTATATAACCATATTTTAATTTCTTATTTTGAATTATTGTAAAATATATAGCTATTGGTAAAGGAATCATTGTTATTAAAGTTAACTTCAAATTAAAAGTAGCCATTAAAGCCATAGCTCCAACTATTGATAATATTGAAAATAAAAAATCTTCTAGTCCTCTGTATAAAAGAGCTGAAACATTTTCTAAATCATTTGTAACTCTTGATATAATATCTCCACTTTGATTTTTCATAAAATATGTATCTGGTTGATTTAATATTTTTTTAAATAAATCTTCTCTCATAAAAAATTTTATTCTATTTCCCATCAGCTGTCCTCTTGAACTAGAGTAAATTGATAAAAATAATCTTATAATATAAAGTATTAATAAAAAAGCTGAGAACATAAAAAATTCATTTAAGTTTTTCTTGGGAATTGAGTTATCAATTAAATTTTGAACCACTATTGGTCCATATAAATCTAGTACAGTTACAAAAAAACTGCTAACTAAAAAATAAGTTAGCAGTTTTCTTTCTTTTAAATAGTACTTGAAAATACTATTTAACATTTGACAACTCCTTATATAACTCTTCTAAAGCATCGATTACTCTAGGTGTTCCTCTTAGTATTTTGTCTGATTCAATTATCATTATATTCCCTTTTTGTCCCGCTTTTGTTTGTTTTACAACTGGATTACTATTTAAAATATCATTTTTATTTTTTATAGCCATTGAACCTACAAGTATGTCAGGATTTTCTGCTAATAAAAATTCTGGCGATAATATTGGTCTTCCACCTGGTAACCCTTTTGCTATATTTTCTATTCCTAAAGTATCGAAAATTTGACCTGGTAATGAATTTGGACTAAATACCATCATTGGAGATGTTGAAAATAAAAACCCTCCCTTTATATTTAAAGGCTTTTCTGCTATTTTCTCTTTTATCATTTTTAATTTTTGGTTATAACTATCAATTAATTTATCCGTATTCTCTTCTTTTCCAGTTATAACTCCATATATTTCTAAATTATTTAAAATTTGTTCAAAAGAATTAGCTTCATTAATTATAAAGTTTAATTTTCTCGCTTTTAAACTTTCTCCAAAACCTTCAGACATAGTATTTAGTATTACTAAATCTGGGCTATATATTAAAACTTGTTCTACCGAAGGTTTCATTATTGTTCCTGCTTTTGGCAAATCCTTTGTTTTTTCTTGTGGCCAAATTGGATTTTTTGCAGTATCCGCTATTGCTACTATATTATTTTCTCCACCAATTAAATAAAATGCCTCCACTGCTGCCGGATCTAATATTAAAACTTTTTTATACTCTTTCTTTGCTATTTTATTACCTCTTGAATCTATAATAAAATCATTTTCTATTTTTAAAGCATAAACTAGATTACTAATTAAAATAGTAAAAAATAATGTTATTACTCTTTTCATCTTTCCTCCTAAACTAATGGAATAATATACGGTATTCCACTCTCATCTTTTATAACTTTAGCCTTTAAATTATAAACTTTTTGTAAATTTTCTTCTGTCAAAACTTCAGATGGTGTTCCTTGATATTTTATCTCTCCATCTTTCATCATAATAAGTTCATCACAAAACATAGCAGCTAAATTTAAATCGTGTAATACTGCTACTCCTGTTAAAGATTTTTCAGCCACTAAGGTTTTTACCTTATTTAATAATTCAACTGCATGATTTAAATCTAAAGCTGAAGTTGGTTCATCTAATAATAAAATTTCTGGATCTTGAGTTAAAGCTCTTGCTAATAAAACTCTTTGAAATTCTCCTCCAGAAAGACTAATTGCTACTCTTTCAGAAAATTTTTCTAATCCTAAAAACTTCAAATTATCCTCAACTTTTCTTCTATCTTCATATGAATATCCTGCCCAACTAGATTTTAAATGAGGTAGTCTCCCCATTAAAACAAAATCCTTTACTGACATGTTTGTCATTAAGTTTGATTTTTGTGGAACTAAGGAAACCAATCTTGCTTTCTCTTTTTTAGAAAGTTCCTTTGTTTCCTTTCCATTAAATTCAATATCCCCTTCACTTGGATTTAAATAACCTAATATATTCTTTAAAAATGTTGACTTACCACAACCATTTGGTCCTAATATCCCCGTCATTTTTCCTTTAGTAATATTAACTTTTAATTTTTTTAAAATCTCCCTCTCTCCATAAGAAAATGAAAGGTTATTCACTCTTACTCCCATTAATTTCCTCCCTTAGCTTTAAATGCTAAATATAAGAAGAAGGGAGCTCCAAAGAATGCTGTAACAACTCCAATTGGAATCTCAACAGGAGCTAAAAACAGTCTACCTATTGTGTCACAAATTAATAGGAAAAATCCACCCGCTAAGGCAGCATTAGGAATTAACCTAGAGTTAGATGGTCCTACTAACATTCTTATTGAATGAGGTATAATTAATCCTACAAAACCAATCATTCCTGAAAACGCAACTGAAAACGCTACAACTAATGCTGATACTGTTAATACTTTTGCTTTCAGTGTATGCACATCAACTCCTAAAGAATTAGCTTCTTCATCCCCTGACAATAGTGCATCTAATTGATTTCTTTGTAAGTAGAAAAATATTAAAGAAAAAATCAATGGAACTATAAGTAGTAACACTTTTGTCCAAGTTGCTCCTCCTAAATAACCCATTAACCACATAGTTATCTTAAATGACTCCTCTCCTATTAAATACATAGCAAAAGATGTAAAAGCACCTATAAAAGCTGATACAGCTATTCCTACTATCAGAAGAGTTGTTATATCAACCTTACCACTTCTATTTGATAACTTAAATATAACGAATGTACTTATTAAGCATGATAAAAATGCCAATACCCCATAAAAAATATCTGGTAATTGAAATACATATGCTATCACAGCTCCAAATGTAGCACTTGCTGCAATTCCTATTATATAAGGATCAGCTAGTGGATTTTGGAATACTGCTTGAACTACTACTCCACTTGATGAAAGCATCATTCCTATTAATAATGCCATTACTATTCTTGGTAATCTTATATCATAAATTATTGTTTTTATATAATCTGGTGCTGTACTTATGGAAAATAGTTGTTCCAATGGTACAGAAACACTTCCTAAACCAATAGAAAGTGTTCCTGTTAGTATTATTCCCAGAATTAATATTAACGATATATGTTTTTTCATATTAATTCTCCTATTTTTTAGAAATTGTATTTAAATCCTGCGTAAAGACTTCTCTCTGCAGCTGGGTTATACTCTTTGCCATCTGAGCTTATAGAGTTATAATACTTCTCATTAAATATGTTATTAATTCCTGTATAAACTCTTAAATTTTCAACAGGTCTATAATTTAATGTTAAATTTGTCACAATATTTTCATTCTGCTTACCCTCTGTATTTTCATTATTCAAATAATAACCTGATGAATATACTGTATCCCAGATAACATTAACTTTTGAAGTTACTTCATAATCTAATGCAATGTTAAACCTATTTGTAGGAACGTCTGCTATCTCATTTCCCTCAATAGATTTATCTTGATCTTTCAATATTTTTGTTTTAACTAAAGCATATCCCTCTCTTACTGTTAACTTTCCGAAATATTGCTCAGCATTTAACTCTAAACCATATCTTCTTGTTTTTCCAATATTATAGTTTCTAAAGTTCATTCCACTATAGTTTTCTGTTGCTATTTCATCATTTGTTTCAGTTAAATATACTGCTCCACTTATGAAACTTCCAAATACATAATCTTTAAAACCTGTCTCATATGTTATATATGTTTCTGAATCTAAATCATTATTGATATACGCCCCATCTATTTTATCTACTAACTGTGAAGGTGTTGGAGAAGTAAATCCTTTTTCTCCTTTCACATAGATATTTCCTGTCTCTGAATAAAGATAGTTTCCTACTAATTCATAAGCCATATTTTCCATAGTCGTTTTTCTGTTTATATTTGTATTCGCTGTTGTTGCACCACTTGATAAAGAGTTTTTTATGTATGATCTATCAGTTTTATAATCTGCATACTCATATCTTACCCCTTGAGTAAACTCAAATTTACCAACTGCATTCCTATTTAAAATAAATACACTATGAGTATCTTTAGTTAAATCATTTTTATATTTTTCTGAACTAAACATATCCATCTGACTATCTCTTTTTAGATTGTTATTTATATAGTCATAACCTAGAATTAAGCTACTTGCTTCTCCATAACTAACTTTTAATTTCGGCTTAAATCCAATTTTTTCATCTGTATAATCCATATAATTTTTAACACTATAACTCATTTTTTCATAATTATTTTCATTATATATATCTGTTTTCTGATAGAATCCAACTAAATCTAAAGTTACTTTTTCATTAAATTTGTACTCATATTTTCCTGTAAATTCATCTTTCTTAGTATTATTAACAATTAACTCGTCATATTTACCAACAAGACCATTACTTTTTGGATTTGATAACATATCTTTTGTAAGAGCTCTTGGTGATGTTGCATCATCTTTATATCTTGAATATTTAAAAGTAAAATTTTGATTATCATCAATTTTATATTTTAAACTTCCTTCAAAATATTCTGAATCTGATTCATCTCCATCTCTAAATCCTTTGTAATCATTCTTGTTATAATTGATATTTATACCTAAATCTCCAACTGTCGTTCCATAAGAAACTTCACCCTTTTTCCCACCAAAAGTATTTAGCTCTCCTGAAACAGAACCTCCCGTATAACCTGCTCCTGATTTTGTCACAATATTTATTATTCCACCTCTTGTTCCACTTCCATAAAGAATAGCTCCTCCGCCTGGAATAACCTCAATTTTTTCAATATTTTCAACTGGAACTGTATTAATTGGTGTTTTTGCATGAGATGTATCTAATAAGTTTACACTTACACCATCTATTAAAACTTGTACATTTGCTGTTGCTTTACTTCCTTGTCCTCTCATATCAATTACTGGATCTTTTGGATCACCTATTAAATTGACACTTGGTACATCTTTTAAAGCCTCTGATACAGATTGATAATTCTTTTCCTCTATATCTTTAGCTGTAATAACTGTTACTGTATTTGTTACATTTCTTTGTGCTGTTTCAAACCCCGTTGTTGAAATCACACTTTCATTTAATTTAACCCCTTTATTAGCTTCTTCATAGAAAAAATCATCATTTGAATAACTTAAAGCTGTTACTATTAAACTTAGTACTGCTATTCTTTTGTTCATAATTTTAATCCCTCTCCATTACTTTTTTATTAATCCTAAAGTTTTTTCAACAACTGTTGTTAAAATCTCTCTAGATATATTGTTACCCCAAAATAAGCCATCTTCAGTTAGTTTGTAATGTTCTTTATCTTCTAATATAAAATTATTCTCTTTTAACTCAAATAATAATTCTTCAAAAACTATCATTTCTTCAGATGTTAATATATTTTTTACTATATTTTTATCTATTTGTGGAAATTGAAACAATCCGCTAAATTTATCCAATCTTTGTTGATAATCACTTTTTTCAACAAACATTGACATCTCTTTCTTCATTCTAAAAATAGATATATTATCAACATTTCCTCCAGCTCCAACTCCAATTGGAAAAGTGTCTCCTCCAAAGTTTCTAGTTTTTATATATTTATATTTATCTCTTCCTTTTTTTGCTATTTTCGTTAACTCCAATACATAATAATCACTATCTTTAGTTAACTCTTTTATAAACGCATCATGTAACTCTCTCTCTTTTTTTAAATCCTCTTGAACTTTAACTTTTTCATCTTTTATGTCATGAGATAATGTTGACCCTTCATGAACCATTAATGAATAAAAACTTGAACTTCCTAAATCTAACTTTTTTATAATCTTGGCATCCTCTATAGCATCCTCTATTTTTTGCGTTGGATAGTTATAAATAATATCTATGCAAACTTCTCCATTAAATTTTTCTTTTAATTGAATTAATCTCTCTATTGTTTCATTTTTCGAATACGTTCTATTGTAAAATTTTCTTCCTTCATCTGAGAAACTTTGAATACCTACAGATAATCTATTAACTCCATATTTATTCATTAACTCTATTTTTTCATCATTTAAATTATGTAGCGTTGTTTCTAAAGTAAATTCATATTCTGCAGAAAATTTTATATTTCTATTAACACTTTGAAGTATTTTTTCCAATTGATTATTTTTATAAACTGTTGGAGTTCCTCCACCAAAATATATTACATCTACACTTTTTTCCTTAAAATATCTATAGTCCCCATATTTATCAAATTCACTAACTATATAATCTGCATAAGAATCTAAACTTCCACTCAATTGCTCTCTATTTAAATTACAAAACGAACAAATTTTATCACAATATGGTGTATGAACATATATAGCTCTTGGAACATCTTTAGGTTCCTCTTTTAATCTATTTAAAAATTCTTCCTCTGTAACTCTTTTTTGAGGATAATACTTTCCTATCAATCCACTAGAATTATGATGACTCTTATATCTTGTTTCAAAATACATTATTTAATCACTTCCCTTTAGTCTCTATATCTATTGCTTGTGCTCCAGCCAACTTTATATCTGACATTATATCTACTACATCTCCATAATCGATTCCTCTATCAGCTAATATTGCTACTCTTTTATTTTCCATTAGTACAATTATATTTTTTATTTTTTCTTGCAATTCATCTTTTCTTATATCTACTATGGAACTCTCTTTTTGTCTGTCTATTTTTATTTTTAGCTCTCCATTACTTGTAACTAAAATTGAAATTTTATCAACAGCTTCTGTTATTTCAGAAACCTCTGATTTAGGTAAATCTATTTTCATACCCTTCATATCATCAAATGTTGTAGCAACCATAAAAAATATTAGAAGTAAAAATACTACATCTATTAATGGAGTTAAATCTGGTGTTAATTGTTTTCTTTGATAATTCATAAACCCTTTTGATTTAAACATATTCTATACCTACATCTTTCTTAAAATATTTATAAATTCCACTACATTTTTTTCCATATCAACCAATGCTTTTTCAATCTTTTTTTGGTAGAAATTATAAAATATTAAAGCAGGTATTGCTACGATTAAACCTGATGCTGTTGTGATTAACGCTTGAGAGATTCCAAAAGCTAGAACTGTTGGATCTCCTGCTCCATGTTTTGACATAGCTGTAAATGCCCCAATCATTCCTGTTACAGTTCCTAATAACCCTGCTAATGGAGTTACATTAGCTGCTAAAGCTAAAATCCACATATTTTTTTCCAATTTTGGCATCTCTCTTAAAGCACACTCTCTTGCTTTCTCTTCTAAATAATCATAAGTACAACAATTCATTTTTTCACCATTATATTCTATTAAAATTGTTTTCATTACCTTTGCTGATGTATTTTTAAAGCAATCACATGCTTTTATAGCTCTTTCTCTTTCATTATTTTTGATAAATTTCTCTAAATGATTTATTAGAAGTTCTCCATTATCTTTTTCATTTTTAAAGAAGTAGTATCCTCTTTCCAGTATCACACTAAGACCTGCTACTGATAAAAATATTATTACAGCCATTAATGGTCCTCCTGCTTTGATTATATCTATCATACATTCCCTCCTAAAATTAAATATTTTGACATTCAAAGTTATTATAATGATTTTGTACTAAATAGTCAATATATTTTTCAAACAAAGTATTTTTTTATAAATAATTTGATAATTAAAATATTTTTTGTTATAATCATTATGGATTTACTACTTATTTTTTGGAGGAATTATGAAGTTTTTTATTTTTTCAATAGTTTTACATATATTTATTTTTATTTTTGGTTTTTCTTTAGATTCAAACAAAAGTTTTGAAATTAATAATATTGGAAATGATTTTACTACTCCATCTATCTCTGTTAATTTCAATTCAATGCAAATAACTCCACAACCGCAACCAACCGAATCATCAGATGAAATTCTAAAAGAGGTTTTAGAAGAAAAGGTAGAAGAAAAAATAGATAAACCTAAATTTGAGGAGAAAAAAAGAGAAGTTATAAAAAAAGATAATAAAAAAATTTCTAAACCTAAAAAAGTTTTAGAAAAAAAGAAAAATGAACTCACTAAAAAATCTCACCAATCAGAAAATACAAATACACCTACAAATACTAATACTGATTTAATTGAGCTCTCGCAAGGTGTATTTGCTGCTAAAAATCAAGGGGTCCAAGGACTTAAATATTCTTTTATTTCTCAACCTGATCCAGAGTATCCTTTAGCTGCTAAAAGAGTATCATACACTAAAGAAGTTTCTATTAAGGTTAGATTTCTTGTGGGATTAAATGGTGAAATTGAAGATATTAAATTTTACAGTGATAAAGATAGTTTAGGTTTCCAAAAAGAAGTCGAAAAAACTTTAAACAAGTGGAAATTGACTCCTGTAACTTTAAATAATAAACCAATAAAGCTATACTTTTATAAAGAATTTAAATTTAATCAAAAATAATGGGAGGATTTTAATTTTATGAAAATACTTATTACATATTCATCAAAAACTGGAAATACAGAAAAAATAGCTCAAGCTATTCATAAAGGTATTCCAACTGCTAACCTTTTACCAATCTCTGAAATTGTAAACTTAGATTATGATTTAATTTTTGTAGGTGGTTGGATTGATAGAGCCACTTTCGATCAAACAGCATTGACTTTAGCTAAACAAATTTTTGATAAAAATGTTGCATACTTCTTTACTTTAGGTGCTTATCCACACTCTGAACATGCTAAAGATTGTGTTAACAACATTGAAACTCTATTAAAAAATAATAATAACAATATTTTAGGTGGATACTTTTGTCAAGGAGCCATTGATCCAAAGTTAATCTCTTGGTTATCAACACTTCCATCTGATCACAAAATGTCTCCAAACGAAGAAAGAAAAAAAAGATGGGAAGATGCTAAATCACATCCAGACCAATTGGATTTAGATAAAGCTACTGAATTTAGTTTAGATATTATTTCTAAGCACAAATAAAATAAAAAATAGGGAAAAGCTAGCATAACTTTTCCCTATTTTTACTTTTATAAACTTTTAAAACTTTCTAAACACTCTTCAATCAACTCTTTCTTCTCATTTCTTGGAACATACACTGCAAATATCTCCTTTTCATCCTCTCCGAAGAATTTTATAGAATAGCTCTCTCTTCCAAACATTATATCTTTTACTAAAAAAATCTCTTTTATTTTTCCCACACTTAAATGTCCACCTATTGTTGAATTTTTATCGTGGAAATTTAAGAATCCATGAGCATAAAATCCTTTTGGGAACTTATCTTGTATTTCTAATACAAAACTTGGAGTAATAACTAATAAAAATACCTTTTCCCACCCTCTTAATATATCGAACAAGTCATCGATTTTTTCTATATCATACTTTTTTACAGTTGGTGCCTCTCTTAAAACTTCAATCATTGAAATATCTAATTCTTTAGCTATTTTATTTAAAGAAGCCTTTTCGTCGTTTACCAGTATCTCGTTTATCTTATTTTTCATAAATCCCTCCTACACTATATTATGTAAGAAAAATATATTATATTTTAAAAACTTTGTCAATCAAATATTTTTAAAATATTCGATTACTTTAAAATTTTCATTAAATTTAACTTCATCTATCACATAATTTTCGCCAAAATTTTCCATATCTTCATATAATTTCTTAAATGTTATTATCTCTATACTCATTGTTAGTTTATAATTTTTTTCATCTGTTGTTTCACATTCAATCGTTGAAATATAACCCATTTTTTTTAACATATCTAAAATCCCTCTAGTTAACTCTGTTGGTATTTTTAAACTTTCAGATATCTCTATAGCAGATATTGGTTTATTATTTTTCAAATAATTTTCCATCAATGTTAGTAATACTTTTTGAGTAACCCTATACTTTGAAATAAAATTTATTTTTTTTATTATTCCAATTTTTCCTAAACTATCTCTATTTTGTAAAATATATGAAAAGTGTGCTCCTATTAAAATTAAAAACCATACAATTTTTAACCATATTAAAGAAAGTAACAGAACTGAAAAGCTTCCATAAATTTTATTATATGTTGTTATTATTATCTGTAATCTTACTAATAGCATATTACTTTGATTTAATAAAAATGAAATTATAAAACTACTCCAAAGAGTTGGAACTAAGTTTACTTTTGTATTTGGAAGAACAGTATAAAAAAATATAAAAAATATCCACAATGCTAAATATGGTGCTATTAACTGTATTATATGTTTACTGTAAAATATATCGGTTTTTAGATTAGTTAATATATTAGCTCCAATCACACTTACTGGTAACATAAAAAAAACAATAAAATAATCAGTTACTTTCCTAAAAACACCTCTTGTTTTTCTAATTCCCCATATACTATTTAAGGCTTTTTCAATCACAGAAAACATTGATATGATAACCCAACCTAATGATAAAAATCCTACTCCTGCAATAATTCCACTTCTAGTATTTTGTAGCAAATTCTGAGTTGTTTCTAGTATAAGATTTACAGTCTCCTCATTTAACGGGGAACTCTCTGTTAGTTGTTTAAGATAATAATTATCTATCCCAAACCATCTTCCAATACTAAACGCTATCGCTAAAACAGGTATAAAAGATAATGTTGTAAAATAACATAAGGTATTTGCCCATAAATTTGAATTTGATCTTTTATAATTTTCTAAAGCTCCCTTCATTTGACTATAAAAATGAGTTAGTTGCAATTCACTTATATAATCTTTTATTTTATTTATAAACTTTAAAATCATCTCATCCCTCCCAATATATTCTTTTCTAATTTTATCACATTTCCTTTATTAAAAAAATTAAAAGAACCTCTTTTACAAGGTTCTTTTAATACGGGGAGATTATTTATTTTTATAACACTTTTTTCTTTATTATATCTTTTAGACAAATATCTTTTAAAAAAAGTTTTATTTTTTTATTTTTTATACAGCTTCATCAATATCTTTTGGAATTCCAAAGAAATATGTTATTATAAATCCTGCTATATAAGATATTGCTAATCCAATTATATAATATAAAATTTTTCCTGGAATAACTAATGGAATAGCTGTTATTCCTGCTGGTCCAAAGGCTATTGTTTGAACTTTTGTGGCTGCTAAAAATGCTCCACCTATTCCACCTGCTATTGAAGCTGTTATGAATGGTTTTCCTAAAGGAAGTGTTACCCCATAAAGCATTGGCTCCCCTATTCCTAATATTGCAACAGGCATTGCTGATCTTATTATATCTCTTAGTTTTTTATTTTTTTTTGCCTTTATATAGATTGCTGCTGCTCCACCTATTTGTCCTCCACCTGCCATACAAAGTATTGGAAATAAGGAGATACTTCCAAATTGTGTTAGTTGAACCATATAAAATGGTATTAGTCCATGATGTAATCCAACCATTAATAGAGGTAAAAATGATGCTGCTAATATAAACCCACCTATTATTGCCATCGGCCCTTCACTCATTATAAAAAATGAAAAAACCTTTATAATTCCATCTGAAACTACTCCTGCAAAAGGCATTATTGCAAATATTGTTAATGTTCCCACTATCAATAACGAAATCATAGGAGTTAAAATTGTATCTAAAAAATCTGGTATAATTTTTCTAAGCTGCTTTTCGACCCAAGCTAAAATTGCAACACCTATTATAACACCTATTATTCCACCTTTACCTGGAATCAATATACTATTTAATGGTACTTCTGCATTATACAATCCCAATGCTTTTGAAAATATATTTATATTACCACTTATTGTTATTGCTCCAATAACTCCACCTAAAGCAGGTGTTGCTCCAAACTCATTAGCTGAATTTATACCTACAAATATTGCAAAATATGCAAATAGACCACTACCTAAAGTTTGAAAAAATGTTATCCACATAGGCATATCTTTTATTCCCTCTGCTGTGTATACATTCTGAAAATACCCTGCTATTCCATTTAAAAGACCTGCCCCTATTATCGCTGGAATCAATGGAATAAATATATTTGCTAATCTTCTCAATACTGAAGAGAATTTACTTTGCTTTGACTTTACACTCTCTTTTGTTTTTTTCCATTCATCATCATTAGTTGATATTTCTCCACAAAGTTTTTTCATTTCATCTGCTATTTTTTTACTCTTTCCTGGTCCTACAACTACTTGAATCGTATCATCTTTTATTACTTTTATAACCCCTGGAATTTCATCTAAGTTTTTAAAATCTACTTTATCATTATTCTTAACAGAAACTCTTACTCTTGTCATACAATTGTTTATGACTGCTATATTATCTTTTGATCCCAATTTTTCAATTATCTCTCTTGCTATTGATTGATTATCCATTTAACTCTCCCCTTGATATTATTTTACTGCATCTCTTATAAAACCTTTAGATTCATTTAATCTTTCTAATGCTTCTTCTTTACCACATTTTAATAAAACCATTATGATTGCTACTTTTACTTGATTATTAGCTTTTTCTAATGTTTCTTGAGCAACTTCATAACTACACCCCGTTATTTGCATCACATTATTTTTTGCTCTCTCCTGCAACTTTATATTAGTAATTTTTAAGTCCACCATTAAATTTTCATAAACTTTTCCTATTCCTGTCATTGAAGCAGTACTAATCATATTTAAAATTAATTTTTGAGCTGTTCCTGCTTTCATTCTTGTAGATCCAGTCAATACTTCAGGTCCCACTTCTACCTCTATTGCCACATCTGCTACCTCTCCTATTTTACTTCTCTTATTACATGCAATTGCTATTGTTTTACAACCTAACTTTTTTGCATATTCAATCCCACCTATTGCATATGGTGTTCTTCCTGATGCAGCTATTCCACAAACTATATCATTTGATTTTAACTCTATTCCATTTAACTCCTCTATAGCTAATTCTTTTGAATCTTCTGCTCCCTCTTGTGCTTCTACAAAAGCTTTTTCTCCTCCTGCTATCAATCCCATTACTTTTGTCTTATCTACTCCAAACGTTGGAGGACATTCTACAGCATCTAAAACCCCTAATCTTCCACTTGTTCCAGCTCCCATATATATCAACCTTCCACCGTTATTAAAAGCTTCTATAATTAATTGTACAGCTTTCTCAATTTCTGGAATAACCTCTTGAATACTTTCTGGAACTTTTTTATCCTCATCATTTATAAGCATTAGAACCTCTTTTATACTCATGCTATCCAGATTCATGCTCTTTAAATTTCTTGTTTCTGTTGTTTTTCCTTCTAATATTTTTTCCATTTATTTTTCCACCCATCCCACTATTTTTTTACTTTTTTCTATATATTTTTTTACTTTTCTGTAATCTTTTTGCATTAATCTTAAAAAAATACTATCTAATATTATCATTTGTGCCATCCTAGATGAAATAGCTGAACTTCTTAATACACTTTCTTTAGAAACAACTCCAATATTATAATCACTTAAAGAAGAAAGACTATTTTTACCAATTGATGTTATTGATACAACACAAACTTTCATATCTTTGGCAATTTTTGCAACATCTAAAACTTCTTGAGTTTCTCCTCTATGAGAAATTGCTATAACTAAATCTTTTTCATTCATTGTTGAAAGTTTCATAAGTTGCATCTGTTTACTATCATAGTGAACAGTATCTATTTTTATTTTCATTAATTTTAACTCTAAATCTCTAGCTACAATAGACGACATTCCAGCTCCTATTATCAAAATACGACTACTTTCTCTGATTTTTTCTATAATAGTTTCAAAATTTTTATAATCAATTACTCCTACAGTGCTATTTAAAGCTTCTATAGTTTCTGCTAATGTTTTTTTTGTTACCTCTTCTAAAGAATCTTCTAGATTTATATCACTGTGTATTTTATTTTTGGATGAACTTTTTTTATTTTCTAAATCCCTTTCTAATTGTAACTTAAATGCTATATATCCTGAAAATCCTATTTTTTTTATAAATTTAATAATTGAAGATTGACTTACCCCTATCTTTTTAGCTAACTCTGTCGAAGTAATCTCTCCTATTATATTTTTATTTTTAACAATATATGAAGCAATTATTTTCTCGCTTTCAGATAAATTATTTTTCATACTTTTTATAATATTTTCAATCATATTTCCTCCTTTACAAACATATATTACATCATACAATCTATAAAATCAAGAATTTTTTATTTTATTTTTTGTATTTTACACAGAATATTTTATTCCTATAATTAAATAAAAAAGTGGAGAAATACTTCTCCACAAAATTTTATTTTACTTTTTTTATTGTATCTACAACAGTACCATCTCTATACTCAACAACTGCAACTATTTCATCTTCAAACTCAATCTCATTCTCTTGTCCAGTCATATTTCTAGCTATCTCTCTTAACTCCTCTATTGTTTTTATTGGAAGTTTAGAATCTTTAAATTTTTCTAATAAATCTTTTCTTAAAGGATTTATAGCAATTCCTCTTTCAGTCACAAGAATATCAACTGTTTCACCTGGTGTAGTTAATGTTGTAACCTTATCTTTTACAACGGACATTCTAGAGTTAACAAGTTGCGATACTATTATACATAATTTTGAACCTGCTGCAGTATCTGAATGACCACCTGATCCTCCCATTATAACTCCATTAGATCCTGTTGTTACATTTACATTGAAGTTTGTATCAATCTCTGTTGCCCCTAAAATAACAACGTCTAATTTATTTACAACTGCTCCTTTATTGTTTGCATTGGCATACATTGATGCTGACATCGTTATATGTGCTGGATTTTCCTTAGCTGATTTTATAGCATCTAAATCAAAACATTGAACATCAAATAAAGCTTTGAATAACCCCTCTTTATACATATCAACAATATACCCTGTTATTCCTCCAGATGCAAAACTTCCACAAATCTCTTTTTGTTTCATTATATTTTTTAGCTGTGCTGCAACAGCCAAAGAGATTCCTCCCGCACCAGTTTGGAAACTCATACCATTTTTTAAATATCCAGATTCCTCAATAAATTTTGCCGTTAAATCTGCAACTTTTAATCCAATAGGATTTTTAGTTATTTGAGTTGTTCCTGATACAATTCCTTTTGGATCTCCTATTGCATCTACAACTAAAACATAGTCTACTAAAGTTTGATTTATTTCAATTGTTGTATTTGGATACTCAACTAAATTATCTGTTATAGCTACAACTATGTTTGCTAACTCTGCATCTGTATGAGCATATCCTAATGCTCCACAAGCTGATTTCCCATCTACACCATTTATATTTCCATATTCGTCACTTGTAGGAGCTGCCATGAATGCAATATCAATAGTCCTCTCTCCTGATTCAAATATTCTTGCTCTTCCACCATGTGTATGCATTATAGCCGGTCTTTCTAACTTTCCTTGAGATATAGCTTCGGCTACTGGCCCAGATATATATGCAGCATATATTTGAGTTACTACCTTTTCTTCTATCATTTTTACTAACCCTTTATGACAAGGAAATATAGAACTTGCTGCTATTGTTATATCTTTATATCCTCTTTTTGCAATCTCTTCCATTACCATATTTAAAACAAAATCTCCATTTCTTAAATGGTGATGAAATGATACTACCATTCCATCTTTCAATGGTAATTTATCCATTAATTTGTTTAAATCTGTATGTAATTTTGAATCTTGAGCAGATATAGTTTTAAATTTAAAATCCTTTTTTATTACTCCATCTTTATTTGAAAGATATCCTTTATATTGTTTTACTTCTCCATATCCTTCTATAAATTCAGGAATTTCTCTTCCTAAAATATTTTTCATTAGAACACCTCACCCTAAATTAATCTAATAATCCAATCATTTCAGCAATTTCTAAAGTTTGGATAGCTCTATTTATAATTGGAAGATCAACCATCTTTCCATCTAAAGAGAACACACCTAACCCTTCTTTTTCAGCTTCTTCTTTTGCTGTCATAACTCTTAAAGCATGATTTATCTCCTGCTTTGTTGGAGAATACACTTCATGAATTGTATCTATTTGTCTTGGATTTATAGCTAACTTCCCAGAGAATCCTAACATTTTAGCTTTTCTCGAATCTGCAGCTAATCCCTCATAATCATTTGTATCAGTAAAAGGTGTATCTATTGCATCTACTTTTAATGCTTTACAAGCATTTACTACCTTTGTTCTAGCATAAAACAACTCTTCTGAATCTTTAGTTCTTTTTACTGCTAAATCTGCAGCTAAATCTTCTCCACCTAATAAAACAGCTTGAATTCTATTAGAAGATTTTATTGTTTCATAAACAGTTTCTACTCCATAAGCTGTTTCTACTAACGCATGAACTTTTATAGTTCCTACTTCAAATCCTTCCTCTTTTTCAATTCTTTCTAACTCTTTTTCTAAAACTTCCATATCTTCTGGAGTAGCTTTTGGAAGTAGTATTGCATCTGGCTTTAATCTAGCCATCTTATCTATATCTGTCATTGCAAATGGAGATGATAATGGATTTATTCTTATTACAACTTCTGTTTCTCCATAATTCATCGTTCTCATAGCTTCTGTTACTAATATTCTTGCTGCATCTTTTTCTGTCAAAGCAACTGCATCTTCTAAATCAAATATTACTGAATCTGCTCCAAATGTATCTGCTGTTTGTAGCATTCCTGGATTATTTCCAGGCATAAATAACATTGTTCTTCTTAATTTCACACTAACACCTCACCTTAAAAGGAATATTTAACAACCTCTTTTAACAGCACCCTCAATTCTAGCTCTTATTGTATAATCTAAAGCTCCTTTATCTTGAGCTTTTACCAAAACTGAAGTAATTCCCATCTCTTTTAATTTCTCTTCAATAACCATCTTTATATGATTTCCAAACTGCTTTTCTACAACACTTTCTAATTCAATACTTATCCCATTTTCACTTGGAGTTAACATTATAAATATATCATTAGACTCTAATGTTCCACATTTAGCGGGTTTATTTATTGTCATTCTATTCACCTCTTAGAATTTTCTATAAAATTAAAGGAAAAGGTAGGAGACCCCCACCTTTTCCCAGAATTAAAAGTCTATTACTTTCTTCTGTTTACTAAAGCTTCTACTCTGCTCATTTCATTAAATACAATCATGTATCCTTCGTCAACACCCATTCCTGGTTTTGCTAAAACTTGAAGAGCTCCACATGCCATAGCTATGTTAGTAGTAACTTCAGCCGATCTGTTAGTCTCGTTACAAGTTCCTCCACAGTAAGAACCAATTCCTACTTTGTTACAGTAAAGAATTGCATCTGCTATGTTATTTACTCCTCCTAAATCTGGAGTTTTTATTTGAACTACGTGTCCAGCTTTAGCATCAGCAAAAGCTGCGATATCCTCATAAGTGTTACACCACTCATCAGCAACTAACTCGATTCCCATATTTCTTCTATCTACTTCAGCTGTTAATGCTGCTAAAGCTTCAATTTGCTTATCTCTATCCTCTACGTCCATAGGACCTTCAATTCTTAATTTAAATGGTTTTGCTGCATCTACTAACGTTTGTAAATAGTCTGCCATTTTTGTTGTATCTCCATCAAATGCTGCTCCAATTGTTCCATATACATCTATGTGTAAAATAGGAGTGTAGTCTTCTGAATCTCTTAAGTGGATTATTCTATCTCTTAACCATCCAACATACTCAAGTAATAACTCTCCATTTTTACCTAATTTTGTTTCTACATGATTTATTAAAGCATGTGGTAAAACATCAGCAGATTTTATAATCATTTTGTCTGCATTCTCGTATCTGTTATCTCCTGATTGAGTGAATATAGGTCTTTTTGAAATTTCTAAACCTGTATTATAGTCTTTTTGAATAACTTCAGCCATAGTTACTTTTCTAGCTTTTGCTACAGCATCTAATAAAGCTTGAGTAATTCCATATCTTATAGCAGTATGTAATCTTTTTCCATCTAATAACATTCCATCAAACTCTTCAGCTAATGATTTGAAGTTCTCTAACTCTTTTCCAATTAACTTTGGAGCGATTTCTTTTTCAATTACTGGAATAAAATCTTTAGCAAGGAATAATGGGTCTCTTCCTCCCGCACCAGAATATTGTACTGCTGCACAATCTCCAAATGCTACTTGACCATCTTCTAATATTAATTGTACAGAGATTGCTTCTCCAGCTTGTCTAATTGAAGTAAATCCTTCTGTTACTGGCTCTCCTACATAAGCAAATCCATCATGTCCTGCTCCTTTTTTTATAGCTCTTTGGTCATCAAAGTAAAAACCTGTTTTTCCTGCTGAACATACTACATCAACTATTCTCATTTTAATTCCTCCTGATTTTTACGAGGGAGATCTCTCTCCCTAACTTTTATAATAAATCAAATTTTAAATAATATTTTTATTCTTATAGAAATTATTTTGTTGCTGGTCTTCCAATTAATGTTCCTTTTCCTACAGCAAATATATCATCTACTGTCATTTGGAAACTTATTTCTCTTCCTTCAAAATCTGCTCTTTCTTGTAATTTAGCAGTATGGAAAGCTTTTATATCCTCTGATAAAGGTAAGTTTCCTGCATTTAAATATCTGATCATTCCATTATTATCTCTTGCTGGTAACATTTTTCCTGCATTGTACTTTGATGGTGCAAATGGAATATCTAAAACTCCTTGTTCAAATGCTTTAACAGTTCCTACTGCTAAATCTCCATTTCCTAACTCAAGTACTTTATCGATAATTTGCTTAACTTCTCTTTTTATCATATCTTTTTCAAATTGAACTTCTTCAGAGTTTGGTAAGTTTTGTCCTCTTAATAAGTTTAATACCATTTTTGTTGCTCTGATTCCCATTGCGTTAGCTTCTTTTGTTGGTACTCCAATAGCCTCGTGAGGTGTTTTTACGATAACTTTTGTTGCTCCTGCTAATGCTGCTGCTGATGCTCCATTTGAAATAACTCCAAAGGCTTTAGCTTCATCTTCAGGGAATCCTCCCATCCATTGGTGGAATACAGAAGTTAATTGCATATTTTCATAACCGAACTCTTTACAGTACTCCTCAGCTTGCTCCATCATAGATCTTACTGCAGCAACGTCTTGTACTAAGTTTCCACATTGTCCATATCCTAAAGTGATATTTTTAACTCCTTGCTCAGCAGCTAGTAAACACTCAATGATTTGAACAGCATTTGAAATTGATGGTGGAACTAATGTTCCTGTTAGTGGTCCAAATGGTTCTCTATTGATAGAAACTCCTTGCTCTTCGTACCATCCAACTAATCTATCACAATATTGCCAATCTCTTATTGTTTGCTCTAAACTTACTGATTTTGCGTAAGGAATGTTATAAGATATTCCTCCACCCTCGTTTGATGTATATCCAGCAGCTAGCATTATCTCTGATAATAATCTAGCATCTGGAGTTCCATGTCTTAATTGTAAAGGTAAGTTTACTGCTTCTACAACTTCTCTACAACCTTTAACTCCATGGTTTACACCTGGGAATCCATTTAATAATGATCTTCCTGCTTTTTTAGACTCTTCAATTCCTTTTTCACAGTTCTCATATTTATTTTGTCTTGTGTAAGAATCTATTGTAGATGGTAATAAATCAGCTCCACCCTCTTTATCTAAGAAATTTAATAACTCAATATGTTGCTCAATTAAAGCAACTCCTGCTCTTGGTTGAGCTAAAGTTATATTTTTTGCTTTTGCATCTATTAATTTTTTAGCGAAGTTTTTGTGCTCAGGTAAAGCTTTGTGATAAGCTACAGCTTCCTCTAAATTTACATCCGCCCCTGTTGGCCACTGCTTTAAAACCTCTTCTCTTATTTTAAAGAACTCTTCATCGGTCCATTTTTTAAATTTTAAATTCATTGATCAGATTCCTCCTCAAAACTTATACTTCAATCAGATATTTTTTCATTATTTTTATCGCTAAATCCGGCTCTTTTTGAGCTAATAATCCCATAGATGATAGAATATATGTCTTATCTACCATAAATTTTGGGTTTTCTGGTTTTAAATATATCGGTTCTGCTGGATTAAATTTTCCAGCCTCTAAAATCCCTCTTGGATTCTCACTATGAACGATAACTCCCCCAGTTCCTATTATATAAGGTGCATTTAAAAGATCTTTACCACTTTGATTAAACATTGTTCCCATAGGTGTATATATACACTCTAAAACTCCACAATGTCTAGTCATTGATAGCTCTGTTGCAACTTTAGCCATTGCTTCATCAAACAAAATTTCTTCTTTTGATTGAGGAACCATTTTTATATGATCATGTCTATAGCTACAGTGACCTTTTACATCCCATTTTTTATCTACATCATTTAAATAATTTCTTATTTTTCTAGTTCCAGCTGCTTCCAATAAAGAGATTGCCGAATATCTCATCCCTAAATCTCCCTCAACAGTTCTTTTAGCAACAGGATCTTCTAATCCTTTTAAGAGAACACCAGGTTTTGATGGATCACCTTTTCCTATAGAATGAATATCTGTAGTCGCTCCACCAATATCAACTATAATTAAATCTCCAATTCCATCTTCTTCGTCTGTTCCTTCTGATAGTACTTCTGCTGCTTTTAATACTGCTGCTGGAGTTGGCATTAATATTCCGCTGATAAAACTTTCAGCCTTCTTCATTCCTTTTGCTTCTATTATCTTATTCATGAATACTTTTCTTATTTCTTCACGAGCTGGTTCAACGTTAAGTTTATTTATTTTTGGCATAACGTTGTCAGCCATATAATAATCTAATCCTGCCTCAGAAAAAATTCTTTCTATTTCGTCTGATGCTGCTTTATTTCCTGCTACAATAATTGGCTTTCTTATATCATGCTCAACTACCAATCTAGCATTATGTATTATACACTCTTTGTTTCCACCGTCTGTTCCACCAGCTAAAAGAATTATATCTATTGGAGAGTTTTTAATCTCTTCCATCTCACGAGAGTTTAATTCGTATGAGTATGTTTTCATAACTCTTGCCCCTGCTCCTAAAGCTGCTTTTTTCGCTGCTTCAGCTGTCAGTTCTGGAACTAATCCGATTGCAACCATTTTCAATCCACCAGCTGCTGATGAACATGCTATTTTGTCCACAAATTCAACTTGTGATATTGGAATTTCTTTCTCAATTTCTTTTACAAGTTTCTCATAAGCTTTATCAAAACCAATCATTATATCATCTTCTACAGTTGTTATATCTTTAGCAGTTGCTAGAATTCTTTCTCCTACTAAATCTATCGCTGTTAACTTTGTATATGTACTACCAAAGTCAATAGTTAGATAACATTTCATAGAAATCATCTCTTTTCTTTAAGTTTATTAGATTTAGATAATTAAATTCCTAAATCTGATTTTAAATCTTCTGTTGTTAGTTCAATTGGAGTTCCTGGTCTATAAACTCTATTGAATCCCATAGCTTTAAATCTAGATTCTACATCTGACCAATCTTGTTTTCCAACAACAATGTTTCCTCCAACATAAAGTAAGATATCTTTTAATCCAGCTTCTTCACACTTTTCTCTCATCCCTTGACAATCTAATTCCCCATGTCCATATAAAGATGATACGATTATTGCATCAGCCTTTGTTTCTACTGCAGCATTAATGAAATCAATTTGTGGAGATAAAACTCCTATATTGATTACTTCAAATCCGTTGCTCTCTAATACGTGGTGTATAATTTTATTTCCTACTGCATGACAGTCAGAACCAATTACACCAATTACTACTTTCTTTCCATTTTTCATTGAAAATAACACCTCACTATTTTTTTTCCTATAAAAAACAAACTTTTATAATATATTTTATACACTACGTTTTAAAAAAACACAATAGAAATAATAAATTTATATCATTGATTTTTCAACTATTTATAAAATATATTATAACTATTCGCTTCTTATCTATATATTTTATTTTTTTCCTACATTAATATATCTATCTATATAGAATCGTATGATTTCATTGATTTTTTTTTATATTTATGCTATACTCTAATTGGATAATTTATACTAGAGCTGACAAGAGTGGGGAAATCCCACTCTTTCTTTATAGTTTTTATTTGGAAAGAGGTGAATTTTTATGATAAAACTTGATAAAAGAGAGATGGAAGAAACTCTTTTAAAAATAGAAAAAGTTGTTATTCCAGCTATCGAAAAAAGAGAAGTTGATTTAGTTGACTTGGAATATATTCAAGAAGGTGGATATTTATACGTACGTATTTTTATAGAAAAACCTGAAGGTGACATTACTCTTGAAGATTGCGGTGCTCTTAGCAACGATATTGATGAAGCTATTGATGCTTTAATTCCTCATAAGTTCTTTTTAGAGGTTTCTTCTCCAGGAGTTGAAAGACCTTTAAAGAAAGAATCTGACTTTGTTAGATTTAACGGTGAGAAAATTAAAGTTAGTTTAAAGCATAAGCTTAATGATAACAAGAATTTTGAAGGTATTATTGAAGATTTTAAAGATGAAACACTTTTCTTAAATATAAAAGGTGAAACTCTTGAAATACCTTTTAAAGAGATTAAAAAAGCAAATATTGTCTTTGATTTTAGTGATATTTAATTATTTATTTAGTTATAGTTAGGAGGAAAACCCATTATGAAAAGTAAAGATGGAAAAATCTTTTTAGAAGCTCTTGAGCAGCTTGAGAAAGAAAAAGGAATAAACAAAGAGAGTCTTCTTGAAGCAGTAGAGCAAGCTATGTTAGCTGCTTATAAGAAGCACTATGGTGAGGAAGAAAACGTTGAGGTAGAAATTAATAGATCAACAGGTGAGGTAAAAGTTTTTGAAATAAAAACTGTTGTTACTGCTGAAGATTTATATGATGCTGCTCTTGAAGTTTCAGTTGAGGACGCTGTTGAAGCTGGCCACAAAAGAGTTAAGGTCGGAGACGTTATCAAACTTGAGGTTAATTGTGAAGAGTTTAGAAGAAATGCAATACAAAATGGTAAACAAATTGTTATTCAAAAAGTTAGAGAAGCTGAGAGACAAAATATTTTTGATAAATTCAAAGTTAAAGAACATGATATTATCACAGGTATTATCAGAAGAATTGACGAAAAAAGAAATATCTTCATTGAATTTGATGGATGCGAAGCTATCTTAACAACTGCTGAGCAATCTCCAGCAGATGTTTACAGAGTTGGAGAAAGAATAAAAGTTTATGTTGCTGAAGTTGAAAAAACAAATAAATTCCCTAAAATAGTAATTTCTAGAAAAAATGAAGGATTACTTAAAAAATTATTTGAATTAGAGATTCCAGAAATTGCAGATGGTATTATCGAAATTAAATCAGTTGCTAGAGAAGCTGGATCTAGAGCTAAAGTTGCTGTTTACTCAGCTGATGAAAACATCGATACTGTTGGAGCATGTATTGGTCAAAAGGGATTAAGAATTAGAAATATTGTTAATGAATTAAATGGTGAAAAAATTGATATCGTTGTTTGGAAAGAAGATGTTGAAGAGTTTGTATCAGCTGTTCTTAGTCCAGCTAAAGTTATCAGTGTTGAGGTTCTTGAAGAAGGAAGTACAGCTAGAGTTTTAGTTGAAAATTCTCAACTTTCTTTAGCTATTGGTAAAAATGGACAAAACGCAAGACTTGCTGCTAAATTAACTGGTATGAGAGTAGATATTAAAACTGTTGATTCTTTCAAAGCAGAAACAGAAAATAATACTGTTGATTTAGATGAGGAAGAAAATGCTTAATCATACACCTGAAAGAACTTGTGTAGTTTGTAGAGAAAAGAAGAATAAAAGCGAACTTTTTAGGATCGCAAAAATTAGTGAAAGCAACTATTCATTTGATGAAAAGCAAAAACTTCAAGCTAGAGCAATCTATGTTTGTAAAACTCATGAATGTATTAAAAGAATTTCAAAAAACAAAAAATATAGCCTAAAAATAGAAGATTTGCTTACTATGGTAAATCTTCTTAAGAAACAATCTAAAGATTACTTAAATATTTTAAAGGCAATGAAAAACTCTGAACATCTAACTTTCGGTATCAATATGGTTATGGAAGATATTCAACATATCCATTTCCTAATAATCGCTGAGGATATTAGTGAAAAAAATGATAAAAAAATAATTGCAAAAGCTAAGGAATTTAATATTCCTTATGCTCACTTTGGGGATAAAGCACAACTTGGTGATATATTTAATAAAGATGAAATCAACGTGATTGCTATAAAAAATAAAAAAGTTGCAAGGGGATTGATAGATTAGGCTATTTGGAGGTGTCTGAATTTTATGAAAATAAGAGTACACGAATTAGCTAGGAAATATGGTTTTGGAAACAAAGAGTTTTTGGATATTTTAAACAATATTGGAATTGATGTACACTCACATCTAGCTGGATTAACTGATGAGCAAGAAAAAATTGCCACAGATTATTTTGCTAAAAAAAATGATGATGTTGTTTCTAACAATGTTTATATAGAGGAGGAAACAATGAAAAAAAATATGGAAATTAATAATGTAGACGATTTTGTAGAGGAGAATCAGCCTGCAAAGAAAAGCAAAAATAAGAACAAAAATAAAACTAATGATGAGAACTCTAAAGATGAGGGAAAATCAAAAAAAAGAAAAAAAGGAAGAAGAGCAGACTTCGTTGTAAAGAAAGCTGAGCAAGGTCCTGAAATTATCGAAGAAGATGGAATGAAAATTATCAAAATCAGAGGAGAGATTACTTTAGGTGATTTTGCTGATAGACTTGGAATTGGAAGTTCGGAACTTATAAAAAAATTATTCTTAAAAGGTCAAATGTTAACTATCAACAGCCCAATCTCTTTTGAATTAGCAGAAGAATTAGCTGTAGATTATGATGCTTTAGTTGAGGAAGAAGAAGAAATCGAATTAGATTTCGGAGATAAATTTGCCCTTGAAATTACTGATAAACCTGAAGATCTTATTGAAAGAGCTCCTGTTATCACAATTATGGGACACGTTGACCACGGAAAAACATCTTTACTTGATGCTATTAGAACAACATCTGTAGCTTCAGGAGAAGCTGGAGGAATTACACAAAAGATTGGAGCCTACCAAATTGATAAGGCTGGTAAAAAAATAACTTTCGTTGATACTCCTGGACACGAGGCATTTACTGATATGAGAGCTAGAGGAGCACAAGTTACTGATATCGCAATTCTTGTAGTTGCTGCTGATGATGGTGTTATGCCTCAAACAATAGAAGCCCTATCTCACGCTAAAGCTGCTAATGTACCAATTATTGTTGCTATTAACAAAATTGATAAACCAGAAGCTAACCCTATGAGAGTAAAGCAAGAATTAATGGAGCATGGATTAGTTTCAGTTGAATGGGGAGGAGATACTGAGTTTGTTGAAGTATCTGCTAAAGCTAGAATGAATTTAGATACTCTTTTAGATACAATCTTAATTACTTCTGAGATTTTAGAATTAAAGGCTAACCCTAAGAAAAGAGCTAAAGGTATTGTTTTAGAATCAAGACTTGATCCTAAAGTTGGACCTATTGCTGACGTTTTAATTCAAGAGGGAACTTTAAGAATTGGAGAGGTTATCGTTGCTGGAGAATCTATGGGTAAAGTTAGAGCTCTTGTTAATGATTTAGGAACTAAAGTACAATCTGCTACAGTTTCTCAACCAATTGAAATTATTGGATTTAACGATGTTCCATCTGCTGGAGATACATTCTATGTTATCCAAAATGAGCAACACGCTAAGAGAATTGTTGAAGAAATGGCTAAAGAAAGAAAGATTGCTGAAGTTAGTAGAAAATCTATCTCTCTTGAAACTCTATCTCAACAAATGGATCACGCTAACATAAAAGAATTAAACTTAATCTTAAGAGCAGATTCTAGAGGATCTGTTGAAGCTTTAAGAGATTCATTATTAAAACTTTCTCATGAAGAAGTTTTAGTTAACATTATTCAAGCTGCATCTGGAGCTATCACAGAGAGTGACGTTAAACTTGCTGAAGCATCAAATGCAATTATAATTGGATTTAATGTTAGACCAACTACAAACGCTTTAAAAGAAGCTGATTCTAACGGTGTTGAAATTAGAACTTCTAATATCATTTATCATATCACAGAAGATATCGAAAAAGCTCTAACAGGTATGCTTGATCCTGAGTTTAAAGAGATGTACTCTGGAAGAATTGAGATTAAAAAAGTATTCAAAGTTTCTAAAGTTGGAAATGTTGCCGGATGTGTTGTTGTTGACGGTAAAGTTAGAAAAGATTCAAACATCAGAATATTAAGAAATGGTGTTATTGTTTATGAAGGAAAATTAAATACACTTAAGAGATACAAGGACGACGCTAAAGAAGTTGTTGCTGGTCAAGAGTGTGGTTTAGGAATAGAAAACTTTAACGATATCAAAGAAGGAGATATTGTTGAGGCATTTGACATTATTGAAGTTAAAAGAACTTTAAAGTAAAAGTGGGTGATTTATTATGAATAAAAAAAGATTAGCTGCAATTGAAAAAGAGGTTTCTAGAGTTGTTTCTAAATGTCTTTTCGAAGAGGTTAAAAATCCAAAATTAAAAAAAGCTATGGTTTCTATTACTAGTGTTAGAGTTACTGAAGATTTAAAATTTGCAGATTTATTCTTTAGCATTATGCCAATAGCTGGACAAACTGTTAATAAAAATGAAGTTTTAGAAGGATTAAATGAAATTAAAGGTTTTCTTAGAAAAAGAGTATCTGAAGAACTAGCCTTAAGATATACTCCTGAAATGAGAATAAAACTGGATGATACTATAGAACACGCTATTAAAATCTCCCAGTTACTTGATAGCTTAAAAGGGTAATTTTATGCACTGGGAATATAAAACAGTATCTGAAAATCTTATTGAAACTAAGGCTAGTCAATGGAATGTTTCTAAATTTTTAGCTACTTTACTTTTAAAGAAAGGCTTTTTAGAAAAAGATGAAGTAGATAATTTTCTTAATCCATCTATAAATAAATTTAGAAATCCTTTTGATTTTGAAATGATGGATAGCGTTGTAGAAAAAATAGTTTCAGCTAAAAATAATGAAGAAAAGTTATTTATTTACGGAGACTATGATGTCGACGGAATAACTGCTGCCATCTTCCTTGTATTAGCTTTTAGAGAGATTGGAATTGATATTGATTACTATATTCCTAATAGAATGGATGAAGGATATGGTCTTGATAAAAAGACCATTGACTATATCCATAAAAATTCTGGAAAACTAGTAATTACTGTAGACACAGGAGTTAACTCCTATGAGGATGTAGAGTATGCTCGTACTCTAGGAATTGAAGTTATTGTTACTGATCATCATAAAAGTGTAAAAGATGAAGAAGAGGATAATATTCTCTTCATTAATCCTAAACTTAGTGATAATTATAAATTTAAATTCTTGGCTGGAGCCGGAGTAGCTTTAAAAGTTGCTCAAGGAGTTTACTCTTATCTAAATGAAGATTTCTCTAAATTATATCAGTTTATGGATGTTATTATGATAGGAACCGTTGCTGATGTAGTTCCTATGTTTGACGAAAATAGAATTATTATAAGTAGAGGTTTAGAAACTCTTAAAAATACTAAAATTAAGGGTTTGGTTTACCTTATGAAATATCTAAAACTTTATAATAAAGATATTAGTACAACAGATATCAGTTATTTTGTCTCTCCTCTTATAAACTCTTTAGGAAGACTTGGAAATTCTAAATTAGGTGCTGATTTCTTTATGAAAACAGATGATTTTGAAATCTACAATATTATTGAAGAGATGAAAAAAGCTAATAAGCAAAGAAGAGAACTTGAAAGAATGATATTTGATGAAGCAAACAAAATGATTCAACAAAAAAATGATCCAAATAATTTAAAATATATTTTTGTTGCATCAGAGCGATGGCATCCTGGAGTTATTGGTGTGGTTGCTTCTAGGTTAAGTGTAAAATATAATTTACCTGTCGCTATGATCTCATTAAAAGATGGTATTGCTAAAGCTTCATGTAGAAGTATTCCTGGTGTAAATATTTTCAATATTTTAAAACTTATTGAAAATAAATTAATACGTTTTGGTGGTCATGACTTGGCTGCTGGATTTATAGCTGATGAAAAAAATCTTCCTGAAATAGAACTTTTATTTCAAAGGGAGATTCAAGTTCATGAGCACAATATAAATCAACCTAAGTTTTTAGAAATCGATTTAGAGTTATCTGTCGATAAAATAAATAAAAATCATATTAATGATATAAAAAAATTAGGTCCCTTTGGCCTTGAAAATAAACATCCCTATTTTCTTGATAGAGGAGTTAAAATTATAGATACAAAGTTTTTCGGTATTGAAAATAGACATTTCAATGGATTTTTATTAAAAAATGGAAAATCTTACCCTCTTGTAGCTTTTGATTTAAGTTCAAAGTTACATAAAAATAATAAGGATATGCTTTATGATATCATTTACTATCCTGAAAAAATTATTAACAAAGGGGAAGAATTTTATCAGTTTCGTTTAAAAGATCTTAAATCTCATAAGATTTGAGATATTAATACATAAATACTTTAAGGAGGAAATGATGAAACACGAATTAAAAAAAATCGAACATTCAGCAGTTGAGATTACATTAACTTTAACAGCTGAAGAGTTATCACCAATTAAATCAGAGGTTATTAAAACTTTAGCTACTAAAGTAGAGGTTCCTGGATTTAGAAAAGGACATGCACCATTAAACAAAGTTGAAGCTGCTTTTGCTGATGCAATAAAAGAAGAGGTTGTTGACTCTGTTCTTAAAGCAAACTTTGAAAAAATCGTTGCTGAAGAAAAAATCGCTCCAGTAAGTTTCATTTACGATCTTGTTGCTAACATGAAAGATTCTCTTGAAATAACATTTAAAGTTGATGTTTATCCTGAAATCACTTTAGGAGAATACAAAGGTTTAGAGGTTGAAAAAGAGACTTTCCAAATGACTGATGATCTTTTAGATAAAGAAATTGAAAACATGTTAAATGCTAAATCTAAATTAGAGGACGCTCAAGAAGGACATAAAGCTGAAATGGGAAATACTGTAGATCTTGCTTTTGAAGGATTTATCGATGGTGTTCCATTTGAAGGTGGAAAAGCTGATTCTCACCAATTAAAATTAGGATCAAAAATGTTTATTGATACATTTGAAGATCAATTAGTTGGATATACAGTAGGACAAGAGGGAGAAATCAATGTAACTTTCCCTGCTGAGTACCATGCTGAAGCATTAGCTGGAAAACCTGCTACATTTAAAGTAAAAATAAACTCTATCAAAACTTTAGCTAAGCCAGAGTTAACTGAAGAGTTTGCAAAAGAAGCTGGATTTGAGTCTGTTGAAGATTTAAAAGCTAAGAAAACTGCTGAAATTACAGCTAGAGAAGAAGCTAGAGTTCAAAATAACTTCGTTGGAAAATTAATCCAAAAAGTTGTTGCTGATTCTAAAGTTGATGTACCTAAATCTATGGTAGTTAGAGAAGTAGAAAACAGAATGGCTGAAATGAACCAACAATTAGCTATGCAAGGAATGGATCTTGATCAATATTTAAAAATGACTGGTATGACTAAAGAGCAAGCTTTCAACCAAATAGCTCCTATGGCTCATAACAAAGTTCAAGTTGATTTAGTTTTAGAAGCTATAGCTAAAGCTGAAAATTTAGAAGTTACTGCTGAAGAGTTAAATACTAAAGTTGAAGAGATTGCTAAAATGTATGGTATGACTAAAGAGCAATTAGAGGCTGAATTAAATAAAAATTCTAACCTTGATGAATTCAACCACAGCTTAAAAACAGAGAGCTTAGCTCAAAAAGCTGTAGAAGTTATTGTTAATAACGCAAAATAATAAAAAAATATGTATTGAGTAGAGATAAAACTCTACTCAATACTGCTTTAATAAAAAATTAGTGTTAAATACCTAAATTTTTTTAAGTATTTAACTTTAAATTTTTAAAGCAAGTTTTTAAAGGAGGGAAAAAAATGTACAGTCCAACAGTTATTGAAAACACAGGAAAAGGTGAAAGAGCCTATGACATCTACTCAAGACTTCTTAAGGATAGAATCATATTCTTAGGTAGTGAGATTGATGATCAAATAGCTAATGCAATTGTTGCTCAACTCCTATTTTTAGAAGCTGAAGATCCCAATAAAGATATAATTATGTATATAAATAGTCCTGGAGGTGTTATCACTTCTGGTATGGCAATCTATGACACTATGAATTACATTAAACCTGATGTACAAACAGTTTGTATTGGACAAGCTGCAAGTATGGGTGCTCTATTACTTTCTGCTGGGGCTAAAGGAAAAAGATATTCACTTGAAAACTCTAGAATTATGATTCACCAACCACTTGGTGGAGCTAAAGGACAAGCTACAGATATTGAAATTCAAGCTAAAGAGATTTTAAGAATGAAGGATTTAACTTCTAAAATTTTAAGTAAAAATACAAATAAATCAGTTGATGAAATAATATCTGCAACTGAAAGAGATAATTTTATGAGCGCTGAAGAAGCTAAAGAATTTGGTCTAATAGATCATGTTTTCGTTAGATAAGGAGGGAAGAGATGAACAAAAAAGAACATTGCTCGTTCTGTGGAAGAGGACAAGATGAAGTTTCAAAACTTTTCTCTGGTATTGATGGATCATTTATATGTGACGAGTGTATTGAAACATGTTTTGATATGCTTGGTTACGAAAATGATATTTACTATGGTGAAAAGCATTCTGAAAACTCTTCAAATCATTCTTTAACAGGAATAAAGCTACCTACACCAAAAGAAATTAAAGAAAAACTTGATGAATATGTTATTGGTCAAGATGAAAGTAAGAAAGTTTTAGCTGTATCTGTTTACAATCACTATAAGAGAATAATGCATAAAGATCAAGGAAGTAAAGATGTTGAATTACAAAAATCAAATGTACTTCTTATTGGGCCTACTGGTTCAGGTAAAACTCTTTTAGCACAAACTCTTGCAAGAACACTTCATGTTCCTTTTGCAATTGCTGATGCTACAACACTTACTGAAGCTGGATATGTCGGAGACGATGTTGAAAATGTTTTAGTTAGATTATTACAAGCTGCTGATTATAATGTAGAAGCTGCTGAAAGAGGAATTATCTATATAGATGAAATAGATAAAATTGCAAGAAAATCTGAAAATGTTTCTATTACAAGAGATGTTTCAGGAGAAGGAGTTCAGCAAGCTCTTTTAAAAATTATTGAGGGTACAAAATCTCAAGTTCCACCACAGGGTGGAAGAAAACATCCTAATCAAGAACTTATAGAAATTGATACTACTAACATTTTATTTATAGTTGGTGGGGCATTTGAGGGAATGGAAAAAATTATTAAATCTAGAACTAATAAAAAAGTTCTTGGTTTTGGAGCTTCTCAAGATACTATTGAAGCTGAAAAAGAAATAGAGCTTTTAGGTAAAGTTCTTCCTGAAGATTTAGTTAAGCAGGGAATAATTCCAGAGTTAGTTGGAAGACTTCCTGTTATTACAACACTATCTCCTTTAGATGAAACTGCACTTATAAAGATTTTATCTGAACCTAAAAACTCAATTGTAAAACAATATCAAAAATTCTTTGAAATGGAAAATGTTAGCCTTGAATTTGAAGATGAAGCTCTTAAAAAAATTGCCGCTTTAGCTTTAGATAGAAAAATCGGTGCAAGGGGTCTTAGATCTATTATTGAAAATATTATGACAGATTTAATGTTTGAGATTCCTTCAGATAAAACTATAAAAAAGGTTACAATTAATGCTGATTCAATTCAAGATTCAACAAAAGTTAAAATTGAACACTAAGGAGTGATTACTAATGAGTAGATTACCTTTTTTACCTACTAGGGAAATGGTACTTTTCCCAGGAACAGCATCTCCTCTTTATGTTGGAAGAGAAAGAAGCTTATTAACGATGAATTTTGCAATGAAAACAAAAAATAAATTAGTTCTTAGTCTACAAAAAAATTCTTTAGAAGAAAACCCTGTTCTACCTGAAGGAGTTCACAAGATTGGAGTTCTAGCAAATATTGTGCAATCTATTCCTTTACCTAATAAAAGTATAAAAGTTCTTATTGAAGTTGATAAAAGAGTTCTTATTGAAGACGTTATTGAAGAAGATGGTATTTTATTTGCTGAATATAGCGTTATATCTGCAACTGAAGAATCATCACCTGAACTAACAGCTTTAAAGAGAAAGGTTATCACTTTATTTGAAGAATATTCTACATTAACTAATCAAGTTAGTGCTGAATTAATGGTTCAATTAAAAGGTCTTAGAAAGGCTGGAAAAATTTTCGATTCAATTGCCTTTAATTTAGAAATTGAAGAGAATTTAAAAGTAGAACTTTTAGAAATTTTAGATGTTAATATAAGAGGATACAGATTACTAGAAATTTTAAATGATGAAATCGAAATTGCTTCTATTGAACAAAAAGTAGACCAAAAAGTTAAAGAAAAAATTAACGAAAGTCAAAAAAGTTACTTCATAAGAGAAAAAATTAATACTCTTAGAGAAGAGCTTGGAAAAACTGGTGGAGATGAAGAAACTGATGAGCTTTATGATAAAGTTAAAAATTCTCCATTACCTGAAGATGCAAAGCAAAAACTTGAGGCTGAGTTAAAAAAACTTGGAAAAATGGCCCCATACTCTGCTGAAGCTACAGTTTCTAGAGCATATATTGAGTCAGTTTTAGAGCTTCCTTGGGGAGTAATTACTCCAGAAACTTTAGATTTAAAAATTGCTCATGATGTTTTAGAAAAAGATCATTATGGATTAAAAGATGTTAAAGATAGAATATTAGATTATTTAGCTGTTAAAAAATTAAATCCAAACATGAAAGGAACTATCCTTTGTTTAGCTGGACCTCCAGGAGTTGGTAAAACATCTTTAGCTAAGTCTGTCGCTGATTCTCTTGGTAGAAATTTTGTTAGAGTTTCTCTTGGTGGAGTTAGAGATGAAGCTGAAATAAGAGGTCATAGAAGAACATATATTGGATCTATGCCAGGAAGAATTATTAAAGCTATTAAAAATGCTGGTAGTGTTAATCCTGTTATCTTACTTGACGAGATTGATAAAATGTCTAGTGATTTTAAAGGAGATCCTGCTTCAGCTATGTTAGAGGTTCTAGATCCTGAGCAAAACAAGCACTTTGAAGATCACTATTTAGATATGCCTTTTGATTTATCTAAAGTTTTCTTTATTGCTACTGCTAATGATCTAAGAAGTATCCCTGGACCTTTAAGAGATAGAATGGAAATTATCAACCTTTCTTCATATACAGAGTTTGAAAAATTACATATTGCTAATAACTATCTAATTAAGCAAGCTCAAAATGAAAATGGTCTAAATGGCATAAAAATCAGTATAACTGATAAAGCTGTATTAAAAATAATTGATGAGTATACTAAAGAAGCTGGAGTTAGAAATTTAAAAAGAGAGATTTCATCTTTATTTAGAAAAGTAGCTAGAAAAGTTATTGATACAGAAGCTAAATCAGTTAGCATAAATGTAAAAAATCTTGAGTCTTATTTAGGTCATCCTAAATTTAGGCCTGAAAAAATGAAAAAAGCAGTTTCAAAAGTTGGAGTAGTTAATGGTTTAGCATGGACATCAGTTGGTGGAATGACTCTAGAAGTTCAAGGAGTTCAAATTCCAGGTAAAGGAAATCTTTCTCTAACTGGTACTCTTGGAAATGTTATGAAAGAGTCTGCAATGGTTGCATTTACATACCTAAAAGCTAATCTTGATAAATTCCAAATTGATTCAACTGTTTTAGAGAAAAAAGATATACATCTTCATTTCCCAGAAGGAGCTACACCAAAAGATGGTCCATCTGCTGGTATTGCCATAACTACAACTATTCTATCTGTTTTAACAGGAAGAAAAGTTAAGCAAACATTTGCTATGACTGGTGAAATTACAATTACTGGTGAAGTTTTACCTGTTGGTGGAATTAAAGAAAAGGTTATTGGAGCTCATAGAGCTGGAATTAAAAATATAATTTTACCAGATGATAATAAAGTTGATGTTGAAGAGATTCCAGAAGAAGTAATGAAGGATATAAAAATATACTTTGCTTCAACATATGAAGATGTTGAAAAACTTGCTCTTGAAAAATAATGAAAAGAGGTAACACAATGAATATAAAACAAGCAGATTTTACTAAATCAGCTGTATTTGAAAAAGATTATCCTGAAGAGTTAAATCATATTGAATTTGCTTTTGTTGGAAGATCTAATGTTGGAAAATCATCTCTTATAAATAGTATTACAGGAAGAAATAAATTAGCTAAAACTAGTAAAACTCCAGGAAGAACTCAGTTAATTAACTATTTTCTAATCAACAAAGAATTTTTCTTTGTTGATTTGCCTGGATATGGTTTTGCTAAGGTTCCTAAAGAGATGAAAAAAGAATGGGGATTAACTATGGAGAGATACCTTGCTAGTCCTAGAAAAAAACTTGTTTTTGTTCTATTAGATATAAGAAGAATCCCTAGTGGTGAAGATCTTGAAATGCTTAATTGGTTAGATCATTATGGAACTCCATTTAAAATAATTTTTACAAAAATGGATAAGGTTTCTAATAATGAAAAATTTAAAGCTTTAAAAGATATTAGAACAAAAATTGATTTCCATAATGATGACGTCTTCTTCCACTCATCATTAAATAATAACGGAAAAGAACAAATTTTAAATTATATTGAAAGTTGTTTAGAGGGAGAAATTGAATAGGAGGATTTAAAATGAACGAATTAGCAACTACTTATTCCCCTAATGAAATAGAGGGAAAATGGTATAAATATTGGGAGGAATCAAATTTTTTTGCTGCAACTTTAGATGATAGTAAGCCAAACTACTCTATAGTTATTCCACCTCCAAATGTAACTGGTATATTACATATGGGACATATTCTTAATAACAGTATTCAAGATGTACTTGTTAGATATAAAAGAATGAGCGGATATAATACTCTTTGGATGCCTGGAACTGACCATGCTGGTATTGCAACTCAAAATAAAGTTGAAAGAAAATTAGCTGACGAAGGTTTAACTAAAGAGGACTTAGGTAGAGAAGAGTTTATTAAACAAGTTTGGGAATGGAAAGAGCAGTATGGTAGTGTTATTACAACTCAACTTAGAAAAATAGGAGCTTCTTTAGATTGGAAAAGAGAAAGATTCACAATGGATCAAGGTCTTTCTGAATCTGTTAAAGATATTTTTATTAAACTTTTCAATGATGGATTAATATATCAAGGTGAATACATGGTTAACTGGTGTCCTAGATGTGGTACTGCACTAGCTGATGATGAAGTTGATCACGAGGAAAAGGCTGGTTCACTATGGAATATTAAATATCCTGTTAAAGATTCTGATGAATTTTTAATTATAGCTACTACAAGACCTGAAACTATGCTTGCTGACGTAGCTATTGCAGTTAATCCAAATGATGAAAGATATTCTCATCTTGTTGGTAAAAATGTAGTTTTACCTCTTGTTGGAAGAGAGATTCCTGTTATCGCTGACGAATATGTTGATATGGAATTTGGAACTGGAGCACTTAAAATAACTCCTGCTCACGATCCTAACGACTTTGCTTTAGGACAAAAATTCAATCTACCTATTATTAATATGATGACTCCTGATGGAAAAGTTGTTAACGACTACCCTGCATATGCTGGAATGGATAGATTTGATGCTAGAAAGAAAATTGTTTCGGACTTAGAAGAGCAAGGATTACTTGTTAAAATCGAAGCTCATTCGCACAATGTTGGAGGATGCTATAGATGTAATACTGTTGTTGAACCAAGAGTTTCAAAACAATGGTTTGTTAAAATGGAACCTCTAGCAGAAAAAGCTTTAGAAGTTGTTAGAAATGGAAAAGTTAAACTTATGCCTAAAAGATGGGAAAAAGTTTACTATAACTGGCTAGAGAATATCAGAGATTGGTGTATCTCTAGACAAATCTGGTGGGGACATAGAATACCTGCTTGGTATGGACCTGATATGCATATTTTTGTTGCTAAAACAGAAGAAGATGCATTTGCTCAAGCTAAAGCTCACTATGGTAAAGATGTTGAATTAACTCAAGAAACAGATGTTTTAGATACATGGTTCTCATCTGCTTTATGGCCATTCTCAACTTTAGGTTGGCCGGAAAAAACAGTTGAATTAGAAAAATTCTATCCTACTTCTACACTAGTAACTGGTGCCGATATTTTATTCTTCTGGGTTGCTAGAATGGTAATGTTTGGTATGTATACTATGGATGATATTCCATTTGAAAATGTTTACCTACATGGAATAGTTAGAGATGAAGTTGGTAGAAAAATGTCTAAATCATTAGGTAACTCACCAGATCCATTAAATTTAATTGGAGAATACGGTGCTGATGCTATTAGATTTACAATGATTTACAATACTTCTCAAGGTCAAGATGTTCATTTCTCTGAAAAATTAATAGAGATGGGTAGAAACTTTGCTAATAAAATCTGGAACGTTTCAAGATTTGTTCTTATGAACCTTGAAGATTTCGATATAAAAACATTTGATAAATCGAATGTTCAACTTGAATTAGTTGATGAGTGGATTTTCTCTAAATTAAATAAAACTTCTAAAGATGTTGCTGATAAATTAGAAAAATTCCAATTAGATGAAGCTGCTAAATCAATCTATGAGTTCTTAAGAGGAGACTTCTGTGACTGGTATGTTGAATTAGCTAAAGTTAGATTATATAATAAAGAGGAATCAGGAGTAAAATCTAGACAAACTGCTCAATATGTTCTATGGACAGTTTTAGAAGCTGGATTAAAACTTTTACATCCATTTATGCCATTTATCACTGAAGAGATTTGGCAAAAAATAAAAGTAAACGGAGAAACTATCATGCTTGCTGATTATCCAGTTTGTAATGATTCTCTTGTAAGCGATGATAAAGAAAAAGCTTTTGAATATATTCAAGGTCTTATTTCATCATTAAGAAATATTAGAGCAGAAAGAGGAATCTCTCCAGCTAAAGAAGCAAAAGTTGTTATTAGAACTTCTAATCCTACAGAATTAGAAACATTAAAAGCTAATGAGTTATTTATAACTAAACTTGCTAAAATTGAAGAATTAACTGTAGGAACTGACCTTACTACTCCTGAACAAAGTGGATTCAGAGTAAATGGAAATTCTGAAGTATTCATGATTTTAACTGGTCTTCTAGATGTTGAAACAGAAATCAAAAAGATTAATGAGCAGCTTGAAAAAGTTAAAAAAGATTTAGATAAAGTTAATGCTAAACTTTCTGATGAAAGATTTACATCTAAAGCTCCAGCTCATATCTTAGATAGAGAAAAAAGAATCCAAGAAGAGTTCCAAGATAAGTATGATAAACTAATGGAAAACTTAAAAAATTTCCAATAATAGTATCACTTTAAAGCTTTTTAAGTAGTAGGAATTTACTTCCTACTACTTTTTTTAAATAAATTGTATTCATTATGTTAAAATTATGCTAAAATAGAATGGTAACTATACATAATAATAATAGTTGGGAGTGATACAATTGGATTTACATTATTTAAGAATATTTTATGAGGTAGCTAAAGAAAAAAGTTTTACTAAAGCAGCTAATAAATTATACATAAATCAATCGGCGGTTTCGATACAAGTAAAAAAATTTGAGGAGATTTTAAATTCTAAACTTTTTGATAGAAGCTCTAAGAAAATAAAATTAACTTACACTGGGGAAGCTCTTTTTAAAATGGCAGAAGAAATTTTTGAAAAAGTTAAAAGAGCTGAAAAAGAGATGGAAAGAATTATCAATTTAGATAAAGCTAAAATATCTATTGGAGCTACATCTGTTATTGGTGAACCTTTACTTCCTCTTTTAATGAAAGATTTTATCTCTTTACATGATGAAATTGAATATGATATTACTATTTCTACTAAAGCTTGGCTTTTAAAACTGCTAAAAGAAGGTGAACTAGATATACTTCTAATAGATGAAGAGCATATAACTGATCCTAACTTAGAAGTTATTACTGTAGGTTCTGTTCCATATATTCTTGTTGGTACAAAAAATACACAAAAATTAGAAACTGTTTCTAAAGAACCATTAATCTCTAGAAAAAATATCTACAATAATGATAAAGCTATCAGTCATTTAGAAGATAAAAATCATATTTGTTTCAATACAAAAATACCTGTACTTGGTAACTTAGGTGTTATTAAAGGAATGGTTAAAGAGGGAATTGGTAACGTTATCCTTCCTTACTATGCTGTATATAAAGAGATACAAAGTGATGAATTTAAAGTTATTAGAACTATTGATGAGGTTACAGACTCTTATCAAATTGTTATAACTAAAGATAAGAAAAATCTTGCACATATTATTAAATTTATTAATTTTGTTAAAAATTTTAAACTTTAATTTTTGTAATTTAGGAGGCTAATATGAATTTATTAGATTCGTATAAAATAACAGCTTCTCTTTTAGAAAATTTTATAAAAGAAGAAGCAGAAAAAAAAGAAACAGAAAAAGTAGCAAAAGATTTAGCTAATATATTCCAATTGGGAAATAAAGTTCTAATCTGCGGAAATGGTGGTAGTAACTGTGATGCACTTCATTTTGCAGAAGAATTTACTGGAAGATTTAGAAAAGATAGAAGAGCTCTACCTGCTATATCTTTATCTGATTCATCACATATAACTTGTGTTGGAAATGATTATGGCTTTGATTATATCTTTTCTAGAGGGGTAGAAGCTTATGGTAAAGAAGGCGATATGTTTATCGGTATCTCTACAAGTGGAAACTCTGCAAATGTTATAAAAGCTGTTGAAACAGCTAAAAAAATGGGACTTAAAACTTGTGTACTTCTTGGTAAAGATGGAGGAAAACTTAAAGGAATGTGTGATTATGAATTTATCATCCCTGGAAATACTTCTGACAGAATTCAAGAGATACACATGATGATACTACATATTATCATTGAAGGTGTAGAAAAAATAATGTTCCCTGAAAATTATTAAAAATACCCTTTTTAGGGTATTTTTTTTGAGGTGATTTATATGTTTTTTAAGTTGATTCTTGTTCTATTGCTCTCTATTTTTTCCTTTTCTTTTTCAACAGAACCTGAAAATAAAGCTTATATCGGCAGTTTTAATACTCTTAGACTAGGAAAAGGAACCAAAGACTATGAACATTTAGCAAAATCCATCGAACCTTTTGACATTGTTGGTTTGGTAGAAGTTATGAATAAAAAAGGACTCTTTAAACTTTTATCTGAAGTTGAAAAAATAAGTAATTCAAAATGGGGATATGAAATTTCTCCTTACCCTGTTGGTACTGATGAATACAAAGAGTATTATGCTTTTTTATATAAAAAAAATAAGGTCAATTTTATTAAAAGCGAAGGTTTTTATCTTGATGAGAATGATGATTTTATTCGTGAACCATATGGAGCCACATTTAAAATTAATAATTTTGACTTCACCTATGTTTTAATACATTCTATATATGGAAAAAAAATATCTCAAAGACAATTTGAAGCAAAAAAACTCATTAATGTTTACAATTATTTTCAAAGTTTAGATCCTAATGAAAATGATATTTTAATTGGAGGAGACTTTAATTTGCCTGCTAATGATTCAGCTTTTGAGGATATTTTTAATCATAGTGATGATATTATTTACACTTTAGATCCATCAATAAAAACAACTGTTGGAACTAAAGGGTTTGCGAACTCTTACGATAATATTTTTATTTCAAAAAAATATACTCAAGAATTTAAAGGTCAAAGTGGAGCACTCGATATTACTAGAGGAGATTTTATTAAAACAAGAAAGGAGGTTTCTGATCATCTACCAATTTTTATTGTTGTAGATACAGAAATTGATGATGACTAAAGCTTTTATATTTTTAAATGGAGATTTTCCCGATTGTAAAGATTTTTATAGTAATCTAAATATTAATACTGAGCACCTTTTTTGTGCTGATGGTGGTGCTAAAAAAGCACTTGAATTAAACTATATTCCTAAAGAAGTCTGGGGAGATTTTGATTCTTTAGACCAAATATCTCTAGATTTATTAAAATCTAATAATGTTACTATAAAAAAATTTAATAAGGACAAAGATTTTACAGATGGTGAACTTTTAATATCATACGTAACCTCTTTAAATTATGATGAAATCTATATTATTGGTGGATTAGGTGGTAGAATAGATCATATGCTAACTAATATAAACCTTATTTTTAAATACAAAAATATTATCTTTATAGATAGATCCGAAAAGCTTTTTTTAGTAACATCTAACTTCATTTTAAAAAATAATTTAAATAAAAGAATATCTTTTATTCCTTTTTCAGATACTATTGAAAATCTTACTTTAGAAGGTTTTTTTTATCCTCTTAAAAATCATACTTTAAAAAGAGGAGATTCTACCTGTTTAAGCAATATTATTACTTCTGAAGAAGCTTTTATATCTTTTAGTTCTGGTAAACTTCTTGGTGCATTAAGTTTAGATTGACAATACTCTTAAAATAATGTAGGCTATTTGATAGTATAAAATTTTAGGGAGGATTTTAATAATGACTAATTTATCAACAAAAAGTAAACTTTTACTTGGAATTCAACACGTACTAGCTATGTTTGGAGCTACTGTTCTAGTTCCATTTCTAACTGGTTTAAATCCATCAGTAGCTTTACTTTCAGCAGGTATAGGAACACTGCTTTTTCATCTTTGTACAAAAGGAATTGTTCCTGTTTTTTTAGGGTCATCATTCGCTTTTATTGGAGCCTTAGCTCTTGTTTTAAAAGAAGAGGGAATTGCTGCTATTAAAGGTGGAGTTATCTCTGCTGGTTTCGTTTATATTTTTATGTCTTGGATGATTAAAGTTTTTGGTGTTGAGAAAATTAAATCGTTCTTTCCACCTGTTGTTGTTGGACCTATTATAATGGTTATTGGATTAAGATTAAGTCCAGTAGCTCTTTCTATGGCAGGATATTCAAACGGACACTTTGACTTAAAAAGTCTTATTGTTGCTCTTATAGTTGTAATTTCTATGATAACTATTTCAATCTTAGAAAAGTCATTTTTTAGATTAGTTCCAATCTTAATATCTGTTATTCTTGGATATATAGTTTCTATTTTCTTAGGATTAGTAGATTTTGCACCTATCGCTGCTGCAAATTGGATTGGTTTTTCTGGTGATGCATTAAAAGATTTACTAACTTTACCTAAATTTTCTGCAACAGCTATTTTAGCAATTGCACCTATTGCATTAGTTGTTTTTATCGAGCACATTGGAGATATTACAACAAATGGAGCTGTTGTTGGTAAAGATTTCTTTAAAAATCCAGGTATTTCAAGAACATTATTAGGAGATGGAGTTGCTACTGTTGCTGCTGGATTCTTAGGTGGACCTGCAAATACAACTTATGGAGAAAATACTGGTGTTCTTGCTGTCACTAAAGTTTATGATCCTGCTATTTTAAGAATTGCAGCTTGCTACGCAATTGTTCTAAGCTTTATCGGAAAATTTGGAGTTATTTTACAAACCATTCCAACTCCAGTTATGGGTGGAATATCTATTATACTATTCGGTATGATTGCTTCTGTTGGAGTTAGAACTGTTATAGATGCTGAAATTGACTTTTCTCACTCTAGAAACCTTTTAATTGCATCTCTTATATTTGTTTTAGGAATTGCTATTGATAATATTATTATTTGGAAAACAGTTTCTTTATCTGGTCTTGCTATTGCAGCTTTGATTGGAGTTTTGTTAAATAAAATATTACCTAAAGATCAACTAGATAGTTAATAAAAAAATCTATTAAAATAGGAAGAAGTTTGAAGCTTTTCTTCCTATTTTTTATTTTTTGTTGTAATATATAAAATATAATAAAGGAATATAGGGGGATTAGATGAAGAAATTTATAGTTCTTATTCTTATGGCAAATCTAGCTTTTGCTGGTAAATATTTTTATGAAAAAAAATCGTCACAGTCTCAAAATACTTTAATAAAACCATTACCTGAAATAAAAAAGGAGGATTTTTCTATGCTAAAAAATAGAGATGAAATTGCACAACAATATAAATGGGATTTAAATGATATCTATCCAAATTGGAATCAATGGGAAGCTGATTTAGTAAAACTTAAAGAACTTATGGCAGAAATTCCTAAATATCAAGGAGAGATTTCTAAAAATCCAAAAACTTTTGTTGAATTTATAGATTTTGAAGAAAAAATATCAAGACTTTTAGACAAAATTTATCTATATCCATACTTACAAAGAGACTTAGATTCAACTAATGAAGTTGCTTCTGTTAAACTTCAAGAAATTGAGAGCATATATGCTAACTATTCTATCTCTTCATCTTGGATTACACCTGAAATATTAACTATTCCTAAAGAAACTATGGTTAAGTGGATTAATGAAAATCCTACTCTTGAACCTAATAGATTCCCTTTAATGGAAATTTATAGACTTCAAGAACATGTTTTATCTGCAGATAAAGAAAAATTATTATCATACTTTGGACAATATTTAGGTGTTCCATCTGATATATACAGTGAATTATCTACCTCAGATATTAAATGGAATGATGTTGAATTATCTGATGGAAGTAAAACTACTGTTACTAATGGAGTTTATTCTAAAGTAATTTCAACTAATAGAAATCAAGAAGATAGAAAAAAAGTTTTTGAAGCTCTTTATAACTCTTTTAATATTAATAAAAATACATATGCTTCAATTTATAAAAGTATTTTACAAAGAGATTTTGCCACAGCTCAATCTAGAAATTATAAATCTAGTTTAGAAAAAGCTTTAAATCCTAAAAATATTCCTTTAGATGTTTACACATCTTTAATTGAATCTACAAAAGAAAATACGGCACCTTTAAAAAGATATATAGCTTTAAGAAAGAACGCTTTAAATTTATCTAACTATCACTATTATGATAACTCTGTAAATATTGTAGATTACAATAAAGAATTTACATATGAGGAAGCTAAAAATACAGTTTTAGAATCTGTTAAACCTTTAGGTGAAGATTATTATAATGGATTAAATACAGCTCTAAGTGAAGGGTGGTTAGATGTATATGAAACACCTAACAAAAGAAGTGGAGCATACTCTTTAAATATATACGATGTACATCCATACATGTTACTTAACTATAACGGAACAATGGATGCTGTCTTCACTTTAGCACACGAACTTGGACATACTATGCACTCTATGTTGTCTACTAAAAATCAACCATATCCAATTAGTAGCTACACTATCTTTGTTGCTGAAGTTGCATCAACATTTAATGAAAGATTACTACTTGATAATATGTTAAGAAATACAACTGATCCTAAAGAGAAAATAGCTCTTATTGAACAAGCTATCGGTGGAATTGTTGGAACTTACTATATTCAATCTCTATTTGCTGATTATGAGTATCAAGCACACCAAATTGTAGAAAATGGTGGTGCTATAACTCCTGAAGTTTTAAATAATATTATGGAAAACTTATTTAAAGATTACTTTGGAACTGAATTAACTATGGATGAATTACAAAAGATTATTTGGGCAAGAATCCCTCATTTTTATAACTCTCCATATTATGTATATCAATATGCAACTAGTTTTGCTTCATCAGCAAATTTATATGACAGAATAACGAATACAAAATATACTCCTCAAGAAAGAGAGAAAGCAAAAAATGAGTATCTTACTCTTCTAAAATCTGGTGGAAATGATCATCCTATGAATCAGCTAAAAAAAGCTGGTGTTGACTTAAGTAAAAAAGATGCTTTTAATGCTGTTGCTACAGAATTTAATAGACTTTTAGATCTTTTAGAAGAGGAACTAAAAAAAGAGAAGGGAGATATCTAATATGCTTTTACTTAGATGGATTTTTAACTTTCTAAAATTTATCATTAGAGAAATCTCTTCAATGATAATAAAGTTTGCATTCCTTTTAGTTTTAATAATTTTAGCTTTTAATTATTTTACTAAAACTAAAAAAAGCCCTATTACTAAAAAATCATACTTAAAAATAGATTTGGCTAAAGAGTTTAATGAGACTTTAATTCAAAGTCCTCTTAATTTTAACTCTAAGAGTATAAATTTTTATCAACTTTTAAATAATATAAGTATGGCTAAAGAAGATTCTAATGTTCAAGGAATTATATTATTTTTAGATGATAACTCTTTAAGCAGAAGCCAAATTGATGAACTTGGAGAAGTTTTGAATGAATTTAAAACTTCAACTAAACCTATATATTCATATGGAGCTATGTTAGATAACAACTCTTTATTAATAAGTAGTTATACTAATGAAATTATTATGCCTCCCGCAGCATCCACTGCTGTAAACATTACTGGATATAATAAAGATATCCCGTACTTTAAAGGTTTAACTGAAAAATTGGGAATAGATGTTAATGTTATTCATGTGGGAGACTTTAAAACTTATGGTGAGAATTATACTCGAAGTGAAATGTCTGAAGAAAATCGTTCTGATTTAAAGAGAATCCTAGATAAAAGTTACTCTTTTTTTCTTGAAGATTTATCTAAAAACCGTTCAATTGAAATTAATAATTTAAATTCTACAATTCTTTCAGGTGAATTAATGGGAGAATCATCAGAATCTTTAAAAAAATATAATTTAATAAGTACTTTAAATTATTGGGAGAATTTCAAAAAAGAAAAAAATATTGAAAATATAACTAATATAGAGGAGTATATTCCATCTTTTAAACCTACAATATCTAATAATAAAATAGCAGTAGTTTATGCTGATGGTGAAATTAATTATACATCTTCTAAAAATCCTACTGCTAGCACTATAACTCCTGATAAATTTATTTCTGCTTTGGAAAAAGCTGAAAAAGACGACAATGTTAAAGGAATTGTAATTAGAGTTAATTCTCCTGGTGGTTCTGCTCTAGCATCAGATATTATTTGTAATGCTATTAAAAATGTTGAAAAGCCAATATATGTTTCTATTGGAAATGTAGCAGCTTCTGGTGGTTATTATATTTCAACTGCTGCTAAAAAAATATTTGCTGATAAAAATAGTATAACTGGTTCTATTGGAGTTGTTAGTCTTATTCCCGACGTTAAAGAACTTACAAATAAAATTGGTATCAATATGAATGATATATCTTATGGTAAATATTCAGATTTGTACTCTTTAACAGCTCCAATGACTCCTGAAAGACAAGAGAAAATATATAATTCTAATCTTAAGGTTTATAAAGAGTTTTTAAATAAAGTTGCCTATGGAAGAAATTTACCATTAGAAGAAGTTGAAAAAATAGCTCAAGGAAAAGTTTGGTTAGGAGATGAAGCTATTAAAATTGGACTTATTGATTCCATTGGTGGAATAAATGCAACTATAAAAACTTTAGCTACAGACTTGAATATAAATGACAATTACTCTGTTACTGAAATTTCTTATGAAGAGGATTTAAAAACTATGTTTGAGTCAACAATATTTCCTATACAAACTTTTTTCTCTTTTAAATCTTTAACCAAAAGTGAAAATCTTAAAAACTTAATTGAAAATGAAGATATATTCTTTAAACCAATTTTATACCTAAGCTTTTAAATCTCTAGTTGAAAAGTTACTCTCTATTATGATATAATCATAACAATTACACAATATATTCTAGGAGGGATTAAATTGGTTAGAAAACTAAAAGGACAAAAAACTACTGGAGGAAACTCTCAATCTGATATTTTAAGACAAGCTCAAGCTATGCAACAACAAATGCTTTCTGTTCAAGAATCATTAAAAGAAAAAGAAGTTGAGGCTTCTGTTGGTGGTGGAGCTGTTGTAGTAAAAGCTAATGGACAAAAAGATATCGTTTCTATAAAAATATCTGAAGAGACTATTAAAGATGCTGTTGAAGATAAAGAGATGTTAGAAGATCTTGTTCTTTCTGCTGTTACTGAGGCTATGAGACAAGCTGATGAGTTAGCTGAGAAAGAGATGTCTGCTGTTACTGGTGGAATCAATATCCCAGGTCTATTCTAGTTTGAATTTTAGGCACCGATACAATAAGTATTGGTGCTTTTTTTTACTTTAAATTTATGTTATAATTATTTGAAAATACTTTGATTATAGGTGGTTTTTTAATGGAAAATAATAAATATAAAAGATATGGTTTAATACTTTACTACCTACTAAAAATTATTTCTAAAACAATGAAAATAGAGATTATAAAAAGTCCTAAACTTGTTGAGGGAGAAAATTATGTATGTGGTTTTTGGCACAATAAACTTGTTGGAGCCTCTCTAGGACTAATCAATCTATCTGAAAAAAAAGCTGTCTTAGCTAGCCCCTCTAAAGATGGAGAGTTAATATCTATTCCTTTAGAAAAAATGGGCTTTACTATGGTTAGAGGTTCTTCTGGAAAGGATTCAATTAAATCAGTTTTAAAATTAATTAAATTAGTTAAGAGTGGTCATAGTGCGGGAACCCCATTAGATGGACCAAAAGGTCCTATTTATGAGGTTAAGCCTGGCATGTTATATCTTGCTCAAAAATCTGGAAAAGCTCTAGTTCCAGTTGGTGTAGCATTTAGTAATAAATGGACTTTTGAAAAAGCTTGGGATAAATTTCAAATGCCTAAACCTTTTTCTAAAATGGTTTGCTTAATTGGAGACCCCATTTTAATTCCTGGTGATGCTAATTTAGATGATTATTTAGATTTAGCGAAAGAAGCCCTATTCCAAATAGATAAAGAAGCTGAAAAAATATTAAATGAAAAAAAATAACGTTTTGAAAGGAGATTAATAGATGAGTAAAAATTTTTATGTAACAACACCGATATATTATGTTAATGGAGATCCACATGTTGGAAGTGCATATACAACTATTGCAGCTGATGTTTTAGCTAGATACAAAAAATCAAAAGGTTTTGATGTATTCTTTTTAACAGGTACTGATGAACATGGACAAAAGGTTGAGGAAGCTGCTAAAATGAGAGATTTAACTCCTCAGGCTTGGACAGATTCTATGGCTCCTAGATTTATTGATATGTGGAAAGCATTAGATATCAATTATACAGATTTCATAAGAACTACAGAACCAAGACATAAAGAGGCTGTTAAAAAAATTATAAAAACAGTTTATGATAAAGGTGATATTTATAAAGGTGAATATGAAGGAAAATATTGTGTTTCTTGTGAAACATTTGTTCCTGAGAATCAAATTGTAAATGGAAACCACTGTCCTGATTGTGGTAAAGAACTAACAATGGTTAAGGAGGAATCTTATTTCTTTAAGATGTCTAAATATCAAGATGCTTTACTTGAGCATATTGAAAGTCATCCTGACTTTATTCTTCCTCACTCTAGAAAAAATGAGGTTGTTTCATTTATAAAACAAGGACTTCAAGATCTATCTATTTCTAGAAATACATTTGAATGGGGAATTCCAATTGAGTTTGCTCCTGGACATATAACTTATGTATGGTTTGATGCTTTAACAAACTATTTAACAGCTGTTGGATATGAGAATAATCCTGAATTATTTGACAAATTCTGGAATAATGGAGAGGTTGTTCACCTTTTAGGAAAAGATATTCTTAGATTCCATGCTATTATTTGGCCTTGTATGCTTTTATCAGCAGGAATTAAACTTCCAAATAAAATTGTAGCTCATGGTTGGTGGACTTCTGAAGGTGAAAAAATGTCTAAATCTAAAGGAAATGTTGTGGCACCATTAGATGAAATTGCTAAATACGGTGTAGATGCTTTTAGATACTGTTTAATGAGAGAGGTTAATTTTGGTAATGATGGAGATTATTCAACACCTTCAATTGTTACAAGAATTAACTCTGATTTAGCTAATGACCTAGGAAATCTTTTAAATAGAACTCTAGGAATGTATGGAAAATATTTCAATGGAACAATTGTAAAAGGAGAGGTATTCGAAGAGATCGACGACAGTGTAAAAACTCTTTGGAACGAAACTGTTATTGCAGTTGATTATCATATGAATAGAGTAGAATTCTCTAGAGCTTTAGAGGCTATCTGGAAATTTATCTCTAGAATGAATAAATATGTTGATGAAACTGCTCCTTGGTTACTTATAAAGGATGAAACTAAAAATGAAAGATTAGCAACAGTTATGAACTTCTTAGTTCAATCTCTTTATAAAGTTGCTGTTTTGACAGCTCCATATATGCCAACAGCATCTCAAAAGATTTGGAACCAATTAGGTTTCTCTAATAATATTTTAGAAGCTAGTCTAGAATCTGTTGATGGATGGAATCTATTAAACGAAGGACATATCTTAGGTACTGCTGAACCTATATTCCCAAGACTTGAAGTTGAAAAGAAAGAAGCTAAAAAAGATCCTCTTGCTATAAATGAAGATTTAAAAATTGAAAATCCAATAGAAATCGCTGATTTTGATAAAATAGATATTCAAGTTGTTGAAATATTAGAAGCTAGCAATATTGAGGGAGCTGACAAACTTCTTAAATTTAAAGTAAAAACAGCTAATGAAATAAGACAAATTGTTTCTGGAATTGCAAAATATTATCCAACACCTTCTGAACTAGTTGGTAAAAAAGTTTTAGCAATTTTAAATTTACCTCCTGTTACTTTAAGAGGAGTTCTTTCTCAGGGAATGTTATTAAGCTCTACTGAAAAGAAAAGATTAAAACTTGTTGAAGTAGATTCAAGTGTTAAAATAGGATCTAAGATAAAATAGTTTTAGGGGGAATTATTCATGAAAAAAGTTACAAAAGCTGTTATACCTGCTGCAGGATTAGGGACTAGAGTTTTACCTGCAACAAAAGCTCAACCAAAGGAGATGCTTGTCATTGTTGACAAGCCTTCTTTACAGTACATTGTAGAGGAGCTTGTAGAATCTGGAATAACTGATATTGTTATTGTTACTGGAAGAAATAAAAATTCTATTGAGGATCACTTCGACTTTTCATATGAGTTAGAAAATACTCTTGAAAGAGATGGAAAGTTTGAACTTTTAAAAAAGATTGATGATATTTCTAGTATGGCAAATATTTATTATGTTAGACAAAATCATCCTTTAGGATTAGGTCACGCTATCTTAAAAGCAAAATCATTTATTGGAGATGATCCTTTTGTTATTGCGTTAGGTGATGATATTGTTTATAATCCCACTGCTCCTGTTGCTAAACAGCTTATTGATGTTTATGAAAAATATGGAAGTAGCGTTATTGGTGTACAAGAAGTTGAAAATAAAGATGTATCTAAATATGGTATTGTTAAACCTGCTGCTATTTTAGATGAAAATACTGTAGAAATGGTTGATTTTATAGAAAAACCAACTTTAGAAGAAGCACCTTCTAACTTAGCATGTCTTGGAAGATACCTTCTATCTGGAGAGATTTTCAAATATTTAGAAACTACTGAACCTGGTAAAGGAGGAGAAATTCAACTTACCGACGCTATTTTAAAAATGTTAAATGATGATCAAAAAGTAGTTGCCTATAATTTCCAAGGTAAAAGATATGATATCGGAAATAAAATTGGACTTCTAAAGGCTAATATAGAGTTTGGTCTTAGAAATGAAGAGACTAAAGATGATCTTATAAAATACTTAAAAGAGGAGATTAAATTTTAACGGAGGTTTTTTCTATGGCTAAAATTATTAAATTTAATGCTGATGCAAGAAAAAAATTAGAAAATGGTGTTAATATTTTAGCTGATGCAGTTAAAATAACTTTAGGTCCTAGAGGACGAAATGTTGTTTTAGAAAAGGCTTATGGCGCTCCTTTAATAACAAATGATGGAGTTTCTATTGCCAAAGAGATTGAACTAGATGACCCTTTTGAGAATATGGGAGCTCAACTTATTAAAGAAGTTGCTACTAAATCTAATGACGTTGCTGGAGACGGAACAACTACTGCTACAATTTTAGCTCAAGCTATTGTTAAAGAGGGACTTAAAATGGTTTCTGCTGGAGCTAACCCAATCTTTCTAAAAAAAGGTATTGAAAAAGCAACTAAGATAGCAGTTGAACTACTTTTAAAAAAATCAAAAAAAGTACAATCTAACAGTGAAATCTCTCAAGTTGCATCAATATCTGCTGGAGATACAGAGATTGGTGATCTAATAGCTAAAGCTATGGAAAAAGTTGGAGAAAGTGGCGTTATTAGTGTTGAAGAAGCACGTTCATTGGATACAACTTTAGAAGTTGTTGAAGGAATGGAGTTCGAAAAAGGATATCTATCACCATACATGGTAACGAATTCAGAAAGAATGGAAGCTATTCTTGAAAATCCATATATCTTAATTACTGATAAAAAGATTTCAACGATGAAAGAACTTCTTCCTCTTTTAGAAAAAACTGTTCAAACGTCAAAACCTCTTTTAATTATCGCAGAGGATTTAGATGGGGAAGCTTTAGCAACTCTTGTTCTAAATAAAATAAGAGGCACTTTAAATGTTATTGGAGTTAAAGCTCCTGCATTTGGAGATAGAAGAAAAGCTATGTTAGAAGATATCGCTGTTTTAACAGGTGGACAGGTTATTTCTGATGAAAAAGGTATGAAAATAGAGGATGCTGATCTCTCTCAATTAGGAAAAGCTAAAAAAATTAAAGTTACAAAAGATTCTACTGTTATTATAGATGGCTTTAGTAATCAAGATATTTTAAATAGTAGAATTGCTCAAATAAAAAACCAAATTTCTACCACTGATTCTGATTATGATAAAGAGAAATTACAAGAAAGATTAGCTAAACTTTCTGGTGGTGTGGCTATTATTAAAGTTGGAGCTGCTACTGAAGTTGAGATGAAAGAAAAAAAACTAAGAATAGAAGATGCTTTAAATGCGACAAGAGCCGCTATTGAAGAGGGGGTTGTTCCTGGCGGTGGTGTAGCATTAAATGAAATTGCCAACGAAATGAATGATTTTACTCTTGAGGGCGAAGAAGGAATTGGAGCTAACATTTTAAAGAAATCTCTTAGTTCTCCATTGAAACAAATAGCTATCAATGCTGGATTAGATGGTGGAGTTATCATAGAAAAAATTAAAAATTTACCTGATGGTTTTGGATTAAATGCTGCTACTGAAGAGTATGTTCATATGATTGAAAATGGAATAATCGATCCTACAAAAGTTACTCGTTCAGCTTTACAAAATGCAACATCTATCGCAGCTTTAATTTTAACAACAGAGGTTATTATTGCAAATAAAAAAGAACCTATTAGTGAAAACTCAAATTCTAATATGGGGGATATTATTTAAGGGGAGGATTTGTAAAATGGATAAATTTACATTAGAAAATTACAACAATTGGTTAACATCAGATTATATTGACTTAAAAGATAGAGAAGATTTAGAAAGTATTAAAGGAAACGAGGCAGAAATAGAAGATAGATTTTATACAAATCTTTCTTTTGGAACTGGTGGAATGAGAGGAGTTAGAGGAGTTGGTATCAATAGAATTAACAAGTATACTATTAGAAAAGCAACTCAAGGACTTGCTAACTATATTTTAGAGTCTACTGGTGAAATAGGAAAGAAAATGGGCGTTGCTATAGCTTATGATTGTAGAATTGGTTCTGAAGAGTATGCACTAAATGCTGCTTTGGTTTTAGCTGGAAATGGAATTAAAGCATATCTTTTTAAATCTCTTAGATCAACTCCTGAGCTTTCATTTGCTGTAAGAGAATTAAAGTGTATTGCTGGTATAGTTGTAACAGCTTCTCATAATCCACAAGAATATAATGGATATAAAGTTTACTGGAATGATGGCTGTCAAATAATTGAACCTCAAGCTAGTGGAGTTGTAAACAGTGTTAATGCTATCAATTCATTTGATGAAATTAAACTTTTAACTAAAGAAACTGCTATTCAAGAAGGACTTTTAGAATATATTTCTGAAGATATGGATACTAAATTCATTGAGGCCGTTAAAAAACAAATTATTCATAATGAGATTCCAGGGAAAGAAAATTTTAAAATTGTTTATTCACCATTACATGGAACTGGTGGGAGACCAGTTAAAAGAGTTTTTGATGAAAATGGATTTAAATCAATCTATATAGTAACTGAGCAAGAGCAACCTGATGGAAATTTTCCAACTTGTTCATATGCTAATCCAGAGGATCCAGCAGTTTTTAAATTAAGTATAGAGTTAGCAGATAAAGTTGGAGCTACACTATGTATGGCAAATGACCCTGATGCAGATAGAATTGGTGTAGCAGTAAAGGATGAAAATGGAGAATGGATCTATCCAAATGGAAACCAGATTGGTCTTCTTTTAATGAATTATATTTTAGAAAATAAAAAAAATATACCTAAAAATTCAGCAGTTGTATCTACTGTAGTTTCAACACCTATGCTAGATATTGTTGCTAAAGAAAAAGGAGTAAAGATTTTTAGAACTTTAACTGGATTTAAATTCATTGGAGAAAAAATCAGAGAGTTCGAAGAGGGAAAATATGATGCTACATTCTTAATGGGATTTGAAGAGTCTTATGGTTATCTTGTAGGAACACATGCTAGAGATAAAGATGCAGTTGTATCTACTTTATTAATAGCTGAGATGGCAGCCTATTATAATAGCATTGGATCATCAATTCCAAAAGAATTAAAAAAATTATATGAAAAATTTGGTTACTATAGAGAAGGAATAATTGCCGTTACAAAAAAAGGAAAAGATGGTGTTGAAGCTATTAGTAAAATAATGTCAAATCTTAGAGCTAATGTTTCTAACTCTTTACTAGGTAAAGAAGTAGTATCAAAAAGAGATTTTAGTCTTGGATATGAAGGATTACCAAAATCAGATGTTATTCAATTTGTATTAGAGGATAATACATATATTACAGCTAGACCTTCTGGAACAGAACCAAAAATAAAATATTACTTCTGTGTCGTTGGAAAAACAGAGATAGAAGCAAACGAAAAATTAATGAAAACTATGGAGGATTTCCAAGCTTTTATTGATTAAATCTTGGAGGTGCTTATGTTAAGCGGAATGTATATACATATTCCTTTTTGTCTTAATAAATGCAATTATTGTGATTTTTTATCTTTTAAATCTACTGATGAAGAGAGAGAAAAATATGTAGCTGCACTTATTAATGAAATTAATATGTATCCTAAATTTCCACTTGAAACTGTTTATTTTGGGGGAGGTACTCCCTCTTTATTAACTCCTGAGCAAGTTAGCAGAATTTTAAATAATTTAAATATTAAAAATAATGCTGAAATTACTCTTGAAGTTAATCCAAAAACAGTTACACTTGAGAAATTTAAACTTTTTAAAAAAGCTGGTATAAACAGAGTTAGCATTGGAATACAAAGCTTTAATGATGAACTACTTAAAACTTTAGGTAGACTCCATTCTTCTTCAGAAGGAGAGGAGGCTTTTTATTTTGCTAGAAAAGCTGGATTTGATAATATCAGTTTAGACTTAATGTTTTCCCTACCAAACCAGACTCTAAAGGATCTGAAATCTGACTTAAATCGTCTATTTTCATTAAGACCTGAGCACTTCTCTATATATTCTTTAATTTGGGAAGAGGGTACTGATTTCTTTAGTAAACTTGAAGCTGGAATTTATAAAGAAACTGATAATGACTTAGAAGCATCTATGTATGAACTAATTATCGATGAAGCTCAAAAAAATGGATATATTCATTATGAAATTTCAAATTTCTGCCTTCCAGAAAAAAGAGCTATACACAATACAAAATACTGGAAAAATGAAGAGTATCTTGGAATCGGAATTGGGGCATCTGGGTATTATCAAGATGTTAGATATAAAAATGTCTTAAAAATTCCTGAATATTATGCTAAAATATCTGATAACGTTAAGCCTATTTTAGAAGAAGAGTTTGTAGATTCTGATGAAAAAGAGATTTATGAATATATTCTTGGTTTACGAATTATTCCTGATGGAATTATTCCTAAAGGAAAATATATAGATCTTTGTAATAATTTAGTTGACGAGGGATTTCTAATAAAAAATAATTTTAGATATATTTTATCTAAAAAAGGTATTCTCATGGCTAATGATGTTTTTAGTAAATTTATTTAATTATTTAGGAGGAAATTGTGGGAATTTCAGAAAATATTAATGATATCTTATTAGATATAAAAAAACTCTCTCCAGATCCTGAAAAAGTAAATCTTGTTGCTGTCACTAAATATGTTGATATTGAGACTATAAAAGAGGTACTTAAAGGTGGTGCTCATATTTTAGGAGAGAATAAAGTTCAAGTTTTGACTAAAAAATATGAGGAGCTTTCAAGTTATTCTATTAATCACAAATGGCACTTTATTGGAAATCTTCAGAAAAATAAAGTTAAATATATTGCTCGTTTCATTGATATGATTCACTCTATTAACAAACTTTCTTTAGCTGAAGAGATTAATAAAAGAGCTAAAGAACATAATAGGGTTATTGAGGTTTTAATAGAGATAAATCTTTTTCAAGAAGATAGTAAAGAGGGTTATGATTATCAAGATTTTTTAAATGATATTCCTGCTCTTTTATCTCTTGAAAATATCAAAATTAAAGGTCTTATGACAATGGCACCGTATACCGATAATGAAGATTTTATTAGAAATGGATTTAAAAAATTAAGAGAGTTAAAAGATGAGTTAAATATTCTTTATTTCAATGATTCTTTAACTGAACTTTCTATGGGAATGAGTAATGATTATAAATTAGCTCTTGAAGAGGGAGCAACTCTTATAAGAGTAGGTAGTAAAATATTCGAATAAAATATGGAGGTATCAATGAAAATTACTAAATTCAAAAATGCTTTTAAAGATTTTACTGATAGTGTTGGACTTACTTTTGATCCTGATGAAGAAAATTATGAGGAGTATCAAGAGGAAAGTGAATTAGCTGCTCCTGCTCCTAAATTTGGATTAAATAATAGCACTAAGGAAGATGTTGTTCCTTCTTTTAACAACACTATTCCTAAAGCAGAAATTAAAACACCAATCAACAATACTGTTCAAGAAGATTGTCAAACAATTTTTGTCAATCCAAAAAGTTTTGCAGAATGTAGAAAAATTGCAGATTATATAAAAAATGATAAAGTGGTTACACTAAATCTAGAAAATGTAAATGGAAAAGATGCACAAAGAATTCTTGATTTTTTAAGTGGTGCAATCAACATAAAAGAAGCTAAATGGATTCCTATTAGTAGAAATGTATTTACTTCTGTTCCTAAAAATATCAACTTCCTATATGATGGAAAAAATGATTTAAAACAAAATACTTTTTTAGATATTGACCACGAATAATTAATTTATGGAGGTTAATAATGAAAGCATTAGCGCTTTTTTCTGGAGGACTTGATAGTGCTCTAGCAATTAAAATTATAAAAGATCAAGGAATTGAGGTTATAGCTCTTAACTTTGTATCACATTTCTTTGGTGGAAAAAATGAAAAAGCTGAAAATATGGCTAAACAACTTGGGGTTCAATTAGAGTATGTTAATTTTAGTAGTGTTCACACTGAAATTTTAAAAGATCCTGTTCATGGACGTGGAAAGAATATGAACCCTTGTATCGATTGTCATGCTTTAATGTTTAAAACAGCTGGTGATCTTATGAAAAAATATGGAGCTTCATTTATTATCTCTGGTGAAGTTCTAGGACAAAGACCTATGTCACAAAATTATCAAGCTCTAGAAAAAGTTAAAGCTCTTTCTCCTGGTCTTGAGAATCTTATTGTGAGACCTTTATCAGCAAAGCTTTTACCAGAAAGTGAACCTGAAAAATTAGGATGGATTGATAGAAGTAAGCTTTTAGATATCCAAGGAAGAAGTAGAAAAACTCAAATGGAACTAATGGATAAATTCGGTATTGTAGACTATCCAACTCCTGGTGGAGGATGTCTTCTTACTGACCCAGCTTATTCAAAGAGACTTAGAATCCTAGAAGAGGATGGACTATTAGAAGATGAAAACTCTAATCTATTCCACCTTTTAAAAATTGGAAGATTTTTTAGATTTGAAAAAGGAAAATATTTAATAGTTGGAAGAGAGCAAGAAGATAATTTAAAAATAAATGAATTTAAAGATTACGGCTCTTTATTTATTAGAGGAAAAGAGGTTCCTGGACCTCACATGGTTGGATTTGGTAATCTGACACAAGATGAGATTGATTTTTCTTTAAATCTATTTTCTAGATACTCAAAAGTTAAAGGAACTACAGAAATAACTATTTTACTAAATGGAAAAGACGTTACTATCCCTGCAGTTGACCTTGAAAATTTAAATGAAAAAATTAAAAAGTATCAAATTACTATGTAATTTTTAACAGCTAAGATATTTTCTTAGCTGTTTTTTTTTCAATTTTTATTTTAATTTATTCAAAAACGTTATATAATTATTTTGTGTTCACATATACTAAATAATGTTAAGGAGGGGACAAATTATGAAGTTGTCCAGTTATCTTTCAGAAGATAAGATTATATCTAACCTAAAAGGAGAAACCTTTGAGGAACTTATTACAAATTTACTTAAAGAACTTGCTAAAACAAATAAGCAAGTTAAAGTAGAACAAGAGATTATGAAAAGGGCTATTTTAAAAAGAGAGAGTGAAGCTTCTACGTATATTGGAAATGGTGTTGCAATTCCTCACGCTAGACTTGAATACTTTGATGATATCATTGTTTCTATCGCTTTTCCTGAAAAACATGTAACTATGAAAAATGTAATGGGTGAAGAAGAACCTGTTGATTTCATTGTTCTTATTGTTGCTGATGTTTTAAAAAATAAGAATATCCTTAAAATTATGTCTGGAATCTCTAGACTTTGCCTTAAAAATAAAGATGTTTTTAAAGAGATTTTAAAATATAAATCTCCTGAAAAAACAATTGAAATTTTAAATAAAATGAAAATTGAAATAGATCATAATATTACCGCTGAAGACTTATTTACCACATCTATACTCCCTGCTAAAGAAAATAACACTCTAGAAGATATTGCAAAAAGAATTATTATGGACAGAGTTTCTGGAATCCCAGTAGTTGATAATCATAATAACTTTTTGGGAGAAATTACAGAGCGAGAACTTATTTCTTTTGGTATGCCTAAACATACTACTATTTTAAATGATTTAAGTTTTCTTACCGTAGGTGAACCTTTCGAAAATTATTTAGTAAATGAAAAAATAACAACTATAAAAGATCTGTATAGAACAGAAGGAATAATTACAATTGATAAAGATGCTTCCCTTATGGAGATATCATATATATTTATGAATAAAGGTGTTACAAGAATTTATGTTCTTGAAAATAATAAATATGTTGGTCTTATATTTAGGTCCGATATAATTAAGAAAATTTTACATATATAAGGAGAATATTTTTATGTATTCAATTAAAACTGTTTCTGAAATGGTCGGTCTTTCGTCTCATACAATTAGATACTATGACAAATGTGGTTTAATGCCATATATCGCTCGAAATAAAAATGGAATTCGTTCCTTTTCTCAAGATGATATATTTTGGATTGAAATAATTAAGTGTCTTAAAAATACTGGAATGACTATTGAAGACATTAAATCAATTGTCGATTTAAGTTTAAAAGGAGATCATACAAAAGAGGAAAGACTAGCTATTCTTTTAGAACATAGAAAAAAAATATTAGAACAAATTGAAGAATTAAATAATAATTTAAAGAAACTTGATTTAAAAATTGCTTGGTATGAGAATAATTCTATTTCTTGTAAATAAATATCTTGACTTAGAGTCAACTCTAAGGTTTATAATCTCACTAATTAATAATAGGAGGTTGATTTCATGTTAAATTTTAATTTTTATAACCCAACTCATATAGTTTTTGGAAAAGATACTTTAGATCAATTAAATACTTTAGTTCCTTTAAATGCCAAAGTGCTAATAACTTACGGTGGGGGATCTGTTAAGAAGTTTGGAACATTAGAAAATGTTATTAAAAATCTTCCTGGAAGAAAAATCTTTGAATTTGGTGGAATTGAACCAAATCCTCAATATGAAACTTTAATGAAAGCTGTCGATATTGCTAAAAAAGAAAATATAGATTTTCTTCTTGCTGTTGGTGGGGGATCTGTTATGGATGGAACTAAATTTATAGCTCTTGCTTCTAAATATGATGGTGATTGCCTAAATCTGCTAACTCCAGATTTTGATTTAGCTCCAGTTGATTCAGCAATTCCTTTAGGAACTGTTGTCACTTTACCAGCTACTGGATCTGAAATGAATAATGGAGCTGTTATCAGTCATAAAGGATTAAAAGTTCCTGTTTTTAGTATGCATACATTTCCAAAATTTTCTATACTTGACCCTACGTTAACATTTACTTTACCTAAAAATCAAGTTGCTAACGGTATTATTGATACTTTTATTCATACTGTTGAGCAGTATGTTACTTATCCTGTAGACGCTAGATTTCAAGATAGAACTGCTGAAGGAATTTTGAAAACACTTATTGAAATTGGTAAAACAACAATTGAAGAACCAACTAACTATGATGCTCGTGCTAACCTTGTTTGGTGTGCTACTATGGCATTAAACGGATTGATTGGTGCTGGAGTTCCTCAAGACTGGACGACACATATGATTGGTCATGAAATTACTGCTATGTTTGGTGTCGACCATGGAAAAACTCTTGCTATACTTCAACCAGCTATATGGGAAGTTAGAAAAGAGAAAAAAAGAGAGAAATTAATTCAATATGCTGAACGTGTTTGGAATATTGAAGAGATTAATAATGATTTAAAAATTAAACAAGCTATTGAGAAAACTCGTTCATTCTTTGAAGAACTTGGAGTTAAAACTCATCTTTCAGATTATGGTATAACAAAAGATAAAATAGATGATTTGATTTTAGCTTTAGAAAAAAACCATAGAACTTCTTTATCAGAAACTGGAGATTTATCTTTAGAAATAAGTAGAGAAATTCTCGAAAAAGCATTATAATATTTTAAGAGGCTGAGAAGTTTTTCTCAGCCATTTTTTAAAGAGGTGATTATTTTGAAAATAGATTTACTACAAGAAGCTAACCGTTGCTTAAATTGCAAAAAACCACTTTGTAAAATACATTGTCCTATATCCACAGACATACCTAATATTATAAATTTATTTAAAGAAAATAAAATAGATGAAGCTGGAGAAATTTTATTTACAAATAATCCTTTATCTATATTTTGTTCTATTGTATGTCCTCATGAAGAACAATGTAAAGGTCATTGTATAAAGGGAATTAAAGAAACTCCTGTTGAGTTTCCACTTATTGAAAAAGAAATTTCTACTGAATATCTTTCTAAATTACCTTTAAATAAAAAAGAAAATAAAAAAATAGATATAGCTATTATTGGCGGAGGACCTGCTGGTATTACTTCTGCTATTCTCTTAGCTAAAGAAGGCTTTAATGTTACTATATTTGAAGCTTTTTCTAAGTTGGGTGGTGTCTTAAGATTTGGTATTCCTGAATTTAGACTATCTAGAGAGTTAATGGATACTTTTGAAAAATACCTTTTAAATCTAGGTATTAAAATTAAATATAATACTTTAGTTGGTCCTACTCATACTATTCAAAATTTAAAAAATGATGACTTTAAGTATATTATCATTACAACTGGTGTTTGGAATCCTAAACCTATGGATATAAAAGGAGAAACTAAGGGAAATGTTCACTATGCTATTAACTACCTTGTTTCCCCTGAGTCATATAACCTTGGACCTAACGTTTTAGTTATTGGTGGAGGGAATGTTGCTATGGATGCAGCTAGAGTTGCTAAAAGATTGGGTAGTTCTGTAACAGTAATGTATAGACGTGGTGAAGAAGATATGCCCGCTACTAAAGTTGAAATAGCTGAAGCAAAAGAAGATGGTGTAAATTTCAAATTTTACTATGCTCCAAAAGAAATTTTAGATAATACTATGATTTTTCTAAGAACTGAATCGCATACTGATGAAAATGGAAGAAAAAAACTTGTTACTTTAGAAGATACTGACATTGCAATACCTTATAGCTCGATTATAGTTGCTGTTAGTCAAGGGCCTAAAAAAAACATTGTCTCTTCTGAAGATAGAATTAGTCTTGAAAAATGGGGAACTGTAATTGTTAATGACAATTTTGAAACAACTTTAGAAAATGTATTTTCTTGTGGTGATGTAGTTACTGGTCCTAAGACTGTCGTTGCTGCTGTTAATGATGCTAAAAAAGTAGTTACTAATATCTTAAAAAAAGAGGAGTTGATTTAATCAACTCCTTTTTCTTATCTCTCTATTCTATTGTATTCTTCTAATGCTCTTCTTAAAATTATCATCGAATTCTCTATATCATCAACACTTGTACAGAAAGAAAATCTCACTTCATTCTCTCCTTTTCCTTCGCTTTGATAAAATCCAGGACCTGGAGCTAATAAAAGCGTTTGATTTTCATATGAGTAATCTGTCAATAACCATTTTGCAAATTTTTCTGCATTATCTATTGGTAATTTTGCAAAAGCATAAAATGCTCCATGAGGTTTATAACAAACTACTCCTGGTATTCTATTTAAATATGAAAATAATAAATCTCTTCTATTTTGATATTTTATTCTTACATCTTCTAAATAGTTATCCATTGTATTTATTAAATTTGATGCTGCATGTTGTTCAATTGTTGAAACACATAGTCTAGCTTGGCTAAACTTCATTATACAGCTCATTAGCTCTTTATTTTTGCTAGCTATCAGACCTATTCTTGCTCCACATGCACTGTAGTGTTTAGATATACTATCTACTAGTATTACTCTATCTTTTACATCATCTAATTGCATAAAAGATGTATAAGGAATATCATCATAAACAAATTGTCTATATACCTCATCTGCTATTATATATATATCTTTTTCTTTAGCTATCTGTGCTATCATCTCTATTTCATCTTTTGTATAAACAGTTCCTGTTGGATTAACTGGATTTGATAACATTATAGCTCTTGTTTTATCTGTTATTAAAGATTCGATTTTTTCCTTTGACGGTAAATGAAAACTAGTTTCTATTGTTGTTTCAATAGGTACTACCTCTGCCCCTGCAAACTGGCAAAAACTTGTATAGTTTGAATAAAAAGGCTCTGGTATTAATATATTGTCTCCCTCATTACATATAGCCATTAAGACAAACATAATAGCCTCACTACCACCCTGAGTTATTAATAAATCCTCTTCTTTTACATTAATTCCCATCTTTTGGTAGCTTTTAGCAAAACTTTCCAATAGTTGTGGTATTCCTTGTGAATGAGAGTATTTAACTATTTTCTCTTTATAGTTATGTAATCCTTCAAAAAATGAATCTGGTGTCACTACATTTGGTTGTCCTATATTTAATTTATAAACTTTTATTCCCTTTGCTTCTGCTGCATCGGCCAGAGGAATCAACTTTCTTATTGGTGAAAAATTCATTTCTAATGCTCTTTTTGATAATTTCATTTTGTTCCTCCTAGCTTTATATTTGTATATTATTTTAAAAATTTTTTTTAATTTTCTAAATATGATACGATATTTTTTAAATAAAGTCAACTATTCCTTCATAAAAAAAGAAGCAGAGTTAATCTGCTTCACATATCTCTTATCTATTATTTTCCCCAAGTATCAGGAGTTTTATTCCACTTTAAAGCTATTTCAGCTTCTTCTGAATCTATATAGTTCTCTTCTGTCGCAACGTTAATTAATGAAGCAAAGTTTGAAAGTGTAGTCCAAGGAATATGGTCTTGCTCAAAGTTCTTATATGCTTTTTCAAACTCATATGAGAATATTGCTAATACTTCAACATCAATAGCTCCTGCTTCTCTTGCAGCTGCTACAGCCTTTATCGAGCTTCCTCCTGTTGATATTAAGTCTTCTATTATTATTACTTTTTTCCCTTCAAATTCAGCTCCTTCAATTTGTCTTCCTGCACCATGAGCCTTCTTTTCTCCTCTAATATAAGCCATTGGTACATTCATCTCTTGAGCTATAAATGCTGCCCATGGAATTCCTGCTGTTGCTGTTCCTGCTACAATGTCAAACTCTTTTTCTTTTAAAACTTCTATAAAAGCATCTACTACAACTTGTCTCTCTTTAGGGAATCCTATCATTTTTCTATTGTCACAATAGATTGGACTTTTTATTCCTGATACAAAAGTAAATGGATCCTTTACACTTAATCTAACTGCCTCTGTTCCTAATAATGATTTTGCTATATTTTTTTCTCTAGACATTTTTATAATTCACTCCTTCTCCAATTTTTTCTATAAAATTTTTACCATCATAAACAATATGACCTCTTACCATAGTTAATAGTACTTTTCCCCCTCCTACTATTCCACTATAAGGTGTCCATGCACATTTTGAGATTACATCTTCATTTTTTATAATCTCTTTATTATTTAAATCTACTACAACTAAATCTGCATCATACCCAACTTCTATCTTTCCTTTTCCAACAATCCCAAATATTTTAGCTGGATTTTCTGACATAACTTTCTGTAAAGTTTTCATGTCTATTTTTTTATTTAATTCTTTTAACATCATCTCTAAAGAATTCTCCACCCCTGGTATTCCATATGTTGTTTTAGAATTTTTTTCCTCTAAAGTATGTGGTGCATGATCAGTTCCTATTGTATCAATAGTCCCATCTTCTATTCCTAACCAAAGAGCCTCATTATCCTCTTTGCTTTTTAGCTCTGGCTTCATTATAAGTAACGAGTTTGCCATACTTGAATCTAAAAATAAGTGATGTGGAGCTACTTCTCCATATATTTTTAATCCCTCTTTTTTTGCAGCTCTTAACTTTTCTACTTCACTTTTTTTAGAAAGATGACACAGATATAGTGGTTTTCTAAATTTCCTAGCTAAATCTATAGCTTTATCTACCATCTCTTCCTCTGCATGAACTGATATTATTTTAGATTCTTTAAATAAATTTTCTAAAACTTTTTCCTCTTCAACTAACATATCACCTGTTGACATATTCAGAAATATTTTAGTTGAAGCTACTCTATCTCTTACTTTTCTTATCTCTTCACTATTATCTAATTTACTTCCCCCAAAGTGAAATCCATAATCTACATAACTTCTATTTTTAGAATTGCTCTCTTTAGCATCTAAAATCTCTTTTGTTGTTGTATTTGGAACTGTATTTGGCATATCTATAAATGTTGTTACTCCACCCTTAGCACATGCTTTACTTCCTGTTTCAAAATCTTCTTTATAAGATAATCCTGGATCTCTCATATGAGTATGTACATCTATTACTCCAGGTAAAACCCAGTTTCCATCCATATCTATAATCTCATCTATGTCTAACTCTTCTACTTCTGAGCATCTATATATTTTAACAATCTTTCCTTTTTCTACTAAAATATCCTTTATATCTTCTTCTCCATGATATAAAACTCTACAGTTTTTTAGCAACATAGACTTCCCTCTTTTACTCCCTCCTCTATTTCAGCTAATACTTTTTTAGCTGCTTCTACAGGATTCTCATTTTTAGTTATCGGTCTTCCTACAACTAGATAATCACATCCATTTAGTATTGCATCTTTAGGAGTCATTATTCTCTCTTGATCATTGGCAACTGACCATTTAGGTCTTACTCCAGGACATACTGTTTTAAAGTTTTCTCCACATAGTTCTTTAATCGCTTTTGCTTCCCACGGCGAACATACAATTCCATCCATTCCAGCTTCTTTTGTTAATTTAGCTAAATTTAAAGCTAACTCTTTTAATGTTAATTCACTTTTAAAAGTTTCTTTTAATCCCTCTTCTGAAAAACTTGTTAAAATTGTTACAGCAATTGATAGTATTTCTGGATTTACCTCTTTTACTCTTTTTGCAACTGATTCCATCATAGCTCTTCCACCACTTGCATGTACATTAAACATGAATACATCTTGTTTAGCTGCAAATAATGATGCCATTGTTGTTGTATTTGGAATATCATGGAATTTTAAATCTAAAAATACTTTTTTACCTTTTTGAGTAAGATATTCTACCATCTCTCCCTTTGAGTTTAAAAACAACTCTAATCCCACTTTATAAAAAGAAACTGTTTCTCCTAAAATCTCAACTATATTCTTAGCATCCTCCATATTTGAATAATCTAATGCTATTATTAATCTATCTTTAATATTCATTTTTCCTCCGTTATTTTTATCTATTAGTTGTGTGCTGCTCCTACAATCTCTTGTATGTTTTCTAATCCATTCTCTTCACAAAATTTTTCTAATCCATCTTTTATCTCAACTGGTAAAATTGGGTTTGAGAATAGTCCTGTTCCCAATGAAACCATTGTTGCTCCTGCCATCATAAATTCTATTGCATCCTCAGTAGAAGAGATTCCTCCCATTCCAACTATTGGTATATTTACATTTTTATATACTTGATATACCATTCTTAAAGCTACTGGTTTTACTGCAGGTCCTGAGAATCCACCAAAAGTATTTCCTAATACAGGTTTTCTCTTTTTAATATCTATTGCCATTCCTAGTAAAGTATTTATTAAAGATACTGCATCTGCACCGTTCTCTTCTACAACTTTTGCTATATGAACTATATCCGTTACGTTAGGTGATAACTTTACAATTAAAGGTTTTGTTGTTACTTCTCTAACAGCCTTTGTTACAGCTCCAGCTACTTCTGGCTTAGCACCAAATGCCATTCCTCCATCTTTTACATTTGGACATGATATATTTAATTCTATCATATCAACTTCTGGAATATTTTCTACTCTTTTAGCTATTTCAACATACTCCTCTATTACTTTTCCATTTATGTTAACTATTATTGGAGACTCAATTCCCGATGACTTTATATTTTTTACAATTACATTTTCAAAGTAATCAATCCCTGGATTTTCAAGTCCAACACAGTTTAGCATTCCTCCTGGAGTCTCTGCTATTCTAGTTCCATAGTTACCATCTCTAGGTTCCATTGTTATTCCTTTTACTACAATTCCTCCCAAAACATTTGGATCAAAATAATCCTTATACTCTAATCCAAACCCAAAACATCCTGACGATGTTACCATTGGATTTTTAAACTCTTTTTCTAAAAAATTTGTTTTTAATCTATTCATCTTTTCCACTCCCTTAGTTTCCACAGCTACACCCTGTATTTTCTTTAGGATTTACATCCACTATTATTTTTGAATCAAAAACCGGTCCATCATGACAAACTTTTTTCATTCCATCTAATGTTTTTATTGAACACCCAACACATGCCTTAACTCCACATGCCATTCTTTCTTCTAAAGATACTTCACAAAATACACCTGCTTTTAACGATGTTTCTGCTACTGCTTCCATCATTTTATGAGGTCCACAAGTTTGAACCATATCTATTTTTTCATCAGATAAAACTCTACTTAAAACAGATATTACATTTCCTTTTTCTCCTAAAGAACCATCATCTGTTGTTATATATGTTTTTACTCCATCTAAATTTAAATTCTCTAATATATTTAAGGCTTCTTTTCCTCTTCCACCAGCTACAAATATAACTTCATTTTCTTTTTTTAACTCATCTATTAGTAGCTTTGTTGGAGCAATTCCCATTCCTCCACCAACAACAACACACTTTTTATTTTTTACTTCTGTTGTAAATCCTGTTCCTAAAGGTCCTTGGATATTTAAAATTTCTCCAACTTCAAGTGTAGCAAACTCCTTTGTTCCTCCACCTTTTACTTCGTAATAAAACTCTAAAATATTTTTATCTTTATCTACATTATGAAGACTGATTGGTCTTCTTAAAATTCTTATTTCATTTTTTAGTTTTAACATAAAAAACTGTCCAGCTTTTGAATATTGAGAAGCCTTCTCAGATTCTATTTTCATTAAGTAGTAGTCTTCTCCAACTTTATAATTTTCTAATACTTTACAATCCTCTAAAAACATTTTTTCCTCCCAAATCTATCTTAAAATATTTTATTTTTTTATATCTCTATTACAGTAGTAACAATATTCATGTTCTTTATCTACAACATACTTGTTTTCTGTTTCCTCAAATTTTGTAATACACTTTTCATTATTACAAATAATTTTAGTTGATTTTCTAATATCTTTTTCTAGTATCTCACAGTTTAATGTTTCTACCAATCCTAACGCTATTGAAAAAATAGCTTCTCTTGTTGGGACTCCATTTGCTGCTTGTTCAAAATATTTAGCATGCTTTGTTTCATCTAAATCTATTTTTATTTCATCTACCCTAGGCAACGGATGTAAAATTATCATATTTTCTTTACATTTACCTACAATACTTTCTTTATCTATGATATAAACTCCAGCTACTTTTTCATAATCTTCTTGATTATCAAATCTTTCCTTTTGAATTCTTGTCATGTACAATACATCTATCTCTTTTAATACATCTTTGTAATCATTTAATATATGATATTTTATATTTTTTTTCTCAAGCTCTCTTACAATATACTCTGGTATTTGGATTACTTCTGGTGCTATAAAATAAAACTCACAGTTAAACATCTCTAAAGCTTTTGTTAACGAATGAACTGTTCTTCCATATTTTAAATCTCCTACAAAAGCTACCTTTTTTCCTTCTATATTTCCAAACTCTTTTTCAATTGTATATAAATCTAAAAGAGTTTGACTTGGATGCTCATTAGCTCCATCTCCAGCATTTATTACTGGTACTTTTGCTATATCTGCTGCAAAACGAGCCGCTCCATCTCTATTGTGTCTCATAACAATTACATCAGAATAAGCTTCTGTCATCTTTATTGTATCTCTTAATGATTCACCTTTTTTTAAAGAAGTGGCGTCTGGTGAATCAAATCCCAAGACTTTAGCTCCTAATCTATAAGATGCCGATGTAAATGATAATCTTGTTCTTGTTGAAGGTTCGAAAAATAAGCTTCCAACTATTTTATTTTTCAAAAGTTCTTCATTTTTTTTCTCTAACTCTTTTGCTACTCTTAAAACCTCTAAAATATCACCTTTTGTAAAATCTTTCATTGAAATAAAATCTCTCATTTTTCCTCCTTAATAATTTTAGTTAAAAAAAAAGGAATAGAAATTACAAATTAATGTAACTTCTATTCCATATATTAAAATCAAAATTAAAAGATAAAAATAATGAAAATAGTATTTTTTTCTTTTTTTCTTTTTTTAATCCAAAAATACTTAACAACTTTTTCACTTTTTATCCTCCCTACTTTTTTTACGCTTTGAAAAGTATATCATACCTTTTTAAATTTGTAAAGCAATATTTTCCAGTGTAGATAAAGCAAATTCAATCTCTTCATCTGTATTAAAATATCCAAAAGAAAACCTTACTGTTCCTGTTTCATAAGTTCCAATAACTTTATGAGCTAATGGTGCACAATGAAATCCCGGTCTTACAAAAATACCAAATTCTTCATCTAAAATTTGTGCTAAATCTCCACTATCAACACCGTCTATATTTAAACTTACTACAGGTCCTTGTTCTTCTGTTAAACTTTTATAAATTTTTATTTTTTCTATATCTTTTAATCCATCTATAAATCTTTTAGTTAATCGATTTTCATGTTCTCTTATTTTATCTAATCCCATCTCATTTATAAAGTCTATTCCAGCTCCTAAACTTATTACCCCTGGAGTATTTATAGTTCCTGCTTCTAAAAGTTCTGGCATCTCTTTTGGTTGTCTTGAAAGTTTTGAAAAACTTCCTGTTCCTCCTTCTAAAATAGGTTCTATTTTTACATTATCTCTCAAACAAATTGCGCCTATTCCTTGTATTCCAAAAAGCGATTTATGTCCTGTTAAACACAATATAGATATGTTGTGTTTCTCCATATCTATATACGAATACCCCGCACTTTGTGAAGCATCTAATATAAATAAAAGATTATGTTTTTTACATATTTTTCCTATCTCTTCTATATTTTGAATAGTACCATTTACATTAGATATATGATTAATTACAACTGCTTTTGTTTCTGAAGTAATATTTTTTTCAATTTCATCATATGTATTAACAAAAGTCAATTTTATATTTTTTTCATCTTGCATATAAAATAATGGTCTTAAAACAGAATTATGCTCAAAATTTGTTGTTATAACGTGTGAATTTTGAGGAATACCACCTTTTATTGCAAAATTTAATGACTCTGTTGCATTAGCTGTAAATGCTATATTTAAACTATTTTTTACATTAAAAAACTTTGCTATCTTCTCTCTTACTTCGTATATTTTTCTTCCAGCCTCTACAGCTTTTCTATGTCCTGCTCTTCCTGGATTTGCATTATACTCTCTTAAACCAATCTCTACAGCTTTATAAACTGCCTCTGGTTTTGGTGAACTTGTTGCTGAATTATCAAAATAATAGTTCTTCATACTTTTCTCCTCTTAAAAAATAATAAAGAGAGGATTTCTCCTCTCTTTTATCTTAGTTTATTTTTGCAAAAACTTCAACTATATTGTATAAGTGATCCTTTATTCTTCTATAGTTATTTAAAATATCCATATATCCTGTACTTAACATCGCCGGCATTACATTTTCTGAAACATGCTCTAAATGCTCTGCTCTTGCTCTTTTATACTCTTCTTTTATAAAATTACATTTTTTTATTGTTCCTATAAATAGGTCTCTATCTCTTAACTCATAAGCTCTATTTATATCATCAAATAAATCTTCAACATTAGCATGTAATTGATTTAAAGTAGCTCTTTTATACTCACTTAATTCAATTCCATTATCTTGCATTTTTTTCATTGTCTTAGCAATTCTTAATAAGTAATCACTTACAGTTTCATACTCATCACAAGTTTGTAAATTTTCTCTAGTATCTTCAGTATTTGCATGATCTAATGTTCCATTTAAAATGTGGAAGTTTACATCTGAAATCTCTTTTTGGAATAAATCTAAAGTATCTTCTAACTTTTCTATTTTTCCAACTTGATTATCTATCTTTTCTCTACCTGAAAGAACATTATCTAATTTCATAAATATTTCTTTTATATGTGTACCCATAGTTAAAATTTCTTTTTGTGTTTGTTCAACTACTACTGATGGTGTATCTGCCATTAAAATATCTAAATGAGTTACTCTCTCTTTTGCAACTGGTGAATCTGATTTTACTACTTTACATAAGAAATCAGCTAAATATCCAGTAAATGGTATAAATAAACATACGTTTATTATGTTAAACATTGTATGAGCTGTAGCAATTGCTGCTGTTAAATTATTATCTGGATCTAAAATATGCTCTAAGAATCCTAAATAGAATCTAAATATTGTTGTTGCCCATAAAACTCCAGCAATATTAATTATTGTATGTGCATAAGCTGCTCTTTTTGCATTTGCTGTAGCATTTAAAGATGCTAATAAAGCTGTTATTGTTGTTCCTACATTTTCTCCTAGAACTAATGCTACTGCTGTTGGATAATCAATTAATCCTTGTACAGCTAGTGTTATTGTAATACCTAACGTTGCTGAAGATGATTGAACAACTGCTGTTAATAACGCTCCTACTGCTGCTGCCTTTAATACTCCAAAATATGTATCTGCTGTAAACGCATGGAAAAGTGATACGAACTCTGGTAATGATCTTAATGGTTTTAAACCATCACTCATTAATTCTAATCCAAAGAATATAAGTCCTAATCCCATAATTGCCATTGCTCTTGTTCTAGCCTTTTCACTAGTAAAGAACATTGTTGAAATAGCTGCTGCTCCAGCCATTGGAAGTCCATATTTTCCTATTTTTAAAACTAGTATCCATCCAGTTATTGTCGTTCCTATATTAGCTCCTAGTATTACTCCTAGTGCCTGCTTTAATGTTAATAATGATGCATTAACAAATCCTATTGTCATTACAGTACTTACAGATGAAGATTGAACTAGTGCTGTTACAAATACTCCCATTCCTATTGCCATAAAACGGTTTGTTGTAAGCATAGCAAGAATTTTTTTCAATCTCTCTCCTGCCATTTTTTGCATTCCTTTAGACATATTTTCCATTCCATACAAGAATAGACCTAGTCCTCCTAGAACCTTAAAAAAGATATCTAAGTACATTTTTCCTCCTAAATTTTACTTTTTTATTTTAATTTTTTTGGTTAAATAGTCAATCTGGTAAATTTTAACATGTATTTTAATAAATGTAAAATAAAAAACCATTTTTTAACTTAAAATTTACACGTTTTTAACATTAAAATATATTTTCATAAAATAAAAAAAGAGGTGTTTTTTTTCAACACCTCACTTAACCCTTATTTTTATTGATATCTATCTTTTATATTCTTATATATTATCAAAGAATTCTTTTGAATTTTTTTCAAGTTTAAATCCTGCTATTTTATTTACAATAATAGCTATTGCTCCATCTCCAGTTACATTACAAGCAGTTCCAAAACTATCTTGCGCTAAGTAAAGAGCAATCATTATTGATGTTAATGTTGGAGGGAATCCTAACATTGTTTCAATAATTCCTAACGCTGCCATAACTGCTCCTCCAGGAACTCCTGGTGCTGCAACCATTGTAACTCCTAACATTAGTATGAATCCAAACATTGTTCCGAAAGTTATGCTCATTCCATTTAACATCATTATTGCCATTGCACAACTTACTAGTGTTATTGTACTTCCTGATAAATGTATCGTTGCACAAAGAGGGACAACGAACTCAGCAATACCTGTATTTACACCATTTTCTTTTGTTTGATTCAGTGTTACTGGTATCGTAGCTGCTGATGATTGAGTTCCTATAGCAGTAAAATACGCTGGTAACATTGTTTTTAATAATCTAATTGGATTTGCTCCTGCCATTCCTCCAGCTATAAAGTAAAGTATTAAAAGTATTGTTATGTGTAATAAAATAATTACAGCAAATACTTTAGAGAATACTGTTAGTATTGTAGCAACTTGTCCAGCATAAGTCATATTGGCAAAAATTCCAGCTATATGTAGTGGTAAAAATGGAATGATTATATTTCTTATAATTCCTTCTACAACTTTTTGGAATTCGTTCATTACATCTTTTATTGCATGTCCTTTTACTATAGCAATTCCTATTCCTAAAATAAAAGCCATTAATAATGCTGTCATTACATCCATTATTGGAGGCATATTTATTGTTAAATATCCTGATAATAATGCATGCTCTGGATTATCTGCTGTTTCTAGCATTGATCCTGTTTTTAAAATCATTTTAAATACTGCCGTATTTACAAAATATGTAAATGAACCTGCTAAAACTGTTGAAATATATGCTATTGCTGTTGTTATTCCCAACAACTTACCTGCTCCAGTTCCTAAATCACCAATTCCAGGTGCAACGAATCCGATTATGATAAGTGGTATTGAGAATTTTAAAAAGTTTCCAAAAATACCATTAAATGTTGCTAATAATCTTATAGGTACCTCCATTCCTAGCATACCTACTCCAATACCAATTATAATTGCTAAAATCAGTTTTGGTAAAAGACCTATTTTTTTCATTTTTTCTCCTCCCAGTATTTAACTTTGTTTATAAAAGAATCAATAATATATGTAATACTACATTTTTTTCGGATTTGCAAATATTTTTTATGTAAGTATCATTAAATTTGTATTTTTTATATATATGTAGTAAAATTAATATAAAAACTTAATTATATTAAGGTCAAGGATGTGAAATATGATAAAAGGTAATGTTGAAGGAGTTAGAGATTCTATTTTAGCAGAATTAGATACTATTTATAGTATGAGTGTTGAAAAAGGAAAACTTGTTAGTCCTGAAATTGTTGCACTTATAACTGATATAACTAGAGTTATAAATCGTGAAATTAGTGTTTCAATTGATAGAAAAGGAAAAATATTAGAAGTAGCTATTGGAGATAGTAATAGTGTTGAACTACCTATTTTAGAAATTTCTAGTAAAAAATTAAGTGGAGTTAAAGTTATTCATACTCATCCCAATGGATATTCTAAACTTTCTATGATTGATATTTCAGCTTTACTAAAGTTAAAATTGGATGCTATATTAGCTATTGGTGTAGGTGAAACTGAAATAACAGGTGTTAATATAGGATACTGCAAAATAGAAAATCAAGAACTAGTTTATGAAGAAATTGAAAATTTATCTTTAGATAAAGTTATGTCTACAGATTATTTAGATAAAGTTTTAGAAATTGAATCTGAACTTAGAAAAAGTGATGTTATTGAAGATGATAGCGAATACGCTATAGTTGTTGGTGTAGATTCTGAAGAGAGTTTAGATGAATTAGAAGAGTTAGCTAGAGCATGTGATGTTAATGTTGCAGGAAGAATTTTTCAAAAGATAAAAAGAATTGACAATATCTTCTATATTGGTAGTGGAAAAGTTAGAGAGTTAGCTTTATTAAGACAGATTAAAAATGCTAACTTAATAATTTTTGATGAAGAGTTAAGTGGAGTTCAGATTAAAAACTTAGAAGCTGTTACGGGATGTAAAGTTATTGATAGAACAATACTTATTCTAGAAATTTTCGCTAGAAGAGCTAGAACTAGGGAAGCTAAAATACAGGTTGAATTAGCACAACTTAAGTATAGAAGTCAAAGACTTATTGGTTTAGGTAGTATTATGTCTAGAACTGGTGGAGGAATTGGAACTAAAGGACCTGGAGAAAAAAAGTTAGAGATAGATAGAAGAAGAATTAAAGATGAAATTTTTGCCCTTAGACAAGAATTAGAAAAAATAAAAAAAATTAGAGCTCTTCAAAGAACTAAAAGAGAAAGTTCTGGTATTCCTAGAGTTTCTTTAGTTGGATATACTAACGTAGGTAAATCAACACTTAGAAATCTTCTTGTAGAAATGTATCCAAGTGATAATACTGTTAAAAAAGAAGCTGTTTTTGCAGAAAATATGCTTTTTGCAACTTTAGATGCTACTACTAGAACTATGGTTCTTCCAGATAAAAGAGTTACTGCTCTAACTGATACTGTTGGATTTGTTAGAAAACTTCCTCATGATTTAATTGAAGCTTTTAAATCCACATTAGAAGAAGTTATTTTTTCTGATTTACTTGTTCATTTAGTTGATGCTTCAAGTGATACTGTTGTTCAACAGATTAAATCTGTTGAAAATGTTTTAACAGAATTAGGTGCAATTGATAAACCGACTATACTTGCTTTAAATAAATGTGATGTAGCTACTGATGAGCAAATTGAAAAATTAAAAGAATTATATAGCCATATGGATATTGTTGAAATTAGTGCTAAAAATGAAATTAATATTGATTTATTAATGGATAAAATTACAACATCTTTACCTAGAACAATGAAAAGAGTAGAGCTTTTAATTCCATATTCAGATAGTTCTATCAATGCTTACTTACATAGAAATGCTATTATCGAAAGTGAATCTTACGAGGCTGATGGAACATTAATTATTGCTACTGTTAGTGATGAAGTTTACAATAAATGTTCTAATTTCATTATAAAAGAAATTTAAGCCACTAAATTTTAAATAAAAAGCCAAAATTTTTGGCTTTTTATTTTTTAAATTTTTTTAAAAAATTGCATTGACATTTTTTTTATATTATGATACTATATTTTTGTGATTGCGGGAGTAGCTCAGTTGGTAGAGCGTCAGCCTTCCAAGCTGAATGTCGCGAGTTCGACCCTCGTCTCCCGCTCCAACAAAATATTTGGTACACCTGCCCCGTTCGTTCAGTGGTAAGGACAATAGATTTTCACTCTATAAACAGGGGTTCGATTCCCCTACGGGGTACCATTGGGGATATAGCTCAGTTGGGAGAGCGACGCACTTGCACTGCGTAGGTCAGCGGTTCGACTCCGCTTATCTCCACCATTTGCCTAGATAGCTCAGTTGGCTAGAGCACCCGGTTCATACCCGGGCGGTCGAAGGTTCGAATCCTTTTCTAGGCACCATTTGAAACTTTACACTCTTAATAAGAGTGTTTTTTTTTACTTTATTTTTTCTGTATAATTGGTATTAAAAAAAGCTGCTTAAAGCAGCTTTTTTTATCTATCATACTTTATATATTTTAATACTTGAATTATTAATGTTGGTATAAATGCTAACACTGTCATTTCTCCAAAATTCATTACACTTAAATCAGATACTGCAAACATTTCATGGAATGACGGAACTAATAAAACCATATATAGTAATGCTGCTCCTAATAAAAATGCGTATATACTAAACATATTTTTTGTTACTCCTAATTTTATTACAGAACCGTTCCCTCTACAATTAAACCCGTGGAATAATCTTCCTAAACATAGTGTTGAAAATGCCATTGTACTTCCTAAACCAACATCTCCTTTTGCATATCCTAAATAAAATGCAACCATTGTTACAATTGCAATTAACATACCTTCCATTAAAATTCTTCCTGATAATTTCTTATCTAGTAAAGGAGCATTAGCTTCTCTTGGTTTTTCATCTAACACATCTCCATGAGAAGGTTCCATTCCTATAGCAATTGCTGGTAAACTATCTGTCAATAAATTTATAAATAAAAGGTGTACTGGTGCAAATATTACAGGTAATCCCATTAAAGAAGCATAAAATACCGCTAAAATTCCAGCTGTATTTCCAGACAATAAAAATCTTATTGAATTTTTTATATTCGCGTATAAATTTCTTCCAGTTACAACTGATTTTATTATTGTAGAGAAGTTATCATCAGTAAGTATCATTGATGCTGCATCTTTCGAAACTTCTGTTCCTGTTATCCCCATAGCTATTCCCACATCTGCCTTCTTAAGTGCTGGAGCATCATTCACTCCATCCCCTGTCATAGCACAAATTTTCCCTAATTTTTGCCATGCTGAAACAATTCTAATTTTATGTTCTGGTGAAACTCTTGCATAAACAGATATTCTTTCTACATGCTTCATAAGCTCTTCATCACTCATTTTTTCAATTTCAACACCGTTTAAAGTTTCATCTCCATCTTTATATATACCTATCTCTTTTGCAATAGCCTTAGCTGTAACTTTATAATCTCCTGTTATCATAACTGGTTTTATTCCAGCTCTTATACAATTTTTTACTGCTTCTTTCGACTCTTCTCTTGGAGGATCAATCATACTAATCAACCCTATAAAGATAAAACTATCTTCATCTGAAAATTCTAAATCCCTTACTATTTCAATCTCTTTCATTGCAAAAGCTAAAACTCTTAAACCATGCTCTGCAAAATTTATATTTGCTTTTTTAATATTTTCTATATCAGAATCTGATATTTTTTCAATATTTCCATCCTCTCTCAATATATATTTAGCTTTTTCTACAACAACATCTGGAGCACCTTTAGTTATTAAATAAGTTTTTCCTTCAATCTCGTTTAAAGTACTCATCATTTTTCTATCTGAATCAAATGGTAACTCTTTCAATCTAGGATATTTATTTCTAATTTCAACTTCTGCTAAGTTATATTTATGTCCTACATTCACTAGAGCAACTTCAGTTGGATCACCAATCTCTTGTCCATTGTTATTTACTGCATCACTACATAATATAGCACTTCTTAAAAGTCCAATCTCAATTTTTGAATTTAAATCAATTTTTTCAGATTCTACCACTTTACCATCTACATAAAGATGTTGAACTGTCATCTTGTTTTGTGTTAATGTTCCTGTTTTGTCAGAACAAATTACAGAAACACATCCTAGAGATTCTACTGAGTGAAGCTTTTTTATAATAGCATTCTCTTTAGCCATCTTTTGAGTCCCAATTGCTAAAACTATTGTTACTATAGATCCTAAAGCTTCTGGAATTGCAGCTACTGCTAAAGCTACAGCAAACATTAATGAATCTAATATATTTATTCCTCTAGCTACACTCATAAAAAATACAACTATACATAACACTATTATAGCAATTGATAATTTTTTTCCAAATTTCTCCAATGACTTTTGTAATGGTGTCATTGCATCCTCAGTTTCATCCAACAAAGATGCAATTTTTCCTAACTCTGTCTTCATTCCTATCGTTGTTACTAAAATCTTTGCTCTTCCATAAGTTACTAAACTTCCTGAAAAAACCATATTTTTTTGATCTCCTACTGTTAGGCCGGTTGTATCTATAGTTTGAGATATTTTCTCTACACTTTCAGACTCTCCTGTTAATGAACTCTCATTTACCATTAAAGAATGAGTTTCTAAGACTCTACCATCACTAGGAACAACATCCCCAGCTTCTATTAAAACTATGTCTCCAGGAAGCAATTCTGATGAGTTTATCTCTTGCTTTTGACCGTCTCTTATAACTTTAGCTTTAGGAGAAGACATTTTCTTTAAACTCTCCAACGATTTCTCTGCTTTTAAATGTTGAACAGTACCTAAAACTGAGTTCATTATAATTACTGCTAAAATTACTATTGTACTTTCTTTATTTCCAGAAATAAATGAAATTGCTGCTGCAACTAATAAAATTATTACTAAAAAATCCTTAAATTGCTCTAAGAAAATCGCTATTGCAGTTTTCTTTTCTTTACTGTTTAGTACATTTTCTCCATACTCCTCCTTTAGTTTTTCTAAATTCTCTTTTTTCAATCCTAGTTCAGAAGTGTCAAAATACCCTAACAACTCCTCTTTACTTTTCGAATAAAAATCCTTCATAGATTTCCCTCCATATAATTTTATATTTTTAATTATTTACCGACTTAATAGATATTTTCATTTTTCAAAAATAAAAAAAGACTTTCAGTGTAGGTTAAAACCTACACTAAAAGTCTTGTCACCTTTTTTAGGCGTATAGTACCAGATTTTTTCAAATCGAGATGTTGACACTATACTTTTGACTACTCCCTTTGAGTATATCTTTATCTTTAATATTACTTAATGAAGTTTATACTCTTTTTTTATATTTGTCAACTTTTTTTATATTTGTGCTATATCAAATACATCTAAGTCCATCTTATCAACATTTAACTCTTGAACTTTTATTATTGCATTTAAAGTATCTATCGAAGTTAATACCTCTACCCCATATTCAATAGCTGTTCTTCTTATTTTAAATCCATCTCTTTGAGCATCATTTGCCTTAGTTGGAGTATTTATTAATAAATCTACTTCTCTATTTTTTAATAAATCTAAAATATTTGGTGATTCTTCATTTATTTTTCTTACTGCTGTTGCTTCAATTCCTTTTTCTGCTAAATACTTTTGAGTTCCCTCTGTTGCAAACAGTTGACACCCTAAGCTTTTAAGTGATTTTGCAACTGGTAAAAATTCATCTTTGTCCTTATCTCTTATTGTTAAAAGAACTTTTCTATTTCTTACATTTTGAACTCTTCCACCACCTAAAAGACCTTTAAATATAGCTTCATCTGCTGTATGTCCAACTCCTAAAACTTCTCCTGTAGATTTCATCTCAGGTCCTAATGAAACTTCAACTCCTGATAATTTCTCTGTTGAGAATACCGGAACTTTAACTGCAACTACAGATGGCTTTTTATAAATACCAGTTCCAAATCCTAAGTTTTGAAGTTTTTCTCCCATTATTACTTTTGTTGCTATATCAATTACTGGAACTCCAGATATTTTTGCTATATAAGGTACTGTTCTTGATGATCTAGGGTTTACCTCAATTACATATAATTCATTTTCGTATGCTATAAACTGGATATTCATCATACCTTTTATTTTTAATTCTTTTGCAATTTTTCTTGTAATCTCTTCAATTTTCTTTTCTGTCCCCTCATATAAATTTTGTGGAGGATATATTGTTATTGAATCTCCCGAATGTATTCCAGCTCTTTCTAAATGCTCCATAACTCCTGGTATTAAAATATCTTCACCGTCACATATTGCATCTACTTCTACTTCAATTCCATTTAAATATTTATCTATTAAAACTGGATTTTCAGGATCTCTTTCAAACGAAGCTTTTAGATAATTTACAAGATTGTATTCATCGTGACAAATCTCCATTCCTTGTCCACCTAGAACATATGAAGGTCTTACTAAAACTGGATACTGTACTTCTGCTGCTATTTTCTTTCCAAGCTCAACGTCCCATACAGCTTTACCTTTTGGTCTTTTTATATCTAATTTTTCCATTATATCTTCAAACTTTTCTCTATCTTCTGCAGCATCAACCATCTCTGCTGAAGTTCCAAGTATTGTAACCCCTCTATCTCTTAAGTCATTAGCTAATTTTATTGCTGTTTGACCTCCAAATTGAATGATTACTCCTGCTGGTTTTTCCTTATCAATGATATTCATAACATCCTCTGTTACTAATGGTTCAAAGTAAAGTCTATCTGCAGTTGAGAAGTCTGTAGATACTGTTTCTGGATTGTTATTTATAATAATACTCTCTATTCCCATATTTCTTAAAGTTTTTATTGAGTGAACTGTACAATAGTCAAACTCTATTCCTTGCCCTATTCTTATTGGACCAGATCCTATTACTATAACTTTCTTTTTATCTGTTACATCAACTTCATCAAATTGATCATATGTTGAATAAAAGTATGATGAATCTGCAGCAAACTCTCCTGCACATGTATCAACCATTTTATAAACTGGTTTAATTCCATAATCTCTTCTTTTTCTAGCGATATCTTGTTCTGTTACATTTAGCAACTGAGCTATTCCTTTATCTGAGAATCCTTTTTTCTTAGCATTTTTTAAGAATTTTTCATCTAAATCTTTAAGCTCCATCTTTTTCATTAACTCTTCTTGCTTTACAAGCCACTCTAATTTTTCCATAAAGAACTTATCTATTCCAGTTAATTTCTGTAACTTTTCCTTTACATATCCTCTTCTTAACATCTCAGCAACAACGAAAATTCTTTCATCATCTGGTCTTACAACTATCTCTTTTAATTCTTCCATAGTCATTTTCTCTACCACAGGATGCTCTAAATTATATCTTCCAATCTCTAATGATCTTAGTCCTTTTAAAAATGCAGCTTCAAAGTTATTTCCAATAGCCATAACCTCTCCAGTTGCCATCATTTTCGTACCTAGTCTTTTATTAGCCTTCTTAAATTTATCAAATGGCCACTTTGGAATTTTTACTACTATATAATCCAATGCTGGTTCAAAACATGCAAAAGTTTTTCCAGTTACTTCATTTACAACTTCATCTAATGTATATCCTAAAGATAATCTTGTTGCAACTCTTGCTATAGGATATCCTGTAGCTTTTGAAGCTAACGCAGATGATCTAGAAACTCTTGGATTTATTTCAATAATTGCATATTCAAATGATTTCGGATGAAGAGCGAACTGAACGTTACAACCTCCAACTACACCTATTTCATTTATTATTTTCAATGCTGATGTTCTTAGCATTTGATACTCTCTATCTGAAAGTGTTTGAGATGGTGCAACAACTATAGAGTCTCCTGTATGGATACCAACTGGATCTATATTCTCCATATTACAAACAGTTATACAGTTTCCATCTTTATCTCTGATTACTTCGTATTCAACCTCTTTCCATCCTAAGATTGATTTTTCAATTAGTACTTGTCCAACTCTTGATAGCTTTAATCCTTTTAATAAAATGTCTTCTAACTCTTGAGGGTTATCAGCAATTCCCCCTCCTGTTCCCCCTAGAGTATACGCTGGTCTTACAACAACTGGATATCCAATCTCTCTTGCAACTTTAAACCCATCTTCTAAAGTTTCAACTATTTTACTCTCTATTGTAGGCTCTCCAATTTTATCCATAGCCTCTCTAAATAGTTCTCTATCTTCTCCTCTTTTTATAGATTCAATAGATGTTCCTATTACTCTTACATTATACTTTTCAAGTATTCCTTTATCATTTAATTCAACTGCCATGTTTAGAGCTGTTTGCCCACCCATTCCAGCTAAGATAGAATCTGGTCTTTCTTTTGCAATTACTTTTTCCACAAATTCTGCTGTAATTGGCTCTATATATATTTTGTCTGCAACTGCCTTATCTGTCATTATTGTTGCTGGGTTAGAGTTTATTAATACAACTTCTATCCCCTCTTTTTTTAAAGTTTCACATGCTTGAGTTCCTGAATAATCAAACTCTGCTGCTTGTCCTATTATAATTGGTCCCGATCCTATTACCAGTGTCTTTTTTATCGATTTATCTAACATTATACGCCTCCTACAAACTCTACTTAAATAACCTCAAAAATTATCCCTCTATTACTTTTAAAAAATCATCAAACAGATATTCTGAATCAGCTGGTCCTGGCCATGCTTCTGGGTGATACTGTACACATAAAATTCTATGCTCTTCACTTCTCATTCCTTCGATAGAGTTATCATTTAAATTTATATGTGTTACTTTCATTGATTCAGGTACTTTATCTACAACATAACCATGATTTTGTGATGTTATAAATATTCTATTTTTTTCTAAATCTTTAACTGGATGATTACATCCTCTATGTCCATACTTTAACTTTGTTGTTGTTCCACCTAGTGCCCAAGCTAATAACTGATGTCCTAAACATATTCCAACAATAGGTAATTTTCCAACTAATTTTTTTATTTCGTTTATTACTCCAGTTAATTCTGCTGGATCTCCTGGTCCATTTGATAAAAATACTGCATCTAAATCATGTGATAATAACTCTTCTGCAGTTACATTCCAAGGAAATACAATTTGATGAACTCCTCTTTTTTCAAATGATCTTAATATATTTCTCTTAACACCGAAATCTATTACTCCTATTCTTTTTCCAGGTCCAGGAATCTCATAAATCTCTTTTGTACTAACTTTTTCTACAGCATCACTATTATTAAATTTTGCAAAATGCTCGTCTATCTCTTTTTGAGTTAAATCTTTTGAAGTTATTAGAGCTTTCATTGCTCCTTGTTCTCTTATTATTTTAGTTAAATGTCTTGTATCTACACCTTTAAATCCAACTACATTATATTGTCTTAAAAATCCATCTAATGTCATTTCACATCTAAAGTTATTTGGAAGCTTTGCATCCTCTTTAATTATAAATCCTTTTAACTTTATTCCGCTAGATTCCATATCCTCTAAGTTTATTCCATAGTTTCCAACCATTGGATAAGTCATAACAACAATTTGACCATAATATGATGGATCCGTAAGTAACTCTTGGTACCCTGTCATTCCTGTATTAAATACAAGCTCTCCAACGCTTTCACCTAATTCTCCAAAAATTTTTCCATCAAAACTCATTCCGTTTTCAAGAATTAACTTCCCCTTCATCTAAACCTCCTAAATTTTTTGCATAAAAAAAGGAATATGAAAATCATATTCCTTATCTATATAAATATTAAAATTAAAAACTAATAAATTTAAAAACATAAATAAATTATTAATAAATGAAATAAATAAATTTAAAAACGACAAATAGTTTTTCTTTTTTTTCTTAATTTTTGTGCCATTTTTAAAAACCATATTCCATCCTCCTTTTTTTTGCTCTGAGAAAGAGTATATACTAATTTTAAAAAGTTGTCAATTTTTATTTTTTTACTCTTGATATATTATGGTTTACGTTGTAATATTACTACTGAAAAATCATACACATAAAACGGGAGGTTTTTTATGGATTATAAAATCGTTACCAACAATAATAAAGTTTTCAATTTTTTCAAAGAAACAGATAATGTAGTTTATCTAGAAGGATATAACATTGAGAAAGTTCTGAATTTTATTGAACAAAAATGTTTAGAAGGACATAGATTATTAAGTGATCCTATTTTATATAATTTAGAAAATCTAGATAATCCTTTTAAGTCAATTTTAATAACAGATAAACAAATTGAAGATAATACTCACTCTATTAAAATAATTGTTGGTGTTTTAGATATTATTAAAAAAGTTAATTTTACACCTAAAGAAGCTCAAGATGAAATCTCTTTAGAAGAGTTCAGATTTGTTGATTTAAACTTAATTAGAGATAGTATCACAAAAATTAGTTTACTTTAAATTACGCTATTTTGGATAGGATTAAGCCCTATCCATTTTTTATTTTTTTATATAATTTTAGTCTTTATTATTGTATAATAAAGTAAAACATATTTGGAGGAAATATATCATGGAGCTAATTATTTTAACTGGACTTAGCGGCTCTGGAAAGTCCACTGGTTTAAAAACTTTAGAAGATTTAGGTTTTTTTACAATGGACAATATTCCATTTCGATTTGCAGGAGTAATTTTAAAAGATTTAAAAAATTCTACTAAAGGTAACGGCGTAAAGCGAATTGCTTTAGGTTTAGATATTAGAACAATTATCAACGAAAATGATTTCAATACTTTTTTTAACGAAATTGATAATTTAAATATCGATTATAAAATAATCTTTTTAGAAGCATCTACACAATCTATTTTAAATAGATACAATTTAACTCGAAGAAAACATCCTCTAACAAAAGAAACACTTTTACAAAGTATCGAGGACGAAATTTTTCTTATGGAAGATATTAAAGATAAAGCTAATCTTATTATAGATACTAGCTTTTTAAGCGCTAAAGAACTTTCTAGAAAAATTGAACTTGCTGTAGCATCTTTTTCAAAAAATATTCTTTTAAATATTCATTTACAATCATTTGGTTTTAAACATGGAGTTCCCATTGACGCTGATATGATTTTTGATGTTAGAACTCTTCCAAATCCATATTACTTAGAAGAACTAAGAGAAAAAACTGGATTAAATGATGAGGTTTATGATTATGTTATGAGTTTTGAAACCTCAAGAATTCTTTATGATAAAATTTTAGATTTAATCACTTTTTTAATTCCAGGTTATATAAAGGATGAAAAAAGACACTTAACAATAGGAATTGGCTGTAGTGGTGGAAAACATAGATCTGTTTCATTTGTTAGAAAACTTGAAAAAGATTTAAAAAATATTAGTGAAGTTAACATTTTTTCTATTCATAGAGAAAATGAGAGAGGAAATTGGTAAGATAATATGATGACTATTTTTAATAAAGAGATTCCAGACAATCCTGGAGTTTACTTGATGAAAAATAACTCTAAAGTTATATATGTTGGCAAAGCTAAAAATTTATCTAAAAGGGTTTCCTCTTATTTTAATAGAGATCACCAAGATGAAAAAACTAAAGAGCTTGTCAAACATATTGATGACTTAGATTTTATAATATGTAATACAGAAATCGACGCTCTAATTTTAGAAAATAATCTGATAAAAAAATATTCTCCCAAATATAATATTAGTTTAAAAGATGAAAAAACTTATCCTTATTTGTTAATTACAAATGAAAATTTTCCTAAAATATCTATCGTTAGAACTACTAAAAAATTGAATCTTAATTTAGGTGATTATTTTGGTCCATATCCTTATAGTGCATGGAATTTAAAAAAAACTCTTTCAAAATTTTATCAAATTAGAGATTGTAATAGAGATATGGAAAGAATTTATCCTCGACCTTGCTTAAAATTTTATATGAAACTTTGCAGTGGTCCTTGTGTAAATAAATCTATCGTCTCTCAATACCAAGAAAATATAAAAGATATAAAAGAAATTTTAAAGGGAAATACTAAAGCTATTTTAGAAAAACTTCAAACTCAAATGACTCATGCTGCCGAAAATATGGAGTTTGAAAAAGCTATTTTTCTTAGGGAACAAAGAAAAGAGATTGAAACAAATATTCAAACTCAAATAAGCGATGCCAATAACTCTATTGACGAAGATATCTTTACATTTAATCTTGAGGATAATAAGATTTTTTTATGTGTTTTAAATATTCGAGATGGAAAAATTTTAGGTAAAAACTTCCATGTAATTAATTTAGAGCATAAATTTTATGATGATATTTTAGAAGAGATTCTTATGATTTATTACTCGAAATTTCCTATTCCCAAAAATATTATTTTCCAAGAAAATTTAAAAAATTTTCAAGATAAAATTAATACCTTATTTCAAAATGTTTTTAATAAAAAACTCTTTTTCTTCTTTCCTAAAATTAAATCTAGAAGAAAAGAGCTATTAGATATGGGATTACTTAATTTAAAAAAAGATACTGATAATTTCTACAATAAAAAATCGATTGTTGAAAAAGGGTTAAATGATCTTTATATAAAATTAAAGTTAAAAAGATTTCCATTTAAAATCGAATGTTTTGATATTTCTAATATTCAAGGTAAAGATGCTGTAGCTTCAATGAGTGTCTCTGTAGAAGGACGCAAAGCTAAGAAGTTTTATAGAAAATTCAAAATTACAACTAAAGATACTCCTGACGATTTTCAAATGATGAGGGAAGTTATTGAAAGAAGATATAGTAAACTTCCTATTGATGAATTTCCTGATATTATTTTAATTGATGGTGGTCTTGGACAGATTAATGCTGTTGGTGAAATTTTAAAAGGAATTGGTAGGGATGGAGTATCTGAACTTCTGAGTATCGCAAAAAAAGAAGAGGAAATTTATAAATACACAGAAAATACACCATATATATTTTCAAAAAGTGATGAAGCATTAAAAATCTTACAAAGAGTTCGAGACGAAGCTCATAGATTTGGGGTTACTTACCATAGATTACTTAGAAACAAAAGAGTTATCTCTAGCGAACTAGATAACATACCTGGAATTGGTCCTAAGAGAAAAGAACTTCTCTTAAAAACTTTTGGATCTGTTAAACAAATAAAAAATGCTACTTTAGGTGAACTTGAAGAAATAATTCCAAAACACCTAGCCTTAAAAATAAAGGAGATGATTTAATATTATGAAAAAAATTATTTTACTTTTTTCTTTAATTACTCTTGTCGGTTGTTCTCAATTCTCTAGTAGAAAAGATCAAAGCCAAAACATTGTATTTCAAAATTCTGTTCCCCAAGGAAAATATAACTTCACAATTATTTCCTTAAACTATCCTCAAAATTATAGCGATAAAATCTCTTTTTACAAAACTTTAGATTCAAATTTATCTAATTTAAATGATGTTCAAATGAATGGAATTAATCTTCTTATTTCAAATGAAATGAATCAAGATTTTTCTTCTCTTTTAAATACCGGATGGTTTGATAAAGAGATTTTAGGTATGAAAGTTGTTGAGGACCTTACAAATGATGATATTAATTATTTAAATAAAATTACTGTTGCAACACCTGAAAATGCTGGTAATTTACAAAAACTTTTAAACAAACAATATTATTTATTACTACAACTTACTGATAATGAATATATGTATAATTCAGAATTTTTATATACTGAACTTGATAAAAGTCTTCTTATGGAAAGTATCTTGTTAAATAGAAAATCTTTAGTTGATAATTTAAATAAAATTAAAAAGAATTTTATTTATTCTATAAATAGTGATGTAACTAATTCTCCTGTATACTCGTCAACTAATAATATTAACTTGAATAATTTCCCTAATAACCCTGTTATTTTTGAGAAATCAGCTGATAACTCTGGATTTAAAGTTCTTTCTAATAATCTAATTATTTTTGTTGGAAATGGAAAAAATGTCTATTCAACTGAAGATTATGATTTTACATCTAATGTAGTAACTCCTAAATCTTTGGATGAACTAAAAGATATTTCCAAAAATTCCACTGGAGTATCTAGAATTTTAAATTGGAAAAGAAAAGAATGGAGAAAAAATTCAACTAATGAAAATTTAGAACAAAAATTCTCTGCTTGGGAGGAGAATTAATTGATTACATATTTTTCTTTTATTATTTTATTTTTTATATTCTTTTTAATTTTAAAAAAACAAGAGAAAAAAAACTTTGAAGAAACGAGTAAGATTTTAAAAAGTTTTGTTAGTAAAGAATTTTTAAATGATATATCCGAAGATTTAAAAAATGACTATGAAAGAGCTACTACAGCCATTACAAAACAAGATCTAGAATTAGATAATTCTATTGAAGAACTTAGAGAGTACAAAAAAGAACTTGAAGTTACCTATGAATCTCTTTTAACTAAATCTAAACAACTTGAGTATAGTAATCAGGTTCTAGAACAAAGAGTTGCTAGTTTATCTAATATCAACTCACTTTCAAGAACTGTTCTATCTATAATGGAATTAGATAAAATTATCTCTACTATTTTAGATGCTTACTTTGTTCTAACTGGAGCTAAAAGAATCTCCCTTTACCTATGGGAAGGTGGTAAATTAATTAATAAAAGAATTAAAGGAGAAATTTATTTTAAAGGTGAATTAAGTTATCCTGAAGAGATTTTATCTCAATTTACGCGAAAAGATTATAAAAAAATATATAACGAAATGTTAAAAGGATTTTCTATTACACCAGATGAAAAAATAATTGCCTCTCCACTTACAGTAAAGGGAAAAGAACTTGGAGTTATCTTTATAATTGAGGATAAGTCAAAACTTATTAAAAGTGATGAAGAAACTATTTCGGCTCTAACTATTCAAGTTGCTATAGCTATTAATAATGCTCAAATATATTCTGATTTAGTTATTAAAGAAAGAATGTCTCAAGAACTTGAAGTGGCATCAAGAATTCAAAAAAGAATTATTCCTAAGAAAATTAAAAAAGTTTTAGGACTTGATGTAGCAACATTTTTTGAACCAGCTAAAGAAATCGGTGGAGATTACTACGATTATTCACTTTTAGATAGTAATACTTTTAGTATCACTATTGCAGATGTAAGCGGAAAAGGTGTTCCGGCAGCATTCCTTATGGCATTAGGAAGATCTGTTTTAAAAACTTTAGAGCTCCAAGGAGAGCAACCTTCTTGTAATGTACGAAAACTTAATAAACTTATTTATCCTGATATTACAGAAGATATGTTTATTACTATGATGCATAGTAAATACGACTATAATACTAAAACTATTACTTATTCAAATGCTGGTCATAATCCTTTAATTGTGTATAATAGTCTTACTAAAGAGATAGAAACTCATTCTGTTAAAGGGGTGGCAATAGGATTCTTAGATGACTATAGCTATAAACAAGATAAAATCCACCTTAATGTTGGAGACGTTGTTATCTATTATACTGATGGAATTAGTGAAGCTGAAAATAAAGATAAAGAACTATTTGGAATAGAAAGACTTAAAAATGTTTTACTAGAGAGTTCTCATCTTTCTTCAAAAGAGATAAAACAAAATTTACTGTCTGAAATTAATAAATTTCAAAATGGTTGTGAACAGAATGACGATATTACATTTGTTATAATAAAAAGAGAAGAATAAAAAAAGTTGACTACTTTAATATAACATAATATAATTTTATAAGGTTATTTTTTAAATTAACCTTGAATAAATTTAGGGAGGATTCTAAGTGAATAATTATATCTTAGAAATGCAACACATCAGAAAAACTTTCTTAGATGGAAAAGTTATCGCAAACGACGATATTACTTTAAAAATCTTAAAAGGTGAAAAACACGCTATTGTTGGTGAAAATGGAGCAGGAAAATCAACACTTATGAAAATGTTAAACGGTCTTTATACTCCTACTTCTGGTAAAATATTTTATCACGGAGAAGAAGTGCAAATAGATTCACCTAGTAAAGCTGCTGAATTAGGAATTGGTATGGTTTATCAACATTTTATGTTAGTTCCTACTTTAACTGTTGCTGAAAATATGATTTTAGGTGTTGAACCTAAAAAAGGCTTATCTTTAGACATCAATCAAGCTAGACAAGACGTTATTGATGTTTCTAAAAAATATGGACTTGCTATTGATCCTGATGCATTGGTATCAGACTTATCTATCGGTATGCAGCAAAGAGTCGAAATTTTAAAAATACTTTTCAAAGGGGCAAATCTATTGGTATTTGATGAGCCTACTGCTGTTTTAACTCCACAGGAGATTAAAGAGCTTTACAAAATTATGGATAATCTTATTGCTGAAGGAAAAACTATTATCTTTATATCACACAAACTTCAAGAGGTTTTAGATATTTCAGATAACATTACAGTTATTAGAAGAGGTAAAGATATTGCAAATTTCCCTACTAAAGAAGCTACTAAAGAGAAAATTGCAAATGCTATGGTTGGAAGAGCTGTGCTTTTCACTACAGAGAGACCTGAAGTTGAAATCGGTGAAGTTGTTCTTTCTGTGAAAGATGTCAGTGTTAAAGATCATCACAATGTAATAAAAGTTAATAATGCCTCTTTCGAAATAAGAAAAGGAGAGGTTTTAGGAATTGCTGGAGTTGAAGGAAGTGGACAAACTGAACTTGTTGAAGCTCTTACTGGACTTAAAGAGATTTGCTCTGGTGAAATGATCCTTGATAATGTTATCTTAAAAAAGAAAACACCTAGAAAAATATCTCAACTGGGATTGGCTCACATTCCTGAAGATAGGCATAAAAGAGCTGCTGTATCACAATTTAGTGTTATGGAAAACTTTGCTCTTGGTCTTGAAAGAGATGAGTATTCTAAATTTGGACTTTTAAACTTTTCTAAACTAAGAAAAGATGCAGAGATGTTTATGGAAAAATATGATGTTAGACCTAGAAGTGTTGACACTGAATTTGGTAGACTTTCTGGTGGAAATCAACAAAAGATTATAGTTGCTAGAGAGCTTGAAAAGAAAAATAATAATCTTATTATTGCTGGACAACCAACTAGAGGTGTTGATATCGGAGCTATCGAATCAATTCATAAATTAATCTTAAATGAAAAAGTAAAAGGAAAAGCTGTTATGGTTGTTTCCTCTGAATTATCTGAAATTTTGAATCTTTCAGATAAAATAGCAGTTATGTGTGCTGGAAAGATAACGGGAATTCTTTCTAGAGAAGAAGCAAATGAAGAAAAAATTGGAATACTTATGGCGGGTGGTAAACTTGATTAAAAACAAAAAGGTTTTAAATATTCTTGTTCCTATTATAGCAGTTTTATTAGCTTTATTAATTGGTGCAGGTATTATTCTATATATGGGTGAAAATCCTGTAAAAGCTTATTATTACTTATTTACTGGAGCCTTCGACGGACTTACTCCTATTGCAAGAACACTTTTAGAAGCGACTCCTCTTATTTTTACTGGACTTGGAGTTTTAGTTGCATTTAAAGGTGGTATGTTTAACATTGGTGCTCAAGGTCAGATGACTATGGCAGGTCTTACTGCTGCTGCCCTTGGTGGTTTTGTTGCTAATATCTTTATAAGCAATGTTTTTGTTATATTATTAATTGGTGGATTAGCTGGTTTCCTTTGGGCCGCAATTGCTGGTTGGTTAAAAGCTGAACTTGGAGTTCATGAGGTTATATCTACAATTATGCTTAACTATATCGCAGTTAGTTTTGAGCAGTACTGTTTAAACTATCCACTAAAGGCTCCTGGATTTAATCCTCAAACTCCTGCAGTTGTTGAAGCTGCAAGACTAGGAAAATTATTAGATGTTAGAGTTCCTTTAAATTATGGATTTATTCTTGCCTTAGTTGCAGTATTTTTAGTTTGGTTTATTTTAGAAAAAACAGTTTTAGGATATCATATTAAAGCTGTTGGTTTTAATCCTACTGCTGCTGAAAATAATGGAATAAATGTAAAAAAAATCATCATTTTAACTCTTGGTATATCAGGATTCCTTGCTGGTCTTGGTGGTGTTGAAAGAGTTCTTGGTGGTGTTGGTCAATATGCTTATAAGACAGGATTAACTGCTACTTATGGATTTGATGGAATTGCAGTTGCTCTTCTTGGTAAAAATACTCCTATCGGTGCTTTATTGGCTGCTATTTTATTTGCTGCTCTTAGAGTTGGTGGTAGAGCTATGCAATTTAATACAAGTATTCCAAGTCAAATGGTTATAATGATTCAAGCAATTATTATTTTATTAATTGCTGCTGAAAATATGATTAGATCTTGGTTGGAAAAAGGTTCAAAAGGAGGAGCTGAGTAATGGTAAGTATTATTATAAGTTTAATTTTAGCCACAATCAGACAAGCTGCTCCAATTCTTATAACAGCTATTGGTGGTATGTTTTCTGAAGTTTGTGGAGTTGTTAATATTGGTCTTGAGGGAATGATGCTTATTGGTGCTTTCTCTTCAGCTGTTGTTTCTTATTATACAGGAAGTTGGGTTCTAGGAATTTTAGCTGGTGCTATATCTGGTGGATTAATTGCTCTAGTTCATGCTATAATAAGTATTAAATATAGAGGTAATCAAACTGTATCTGGTGTTGCTATCAACCTTTTTGCATCTGGATTCACTATTTTCATGCTAAGAGTTCTATTTGAACAAGCATCTAATAGTCCATCTGCAACTAGAATTCCATTACTATTTGACTTCTCTTTATTAATTTATATTATTTACGGATTAGCTATTTGGTCTGGTTACTTTTTATATAAAACAGTTACTGGTCTTAGAATGAGAGCCGTTGGAGAGTATCCTTTAGCTGCTGATACTGTTGGTATTAGTGTTGCTAAAGTTAGATATTTTGGTGTTGTTATGTCTGGTGTTTTTGCTGGTCTTGGTGGAACATATTTAGCTATTGGAGCTCTTAGTCAGTTTTCAAAAGAGATGTCAGCTGGAAGAGGATTTATTGCTCTTGCTGCTCTTGTTTTTGGAAAGTGGAAACCAAAAGGTGTTCTATTTGCTAGTTTATTATTTGGATTTGCAGATGCAGCTCAAACTGTTATTCAACAATATGTAACATTTATTCCTCCACAGTTCATTCAAATGATTCCATACTTATTAACTCTTCTAGCTCTTGCTGGAGTGGTTGGAAAAGCAGTTGCACCAAGTGCTTCTGGAAAACCTTATGACAAAAATACAATCTAATTAAATTTATGGATGGTGACAATGAGTAAAGAAAAATTTTCAAGCGTAGGTGGACAAGCAGTTATAGAGGGAGTTATGATGAGAAATGCAGATCTTCTTGCTACAGCTGTTAGAAAACCCAATGGTGATATAGTTTATAAAAAAACAAAAATATCGAAAAGTAGAAATAAACTTTCTACTATCCCTTTTATCAGAGGTGCAATAACTCTATTTGACTCTTTAGTATTAGGAGTTAAGGAGCTTACTTTTTCAGCTAATCAAGCTGAAGTGGAAGAAGAGCAATTATCTCAAAAAGAGGCTGTTATGACTACCATTGTTTCTTTAGCTTTGGGAATTGGTCTTTTTATTGTTCTTCCCTCTGTTATAAGTAGTTTTTTATTTAGAGATAATAAAATTCATAGTAATCTTTTAGAAGCTGGTTTAAGACTTTCATTCTTTGTGTTATATATATTTTTAATCTCTTTTTCAAAAGATATTCAAAGAGTTTTTCAATATCATGGTGCTGAACATAAATCAATTTATGCATACGAGCAGCATTTAGAATTAACTCCTGAAAATGCAAAGAAATTTACAACACTACATCCTAGATGTGGTACTAGTTTTTTATTAATTGTTATGTTTATTGCAATTATTGTTTTTACTGGTCTTGATTTTATACTACCTCCTCCAACTAGTTTTGTAACAAAACTTTTTACTAAAGTTATTTTAAGAGTTCTTTTTATGCCTCTAATAGCAGGTATATCTTATGAACTTCAAAGATACACTAGTAATCATTTGGATAACTGGTTAGTTAAATTAATTGCTGCACCTGGAATGGCTCTTCAAAGAATAACAACAAAAGAACCTGATCTTCAGCAATTAGAAGTAGCTATTGTTGCTATTAAGGTAGTTTTAAATGAACCTGTTGAAAATGCTATAGAAGTGTATTAATATTATATATTAAACATTTAAAAACAGTCTAAATTTTTTATTTAGACTGTTTTTTTGTTTATTTCTCTTGATTTAATTATTCAAGAGTAGTATATTTTAGATATAGATTTTTTATTTTTTTGGGAGGTATTATGAACTATAAATTTAATCAAAATAAAAATTGTGAATTTTTTCCATGTCATAAAATGGAGAATACTGAGAACTTTAACTGCTTATTTTGTTATTGTCCACTTTATATGCTAGGAAATGAGTGCGGAGGTAAGTATAAATATACAGCTGGTGGAATTAAAGATTGTTCTGACTGCATTCTTCCTCATATAAAAGATGTTGGTTACGATCATATACAAAAGAAAATGATGGAAGTCATTGAAATTGTTAGAAACGAACATCTAAAAGAGATTGGAGAAGAGGACAAAATAATCAGCTTAAAATAATTTAATTATCTTTTATTAAGAGGTGATATTTATGAATCCGAATAATTTTACAGAAAACTCGATGCTTGCATTAACTGATGCACAAACTATTGCTCAAACTTATATGCAGCAAAGCATTAAACCCGAAATTTTAGCACTAGCTTTAGTTGCTCATAAAGAGGGATTAATTGTTAGGGTTTTAACAAAAATGGGAGTTAATACAAATTCTTTACAAAATAGTTTAGAAGATCTTTGTAATAAACTTCCAAAAATTCAAGGAGCTACTAATACTTCAATTGGATTAGACTCTAAAACAAATGAAATTTTAATGGAAGCTCAAAAACTTATGCAATTAATGGGAGACTCATATATTAGTGTAGAACATATATTTCTCTCTTTACTTGACAACACTAGTTTTTTAGCAAAATTAGGAATTGACCGTATTCTATTTGAAAAAACTATTTTAGAGATTAGAGGAAATAAAAAAGTTGATTCTCCTAATCCTGAAGTTAAGTATGAAGTTTTAGAAAAGTATGGTCGAGATTTAGTTGAATTAGCTCGTCAAGGTAAAATTGACCCTATTATAGGTCGTGATAGTGAAATTAGAAGAACTATCCAAATTATTTCTAGAAGAACTAAGAACAATCCTGTATTAATTGGTGAACCTGGAGTAGGTAAAACTGCTATTGCTGAAGGTTTCGCACAAAGAATATTAAATGGAGACGTTCCAGATTCTTTAAAAAATAAAAAGGTTTTCTCTTTGGATATGGGTTCACTAATTGCTGGTGCTAAGTTTAGAGGAGAATTTGAAGAGCGTTTAAAAGCTGTTTTAAAAGAAGTAGAAGATTCTAACGGTGAAATTATTCTATTTATAGATGAAATACATACAATCGTTGGAGCTGGAAAATCTGATGGTGCTATGGATGCCGGTAACTTATTAAAACCTATGTTAGCAAGAGGAGAAATAAAAGTTATTGGAGCAACAACATTAGATGAATATAGAAAATATATTGAAAAAGATCCAGCTTTAGAGAGACGTTTTCAAGTAGTTATGGTTAATGAACCAACTGTTGAAGACACAATCTCTATTTTAAGAGGTATCAAGGAGAAATTTGAAGTTTACCATGGTATAAGAATAACTGACGGTGCTATTGTTGAGGCCGCCGTTCTTAGTCACAGATATATTCCTGATAGACAATTACCTGATAAAGCAATTGATCTTATAGATGAAGCTGCAGCTATGATTAGAACTGAGATGGACTCTATGCCAGAAGAGTTAGACCAATTAACAAGAAAAGTTATGCAATTAGAAATTGAAAAAGAAGCTCTAAAAAAAGAAACTGATCCATATTCTAAGGAAAGACTAGAAATTTTAGAAAAAGAACTTTCTAGTTTAACAGAACAGAAATCACTTTTAAAAGCACAATGGGAAAATGAAAAACAAGATTTAAATAAAGTTAAAGATATTAAAGCTGAAATTGAAAAAGTTAAGCTTGAAATTTTAGAAGCTGAAAGAAAATACGATTTAAATAGATTAGCTGAATTGAAATATGGTAAATTAGCTACTCTTGAAAAAGAACTTATACAAGAGCAAGAACGTCTTGAAGAAGTTCCAATTAATAGACTTGTTAAACAAGAAGTTGGAGTTGAAGAAATTTCAGAGGTTATATCTAAATGGACAGGTATTCCACTTTCTAAACTTATGGAAAGTGAAAAGGAGAAACTTTTAAAATTAGAAGATAACTTAAATGCTAGAGTTATTGGACAAGAAGAAGCTGTTAAAGCCGTATCTGAGACTATTTTAAGAGCTCGTGCTGGTCTTAAAGACCCAAATAGACCAATTGGATCTTTTGTATTCTTAGGACCTACTGGTGTTGGTAAAACTTACTTAGCTAAATCTCTAGCTTACTTCTTATTTGATGACGAAGAAAATGTAATAAGAATAGATATGAGTGAATATATGGATAAGTTCTCGGTTACTAGATTAATTGGTGCCCCTCCAGGATATGTTGGTTATGAAGAGGGTGGACAGTTAACTGAAGCAGTTAGAAGAAAACCATACTCTGTTATTCTTTTTGATGAAATTGAAAAAGCTCATCCTGATACTTTCAATATACTTTTACAGGTTTTAGATGATGGTAGATTAACTGATGGGCAAGGAAAAGTTGTTGACTTTAAAAATACTTTAATTATTATGACATCTAATATTGGAAGTCATTTAATTTTAGAAGACCCTAGTTTAAAAGAGGAAACTAGATTTAATATTAATCAAATGCTTCTTTCTAATTTTAGACCTGAATTTTTAAATAGAATAGATGAAACTATAATATTTAGAGGTCTTGGACTTAAAGAGATTAAAAACATTGTTCGTCAACTTTTAAAAGCTTTAGAAAATAAATTAAAAGATAGAAAAATCAACTTTAAAATTACTGATAATGCTGCTGAATTTTTAGCTAAAACTGCATATGATCCTCAATTTGGTGCTAGACCATTAAGAAGATATATTCAAAAATATATTGAAACTGAAATAGCTAAAATCATCTTAAAAGGAGATGTTAAAGAAAGAGAAACTGTTGAAGTTGATTATAAAGATGAAGAGCTTATCTTTAATATTATTCATTAAGAAAAATGGACTTCGGTCCATTTTTTTTGTTGACATTTTATAAAAAAAATGGTATTATTATATAGCTTGGCAACGATAGCTACGGAGGTACACCCAGTAACATTTCGAACCTGGAAGTTAAGCCCGTAAACGCCGAAAGTACTTGGGGGGCAGCCCCCTGGGAGGATAGGTAGTTGCCAAGCTTTTTTATTGGCTGATTAAATAAAAAACTAAAAATATCTTAGTGTAAAAAAAGGGACTTTAAAAAGTCCCTTTTTTATCTATCTTCTATGATATCTTGGAATAATCTCTTCCTCTTCATCAAATCTTGGATTTGTTATATTATTTGATAACTCTTTATAATCTAACTCATATGATTTATTTTTTGGAATTGAACAATATATTTTATCTCCAGGATTAATTATTTGTCCCTCTTGTATATGTACAGCCCCACTAATAAAATCTAGAACTCTCTGAGATTTCTCAGAATCTAAATCACATAAATTTATATGAACTATCTTTTCAGATTTTATATGCTCTACACATTTTAAACAATCCTCAAATCTAGTGGGTTTTAAAAAAATTATATCAAAATCTGCCATTTACACACCCTCCTTTTTTATAAAATTATACACTATTTATAAATTTTCTACTACTTTTTTTATAATTTCCTCTGGTGAAAGTTCAGTTGTGAAGCCTGCTGCCTTTATATGGCCTCCACCACCAAAAATTCCTGCTATTTTATTAACATCTATATTATGCTTGCTTCTTAAACTACCTTTTATTTTTCCGCTTTCTTCCTCTCTTAAAAAAAGAGAAACTTCGCTTCCACTATAGTTAATTAACTCTTCTACGATTCCTTCTGTATCATCTTTTATAGCATTTAAATTCTTTAATGCTTCAAAAGATAAATAGAAATACATTAATTTTTTTTCCTCTACAAATACCATTTCGCTTAATGCTTTCCCTAAAACTTTCATTCTTTCATAAGATTTTGTTTTAAAAAAATCATTTACAATTTTATTATTATTTACACCTATTCTCATTAATTCAGAAGCTACTAAAAATGTTTTGTCTGTTACATTACTATGAGCAAAATTTCCTGTATCATTTACCAACCCTAAATAAATTGCTTCACCCATCTCTAAAGTAATTTCTATATCCAAATCTTTTAAAATTGAGTACATAATCTCCGAAGTTGAAGAGATATCTTTTACTATATTAATATCTCCATATTTTGGATTACTTATATGATGATCTATATTTATCTTAAATATATCTCCTATTAATTTTGCAACTTTTCCTACTCTTTCTATTGTAGCAGAATCAACAAAAATAGCTAAATCATAATTTGGATTTATAACATCCTCTATTTTTTTTATTCTATCACATCCTTTTAAAAAGGCGATATTTTTTGGAACATCATCTTGTAAAACAAAATCTATTCTTTTTTCTGGATATTTTTTTTCAAGTCCTAATAAAAGAGCTAATCCAGCTCCTACTGTATCTCCATCTGGATTTACGTGCCCTACAATAATTATATTATTGCTCTGGTCTATCTTTTCCTTTATTTCTTTCATTATTTTTCCTTTCTATTTTTTAAAGTACTATCTATATCGAAAGTATAACCTCTTCCTAGTACCTCATGGACGTCTGAAACAACAACAAAAGCCTCTTTATCAACCTCTGTTATAAGCTCTTTTAATAAAAAAATCTCTCTATTTCTAAGAACTGTTGTTACCACATCTCTTCTACTTTTTGAATATAATGCTTCTGCTTGGTAATAATTTCCTGTTTTTCCTAAGTCTTCAACAATTATTTTTCGTACTTTTTCAACTTCAGAAGTTACTATATATGCCATTTTAGCATTCCCTAAACCATTTATTAACTTATTTATAACTATCCCTGTTGCATATAAATTTATTAGGGCATATAATGCTTTTTCTGCACCAAAAATATATGCAGCTAATAAAACTACTGTTGAATCTATCAGTATCAATGCTTGACCTATGGGAATTCTAAAAAATTTATTTAAAATTCCTGAAATTATATCGCTACCACCTGTTGTTCCACCATTTTTTATAACAGTTCCTAACCCTATTCCCATTAAAAGTCCTCCGTATAGAGTTCCTAAAAAAATATTACTAGGATTTGTAAAGTCTATAACCTTATCTATTTCAGGTACAACCTTTTTTATCAATTCAACATTTAAAGATAAAAATGAAATTCCAGCTAAAGTTTTAGCTCCATATGATCTTCCAAAAATTTTAACTCCTATTATGAATAATGGTATATTTATAACAAATATCAACGTTCCAACAGGTATTCCTGTTACATAATTTATTAAGATTGAAAGACCTGTTGCTCCACCAGGTGCTAAATTAGATGGTACTAAAAATGCATTTATGGCTATTGAAGCAATTAATGTCCCTATATAGATGTAGATATACTCTCTCAAAATCTTAAGTTTATTTCTTTTCAATTTAAATCCCCCGATTCTTAATCATTATAATTTTTATTTTTTAATTCTTTCAAGTAAACTTCTTCCGAATTATATCCCATTCTCTTGGCCATAAGATTCATTACAGCAATCTCTACCATGGCTGCTGCATTTCTACCAGAAGATATATATAATTTTATTTTAGGAATCTCATTTCCTAATAAAACTTCTGTTGACTCTTGATAATCCATAGCAGTTAAATAATCTTCACTTTTTAACTCTTGAAGTTCAATTATCATATCAAGTCTCTTACTAATTCTAACCGCTCCTACACCATATAATGCTTTAACATCAATAATTCCCAATCCACGTATCTCCATGAAATATGGTAATTTTGATGCTCGTCCTGTTATGTCACCTATTACACCTTTTTCAAATCGAACTGAATCATCAGCTATCAATCTATGTCCTCTGTGAATAAGCTCCAAGGCTGTTTCACTTTTTCCAATTCCACTTTTTCCTGTTAAAAGAACTCCAAATCCATATAATTCTACAAAAACTCCATGTACAGAAGTAGATGGTGCAAAATAATTTTCTAAATAAGCACTAAAAGTAGCCACAACATGACTCGGTCTATCTAATTTTGTTTCCAATAATATAATTTTCTTTTCAATAATTTTATTTAAAAAGTAATCTGGGATATTTTTAACTCCAGAGATTATAATTGCTGGAAAATCTTCATCTAAATATTTCTCTAAATTCTTCTCTTTGTCTTTCGGTGATATACTATCTAAATATTTAAATTCAGTTTCAGTGAACAACTGTAATCCTTTATATCCTTCCTCTTCATACATATCAAAATAACCTGTAAGGGCTAATGATGGTCTATAAACTCCTGTTGTTGTAATATATCTGTTATCTAAAAACTCTTCTCCATTTAAAACATTTAAATTAAATCTAGATTTTATATATCTAACTGGCATACTTGTTTTATCATTCACAACTAAACCTCTCTTTTTATTTTCTCTGTTTTCTTCAATTAATTTTTTAGACTCTTTCCAAAAATACTCTGCTGAATTTACTCCTGTTTTCTTTAGTCTGTAGTTTATAGCTGCCGTTTCAATTATAATAGCTAAATTTCTACCTTTTCTTACTGGTAATGTTACTTTAGGTATCTTAAATCCTAGATATTCCTCATATACTTCATCTAATCCCAATCTATCATAGAATTTTTTTTCATCCCATTTCTCAAGTTCGACTAATAAAGTTATTTTTTTTCTTTTTCTTGTACTCTTTATTCCAAAGTGTGTTGTAACATCTATATCATTCCCATCTTTTCCAAAAAGATAAAAATGACTATCACCACTTTCTTTATCTGCTGTATTAGATCCTAATATAAATCTATTAGCTATATTTTGAACTTTTAATCTAGTATCTGTTATAAATTTATGGCCCCTTTCTAAAAGCTCCACTGTTGCACCAAGCCTTGCATCTTCATAACCTTTTAATAATATTCCAACTCCATATATATCAAGCAATATACAGTTATCGATTATTATCTCTTCAGCTAATACTTTTTGCAAATAAAATTTAGCATTTCTAATAAATTCAATAGTTTTATTATTTGATTTTAATACAGGTTTTCTATATTTTTTAGCTATCTCTACAATTTCATCTACTATATTATTTTCCACAGTTACAATTAATGTTGGAAAAGGATAACTTAAATATTTTTCAAGAATCTCTTTTCTTTTAGTTCTTTCCATTCGCTCTAAATATCCAATCTCTTTTCTACCTAAAACATTTATATTACTTTGTAACTCTTCTCCCTCCGAAAAGAAACCACTTAATTCGTATCCTACTCTATAAACACTTTGAGTTTTTATCTCTTTTTCCATATTTACATCTATTAATGGAATCAACCCTAAAACATTAGCTAAATCTTTAACTTTTGGAAATTTTCTTACCCTAATTCTTTCCATTTTAAGCTCCTCTAGTTATTTTTATAGAAATCATTACTTCTTTCTTTATATGTCCCATCGATTTTTTCTAAAAACATGTTTTTGTGTTGCTCTCTTTTTATATATTCATTCCTTAAAATAATTATGTGTTCGTATAAAAAATATCCAATCACTAAAACTATTACGAATGTAAAAATTTTTAAAAAAATTCTACTCTTCATTATTTTAATACTTCCTCTTTAAATTTACTCAATAAATAAAATGAACCACAAAGTAAAATAACTTTCTTATTGTCTATTTTGGCTAAATTAAATGCTTCATTTATATCCTCTTTATAATCTTTATCTATTTTATTAGATTTTTCAAATAATTCTAAAGCACTTTGCCCTCTAGAATTTTCAGCTAATGAGGTAAAAATAATTTTACTTACACTATTTTCTAAAATTTCTAGAATTTTTTTAGAGTCCTTATCCTTTAGTATTGATACTATTGCTACAATTTCATTCTTCTTAAATCCTACTTTTAAAGTATCACAAAGTGTTTTCATTCCATCTTCATTATGAGCTCCATCTAATATAAGAATATTTTTATCAGTAGATATTATTTCAAATCTGCACTGCCATTTAACTTTTTCTACTCCTTTTTGTATTACCTCTGGTTTTATACCTAACTCATTTAAAACTTCATAGGCACACAAAAAGTTTTTATATTGGTAATCTCCAAATAATGAAAATTTATATGAAATACCATCCACTTCAATAACTGTTTTATATTTCATAAAATCTAAAACATATTTAGAGTCTTTATATTTTTCAATTACATTTACATACGTTTTAGCTTTTTCTTCAATTCCTTTTAAAAATTCTAAATCAGAACTTCCTACAATAACTTTAGAATTTTTCTTTATTATTCCAGCTTTTTCACAAGCTATTTCATATATATTTTTTCCTAAAAAATCAGTATGATCTAGACTAACATTTGTAATTACACAAATATCGCTTTCAATAATATTAGTAGCATCAAATCTTCCACCCATACCAACTTCTATTACTGCATACTCCACTTTTTTATCAGAAAAATACTTAAACATCATAGCCGTTGTAACTTCAAAAAATGTTGGAGTTAATCTTAACTCTTTAATTACTGATTTTACATAGGCATAATAATATGCTATATCTTCATCGCTTATTTCAATACCATTAACCGATATTCTTTCGTTAAATTTTAAAATATGGGGGGATGTATATTTCCCAACTTTTCTTCCATCTTCTATTAAAACCTGCTCTATTGTTGTTGATGTTGAGCCTTTTCCATTTGTTCCTGCCACATGAATAGTTTTATAATCTTTTTGAGGATTTCCCATAGCTTCGCAAATATCTTCAATATTTTTCAAACCTAGTTTTATTCCATGCAGTGAATAGGAATATAACTCGTTCAATAGTTTTTCAATATCCATACATTTCCCCCTTGATATACAATTTATATTAGTTCCAACATTCCTTCTATTATTATTTTTGAATTTTGTGCTGCTAATTTTACAAATTCATCAAAATTCATATTTGCATCGTGATTAGCTTTATCTGATATTGATCTTATTATTACAAAAGGTTTGTTTAAAACATAACATACATGAGCTACTGAAGCTCCTTCCATCTCTGTACACTCACCTACAAATGTATCTCTTAACCATTTTATTTTATCATTTGATGCTACAAACTCATCTCCACTTACAATTGTTCCTGTAAATACTCTTTCTTTTCCAAAATTCTTTTCAGCAACTTTTTTAGCTAACTCTATTAACTCTTTATCAGCTTTAAATTTAGAGTTCTCCATTCTAGGTATTACTCCATAATCATATCCAAATGCTGTACAGTTAAAATCATGCTCTATTAAATCTGTTGATACAACTATATCTCCAATATTTATATCTGGATTCAAGCCTCCAGCTACACCAGTAAATAAAACTTTATCAACTTTAAACTCCTGTATTAATAGTGTTGAACATATTGCTGCATTTACTTTTCCAATTCCACACTCAACCAATACAATCTCTTTTCCTAATAAAGTTCCTCTATAAAACTTATATCCTCCTAGCTCTCTAGTTTCATTTAAAACCATGGCCTCTTTTAATTGAATTACCTCTTCATTCATTGCACCAATTATACCTAATAACATTTTTCCTCCTAGCCTTTTATATTCTCATTTTTTATTTTTTTATAAAGTTTCCATCTATCATGGAACCACATCCATTGATTTGGATGATTTTTTATTATATTCTCTATTAAATTCATCATAAGTTGAGTATTAACTTTTACATCATTTTTAAATGAATTTGTTCTAACTAATTCTAACTCTTTTGTAAAATATGTTGTACAAGTATTATCCTCATGCATTACATTATAACCTATAACTATTGGTAAATTATGTTTTAATGCTATATTTATAGCTCCTGTTGGTGAAACAGTTTCTTCTCCAAAAAAATTAACTGTTGCTCCCTTATCTCTGTGATCTGAAAATAATGCAATCACATTTTTTTCTTCTATTTGCTCTAATAAATCTCTAGAAGTTTGCTTAGATTTTTTTAATAATACTACATTTAACTTTCTTCTTGCTTCTGTTATAAAATTATCTATATATGGATTTCTTTGAGCTTTTGCTACAGTTACACTTTTGTATTTCTCACCAGCTTTTAAACTAGCTTCCATATTTCCCATATGTATAAGAGCAACAACAATTCCATTTCCATTCTCTTTTACCGAAGATACTCGATCAAAATCCTCTAACTCTACATTTGTTTTTAAGTAATCTTCAAACCATAATGTTGAAATAAAAGCTTTTGCCATTATTTTATATGACTCTTTTGCTATTTTTTTTCTTTCTTCATACGTTTTATCTGGAAAAGCCAGCTTTAAATTTGCCAAGGCTATTAATCTTCTCTTTTTTATAAGATAATAACCTATAATTCCTAATTTCTCAGCAAATTTAAACCTTGTTTTTTCTGGAAATAGAAGTAAAATATAACGAAAAATTTTAAATATTAAATACTGAATTTTATACATTTTTTTATCACCTATCTCTATTAATTTAACAAATTTATTATATCATAGAATAGAAAGTTATGCTATTTTTATAAGAAAGGGTGAGCTTTCGCTCACCCTTCATTAAAATACTATAACCATTACATTTTCATCTGGTCTTTGTTCATTAGATTTTCTATTAACTTTTCCATTTGTTACCCAGTCAAAAAGAAACTTAATATGAGATTCCATATTTCTAATACACTTTCTAGTTCCTTCAACTGTTCCTAATGTTCCGTCTTTTTCTCTCAAGAAAAAGTCTCTATTTATATTTTCTTCAAAGTTAATTGGCGTTCCATGAATATATCCTCCACCTGAAAAACGTATTGCATATTTTGCCATTCCAGCTGCATTATTATACTCATCTCTGTATCCCATTTCATACTTTAACACTGGAACTATAAAATATCCTCTAGGAGTTTCAAATCCTAAAGTACTTTCCATACCAGTTTTATTTAATGTATAAGAAATTAACTCCCACTGACCTTCAGAATTCTTTTGGAAAATACCTTGATTTTCATTTTCTAAATCTATTACAATAGCTTTTCTAAAATTTGCATTAACTGCAGGGTATCTTGTGATAGCATTTTTACTTACTTTCAATGGTTTTTCTGCAATTGAAAGAGTATTTACATAAACATCATTACCACTTGTAGATTCAATTGACATTAATGATCTATCTGGTATAAATATTGTTTCACCATTATAGCTCGCTCTAGCATTCTGATCTGCTGAAACTCCATACTTATCTTTAATTCTACTCATATTCTGGTTACTAGGATTTGGAACATATGTATTTATTGATACTAGTTCTTTTCCCTTTGCCGCTTCTGATTGTAAGAATTGAGATAATTTATGCACTTTATTGTTCATCTCTTCAAATTTAAATCTTCTCAATGTTACTAACATTGCCGAGATATAACCTTCAACTCTATTTCCATTCTTATCTTTTAGTTCTACTTTATACCATTCATTTTTATTTGATTCAACTTTCTCTAAAACCTTTAATTTTGTATTAAATGGAAATCTTACAATCTCTTTAGAATATATTGATGAATCTTGTCTAATGGGTGCATCTACACTTTTTATAAAAACATAGTTTAAATACTCTGGCTCAGCCTCATTATTCATTATATTTACGTGAACACTCATTGGTATTACATTTTCATACTTCTCTTTTAACGTTTTAGTAACAGCATGAAGTGGTTGTGATAAAAAAGTAAGTCCTAAAATCATAATCCCTAAAGAGATTAATTTGCTTTTTTTCATTATAACCCACCTATTTTAATTTTGATTCCATTAGTTCTGTAACTATCTTAGGATTTGCTTTTCCTTTTGATAATTTCATAACTTGTCCAATTAATCCTTTTAAAACTCTTGGTTTTCTACCTTCATCAGAGTTTTTAAAGTCTTCTACCATCTTAGGATTTTCATTTAATACTTGATCTACTATTCCTTCAATCTCTCCTAAGTCAACAACCTGTATCATCCCTTCTTCTTTTACTATAACTTCTGGATCTCTATCATCATTTAATTTTATAGTAAATAGCTCTTTAGCTATTTTAGAAGAGATAATCTCTTTTTGAATAAGATTTATTATTTTTCCTAAATCTTCAGAATTTATTTTAGATTCTTCTATAGATCTTCCACTCTCTTTTAACTCTCTTAAAACTTCTGTCATTATCCAGTTTGATGAAAGTTTAGCATTATCAGTAACTTTTACCACTCTTTCAAAATAGTCAGCTAACTCAATCTCATCTGTTAATATATTTGCATCATATTCTGGCAATGCATAAGTTTCAATAAATCTTTTTAATTTTGCCGATTTTGATTCAGGCATTAATCCTTTTACTCTTTCAATTTCTTCATCTTTTATAACAAGCTTTGGAAGATCTGGTTCAGCAAAGTATCTATAGTCCATTGCATCCTCTTTGCTTCTCATTATTCTTGTTACTTGAGCATCATCATCCCAAAGTCTAGTTTCTTGATCAATAGTTCCACCGTTTTCGATAGCCTCAATCTGTCTTCCTATCTCATAGTCAATAGCTCTTGCAACTGCTTTAAATGAGTTTAAGTTTTTTACTTCAACTCTTGTACCAAAAACTTTACTTCCTTTTTCCATAACAGATATATTTGCATCACATCTTAGAGATCCTAATTCCATTGATACATCACTTATTCCAGTATATTTTATTGTACTTTTTAAAAGGTTTAAATACTCATAAGCCTCTTCAGAGCTTCTTAAATCTGGTTCAGATATTATTTCTAAAAGAGGCATTGATGCTCTATTGAAGTTTATTAATGATTCAGACCCTGCATGTATAGATTTTCCTGCATCCTCTTCTATTTGTATTCTAGTAATTCCAACAGTGAACTCTCTACCTGAATTTAACTTTACATCTAAAAATCCTTTTTCACAATATGGTTTTTCAAATTGAGTAATCTGATAATTTTTAGGAGTATCTGGGTAGAAATAATTTTTTCTATCAAATCCACTTACATTATTGATTTTACAATTTAAAGCTAATGCCGCTTTTACAGCATATTCAACTACTTTTTTATTTAACTTTGGTAACGCTCCTGGATGTCCTAAACATATTGGACATGTATGCGTATTTGTTGGTGAATTATCATAGTCTGCACTACATCCACACCAAACTTTTGTTCCTGTTTTTAATTGAAGGTGTACTTCAAGTCCTATTACCGATTCCCACTGTCTCGCCATTACACTCTCTCCTTTATCGCTTTTTCAAAAGCATCTCCTGCTTTTAAGATATCTTTTTCTCCAAATGCTTTTCCTAATAATTGTATTCCAACTGGTAATCCTTCAGTCATTCCTGCTGGTATTGAAATTCCTGGTATTCCTGCTAGGTTTGCTGGTATCGTAAAGATATCCTCTAAGTATAACTCTACTGGAGTCTTTTTTGCATCCAATCTAAAAGCAGGTCCTGGTGTTACTGGAGTGAATATAATATCAACCTTTTCAAAAGCTTTATCAAAGTCATTTTTTATTAATCTTCTAACTTTTTGAGCCTTCTTAAAATATGCATCAAAGAATCCTGCACTTAAAACATATGTTCCTATCATAATTCTTCTTTTTACTTCATCTCCAAATCCTTCACTTCTAGATTTTGTATATAACTCATCTATATTTGAAGCATTTTTTGTTCTATGTCCATATCTAACACCATCGAATCTAGCTAAATTTGAACTAGCTTCTGCTGGAGCTAATACATAGTATGTCGGAGCTGCATATTTTGTATGCGGTAATGATATTTCTACTATCTCTGCACCTAAAGATTTAAAAGTTTCTAAAGCTTCATCTACAACCTTTTTTACTCCTGGATTTAGTCCCTCTATGAAGTATTCTTTCGGCACACCAATCTTCATTCCTTTTATATCTCCAGTTAAATAATCTAAATAATTTGGAACTTCTACTTCTTCAACTGTAGAATCATAATCATCTACTCCTGCTAACGTATTTAAAGCTAAAGCTACATCTTTAACTGTTTTAGCAAATGGACCAATCTGATCTAGAGATGAGGCAAATGCCATAAGACCATATCTAGAAATTCTTCCATAAGTTGGTTTTAATCCAACTACTCCACAAAATGATGCTGGTTGTCTAATACTTCCACCTGTATCTGACCCTAGAGATATATAACATTGGTTTGAAGCAACTGATGTAGCTCCTCCTCCACTACTCCCTCCAGGAACTCTATCTAAATCCCAAGGGTTTTTAGTTGTTTTTTCATAAGCAGATGTTGTTGTTGTTGAACCCATAGCGAATTCGTCCATGTTTGTTTTTCCTATTATTATTGCATCTGCATCTTTTAATTTTTTTACAACTGTAGCGTCATATATTCCTTCATATCCTTCTAATATCTTAGAAGCTGATTGTGATGGTTCTCCAATTGATACCATGTTATCTTTTATGGCTACTGGAATTCCTGCTAAAGCTCCTACAGTTTCTCCATTTTGTATTTTATAATCAACGGCTTTTGCTTCTTCTATCGCTTTTTCTTTTCTAAGAGATACAAAACTTCCAATCTCACCATCAGTTTCTTCTATTCTATCAAAAATAGCTTTAACAACCTCTTCAGATGTTAATTCTCTATTTAATATTTTTTCTTTTATTTCAAAAGCTGTTAACTCGTATATCTTTTTCACAGAAAAATCCTCCTTTAAAATTTATTCTCCAACTACCTTAGGTACTATTAGTGCTCCATCCTCTGAAGCAGGTGCATTTTTCATAGCTTCCTGAACAGTTAAAGACTCTCTTATTATATCTTCTCTTAACTTAACTCCAGTTTCATGAATTTGTACTAATGGTTCAACCTCATCAGTATTTATTTCACCTAAAACATCTATATACTCTAATATATTATTTAGGTCTGCTTGGAATCTTATAATTTCCTCTTCATTAAATTCTAATCTCGCTAATTTAGCTACGTTTAGAACCTCTTCTCTTGTTAAAGACATCTATCTTCCTCCTATATTCTATAATGATTTTAAATACTTTATCTCTTGCGATGTTAGTTTTCTATATTTTCCTAACTCTAAATTCCCTAAATTTATCTTTCCAATAGCTTCTCTTCTTAAATATACTACTGGATGTTTTACTGCATCAAACATTCTTCTAACTTGACGATTTTTACCCTCTCTAATAGCTATTATAACTTCACTTCTACCTTGAGCTCTCTTTAATATCTTTGTCTTAGCAGGTAATGTTTGTCCGTCTTCTAAGTTTATACCTTTTGCTAATTTTGAAAGATCTTTATCTCTTATTTCACCTTTTACAATTGCAAAATATTCCTTATAAACTTCTCCTTTTGGATGTATAACTTTATTGAAGATATCTCCATCATTTGTCAAAATTATAGCTCCTTCTGTGTCAGCATCTAATCTTCCTATTGGATACAATCTTTCTTTAGTATCTATTAAATCTGTAACTGTCTTTCTTCCTCTATCATCTTTTGAAGCACTTAAAACACCTTTAGGTTTATTTAGTAAGAAATAAACTTTATTTTCTGATTTTGGTTTTTCAAATAACTGTCCCTTTATATAAATTTTATCTTTATCCGTAACTTTTTGTCCTGGTGTTACATCATTTCCATTAACTTTTATATCACCATTTTCAACAAGCTTATCTATCTCTCTTCTTGACGCATAACCACTCTGGGCTAAGTATTTATTTATTCTCATTGGTTCCATTTAATTTCTCCTTCATATCTTCATATTGTGGTAGTTCTTCTACCGATGAAATTCCTAGGTAACCTAAAAACTTATCTGTTATTTCATATAAATTTGGTCTTCCTATAGTTTCTCTTTTCCCACAAATTCTTATAAATTTTCTTTCTTCTAAAGTTTGAACTACTCTATCTGTGGAAACACCTCTTACTGCTTCTATTTCACTCTTAGTTATAGGCTGACGATAAGCTATTATTGATAATGTTTCTAAGGCAGCATTTGATAATTTTTTAGGTTTTACATCTTGTTTAAAATATAGATTTACTATTTCTCCGCATCTTGGATTTGTTATTAAATAAACAATTTCTTGATCTATTTCAATATTTATTCCTGTATTAAATCGCTCTTTTTTTAACTCTTCTAAAATTTGTAGAATTTTTTCTATAGATACTGAAAAAAATTTACTTAAATCTCTTATTTTTATTTCGTCTCCACCTAATAAAAGTATTGACTCTATCTGTTCCTTTATACCAATTATTTCTTCTTTAATCATATTAATCCCCTATATTGAATATTTATCAAATATAAATATACCTCTTCTAAGTCTAATTCATTATATTTTTCATTATAATTGATAAAATAATCTATATTATAAAATATTTTATCACTTTCAACTATATAATTATTTTTATATAATAACAGTGATAAACTTAAATTAGCTTTACTATCTATATTATCATCTTTTTTTAATAATCTAATCAAATTTTTTGTATTTTCTAATAATTTATTTATATTTTTTATTTGATTCTCTTGTGATAAAATATCTAAATACTTTATATAGTTATTATTTTTAATAATTCCAGAAGAGTTCAATATTTCTTTTTTTACTTTTCCTCTTATATCTTCTTTCATTAATTCTATTTCATTAAATAATAACTCATTTTTTTCTAATTTTTCTATCTCTAATAAAAAATTATAAAATACCAAACTATTTTCTAACCAATCGCCCTCTTTATTTGTTATACTTTTATAAGATTCTTGAATATCCTCTTTAACTTTTATAAAATTATTTCTTAATAAGGTTTTAGCATCACTGTTCTCTTTCAAATTAGATAATTTTATATAATAATAATATGTAAACATATTTTGAATACTATCGCCTCTATCAAAGTTAAACTCTGGAATTAATCTTTCTCTATTTAATATACCATTTAAATATATGACTTTCAATTGCTCCATATACTTTGCTCTACTCATGTTCATATTTAAACTGTTTTGATTACTAAAAGATATCAAATAAAGTTTTTTTATTTGGTTGATAACTGTATCTCTTAAATAATAATATTTTTTATTAAAGTTATCCCAAAACTTCTGTTCTCTAGCCATAACTTCTGCAAAAGAAATATTTGAAAATCTTGGTTTCTTTTTACTAAATACTATTTCTAAAGAATCATCTTTTTTGTTCTCAATATCTTTTACCAAGTATATTCGTTCATTTAATCCTTTTAATAAAGTAGTTTCTAATGACTTTACTTTAAAATTTTCAAAATCTCTTTCTGTTGCTACAAGAATATTAGATTTGTCATCTTTAGAAAAATTCAACATATCATATTTATAATATCCATCTTTATTTTCAACATTTCCTTCTAAGATTAACGGAGAAAACTTGTAAACTAACTTATATGGTTCATTCCATTTAACACCATTTAAATTAGTATAAATAAACATATCATTCTTGTTTTCATTAGATAATACTATATATGATTCCACAATATTATTGTTTATATTGTATTTCATATAAAAAATATTCTTACCATCTATAAATTTTGTTTGTGTATAGTAATTTCTTGCTCTATATATTTTATAATCTTTTATTAATAATATTTGTAAATTTGATAGTACATCCTTACTAAACTCTCTAGCCTTTACATTTGTTAAAATATTATTTTTGCCATCATAAAAAAGAGCTATCTCACCATTTGTGATGAGATAGTTCGCTCTCAATATTGAAGATACAAATAAAATTAGTAATATTATTCTCTTCATAGTGCCTCTTTTTAATAGTCACTTTCAGGAGAAATTAAAACTCTTTTATATTTATCAAATTCTTTTAAAAGTTGTTGAATTCCATTTACAACTGCATTTAAAGGATCTTCTGCAACAGTAACCTCTAAACTTAAGCTTTCAGCTATTCTCTTATCAATTCCTCTTAATAGAGCTCCTCCTCCAGCTAAATAGATTCCTTTTCTTTTTATATCAGAAGATAATTCTGGTGGAGTTTTTTCAAGAATACCTTTTATCTCTTCTATTATTAAAACTACAGCTTCTTCTAAAGCTTCTGCAATTTCAGATGAATAAACTTTTACATTTTTAGGTAATCCACTTAATGCGTTTCTTCCGCTAATTTCAATAAAAATATCCTCTTCTAAATCTGTTACTGCTCCAACTGCAATTTTTATCTCTTCAGCTGTTTTTTCACCAATAAATAGGTTATGCTTCTGTCTAATGTAATCTATGATTAAAGAATCAAATTTATCTCCAGCTATTTTTAAAGATGACGTTTTCACTATTCCTGCTAAAGATATTACTCCAATTTCAGTAGTTCCTCCACCAATATCAACAACCATATTTCCTTCAGGTTCAAATATATTTAATCCAATTCCTATCGCTGCTGCCATAGGCTCTTCTATTAAATAAGCTTCTCTTGCTCCAGCTTCTCTTGTTACATCCATAACGGCTCTTTTTTCTACTTGAGTTACTCCAGCTGGAACACATATAATAACTCTTGGACTTGATAAACTTTTTCCTCTATTTACAATTTTATAAAACTCTCTTAACATCTTTTCAGTTATTTCATAATCTGCAATAACTCCGTTTTTAAGAGGTCTTATAGCTTCAACTGTATGAGGTGTTCTTCCTATCATTTGTTTAGCTTTATCTCCAACTTCAAAAATATCTTTTGTTTTTGTATTAATAGCTACAACTGATGGAGCATTCATTATGATTCCTTTATTTTTCACACAGATTAATGTATTTGAAGTTCCTAAATCTATTCCTAAATCATCTGAAAATATTCCTAAAACTTTTCCAAATATTTTTTTCATTACAACTCTCCTTAAATTAATTTATATTTTATTTAAACTTTCTATTGGTATTTTTAAATTGTTTAAAGTTTTTATAAAATGATTTATTGGAAACCCCATAATTGCAAAGAAATCTCCATCTATTTTATCTACAAAAATTGAACCTAATCCCTGAATTCCATAAGCTCCAGCTTTATCCATAGGCTCTCCACTCTTTATATACCATTTTATCTCTTCATCACTTATCTGCTTAAAATAAACTGTGCTCTCTACAGAATTTGTTATTTTTATATTTTTCTCTAGATTTATTAATGTATAAGCCGTTATCACTTCATGATTTTTTCCAGATAGAGATTTTAACATTTTTTCAGCATCCATTTCACTCTTAGGTTTTCCCAAAATTTTCCCATCTATTACAACAACTGTGTCAGCTCCTACAACAAACTCTTTTGGATTTTCTACAGCTACTGCCATAACCTTTTTTAAAGAAATATCTTTTATTTGTTCCACAATCTCTACTTTATCACTTATTTCTTCTATATCCTTACTTTTAATTTGAAGTTGAAATCCCAACTGTGCTAATATCTCTTTCCTTCTCGGGGATTTGGATGCTAATATCATCGTCTTCATCTATCCTTTCTATATCATTTTCTTTATCTTCTTTATCTTCTTTATCTTCTTCATTTTCTACAACTATATTTTCTAAGTTTTCTTCAAATTCTTGAGAAATATTTACTTGTAATATCAAATCATTTTCAGGGACTTCCTCTAAATTGGCTTCTTTTACTTCCATTTCTAAAAGATCTTTCTCCTGATAAGCTTTTTGGATATTACATATTTCATCATAGATATCTTTTTCTAGCTTAGCTTGTTTCTCTAACCTAATTTGCTCCTCTTTTAATCTTCTTTCCTCTTTAATTCTAAGAATTTGTCCTTTAAAAAAATTAATAACTGATAAAATTAATTTTCTTATCATTTTTCCACAAATTACAATTACAGATAGAAAAATTATGAAAATTAAGCTGCCTGCAAACACATTAGTTTTAACATTTGGAAATATCTTTAAAAATGTATATAATTCAATATAACCTAAGTTAATGTTTAATAGACCAACTTGAATAACATACTGTTGAATTGAATCCATTGTTCCTTCCATTTGTTCTTTTAAACTATCTAATAAATAAAGATATCCTGTAGCTATTCCCAAAATAATCATAAAAAATAACCTCGTTTTCAGAACAACTCTTTTATTTGGATTTTTCATAAACATTGAAAAACCATATCCCACTAAAAATATCCATAGTAACTTTTCATATATTCCAAAATACTCTTTTATATATAGATATATATTATTTATTTGCAAAAGATTAGGATAAAAATATCCTAAAAAAAAGTAAATCAATGAAATTATATATATATATTTAAAACTAAATAACCACTTTATTTTTTTCATTCAAGCACCTTTTTATTAAACTTTTTTCATATTATTGTACCATAGAGATATATAGTTTTCAAGCAATTAAGATTTGGATAAAAAAAAAGTAGACTTCGTTGAAGTCTACTGTTATTAGTCATAAAGTGGTGCGAGAGGAGGGACTTGAACCCTCACGTCGAAACGCCAGATCCTAAGTCTGGTGCGTCTGCCAATTCCGCCACCCTCGCAGTGGTGCCGCTTATCGGAGTCGAACCAATCACCTACTGATTACAAGTCAGTTGCTCTACCAGATGAGCTAAAGCGGCTTTTATTTACTTTATAAAAAAATTAATGGCGGGAGTGACGAGGGTCGAACTCGCGACCTCATGCGTGACAGGCATGCGCTCTAACCAACTGAGCTACACCCCCATTAATGGTGGAAACAACTGGACTTGAACCAGTGACCCCCTGCTTGTAAGGCAGGTGCTCTCCCAACTGAGCTATGCTTCCAATGGTACCCCGTAGGGGAATCGAACCCCTGTTTATAGAGTGAAAATCTATTGTCCTTACCACTGAACGAACGGGGCAGTGGTAAATGGTGCGTCATACTGGGCTCGAACCAGTGACAACACGATTAAAAGTCGTGTGCTCTACCATCTGAGCTAATGACGCATCTTTGTATGGAGCGGGAGACGAGGGTCGAACTCGCGACATTCAGCTTGGAAGGCTGACGCTCTACCAACTGAGCTACTCCCGCATCACTTACAAAGATATAGTACCACAATTTATATTGTTTGTCAACAAAGTTTTTTATTTTTTTAAAATAATTTTTTCCTTTACTTCACCTTGATTATGAACTCTATCTACTGGAGCTATTTTATAATAATAAGTCTTATTTTTTTCAATATTTTTATCTAAATATTTTAATCCATATTTTCTTTTTACAGTAGTTAAAAGGTATTTAGAGTTTTTTTCGTCAAACTCTTTATCTGTACTTCTATATATAGCATAATAATCAGCATAATTGTTAGCCGGATCATCCCAGGTCAAAAGAACTCCATCTTTTATAATTTTTGCTTTTATATTAGTCACTGGCTTTGGAGCTATAATATCTATCCATGGACTTGTTGGAGGCAATACCTGTGTCTCGTAAACTTTTTCTTTTAAATTTGTTTTAATATTCAAGCTATTTTTTTGAATCTTATCAAATCCAAAAAATACACTTCCATGAACATTCTCAAAATTTCTATTATACTTTATTTGATCTATAAGTTCATTCTCGTTTCTCCAAGCTTTATTACTTCCGATTTTATAAGCTGCATGACCTATGTACAAATGAACATTACTATTCTTAACTTCATTTATCCACCAATTAACCAAAATGTCATACTGAGCAACTTTTAAGTTAAAATCCCAATATATTTGTGGAACTATATAATCTATCCATTCATTTTGTATCCACGTCCTTGTATCTGCATATAAAGTATCATAATTTTCTGCACCCGCTCTTGTTGCCGATCCAGTTGGATCTTTATCATTGTTTCTCCAAACTCCAAAAGGACTTATTCCAAACTTCACATAAGGCTTTGTCTTTTTTATTTTTTTCGATAACTCCATTACAAAAGTATCTGTATTTTTTCTTCTCCAGTCCTCAAGCTTCATTCCTTTTCCATATAGTTTATAAGATTTAGTATCTCCAAAAGGAACAACTTTTTTGTTTTTATCTAACACTGGATATGGATAAAAATAATCATCCATATGAACACCATCTATATTATAATTTTTTACAACATCAACTATAACATCCTCTGTAAACTCCCTAGCTTTTGGATTTCCAGGATCATAATAATATTTACCACCATATTCAATAACCCAGTTAGGATTTTTTTTAGCTATATGATTTTCAGGAATTTTTTCATTATTTTTTAATGTTATTCTATATGGATTAAACCACGCATGAAATTCTAAATTTCTTTTATGAGCTTCTTCTACAAAAAATTCCAAAGGATCATATCCTGGATCTTTACCACTTTCTCCAGTTATATATTTAGACCATGGCTCTTTATTAACTTTTTTATAAAATCTATCTGCTGTAGGTCTCACCTGCATTATTACAGCATTCATATTCAAACTTTTTATTTCATCTAAAATATCAATATACTCTTGCTTTTGTTCTTCAATACTTAACCCTTGTTTAGAAGGCCAATTTATATTGTCAACTGTTGCTATCCAAACTCCTCTGAACTCTCGCTTATTATCTTTACTAAAAACAAAAGAAAAACTTATTAAAAACAAGCAAAGTAAAAAAGTTAATTTTTTCATAGAATCACTCCTATCCCTTTATTATTGAAAACTTACCCTTTAGTTCATCCTTTAAAGTACAGATAAAGTCAATTTTATTTCCCATAATTAAAGGGATAATTATCTCTCTTTTATCAATTGTAACTATTCTTATTATAACTTGTAGTCTATTTCCTTTTCCTACTACTCCTTCTTTCATAGTACATGTATCTATTTCATCAAAAGATAGATTCAATCCTTGACCTAAAATCCTTTTATTTTCACAATCTAAAATTATTTTATATTTAAAAAGATTTTTTAAATGTTTAAATCCTAAAAATAATAGCAATGCAGCTATTCCTATGTATGGTATGCTATAATTCTTTGTATACCCTATATATCCTTGAAGAGCTCCAATTAATATAAGTGGTACTCCTGTTCCTAACCATACAATCATTTTTTTACCTTCAAGTGTATACTTCTTTAATGGTTTATATTGTACTTTTGTCTTTTCTATTTTTTTTATAAAATCATCATAAAAAAACATTTATCCTCCTCATTTAATAATGAAGAAAAGTAGAGAATATTCTCTACTTTTCTATTCAATTATTATTTAATTATTTTACTAATTCCATTATATCTTCAGGTTTATAATCTAGGTTATGAACAGCATTTATATATCTAACTGTTTTACTTTTTCCTCTTATAACTAAAGTTTGAGTTCTAGCTATATTCCCTTTTCTTTTTACACCTTCTAAAAGATCTCCACTTGTTATTCCTGTAGCTGAGAAAATAACTTCATCATCTTTTACAAGATCATCCATCTTTAAAACATCCCCTACTCTTAGTCCCATCTCTTCACATCTAGACTTTTCATATGCAGATATTTTATCGTTTTCTAATGACACACCTTTTACTTCACTTCTTAATTTTAATCTAGCTTGCATATCTCCACCTAAAGCCTTGATTACAGCAGCTGATATAACACCTTCTGGAGCTCCACCTATACCATAAAGTACATCTACATCTGAATCTACAACTGATGTTAATATTGACCCTGCTACATCTCCATCTGGTAAAGCATAAACTTTAATATTTAAATCTTGTAAATCTTTTATTATAGTTTTATGTCTTGGTTTGTCTAATACTACTACTGTTAGCTCATTTAATGGTTTATTTAAAGCTTTACATATATTATCTATATTTTCCATTAAAGGTTTTGATAAATCAATTACACCTTTTGCTTCAGGTCCTACTATTAATTTTTCCATATACATATCTGGAGCTTTTAAAAAGCTGCCTTTGTTTCCTACTGCTAAAACTGCGATTGCATTAGCTTGACCTTGTGCTGTCATTCTTGTTCCTTCAACTGGATCTACAGCAATATCAACTTGTGAATATCTTTCTTTATCAGGAGAATCTATTCCTACCTTTTCACCGATGTATAGCATAGGAGCTTCATCAATCTCTCCCTCTCCTATTACAATCTCCCCTTGAATTTTTATCCCATTTAGTACAGTTCTCATAGCGTCTACCGCTGCTTGATCTGCTGCCTCCTTATCTCCTCTACCTACCCATTTGTAAGCTGCTAAGGCTGCTGCTTCTGTAACTCTAGCAAACTCTAAAGCTAACTCTCTTTTCATTTTTCCTCCTACTTTGTTTCAATTAATCTATAAATTTTTTCTCCTGGTAAAACCATTTGGAGTTGATTCCTAGCTACTTTTTCTCTGTAAAAGGGATTATTTATATTCTCAATCATTTCATCATATCTAACAATTAAGCTTTCAATCTCTTTTTTTTGTTTAATCTTTATCTCTTGCTCCATTTTTAACTTATCGATTTTAACAAATGATCTAAATATATTTTGTCCTAAAAATGCAAAATGTATAACTAACGGGACTATCCAAAGTAGATTTTTCATTAGTTTTTACCTACCTCTTTTTTCAAAAGTTGTAATTTTTTAGATACCATTCTTTTAGCCACTGGTGATATTTTATCTACAAATAAAATAGCTTCTAAATGGTCATACTCGTGTTGGAAAGCTCTTCCTAAAAGTTCTGTTCCCTCTTCTATTACTTCTTCACCCTTTTCGTTTAAATACTTTATCTTTACTGTCACTGATCTTTTTACAGGTTTATAAATTCCTGGAACACTTAAACATCCTTCATCTATATTTTCAACAGTATCTGATAACTCTATTAATTCTGGATTTATAATTTTTCTTACAATCCCATCTCCAACGTCAATTACAAACATTCTCTTGCTTATTCCAACTTGTGGTGCTGCAAGTCCTACTCCATTAGCTTCGTGCATTGTTTCTACCATATTATCTAAAATTTCAAGTATCTCTGGCGTTATTTCTGTTACTGGCTCAGCTACAGTTCTTAAACATTCATTTCCATATATTTTTATGTCGTATAACATGTATTTTCCTCCAATTCTCTTTTTTTTCAATATATATTATATCATATTAGATTAATCGGGTCTACATCAACAACTATTCTATATTTTTTATTCTCTATTTTTTTCAATTTATTTTCTAAAAATACTTTATACTCATTGATTTCTCTTCTGTCCCCTTTTATAAATATATTACATCTATATCTTCCTTTTACTTTATAAACTAAGGATTTCATAGGTCCATATAGTTCTACCTTTTCATGTTCAATCTCTTTAAATACCAAATGACAATACTCTTCTAATCCATACTCCTCATTTGAAGATATTCCAATATTTATTACTTTTGAAAATGGGGGATAAAAAAGTATCTCTCTTTTCTCTATCTCTTTTTCATAAAAATTTATATAACTATTTTCCTGAATTTTTTCTATTATATAATTTTCAGGTTGATAAGTCTGAATTATAACTTTCCCCTTTTTCTCTCCTCTTCCAGCTCTTCCTGCTACTTGAGTTATCATTTGATATGTTCTTTCACCTGATCTAAAATCAGGGATACTCATAATTGTATCTGCATTTATTACTCCAACTAAAGTTACATTGGGAAAATGTAATCCTCTAGATATCATTTGAGTTCCAATCATAATATCGTATTTACCACCCCAAAAATCATTATACATATTTTCATAAAAATTTTTTTCTTTTGAAACATCTCCATCAACTCTAATTATATTTACAGGAAATCTTTTTCGAAGCTCCTCTTCTACTCTTTCAACTCCACGTCCACTAAAGGATATATTTTTACTTCCACACTTAGAACAATGACCTAAAAATCTTTTTGATATGCCACAATAGTTACACTTTAAGCTGTTATTACTTGCATAATAGTTTAATTTTATAGAACAATGCTCACACTCTTCCATATGTCCACACTCTTGGCATTGAACTAATGTAGAATATCCTTTTCTATTTAGAAGAAGTATTATTTGTTCTTTTCTTAAAAGTGCTCCTCTTATCTCCTCTAAAAGTTTTTCACTGAAAAAGCTATCTTTTTCCTCTTTCATATCCACAATCTCTATCTCTGGTAATTTTGCATCCTTATATCTATGATCTATCTCAAAAAGTTGAAATATTCCTTTTTTAGCATAGTAGTAACTTTCAATCGATGGTGTTGCTGAACCTAAAACTACTTTTGCATTTTCTAATTCAGCTTTTTTTATAGCTACATACTTTGCATTATACCTTGGTGTACTATCTTGTTTATAACTATTTTCGTGCTCTTCATCTACAATAATGTATTCGAGATTTTTTACAGGAGCAAAAATTGCTGAACGAACTCCTAAAACAACTCTTTTATCACCTGTATATATGCTATACCACTCTTTAGCTCTTTCTATATTAGATAATCTACTATGAAGTATTGCCACCCCTTCTCCAAATTCTTTTTTAAATCTTTTTACCATTTGAGGAGTTAAAGATATTTCTGGAACTAAAAATATTGATCCTTTTCCATTTTCTAAAGCTCTCTTTATAAGTTGTATATATATCTCAGTTTTTCCCGATCCTGTTACTCCTCTTATTAAAAAATGCCTTTTATTTGAAGTTTCAATACCACTTTTTATTCTCTCTTGCTCTGAATTTAATTTAGTATCCTCTTTACATACCTCTTTTTCAATATCTTTTTTCAATTTTTCTTCATTAAAACTTTTTATTTTTCTTTCAAGTATTAATGTTCCGTTCTTCAAATGATTTTCAATAGTTTTTTTGTCAAATTTCTTTTCTAAAGTTGCTTTTCCAATTTCTACTCTCTCTTGAAAATATAATTTCAGTTCTAAATCAACATCTTCAACATCTTCTTGAAGACCATACCAACTATCTTGAACTTTTAAATAATTATTATCTAGATATTCCTGTATTTTATTTTTTGTGAATCTATCAACCAATGTTTTTTTTCTAACTAAACTCTTTTTCAAAAAATATTCTAAAATCTCATCTTTAATTAAAGTGCCACTAAGATTTTTAGGTCGATAAATATCCTCATACTTTATTTTTACTCCTGAAGGCACTGCTGTAGAAAAAACTTGATCAAAAGGACTCATATAGTAATCTCTTATCCATAACAACAATTTTATAAATTTTTTAGAAAAACTTAACTCTTCATATAATACTTTTTTTATTTTCAAAACTTTAAAAGTATACTCTTTATCTTTTTCTTCTTCAATAATTAGTCCCACTTTATCTTTATTTCTAAAAGATACCAAAACTCTATCTCCAACGTTTATACTCTCTTCATCACTGGCATAAGTATAGAAATCTTTTGTCTTTTCTATATAGACACTATAATATCTCATTACTTTCTCCTAGTTTAATTTTATTTTTATTTTCTTTATATCTACCAATTCTTTTTGTGGTTCAACGCTTTGACTTTGAACAACACCTGTTCCTGTTAATTCAACTTCAATATCACTACCCTTAAAAATTTCAATAACCTCTCTGGCACTTAACCCTTTTAGATCTGGCATTATAACTAATTCTTCATTATTTTCTATACTTCTCAAACTTCGTTTTCCTTGAACTCTTATGTTCTCTATCTTTTGTGAATAAATATTTTTTATCTTAGTTACCCTTTTTACAACTTCTCCTAATACTGGAGCTGCTGCTGTTCCGCCATATTTATCATACAAAACATCTCCTTGAGGCTTAAAAAACATAGCTAGTAGTATATACTGAGGTTTTTCTACAGGAAAAAATCCCATTACAGATGATAAATATTCATGCTTTACATATCTTCCATGTTCACTATATTGAGCAGTTCCTGTTTTTCCACCTATTCTATAATCATCAACATGAGCTTTTTTTACAGTTCCTTCCAATACAGCTAACTCCATCATCGCTCTCATCTCTTTTGATACTGCTTCTGTTATAATTTTCCCTTTTTGTATAGGTAAATTTCTTCTAACTACTAAACCATCTCTATCTGTTATTTTATCAACTATATATGGTTGATACATTACTCCACCATTTATTACTGCGGAAAAAGCCGTTATCATTTGAATTGGTGTTACGGCAATTCCTTGTCCAAAGGACATTGTACTTTTTTTCAATCCATTCCATCTTTTTACAGATTCTCTTCTAGGTTTTTTTTCATAAGGATAATCAACACCTGTTTTATCATATAATCCAAATCTCTCTAAATATGAGTCAAACTCCTCATTTGTAAATTTATCTCCTATTAATACCATTCCTACGTTACTTGACTTTTTTAATATCTCTTCAGTTGTTAAAATACCTTTTACACTTCTACTACTTTCTCTTATAGTATGTTTATATTTCGTTATGGTTCCATTTCCAATATCAAAATTAGTATTTCTTCTTATTTTTTTCTCTTGTAAGGCTGCGGCTATTACAAGTGGTTTAAATATAGATCCCGGCTCTACTTGGGATTGGAATATTGGATTAGCTACATTTTTTTTATTTTTTCTAAAAAATGAAGTTGCTAATATTTTACCATTATTTGGATCCATTAAAACAGCGTACGCCTCTTCTGAATTTGTTTTTTTAAACTGTTTTTCCATTTCATCATTTAAAATATATTGTAAATCATTATCAACAGTTAAATGAATATTCATACCATCTAAATTAACTTTTGTTCTAGCACTAGAAGTAGGCAATCCGATTCCTAAACTTCTAATACTTGGGATTATTCTAGATATTTTATCCCCTTTTAAATAATTTTCATAAAAAAGTTCTATTCCAAAAATCCCTTCTTTTTCTGTACCCTTCTTAAAACCTATATTTCCAACTAAAAAGAAATATTGATCCGGCTTGTAATATCTTCTTTCTTTTCTTCCACTTAAAAATATAATATTTTTACCTTTTATATTATATTTTTCTAAAATCTCTTCAATCTCTTTTTTCTCTACATCATCTATATTCCTGTTTAATCTTTTATAAACTCTTTCCTCTTTTCCTAGTTTATTTATTGTATTTAACAATGGTCTATAGTTATCTCTTATATACTTCTTATTTACTAACTCTTTTAAAGCTTCAGGTGCCTCTAAAGATTTTATAAATCTTTTGGGATCAACTGATAATTCGTACATATTAATACTATATGCTAACCCTTTTCCCTTTGAATCGTATATGTTTCCTCTTTCTCCACCTTCTCTTCTTTCGACATTTATCTGCTTATTTATAGCTTCTTTATAATTGTTTGAATCAAATAATTGTATCTGAATCATTCTAAATATTAAAATAAAAAAACAAAATAAAATTATATCTGAAGCTATAAACGATCTTAGTATAAAATTATTTTTCATTTTTATTTTTTTCCATTTAAAAAAAACGTATAGATTATATATTAACATTAAAACTACCGCAACTGTTAATAAAAATTTTCTATAATATAAAGAAAGCCCGATACCAAATATCTGTATCAAAAGTAAAAATATTTTTAGTTTCTTATTCAATTCTCCACCCTCTTTTTATTTTTCTTTTAAATATTATATCAAATATTGACAAAATAATGTATAATAAGAATAAAATTCCACAAAAAGGAGTATTTATATGAATGTTTTATTTCTATTGCTTTTTATGACCACTTCAGCCTTTGCACTCAATATTGGAGTTATCGACTCTGAATACATCTTTAGTCAATACAATAAGCGTTTTGAAATGGAAGAAAAACTTGAAAATAAAAGATTAGAGTTAAATTCAGAAATTGAAGGATTAAGACAAAGCTTATTAGAACAAGAGAAGATTATCAAATCAAATTCAAAAATTACAGAAGATGACAAAAAAAAATTATTAGATTTAAAAAAACAATTTCAAGAAAAGATTGAGACTTCTGAACGTGTTTTTCAAGAGGATCAACAAAATTTTATTTATGATATAAAATTCGAAATAGATTCTGTTGCTATTTTAATTGGAAAACAAAAAAATTTAGAAATGGTTATTGAAAAAAGTGCTACAATTTATGGTGGTGTTGACCTAACTGAAGATGTTCTTAATTTTTTAAACAATAAAGAGTCTTATAAACTAGATACAACTAATCTTTTGAAAAAGCAATTGTAAAAAAGGGCTAAGCATAATTTATCCCTTTTTTTATTTTACAAAAAATAAAAAAAAAGCACATATGTGCTTTAAAAGTTCAAATGGTGGAAACAACTGGACTTGAACCAGTGACCCCCTGCTTGTAAGGCAGGTGCTCTCCCAACTGAGCTATGCTTCCAAATGGTACCCCGTAGGGGAATCGAACCCCTGTTTATAGAGTGAAAATCTATTGTCCTTACCACTGAACGAACGGGGCAACTATCGCTGACGCGTTGTTGCTACATAATAATAGTACCATTTTTTTCATTCTTTGTCAATAGTTTTTTAATTTTTTATCTCTTCCCATTCTTTTTCTTTAAATCCTATTAAAACCTTGTCTTTCCCTATAAGTAGCGGTCTTTTTACTAACATTCCATTAGTTGATAGAATATCTAAAAGTTCATCTTCATTGTTTTGAGCTACTTTTTCCTTTAAGTTCATCTCTCTATATAGAATACCACTTGTATTAAAAAACTTTTTTATTGGCTGACCACTTAAAGTAATCCATTTTTTTAACTCCTCTTTTGTTGGTTTATTTTCAACAATATGTCTTGACTCAAAATCCACTCCATTTTCTTCTAGCCATTTTTTTGCCTTTGCACACGTTGAACATTTAGGATAATTTACAAATAAATATTTCATAATTCACCTCTCCTTTTCTTTTTTTATAGCTTAACACTAAAATAAAAAAAAGGGAAGTACATTCTTCCCTTTTTTCGTATAGTATTATCTGTTTAAATATTTTTTTAACTCTTCAGCTTTATTTACTCTTTCCCAAGGTAAATCTAAATCTGTTCTTCCAATATGTCCAAAAGCTGCTAAATCTTGATAATTAAAGTTTCCACTTCTTAACTCTAAATCTCTTTCAATTCCTCTTGGTGTTAAATCAAATACATTTTGAACAGCTTCAGCTAATTTAATTTCATCTACTTTTCCTGTTCCAAACGTTTCCACTTTTACAGATGTTGGCTCAACTACTCCAATAGCATATGATAATTGAACTTCACATTTATCAGCTAAGTCTGCTGCAACAATATTTTTTGCTACCCATCTAGCTGCATATGCAGCTGATCTATCAACCTTTGAAGGATCCTTTCCAGAGAAAGCTCCTCCTCCATGTCTGAAAAACCCACCATAAGTATCAACAATTATTTTTCTTCCAGTTAATCCTGTATCTCCATGTGGTCCTCCAATTACGAATCTTCCAGTTGGATTTATATGATAATTTTTTACTTCTTCTGCATTTAAGTTATATGCTTCTAAAACTGGCTTTATTACTAGCTCTTTTACATCTTTATGAATTTGCTCTTGAGTTACATCTGGATTATGTTGAACTGAAACTACAACAGTATCTACTCCTACAACTTTTCCATTCTCATCATAAGCTAATGTAACTTGAGACTTTGCATCTGGTCTTGCCCAAACTAACTCTTTTGATCTTGTTAATCTAGTCAATTTTACAATTATTTCTCTTGCTAAAACTAATGCTAATGGCATTAACTCCGGTGTTTCTTTTACAGCTCCACCAAACATTATTCCTTGATCTCCTGCTCCTCCTACATCTACACCCATAGCTATATCAGGAGATTGAGAATGAATTGCATTTAAAACTCCGCAATCTGAATCAAATCCCATTCCTTGTTTATATCCAATTTCATCTATTTTATTTCTAACTATATCTTGTATATCAATATAAGTTGTTGTTGTTATCTCTCCTCCTACAACAACTTGTCCTGTTGTACAGAAAACCTCACAAGCTACTCTTGCTGCTGGATCATTTTTAATACATGCGTCTAATACTGCATCTGATATTTGATCTGCTATTTTATCTGGATGTCCTGGTGATACACACTCCGAAGTAAAGTAAGTTAAATTTTTCATTGTTTCCTCCTAAATATTAATCAAAAGAGATAAAAAAAGCCTTTTATCTCTCCAGAAAGATAAAAGGCTTTATGCTCTTATAAGTCATCTTTCTGGAATTAGCACCACACCTCTAAGGTAGGTTGCTGAAACGTCATAGGGCCAGTCCCTCAGTCTCTCTTGATGATTTTGTTTTTTTTGTAACTAAATTATATATTATTTGTATTATTTAGTCAATATTTTTTTATTTTTTCTCTTCAATTAATGTTAAATTAACCATTTTATTAAAGATTGTAGCTATATAATTAAGCTGTGATAATCTATTATTTTTTATAACCTCATCTTTGTCCATTACCATTATAGATTCAAAGTATCTATTGATAATATCTTCAGTTGATAAAAGTACATTTAAGTATCCTATATAATTTTTAGCAACTAACATCTCTTTTGCATCTCTTGCAACTTCTTGAGATTTATCAAATAGTTCTTTCTCTATCTCTTCTTTTAAAAGATTAGGATCTACCATAACTCCCTCAAATCCTTTAGAGATATTTCCAACTCTTTTCATTAATGAAACTAAGTTATTAAAGCTATCCATTTTTGTAAATTCATCAACTGCTTTTATTCTTAATAAAGTATCAACTAAGTTATCAAAACTCTTATCTACAACTGCAGATACAATATCCTTTGAATATCCCATTTCTGTAAATACATTTAATGCTCTTTGCTTAAAGAACTCCATTACTTCATTTAAAACTTCAGCTTTATCTCTTTTTAATACTCCTGCAGCAGCAAGTGTGTCTAAAGCTCTTTCCACTAAAGCCTTTAAAGAAATATTTAAATTTGAATCTAAAACAATATTTACAATACCTAAAGCTGCTCTTCTTAAAGCAAATGGATCCTTAGAACCACTTGGAATTATTCCAACACCAAAACATCCACAAAGAGTGTCTATTCTATCAGATATTCCTGCTATAATTCCTTCTACACCTTTTGGTAAAAGATCTCCTTGATATCTTGGGTAATAGTGTTCTTCAATTCCCTTTGCTACTAACTCAGACTCTCCTGATTTTAGTGCATAGTCTGCTCCCATAAATCCTTGAAGTTTTGTAAACTCTTTTTCTCCAATCATGTTAGAAACTAAATCAGCTTTTGCTAGTAAAATTGTTCTATCAATAGTTTCTTTTCTAGTTTCCATTCCTGTAGCTTCTATTAAATAATCTGCTATTTTTTGAGATCTTTCAATTTTGTTATATATAGTTCCTAAATCTTTTTGGAATACAACTTGTTTTAATTTCTCCACATTTTCTACTAGAGGCTTCTTTAAATCTTCGTGGTAGAAGAATCTTGCATCAGCAAGTCTCGCAGATAAAACCTTCTCATTTCCTTTTCTAACTTGTTCAGAATCTTCAATACCATTTCTAATTACAACAAATTTAGGTAAAAGTTTTCCTTCTAAATCTAAAATAGGAAAATATCTTTGGTGAACTTGCATAGATATAATTAAAACATCTTGGGGAACTTCTAAGAAATCAGAATTAAATGTTCCAACTATTGGATATGGATATTCAACTAAGTTTGCAACCTCTTTTAATAAATCTTCATCTACTAAAACTTGCTCATTAGAATCCTCACATTTTTCTTTTATAAGTTTCTTAATTAAGTTCTTTCTCTCTTCAACATCTATAATTACATTATTTTCTTTTATTTTTTCAAAATATTCATCAATAGTAGAAACCTCAAAATTACTTCCAAAGAATCTGTGCCCTCTAGATGCTCTTCCACTTTTTATTCCTTCTATTTCAAAATTTACTATTTCTCCATCTACTAAAGCTAAGAACCATTGAATTGGTCTAGCAAACTTTAATTTTTTCATTCCCCACTTCATTGATTTAGGGAAGTTTATCTCTAGTACCAATTCTTTTAAAAGATCAGAAAGTAGAGCTTTTGTACATTCACCTTTTAAAAACTTTCTAACTGCTATATACTCCCCTTTAGGAGTTTCTATGATTTCTAAATCTGTAGCTTCTACGCCTTGAGATTTAGCAAATCCTAATCCTGCTCTTGAAATTTCTCCATTTTCACCAAAAGCAACTTGTTTTGCAGGTCCCATATTTAAGATATCTAAGTTTTCTTGAGTTTCTGCCAATCCCTCTACTAAAACAACCAGTCTTCTTGGTGTTCCAAAAGTTTTTATTTCATCAAATTTTATTCTTTTTTCATTTAACTTACCTTCTAAGTTCTCTTTCATCTCTTTTAGAGTTTGAACAAGGAATCTTGCAGGTAACTCTTCCATTCCTATTTCAAAAAGTAATCTCACTTTCTATTCCTCCTCTTTTTTCCTTTTACTTTTTTTTCAGTAAAGGGTATCCTAGTTCTTTTCTATTTTGTACAAATACTTCTGCACATCTCTTAGCTAGGTTTCTAACTCTTAAAATATAAGCCATTCTCTCTGTTGTAGAGATTGCTCCTCTTGAGTCTAGAACGTTGAATGTGTGAGAACATTTTAAAACATAGTCATATGCTGGCATTACTAAATTTTCGTTTAATGCTCTATCAGCTTCTTTTTCATAATCATCAAACCATCTAAAGTGGCTTTCTAAATCTGCTACTTCAAATGAGTATTTTGAATTTTCATACTCGTACTGATATCTCATATCTCCATATTTAATTCCTGGTGCCCACTCTAAATCATACACATTTTCTTTATTTTGAATATATAATGCTAATCTTTCTAATCCGTATGTTATTTCAACAGGAACAACTTCTAACTCCAATCCTCCAACTTGTTGGAAATATGTAAACTGAGTTACTTCCATTCCATCTAGCCATACTTCCCATCCTAATCCCCATGCTCCTAATGTTGGTGACTCCCAGTCATCTTCAACAAAACGAATATCATGCTTTAAAGGATCGATTCCTAAAACTTTTAGTGATTCTAAATAAAGCTCTTGAATGTTGTCTGGTGATGGTTTCATTATAACTTGAAATTGGTGGTGTTGATAAACTCTATTTGGATTTTCTCCATATCTACCATCCTTTGGTCTTCTTGATGGTTCAACATATGCTACATTCCATGGCTCTGGTCCTAAAGACATTAAAAATGTATTCGGATTAAATGTTCCAGCTCCTGTTTCTATATCGTATGGATTTCCAATGATACACCCTTTTGAACTCCAATACTGCTGAAGAGCAAATATCATCTCTTGAAATGTCATTTCACTTCCTCCTAATCTTTCTTTTTCCTTTTACTATCTAGTAAGCTATCTACTATTATTAAAATAACCCCTATATTTATCCAAACATCAGCTAGATTAAATACAAATACCCATATACCTCTAAAGTCAATCATATCAATGACAAATCCTCTATAGATTCTATCAATAATATTTCCTATTGCTCCACCTAAAATAAATGAATACCCTAACTTCTCAATAACTGAAAATTTATTTCTATTTTTAAAAAAGTAAAAACCTAATCCAAATATCACTACAATTGTTAAAATAGAGATTATATCAAGTTTTCCTTGAAACATTCCAAAGGCTATTCCTCTATTTTTTACATAAGTTAGATGGAAAAACTCTCCCAGAATTGGGAAAGTTTCTCCTTCTACTAACCAAGTATCTATTTCATATTTGGATATTTGATCTAAGAATACTAATAAAAATATTATCCCTATATATAACACAGCTCACCTCTTTGAATAATTAATCAACTAGTGCTGATGTACATCTTGGACATACTGTTGGATGCTCTGGATTAGTTCCTAACTCTGTCGAGTATTTCCAACATCTTTCACACTTCTCTCCATCTGCGTGCTCAACTTTTACAAATAAAGCTTCTTGCTCCTCACCTTTTACAAATGAATCATCTTTTTCATTAGCAATTACTAATTGAGAAACGATAAATACCTCTTCTAAAATCTCTTTATTATCTTCTAAGAATTTTGCTAACTCTGTATTATCTGCACTTAAAATAACTTTTGCATCTAAAGAGTTTCCTATTATCTTATTTTCACCTTGTCTTGCTAACTCTAATGTTTTATTAACATCTTTTCTTAACTTTACAATCTCTTCCCACTTTGTATCTAATTCATCATTTAAGTATTGATCATTATTTACATACCAATCAGTTAATAATACTGACTCTGAATCCTTTAATGATTCTGGTAAAGTTTCCCAAATCTCTTCAGCTGTAAATGATAATATAGGTGCTACCATTTTAGTTAACGTTACTAAAACTTCTGACATTACTGTTTGTGCTGCTCTTCTTTCTTTAGAATCAGCTTTTTCAGCATATAATCTATCTTTGATTATATCTAAATAGAATGCTGACATATCAATTCCTGAGAAATAATGAATTTCTTGGAATAAGTTATAGAACTCATATTTTTCATATGATTCTGTTACTACCCTTTTTAATCTTTCTAATTTATTTAATGCCCACTTATCAATTTCCATTAAGTCCTCATAAGCTACTGCATCTGTTAACGGATTAAAATCTGCTGAGTTTCCTAATATATATCTAGCTGTATTTCTTACTCTTCTATAAGCTTCTGCCATTTGTTTTAAAATATTATCAGATATTTTTACATCTTCTCTATAATCAACTGATGCACACCATAATCTTAGTATATCTGCTCCATAAACTTTAATTATATCTTGAGGAGCCACAACATTTCCTACTGATTTTGACATTTTCTTACCTTCTCCGTCATTTACAAATCCGTGAGTTAATAACATTTTAAATGGTGCATCTCCTGTTGATCCAACTGATGTTAATAGTGATGTTTGGAACCATCCTCTATGTTGATCTGATCCTTCTAAATATAAGTCAGCTGGTCTATGTAATCCCTCTCTAGTCTCTAGAACTGATCTATGAGATACTCCTGAGTCAAACCAAACGTCCATTATATTTGTTTCTTTTCTTAATTCTAATCCTTTTAGATTATACTTAACTAATAGATCTTCTCCAATTAATTCCTCAGCCGAATATTTTACCCAAGCTGCTGACCCTTCTTTTTTAACAAGTTCAATAACTCTATCTAAAATTTCTCTTTCGAATATCTCTTTTCCTGTTGCTTCATTATAGAATACAGGAATTGGTACTCCCCATGTTCTTTGTCTTGAGATACACCAGTCAGGTCTTGTCTCTAACATAGAACCTATTCTATTTCTTCCCCACTCTGGAACAAATTTAACATCATCTAAAGCTCTTAATGCCTTTTCTCTTAAATCTGAACCTTCACATCTTATAAACCATTGCTCAGTTGCTCTAAAGATTACTGGAGTTTTTGATCTCCAGTCATGAGGATAAGAGTGCTCAAACTCTTTGTAGCTTAATAAGTGCCCTGTTTCTGTTAAGTGCTCTGCTATAACTTTATTTGCTTTTTTATAGAATAATCCAGCAAATTGTCCAGCTTCCTCTGTTAATACTCCTTTATTATTAATTGGAGAAATGATTGGTAATCCGTATCTAACTCCTACAACATAGTCATCTTGACCATGTCCTGGTGCAGTATGTACAACTCCTGTTCCTGCTTCAGCAGTTACATGTGTTCCTAGTACCACTTTTCCTGTTCTATCTAAGAATGGATGTTTATATGTTAAGTTCTCTAAGTCAGCTCCAACAAACTCTTTTACTAGCTCCATCTCTTTTATTCCCATGTCGCTAAATGCCTTATCTGCTAAAACTTTTGCTAAAATTAGATTTCCTTTTTCTGTTTTATATATTCCGTACTCAAACTCTCCATTTAAAGCAATTCCTGTATTTGCAGGTAAAGTCCATGGAGTAGTTGTCCAGATAACTAGATATAATGGTTCTGTCATATCTAACTTATCCATAATCTCTTTGTTAGCTTCCATTTTTACATAAATAGATGGAGAAACATGATTTTTATACTCAATTTCAGCTTCTGCTAAAGCTGTTTCTGTTACTGGTGACCAGTAAATTGGCTTTAACCCTTTAAAAATATATCCATTTTCATAAAGCTCACCAAATACTTCTAATTGCTTTGCTTCATACTCAGGATTTAAAGTTAAGTATGGCTTATCCCACTCTCCTAAAACTCCTAATCTTTGGAATCCTTCTTTTTGAATTTCTACCCATTTTTTAGCATATTCTGTACACTTCTCTCTGATTTCAAGAGGTGACATTTCTTTCATTTTTGCACCTAATTCCTCACTTACCTTTAATTCTATTGGTAGTCCATGAGTATCCCATCCAGGAACGTAAGGTACTGTGTATCCAGATAATCTTTTATACTTTAAAATTATATCTTTTAATATTTTATTTAAAGCATGACCTATATGGATTCCACCGTTTGCGTACGGAGGTCCATCGTGAAGTATAAATGTTTTACTTCCCTTTTGTAATCCCTTTTCATAAATTTTTTCATCTTCCCACTTTTTTAAGATGTTTGGTTCCTTCGTTGGTAAGTTTGCCCTCATTTGGAAACTTGTTTTCGGAAGGTTCAACGTTTTCCCGTAATCTTTTTCTTCCATTAGACTTCCTCCTTATATGCATTTAAAGTTATTTTTACTTCAGTACTATTCCCCTCTTCTGAAAAATGTTTTATTACTCCACCATGGTCTTTTATCACCTTATGGACGAAAAACAATCCTAACCCTAAGGTTTGAGGAGAATAACTTATAAACGGTTCGTAAATATCTTCCAATTGTTTAGATGATATTCCAATACCATTATCAATAATTTTCAACTCTATTTTTTCATTAATTTTTCTTTTAGAAAGAATTATATCTATCCTTCTATTATTTTGTTTATCTAAGAGAGCATTACAAGCATTATCTATAAGCTCTTTTATTACTTTTTTTAATTTTCTTCTACTACCTAAGACACTTCCACTTGTAGCATTAAAAAATGAAATCGAAATATTTTCACTTTTAAATTTTTGGCTATAGTCTGCTATTGTCTCATTTATTATTTTATCTAAACTAACTCGCTCATATTTATCTTCAATTTCTTCAGAATAAATTTTTAATGATTCATTATCCTCTTTAATTCTTGCTAAATACGGCTTAATAGTTGTTAATTCCTCTATTATCTTTTCTCCAGGATTTTCTGAGTCAACACATTTCAATAACTTTTCAACAACTTCTCCTCTTAACTTTAAAAATCTTGTAGCTAACTTTTCTATTGTTAGAACTCTTTCACTTTCTAAAGTATCTAAAATTGTTTCTTTGTTATTTATTCCTATAGAAAAATTCATCGAAAGTAGATTTAATAACTCTAACTCTTCCTGATTAATTCTAATATCCTTTGCGTAATTATCTACTACTACTACACCTGAAAATTTTCCAGCTCCATGAATTGGAAAAATAAAGAAGTTTTTTAATCCGATAGCTTTTAAAACATCATTTCCTAAATCATATTTATATCCAGCATCATTTTTATAGATTATCTTTTGTTCTTTAAATGATTTTGCTAATAAATTATCATTATTTATAGGAACTTTTGTAAATAAAACTAGCTCTTTTAAATTTTTCAATTGAAATTTAAAACCTTTTTTACTTTCCTCTTTTAAACTACGATTTATAGCAACTTCTTCTCCGATTAAATAATCATTTTCTCTACTGTATCTAAAATACATTGCTCTACTATAACCAAGCCCAACTTCTGAAGTAAATCCTGAAACAAGTTTTTTTATAGTTTTAAATGTATCTTGTTCTATATTCATACCCATTAAAAGTTTATCAATAGCTTCAATTCTTTCAATATTTCTAACTAACTCTTTATTTTGAATAGTTAAATCTTCTTGGGCGATATTTAATTTTTCAACCATCTCTTTAAAAGATATTGATAGTGTCCTAATCTCACCTTGACCAATAACTTTTATATCATCAACCTTTTCACCCTTTGAAATTTCATCGGCTAAATCAGCTATTTGTGTAAGAGGCATCAATAATTTTCTAAATACTTTACTTGATACTGTAGAACTTATAATCATTATTAAAAGAACTAAAATACCTATATAAATAGATGTCATAAGCTTTTCTTCAGTTAATCTTTCTTTTGATAATGAAAGTATAAAACTTCCTAAATAACTATCATTATAACCTATTAAATTATAAATTCCAACATAATATGATAATCCATTGATTTTTTTATTCAAATAATAGTTTTTATAATCTTTTTTTAAGATTTCTTTATATGTTCTATTTGAAAAGAAAAACTTAGCTTGAAGTTCATCTTTATCTGGACTATTAGTTACAAAATATACTCTATCTTTTGAACTTAATTCCAATCCATCTGTTAAAGAAGTTAAAAAATCTCTATTTATAGGAATTGAAACTACTAAATAATATGTTGTTGTTTCATTTCCATATGGAATAACGACTCTCGCATAAATTTTATTGTCAACTTGAGCTAAATAATATCCAGTCTCTTCAAACTCCTTTTTACTAGATGTTTCAAGCAATATATGTATATTATCTTCATTTAGTGTCCCTAAATTCCCCTTATTTCCATACTCCCCCAATAGCTCTCCTTCTGAGGAGATAATAGTTATTACAGAGTTATAATAATTTCTAAAATCTTCTTTTAACAAATTATATTTTAGCATCTCTGCTATTTGTTGATTCCCTTCACTAATTCTATATTTTCCAATCTCTTTATAGACATCATTTCTAATCTCTCCAAAATAAGATTTATAATTTCCCATAAGAAGGTTCATCTTATTTTTAGTAGTGTCTTCGATTCTTTGTTCCATATCTTGGAATGAAGTTAATATTACAACTATTGCGATTAAAATTGATGTCAAAAATATTGCTATATCATTATAAAAAATTATTTTTATTAACAAGGAATCTTTTCTTATTTTCATCCTTTAAAGCCCCTTTTTAGTTAAGCCTACTCTTTCCCTCTCTCTATCTATATCTTTTATTTTAACCTTTATTATTTGACCAACTGAAAGAACTTTACTTGGGTCATCTATAAATTTATCCGATATTTCTGAGATGTGAAGTAATGCATCATTTTTTAATCCTATATCTATAAAAGCACCAAACTTAATTACATTTCTTACTGTACCCTCTAACTCCATACCTGGCTGAAGATTATCTATATTTAATATATCTGATTTTAATAGTGGTTTTTGAATACTATCTCTTGGGTCTCTTCTTTCTTTAACCAGTGCTTCGTATATATCTTTTACTGTTTCATATCCATAACTATTTTTCTGAGCAAATGTTTTATAGTCAAATCCTTCTAAAACTTCTTTAGCTTTAACTAAATCTTCTCCATACTCTTTTAAAGAGAGATTAACAGATGATAATATTTCTTCAGCAATTTTATAAGACTCAGGGTGGATTATTGTATTATCTAAAGTATTTTCACCGTCAAGAATAATTAAGAAACCAGCCATTTGCTCGTAAGCTTTAGCTCCTAAGCCTTTAACTTTTAATAACTCTTTTCTATTCTTAAAGTTCCCATTCTCTTTTCTATAATCTACTATATTTTTTGCAACACTTTTCTTAATTCCAGAAACATATGAAAGTAGTGCCCAAGAAGCTGTATTTACATTTACTCCAACATTATTTACCACTAACTCTATAACTTCTGTAAGAGATTGGTCTAATCTTTTTTGATTAACATCATGTTGGTACATACCTACTCCAATAGATTTTGGATCAATCTTAACTAACTCTGCTAGAGGATCTTGAATTCTTCTTCCAATTGAAATAGCTCCTCTAACTGTTACATCTAAATCAGGAAATTCTTCAACTGCTATTTTAGAAGCTGAATAAATTGATGCTCCTGCCTCGTTTCCAATTAGATATTTCACATCACTATCTACAGTTTTTAAAACTTTAGCTACAAAACTTTCTGTCTCTCTTGAAGCAGTTCCATTTCCAATAACAATTATGTCTATGTTATATTTTTTTATGAAATCCTTCATTTTTCTTTCAGCATCTTTTAACTGATTCTCATGATGCATTTCTTTTACTAAATAAAATACTGTATTTTCTCTAAAAAATCCATTTTTATCTATAACTGCCACTTTACATCCTGTTCTATAACCAGGATCCAAAGCTAAGATATTTTTTTCATGAAGTGGAGGTTGCATTAAAAGATTTTTTAAATTTTCTTTAAATACTACAATAGCCTCATCTTCTGCTTTTTCTGTTAGAATATTTCTAACTTCTCTTTCAATAGAAGGTAAAATCAATCTATCTAAAGCATCAACTACAATTTCTTTGTGTAAAAAGTTTAACTCTTTATTTTTAAAATCTTTTAATAAGTATCTTTCTACACTTTCTCTATCTTTTTCTTCAAAATTTAAAGAAACTGTTAATACTCCCTCATTTTCTCCTCTATTTAAAGCTAAAATTCTATGAGATAAAGCTTTTTTTACAGGTTCAGTATATTCATAATAATCTTTATATATCTGTTTTGTATCAAGCTCTTCTGCTTTTTTACTTTTCTTGGCAACTATAATAGCTTTTTTTAGCATATCTTCTCTTAATCTCTCTCTATACTCTAATGTCTCTGAAAGATTTTGAGCTACAATTAATTTTGCTCCTTCAATAGCTTTTTCTACACTTTCTACCTCTTCATTTATGAATGCTAAACTTTCTTTCTCAAGTTCATCTAAAGTTTTTAATTGGTAGATTTTTTCAGCTAAAGGTTCTAATCCTTGTTCTTTTGCTACGTCTGCTTTTGTTTTTCTTTTTTTCTTATAAGGAAAATATAAATCTTCTACCATCTGAAGTTTTTCAGCTAAAAGTATTTGATTTTTTAACTCATCTGTTAACTTTCCTTGTTCTTCGATTAATCTAATAACCTCTTCTTTTCTTATTTCTAAGTTTCTTAAGTAAGTTATTAATTCTGATATTTTTAAAATATTTGTTTCATCTAAATTCTCAGTAACTTCTTTTCTATATCTTGCTATAAATGGTACTGTTGATCCTTCATCTAAAAGTTTTATCGTGTTTGCAACTTGTTCAACTTTTAATCCCATTTCTTTTGCAATTCTATTAAAGAGTGTATCCATTAATCCATCTCCTTTTCATAGTTGAATTTACCTTGTATTATACCACATTTTAATAATCAATGTCTAACACAAACAGAAAAAAAGGTGCCTTTACAGGCACCTAAATTCTTAGAATTAGTTTTTCTTTGCAGCTTCGAACTTTGCCCAAACTCCAGCTTTGTCTAATAATGACTTAACTGTTCTTGTAGGTTGTGCTCCGTTCATAAGGAATTTTACAATCTCCTCTTCTTTAAGAGTTACTTTTCCTTCTTCTAATGGATAGTAGTTTCCTAAGTAAGCTACTGCTTTTCCATCTCTTCTTGATAAAGCTTCCATTGCAGCTATTCTGTATACAGGTCTCTTTTTGCTTCCCATTCTAGTTAATCTTAATTTTAACATCTAAAATCACTTCTCCTTTTATATTTCTATTTTTTTATTTTTGGTATTGCCTCTATTTTTCTCTATTTAAAATGGAAACTTCATTCCACCTTTTCTTCCACCCATTCCAGGAAGTTGTGGGAACTTTCCAGTTGAGAACATTTTCATCATTTCTCTCATTTGTTCAAATTGTTTCAGTAGCTTATTAATGTCAGCAACTTCTGTTCCACTACCTTTTGCAATTCTTAGCTTACGACTAGCTTTTAATATTTCAGGTTTTTTTCTTTCCTCTCTAGTCATTGATTGAATAATAGCCTCAACTTTTTTCATCTCTTTTTCAGCTGGTGCTAAATCTCCAATTTGTCCCATACCAGGAATCATTTTTAATATGTTTCCTAGAGAACCTAATTTTTTTATATTTTGTAATTGCTTTAAGAAATCATCTAAATCAAACTTTTGAGTTCTAATTTTCTCCTCAAGAGATTTAGCATCCTCTTCACCAATTGCTTCTTGTGCCTTTTCAACTAAAGAAACTACATCTCCCATTCCAAGAATTCTTGAAGCTAATCTTTCAGGATGGAATAACTCTAAGTCATCAATTTTTTCTCCAGTTCCTACAAATTTAATAGGTTTTCCAACTACAGATTTAACAGATAATGCTGCTCCACCTCTAGTATCTCCATCAAATTTTGTAAGTACAACTCCATCAATACTTAATGCGTTATTAAATGATTGAGCAAGATTAACTGCATCTTGTCCTATCATCGCATCAACTACTAGCAGAATTTCTTGAGGTCTCACAACTTTTTTAACCTCTTTTAACTCTTCCATTAATTTTTCATCTATATGTAATCTTCCAGCAGTATCTATAATTAAATATGTTGCTCCAGCTTCTTTTGCTTTTTCTAAACCTCTTTCACAAATTCCAACAGCATCATTACTTCCAAGTTCAAAGTAAACATCAACACCAACTTGTTGTGCTAAAACCTCTAACTGCTTCATAGCAGCAGGTCTATAAATATCTGCTCCTATTAAGTATGGCTTTTCACCTTGTTTTTTTAAGTATTTTGCTAATTTACCTGCAAAAGTTGTTTTTCCAGCACCTTGAAGTCCCGCAAGCATTACTACTGTAGGATTTTTAGCACTTTTTGTAAGTCTAGAGTTTGTACCACCTAATAACTCTACCAACTCATCATTTACTATTTTTATAAATTGCTGCCCTGGATTAATCCCAGTTAAAACTTCAGCTCCAATAGCTTTCTCTTGAATCTTTGCAACAAATTCTTTAACAACTTTGTAGTTTACATCGGCCTCTAGTAAAGACATTCTAACTTCACGTAAAGCCTCTTTTATATTACTTTCGCTTAGTTTTCCATGACCTCTTACTTTTTTCATTATGTCTTGGAATCTATTTCCTAAATTTTCTAACATGGCCACCCCTACTAAAAGTTTTTTTCGATTATTTCATCCAGTTTTTTAATTGTGAAATCTTTTTTCAGCTCTTTTAACTGTGATAGTAATTCTAAATCTCTTTTATGAAATCCTATCTTTTCTTCATAATCTCTCAAAATTTTTATTCCTCTTCTTATGTTATCATAGACAGCTTGTCTACTTACATTATACTTCTTTCCAATCTCTGTAAGAGATAGGTCTTCCTCGAAGTGCTCTAACAAATATTCTTTTTGTCTATCACTTAAAAGATTTCTATAATAGTCAAGCAGAATAGAGACTTCTAACATCTCATTCAATTCCATAATATCACCAACATATTATATCTATATTTATATTTTTTGTCAAGCATTTTTTCTTTACAAAACTTTAAGTTTTTTACCTCTACTATTCTATGATATAATTAATTTATATCAAACTTTTGAGGTGATTTAATGAATTTAAAAACACATATTAAAAATATAATTCTTGAAATAAACAACAACAATGACTTAATCTCTGATGAAGTTATTGAAAACACACCTGAACGAATTGAAACTTTTTATAAAGAGATTTTTTCAGGTCTTCTTTTAAATCCTTATGACTTTTTAAAAAGAACATTCCCAATACAAAATAATGACTTAATCATTGAAAAAAATATTTCTTTTCATTCTATGTGTGAACATCATTTTTTACCTTTTTTTGGTAAAATTTCTGTTGGCTATATTCCTAATAACAAAATTGTTGGCTTTGGAGATATTATAAAAGTTATTGAAGCTTATTGTAAAAGACCACAGTTACAAGAAAGACTTTGCGACGAAATTGCCGAAACAATCTATAAAGGACTTGAGTGTCAAGGAGTATATATTTTAATGGAAGCCGAACATATGTGCATGACTATGAGAGGAGTAAAATCTATTGGTACTAAAGTTACTACAACATCTTCAAAAGGTATTTTCAACACTAACAATAGTTTAAAAACAGAATTTTTAACTTTAGTTAAAAATTAGAGGGAGAATTTTATGGATAAAATATATATTAAAAATTTAGAATTTATAGGAAATCACGGAGTTTTTGCTGAAGAAAAATTTTTACAACAAAAATTTATTATTTCCATTGAAATGGAAACTTGTACTAGAAAAGCTGGTGTTAATGATGATTTAAATCATTCTACACACTATGGATTCGTTTCTGATGATGTGGAAAAGGTTTTCTTTTCAAAATCATTTGACTTAATTGAAGCTCTTGCTGAAGCAATCGCTAAAGAGATTCTTATAAAGTATTCTCTTATTAAAAACGTTACAGTTAAAATAAAAAAGCCTTGGGCTCCTATTAAAAAGCATTTTGATTATGTCGCAGTTGAAATTTCACGTTCTAGAAATATTTCATACCTCTCTATAGGTACAAATATTGGAGATTTAAAATTTAATTTAGATACTGCTATCTCTCACATATCAAACCTTGAAAATACTCAAGTAATTAAGGTCAGTAATTTCTTAGAAACTGAACCTTTTGGTGACGTTATACAAGATAACTTTTTAAATGCTTGCCTTAAAATTGAAACTCTTTTTACTCCGGAAGAGCTTTTAGAAAAGCTTCTTGACATTGAAATTATAATGGGAAGAGTACGTGAAATAAAATGGGGGCCTAGAGTTATTGATATAGATATCTTACTTTTTAACAATCTAATTGTTGAAGAGGAAAATTTAGCTATCCCTCACCCTTGGATGTGTGAGCGTTCATTTGTTCTAGATCCATTAAATGAAATCGCTCCAAATGTTATTCATCCTTTAGAAAACAAATATATTTCAACATTAAAAAGAATACTTGATAAATCTTTATAGGAGGTTATTATGACTTTTTCATCTCAAGGTAAAACTTTTATTTTAAATAAAGAAACTCTAATTATGGGGATTTTAAATGTTACTCCTGATTCATTTTCTGATGGTGGAAAATTTAATTCTATTGATTTAGCTTTCGAACATGCCAAAATTTTAGTTGCTCAAGGAGCTCACATCATTGATATAGGTGGACAATCAACTCGACCTGGACATGAAGAGGTTGATTTAACAACTGAAATAAATAGAGTTATTCCAATTATAAAAAAAATATCAAAAGAGTTAGATTGCATTATATCTATTGATACTTATAGAGCTGAAGTTGCTGAAGCGGCAATTAAAGCTGGTGCTCATATTATCAACGATGTTTGGGGACTTCAAAAAGACAATGGCGAAATGGCTCAAATTGCTGCAAAGTATAATTGTGTTGTCATTGCTATGCATAATCAAGATTCAAAAATTTATGAAGAGGATATCATTCTTTCTATAAAAAAATTCTTTAAAAAAACTTTTGAAATTGCAGAAAAAAACGGACTTAATCCAAATAAAATTATAATCGATCCTGGAATTGGATTTGGAAAAGGTTATGATGAAAATATTGAAGTTTTAAATCGCTTAAAAGAACTTAATTTTATAGCCCCTATTTTATTAGGTGTTTCTAAAAAAGGTTTCATAGGAAAAGATTTAAATCTTAATCCTAACGATAGAGTTGAGGGAACTATTGCTGTTAATACATTGGGCATCCTCAATGGAGCAAAAATAATTCGTGTTCATAATGTCTTAGAGCATAAAAAAGCTTTATCCATTATTGATAAAATTATTTATTATTCTAAAAGCAATTAAACTTAGGAGAGCCTCATCGCTCTCCTAACAATTTATTTAGTAATTGTAAAAATAACTTCCACCTATAAACTCTTTTAATATAGATTCATCTGGTACATATCTATCTGAAATTGTTGTAAAATAACTTAATAATCTTAAAAGTTTTCTAGCTTCATCATAATGTGGACTACTCATCTTTATTTTAATTAACTCTCTCTCCACAGCTGGTTTTAAAACACCTATTTCATAAGCTAAACTTGTATCAAATATAACATCAGCATTCTCTTGATATGGAAATATATTTTTGCTTTCTCCTTTTCTAACTCTACTCCACATCTCTAAAGTTTCTTCTGCATCAAAATTTCTTGAAATACTATCTCTAACTATTCTTCTCATTTTTCTTACAATACTAGTTTTTATTCTATTATGGGCATCTATATTCAATTGAGTTAAACAACTAATATAAATTTTAAAAATGTGACTTTGAGAAATCCCTTCAATCAAACTATTATTTAAACCATGTATTCCCTCTAGAATTATAATTGTATTTTTAGATATTTTTACTATCTCCCCTTTTTCTTTTCTTTGACCACTTGTAAAGTCATACTTTGGAATCTCTACTTCTCTTTCAAGCATTAAATCTCTCAAGTTTTTATTTAAAAGTTCTATATCAAGAGCTTTTATTGTTTCAAAATCCTTTTTTCCATTTTCGTCAATAGGAATTTGATCTCTATTTACATAATAATCATCTAAAGATATCATTAATGGTCTTATTTCTGAGGCCATTAAATGTAATTTTAACCTGTTACTAAAAGTTGTTTTTCCTGATGAGCTTGGACCAGCTATCGTAACTATTTTTATCTCTCTATCCTCTAATATCTTTTCAGTTATATTAGTTATTTTTTTATCATGAAGAGTTTCATTAACTCTAATTAATTCTATTATATCTCCTTGCAAATTAATCCTATTTAAACTTCCAACACATGAGACTTCCATTATATCATTCCACTTAGAACTTTCTTTATATACTTTAGCTAATTTTCTATCATCAATCATTGGCGGAATTTGAATAACTCCATTTATCTCTTTTGGTGTTTTAAATATAAATCCCTCATCGTATGGATATATCTCAAACAAATCTACATATTCTGTATTTTCATATAATTCCTCTATAAAATAAGTTCTATAATTATCTAATTCATATACAAAAAAAGATATTATTCCTGTAGTTTCTAAAAGTTCTTTCAAATCCTCACGAATATTTTCTAAATGTTTTTCTGTTATTTCTTCTGAAGTAAATTGAATTTTTTTTATAACTTTTTTTTCTGCTACTATTTCACTCATTCTATTCTCTATTTTTTTTATCTCTTCTTCTGTAATGTAATTTTTTCCATTTATAGTTACATATACGCCATTATTCAAAGAGTTTCTAAATACTACTTGAAACGCTGGATAAATATCATTAATTGCTTTTAATAAAACTAATTTTGATGTTAAATGATATTTTCTACTTTTAAATTTTTCCATAAAATACCTCCTTTATAAAAATAACTCTAAATTAGTATTTAGTCTAATTTAGAGTTATCCTTTTTATTCTTCTATTTTTTTCTCTTCTTTTCCTATCAAATGACATGCATAAAAATGTCCAGGTGATATTTCTCTTAAAACTGGTGTTGAATTTCCACATTCAGGAATTGCCATGCTACATCTTTTCCTAAATCTACACCCTACTCCAGGATTAACTGGTGATGTTATCTCTCCCTTTAATCTCTCTCTACTCATCTTATGTTTTATACTTGGAATAGGTATTGCTGATAATAAAGCTTTTGTATATGGATGTACCGGATTTTTAAATAGCTCTTTTGCTGGAGCTTTTTCTACAAGTTCTCCTAAATACATCACCGCTATATCATCAGAAAAATGTTTTACTACAGATAAATCGTGAGTTATAAACATATACGTTAAACCAAACTCCTCTTGTAAATCTTTCATAAGATTTAATACTTGAGCTTGAATAGAAACATCTAAGGCTGAAACTGGTTCATCACAAACTATAAATTTTGGATTTAGTGCTAATGCTCTAGCTATACCAATTCTTTGTCTTCTTCCACCATCTAGTTCATGAGGATATGTGTTTGTCAATCTTTCGCTAAGACCTACTGTTTCCATCAACTTAGCTACTTTTTCTTGTAACTCCTCTTTATTTTTACATTTTTTATGAATTATTAATGGTTCTGCTATTATTTCACTTATAGTCATTCTTGGATTTAAAGAAGCATATGGATCTTGGAAAATAATTTGCATCTCTTCTCTCAATTTAACCATTTCTGCTTTTCCGTAGTCTCTTATATTTTTACCTTCAAATATTATCTCTCCATCAGTTGCTTCAAGAAGTCTTAAAACTACTCTTCCCGTAGTCGATTTTCCACATCCTGATTCTCCTACAACTCCTAGAGTTTTTCCTCTTTCTATTGAAAAAGTAACTCCATCTACAGCATGCAAAAGTCCTTTTGGAGTGTTAAAGTATTTTTTTAAGTTTCTTACCTCTAGTATTTTATCTGCCATTTCTTCCCTCCTGTAGCTCTGGTACATTTATTACCCCTTCGTAAGCTAAACATTTTACTTTATGCCCATTTTCAATTGTTGTTCTTGGACTTCTTTTTGAACACTCCTCTTGTGCATATGGACATCTAGGATGGAATCTACATCCAGATGGTAAATCTGTAGGATCTGGCATCAATCCTTTTATAGGTTTTAATCTGGTTACATCTTCATCTAAACTAGGTATTGAATCAAATAGTCCATGTGTATATGGATGCTTCGGCTTTTCAAATATATCATATAATGTTCCTGATTCTATAATTTCTCCAGCATACATTATCGCTACTTTATCACATACTTGTGCAACTACTCCTAAATCATGAGTTATTAGTAGCATTGATGTTCTTAATTTTTCTTTTAAATCATTCATCAAATCTAAAACTTGAGCTTGGATTGTTACATCTAGAGCTGTCGTTGGTTCATCTGCAATCAATAATTTTGGATTGCATGCTAAAGCTATAGCTATTACAACTCTTTGTTTCATTCCACCAGAGAATTGATGAGGATAATCATTTAATCTATTCCCTGGGATTCCAACCAACTCTAACATTTCGCTTGCTTTTTCCATAGCATCTTTTGTGGATAATTTTTCATGAATTTGTATTACTTCTGCAATTTGATCTCCTACAGTTAATACCGGATTCAAAGATGTCATTGGATCTTGGAAAATCATACTTATCTGTCTTCCTCTTATTGCTCTCATATCTTCTTCTGAAATAGTTAATAAATTTCTTCCCTGAAAATTAATCTCACCAGATACAATTTTTCCAGGTGGATTTGGAACTAATCTCATTATTCCTAATGCTGTAGTCGTTTTTCCTGCACCTGTTTCTCCAACTAATCCTAATGTTTCTCCCTCTGCTAATTCTATCTCTAAATCTGTTACTGCCATAACTTTTTCATCATTTGCCTCATAATTTATAGATAAATTTTTTATATTTAATAGTTTTTCCATTTACGTCCATCTCCCCACTGTAATTATTGTTTTAATCTTGGATCTAATGCATCTCTTAGACCATCCCCTAAAAGATTTAAAGATAGTATTGTTATCATTATTGATACACCTGGAAATGTTGTTACCCACCATGCATATCTAAGATATTGTCTTCCTCCAGATAACATTGATCCCCATTCAGGAGCAGGGGGCTGAATTCCTAATCCAATGAAACTTAATCCCGCCGTTGATAATATAGCACCTGCAACACCTAATGTTCCTTGTACAATTACCGGGGCTAATGAATTTGGAATAATATGTCTGCATATTATTCTTGCATCATTTGCTCCAATTGCTCTTGCTGCTTCAATAAACTCTTGATCTCTTATTGATAATACTGAAGCTCTTACTATTCTAGCATATCTTGGAACAGATGATATACTTACTGCAATCATTAGATTTAAAAGATTTGGACCTAATGCTGATACAATAGCTATAGCAAGAAGTATACTAGGTACAGCTAAAAATATATCCATTATTCTCATTATTATATTATCTAATTTTCCACCATAATATCCTGCTACAGCTCCTAAGAAACCTCCAATTGCTATTGCTATACCTACTGCTAATATACCAACTTTTAAAGATACTCTAGCACCATGAACTAATCTAGCAAATATATCTCTTCCAAATTCATCAGTTCCTAACCAATGTTGTGCTGAAGGTGGTTTTAATCTCATTCTTAAATTTTGCTTAATTACAACTTGATCATAATTTGCAATTTGGTCTGCAAATATTGCAAGTAAAACTATTATCACTATTATTACTAAACCTAATAAGGCCATCTTATTTCTCTTTAAATTTTTCCATAATTCTGCCCATTGGCTTCTTTTTTTCCCCACATTTTCATTTTTCATAGTAGCCACTTTTATTCACCCCTTTATTTGTATTGCGATTTTATTCTTGGATCTACATAAGCGTATAGTATATCTACTGCTAAATTTACAACACTAAATGTAACTGCCAAGAAAATTACTGATGCTAAAACTGTTGGCGTGTCTTTTTGTCTAATGGCATCTACCATCATTCTTCCTACACCTGGCCACGAATAAACTGACTCAGTTAAAACAGCTCCACCTAAAAGTCCACCAAATTGTAGTCCTACTACTGTTATTACTGGAATTAAAGCATTTTTTAGAGCATGTTTATTTATAACAACTTTTTCTGCTACTCCTTTAGCTCTTGCTGTTCTTATATAGTCCTGTCTTATAACCTCTAACATAGAAGAACGAGTCATACGAGTAATTATGGCTGCTGATCCTACCCCTAAAGTTACAGATGGAAGTATCAAACTTTTTAATCCATCAAATCCTCCAGAAGGTAACCATCTCAAATTAACTGAGAATGTTAAAATTAACATTAATCCAAGCCAAAAAACGGGCATTGATACTCCTAATAAAGCTCCAATCATACTAACACTATCAATTAATGTATATTGTCTTGTTGCCGATATAATCCCTAGTGGGATTCCAATGCAAACAGCTATAATTATTCCTAAAACTGCTAATATCAATGTATTCGGGAATCTTGAAAAAATTTCTCCAAACACTTCTCTTCCTGTTGTATAAGATTGTCCAAAATTTCCTACTACTGCATTTTTTACAAATCTTAAATATTGAACAATAAAAGGGTCATTTAATCCCATCTCTAATCTTAATTGTGCTACAGCTTCTTTAGGAGCACTTTCTCCTAGGATCAGCTGAGCTGGATCTCCTGGTGTAAATGACATTATTGTAAATACTAAGAATGAAACTCCTAGTAATACAGGTATTAACAATAGTATTCTTTTTACTATATATTTGTACATTGTGTAGCCCCCTTTATTTGCTTTATACTAGAAAGGAAACCATTTAGGTTTCCTTTCTAAAATTTAAATATTTTACTTTGTCTTATAAGTTCCATAAACTTTATGGTGTCCTGCAGGATGCATTTTAAATCCTTGTACAGTTTTTTGTTCTCCAATATTTTGTGTTGGATAAACTAATGTTAATACCGGAACTTCCTCTTGTACTATATCTTGAATTTCATAGTAATAAGTTTTTCTCTCTTCTGGATTAACACTACTTCTTCCTTTTACTAATAATTCGTCAACTTTTGGATTTGAATAGAACGATCTATTACCTGCTCCACCTTTATTTGCAGAGTTAAATAGCGGATCTAATCCATAATCAGCATCTCCTGTTACAGAAACCCAACCTAGTATATATAAATCGTGATCTCCTCTAGCTGTTCCATCTAAAAATGCTCCCCACTCAAGAGTTTCAATTGTTACGTCAATTCCAACTTGTTTTAATTGATCTTGAGCAATAACAGCTATATCTCTTCTAATTGGATTATCATTTATCCATAACTTTAACTTTAACCCTTTATCATATCCTGCTTCTTTTAATAACTCTTTTGCTTTTTCTGGATTATACTCATATGCTTTTGCATCAGGGTTATATCCAAAAACTTTTGGTCCTATCGCTGAATTAGCTGTTTGAGCTGATCCTTGATATACTGCATCTGCTATATCTTGAGTATTTAAAGCATATGCTATTGCTTGTCTTACCTTTTTATCTTTTAAAGAATCTTTTTCCATATTAAATCCTAAATATGTTGTCGATAAAGATGGTTCTTCAATTAATTCTAGTCTTTCATTATCTCTAACCATATTTTTATCTACAGGATCAATATCAAAAGCTATATCTACCTCTCCTGTTTCTAATCCTATTGTTCTATTCGTTCCTTCAACAATACTTCTAAAGATAACCTTATCTGTTGGAGCCTTTCCTAAATAGTAATCTGGATTAACCTCTAATGTTATTCTATCTCCTGCTTGCCAATTAACAAACTTATATGGTCCTGTTCCTACAGGATGTTGTCCATAAGCTCCACCAGCTTTTTCCACGGCCTCTTTATTTAAAATTCCTGAAGCATTATGTGATAGGTGACTTAATAGTGGTCCAAAAGGAGTTGCTGTTTTTACCCTTACAGTATAGTCATCTACAACTTCTACTGAATCAACTGCTTTTATTATATGTGAAACCTGCGGTGACGCCTTCATTCTATCCAAAGAAAATTTAACATCATTTGCTGTTAATTCTTTTCCATTATGAAACTTTACACCTTTTCTTAATTTAAACTCTGTTGTTTTATCATCTACTTGACTCCAACTTTCAGCTAATCCAGGAACTATATTCATATTAGTATCCTGTTTTACTAAAGTATCATATATTTGTCCTGATACTTTTGCTGATGGCGCATCATTTGTTGCATGTATATCTAATGTTTTTGCATCTGCTCCATTAGCTATAACTAGGGTATTCTTATCAGCTCTTGCCTCTAAATTCAATCCTAAAAAAATTGCTAAAGTACTTAATAAAAGTATTTTTTTCTTCATTTTTCCCCCCTGCATTTCTATTTTATTTTTCAATAATTTAATATTGTTAATAAAATATAACCTTTTATATCGTACAAATCAAATTTATTTAATGAATACGTCCTATTTAAAAAATAAATTTTTTTTATTATTACTAAAAAAAGAAAAAATATTTTTATTTTGTTCTTTTTTTCAGTATTGATTTATTTAATTACACCTGTTATAATATTAAAAACAAATATTTTGGAGGAATAAAATGAAAAAAATATTTTTATTAATTACACTTATATTTAGTACTTTAACTTTTTCAAAAGAAGAGGATATTCAAGGAAAATGGATTACTGAAAAAGCTAAAAATGGAAATCAAATCATAGTAGAGTTTCAAAAAATAGACAATAGATATTTTGGAAAAATCATACAACTAACTATCCCAATTTATGAGAAGGGTCACAAGTTAGAAGGAAAAACTAAAATAGATTTAGCAAATCCTGATGAAAAACTTAAAACAAGATCATTAGTTGGTATAAATTTCGTTAGTGATTTCACATATAACCCTGAAAAAGATCGTTTTGAAAATGGATTTATTTACAATCCAGAAAATGGAAAAACTTACTACTGCTCAATCTCTTTTAAAGACCCAAATACCCTTATAGTAAAAGGAAGTCTTGATAAATCTGGCTTTATTGGATCTAAACAAATATGGTCAAAAATTAAATAACTATAAATAAAACCTCCTAAATATTTAGGAGGTTTTATTTTCTATATGACTAAATTTAATTAAGGTGGCTAATTTTATTTTGCTTTTTTCTCAGATTTTTCTTCGCTTTTCTTTTGCATAGCTAAGTATTTTTCTGGACCATAATAAGCTCTTAAGTACATCTCTTTTAAATCACTCATTAATGGATATCTTGGATTTGCTCCTGTACATTGGTCATCAAATGCATCTTCAACCATTTGATCTAATTTAGATAGGAACTCTTGCTCTGAAATTCCATATTCTGCTATTGTTGACTTTATTCCAATTTCAGCTTTTAATTCTGCTATTTTCTTTCTTAATATTTTAGCTTTCTCTTCTGGAGTTTCATTTCCTTTTGTAAATCCTAAATAGTCAGCTAATTTTGCGTAACACTCTTTTGCATGTGGATATTTATATTGTGCAAATCCTGCCATTTTAAATGGTCTATCTGTTGCATTAAATCTAATTACTTCATCAAGTAATAATGCATTTGCTACTCCATGAGGTAAGTGGAATGCTGCTCCTAATTTATGAGCCATTGAGTGACATATTCCTAAGAATGCGTTCGAGAATGCCATTCCAGCCATACAAGATGCATTTGCCATTTTTTCTTTAGCTTTAACTGCTAACGCTCCACCTTTAACTGATTCAGGAAGATATTTAAATGTTAATCTAGTTGCTTCTAATGCTAATGGATTAGTAAATTCTGATGCCATTATTGACACATATGCCTCAATAGCGTGAGTTACTACGTCTATTCCCGATGCTGCTGTTAAACCAGCTGGCATTGATAACATCAATTGAGGATCTACTACTGCTACATTTGGTGTAATTTCATAGTCAGCTAATGGATATTTTACTCCTGTCGTATCATCTGTTATAACCGCAAATGGAGTTACTTCTGATCCTGTTCCTGCTGAAGTTGCAACTGCCCAGAACTCTGCCTTTTCTCCCATTTTAGGGAATTTAACTATTCTTTTTCTAATATCCATAAATGTCATAGCTAAATCTTTAAAGTTTACTTTTGGATGCTCATACATAACCCACATAATTTTAGCCGCGTCCATTGCTGAACCTCCACCTAAAGCTATGATTACATCTGGGTTATAGTTTCTCATTAATTCTGCACCTTTTTCAACTACACTTAAAGTTGGGTCCGCTTGTACATCTGAGAATACTCTAAAATCTACTCCGATATTTTCTAAAACTGTTGTTATATGATCTGTATATCCTAAAGAAGCTAACTGTTGATCTGTTACAATTACAGCTTTTTTCTTTCCTTTTAATTCTTCTAAAGCCACTGGAAGAGATCCGAATTTGAAGTATACTCTTTCAGGAATTCTAAACCATAGCATATTTTCTCTCCTTTTAGCAACTGTCTTTATGTTTATTAAGTGTTTAACTCCAACGTTTTCAGAAACAGCGTTTCCTCCCCACGATCCACATCCAAGTGTTAATGATGGTGCTAGTTTAAAGTTAAATACATCTCCTATAGCTCCTTGAGCTGCTGGCATATTAATTAATGTTCTTCCTGTTTTCATTGTTTTTCCAAATAAATCAATTTTATCTTTTGCAACTAATTCATCTGCATATAAAACTGATGTATGTCCCATTCCACCAAGCTCTATTAATCTATCTGCTTTCTTTAAAGCGTCTTCAAAATTCTTAGCTTTATACATAGCTAATACTGGTGATAATTTCTCATGTGAAAATGCTTCTTCTAATTCAACTGATTCAACTTCTCCTATAATAACTTTTGTATTTTCAGGAACAGTTACTCCAGCCATTTGAGCTATTTTGTAAGCAGATTGTCCTACAATATCTCCATTTAAATGTCCATCTATTACTATTGTTTTTCTTACTTTATCTACTTCGTCACCTTTTAATATGTAGGCATTTCTTGCTGTAAACTCTTCTTTTACTTTATCGTAAATTGAAGTTGGAATTATTACTGCTTGCTCAGAAGCACAGATAACTCCATTATCAAAAGTTTTTGATAATAAAATTGAGTTTACTGCCATTTTTATGTGTGCTGTTTCATCTATTATTACTGGTGTATTTCCAGCTCCTACTCCAATTGCAGGTGTTCCTGATGAATAAGCAGCCTTAACCATTCCTGGTCCTCCAGTTGCTAATATTAAATCTGCCATTTTCATAAGATCATTAGATGCTTGAACTGATGGCTCAGCAATCCATCCAATTATATCTTTTGGAGCTCCAGCTTTTACTGCTGCTTCTAAAACTATTCTAGCTGCCTCTATTGTTGCATTTTTTGCTCTTGGGTGTGGAGAAAAAATAATTCCATTTCTTGTTTTTAAAGCTAATAATGCTTTAAATATTGCTGTTGATGTTGGGTTAGTAGTTGGGACTATTCCAGCTATAACTCCAATTGGTTCAGCTATTTTTTCAACTCCATAAGCTGCGTCAACTTCTATTGTTCCACAAGTTTTTGTATCCTTGTATGAGTTATATATATATTCTGAAGCAAAGTGATTTTTTATAACTTTATCTTCAACAATTCCCATTCCAGTTTCTTCAACTGCCATTTTAGCTAATTTTATTCTAGCATTATTTGCAGCTAATGAAGCTTCTCTAAAAATTTCATCTACTTTTTCTTGAGTAAATTTAGAATATTCTTTTTGTGCTAATCTTACTTTTTCTATTGTATTTATTAGTGTCATAAACATCACTCCTGTGTGAATTTTTATTTTTATAATGCTAGTATACTTGTGTTTTAGTGTTTTTTAAAATTTTTTTTCGATAATTTTTCTAATTTTTAACCGTCAATTTTTGATCATTTTAATTTTTTAGACTCATTATTCAATTTTTTGTTACTTTTATTAGATTTTTTTACTTTATTGAGGTATATTCTATTAAGCTTTATTTTTATAGGGGAGATGATAAGTTTTATGAAAGAAAACTATTTAAAAAATATATCTTTAAAAAATTTAGATTTATCTGATAATTTCAAAAATTTTTTAATCAATAATTTAAATTTTGATCAATTAATAGCCGTAATAAATTTTAATGGCCATTTTTTAGTTATAGCAGGAGCAGGTTCTGGAAAGACAAGAACCATTATATATAGAGCTCTTCTTTTAATTGAACTTAAAATACCTTCTAAAAATATTCTAATTCTAACTTTTACTAGAAAAGCTATTAGTGAAATAAAAACAAGAATCAGCTCTTTTTTACCTGATTCAAATATTTGTATTGAAACTTTTCATTCTTTAGCATATAAATATTTAAAAAAATATAGTCAAAATAAATGTTTTAAAATTCTTACTACAGATGATGCTTTAGTTTTAGCTAAAAAAACTCCTCTTTATGACAATATTTTAAAAAATTTTTCTAAAGATATTTTAATAAAAATTATCTCTTTAACTTCTTCCTCTATTTTAAAAGAATATTATTTTAAAAAACTAGATGAAAAATCTAAAACTTTAATTATAAATTTTTTAAATAATTTTGAATTATTAAAAAAAACAGAAAATTTCTATTCTTTTAATGATTTACTTATTCAATTTTATAAACTATTAAGCCTAAATTTAATTATTATCGATTTTCAATATATTATGGTTGACGAATATCAAGATACTGATAATTTACAAGTTCATATTTTAAAATTACTAGCTAAAAATTCTAATCTCATGGTTGTTGGAGATGACTATCAAAGTATTTATGGTTTTAAAGGAACTTCCATGGAAAATATTCTAAATTTTTGTAATGAATTTCCCAATGTTAAAACTATTATTTTAAAAGAAAACTATCGAAGTACCAATCCTATTTTACACTTATCAAATGAATTTTCTAAAAAATTAAAATATTGTTTTAGAAAATCACTTATAACTAAAGATAGCTCTTTAAAAAAACCTAATCTAAATATTTTTAAAAATCATTTTAATGAAATTTCATTTATTTTTGATAAAATCAAAGATATTTTAGAATTGAATCCAACTGCTACGATTGGAATTCTTTTTAGAAACTTTATTTACATGGAAGAGTTTATCAAATTCTTTGAATCTTCTAATATCAAATTTAATGTTGCTTCTAATCCATTTTTAGAAAATATTTTTAAACATAAATTTTATAATACAAATATAACTCTCTCATTTTTAACCATACACAGTTCTAAAGGATTAGAATGGGATTATGTATTTATTCCTCTTCTTTTAGAAGGTATCATTCCAAGTTCAATAGGTGATGCTCTTAATCTAGAGGAGGAAAAAAGACTTTTTTATGTAGCTTTAACTCGAGCCAAAAAAGAACTCTTTTTGTCTTATCCTTTATCTTTTTATGGTGACTTTGGATTATTTAAAACTCCATCTCAATTTATAGAAAATATTGATTCTAGCTTTTTTAATATAAAAAGAGGATAGTTTAAAAAACTACCCTCTTTTAAAATCAATTATAAATTTTTCTATACCTATATTTTCTTCTATTCCACCATTTTTTATTAAAAATTCAACTTTCAATAATTTTTCTATTTTTTTTAATAAAAATTGTTCATTAAATAAAGACATGTATTTTAATTTTAAAAAAATAGGATATTCTCTAATGTATCCTCTATTATTTTTAAAATATTTTTTTAATTTTTCATATGTATTTCCTTTAAAATCATTATACGAAATACTTTCTCTTAAATCTCCACTTTTCTTTAACCCTACTAATTTTAATGCTAAACTTAACTCTTCTGAAATTAAATATAAAAATAACATATACTCTTTACTTTTTTTTAAATAATCTAGTAATACTTCCATATTATCTTCAATCATAAAATCTTCTACTAATTTTTTTAAATTATACTCATCACTTACTGATAAGATAGGTAAAATTTTTTCTAATATAAATGTTTTTCCATCTAAAAAACTCTTTATTTTCTCTACTTCGTTTTTTACTTTAAAAAAATCATCACCTAAAATTTCTGCTAATTTTTCGGCCTCATACTCAGATATTTCTAACTCTTTTTCTATAAAAAAGTGTATACCCTTTTTCTCTAAAGCTTTTCTTGCTACAATTACTTTTCCTAATTTCTCTGCATTTGTTAAAACCTTTTTTCCAACCTCATTTATTGCTTTACCATAATCATTTAACTCTTCTTCATAAACAACTACAACCTCTTTTTTTGTGAGATCATATTCTCCAACTATTTTTAATAATTGATCTAACTTTTTATTTTTTTCAGCTCTTTTTAAAACTACTAACTCCTTTGGAGCAAACATAGAGTTTATTGAAATACTTTCTAAAAAATTATCTTCCTCATTTTGAGAAGCATCATAGACTTTCATTGGAATGCTAGGATTTGACTTTTTTATTTTTTCCATTAACTCTTCATATTTTAACGGAAGTGGAGTGTCTCCGTAAACAAAATAAAACATATCTATCTCCCTTTTCTTTTTTTATATATTATAACACAAAAAATAAAAGAGAGTATACGAACTCTCTTTATATTCTTTAATTTTTTTTACTTAAAATTTTAGATGCATTTAAAACAGCTAATACCGATACTCCTACATCTGCAAAAATAGCTAACCATAGATTTGCAATTCCTAAAACTCCTAAAATCATAACTACTATTTTTACTCCTAAAGCAAACCCTACATTTTCTAATACAACTTGATTATTTCTTTGTCCCAAATGTAAAGCCTCTATTATTTTATAAGGATCATCATTCATTAAAACTATATCTGAACTTTCTATTGCAATATCACTTCCCAATTTCCCCATAGAAATTCCGATATCAGCCATAGCTAATACTGGAGCATCGTTTATTCCATCTCCCACGAATATAGTTCCTTTTTTACTTTTACTTTTTATCTCTTCTAACTTACTAACTTTATCTTGCGGAAGAAGATTTGTACATACTTTGTCTTCATCTATTCCTAAAATATCTCCAATATGTTTACCTGTTTTTTTATTATCTCCAGTTAACATATACACATCAATACCCTGTGATTTTAACTCATCTATTGTCTTTCTTGAGTTTTCTTTTATCTCATCTTCTACAAAAATTCTTCCAATAAATTCAGAATCTACAGCAACATAAACTACTGTTCCAAAAGCTTCTGGTAATTCAACATTGATATTATGACTTTCTAAGAATTTTCTACTTCCTACTAAAATCTCTTTTCCAGAATAAAGAGCATTTACCCCATATCCAGCTTTTTCATTGTGTCCTTGTATATCCCATTCTGAAATTTCAACATCTCCATAATTTAATATAGCTTTTCCTATAGGATGGTTTGAATAAAATTCACCTGCCTTAGCATATTCCATTAGACGTTTTTCTGATCCCTTTATAACCTCAACCTTTGTTACTTTGAAACTTCCCTTTGTTAAAGTACCTGTTTTATCAAATACAACTGTATCTATATTTTTTAATCTTTCTAAATAATTTCCACCTTTTATCAATATTCCATCTTTTGATCCTTTTCCAATAGAACTAAAGAATGTTAAAGGTACTGATAAAACTAATGCACATGGACAAGAGATTACTAAAAATATAAGTGCTCTACTAAACCATAATTTAAAGTTACCATCGTAAAATAATGGAACTCCAAATCCTATTAAAATAGCCATAAAAACAACTAATGGTGTGTAATATCTTGCAAATTTTGTTATAAATTTTTCAGCATGTGCTTTTTTACTTCCAGCACTTTGAACCATGTCTATTATTCTACTAACAGTAGATTGAGAATATATTTTTGTTGTTTTTACTTCAATAGTACCATTTATATTTATAGATCCACTTAATATTTCACTTCCTACTTCACCTATAACTGGCACTGACTCTCCCGTTAAAGCTGATTTATCTAATGTTGTTGTTCCTGATACAATAACTCCATCTAAAGGAACTCTTTCTCCAGGTTTTATAATTAATATGTCTCCTACTTTTACTTTTGAAGGATTCATCATTTCTATAATCCCATTTTTATCTTTTACATTTGCAAACTCTGGTTTTATACTCATTAATTTTTCTATAGATTTTTTTGAATTATTAACTGCCATATCTTGAAAGAATTCACCTATTTTATAGAAAATCATAACACCTGCAGCTTCTCCAAAGTCACCTAAAGCTAAAGCTCCAACTGTAGCTATACTCATTAAAAAATTCTCATCTAAAAATTTTCCTCTTTTTAAGTTTTTTAAAGCATTTAACAATATATCATATCCCGATAGTCCATATGCTATAATCAAAATTATATCTTTTTGTAAACTCTTTGGTAATGTTAATCCAACAACAAAAAGAGTAATTCCAATTGTTAGAATAATTAAATCTAATTTTGAAATTAATTCGTTGCCATGAGAATGATTATGTTCGTGAGTATCCTCATCTTCACTCAATTTACTATCATCATTTTTTACTTTTTTAAAATATGTTCCTGGTTCTACTTTATCTGCAATTTTATTTAATTTTTCAATAAGTTCATCCTCATTTACCTCTTCTTTTAGTATAAACTTCAATTTTTTTGTATAAAAATCAACATTAACACCTTCTAATTCAGCTAATTTATCCAATTCATATTGAATTTTTGATGCACAACCTCCACAGTGGAGATTTTCAATCTCATACTCTTTTTTCATCATTTCATCTCCTTATACCGATATACCTATACCCCCTATATCTATGATTCTAAAATACCATAATTTGACATTTTTGTCAAAAATTTTTTGAATATTTTTCTCTTACAGAGTATAATATAGATTATTGAAAATAAGGAGTTTAATATGAAATACCTAAAAAATGATATTTTAAATATTTTTAAAGATAGTATTAATGATAATAATTTTATAAAAGGAATTTTTTCAAATCCTACAAAAGAAAGTTCTTATAAAAAAATAAATTTAAAACCTGTTCAAATAAAAGAAGATTTTTTTATACAGTTCGAAAGTTTTGCAAATAATAAGGCTTTTCATAAAAATGAACCTTTAGCTGATAGCTTTAACATTTTGAATGAAATTATTGATACATTTAAACAAATTTTAATAGTTACATCTAATCAAGAGATTCAAGTTTTACAAAATAAAAAAGGTTTTTCTATAAAAAGAAAAAATACTGAAAGTAAAATATTAGAACTTTCACACAATAAACAAAAAAATTATATTTTACAAGATAACACACCTATCCCATTTTTAATTAGACTTGGAGTTATGTCTGAAGCCGGAAAAGTTAGTAAAGAAAAATTTAATAAATTTAGACAAATAAACAGATATTTAGAATTTATTGAAGATACACTAAAAGAGTTACAAGAAAAAAAACTTATTGGTAATTCAATGAAAATAATTGATTTTGGATGTGGTAAATCATACTTAACTTTTGCTTTGTATCATTATTTAAAAAATATTAAAAATTTAAATATTGATGTTATCGGTTTAGATTTAAAAGAGGATGTTATTAACCATTGTAATATCATTGCTAAAGATTTAAACTTTAATAATTTACAGTTCTTAAAAGGAGATATTAAAGATTTTGATATTTTTAAAGATGTTGACTTAATATTCTCACTACATGCTTGTAATAATGCTACTGACTACTCTATTCTTAAAGGATTAGAATTAGGTGCTAAAGCTATTTTAGCTGTACCTTGCTGCCAGTCAGAAATAAATCAAAAAATAGATAAATCCCCAACAACAGAATTAAAAGGAGTTCTATCGCCTTTTGGGAATCATGGTATTTTACAAGAACGATTTAGTTCTTTAGCCACAGATGCTCTAAGAGCTCTTTCTTTAGAACTTTGTGGTTATAATACAAAAGTTATGGAATTCATAGATATGGAACATACTCCTAAAAATATTCTAATCAAGGCTATTTTGGGTTCTCCTTCAGAAGAGAAACTAGAAGAAAAAAGAAAAGAATATGATAGATACTTACAATTTTTAGGTGTTAATCCGCTTTTAGATAGTTTACTTAAAAATTATTTTAAAAAATAATATATCAGGAGATGATTTTTATGAACAAATTACTACAAGACAAAATTTTTAGAGAACTTCTAAAGTTTCATTCTCAAGGAGATATCTTTGAAGAAAAAGAGATTATAACTCTTGGATGTATGGCTAATGGAAGCACAAAAGAACTACAAAAAAAAATCTTAACAACAATTGACTTACAGAATCTTTTACAAGACTATTCTTTAAATGAAATAAATGAAAACGCCTCTATCTTAGCAGATAAAGATCTTATAAAAATTAATCGAGTAACTACTACTACAAATAAAAATTATTTAGAACTTCTAGAACCTTTAGTTTCATTAGAAGATTTTTTAGATGAAATTTAAACTAATAAAGCAGATGGTCTATAACCATCTGCTTTTTAAGTTTCTAATAAATATAAAAAACCTCCAATTAATAAAGCTGGAATTACATTATATAAGGTAACTAGTAAAGCTGACTTTTTACTTAACGCTAACAATGGAAATAATGCATCTCCATCATTACAAATTGCATTAGCTACCAACGCTGAAAATGGAATTCCACCTGATATATAGATAGCAGCTAATAATATTTGAGGTCCACAACCTGGTATTAACCCGATAATGATTGCCCCGATTACTACTAAAAAACCCTTGTTTTCTAAAAATAGTTTTAAGCCTTCAGCTCCACCTATATATCTCAATAATATCTCATACCCTAAAAATGCCACAAAAACCCAACTTACTAAAAATGCCACTTCTTCTGCTGTGTGTATTAAAGTTTCTTTTATTGATCCTAATTTACTTTCAGTTTTGTCAAAGTTACTGCCCTGTATTCCTTTTCTACTTAATAAAGTATATAAAATACATAAAATCGTTCCTATACTACCACTTATATTCATATACTCAATTATAAAATGATTTTCATGTGTATGAGCCTCTAATAAATGCTCCAAAGCAAAAGGAAAAGAGATTATTACCAAAAGCCAAAATATTTTGTACCATATATTATGAGTCATTAAGTATACATATTTAAAATCTGTTCTTCTATGTAAAACTTTATCAACTATATCTCCTTGTTTATGAGCTATATGTTTGTGATGTTTATGTCCACTCTCTTCATTTACATAGTCCTTCCCTTTTTCCATTTGCTTATTTTTATTTATAACTATATTTTCACCAATCTTAAAATAATCTATAAATAAACCACAAATTACTCCAGTTATTCCACTTATTATTAATACTTTAAAGTATGCAGTTATATCTCCCACAATTAAAATAAAGGCAGCATCTCCCATTGTTGTTATAAAAGCTGCAACTAAACTTCCAAAAGTTACTTTTCCTAAAATATACATTGGAACTACAACTATTGCCCCTCCACAACCTGGAACTAACCCTAATAATGCTGAAAAATAAACTTGATTTTTCCTATCTTTTTCTAATAGTTTTATTATTATTCCATTAAATTTGTAATCTATTAAACCAATTAATAATAAAGATATTGATACAAAAACACCAACTTTATAAAAAGCTTCTACAGTAACATTATAAAAAAGATAAATCCACTCCATTCTTTCACCTCGTATTACAAATTCTTACTATCTAATCTTGTTATACTTAGTTTTTCTCTTATTCTTTTTTATAAAAAAACCAGTGCTCTCACACTGGTTTTAGTTTTACATTCTCTCTAATGTATTTATTCCTAAAATATTCAATCCTTCTTTCAATACTGCTGCTGTTCTTTCAGCTAATAACAATCTTGAATATAAAATTTCATCCTCTTGATTTAATATTGGACATGCATTGTAGAAGCTATTGAATTTTTTTGATAATTCAAATAAATAATCAGCTATTAAATTTGGTCTACAACTATCAGCTGCTTTCAATATAACTCCTGGGAATTGTGTTAAATGATGAGCTAAAGTTCTTTCTGTTTTATCTACAAACTTTATTATAACATCCTCTTTAACATCTTTATTCTGCTCTTTTGCTCTTCTTAATATAGATTTAATTCTTGCATAAGAGTATTGTAAATATGGAGCCGTATTTCCTTCAAAGCTTAAAATTTTATCCCATTCAAAAATAACTGCTGTTTGTCTGTTTTGTGATAAATCAGCATACTTTATAGCTCCTGTTCCTACAACTTCTGCTATATTATCTTTTTCCTCTTCTGATAATTCTGGATTTTTCTCATTTACAATTTCATAAGCTCTTCTCTTACCTTCATCTAAAAGTTCCTCTAATCTAATTACATTTCCTTTTCTAGTAGAGAACACACCATCAGCAAATCTCATTATTCCAAACCAAACATGTTGCTTTTCAACATTCCATCCTAACATATCTGTAATTCTAAAAAATTGTCTAAAGTGATCTTGCTGTCTCTCATCTGTTACATATATTAATTTATTTACATTATAATTAGCTAATCTAAATTTAACAGTTGCTATATCTGAAGTTGCATATAAAAATGCTCCATCTTTCTTTTGAACAATACAAGGATGTAGTTTCTCTTCCTCTGGGAAAAATACAACTTTTGCTCCTTGATCTTCAACTGCTATTTTCTTATTTTCTAACTCTTCAACTACTCCTGGCATTAAATCATGATAAAAAGATTCACCATAATATGTATCAAAGTTTATTCCCATTCTATTATATAACTTTGCATATTCATCTAGAGAAACTTTTATAAACTCTTGCCATAATCTATAATTTTCCTTATCACCATCTTGAAGTTTTTTTAACTCTTCTCTAGCTTGATCTTCAAGTTCTGGATTTTCCTCACTTTGTCTTGTAAACTCAACATAAACTCTTTCTAATTCTTCAATAGCATTTTCTTTATAAGCCTCTTGATTAAGCCAGTTTCTGTATCCTATTATCAGTTTTCCAAATTGAGTTCCCCAATCTCCAATGTGATTGTCTGCCACAACATTATAACCTAAATACTTATACATTCTTTTAATCGAATCTCCGATTATAGTTGATCTTAAGTGACCAATATGCATTCTTTTTGCTATATTCGGCGAAGAGTAATCTATTATTACATCTCCTTCTATATTAAGTCCTTTAAATTCATAATCCTCTTTTGAAATCTTTTTAACTAAATCTCCTAAATATGAATCTTTTAAAAATATATTTAAAAATCCTGGTCCTGCAATCTCTATTTTATCAATTACACTATTTTCAACTATGTTATTTACAACATTCTCAGCAATAGCTCTTGGATTACCACCAATTATTTTAGAATTCATCATAGCAAAATTTGATTGAAAATCTCCAAATTTTTCATTTGTTGCTACAGTTATCTCTATTGGTTTTAAATCTTTATCTGGATAAAGATTATTTACTGTTTCTAATAAAATTATTTCTATTTGTTTTTCAATAGTTAACATTTATTCTCCTTTCATCGTGAAATAAAAAAAAAGGACTCGAAAGTCCTAAAAAGAATAACTCCAGTCTACCGCCTTCCTTACGGTTTTGGTCGCCATTTCTTATAAGTGGTAACCAGATATTATCTATACACAGGGTCCGTGAAACAAGGGTTTCCGTGACTTTTCTGAACTATAAATAACAGCGCCAATCCCAATAGCGACCTTAGGCCCAAAACCTCCAGATAATAGCGAGTAGACCAGAAATATTTATTCTTAAGACAATTATATCACTTCTATATTATTTTTTCAATTAAAAAATCCTTATGAATAGTATATTTTTTATAACTAAACTATTTCTGAATTATATGTTGAATCTAAATAAAGCTCTTCTAATTGCTTATCATCAACTTTACTTGGTGCTTCTGTCATTAAACATTGACCTTTATTTGTTTTAGGGAATGGGATTACATCTCTTATTGATTGCTCTTTTAACATTACCATTAACCATCTATCAATACCAAAAGCTAATCCTCCATGTGGTGGTGCTCCATATTTAAATGCATCCACAAAGAATCCAAACTTCTCTTGTGCTTCTTCTTTAGATAAACCTAACTTTTCAAATACTTTACTTTGAATTTCAGGATTAAATATTCTTATTGATCCTCCACCAATTTCAGATCCATTTAATACTAAGTCGTATGAGTTAGTTCTAACTTCATCCATTTCTCCATCTAAGAATAACTGCATATCTTCAGCTTTTATTGATGTGAATGGGTGATGTTGAGCCTTATATCTTTGCTCTTCTTCATCATATTCGAACATAGGGAAATCTACTACCCATAAGAATTTAAATTCATCATTATTAATCAATCCTAATTCTTTTCCTAACTTTAATCTTACAGCACCTAAAGCTCCATACACAACTTTTGCTCTATCTGCTACAATCATTATTACATCTCCAACTTTTGCTTCAGTTCTAGCTATGATTGCATTCATCTCTTCTTCAGTAAAGAACTTAGCTATTGGGGAATTAACTCCCTCTTCTGTTAACTTTATCCAAGCCATTCCTTTTGCACCAAAATATGTTTTTGCATAATCTTCATATTCAGTTAAAATTTTTCTTGAGAATTGCTCTGCAACTCCTGGAGCTACAACTGCTTTAACGATTCCACCAGCTTCTACTGCACTTTTAAATCCTTTGAATCCACAAGTTGCCATTATATCTGTTAAATCTTTTAATTCAACACCAAATCTTGTATCAGGTTTATCTGAACCAAATCTTTCCATAGCTTCTGCATAAGGCATTCTTGGGAATTCGTAATCAGCTGATTCTCCTGTTACATTTTTAAATACTCTTTTAGCTAATCCCTCTATCTCATTCATAATATCTTTTTGCTCTATGAAAGACATTTCGATATCTAACTGAGTAAACTCAGGTTGTCTATCAGCTCTTAAATCTTCATCTCTAAAACATTTAGCAATTTGGAAATATTTTTCTACTCCAGAAATCATTAATAATTGCTTAAATAATTGAGGTGATTGTGGTAAAGCATAGAAATCTCCTGGATTAATTCTACTTGGAACTAAGAAGTCTCTTGCTCCCTCTGGTGTTGACTTTGTTAAAATTGGAGTATCTACGTCTAGGAATCCTTTTTCATCCATATAGTTTCTTATTGACATAATCATTTTATGTCTCATTTTTAGATTTCTAGTCATTTGAGATCTTCTTAAATCTAAATATCTATATTTTAATCTTATATTTTCGCTTAAATTTTCATCTCCAGATATTTGGAATGGTAAAACATCACAGTTATTTAAAACTTCTAAATCTGTTACAAATACTTCAATATCACCAGTAGGAATATTCGCATTTTTGCTTTGTCTTTCTTTTACAACTCCTACAACCTTTATAACTGATTCATTTTTTAATTTTTGTGCTCTTTCTACAACTGAAACTTCTGCTACATCTGTATGGAAAACTATTTGTGTTTTTCCTTCTCTATCTCTTAAATCGATAAATGTTAATCCACCTAAGTCTCTTTTTGTATCAACCCATCCAGATAAAGTAACTGTTTCACCAATATTTGAAGCTCTTAATTCCCCTAAGTTATGAGTTCTATAATACGTCATCGCTTTTCTCCTTCTATTATTTTAATATATTTTTTATATTTTCTATACTTACTTCTTCTTGAGTTCTATTGATGAAATCTTTTAGCATAACAACACCTTTATTCATCTCATCCTCACCTATTATAATAACATTTTTTGCTCCAACTCTATCAGCTTTTTTCATATGAGCTTTCATTCCTTTTGAAGCATAATCTATTACAACAGATTTTCCAAAAAGTCTTAAATCATTAGCTAACTTAAATGCAGAATCCATAGTAGCTTCTCCCAACCAAGCTATATATACATCTAACTCTCTTTTTGGGAAATCCTCACCTAAAAGCATCATGATTCTTTCAACTCCTGCTGCAAATCCAAATGCAGGTATCTCTTTATCTCCAAGTTGCTTTAGAAGATTATCATATCTTCCTCCACCTAAAACAGTTCCTTGTGATCCTAATTTATTTGTCACAATCTCGTAAACTGTACTTGAATAATAATCCAATCCTCTAACTAGTCTTGGATCCTCTTTATACTTTACATTAAATAATGTTAAATATTTTTTCACTATTTCATAGTGTGCTTTTTCTTCTACTGATAAAGAGTCTGTTATAATTGGTGCATCAGCTGTTAACTCTTTACATTTATCTACTTTACAATCTAAAACTCTAAGTGGATTTTTCTCCATTCTCATTTTACAATCATCACAAAGCTCTTCTCTCATTGGTTCTAAAAAGTTTAAAAGAGTTTCTCTATATCTCTGTCTGCTTTCTTTTTCTCCTACAGAATTTATAGTTACTTCTAAATCAGTAACTCCGATTTTACTTAAAAAAGAATATCCCATTGCAATTACTTCTGCATCTAAAATCGGTGAGCTTTCACCTAAAACTTCTACACCTATTTGATTGAACTCTCTTTGTCTTCCTGCTTGAGGTCTTTCATATCTAAACATAGACCCTGCATAAAAATATCTTGAAACTTCCTCTTTCGCGTATATCTTATTTTCTAAATAGCATCTTACAACAGCTGCTGTTCCTTCTGGTCTTAAAGTGATACTTCTTTCTCCTCTATCTTGAAAAGTATACATCTCTTTTTCAACGATATCTGTTCCCTCTCCTACTCCTCTTTTAAAAAGATCTGTTTCTTCAAATATAGGAGTTTTTATCATTGAGTACCCATAATTCCCAAAAAACTCTTGAGCTGTCCTCGTTATATAGTCATACTTTATTCCTTCATCTCCAAATATATCTTTAGTTCCTCTAACCGCTTTAATTAGCTTCATTTTATCACCTCAATTATTTTAATTTCCATAATTTATCTAATTTTTCTTCAATTAGTTTTTCATTTCTGTTATTTCCTGGAATATAGTATTTTTTTCTATTTGCTCTATATTTTTGCTCCACAAAATTATTTTCATAATTATGAGGATATTTATATCCTATCGCTCCAGTCCCTATATGTATTGGAACCGGTTCTAAGTCTCCATCCTCTATATCTTTTAAAGCTTTATCTATTGCCATATAGCTTGAATTGCTTTTTGTTGATATTGCTAAATAAATAACTGCCTGAGATAAAATTATCCTTATTTCCGGCATTCCTATTTTTTCACTTGCATTCATAGCACTATTTGCTATTAACATAGCTTCTGGATTAGCCATACCAATGTCTTCACTTGCATGGATAAATATTCTTCTTGCTATATATCGTGGATCTTCTCCACCATGAAGAAGCCTTGCTAACCAATATACTGCTGAGTCTGGATCGCTTCCTCTTATACTTTTTATCATAGCTGAAATTATATTATATTTATCCTCTTCCTTATGATAAGAGGCTTTTCTTTCTCTGAAAATATCTATTATCTCTTCTTTAGAGTATCCCATACAACTATTTTTATATAATTCTAAGTAATTTAAAGCTACTCTACTATCTCCTTGAGAAATATCTAAAATAACATCTCTTACTTCTTCGGGAAGTTGTAAATTTAATAAATTTTCACCTTTTATTAAAATCTCTCTTATATTATCTCTTGTTAAAGGTTTAAATTCAAAGATTAAACACCTTGATAATAGTGCATTGTTTAGACTATGATAAGGATTTTCAGTAGTAGCTCCAACTAAAATTAATATTCCTGACTCTGTATAAGACAATAACGCATCTTGTTGAGTTTTATTAAATCTATGAATTTCATCTAAAAATAAAATTGTTCTTTTCCCATATAACTCTAAATTTCTTTTAGCTTTTTCTACAATCTCTCTTAAATCATTTAAACTTGCTACTGTTGCATTTAAAGTCTCAAAATTATAGTTTAACTCTTTAGATATTATTTCACCCAATGAACTTTTTCCAGAGCCTGATGGTCCATATAAAATCATATTAGATAAAGATTTACCCTCTATTATTTTTCTAAGAACACCATTTTTTCCTAGAAGTTTTTCTTGCCCTTTAAAATCTACAAACTTCTGAGGCCTTAAACGAGTAGATAGAGGTTTTGCATCTTCAAAATTTCCACCAAATATACTTTGCATTTAATCACAACCTATTTTTTAAAATAAAAAAGCGTATTGTGTACCCCAACACGCCTTTAACTCTTTTAACTATTTTACTAGATACAGAAGAAGTGCTGAAAGTATGAATAAAAATGCTACTACTTCAGTTGCTCTGGCTAGTGGTCCTCCGTCTTTTGAAACTCCAAATACTGTATTTGAACCTCCCATTCCCATGCTACCTGACATACCATGGCTTCTATCTGGTTGAACAAGAACTAATATTATTAAAGCTACAGCAAAAATAAATAAAAACAATGTTAAAAGTGTCTCCATAACTTTACTCCTCCCAAATTTCGTCTTTTATCTTATACATTATTATAATATATATATTGATAAAATAAAAGAAAAAATTATAGAAGTTTTGCTGCTAACTCAGCTAATGCTGAACGTTCACCTTTTTTCAAAGTAACATGTCCTACTATACTTTCATTTTTTAATTTTTCTGATAGATATGTAAGCCCATTTGTGTCTGAATCTAAATATGGACTATCTATTTGATCTGGGTCTCCTGTTAACACTATCTTTGTATTTTCTCCTGCTCTTGTTATTATGGTTTTTACTTCGAGAGGAGTTAAGTTTTGTGCTTCATCTATTATTATATATCCATTAGGAATACTTCTTCCTCTTATATAAGTAAGAGCTTCTATTTTTAAAAGCCCCATAGTTTGAAGCCCTAAAATTACTTTCTCTCCAGTTTTTTCACCTTTTTCCCCAGCTAAATAATCTATATTATCATATATGGGTTGCATCCATGGTCTTAATTTCTCTTCTTCACTTCCAGGAAGATACCCTAAATCTTTTCCCATTGGAATTATTGGACGAGCTATAAGTAATCTTTTATATTTCCCTCTTTCAACAACTTGTTCTAATCCTGCTGCTATTGCCAATAAAGTTTTTCCAGTTCCAGCTCTTCCTACTAATGTTACAACTTTTATATTTTCATCCATTAAAAGTTCCATTGCATATTCTTGCTCATCATTTCTTGCCCTTGCACCCCAAGCTGATATTTGTCCTTCTAAATTTCTTCTAATTTTTCCACCTATATATCTTCCAAAAGTTTTTTCTTCTCCACATTTAAATTTAATAAACATATTTTCTGTAAAATGATACTCTTTTCCTAACTCCCAAACATTTATTTTTCCAGCTTTATCAAATTTGTTATAAATATCTCTTGAAACTTCAATCTCTTCATAACCATCATATAACGTCGTATAATCCGTTCTATCTGTTTCATAATCTTGAACTTCTAATCCTAAAGAATCTGCCTTAATTCTCATATTTATATCTTTAGTTATTAAAATTACTTTCATATCTGGATTTTTATTTTTAATTCCGAGAGTTGTTGCAATTATCATATTATCCATTGAGTCTTTTTTTAATACTGGTGGTAATAAATTTAAATCACTTTCTATCTCTACCCTGAAAAAAATCTTTTTCTCTAGCTCTACCCCTTTTGCAATACACCCTTTTTTTCTTATGGTATCAAGCTCTCTAGCTGCTAAACGAGCCTGTATTGCTGTCGTACTATTTCTCTTTAAATTATCTATCTCCTCTATTACATATATAGGAACAACAACTTCATTATCTTCAAAACTATAAATACTACGATGGTCATGTATTAAAACATTAGTGTCTAGAACATAGATTTTCCTCATAAAATCATCCCCTTAATTGAATTTTTTTTAAAACTCCCTTAATTGCCTCTTCCAAAGTAGAATAACTATTTAACTCATCTTTACTTATCATAGAATCTATTTCCTTTTTACTATATCCTAAAGAATCTAATGCCATATATAACTCTTCTTCAATCGCATTATTTAACATATCTCCTGATGGATCTTCCATAGACATTAAATTTAATGTTTTAATCTTATTATTTAAATCTATAATTATTTGCTTTGATTTTTTTTCTCCTAATTTTGGAACTCTTTTTAACGTCTTAAAATCTTCTGTTAAAACAATCTCTCTAATATTGTCTATTGAAAATGTTGACATTATAGAAAGGGCTAGTGATAATCCTATTCCACTTATTCCTATTAACATCTCAAAAAGAACTCTTTCTCTCTCCTGTAAAAACCCTACTAGTTTAAATGCATCTTCTTTTATTACATTATATATATATAGCTCTTTTTTCTCTCCCACCTGTACTTGATCATAAGTTTTTAAAGTTATGTAAACTCTATACCCTACCCCATTTACATCCACTGCTAAATATTCTGGTTTTTTTATTTTTATTACTCCATTTAAATATTCAAACATTATTTTATCTCTCTCCTTTTAATGCTTTTTTTAAGTATTTACTTGTATAACCTTTTTTAGAAGAAGCTATTTTTTCTGGAGTTCCTGTTAAAATAACTTTTCCTCCACCATCTCCACCTTCAGGTCCTATATCGATTATGTAATCAGCATTTTTTATTACATCTAAATTATGTTCTATAATTATAACTGTATTTCCTTTTTCCACTAATCTATTAATTACTTCTAAAAGTTTTCTTATATCTTCAAAATGTAATCCTGTTGTTGGCTCATCTAAAATATATACAGTTTTTCCTTTTGATACTTTAGATAATTCACTTGCTAATTTTATTCTTTGAGCTTCTCCTCCAGATAGCGTTGTAGCAGGTTGACCTAATTTTATATAATCTAACCCTACATCTACTAATACCTTTAGTTTTCTTTCTAATGTTGGTATTGTTTTGAAGAAATCATAGGCTTCTCCCACGCTCATGTCCAATACATCTGAAATATTTTTTCCTTTGTAGTAAACTTCCAGTGTTTCCCTATTATATCTTTTTCCTCTACATACCTCACATTCAACATAAACATCAGGTAAAAAATTCATTTCAATTTTGATTATTCCAGCACCCTGACATGCTTCACATCGTCCTCCTTTTACATTAAAAGAAAAACGACCTTTTGAGTATCCCTTAGCTTTTGCATCTTTTGTTTGAGAGAAAATATCTCTAATATCATCAAATACTTTTGTATATGTAGCTGGATTTGATCTTGGAGTTCTTCCAATAGGACTTTGATCTATATCTATAACTTTATCTAAACTTTCTAATCCTTCAATAGAAGAATATTCTAATGGATAAAGCTTACCTTTATTTAATTTATTAAATAAAATTGGATAAAGAGTTTGATTTATTAGTGTTGATTTTCCACTTCCACTTACTCCTGTTACAACAGTTAAAACACCTAAAGGTATATCTACATCTACATTCTTTAAATTATTCCCCTTTGCTCCTTTTAAAGTTATATACCCTTTGGGCTCTCTTCTCTTTTCTGGTACCGTTATACCTATTTCACCTTTTAAATATCTCCCTGTCATTGAAGTCTCATTATCCATAACTTCTTGTGGTGTTCCTGCAGCTACAATTTCACCACCAAACACTCCTGCTCCCGGTCCCATATCTAAAATATAATCAGCTTGATGCATTGTATCTTCATCGTGTTCAACAACAATAAGTGTATTTCCTAACTCTTTCAATCTATTTAAAGTAGCTAAAAGTTTATCATTATCTCTTTGATGTAATCCAATACTTGGTTCATCTAAAACATACAATACACCTGTTAGCCCTGACCCAATTTGAGTTGCCAATCTAATCCTTTGAGACTCTCCTCCAGATAATGTTTTTGTCTCTCTAGCTAAACTCAAATAATCTAATCCCACATTTATCATAAACGATATTCTTTCTTTTATCTCTTTTAAGATCTCTGCTGCTATTTGTTTCTCTTTTTCTGTTAACTTTATATTTTCAAAAAAATTTAGAGCATCTTTTATACTTAGTTCTGTTATCTCAATTATATTTTTATTATAAACAGTTACAGCTAAAACTTCTGGCTTTAATCTTTTTCCATGACATACCTTACATATTCTTTCTATCATAAATCTATTTTCTATCTCTTCTCTAGAGCTCTCTGAAAACGATTCATTATATCTTCTTTCTAAATTCTTTACAATTCCTTCAAAATCCTTTTCTCCATGAAAACTAAACTCTTTTGATGTATAGTCCACTCTAAATTTCTCTCCATCAGTTCCATAAAAAATTATATCCATCTCTTTTTTAGTTAAATCTTTTACTGGTTTATCTAAATCAATTTTATATTTTTTCGCCATAGATTCAAATATTGTCCATGTATAACCCTTTTTAGCTGATGCTGCTCCTGGAACATATAATCCACCTTTTAATATTGATAAGTTTTCATCCTCTATTAGTCTACTTTCATCAATTTCTAATTTTTTCCCTATTCCTTTGCATTCAGGACAAGCTCCAAAAGGAGCATTAAAAGAGAATAGTCTCGGGTTTAAATCTGGAATACTTACATTTTCATGATCTGGACATGAAAAATTTTCACTATATAATTGTTCTCCATCTCCCCAGTTTATTATTATTTTTCCTTCAGATAGTTCTATACCTTGCTCTATACTTTGAGTTAATCTTGATTTAAACTCCTCATCTTCCTTATCTACAACAATTCTATCTACAACAACTTCAATATTATGCTTTTTGTTTTTATCTAAGTTTATTTCCTCTTCAATATAAAGAATTTCACCATTAACTCTTGCTCTTACAAATCCCTTTTTTACAAGATTTAAAAATAGATTTTTGTGTGTTCCTTTTTTATCTTTGACAACAGGACTTAAAATCATTAGTCTGTCACCATTATTAAATTTTTCATATACATTTTCTACAATTTCATCAACACTTTGTCTCTCTACTAATTTTCCACATATTGGACAATGTGCTTTACCTATATGTGCAAATAATAATCTCATATAATCATATATCTCTGTTACTGTCCCTACTGTTGATCTTGGATTTTTATTTGTTGTTTTTTGTTCAATTGAAATAGCCGGTGCTAACCCTTCTATGCTATCTACCTCTGGCTTTTTCATTTGTCCAATGAATTGTCTTGCATAAGCCGATAAACTTTCTACATATCTTCTTTGTCCTTCTGAATAAATAGTATCAAATGCTAGCGATGATTTTCCACTTCCACTTACTCCTGTTACAACAACAAATTTATACTTTGGAATTTCTATATCAAAATTTTTAAGATTATGTTCTCTAGCACCTTTTATAATTATTTTGTCTAACATTTTTCCTCCTTACTAAAAGACCCTCTTAATCAACGTAAGAGGGCTAAACTTTTTAATAATATTCAATTAGTCCATTTTCATAAAAACTAAAATAAGACTCATCACTAACAATAATATGGTCTAATAATTTTATATCTACCTTTTCTAGTAACTCTTGCATTTCTAATGTTAATTCAATATCTTTTTTAGATGGAGTTAAATTTCCACTTGGATGGTTATGAGCAAATATTATTCCTTTAGCTCTATTATCAATTGCTCTTTCCATTATCTTTCTGGGATAAACTACACTTCTATCAATTGTTCCCTTAAATAAAATCTCATCACATACAATCTTATTATCACTACTTAGGTAAATCACTTTAAACTCTTCACTTTTCAAAGTACCTACATCGTCTTTCAAATAATTTACCAAATCATTTTTGCCTTTCAAAGTTGTTAAATCAGCATTTTTCACATTTTTAAAATAGTGATTAGACATAGTTTCACCAATTACTTTTAAATATAAAGCTGTCTCTGCACCAACACCTTCAATTTCTTTTAAATCATTTAACTCAGCATTTATCACTTTATCTATGCTTTTAAATTTTGACAATAAATTCTTTGCAATACCTTTACAATCTTTTAATTTTATTGAATAAGTTAACAGTAGCTCTAAAATTTCATAATCCTCTAAACCCTTATATCCAACTTTTAAATACTTCTCTCGTAATCTCTTTCGGTGTCCTTGCATTTGGTTTTTTTCCAAAATAATCACCCCTTATTACTTTATTGAAATATTTCATAAACCTCATCTTTTGTTTTCATTATTTTAGGAATTTCTACTGCTGCTTTCAAAATAGGATACGCCAAAACTGCTCCAGTTCCTTCTCCTAAACGCATCTCCATATGTAAAAATGTTTTTAAATCTAGTGCTGTCATAACGACTTTCATTCCTGGTTCTTCACTCATATGAGTTCCTATTAGGTAATTTTTTACCTTTGGTTCTATTCTAGTTGCAAGTAATGCTGCTACTGCTGATATAAAACCATCTATTAACATAGGCTTTCTCTCTAATGCTGCACCTAAGTAAAGTCCAACCATACATGCTATATCAAGTCCACCAACGCATCTTAAAACTTCTATTGGCTCTTTATTAAATAAATCATATTTCAGACAAGCATCTTTTATCACATCTTTTTTTCGTCTTAATCCTTCATCTGAAAGTCCTGCACCACAACCTACAACTTTTTCTATATCCTCTTTTGTTAAGGCGTATAATATAGCTGAACTTGTTGTTGTATTAGCTATTCCCATCTCTCCATTAGAGAAGAAATCATACTCTTTTTTTTCTTTTATTATTTCTACTCCAACTAAGATTGCTTTTATTACCTCATCTAAACTCATAGCAGGTTCCTTACTAAAATTTTTAGTTCCATAAGCTATTTTTTTTACGTATAAGTTTTCATAGTTTCTTGGAATATCTCCTTTTATTCCAATATCTATCAAATTTAGAGGTATTCCTAAACTTTTACATAAAATTCCAATAGCTGCAAAAGAGCTTAACATTGCTTCTGAAACTATTCTTGTATATTCTATTGGACAAGATGATACTCCTTCTTCTATAACTCCATTATCAGACGATGCTATAAAATGACACCCAGCTTTTAGTTCATTTAAGGGTTGGCCTGTTATTCCCGCTACTTTCATTGCTAAATCTTCTAAAACACCTAAACTTTTCTCAGGTTTCATTCTAGAATCTAATATTTTTTTACACTCTTTTATAGCTTCTGTATCAACACCAATTATATCATTTTGAATCTTTTTTATTCTGTCCAATTTTAGCCCCCTATATTTAATCCCTTTAATATGGGATATCCTTCAGAAAATTCAATTATAACTACACCACCATTTTCTACACTAAACTTCCAATAAGATTCTAATCCATTAGAAAAGTAATGACTTAAAATAGTATTAATTACTCCCCAGTGAGTAACTAAAACTGTTGTTCCATCTAAATCAACTTTCTTCTCTATAAAATTAATAGCTCTTTTTTGAAGCTCTAAAACACTTTCGCCAGTTATATAATTATAATTTTCCCAATTACTTTGACTCTTTTTTAACTCCTCTGGATATTTGTCCAAAAGTTCTTTATAACTATGTCCTTCAAATATTCCAAAATTTAGTTCACGTAATTCTTGATCAATTAAGATTTCTAATTTTTTATAATTTACAATCTCTGCTGTGTCTATTGCTCTTCTTAAATCGCTTGCATATATCTTTTCATAATTTATACTTTTTAAAATTTCCCTAGTTTTTTCTGCCTGCTCTTTTCCTTTTTCTGTTAATTCTGGATCTAAAATTCCATAGTAAACCCCTTCAATATTTAATTTTGATTCACCATGCCTAACTAAAATAATTTTCCCCATCAATCTCACCTATAAAGTTACATACATTAAAACTAATGAAAGTACTGAAGATAGCTCTAACAATGCTCCTAAAGTATCTCCAGTTATACCACCTATTTTTTTTGTCATTAACTTCCCAAATAAAAACCCACAAACAATTAGTATATTTAAAACAATAAATAAACTTATAAAAGGTAACATAAAATACTGAGCTATTCCATATAATATAGCTGTAACAGTGACATAAGATATTAATAATCCCATCTTATCAGTGTTATCAACAAAAGTTTTACCCATTCCAGTGGCTCTTGCATAAGGCTCAAAAGCACAGTTGACTACACTATTTATTCTAGCTAATATAGGGACAATAAGCATTATTACACCTTGATTTACTCCAAACAATTCTGATGTTTCTACTAAGAAAGCAACTTTAAATATAAAGTAAAGTATTAAAACCAAAACACCATTTGTTCCAACTCTAGAGTCTTTCATAATCTCTAACATTTTTTGTTTACTTCTATAGCTAAATATTCCATCAAAAGTATCCGCTAGACCATCTAAATGTAATCCACCAGTTACTATAACATCAAGAGTAACTAAGATTATTGCTATTAAAATAGGCGATGGAATAAATGTTTCTAAAACCATTGCCACAGCTAAGTTTATAATACCTATTACTAATCCTACTATTGGAAACCATTTCATTCCTTTTCCTAAAGCTTTCGAATCAAAAGTTTTTCCTCCTGGAAATGGTAATCTTGTCATAAATTTAAAAAGTAAAGCTAAACCTTTCATTTTCTCCTCCAAACTCTATTTTAATTTTAACTCTAATCCAGAAACTATTAAATACGCTTCATGGCATTCTTTTGCAACTAATTGATTTATTCTACCGCCTATATCTCTAAAATATCTTCCTAAAGCATACGGAGGAACTAATCCCATTCCAACTTCATTAGAAACTACAACCATATCCAATGAACTATTTTTTATAAAATCTATTAATTTTTGAACTTCATTTTCAATCTCTTCCTCAATCTCTTTAACAATATCTTGAGTTATTTTATCCCAGTTGATATCTCTATCCATAATCATAATATTTGTGACTAAATTTGTTAAACAATCTAGTAATACAACTCCATTTAACTCTTTATATTCTTCTAAAATTTTATAAAGATTTTTATATGCCTCTATTGTTATCCAATTTTCTCCTCTTTGAATTTTGTGTAGTCTTACTCTTTCCTTCATCTCTTCATCAAAAGATATCGCTGTAGCTACATAAATCTTCTCCTTATTCAATTGAAAAACTTTTTTTTCAGCAAATGAACTTTTCCCACTTCTTGCTCCACCAGTTACATAAATTATTTTCCCCAAGCATCTCACCTTTTATCCCTTTATAATACTTTAATAGTATCACAATCTAATCAAAACTTCAACATAACGAAAAAGAGTGCTTAAATATATTAAGCACTCTAACTATTTATTATTATTTTTGGAAATGTCTCTCTAATAATCCTAAGAAAGCTCTTCCGTGTCTAGCTTCATCTTTAGCCATTTCATGAACTGTATCGTGAATTGCATCGAATCCTAATTGTTTAGCTCTCTTAGCAATGTCGAATTTTCCTGAAGTTGCTCCATACTCAGCTTCTACTCTTCTCTTTAAGTTCTCTTCTGTAGAATCAGTTACAACTTCTCCTAATAACTCTGCAAATCTTGCAGCGTGACCAGCTTCTTCAAAAGCTATTCTTGTATAAGCTTCTGCTACTTCTGGATATCCTTCTCTATCTGCTACTCTAGCCATTGCTAAGTACATTCCAACTTCCATACACTCTCCGTTGAAGTTTGCTCTTAATCCTTCGATGATTTCTTCATCTCCGCAAGCTAATCCTTCTCCTACTTTATGCTCAGTTGCCCAAACTCTTCCTGCAGTTTCATCATAAGCAACACATTTATCTAATCCTACCTTACATAAAGGGCAAGCTCCTAAAGCCTCTTCAAATACTTCTCCACATACTGTACATTTTACTTTTGCCATTTTAAATCCTCCTCGATTATTTTCTGTCTATATTTTATATTTTTTTATATTTTTTAAAATTGTTACAATTACTCTTTTGTAATTATTACAATTTTGTTCACAAGAATAATATACACCTTTTTTGTGGATATGTCAAACTTTTTTTATTTATTTTTTAAAAAAAAGAAAATTATAAAATATCAGTAGTCATATAGAATACTCACTCTGATATTTATCAAAATTTAATTTATTTTAAATTTTAAAATATTTATAAATAAGGAGGTTTTTATGTTAGTTCGAGTGTTAAGCTCAAGTTATTTAGGAATTGAACCATTTTTAGTTGAAGTCGAAGTTGATGTGACTAATGGTCTTCCTATTTTTAATATAGTTGGTTTAGGTGATGTAACTATATCAGAAAGTCGAGATCGGATAAGGTCAGGAATTAAAAATATGGGTTATTTATTAGATCCTAGAAGAATTGTTGTTAATTTGACTCCTGCTAACATAAGAAAAAAAGGATCACACTTTGATCTACCTATTGCCATTGGAATAATGGTTGGAATGAAATTTCTTTCTGATTATAAAGGTATTTTAAGAGAATATCTACTGATGGGTGAACTTTCTTTAACTGGAGAAGTTAGAAGATCTGAAGGCATAATTAGCGGTGTTTTATTGGCTAAAAGTAAAGGATTTAAAGGAGTTATTATTCCTGAAGAAAATTTAGAAGAGGCTTCAATTATAAAAGATATTGATATTATTGCTGTTAAAAATCTTAGAGATGTTGTTAAATTTATAGAAGAAGGTATTACTCGTAGTAAAAGAGTTGTAAATACAATAAAAAACTTTGAATATACTTTAGATATGTGGGACGTTAAAGGGCAAATAAGAGCTAAAAGAGCACTTGAAATTGCTGCCGCTGGAGGGCATAATATAATAATGATTGGAGCTCCTGGAAGTGGTAAATCTATGTTAGCTAAAAGATTAACTGGCATACTACCACCTATGTCAGAGAGTGAAATTATTGAAACTACTAAAATTTATAGTATTGCCGGTGAACTCAGTGAAAGAGTTCCTATCATTATTAACCGACCATTTAGAGACCCTCATCATACATCTACAACATCCTCTATAATCGGAGGTGGTAGAACACCTAAACCAGGTGAAATAAGTTTAGCTAATAATGGTGTACTATTTTTAGATGAATTTACAGAGTTTGATAGAGTCGTTATTGAAAGTTTAAGAGAACCTTTAGAAGAGAAAAGAATATCTATAACACGAAGCTTAGGAAAAATGGAGTTCCCTGCCAAATTAATCTTTATCGCTGCATGTAATCCATGTTTTTGTGGAAATGGATTTGATGAAGAGTTATGTACATGTACACCTTATGACATTAGAAGGTATACAAAAAAACTTTCAGGTCCTATTATTGATAGAATTGATTTATATGTTGAAATTTACAGGCTCAATGATAAAGAGATTTTAGATGAAGATCGAGGTGATACTTCTCAAATTATCAGAGATCGAGTTATGAAAGCTAGAGAACTTCAAAATATGCGCTTTAATAATAATAAACTTAATCGTGATATGAATAATAACGAAGTTGAAAAATATTGTTCTTTAAATAATGAATGTGAGCAAATAATTAGAACAGCTATTAGAAATTTAAATTTATCCATGAGAACATATCATAAAATTTTAAAAGTTGCTAGAACAATTGCAGATTTAGGAAACTCTTCTAATATTGAAAAGCATCATTTGCTAGAAGCCATTAATTTTAGAAAAAATTAAATAATAAATAATAAAAAAGGAGAAGCAATTTTTTAGAACTACTTCTCCTTTTTAAAGTTATTATCTATTTTTTTCAACTACTACTTTTGCTAAAACACCGTTGATAAACTCATGTGATTTCTCATCACCATATTTTTTTGCTAATTCTACAACTTCGTTAACAACTATCTCAGCTGGAACATCCTCAAATAAAACCTCATATGTCGCTATTTTTAAAAGTGCTTTTTCAACATTTCCAATTCTTTCTAAGCTCCAACCAGTAATATTATTTTTTAATGTTTCTGTAATTTTCTCATCATTTAAAGCCATTCCATTAGAGTATTTTTCAATAAACTCTTTTTCATTTGTATTTAAATTAGTTTCATCTCTTAACATATAACTTGCTAAAGTTTCATCTATCTTTACTTCAGTTAACTCCGATTCAAAAACTATTTTAAATAACTCTTCTCTTGCTACTCTTCTACTCATTATTGTTTCCTTTCTAATCCTTTAATCTATTTAATATTTGTTTTTTTAACTTCTCTTGAAAATCTCTATCTCCTAATTTAAATCCAATAAATGCCAAAAATAATATAAAAATAGTTTTTAGCATCCCATACTCAACTAAAAGAACTCCTATCACTAACCCTAAGATGGCATATAGATATTTCTTAAAATTAAGAATAAAATTTTCAATAATCTTTTCCAACATCATATCTGCTCCTCCTATTCAATTGAGTCTCTTCTAGGTGATAATCTAGAAATTTTTACCTCTATATAATCAACTTTTAAATCTAACTTTTGTTCTAAATTAGTTTTTATCAAATTTTGTATATCTACTGTTTTTGACGATAGATTATTATTTGATATCATATCTAAATTTAATTTAACAAAATATTTGCTTCCTCTATTTCCACACTCTATTTTTAAACCTTTTATATCGCTATCTTTTGACAAAATCTCTCTTATTAAATTTTTTACTGTATCTGTTGAAATATGAACTGATCCATGTTCATTTTTTATAACATAATCTTTTTCTTTGGAAAAATTAGATAATAATTTTAATATTGATATACACATATATATTAAGCATATATTAAAAATAACAACTTTAAATATAAGTGAGCTTGTGTCTATTGTTGAAAAATATTGTGGCATTGTTATATACCCTATTCCTGTTACAGCTATAGTAAATATTCCTATCCATGCAAAGAAAAATATTAACTTTTTTATCAATAAACTCACCCCTGTAAAGAAAGATTAGAGGCGTAATAAAACGCCTCTCTCATATTTTAATTATACAATCTCTATATCCTCTTGCTTTTCTTCATACTCATCTGTTAAAATTTTTACATCCTGTACAAATACATTCACTTCTACAACTTTTAATCCAGTCATTGTACTCACTGCTGTTAAAACATTTTTTTGAACATTTTGAGCAACCTCAGAGATTTGATATCCATACTCAACTATAATATATATCTCTACACTGCACTCTTTTTCTCCAACTTCTACTTTAACCCCATTTGTAAGTCTCTTTTTCCCTAGCATTTTACTAACTTCATCTGCTACTCCACCTGCTAATTTATAAACTCCAGAAACATCTTGTGCTGCCTTTGCTGATATCGTCTTTACAACATCATCTGCTATTTTTATATTTCCTAACTCGTTCATAAAAACACCTCCGTAGATATTATACATATATTATTACATTTATTTAAAGTTTTTCCTAGCTATTATTTAATTTTTTTCAAAATTTTCTTCAATAAACTTCGTTGTAACTTTTCCTGCTCTGTATACCTTATTGTCTAGTACCTCTAAATGGAATGGAATTGTTGTATCAATTCCCTCTATAATAAATTCATTTAATGCTCTTTTCATCTTTTCTATAGCTTCTTCTCTAGTGATTCCATGGACAATAAGCTTTCCAATCATAGAATCATAGTATGGAGAAATTTCATATCCTTGATATGAGTGTGAATCTACTCTAACTCCAGGTCCTCCAGGAACAATATAAGTTTCTAATTTTCCTGGTGATGGTAAAAATCCTGCTGTTGTATCTTCAGCATTTATTCTACATTCAATTGCATGTCCAAATAATACAACATCTTCTTGAGATATGTTTATTCTCTCTCCTTCTGCAACTTTGATTTGTAATTTAATAATATCTATTCCCGTTACCATCTCAGTTACTGTATGCTCAACTTGAACTCTTGTATTCATTTCCATAAAATAGAAGTTATCATCTTTATCAACTAAAAATTCTAAAGTTCCTGCTGAATCATAATTAATAGATTTTGCTAATTTTACAGCAGCCTCACCCATTGCTTTTCTAACTTTTGATGGTAATTTATACGATGGTGCTTCCTCTATTAACTTTTGATGTCTTCTTTGAATAGAACAATCTCTTTCTCCCAAGTGAATAACATTTCCATGTTTATCTCCCATAATTTGAATTTCAACGTGTCTTGGGTTTTCAACAAACTTCTCTATATAAACATCTGGATTTCCAAATGCAGACTCTGCTTCTGTTTGAGCAGCGATGATTTTGCTTTCTAACTCTTCTGGAGTTCTAGCTAATCTCATACCTTTTCCACCACCACCTGCAGTAGCTTTTATCATTACTGGATATCCTATTCTTTCTTCTACTTCTTTTCTAGCTTCCTCTATACTTCTTATAATTCCTGTTCCATTTGTTAATGGTACATCATTTTCTATTGCAGTTTTTCTAGCTGTAGCTTTATCACCCATGCTTTCAATAGCTTCTGGACTTGGTCCAATAAATGTTATGTTATGAGTTTGGCATATTCTTGCAAATCTAGCATTTTCAGATAAAAATCCATATCCAGGATGTATTGCATTTGCTCCTGTTATCTCTGCTGCCGCTAATATATTAGGTATTTTTAAATATGACTCTGTACTTAAAGGTCCCCCTATACAAACTGCTTCATCTGCTAATCTAACGTGTAAACTATCTTTATCTGCTTCTGAATAAACAGCAACTGTTTTTATTCCTAACTCTCTTGCTGCTCTTATTATTCTAACAGCGATTTCACCTCTATTAGCAATCAATATCTTTTTAAACATAAAATCCTCCCAATTATCTTGCTGTGGCCTTTACTTTTAATAACACTTTACCGTAGTCAACTACGCCTCCATCTTCTACAGTTATCTCCATTACTTCTCCTCCTACTGTAGACTTTAAAGGTGTTTTTAATCCCATTACATAAATATAACCAAGATCTTGTCCTACTTTAATTTTATCACCTATTTTAACTGCATCTTTATAGAAATATTTTCCTATTCCTGTAGAGACTACAGTTTTTATATTCTCCTCTTTTTTACCTGTCTCTTTTGCAGGTTGTGGAGTTTCTTTAGGCATTACAACTTTTGGCTGTGGAGATTTTTTTATTTTTATTTTTAAATTTTCATTTTCCTCATAACTAATTTCAGTTAATCCACATTCACTTAAAACATTAATTAAATCTTCAATTTGAAACTCTTCTTTTTTCATAAGTTCCTCCATCAGTTTTTATCACTTATTTTAACATAATTTAAAAAATCATTCAAGATTACATTACAAGTGTAATTTTATCTTATAACTACACTTTTTTCTCCTAATAACTCCTCTATTTTTCTTATTAATCTAGGAGTTATTTCAATCGTTAGTTTTGAGTTTTTTATCTCTTTATTCCCATTAATATCTATAGCAAAACTTAAAGGAACTTCTCCTTTACTATCTAAAAGTATCTCTTTTAATCTATTGTACTTGTCTTTAGATTTCTCATTAATTAGTATATATATTCTATTTTTTTTATTAAACTCTATTGAATTTAAAGCTTTCATATTTTTCACAACTAATTTTTTATTTTCGTTTCCATTAAAATAATCAACTTGAATACTTCCATCTATTACTACAGCTTTACCTTCAAGCTCTATATTTAAATAATCTTTATATTCTCTTGGAAAAATAATTCCAGAAATTTGATCATAATAATCTTCAATAACAAATGTACACATAGGTTCTTTTGTTTTTTTTGTTAATATTTTTTTCACATCCCTTAGTATACCATAAGTTTTAATTATATGCAGGGAATTTTCTAATTTTATTTCTGAAATTTTGTTCATTTTATACGTTTTTATTAGCCAATCATACTTATCCAAAGGATGTGCACTATAATAAAAACCTAAAAATTCTTTTTCTTTTTCTAATTTTTCATCTGGAGTAAAGTCTGTTACATCAGGTAAAACAAAATTTACCATCTCTGATTTCGCTCCTCCAAAAAGATTCATCTGTTGAATATCATCTTCTTTTATTTTTTTATTAGCATAGTCGATAACTTTCTCAATTGATTCTATTTTTTGCTTACGATTTCCAGGAAGGGAATCTAAAGCTCCAGAATAAACCAGTGCTTCTATATTTTTTTTATTAAGCCCCTGTCCTCTCAATCTATAAATAAAATCTTCATATCTTAAATAATTTCCATTTTTTTCAAATTCAGCTTGAATTTTTTGAGCTAAACTTTCTCCAACATTCTTTATAGCTGCTAGAGAGAATCTAATTCCACCATCTTCTACAGTAAATTTAGATACTGGATTGTTAACATCTGATAACTTTAGCTCTAATTTATGTGCTTTTGCATCCTCTATATAAAATGCAACATTCTCTACATTACTTTTTTCAGATGTCATTATTGAAGCATAATACTCCTCAGGATAAAAATGTTTAAAATATGCTGTCCAATAAGCTATTAAGGCATAAGCTGCTGAATGGGATTTATTAAATCCATATCCTGCAAACTTATCTATTAAGTCAAATATCTCTTCTGCTTTTTCTTTAGAATATCCATTATTTATAGATCTTTTAACAAACTTTTCTCTATTTTCATCCATTATAGAAGCTTGTTTTTTTCCCATTGCTCTTCTTAAAAGATCAGCTTCTCCTAAAGAATAACTAGCCATTATATTAGCTATTTTCATTACCTGTTCTTGATATAAGATAACACCATATGTCTCTTTTAAAACTTTTTCTAAAGTTGGATGGGGATATTTTATCTCTTCCAATCCATTTTTGCAATTTATAAAACTCTCAACCATTCCAGATCCTAATGGTCCAGGACGATAAAGAGCCAATAGTGCTATTACATCTTCAAACCTATTAGGTTTTAATTGAACCAATATTTTTCTTATACCTATTGATTCTAGTTGAAACACTCCTAAACTATCTCCTGACGAAAGCATTTCATATACTGGAGCTTCATTTAATGAAATCTCTTCTAACTTTATATCTTTTCCTTTACTTTCCTTAATATACTCAATAGTTCTCTGAATATTAGTCAAGTTTCTAAGTCCTAGAAAATCCATTTTAAGTAAACCTAACTCTTCTAGTTCTTTCATTTGATACTGCGTCGAAATTTTATGATCCTTATTGTCACTATATAAAGGAACTACTTCCATTAATGGATCTTTAGTTATTACAACTCCAGCGGCATGTATAGAAGCATGTCTAACCTTATTCTCTAATCTTTGCGATAGATTCACTAGGTTTCTAATTTCATTATCCTCTATATATAACTCTCTAAGTTCAGAATTTGCTTTCAAAGCTTCGTCTAATGTTGAAAATGCAGGTATTAGTTTTGCTATTTTATCAACTTTAGCTAAGTTCACATCTAATACTCTTCCAACATCTCTTAGAGCCGCTCTAGCTTTCATTCTACCAAAAGTTATTATTTGCGCTACTTTATCCTCACCATATTTTTGAGTTACATATTCAATTACTTCTTCTCTTCTCTCCTGACAAATATCTATATCTATATCTGGCATTGATATTCTCTCAGGATTTAAAAATCTTTCAAAAATTAAATTGTATTTTATTGGATCTAAATCTGTTATTTTTAAAGCATAAGCAACTAGACTTCCTGCCGCAGATCCTCTTCCAGGTCCAATTGGTATATTTTTTCCTTTTGCATAAGAGATAAAATCCCATACAACTATAAAGTATTCCTCATAACCCATTTTCAAAATAACATCTAATTCATACTCTACTCTTTTTAAAAGTTCCTCACTTAAACCACTTGGATATCTCTGAGATAATCCTTTATATACAATTTTTCTTAAAAACTCTCCTGGTGTTTTTACACAATTTGGGATTTCATATTTTGGAAACTTTAACTCTCCAAACTCTAAATTTAAATTGCATTTCTCTGCTATCTCTTCAGTTATATCAATAGCGTCAATAAATTCTTCACCTAAAGAATTTATAATTTCCATTCTACTTTTTAAAAATAACTCTTTAGTTTCTATTTTCATTCTATTTGTATCTGAAACCTTAGCTCCAGTTTGAATACAAATAACTAAGTCTTGTAGTACATGATCTCCTTCATAAACATAATGCGTATCATTTGTTGCTACACATTTTAATTCATGTTTTTTAGAATATCTTTGTAACTCTTTATTCAATTCTCTTTGACCTTCAACTCCATTACCTTGAACCTCTAAATAAAAATTTTCTTTACCAAAAATTTCTATATAACTCGTTATTTTTTCATCTATTATTTTCTCTTTTTCATTTTCAAGAATTGCTCTTGAGACTTCTCCCTGCATACATGCTGATAAAGCTATGATACCTTCACTATGCTTCTTTAAAAACTCTTTATCCACACGAGGTCTATAATAAAATCCCTTTAAAAATCCTACTGAAGATATTTTCAAAAGATTTTTATAACCAGTTAGATTTTTAGCTAAAAGTATCAAGTGAAAATTTCTTCCCTCTTTTTTTTCCATTTCAAATTCTGATACATATGCTTCAATACCAATAATCGGTTTGATACCCTTCTTCATAGCACATTTATAAAACTCTATAGCTCCATACATATTCCCATGATCTGTAATAGCTATTGCTTTCATATTTAAACTTTTAGCTCTTTCTAAATACTCCTCTATTCTTCCAACCCCATCTAGGAGACTGTACTCTGTGTGTAAATGTAAATGAACAAAGTTTTTATTCATCTGCTCCTCCTCTTAATGGTTTTTCTACTTTAAAATTTTTATAAAAAACAGCAGTTCCAACTAAATATAAAACTACTGTTAGATAGTATGGAAAATTATATGATATATTTTCCATTAAATATCCTGCTATAATCATACTTATCGCTCTTGTTACATTAGATGACATAGATACTACACTACTCATCAACGCTCTATTTTCATAATCTACGGTCTCCAAAGATATATTTTGAATAAGTGGCTGATTTAAATTCATCAAAGTTGACCTCAATAAAAATGAAACTCCTAATATAAATATACCTTGAGGAAATGCAATTGAGATTAAAAATGGAATTGATAACAGCTGACATATTACAACGGTATTCTCTCTTCCTAATACTTTAGAAATATATGGAACTAATAAACCTCCTATAACTAATCCCAATTGAGATAACCCCATAATAATTCCCACTTTTTCATTATCTATATTTAAAGAAAATTTCAAATATACACTAAAAAATGGAATTACCAATCCTGCTCCAAAACCTATAATTGTATTATAAATAACAAATTTTAAAGCTTGGCCACTCATAACCTCTTTAAAGCCTTTGAAAAAATCTTTGCTTTTCTTATTTTTTATTATCTCTCTATCTTTCAATCCATTTAAAGGATAAAAACTAAATAAAATTAAAAAAGCACAAAATAAATAAACCAATGGAATTGATTTTTCTACTGCAAAAATTTTTCCAAAAGTTTTAATCAATCTTCCAGCACCATAACTAGCACAAACAGTACCTAAACTCTGACTCACAAAATTCTTACTAAAAACCTTAACTCTCTCTTTTTCCGATGAATTTTCAATTAAAAGTACTCCTATTGAAGAAAATGGAAATCCATATCCTATCCCCATTATTCCAGAAAATAATTTGATTAAAAATGGATTTGTTAAAAAACTTACTCCTAAAATTCCAATACTCATTAAAATTAGTCCCAATGAAATTGTTTTTTTAAAACCAAGTTTTGAACTTAAATAGGCATTTAACATTGATCCTAATGCAATTGATACACTCCCAATTGAGAGTACTTGCCCTACTATCCCTTCACCAAAACCTAAATTTTTAACATGTATTCCTGTAAAAACATTGAATACACCTGAAACTATAGCTGTTGTTATTACATTTATCAAAATAATTCTATCTATTTGTTTCAACTTTATCTCCCCCTAAAATTGACCTAATATATTATACAATATAAATTTATAAAAAAAAATACTTCTAAATATTTATTAGAAGTACAAAAAAATGAAACGACCTTCCGGGGGGGATAGAAGGTCGTCTACAGGGGGGGATTAAATAATACTTTTGTAAGTATAAAATCTTCTTATAATTAAAAAATTATTTCTAACTTTCTAATTATATTTTTTTGACGTAAAGTTTTTTAAAAAAGTTTTATTTTTTTATTTTTTTTCAAAAATATCTATATTTACTTCAACTGTAGTTTTTAATTTATCTAATGCAAATAATTTTTCAACACCCTTTTGTGGGCTTCTCCATCTATAAGGAGTCATATTAAATAGATTTTCTATACTTTCTTTTTCTAAAATCTCCGTTTCATACTTTAAATTTACAGTTTCTAAATGCTTAAATATTTTTAAATCCTCTACAGGAGAGTAAAACTCTTTTCTTACAGATTCGTAAACTACCTCTTTTAATTGTAATAGATGATTTTCACCAGTTGAAACAACTATTAATTTTCCACCTTTTTTTAAAGTTCTCATATTTTCTTCTGGTATTATTTTAGCAAACATACAGATTATAAAATCTAATGATTCATCCTCTATTGGTAAAGAACTTGCGCTTGCTACAATCCATTCCATATTTTTATATGACTTTGCTGCTGAAATCACAGCCTCTTTTGAAATATCTATTCCTACAATATTACTATTTATGTTTAGCGCATCTAACTTTTCTTTTAATCTATTTGTATAATATCCCTCTCCACAACCTATATCTAGTATATTTAACTCTTTTTTATTATCTAAGTAATTTTCAACAATTTGATTAACACCATCAGATATTCCTCTGTAATAACCTTTCTCCAAATAATTTTTTCTACTTAAAACCATTTCTTTATTGTCACCAGGAATTTTACTATTTTTCTGATTAGATAATAATAAATTTACATGACCATATTTTGAAATATCAAAGTTATGATTTCTCTCACATATATATTTTCTTTCTATTCTTGTCATTTTTTTATTACAAACTGGACAAATTATCATTTTATCTACCTCACTATTTTTTTCTCTTCTGTATATTATATCATATATTTTATGTTATAATATGTTAAAAAATATTGGTGGTGATTAATTTATGTACGAAAATTTTTTTAATGATTTTATTGTTAATTTTTATGAAAAAATTGAAGATGAATTCGAAATATTAATGAAAAAAGAAAAAACTAAAAAATTATCTGTTGGAAATTTAGAGATAGATGTTATCGATTACTTAGATGACAGTAAAACACCTATTATCGAAACTATAAAAGATGGTGAAACTGGAATTGAAATTTTTCTTAAGAACAAGGAACAAATTCCGTCTCCATATAGTGTAGAAGAAATCTATCATCCATTTTCTTTAGCTGTTTTAGTTGATAAATTAATAAAAAAAAGTAAATACGTGGATATTCTAGAAAATTTTTATGTGCAATCGGAAGAGTTAGCAAAAGATTTTTTAAAGAAACAACAATTAGATTCAATAGATATTGTAGCAGAAGGTTTCGAGATTTTTGCTATTTCTAAAGCTACAGGTACATACAAAATTGCCGAAGGAGTTGTCACAGAAATTCTTTTAATAAATGATAGAGTTTTTGTAAATATAAAAAATGAAGATAATGAAGTTATTACTGCTCATGTTGTTGAATGTAACGCTGCAGATTTAGCAATGCTTTTAAATAATCTTTTAAATAAACAATAACTAAAAAAATGGCGGTAGTTTCTACCGCCATTAATATATAACTTGAAAATCTTTAAATTCTGGTTTGTCTAATATATCTTCATCTATCTCACTAACGCGACTCATAGAGGAACCTATCTTTAAATATTTTTTAAAATTATCTATTATTTTTTCATCTCCCTGAGCAAAAACTTCTACATTATCATTTGGTAAATTTTTTACACTGCCAGTAATTCCAAGTCTTGTTGCATTTAAATATGCTGTTATTCTATAACCTACTCCTTGAACTTCACCCTTAATTAGAAAATGATATGTTTTCATTTTTACCTCCAAAACTGATATTTATCTAGATAAAATTTCAACAATTTTCAATATTACTTTTACTGATTGTTCCATTGATTCTATTGGAATAAATTCAAATTTACCATGAAAGTTGTGTCCACCTGTGAATATGTTTGGACAAGGTAGCCCTTTAAATGACAGTCTTGCTCCGTCAGTTCCACCTCTAATTGGCTTTATTATTGGTTTTACCCCAACTTCTATCATTGCATTTTTAGCTAAATCTACGATATGATAAACTGGTTCTATCATCTCTCTCATATTATAATAGCTATCTTTTAATGTTAAAATTATCTCTGCATCTTTATATTTTCCTTGAAGATATTTTACAGCATTTTCAATTAGTTCCTTCTTTTCTAAGAACTTCTCTTTTGAATGATCTCTTATTATGTAATCTATCTCTGTTGTTTCTATTGTTCCTTTGAAATTAGTTAATAAAAAGAACCCTTCATACCCTTCTGTATATTCAGGTCTTTCATTAGCTGGCAACATATCATTTAGTTCCATTGCTAATAACATCGCATTTATCATCTTATTTTTTGAAGCTCCTGGATGAATATCTCTTCCTTTGATTACTATATTTGCTGATGCGGCATTGAAGTTTTCAAACTCTAATTCTCCAACTTCTCCTCCATCAATTGTATAAGCAAACTTTGCTCCAAACTTTTCTACATCAAATAAATTTGCACCTCTTCCTATTTCTTCATCAGGAGTTATTCCTATTTTAATTTCTCCATGCTCAATAGTTGGATTCTCTTTTAAATATTTTAATGCTGTCATTATTTCAACTATACCAGCTTTATCATCTGCTCCTAAAAGCGTTGTTCCATCTGTTACAATTAATTTTTGATTTACATATTTTTTTAATTCTGGAAAATCTTTTACTGTCATTAATATATTTAAATCACTATTTAGTATAATATCATTACCATCATAGTTATCTATAATTCTTGGCTTTATATCATTACCATTAAATGATGGTGCTGTATCCATATGTGCTATAAATCCTATTGTTGGAATATCTTTTTGTGTATTTGATGGTAGTGTCCCCATAATATATCCATTTTCATCTAATGATATATCTACTAAACCAATCTCTTGTAAATCTTTAACTATAATCTTAGCTAAATTCCATTGAATCTCACTACTTGGACACGATTGACTTTTTGAATCTGATGTCGTATCAATTTTAACATATTGTAAAAACTTCTCTACTAAAAAACTCATTTTTCCTCCCAAAATTTACTTAAAATTATTTAACCCATATATAAATTAACATAATTTGTTTGAAAAAAATAGTCTATTTTGCAAATTTATCAAAAATATGTTAACATCTTATGTAAAATAAATTTTGTGAGGTTTAAATTTGAGATTAGAAAAATATTTAGTTCAATGTGGTGTTGCTAGTAGAAAAAAAATTAAAACTGCAATTGCTCAAGGAAGAGTTACTGTTAATGGGGATATTGAAGTTAACGATGCTACTGATGTTGAATGGGGAGAAGATATTATTACTTTTGATGGAATAATTCCAGAAAAAAAACAGCTAAAATACTATATTATGTATAAAATAGCAGGATATATAACTGCCATGGAAGATGAAAATAAAAAAACTGTTGCTGAACTTTTACCTGAATATATTGATAAAAATTCTGTTTTCCCTGTAGGACGACTTGATCGTGATACTGAAGGGGTTTTATTATTTACAAGTGATGGTGATTTAAGTCATGCTATGGCTCATCCAGATAGAAATATGGAAAAAACATACTATGTTGAACTAGATAAAGAAATTTCCCAAGAAGATATTATTGCTTTAGAGCAAGGTGTCATTCTAGATACCAACTATGCTGCACTTCCAGGTAAAGTAGAGTATTTAAATTCTAAATGTATTCATTTGACTATTACAGAAGGAAAGTATCATCAAGTAAAAAAAATGTTAAAAGCTGTTAAAAATAAAGTTATCTACCTTAAAAGAGTAAAGTTTGGTAATTTAACTCTTGATGGAATGATTCCTGGTGAAGTTAAAGAGATTAAAAGAGAAGATATTATTATATAAAAAAGATGCTGAAAAATTTTTCAGCATCTTTTTTTATCCAATTACTAAATAAGTTACAAAAGTAGAAAGAGCTAATACAAATCCTATTGCTGATTCATAAGGAATTAATTTTAATCTTTCTTCTAATTTTGTGTTACTAGCTCCACCTGTACTATGGAAAAATGATCCATGAGGTAGGTGATCTAAAACTGTAGCTCCTGAGTTTACCATTGCAGCTCCCCAAACAGCACTTACTCCAGCTGCTAATATTACTCCTGAAAATGTTGCTGATGCTATAGTTGCTCCAGCTGTTGTTGATGCTGTTGCTCCAGACATTAATGCCCCAGCTATTGGTGCTATTAATTGTTCACTAATATTTGCTTTTCCTAAAACTGATAATATAACATCTTTTAATGTTGAATTTTTTATTATTCCAGCAACTGTTCCAGTTCCTATTAAAAGAATAGCTACTCCTGACATCTTTTGTAACCCATATTCCATAGACTCTTTTAACTTTGAAGTTTTACCCATCGCCACAATTCCAACTAGTCCTCCAACAGGTAATGCTATTAAAGGATCTATATTAATTCCTGCTATTGGTCTTAAAGCCAATAAACTTATAGTTACAATTGGACCTATTATACTTCCAAAAAAACTTGGTAAATTTTCTCCACTACTCTGTTCAATTTCACTTTCTAAAACTTTTTCACCCTTTTCAACTAAAAGTTTAGCTATTAAAATTGTTGCAAATAATCCAACTATTGCTGGAATTATATTTACCCACATTACAGATGGAAGAGGGGCTCCAAAATTTTCCGCAGCTGCTATTGTATTTGGATTTGGTGATATTATATTTCCAGATTTTCCTCCACCTATCATTGCACATAACATTGCCATTTTAGATATTTTTAATCTTTTTGCTATAGCTAAAGCTATTGGTGATACAGTTATTACTGCTACATCTATAAATACTCCTATTGCTGTTAAAATAAGTGCTGATAAAGCTAATGCAAATATTGCTCTCTTTTCTCCTAAAGTATCTATTATTGTTTCAGCTATTTTTGTAGCTGCTTCTGTTTTTATTAGTATTCCTGCTAAGATACCAGCTGTTAAAATTCTAACTATTGCTGGTGTTACATCCTTTACTCCACTAACCATTAAGTTTACTGTTTCTGGAAGAGATACTCCTCCAGCTAATCCTCCTATTATAGCACCTAAAATTAAACTATAAGCCGGATTAGCTTTTCTCATTATCAATATTATAGCTATTATTAATCCCAATACTGCTCCAAATGCTGTCATTTCTTGCCTCCTATTTTATTTTGAGTATTTTTTCTCACAAACTTTTATCAATCTAAATATTTCCTCAGTATTTCCTTTTACAAACTTTTCAGCTGTATCTTTTTTCATAGCTTCCTCTAAAGTTATTGGATAATTTATTATTGAGAAGAAACTATCTATTCCTTTTTCGTGAGTTTGTACTGCATCATCTGTTAATCCTCCTGCTAAAGCTATTACAGGAATATCAAATTTTTTAGCTATTTTTGCAACTCCCACTGGTGCTTTTCCCATAGCTGTCTGATGATCTAATCTACCTTCTCCTGTTATAACAAAATCAGCATCTTTTAATTCTTTTTCTAAGCCTACTTTTTCTAATATCATATCTATTCCTGGTGACAATTTACCATTTAAGAAAGCTACTAAACCTCCTCCTAATCCACCTGCTGCTCCAGCTCCTGAAAGATTTGAAACATCTATATCCAACTCTTTCTTTATTACTTCTGATAAATCTTTTAATCCTTTATCTAGCTCTTTAACCATATCTTCAGTGGCACCCTTTTGTCTTGAGTAAATCTCTGCAGCTCCTTTTGGACCATAGAACGGATTATCAACATCACATGCCACTAAAAATCTACAATCTTTTAATTCGGGTAAACTCTTTGTCGAATCTATATATCTTACTTTAGATAAAATCTCTCCTCCAAATCCTAATTCTTTTTTATTTTCATCTAAAAATTTGTAACCTAAAGCTTGTAACATACCAAGTCCAGCATCATTTGTAGCACTTCCACCTATTCCAACTATAAATTCACGACATCCCTTTAATATTGCATCTTTTATTAACTCTCCTGTCCCATAAGTAGTTGTCTTCATAGGATTTCTTTTTTCCACTGGTATTAATGGCAGTCCTGATGCTTCTGCCATCTCAATTACCGCAGTTTTTCCATCTCCCATTATTCCATATCTAGCTTCAATTTTTTCCATAAGAGGATTATTTACTGTTACTGTTACAAATTTTCCTTTCGTTCCTTCAACTAAAGAAGCTACTGTTCCCTCTCCTCCATCAGCGATTGGTACCTTTATTACTTCAGCCTCTGGGTATACTCTTTTTACTCCAACTTCTATTGCTTGTCCAAGTTCATAAGAGCTTAAACTTCCTTTAAACGAATCTATAGCTACTACTACTTTCATAACTCCTCCTATAAATATTTTTAGTTATTTTACTTATTTTAGTATAGATATCCTTTTTTTTCAACACTATTTTAAAATAAAAAAGTGTTGAGAATACTCAACACTAGATAATTATCTTTTCTGTTACACTTTTATTTTCTTTTAGGTAACTAGCTAAATAAACAAATGGTGTATCCATTGTAGCTACTATAACTTTCATAACATAAGTTACTAAAAATATCTCTACTAAAACTTCAACTGGATAAACTCCTGCAAAAGCTATTGTTGTAAAAATAAGATTATCAATTAGTTGGCTTACTAAAGTACTAAAATTATTTCTTATCCATATATGTTTCTTTGCTGGAAACCTATTTTTCCAAAACTTATAAGCCCAAACATCATGTCTTTGTGAAACACCATAAGCTACTAATCCTGCAAAAAGTATTCTAGGCATAAAATCAAATATCATTTTTAAACTTTTAAAATTTTCTGCACCTGCTTGAACTGTACTTGGAACAAAAGATACTGCTAATTTCATTATTACTGCAGTTACAATCATACTTACAAACCCCAATTTAACAGCACTTTTTGCTTCTTCTTCACCATAATTTTCAGATAGAATATCTGTCACTAAAAATCCACCTGCATACATTATATTTCCTAAAGTCGTTTCAAATCCAAAAAGGTTTACTAAAAGCACAACCTGGATATTTGCTAATATACTACTAATTGGAACCCAAATAAAAAGTCCTAACTTTCCAAATTTTTTATATATAAAAATTATGCTAAAAAAATTAACAAAAAGCATTACTATCCATAAAATTTCATTTCTCATAATTATCTCCTTTTTAAAATTATTGTTCAAAAACTCCTAAATCTTTATTATCAATTAATAGTTCCACTCTTGGATCTTCTTGTAGTTGATTATAATTTTCTACAAACCACTTTACAAGCTCTTCATCTCTTTCAACTTCAGTTCCATTATTTATAAATATATTTACAGTTATACTTTTAAAATACTTCAAGCCAAGTTCAATATCTTTTTTTATCATCTCTTTTGTTTGACCTTTTACACAAATTAAAAGACATACTGAGTATAATTTTTTACTTAACTCTTCTATTTCTAGTGTATCTATTTTAAAGTTTTTTCCATATGAGTTTATTCTAAAATTATTGTCAAATGTCTCCATTCCCATTCTAAATCTTATATCTATACCTTTGAAAAACTCTCTAATTTCATCTAATCTATTTTTATATCCATAATAAATCTCAAAATATAATAATTTTATATTTTTATTATGAACAACTTCTCTAATTCTTTCTAATGTTTTTATAGGTAACTCAAATACTGAACCTGAATTTATTACCTCTAAAGCTCCAAACTCTCCCGTAACCTCTTGTAAAGTTTCTAAATTAACTTTATCTATTTCTAATTCATCCGTTGAATTATCCTCTATATAATTACAAAACTTACATTTTCCATATTTACATGGAAAACTTTTTAATAAGACTATCTCTCTTTTATTTTTATTTTCTATTTTACTATACCTAATTCCCATTTTCTTCTCCTAATTTTATTTTTAAATAAAAAAAGAGCAGGAAACTCCTGCTCAAATTTAAAAAAAGGGTACAACTCTCCCTTGTATTTTAATATTTTAAGCCTAGTTTTTTTAAGATGGAGGTTTCCGAACATCTACCATATAAATTATGGATTTATATTTATTTTACTCTTAATTCTATCATAGTTTTAAAATAAAATCAATTCTATAAAATCAAAAAAGAGACTGTACTAATTAAAATACAGTCTCTAAAATATTAGTTGTTAAATTTTGGTGCTGCTTCCTCTTTTATCATATCTATAAAGTTTTCTAATGACATAGATTCTTGATTTTGAGAACCAAATCTTCTTACATTTACTTCTCTATTTTCTACTTCATTTTTTCCAATTATTAATTGAACTGGAACTTTATATCTTCCATTAGCTTCTCTAATTTTATATCCAATAGATTCTGCTCTTGTATCTATCTCTGCTCTTATTCCAGATTCTTTTAACATATCTACAACTTCTTGTGCATAAGGAGCAACTTCATCATTTATAGTTAATACTTTAACTTGACAAGGTGCTAACCAAGTTGGGAATGCTCCTGCATAATGCTCTATTAAGATTCCCATGAATCTTTCTAAAGATCCATAAACAACTCTATGAATCATTACTGGTCTATGCTTTTCTCCATCTTCTCCAACATAAGAGATATCAAATCTCTCTGGTAAGTTAAAGTCTAGTTGAATAGTTCCACACTGCCAAGTTCTTCCTATAGCATCCTTAATTTTAAAGTCTAATTTTGGTCCGTAGAATGCTCCATCTCCTGGATTTAATTTATAATCTCTTCCAAGTCTCTTTAAAGCTCCCTCTAATGCAGATTCAGCTTTATCCCAAATCTCTTGAGATCCAATAGCTTTTTCAGGTCTTGTTGATAACTCAATTGCATATTCAAACCCAAATAATCCTCTATAGAACTTATCTATTAAGTTTACTACTCCTATAATTTCATCTTCTATTTGCTCAGGAGTCATAAAGATGTGAGCATCATCTTGAGTAAAGTTTCTTACTCTCATTAATCCATGAAGAGCTCCTGAAAACTCATGTCTATGAACAATTCCTAACTCTCCTGCTCTTATTGGTAAATCTTTATATGAATGCATTCCATGCTTATATACTAAAACTCCACCTGGACAGTTCATTGGTTTTATAGCAAATTCTGTCTCATCAATTTCTGATGTATACATATTTTCTCTATAATTCATCCAGTGTCCTGAAGTTTCCCACAACTCTTTATTTAGCATTATTGGAGTTTGAATCATCTCGTATCCAGCTTTTTCATGCTCTCTTCTCCATAAATCTGTTAAAACATTTCTCATCTTCATTCCGTTTGGTAAGAAGAATGGGAATCCTGGTCCAAAATCACTTGTAAAGAATAACTCTAGCTCTCTTCCTAACTTTCTGTGATCTCTTTTCTCAGCTTCTTCTAAAAACTTTAGATGTGCTTTTAATTGAGGCTCAGTTGCAAATGCAAATCCATAGATTCTTTGTAACATTTTGTTATTAGAATCTCCTCTCCAGTAAGCTCCAGCCACTGACTTTAATTTAAAAGCTTTTAAGTATGATGTAGACGGTACGTGTGGTCCTCTACATAAATCAATGAAATCTCCCTGTTTATAAAATGTTAACATCTCATTAGCTGGAATGCTTTCAATAATTTCAACTTTATAAGTTTCACCAAGATTTTTAAAATGTTCTATAGCTTCATCTCTAGTCATCTCAATTCTTTCAACTTTTATATTTTCTTTTGTAATTTTCTTCATTTCAGCTTCGATTCTTTCTAAATCTTCATCTGTAAATTGATTTTCAGGATCAAAGTCATAATAGAATCCATTCTCTATTGCTGGACCTATTGCTACTTTAGTTCCTGGGAAAAGTCTAATAACTGCTTGTGCTAATAAGTGCGCAGTTGAATGCTTTATTATCTCTTCTCCCTCTTCAGTTTCAGGAGTTATTATTTCAACATGAGCATCTCTATCTAGTACATAGCTCATATCAACTTCCTTTCCATCTACTTTTGCTCCAACAGCTTTCTTAGCTAAAGAGTTACTAATTGACTTTGCAACTTCAAACATATTTACACTGTTTTCAAACTCTTTTATATCTCCACTTGGTAATATTACTTTCATGTTTTTCTCCTTTTCTTCTATAAATATATTAATCCTCTAGATCATCTATTTTAATTCCATTAAATAGATATGTATCTGGAGTTGTCTTTTTATTTTGGTCAGTTGTTGCACCTAATCCGAATATATTACTTGTTGGGAATGTTAATAGTTTAAATTGGATAGCCATACTCCATTCATAGTCTTTAGTTCTATATGAATAATCTCTTTCATAAGCCACTGCCCACTCATAGTATCCAAACTCTTTTCCTATCTCAACACCAAATCCATCAAAAGTACTTCTTCCATTATCACCTTGTCCTCCAAGTTGATCATAGAATTTAACATATGCTTTTGTTCTCCAACCTTCACTTGGTTTTCCAACTTTAGCATTTAAACTAAACTCATGCTCTCTTTCTGAATCTCTCCAATCTAATTTTTTCTCATCTGATACTCCATAGTTTGTATAATTAGATTTTTGATTATAAATATAACCTAATCCTATTCTATTGTACGAATAGAACAATCTTCCTTCTAACTCCTCCAATGACTTCAAGTAATCACCAGTCATTTCATATCTCTTATCATTTCTTTGCATCATTAAAGAAGCATGGAAACCTCTTTTATAATCTCCAAAATATGTTCTATCGTCAATTATTCTATTTAAATTAAATGTTCTAGCTCTAGAATTTTCTCTATCTTCAAGAACTTGTCTAATTCTGTCTATTTCAACTTGGGATAATTGATCTGGAGTTTTATTATACTCTGAAGATGCATATGAAACTAATTCTGCATCTGTAAATCTCTTATCTTTATAAGTATAAGCTAAATAAACTATATCTGAGTTATATCTACTTAACGTAGGATTCCATTCACCCGCATTTTTATAATCTTCATAGCTAGCTCTATATAAATGCTCTACATCTCCACCTACTAAATATGAAACTGAATAAGTTTTATTTTTAGTATTAATTACTTTTGCTCCCAACTCATCTCTTTCATCTTTACCTTGAATATACTCTAAATTTAATTTATTTTTTCCAAAATCATAAGTATAACCATAGACATCTTCTCTAATTTTTTCTTCAGCATTATTTACATTTTCTATTTCCCAGATACTAGAATCTATTCTACGATTTTTATAATAGAAATAGTTATTTGCATATCTGTAATTAGCACCATAATTCTCAAAAGTCAAATCATTATGATTTTCATCTTTTTTATTATAATCTGTAAATCTTTTATCTGAACCATATTCTAAACCAAAACTATTTTTATCATCAATTAAGAAATCTAAATTTTGATTTAATATTTCACCTTTTTTATTGTCATTACTTGCTCTTTTTATCTCTTTATAATCAACTTTATATACAGTTTCAGTATTTCCTAAATCAAATGTAACAGTATCTGTAACCTGTTGAATATTATCCTTTTGAGCCATTCTTACATCTTTAGTAATTTTTGAATCTGAGTTATAAGAATACTCTTGGAACATATAAGTTAATCTATTTAATAAAGATAAATCTGTTTTTCTCTCTTTGTTTTCACTATTATCAAATATAGTTACATTATGAGTAAATCCAGCTCTATATCTAGTTGAACTATCATCTGTTGATATCTCTTTGTCAGCTAAATTATCATACCCTTTATCATACTGATCAAATCTTACATTTCCATATACTTCTAGATTTCCAAGTCTTGATAACGATAGTTTTTCATCAGATAAACCTACTTCATAGAAATTTGAGTTATTTACATATATTCTATATGCACTTCTATCCCAAGGATTATTTATATCACCATAGTGATAAATCCCTTCTCTATCCCATATCTCTTCTTTTGTATTACCTCCAGCTATTGTTAGCTTTAATGAATCATACATAAAGTCTACGTAAGCTCTATTCTCAGATGTTTTATTATAAATAATATTTTCATATCTATTATATTGTAAATCTCTATAATTATTAGTTTTTGTAGTTCCATCAAATAAAGCAGTTTTTCTAAATGGATCATTTTGTAAGTTTAGTTTATGCTCAAACTCAGTATAATCATACCCAACTTTATAGAATACATCTTTATATAGATGATATTCACCTAAAGAGGTCTTTAGATCCTTGCTATCATATATACTATATTGTTCTACAGTCCATGGAGTATAATCAAACTTTATTCCATAAAAGCCTTGATTATCTAATTTACTAAAATTTGGATCTCTTTCCCAAGAGTTTAACTCTCTGAATTTATTTCCTGTTTTATCATCATAAGATATATTAATCTTATTTACTTTATCATTAAAATTAAATCCAAAATTCTCAGCTCTTGACTGCAAGTCTTGTTTTGTAGATCCTGGATCCATATCATAAAGATAGTTATAATATGCTCCTACTGAATATCTATCATTTTCTTTCTTTATAGATACATCGCTTGTTAAATCATAGTCTGCTGATGATCCATAGTCCATATCATCCAATTGATCTGCTACTATTACTCCATATACTTTTTTATCAGAAACAAGATTTACATCAGCTTTAATGCTAATATCTTTATCTTCTCCTAAATTTGTTAACTCTGTATTTAAAGTATAGAATCCTAAACTTCCACCACGATCTGGTATACCATCAACATATTTCCATGTATTGCCTGGTCTTCCTTGGTTTCCTGGACCATAAAAATACTTATCTATCGCATCATCTAAAGTTGGAATCATGTTATATGTTGCGTTCTTATAATTTAAATTAAAGAATCCATATTCACCAGAATAGTTATGATTGTAATTGAAATCCCATCTATTGAAGTTTCTTTCTACATCATTTCCATCGGCTTTTTTATCTATTAACCAATCATTAATATTTAATTGTCCTTTTCCATAGGTTCCAAAATCATACCAATTTTCCATTCTACCTATTAAAAGTCCTATTCTATCTCCAAATTTTGGTGCTATACCACCTTTAAATTTACTATCTTTATCTCCCCATAAAACCCCTGATGTTATAAACCATCCGTAGTCATCATCATTTCCCCAACTTGGGAATAAAGGAACTTCTGAACCTTGTCTTATATTAAATCTATACCAAGGTAATGAAAATGGGATTACATCTGTATCTCCTATGAAAAGATTTGTATTTCTAAAGGTTACTTGTTTATCTGGTTCAATTACTATTGTATCAGATTGTAAATGGTAACCAACTTCTTCTGGGTTTCTATTCTCAAGAATTTTAGGATCTGTTGTAAACCATGCGTCTCTTAAATAAGTTTTCCCATTTAAGTACTCTGTTTTATTTCCACCAAAATAGATTCTATCATTTGGCTTTTCTGCACCAGTTACCTGACCAACTTCAAGATATCCAAAACTTTTACCAAAACTTCCAGTTTTCCCCTCTGTATCAAACTCTCCATTTAGTGAGTCCATTCTCAATTTTCCTGTAGGCTCATCTGCTTCTAGATAGAACTCTCCTGGAATATAAGCTCTATTTTTCTCTCTGTCAACTTTAACTTCAAAAGCTTTTAACTTTAAAGATCCATATCTTACATTTACTCCGTCTGTCGAAGTCATCGTATCTGAATTCAAGTCTATCTCAACTTCATTTTGTAAATCATCAATCTTTTCTGTTTGTGCTTTTAAACTGGTTATAGCAACAACCATTAAAGCTAAAATTAAATAGATTTTACTTTTCATTGGCCCTCCCATTTTCCCATTTTATGTTAATTTCAATTATACCATAAAACAAAAAAGGTTGCCAGTAGCAACCTTTTTATTTATTATTTTAATAAGAATTCAATTTTTCTAAAAGCTCTGATTTTTGTCTTAACCCAACTATTTGATCAACTTTAACTCCATCTTTGAATATAATCATTGTTGGAATACTTCTAATTCCGTAATCTCCTGCTAAGTCTCCACTTTCATCTACATTTACCTTACAGATTTTTGCTTCAGTTTCTCCTGAAAGCTCTTCTAAAATTGGCGCTAACATTTTGCAAGGCCCACACCAATCAGCCCAGAAATCAACTAATACTAATCCTTTTGATTCAATAACTTCACCTTTAAAATTTGAATTATTTAAACTTAAAACCTTTCCCATTTTTTCCTCCTTAATATGGAAAATATTCCTTTAAATATATTTGTACTTTAACATAGACAACTATTTTTGTCAATTTTAATTTACTACCTATTTATAGAACTTTTTTAATAGATTTCCTTTTTTTTCTTTATCTTTTAATCCTTTAATTATAACTATACCTTTTTCTATATCTCCAATTAATATTCCAGATGATAATTCATTATTTTTAAAGTTTAATTTTTTATAAATTAAATCATCATAATCTCTTTCACAAATCGAATCTTGAGTTTCTAAAACACCACCTGCTGAGAATATTTTTGTTCCCATTCCTTCAAAAGTAACTGGTTGTATTTTATCTTCATATTTTTCTTCAATTCCGATAGAATTAAGTCCTGCTACTTTTCCTTGATCTGAAGATATTTGCCATAATCCAATTACATTTCCCTTATACTCAGCCACATCTCCACAAGCATAAATATCTTTTACAGATGTTTCCATTTTTTCATTAACAATTATCCCTCTATTAATAGCAATACCTGCTTTTTCAGCTAACTCTTTATTAGGAATTATTCCTGAACTAATTATAACAATATCTGCTTCGATTACTTCTCCACTATCTAAATGAATTCCCTCTACTTTTTGAGTTCCATCAAATTTTTCTGCTTTAGAGTTTTTATAAAGTTTTATATCACTTTTATTAATACATGATTCAAATATTTTTGACCCTTCTTCATCAAGTTGTCTTGGAAGCATTCTTTGCATCATCTCAACAACAGTAACTTCTAATCCTAATTTCTGAAGTCCACATGCTGATTCTAATCCTAAAACTCCTCCACCTATTACAACAGCTTTTTTCTTTCCAATGCAATAATTTTTAATTGCATCTACATCCTCTTTATTTCTAACAGTAAATATTCCTTCTAAATGAGAGTTACCAATGCTTGGAACCATTGCTCTTGCTCCTGTAGCTATAACAAGTTTATCATACGATATTTCTTGCCCATCTTCTGTTTTTATAATTTTATTTTTAGAATCTATATCCTCCACTATTTTTTTCAAAGAGATTTCAATTTTTTTATCTTTATACCACTCTTCTGGTTTTACTAAGAATTTTTCTCTTGAAATATTTTCTCCAATCATTTCAGACAATAATGTTCTATAATATGGATACTCTTTCTCTTTAGATAAAATAACTATCTTAGCTTTGTCATTTCTTTCTCTAATTACTTGAGCAGTAGATAAAGCTGCAATTCCTCCACCTATTATAACTATTTTTTCTTCAGCATCACTTTTTTCAATTTTTTTATCTAGCGGCGATGGTACAAAGAATTCTCTTCCAACTCCACATGCTGGGCAAACCTCTGGGGGATCAATTTGAACATAAGATTCTCCACAAACACTGCATGTCCATCTCATTAATTTTCTATCTGGATTTAAATTCTCCATAACTGTATCCACCACCTTTTCTGGGAGTGTTTTCAAACACATATGCTTTGCAAACTCTTTTCCAAATTCAAATGCTGTATCTAAATCTTTTCTAGATGCTCTAAAATTAACTTTCATCCCATCTATAACATGCATTCTAAGTTCTTTTAATCTAGAAATTATATTAGGAACAGCTTCTCCACTCCACCCATAACTTCCAAAAGCTGATACATATTTTCCACCATGAACGATTGGATTTAACGATGTTAAAAGATTCCAAATAACCGGCAATGTATCTCCGTTTATAGTACAGCTTCCAAATAGTATCCCATCTGCCCATTGAAATTCTCTTAAAATCTCACCTTCTAATTTTCCAAAGTTATCTATATTTAAATCATAACTTTTTACTTCTATAGTAGAATTGTAATCTTTTATTCCTTTTTCAATTTCTTGAGCTAGCTCTCTTGTATATCCATAAGCTGTTGCATATGGGATTATAATACTTTTAAATTCATTTGGATTTTTTACTGTTGACCAATTTTTATATGTTTGTATCATTTTATCGATATCAATATCTAAAACAGGACCATGCCCTGGAAGTATTGCATCAATCTTTAAATCTTTAATTTTTTCAATTCCTTCTAACATATATTTTCTAAAAGGTGAAAATATACACATATAATAGTATCTTAAAGCAACCATATAATCTTTATGTCTTTCAACTGGAACTTTTGATAATAATATACCATCAAAACTAAAATGAGAACCAAATGAATCACATGTCACTAGATATTTATCCTCTTCTATATAAGTATACATTGAATCTGGCCAATGTAAAAATGGTGCTGATATAAATTTCAACGTTTTATTTCCTAAAGATATGGTGTCATCTTGTCCTACAATTATATGAGGAAAATCTTTATTTAGTATACCTCTTAAAAACTCAATTGTATTTTTTGATCCAACAACTTTAGCATTTGGTGCTAAATCTAATAATTTTCCAACAGATCCTGAATGGTCTGGTTCTGTATGATTTAATACAATATAATCAATTTTACTGATGTCATCTAAACATGTTTTTAATCTTTCTAAAAACTCTTGGAATTTATTTTCTTTTACAGTTTCGAAAACTGCTATTTTTTTATCACCCTTAACTAAATAAGAGTTATATGTCGTCCCAAATTGAGTCTCCATAATCACATCAAACACTTTCAGATCTGGATTTAATGCTCCAATCCAATAGATTCCATCTTTCAATTTAAAAGAGTTCATAAGCCCACCTCGATATTTATTTACCTTCTTTTTCTCTTTCAGCTTGAGATTTTGTTACATAGTATGGCTCAAGAGTAAATAAATTATCCTCTTTATTTTCAGCTAATTCAGCTAATAAAGAAGCTCTAGATATATTTAAAGATTTTTTAATAAATATACATTTATCTCCTAGTTTTTCTCTTATTATATCTTCGTATGCAGATGCTCCATCTCCAACAAATACAGTTTCTTCATCCACAATATTTAATATATTCTCTAGTTCTTCAGCCATATATTCTCCATCTAACATAAAGGCATCATTCTTTTTCTTATATACTCCAGAGAATACTCTTTCCTTTCTTGCATCTAACATTGCTATAACTTTTTTATCACCATTATATGTATTCGCAAGTAAATCTAGTTCATTTATTCCAGCAATTGGCTTTTTTAAAGCGTATGCTAAGCCTTTAGCTAACCCTACTCCAATTCTTATTCCAGTAAATGAACCTGGCCCTGTACTTACAGCAATTTTATCAATCTCTTTTTTATCTATCCCAGTTAAATTAAATAATGTATCTATTGTTGTCATTGTTATTGCTGAGTGGTTTTGCTTTACATTCAAAGTTATTTCTCCAACAACGCCTTTTTTATTATCATAAATAGCTACTGTTCCTATATTTGTAGATGTATCAATTGCTAAAATCAACATATTTTAACATCTCCTCCTCTTTTTCTTTATCTCCTATATACTCTAAACTAACACTTCTAACCTCTTGCTCTTCTTTATCTAAAGCATATTCAAACTCTATCTTTATATATTTTTTAGGCAACTCACTTTCAATTATATTTGCCCACTCTATAAGAGCTACTCCATCATTATTTATGTAATCTTCATAACCAATTTCATAAATCTCTTCTGGACTTCCTAATCTATATACATCAAAATGATAAAGAGGTAATCTTCCATCCAAGTACTCTAAAACATAGTTAAATGTCGGACTTTTCAAATTATCCATTATCCCAAAAGCTTTTGCAAAAGTTTTTGTAAACGTTGTTTTCCCTGTTCCTAAATCACCTATTAGAGCTACTACTGTATTTGGTGAAACACAATCTGCTAGTTTTTTAGCTAATATATTAATTTCATCAAATGTTAATATTTTTTTCATAATTCACCTACCCTTGTATCTTATTAACTATGTTCGTTGTAGACTTCCCCTCTACAAACCCTAAAATTCTAACTTCTCCACCATTTTTCTCTACAATTTTTGTCTCTGGAAGATCATCTTTTGTATAATCTCCTCCTTTTACATGAATTGAAGGTTTTAATTCATCTAATAACTCACAAGGAGTATCTTCTTCAAATATAACTGTATAATCTACAGCTTTTAAACCACAAAGCATTTCAGCTCTATCTACTTCACTATTAATTGGTCTACTTTCACCTTTTAATCTTTTTACAGACGCATCTGAATTTACTCCAACAACAAGTATATCCCCTTGTCTTTTAGCCTCATTTAAATATGTTAAATGTCCTACATGTAGAATGTCAAAACACCCATTTGTAAAAACTACTTTTTTATTTTGCATCTTTAACTCTTCTATTAATTGCGCTGCCATAGCTCTTTTTAAAATCATATATACTCTCCTATTATGCTATCTTTTTATGTTTTCTATTATACCATAATTTTTAAACTTATATACATCTCCTAGTTTTTTTTCTTATCTCATGCTAAACTATTTTAGAGGTGATTTTTTTGAGAATTTTAGGTATTGATCCTGGTACTGCAATCGTTGGATATTCAATTGTAGATTATAAAGAAAATAAAATTAATTTAATAAAATACGGATGTGTTTTCACAGATAAAAATCTTCCTATGGAAGATAGACTTTTACAAATTTTTAATGAACTTGAAGAGATTATAGATTTTTATGCTCCACAATTCATGGCTGTTGAGGAACTTTTCTTTTTTAAAAATAATAAAACAGTTATTAGCGTTGGACAAGCTAGAGGTGTTATAATCCTAGCTGGAAAAAAAAATAATTTGCAAATAGAGAGTTATACACCACTTCAAGTTAAAATGGGTATTACTGGTTATGGTAAAGCAGATAAAAAACAAGTACAACTTATGGTTCAAAAAATCTTAAAGCTAGAAGAGATTCCTAAACCTGATGATGCTGCTGATGCTATTGCTGTAGCTATTACACATATTAACTCTCTTACAAACTCTTTATATACTCCTAAAGTAGCCGCTCCTATAAAAATAGAAAAAGAGATTAAAAGTAATCGAATGACTGCTAAAGAATTTAGAGAACTTCTATTAAAAAAATAAAACGCTAGAATCCTAGCGTTTTTTTATTTATTATTATATTTTTTTAATCCTAAATCTATTATTTTTATCGCTTTTTCCAATCTATCTAATTCTAAAGCATAAGATATTCTAATTTTATTTAATCCTAACTCTTCATTTTGATAGAAACCTTTTGCTGGTGCTAACATAACTGTTGAATTGTCATATGAAAACTCTCCTAATAACCACTTAGAAAAATCTGTTGCATCTTTTACAGGAAGTTCAACGATACAATAAAACGCTCCTTCTGGCTTATTTAATACTACTCCATCTATTTTATTTAATCCTTCATATAAGAAATCTCTTCTTTCCATATATTTTTTATTAACAGCTTCGTAGTAATCTTTACCCATACATCTATATAATGCTTCTGCTCCAACCATATCAAGAGTTGATATTGATAATCTTGATTGACATAACTTTAAAATATAAGACATAAACTCTTTATTTTTATTTAATATTGTTCCAACTCTTGCACCACATGTTGAAAATCTTTTTGAAATAGAATCTATAAGTATTATTCTATCTAAATTATCTACGAAAGTTCCACAACTAACTGTATCCTTTCCATCATAAATAAATTCTCTGTAAACTTCATCACTTATTAAAAATAAATTTCTATCTTTTGATATTTCATTTAACATTAAAAGCTCGTCTTTCGAGTAAACTGATCCTGTAGGATTTCCCGGATTTGAAAACATTATAGCTTTTGTTTTTTCTGTAATTAAATTTTCAATTACACTTTTTTCTGGAAGTTTGAAGTTTTCCTCAAATTTTGTAGGAATTCCCACAACCTTAATTCCTAACATAGCAAAAAAACTGTTATAATTTGCATAATATGGTTCAGGAATTAAAACTTCTTCACCTGCATTAAAAAGTGTCATTAGTGTAAATAATAATGCTTCACTTCCACCTGCAGTTATTAATATTTCATCATTTTCATAATTTATTCCTAAATTATTATAGTATTTTTTTATTGAGTCTATTAACTCTTTTCTCCCTGATGAGTCCGAATAAGCTATTGTTCTCTCTCCAAAATTCTCTATTGCTTCAAAGAACTCCTTTGGAGTTTCTAAATCTGGTTGACCTATATTTAAATGTATTATATCTACACCAGCATCCTTAGCCTTTTTTGAATATGGTATTAACTCTCTCACTGGAGATGTTTTTAAATTTTGTATATTTTTTGAAAACACCTGTCCCTCCTAAAAAAACTTTTTTAATATTATATCAATCTATCGCATTTATGTGAAGTTTTTTTTAATTGAAGTGTTTTCTAAACTCTGATATAATTCAATCAATAACTATTCTTTATAAGGAGAGAATTTATAATGGCAATAAAATTTAAATCATTTTTCTTAACATTAGGAATTTTTTACATTTTAATAGGAGCTCTTGGAATTAGCAATATGGGATTTTTCAATCAAAATATAGAGTATATTTTAAGTACTGTTTTATTTTTAAATGGTATATATCATGTTTTCTATTCAATGACAAATCGAAAAAGTCCATACTTCCATTGGGGGCTTGTTCTAGGTGAGGGAATAATCGAGCTTATATCTGTAGCTATCATTCTTTTAAACACTTTTACTAGTCAATTATTTTTTACAAGTTATATTGGTGGACTTCTTTGTCTAAAGGGTTTAATCTTAATTTTAGGTAGAGACAATAAACTTACATCTTGGGAGAATACAAAAGCTAAAGTAAAAATCTTAGTTATTGTAAAAGGTCTTTTACATTTTTTATTTGGTTCTTTAATCATTGTATTACCTTTGCTAACTGATAAAGCTGTTTATGTTGTTTTTGGATGGTATATCTTATTTTTAGGAATCCATTTTTTAACAGAGGAATATATTACCAATAAAAAAAGTGATGTTTAATTACATCACTTTTTACTTTTTCCATATATAAACTTGAGATTTTTCATAGTTATTTAATCCCATAAACCAAAGTAATATTCCGTAAGATATTGCATAAAGTCCTATCTTTATCAAGAAATTTAAATAATTAATTTCTATTAAATAATAATTTAAAATATATCCAAATATCATTACTATTCCCATTGGTATTGACATTTTTATAATATTTTTCCAAAATTTAACTATATCTAATCCTACTGAAACTTTATAATATATATTCATAACTATTATTTGTCCTAAAATAAAAGAAATTCCCGTAGCTATTGCACATCCTATTGCTCCAACTTTTTTTACAAAAATAATACTAAGAACTAAATTTAAAATAGCTATTATAAAATAAACTATTGATCTAAATTGGTGCATATTTTTAGCCTGCATTATACTTACACCCGTACTTTGAATTAAGGGAACTGTTAATGGTATCATTATCCATAACGCTATGTTATATGCTTCAATATATTCTTTTCCAACCCACAAAGTTATAAAATCTTTTCCAAATAATATAAAACCTGAAGAAATTAATCCTAAAAGAATATATTGTAATCTTCCAATTTTTAAGAACATGTCATCTACTTCTTGGTGCTTTTCCTCTACTATTAACCTATTTATTCTTGGAAATAAAACACCTGAAACAGCTGATGCAAATCCCATATAAAGAGTATTAAATATTGCTCCAACAGAGTATATTGCAATTCCTTGAACTCCAACATACTTTCCTATTATAACTCTATCCGTTCCCCAATAAATTTGATCAATTAATACATTTAAAAAAATAAAAAATGAGTAAACAAATATCTCTTTTAAAATATCATTATTAAATTTAGAAAATTTTATTTTCATTCCTAATTTAAAAGCATAAATCATATCAAAGAAATAAGATAATATTGCAAAACATACGGTTGAAACAGTTACTGCTATTAAACCAAAACCATTTATCATTAAAATTGCTCCGACAATAGGATTTAGTATAATCGTTATAAGTTTTACTCCCCTTTGATATATAAACTTTTCTCTAGATGTTATATTAGTAGAAAAAATACCCATTGGAAAAGATATAATTACATTTAAGGCTAATATTATAAATACCGCTTTTGTTTTTTCAAGTTCTACCAAAGTAAATCTTTCTCCAAAAAATTTCCCAATATTTATATAAATGTATACTCCTATAATAAAAGCTATCGTCATTAAAATAGAAAAAATTACTAAAAACATTCCGTTTAAAGATTTTTCTTCCTCTATTTTTCCTTCAGCTCTGTATCTTGTTGTATATCTTAGCATTGTATTCCCTAATCCTAAGTTCAAAATAGATATATATCCCATTATTGATTGAACCAATGAGTTTATTCCGTAATCTCCTGGCCCTAAATACTTCATATATAAAGGCGTATATAAAATCTGAATAACCGAACTTGTAATTATTGTCATCATTGAAAGAGCCGTTCCTATTTTTAGTTCATTTCTAGCCATATCAACCTCTATTCGCTTAAAAAATCATCTAATTTTAAAAAATGCCTCTCTCCATCCTGAGCTGCTCTTATAAGTGTGTTTGGAGATAGTGCCTCATTCTCTTTAAATTTTTCAAAATTTAAACCTTGTAAATTTTCTAAAGAAGCATAATTTTGCTTAAACTCTAAATCTTCTAAAACATTTGTCATTTTTTTGCTATACGCTATTGGAAATACAGGCTTTTTAAGAACAAATCCTAATATCATTGCATGAAATCTTGTAGCTACAATACTATCAGCTTTATTTAATATTTCCAATGCTTCATTCATATCTCCTCTATAAAAATATTTAGAAATATATTTATGTTGCTCATTTGGTATCATATTTAGTAATTTTTTTATAGCTTCTTCGTCTTTTTCCCCTTGACAAAAGGACATAAATTTAACTTTTTTTCCACTTTTTATAATATCTAAAGTTAATGTTTTCAATCTATTAAAATACTCTGACTCTATTCCAGAAAAACCTGGCCTTGCTGATGGTAAAATTATAGAAAATAAAACATAATCTTCTTTTGCTACAGTCTCTTGCTTTAGACTAAAGACTATATCTTTTCCAAATCTTACATTTTCTAAATCTTTAAAAAGCTCATATGAATACCTTTCTCTAAAACATACATCCTTACATTTTTTGAAAAAATCATGATACATACTTTTAAATGCTTCACTTTTATAAGGACCAAAATTTGCTCCTAAAATAAAATAGTTTTTTCCAAATTCCAAGTTTCTTTCTCTTATTTTAAAGTCCTCTTTTGAAAAATCATTTTCTATAAAAATTGATCCTCCTATATTAACAACACCATCTAACTCTTTTGCTTTTAAATCCTCTAATATATTATATACTCCAAATTTTCTTCCTAAACGAAATAATATCTTTTTTGCAAAAGTATTATTATATAAAATCTTTAAATTATTTGTTTCAATCCCTTTTAAATTTTCATATTCAGAAGTAGCAAAAAGATAAAACTCTGTATCTTTATATCTTTCACAAAGCATTTTTATAAAAAGATCATCTCCTAAATTTAGTTGTGCATACGCCTTTATTAATATTTTTTTCACTGTCCCTCACCCTATTTTTCTATTAGCATTTTTTTAAATCGCTTAAGCCACATCATTTTTAATCTAAAAATTCTATAATAGTAATATATTTTTATATCTATAGTTTCTATTTCTTTTAATCTATTTATTTCTTCTTTTATCTTTATATAAAACCTTTTCCAATTTTCAACTTTATTTTCACTCAATTTTTGAAGTACATCAAAGGGATACATTATACCATGATATTTAAAGCATTCCCTAATTTTATTTATATTTTCTTTATATACCCCATTTCTTTTATAAAAAGATATTAATTCTCTTATAACAATATAAATATCTGTTCTATTTTTATAATTATTTGAAACTGAATTTTGGTTCATAAAATAATTATAATATGGTTCATCTAAAGAAATAATATCTTTACTATAAAAAAAACTTATAAAATTAAAAAACATATCCTCACCAGTATAGATATTTAATAAAAATCTAATATTATTTTTTTCTAATAAATCTCTTTTATAAATTTTATTACATGGTGATGCAAACCACTCTGTAGTACAATCTATATACTCATTTTTATTATTTCTTTTAGGAATTTTAACTGTTGAAAGAAGATTTTTATTTTCATCTAATTTCTTAAATCCACATATTACAATATCTGCTTGATTTTTTTCAGCTTCTTCTATCATATTTATATACATATCTGAATCTACCCAATCATCAGAATCCAAAAAAGCTATATATTTTCCTTTAGCCATTGAAATTCCTAAATTTCTAGCAGCACTACACCCGCCATTTTGCACTTTTTTATATATTATATTTTTATTATTTTCAGATATCTTTAAACAAATATCTGATGTTTTATCTTTTGATCCATCATCTATAACTATAATTTCAATATTTTTTAAATATTGATTTAAAACAGAGTTTATACATCGTTCAATATATTTTTCAACATTATAAGCTGGAATTATAACACTTAACACTTTTCCTCCTATTATTCTTAATTTTGTTTTAAATTATATAATGATAAATATAATAATTCAAATAAATTTATCTTGTATTTTTTTTCCAAAAATAGTAAAATTAAAATAGTTTCCTAGGAAACTATTTTAATTTAGGAGTGATATTATGATTTATAAAAAGAAAGCTATTTTAATTTATGTAGGTATTTTTTTTAGTTTTTTAGTTTTTTTATTTTTATCCGTTACTTTCCAGATGAACATACCATACTCTTCTAGAGCCTTTTTGGAATATCAAATTGCTCCAGTTTATAGCAAAGTTTCTGGCAGTGTCGATCAAATTTTTGTAAAAAATGGTGAATTTGTAAATATTCATCAACCACTATTTAGTGTTGATAATAAACTATATAAAGCTTCTTACACTTCTGCACTAGGACAATACAATGAAGCTCTTGACTCTATTAAAACTTTAAAAAGTGATATTGAAAAAAATAAAATTATTGTTGAAAAAAATCGAAATATCTATTTACGTAATAAAAAAGAACTTACTAAATTTGAATCTTTATATAAAAAATCATTTATTAGTGAAATTGATTTAGATAATATGAGAACCAAAGTTCTCGAATCAGAAAAAACATTAAAAAATAGTGAAGGTATTTTAGATAATCTTCTTACAAAATATAAAACAAATGAAGATTCTACTCCTACGCTTTTAATAGCAGAAGGAGCTCTAGAAAAAGCTAGAATTAATCTTCAAGATACAACTATTCTTTCTCCTATTAATGGTGAAGTGGTTATGGATAATTTTTATCAGAATACATCGATTAAAGAAAATACACCTCTATTTTATATAAAAAATGATAATATATTAAAAGTTAATGTAGATTTAAAAGAAAAAAATATAAAATCAATAACTCCCGATAGAAGGGCTTTAATTTTATTTGATGGAATTCCAGGAATTATTTTTAAAGGTACCGTTGAAAACATAAGTCCAATTTTAGCTCAAGGGTATAGTACATCTAGTTCTCTTGTCAATATTCCAACTGATAATCGTTGGATTAGAGACAATGGAAAAATTCGAGTTTCAATTATTGCTGAAAATTCAAAATCAATAAAACATTTATCAAGTGGCTCTATGGCTTCTGTTATTCTTTTATCAGAAACTAATAATATCTTTTATAATTTTTTAGCTAAAATTTGGATAAATATAATTATGGTGTTTAATTATGTCTACTAGTAACGACAACGTCAATTTTATACCTGATATTTTTAGAAGTCTTCTAGCAATAACTATTGGAATTTTACTAAGTAAATACACAAATTTTTCTTTTAACTTCCAAATTCCTATAATTGCTTTTGGGGTAGTAACTACAATGAAAAAATTTTCTATAAAGATATTCTTTTCTAATTACTGGTGGATTTCATTTTTTGCAGCTTTAGGCTTATTGTTTACAGAGATTTTTAGAGAAAATATTTTAGCTTTTGCTGTTGTTACATTTGCTGTTTTTTTCAGTTGCTTTTTTTTCTCATATAAGCATCCCAATGGTATACGAAGTAGTATCTTAGGTTATTCTTTCACAACTATATATGCTACATATAGTGATAAAGTTGTTGAAAATATGGTTGTTGATATTGTTTTAGTCACAGTTTTAGGAGGGATAATTGGTTGGATATTACTTCTTATTTTTCCAACAAAAGAAGAAAATTTAGGAGTTAAAAAATCTCAACGAGAAGATATTGATAAAGATATTTTTCATATTTTTAAAATAACTATTATCGTTTTTGCTTTATGGTTAGCATATATGTTTTTTGATATCAGAGACACTTTTTTTGCATATGCTACTTTAGCTGGAATTTATACGAATTTAAACTTAGAAAAAATTCATAAACTATCTTTTTTAAATATCACTATTCATAGTTTAGGTTGCTTTTTAGCTATAATTTTTTCATTTTTTATAAACGGAATTAGCAATAATCCATTTATTTTTGCTTTTGCATTAATGGTTTTTATATATCCTATGGTTTACATAGGTTACTATGGTAAAACACCTTTTCAGAAAATATTCTTTTTTGGACTAATTAGAGCTATTATACTTCCTATATGTCTATATCTTACACCTTATGGTGATATCGTTACTAAAGCTTCTACTAGAGCATTACAAATAACTATTATTCTTATTTTTTCAATGTTTTTAACTAGATTTCTTTTATTTATAGAGGGAGGAACCAATGAATAAAATTAAAATTCCTATTTTATTTTCAAGAATAAATAGGTTACAAAAAAAACATCTTAATGATAATTTAAAAATTTTTAATTTAGAATCATCCCAAGGAATTATACTTTTAAAAATTAAAGAGTTAAAAAAAATAACGCCTACTCAACTCGTTGACTTAGGAGTTATTGAAAAACCTGCAATTAGTAAAACTTTAAAAAAATTAGAAGGCTTAGGTTATATTATTAAATCTCAATCTAATCAAGATGCTCGAAGTTTTTATGTTTCTTTAACTAAAGATGGAGAAAGAATTGCAAGTCATGTTGAAGAGTTTCTAGATAAGCTTGATAAAAAGTTTCACACTATTTTAACTGATGATAATATCCAAGAAATTAAAAATGTTTTAGATTATTTAGAGGAAAAGGAAATAAAAAAAAGCTGAACTAAGTTCAGCTTTTTTAATTACTTTGTTCCAAATATTCTATCTCCACAATCTCCTAAACCAGGATAAATATATCCATTTGAATCTAATCCTTGGTCTATTTTAGCAGTATAAATTGCTACATCTGGATGTGTTTGTAAAACTTTTGCTATACCTTCTGGTGCAGCTACTAAACACATAAATACTATATTTTTTACTCCAGCATTTTTTAAATAATCTATTGCGTATATTGCTGATCCACCAGTTGCTAACATTGGATCTACTAATATAACTTGCTTGTTTTGAACATCTACAGGAAGTTTACAGTAGTAATATACTGGTTGTAGAGTTTCTTCATCTCTATAAACTCCTATATGTCCTATTTTTGCTGTTGGAATTAAAGATACGATTCCATCTACCATTCCTAATCCAGCTCTTAAAATAGGTACAACTGCAATGTTTGTTCCTAATGTATATCCAGTTGTTTTCATTAGAGGAGTTTCAACCTCAATTTCATCTAAAACTAAATTTTTTGTCACTTCATAAGTCATCAGCTTAGATATCTCATTTAAATTTTCTCTGAATGATTTTGTATCCGTATTTTTATTTCTTAATAATGTTAATTTATGTTGTATTAGCGGATGATTTATTTCTATTACAGCCATTTTAACCTCCCTAGTTATATTTCTTTAAAAAAAAACAGGACATAGTCCCGTTTTCTTATTTTTTTAATCCAAATCTCTTATTGAATTGCTCTACTCTTCCAGCTGCGTCTATGAACTTAGCTTTTCCAGTATAGAATGGGTGACAGTTTGAACAAACAGCTATTTTAAGCTCGTCTCCCTTTGCTAAAGTTGATCTTGTTTCAAATTTGTTTCCACATGTACAATCAACAGTTATTACTTTGTACTCTGGATGAATTCCTTTTCTCATTAATTTCACCTTCCTAAAATCTTTCTATTTATCGTAAAGATTTTATCATAAATTTTTAACTTTTGCAACATTTTTTTACTAATGATCCGAAGTTTTTTTGATATTTTCTTCTCTTTCCTTTTTATTTTTTTTAATTTTATGATAAAATAATATAAAACTTTAAAAGGAGAATTATGGCTACAAAATATTATGCTTTTATTATAGATAATGAAAATTACTCAAAAATTGTAACTTCTTGGCCTGAATGTCAAAATGCTACTAAAGGAAAAAATGCTCGTTATAAATCATTTAAAACAGAGCTTGAAGCTAAAGAGTGGTTAAAAAATGGTGGTCTATATGAAGATAAAAAATTAAAAATTCAAGAGGCTAAAAATAAATTAGAAGATGGCATCTATTTTGATGCTGGAACTGGACGAGGTATTGGTGTTGAGGTCAGAGTTACTAACCGTTTAGGAATCTCTTTACTTGATAATATTCTTCCTGAAAAAATGATAAATGAATTTGGAAACTATCTCGCTCCTCAAGGTAGCACAAATAACTATGGTGAATTAATAGGTGTTTTTTTAGCTATTGACATTGCTTTAAGAGAAAGAAATTTTAGAATTTTTGGAGATAGTAAATTAATTATTGATTATTGGTCTAAAGGGCATTATAATAAATCGTCACTAAATGAAAAAACTATAAATCTTATTACGAAAACCGCTGAAAAAAGAGCACAATTTGAAAGTCTAGGTGGAACTATTCAGCATGTTTCTGGGGATATTAATCCTGCAGATTTAGGTTTTCATAAATAAATTAGGAGGAGTACATGGAGTTCGAACTATTTGATAAATTACATCTTTTTTATCTTTTGGGATATTCTTTGGTTTTTCTGTTTCTTTATTTTGGAGTTGCATACAATCCACAGCCTAAAAAAATTATGAGGATTATATCTTTTGTCATTTTATTAATTAAATGTGGTGAACTTTTTATTAGATATAAATTAATTGGTGAAGCTTGGTATCAATTGCTTCCACTACACCTTTGCAACATAACTCTTATATTTGCGGTATTTGGATCTATATTTAGGTTTGGACCATTTTTATATGCAACGTTCTTTTGGTCTATTGGAGCTGTTTTTGCTCTACTAACACCTGAAGTAAGAGAAACATTCCCTCATTTTTTTAACATAAGTTTTTTCTCAACGCATTTTTATATAATTTTTGTTGCTATAGTTGAGTATAAAGTATTTAAGTTAAGACCATCTTTAGAGTCATGGACCGGTTCATTCTTAGGTTTAAATGTTATTGCAGCTGGTGTTTATTTTATTAATACTGTTCTTGGAACAAATTATCTTTATATTAATAGAAAACCAACTTTCTCATCTCCTCTTAATTATTTTGGAGAGTGGCCATATTACATAATAGTTGTTGAATTTGCTTATGTAACTTTGACTTTATTATTACTATTTTTATTCAAAAAAAAAGATTATAAAATAAAAGTAAACAGGTAGAACAATCTACCTGTTTTTACATTATTACCAATATATCTTTAAGTTCTTTTAACTTCTCCAATGTTTCATTAGAAACTTTTACTCTATACGTTACACGTTCGTTAAAATCTTTATTTAATAACTCCTCATTACCATTTATAAGTAACGTCTCTACTTCATTTATTTTCTCATAAGAAAAATCTAACAAACACTCAACTCTTTCTATAAATTCTACAATTTCTCCTTCTAAGACTGCTAACTTTGCAGTTTTGGCATAATTTCTTACTAAACCACCAGCTCCTAATTTTATGCCACCAAAATATCTTGTCGCTACTACTACTACATTATTTACTTCCATATAAGTCAATATTTCACCCATAGGTTTTCCAGCAGTTCCACTAGGTTCTCCATCATCATCAGCCTTAAAATATTCTTGCCCATTATCAATAACTCTATAAACAGTACAATTATGAGTAGCATCTGGATGCATCTCTCTAATCATACTTATAAAATCTTCAGCCTCTTCTTTTGTTGAAATTGGTTTAGCATAACCTATAAATTTTGATTTTCTTTCTTCAAACTCTATCCTTACAGCTTTTTTTATACTTTTCATTTAACTAACTCCTAATTATCAAATCTATAAATCTCACTAAAATATTGTATATAGGAGACATCATTTTACTTAATATTCCAAAATAACTTAATACTATTATAAATAAAATTCCATATGTGTCTAAAGTAAATACTTTTATTCTATTTTCATCATTTAAAAACGATGCTATAACTCTTGATCCATCTAATGGTGGAATTGGCAAAAGATTAAATGTTCCCAAGGCCATATTTATTATTATAAAATAAATTGATATGTCATTAAAAGGTATTATTCCATATTTTATTAAAATAGCTCCAAGTATCATTAATAAATAATTTGTTAAAACTCCTGCTATTGAAACTAAGAACTCTCCAACTCTCCCATTTCTAAAAGCAAAATAATTTACTGGTACTGGTTTGGCCCATCCTATTATAAAATTCGAACCACTTAACAACATAAAAATTGGTACTAACGCTCCTATTGGATCTAAATGCTTTAATGGATTTAAAGATAGTCTTCCTGAATATTTAGCTGTTTTATCTCCACAAAATAAAGCCATATATCCATGAGCTAATTCGTGTAGTACCAAAGAAAATAGTAAAATTATAACCTTTAAAACAATCATTTTTATCACCTCGCATAAATAGCTTAACACAACTATAATTCTAATGTCAAATATGGAATTTCACTTAGTAATTCAATACTCTTTATTAAAATTATATAAGTATAATTTACCAATGAAATTGTTAAAAATTCTAAATAAAAATTTGATAAAAATATTGTCATAAAACTTATCATTATAAAAACTGATGCTATTGGAATTATAATTAAATTACTAAAAACTGAAAACAAAGGAATCGTATTAAAAAATATATAAAAAATTGGTGTCATACAAAGTTGAATTGTTAATGTCATTAATAGTGTATTTAATACCTTATTTAAATATTTACTTCTATATTTTTTTATTTTAGGAATTTTTTCATAAATAAAAATTATAGAAAATACTGCTATATATGACATCCAAAAAGATATGGAGTAAATCCATGTTGGAAAAATTAAAAGTGAACAACAAAAAGCTAATATAAAACTTTTTTTACTATTTACCTTCTCATATAAAATATTTCCTAATAAATAAATTGATCCCATTATATATGCTCTAAATATTGATGGCGATTTTCCAATGGAAATAACATATAATGTTAGAATGATAAAAACTAAAATATATCTTTTTCTTTTATTAATATTTAATTTTAATAATAACAATGACATTCCAGCAATAATTACCCCAATATGTAATCCGGATATTACTAATAAATGAGCTGTTCCTGTGTATCTAAACTTTTCTTTTACATCTTCATCTAATAAATATCCCTCTCCTAAGACTGTTGCTCTCAAAAAATGCTCTAAACTAAAAGAATAATCTGCACTTATTTTCTTTATTTTTTTTATAAAAAAATTTCTCAATATGTTCTCTTTATTTTTTACCTCTTCTGCCTCTATATTATATTGAACTCCCCATTTTGAAAACTTTATTTTCTTTACTTCTCCTAAAATAATTTTTTCTCCATCTTCTACTTTGTTTACTGTAAAATACATATTTTTTACTGGATATTTTCCATTTATATTTTCAATTCTTCCTCTTCCTGCATCTACTCTACCAGTTAGTTCAATGATATCTCCTATCTCAATTTTCTCTTTAAACGTTGTCCAATACAACCTAAAAAAGAAAATTGAGGCAAAAATTATAATTAATGCCCCAATTTCTGTTTTTTTCAACACTCCTCCTATTCATTATATTTAAAATAAAATACATATGAGATTACAAAAGATACTGCTGAAAATATTGCCGATGAGTATATACCAAACTTTGTTACCTCTCCACTTCCTCTTAAAACAAGCATCAATGGTAATACAACTATTGAGACTAAAAATGCCATTTTTAAGAAAAATCCTTGAATTCCAAAGCAAACTCCTTCGATTCTATTATTTATTCTTTTACTTATTTTTTCACTTATATCACTCATCATTGCTGGTGGAAATATAAATGCTGCTCCTGATATTGGTATTCCTAAAAGTGCAAATATTAAAAATCCATATTTTACAGGTATTACTTTTCCTAATAATGATAAAGCTATTGTTAGTATTATTAATCCAACTAAAGATCCTAACATAATTTTTCTATATCCAAATTTTCTAGATAATTTATTTACTGGATAAAAAAATAAAGCTGAGGCTCCAAATAATAAAGCTGACGCTATTGTTATTGTCTCTTTTCCATATCCCATTATATCCTCTACATAATAGTTCATCATGGCTCTTAAAGAGTTAAATCCTACAAAGAAAAATAGTAATCCTAACAAATAATTCCTAAAATCTTTATCTTTTACCACTTCTTTTAAAATCTCTTTAATATTCCCAACATGTTCAACAGGTCTTGAGTATTTTTTTTCTGGAACTAAAAAAACAGTTACATACAGTCCTAAAACACATAAAATACTTAATGAAATAACCATACCTCTAATCCCAACTAATGTATCTCCTTTACCAAAATACTTAATTAAAACTCCTGGTAAAATCATTGCAATTGCACTGTACAATAATCTAAAAACTGACTGCCATGTAGACAAATCCAATCTCTCCTCTGAATTCTCTCCAATTTCTGGTATTAAAGCATTATATGGAGCTCCTACAATTGTATAAAATGTAAAAAATAAAGATCCTATAAGCGCTAAATAGATAAATGTTCCTTTTTCACTTATCATTGGTGGATAGAAAAAGGCTACTGTCGTTATAGCTAGTGGAATAGCTCCTACTGCAATAAATGGTATTCTTCTTCCCCATCTACTATTAAATTTATCTGATAAATATCCTACTACTGGATCTGAAATCATATCTACTACTCTTGAAATAGCTAATGCCAATGATATTAAAACAGGTGTTAAAAATGGTTTAAGTCCTGAGTTTTCCGGTGGAAGATAAAAATATAAAATCCATTGTGCAAATATTTGATCCACAATGGCATAACTTACTCCTACTCCATAAAATATCTGTGTTGTTAAAGGTATTCTTCGCTTCAAATTTTTTCCTCCTCTATCAATTTTAGTAAATAATTTTTTTGGTTTAGTTCAGGATTTTTCAATACTATATCTAAAGATTTTTCTAATAACTCTTTAATTTTTTTTCCATCTTTTATTCCTAAATTTAATATATCTTTTCCAGAAATTGCTAACTCCTTCAGAAAAATAGGTTCATTATTCATTATAATTTCATTAAATTTCTCTTTTATTAAAGATATATCATCTCTCAAATTTTCTATTTTTAATATATTTTTGAAATCTTCTAACCCTATGGTCATAATCATCTTTTTTATTTCATATTTACTACTAATATTTTTTATTTTTTTTAAATTTTCAATTATATTTAAAATCGATTTTTTACTTTTATTATCCAATTTTAAATAATTTAGCTCATCTTTACTTTTATTAAAAATAACTACTAATTTTAGTACTAAAGATTCCTCTAATAAAAATAAGCTATCTATTTTATCTAAATCTTCTAATATCTCATTTAATTTTATATTTTTATATGTCTTTGGAAATAACTCTTCAAAAACTCCTAAGTCATATAAAGATTTAAAAGAATTACTTGAATTCTCTCCTTTTAGCATCTTAAAAAATTCATCTTGAACTCTTTCAATAGAAACTCTTTTTATCTCATTTTTGCACTCTTCTATCTCTTGTTTTGTTTCCTCTAATATCAATAATTTTTTTTCTCCCGCTATTCTTATTCCCCTTAATATCCTTAATGGATCCTCTTCTATTCTTTTTTTCCCATTTCCAACAAATCTTAAAACTCTATTTTTTATATCATCTATTTCTACTTGTGATAAATAAATCAGATTACTCCCATTATAAGCTATAGCATTAACCGTAAAATCTCTTCTCTTTAAATCCTCATAGATATCATTAATAAATTCTACTTCAGCTATATTTCTAAAAGATGTAAATGTCACATCTCTTCTTAACTTTGCAATCTCATAACTTTTACCCTTATAAACTATTTGAATTATCCCAAAAGCTTTTCCAATCTCTTTTGGTGAATAATCTTTAAAAATATCTTTTAATTTTGAATAATCTATATCTGTACAAAAATCACAATCTTTAGGAATTAAGCCTAGTAAATAATCTCTTACATAACCTCCTACAATATATCCCTTACCATGAGCATTTAAGATATTTAAAATATCTTTTATATCTTTTGTTAATTTTATTCTATCCATAGTACCTCTACTTTATAATTATAGGTATTTTTCTATCCTCATACGGATTTACCATTGCATAAATTTTACTTGCCACTTCATTTTGTTCTAATAAATCTAAGGAATCTTTCTCTAAATATTTTTGTATATTTTTTAATGAAGTCAAAACTTCTACTTCTTCATCTTTTAATTTTTTTAAATAATTTTGTCCCTCTTTAGTAAATCCTAAAACTCTTATATAAGGAATTTTTTCTTTTACTTTTTCTATTTGCTTTTTTTCTATTCCTAAAAGTATGTGAATTAAAATTCTCTGAACTCTTCCTTGAGTATATCTTTTACTTTTTATTTTTTCAAAAAAACTTTCAAATTCCTTACAAGAAAAAGCAGCCTCATATATTCTATTTTCATATCCCTGTTCAATATCTTGAATTCTTTCTAGTTTTTCTTTTTCTAAAAGTATTCTATGTCTTATAAAAGGATAAAAATCTTGTAATTTTGCAAAGCTATTTTTTTCTAAACTCTCTTTTAATATTTCATATGTTGTATCTGGTACAACGTCTTTTATCTCTTCTCCAGATTGAATTTTTTTTCTAATACCAGTGGCACTAGCAATTCCATCTTTTATCTCTTCTGAATAATATCCACTTTTTTCTCTCTTTATAGCAATTGGTTCTATTTTACTTTTCCAAAATTTTAAAGCCTTAATATACTCAACACCTAAAATATCATTAGAATCTAACTCATCTGTTTTATCTAATATCTTTAAAGTATTTGAATAAGCTGTTGGATAAGAATGTCCCTCTTTCAATTGTTTTTTTAGTTCTACTTTAAACTCCTTTTGTTCTTCTAAATCTCCTCTTTCGATTAGTTTTTTTACATCCCCAGTTTCAGACCCAAAAACTAGTTTTTCTATATTCATTAAATTTAATATTCCTATTGCTCCTCTAGCAAATATTTCTGCACTTTGTGTTGAATAGAATATCGGCAACTCCACCACTATATCAACACCATTTTTTAAAGCTAACTCCGCTCTTGTCCATCTATCTATAAAAGCTGGTTCTCCTCTTTGAACATAATCTCCACTCATAACTGCAACTACAACATCACCGTGCTCTTTAGCCTTTATACAATGATATTTATGTCCATTATGAAAGGGATTATATTCTACAACTATTCCTACTGATTTTTTCATATAAACACCTCATACTCTATTTATTACATTATAATTCATTTAAATAATTTATCCGAGAAAAATTTACATTTTTTCAAATATAGTTTATAATATGGATTATCTAAATTTTTATTAGGCGGTGATTACATGCTTTTAGCTGTAGATATTGGAAATACTCATATTGTTACTGGTTTACTTAATCCAAAAGGAGAGGTTCTGCTTAGCTTTAGAGTATCTTCAAATGAAAAATTAACTGAGGATGAATACTTTTCATACTTGAAAAATATATGTGATTTTAATGGTGTTGAAATTAAAGAATTAAATGGAATTGTTATTTCATCTGTCGTTCCAAATTTAATTGGAATATTTCAATTTCTAGGAAGAAAATACTTTAAAATTGAACCTATGATTATAGATTTAAATTTAAAACTTCCATTTTCTTTTGCTGAAAATCTTCAAATAAATGGTTTTGGTGCTGATAGAATTATTGATATTGCCCAAGCTATAATTGATTATCCAAAGAAAAATCTTGTTATATTCGATCTTGGAACTGCAACTACATATGAGGTTTTAAAAGATGGAGTTTATATTGGAGGTGGAATTTTACCTGGAATAGAGATGTCTATTAATGCTTTATTTGGAAATACTGCTAAACTTCCTAAAGTTAAATTTAGTACTCCAGAAAGTGTTCTTGGTAGAAATACTGCTGAACAAATTCAAGCTGGAATTTTCTACGGTTATGCTGGGCAATTAAAAAATATCATACATGAAATAAAAAAAATTGTTCCTGATCCATATATTATAGCTACAGGAGGCCTAGGAAAAATTCTTTTTGCAGAGATTCAAGAAATCGATGAATATTGTCCTGAATTAAGTCTTAGAGGTTTATATACTCTTTATCAAATGAATAAATAATATTAACTAATGGGGGGATTTATGAAAAATATTATTTTTATTTTCATTGTTTTATTTCAATCTATTTTTTCTAAAGAGATTTTAATAAGTGGTGCAGCGTCTTTAAAAGAATATTTAGAAAAAAATATTCAAGAATACAAAGCTATAGATCCTGAATTGACTATCTCTTTAAATTTAGGAGGTTCTGGAACTTTAAAAAGACAACTAGAACAGGGTGGAGATGTTGATGTTATTTTTCTTGCTAACAGAGATTATATGATTGATTTAAAAAATAATAATTATATATTCAATGAAGAAGTTATTTTAGAAAACTCTTTAGTTTTAATAAAAAATAACAACACATCTTCAAATAACGGTGTTTTAGCTATTGGTGACCCTAAGTATGTTCCTGCTGGCCAATATGCAACTGAAGTTTTAAATAACCTTCCATTAAAAGATTACTCTTTAGTGTACGGAAAAGATGTTAGAAGTGTACTTTCTTATGTTGAATTAGGAGAAGCCGATTTTGGTATAGTTTATTTAACAGATGCAAAGTTGTTAAAAAATTCTAAAGTTATTGAAGTTTTTCCAACAAATCTTCATAAACCAATTGAATATTCAATTGGTATTTCAAAAACAACTAAAAATAAAGAGGATGCTGAGAAATTTTTAAAATTTTTAAGAGGAAAAGGTTGGGAATGATTACACCTCTTAAATTGTCTTTAAGTATTGTTTTTTTATCTCTAACATTTAATTTACTTTTTAGTATTATACTTTATTTTTCCTTTAATAATAAAAATAATCTAAAAAAAATAATAGAGTTTGTAGTTACTTTACCTATTTTTTTACCCCCTTCTGTTATTGGATATATGTTGATTATTTTTTTAGGAAAAAATAGTTTTATTGGAAAAATTTTTTATAACCTTTTTAGCTTTAGATTTATATTTTCTTTTGAAGGAGCGGCTATTGCTGCAATAATAGTTTCCTTACCTATTATATATCAAGGAGTTAAAGTCGGTTTTGATACTATTGACAAAGCTTATATAGAAACAGCTCAATGTCTTGGAGTTTCTAAATTAAATATGATTAAGTACGTTTATCTTCCTTTAAGTTATCGAAAAGTTTTTTCTGGAGTTATCCTAGGAATTGGACGAGCTTTTGGAGAATTTGGAGCAACTATTTTAATTGCTGGAAATATTCCTGGAAGAACACAAACTTTACCATTAGCTCTATACTCTGCTATTGAGTCTGGAAATTATTCTTCAGCTAATGAAGTTTTAATAATTTTATTATTTTTTAGTGGTTTATTCTTAATATTATATATTTTACTTACAAAAAAAGAGAGCTAAACTTAGCTCTCTTTTCAACATTATACAGTTGTAATCTCTTTTTCTTTTAAAGCAAGAAGTTGATCAATTGTTTTAATTGTTGCATCTGTTAACTTTTGAACATCATCTTCAAATCTCTTTAAATCGTCCTCAGTTATTTCTCCTTCTTTCTCTAACTTTCTTAAGTTGTTGTTCATATCTTTTCTGATATTTCTAACTGCAACTTTTCCATTTTCTGCTTCAGATTTAGCAAATTTTACATACTCTTTTCTTCTATCAGCAGTTAACTCAGGTATCATTAATCTAATAACTTTTCCATCGTTGTTTGGAGTTAATCCTAAGTTTGAAGTCATTATAGCTTTTTCAATTGTAGGTATTACTGATTTATCCCAAGGATCAATTACTAATAATCTAGCTTCTGGAGCTGATACAGTTCCAACTTGATTTAATGGCATTAATGATCCATATTGCTCTATTTTTATTCCATCTAACATTGACACGTTAGCTCTACCTGCTCTTATTGATGCAAATTTATGCTTTGTAGATTCGATAGCTTTATCCATTTTATCTTTACAATCATTCATTATTACTTGTGCGCTCATTTTACCCTCCTAAAATTATCCGTTTATTACTGTTGTTCCTATTTTTTCACCAAGAACTACTCTTTTTATATTTCCCTCTGTTAATGAATCAAATACAACTATTGGTAACTTATTTTCTCTACATAAAGATATTGCAGTTGCATCCATAACTTTTAAATCTTTATTTAAAACTTCTGTATAAGTAACTTCTGTATATTTTTTTGCATCAGCAAATTTTACAGGATCTTTATCATAGATTCCATCAACTTTAGTTGCTTTTATTACAACATCTGCATTAATCTCTATTGCTCTAAGTGCTGCTGCTGTATCAGTTGTGAAATAAGGGTTACCTGTTCCACCACCAAATATTACAACTCTACCCTTCTCCAAATGTCTTTGAGCCTTTCTTTTTATGAAAGGTTCAGCTACCTTTGGAATTTCGATTGCAGTTTGTACTCTTGTAGGTACTCCTAATAATTCAATTGCGTTTTGAAGAGCCAGTGAGTTTATAACTGTTGCTAACATACCCATGTGATCTCCAGTTACTCTGTCTATTCCTTGTTCAGTTCCAGATAATCCTCTAAATATATTACCACCACCGATAACTATTCCTACTTCTACTCCTAAGTCTGCTATCTCTTTTATTTGTTTAGCATATGAAGTTATTGTTTCTGAAGAGATTCCAAATTCTTGGTCTCCCATTAAAGCTTCTCCACTTAATTTTAATAGAATTCTATTATAAATTGGCTTCATCTCAAAACTCTCCTCTATTATCATATTTAGCTTAAAAAAAGGGGGTGCTAAGTCGCACCCCTATACTTTGTTGTATTACGCGTTAAGTTGAGCTGCAACCTCTGCTGCGAAATCTACTTCTTCTTTTTCGATTCCTTCTCCAACTTTGTATCTAGCGAAAGAAACTACTTTAATATCTCCTGCGTACTCTGCAACTGTCTCTTTATTTTCAGCTTTTACGAAAATTTGGTCAACTAAACAGCTCTCTTCATAGAACTTGTTCATTTTTCCAACTAAAATCTTTTCGATAATTTGAGCAGGTTTTCCTTCAGCTTCTAATTGCTTTCTAGAAATCTCTCTCTCTCTATCTAAATCATCTGTTGTTACAACTGATCTGTCAACATATTTAGGATCCATAGCTGCTACGTGCATTGCGATATCCTTAGCTTTAGTGATGTTAGCTTCTGTTGCTTCTCCAGTCATCTCAACGATAACTCCTAATTTTCCTCCTAAGTGGTTGTAAGTAGTTACAAACCCTTCAGTAGTTACTTTTTCAAATCTTCTTAGAGACATATTCTCTCCGATTTTTGCGATTAAGTTAGTTATAGTTGTTTCAACTGTAACTCCATCAATCTCAGCAGCTTTTAAATCTTCAACAGTTTTGATCTCTGGTCTTAAAGCGATCTCTACCATTTTTGCTCCTAAAGCCTTGAACTCATCGTTTTTAGCAACGAAGTCTGTCTCAGAGTTGAACTCTAATACTACTGCTGTTTTGTTATCAGCAGAAACACCGTCAAATATTAATCCCTCTGCAGCTGTTCTTCCTGATTTCTTAGCAGCTTTAGCAATTCCTTTCTCTCTTAGTAAGTCTATCGCTTTTTCGATATCTCCGTTTGTTTCTCCTAATGCTTTTTTACAATCCATCATTCCAGCACCAGTTCTATCTCTTAGTTCTTTTACTAATTTTGCTGTAATCTCTGCCATTTTTTCCTCCTAAATTTTTAGAATTTCTACATATCTATATAGTACAAGGAATTGAGGGCTATGCCCTCAATTCCATTAAATTCAAGTATTTATTACTCAGCTGATCCTTCTTCAACAACGATTTCGTCGTTTGAAACTGCAGCGTTTTCTTTTCCTTGGTTTCCTTCGATGATAGCGTTAGCCATTACAGAAGCGATTAACTTTACTGATCTGATAGCGTCATCATTTGCAGGGATTGGGTAAGTTATTAAATCAGGATCTACGTTTGTATCGATCATAGCGAATACAGGGATTCCTAATTTAGCAGCTTCTACTACCGCTAAAGTTTCTTTCTTAACGTCTACTACGAATATAGCAGCTGGAACTTCTTTCATATCTTTGATTCCTGATAAGTTTTTAGAAAGTTTTACTAACTCTTTTCTGAAGTTAGAAGCCTCTTTCTTAGTGTATGCTGTATCTAATGTTCCATCAGCATCCATTCTCTCTAACTCTTTTAATCTCTCTACTCTAGTTTGGATAGTTTTGTAGTTTGTTAACATTCCACCTAACCATCTGTTGTTTACGTAGTACATTCCTGATCTTTCAGCTTGATCTTTTACAGCTTCTTGAGCTTGCTTTTTAGTTCCTACGAATAAAACTTTTCCACCGTTTGCTGCGATTTCTCTCATTACAGCATAAGCTTCCTCAATTTTCTTTAAAGATTTGTGTAAATCGATTACGTGGATTCCGTTTCTCTCAGTGAAGATGTACTTAGACATCTTTGGATTCCATCTCTTAGCTTGGTGTCCAAAGTGAACTCCAGCTTCAAGTAATTGTTTCATAGTAATTACTGCCATTTTTTAATTCCTCCTAATTTTGGTTATTTCTTCCACTGATCTCAAAACTAAACATCCCCTAAGGGCACCTTGTTTAGAAATAATCAATGTGCATTTTATTAGCAAATTATTGTATCACTTTTTTCTATTTTTGTCAACAAATATATATGCTCCATTTCTTCCTGAATCCTCTTTTTCTCTTCTATAAGAGTGAAAATTATCTCTATATGTGCATAGATTATTAGTTATTATATTTTTTTCCTGTATTCCAATCTCTTTCATAAGATTATAATTAAATTTCTGGTTATCAAAATAATATTTACTCTCTTTTTTTAAAAAAACTTTTTCTAAAAGTTTCTCATTAAATTTTCTCTTAAATTTCAAGTAAAAATCTTCTGATACTTCATAATTCTCAAGAGATATTCCTATTCCAAATGCTACTATAATATTTTTTAATTTACTATTAAATTCTTTTATCATCATCTCAACAGCTTTTGAACCAATATTTTCAAAACTTCCTACCCATCCTGAATGAATACATCCAAAAGCGCCATTTTCACTATCATATATATAGATCGGCAAACAATCAGCATATTTTGTAAATATAACTACGTCATCTCTTTTAGTTATAAATCCATCTGTACCTTCTGAATAAGTTGTTGTTTCTTTATCAATAACTACAATATTTGATGAGTGTGTTTGAAATCCTGAATAAATTTTTTTATCCTCTATATTTAATATAGAGTTAATTTTATTTCTATCCTCTTCTTTTTTTACATCTCCAAAGCTTTTAGTAGTGTAAATTGCCTTTAATCCTAACTTTGAAAACTCATCAAGTTCATAATAAAATTCTTTATCTATAAACATTTTAAACTCTCTTTAAATTCCAATGTTTTTTTCATTTTTTTACATAAAATTTCAAACTCTTGAAAATTTAAACTTTGTTCTCCATCAGATAAAGCACATGCTGGATTTTGATGTATTTCTACCATCGCACCATCTGCTCCTGCTAAGATACACCCTAATGTCACTGGCTCAACTAAAGATTTTTTACCTGTTCCATGACTTGCATCTATTATAATTGGAAGATGAGATTTTTCTTTTAAAAGTGCTACACCATTTATATCAACAGTATTTCTAGTTGCAATTTCAAATGTTCTAATTCCTCTTTCACAAAGAATAACTTTTTCATTACCAAAAGCAACTATATATTCTGCTGCCATTAAAAACTCTCTTATTGTAGCACTTAATCCTCTTTTTAAAAGAATAGGCTTATTTGTCTTTCCTAGTTCCTTTAATAAGCTAAAATTTTGCATATTTCTAGCTCCAACTTGAAATATATCTGTATATTTTTCTATCAACTCTATATCTCTAGTATCCATTACTTCTGTTACCATTACAAGGTCATATTTATCACATGCTTCTCTCATATATTTTAGGCCCTCTTCTCCTAAACCTTGGAAGTCATATGGAGATGTTCTTGGCTTAAAAGCTCCACCTCTTAAAAATTCTCCTCCATTTTCCTTTACTACTTTAGCAATGTCCATTATCATCTCTTTATTTTCAATTGAACATGGCCCTGCCATTAGAATTAAATCTGTACCACCTATTTTCCTACCTTTTATTTCTATAAGGGTATCCTCTTTTTTAAACTCTCGACTAACGAACTTAAAAGGCTTTCCTATCTTTATAATCTCCTTAACTATTGAGAATTCCTTCAATTCTTCCTTAGTTAGCCCATCTTTTTTTCCCATTATTCCTATTTTTTTTATGCTACCATCTAAAATCTCTAAAGCTCCATGTCCTGTTTTTTGTATAAATTTTTTCAGCTCTAAGATTTCTTCAGATGTAGCACTTTCTTTTAACACTACATACATTTTTATCACCTAATTTTTTATTATTATTATATCATATTTATACCAAAACAGTGCTTTTTAAATTCACATTTTAAACATTTTTCTTCAGACAATCTTTTTTCTGAAAACATACCGTTAGATATCCGCTCTGTTATCGAATCAAAATCCTTTAAAATTTCTTCTTCGTCTCCTATATTATAAGGAACTTCAATTTTATTTTCATTTTTTACAAAAAATATATATCCACCTGAAACTTTCTTCTCACTATTCATTGATAATAAATAACAATAAAGTTTTATTTGTGATATATAATTTTCTAAACTCTCTTTATCTATACTATCTGATCCTGTTTTAAAATCTACTATTTTTAAATTTTCTCCTTCTTGTATAATTAAATCTAATTTTCCTTCAATAGTATAAGCACCTCTAAATACAAATAAATTTTTTTCAACATCTACTATTTTATTTTTTAATAAATCACCATTGTAATAATTTAAAATTTGTTCTAAACCTTTATTTAAAACTTCTTTATCTAAAAATAAATTCTCCTTCTTTTTCATAAATTCATAATCAGAGTAGTATTTATTTTGTATTTTCTCTATATTTAAATCTTTACCATTTAATATAGAAAGATTTAAATACTCAAAGCTTTCATGAATTAAAGTTCCATAAAAATTTTCAATTGTTTTTTTCCTTTGAAAATCATAAATTTTATTTAATTTATATCTATACGGACACTCTTTATATTTTAACAAATCTCCCGTATAAGAATAACTATCTTTAATATCTATAATACTTGTATTTTCTATATTTAACTCTGAAAAGTTTAAGTCTCCAGATAATATATCTGGAATATTTTCATAAACTCTTTTAAATGGTAAAGATGGTATCTGTCTTTTTCCTTTACTATTTTCTATACAACTTAAAATTAACAGATTTTTAGCTCTTGAGAAGGCTGTATAATATAATCTCCAAAAATCAAAATCTTTTATTCTATACTCAGGCTCAAAATCATTATAAGGAATGTATTTTTTTTCCAATTCTTCATCATCATTCTTATCTGATTCAGGCACACTTTCTAAAGATCCTACTATTACTATTGGAAACTCCAATCCTTTTGACTGATGAATTGTTAAAAATGAAACTGCACCTTTTGGAGCATATTCTTTTATATCTTCATATTCATCAACTCCATTTTGTTTTAAGAATTTCAAATGCATTGTAAAAAAATAATCTCCAATTTTTATTATATTTTCATTATTTAAATTTTGAATGCTAGATATCTTATCTGCTTTTTCAACAATTTTTGAAAATATACCTAAATTATATAAAGCTCTATTTTCTAAGACACTATTATCTTTATTTTCAAATATTTCTTTAAAACATTTTATAGAAATAATTTTATAATATAAATTCAAAAGATTTCCTATATTTGTGTTTATATTTTCATATTCACTCTTTATTATTTCCAACTCTTTTTTTAACTCTTCATCTACTTTTATTTTTTTCTCTATAATATTTAAACATTTTTTATAATAATCCAATATTTCTAATTTATATTCATTGTTATAAATTTTACTATTTTCTCTTAACAAAACATAAAGAAAAATACCTATAATTAATATAATTTCTTCTCTATTAAAAAATAGATTTGATCTTGGAGAATAGACACCAATTCCTCTATATTCTAAATAATGAGCTAAAGAAACTATTTTTTTATTCTTCACTGATCTGAATAAAAAAGCTACTTGATTATAATCATTTATTTTTTTTGAATTCTTCATAAAAATTAAAAAATTAGCAATTCTTTCTTGCCATTTATTTTCAGAACTTTCCACAGATAATTTTACGACTCGAGTTCTATCTATATTTTTTTCTTTAGGTACTATTAGTTCTTTTGAATGTCTAAATTCATCCCAATATAAACTATCTATCCACTCTTTACAAAAATTAACTATATCTTTTTCTGATCTATAATTTACTTCTAGTTTAACAACTTTACATATTTTCCCTACTCTTCCTTCAAATTGAAGAATATTCCTAATTGTAGCCCCTCTAAACCTATATATTCCTTGATCATCATCTCCAACTACACAAATATTTTGTTCTTTTCCACCTATTAAAAAAATTAATTTTTCTTGTATTGTATTTGTATCTTGATATTCATCAATCATTGTATATTTTATTTTATTTTGAAGTTTTTTTAGAATTTCTAAATTTTCTTTTAAAATTCTATAAGCTTCACATTGGATCATAGAGAAATCTATAACATTCTCTTCAAAAATTAATTTTTTGTACATTAGGTAACTTTGTGTTAAAAAACTGTTATCATCTAACTCAAGCCCCTCTTCACTAAATTTATTAAACCACTTTATTAAGTTTTCTCCAATTTTCCAGTTAGTTAAATAATTTTTATTTTGAAAAAATTTATTAAATCCATTAATTTCTTTAAAAAATTTTAATTTTGAAAAAACAAAAAATTTTTGATCTACATTATCTAAAACTCTATATCCTCTTTTTAAATTTGAATACTCAATATTCTCATCTATTATTTTCAAACAAATTGAATGAAGTGTTCCTATATACAATCCCTCTAAATATATTTTTTCATTTTTTAATCTATTTCCTATTCTAGTTGTTAACTCCCTTGCTGCTCTTTCTGTAAAAGTAGAAACTAAAATTTCTTCTGGTTTTATATTTTTATCCTTTATCATATAAATCATTCTTTCAACTAAAGTTCTTGTTTTTCCAGAACCTGGACCAGCTATTATAAGTAAAGGTCCATCAATATTTTCTACAACTTCTTTTTGGCTTAAATTTAAATTCATAATAACCGTCCTTTTTATTTTAGTATACAAAAAAAACAAAAAAAAATAAAGCTTAGGTTTTATACCTAAGCTTTAAACTTTTAATTAATAACTATGCTGTTATTGCTGATACTGGACAAACTCCTGCGCAAGCTCCACAGTCTACACAAGCCTCTCCAATTTCATATTTTCCATTAGCGTCAGCTGATATTGCTGATACTGGGCAAGTTCCTTCGCAAGCTCCACATCCAATACAAGTATCTTTATCTATTACGTGCATTCTAAATACCTCCTGATTTTTTTATGTTTCTATACTTACTATACCCAATTAAATGGAAAAAGTCAAGATAATTTGGTTGAAAAAAATACATTTTTTTCTAAAAACTTTGATTTTCAAATCATGCAATAAACTAATTTAATCTTTTGAATTATCCTTCATCATTTCATTTCTTAATTCATCATTATTTTTAAATTCATTTTGTAATTTTTCATAATATTTCTGTGTAGCTTCTTGAATGGAAACTCCATTTTTTTTTGAATAAGCTTCTATATTTCTTTGATCTATTTCTTGTCTTTCTTGTAAATTCTTTTCATAATCAAAAGTTTTTTCACTTTCAGCATAAGCTATACTTCCTACCAATAAAGTTCCTACTAACATCATTAAATTAAATTTTTTCATTTTTTCCTCCTATTAGAAGATATTTTTCAATTAACAAACACAATTTAAAATATCTCTGTTCTTATTTCTTATATGTATTTATTTTAATCTATTTTAGATTAAATAAATAGATAGTGTGTTCATATATGAATATTTCACCCTTTTTATTTACTTTTATAATTTTAAAGGGTATCATAGAGTATATTCATATAAAAAATTGAGGTGATTCTATGAAAAATAATGAAGGTTCTATTCTTCTTATATCTGCAATTAATAAAGAAATAAATTTTCTTTTCGATAATTTTCTTTCTGAATTAGAAATAACTAAAACAGAAAGTATGTACTTAAGATTGATTCATAATAATCCTGGAATAACACAATATGAAATAGCTAAACTAAGAAAAATTGAAAAATCATTAGTTACAAAATATATTACCAATTTAGAAGATAAAGGATTAATAGAAAAAAAATTACTTGATAAGAGAAAAAAAGGGTTATATCTGATTGAAGATGGTAAAAAAGCAATTAAATTTATTGATGAATTTATTCCTGATTTACAAGAAAAATTTAAAGATCTTTTCACAGATGAGGAATCTAAATTTTTTAATACTTTATTAAAAAAATTAAAACTTCGTCTTGAAGAAGTTAACGAAAGAGAGTCTTAGAAACTCTCTTTCTTATTTTTTATAAAAAATAAAAAAAGATTGGCAACTTCCTATCCTCCCAGGGGGCTGCCCCCCAAGTACTTTCAGCGTTTATGGGCTTAACTTCCAGGTTCGAAATGTTACTGGGTGTACCTCCATAGCTATCGTTGCCAATCAATATTTAATTTACTTGGATCATTTGAAACTATATAGTAGTATATTAAGGTTAAAACTTCGATATATTAGTATTGGTCAGCTAAAAGTCTCACAACTCTTACACCCCCAACCTATCAACCTCCTAGTCTCGAAGGTATCTTAAAGAGTACTTATCTTGAAGTCAGTTTCCCGCTTAGATGCTTTCAGCGGTTATCTGTTCCAAACGTGACTACCCAGCTGTGCCACTGGCGTGACAACTGGTACATCAGAGGTTTGTCCATCCCGGTCCTCTCGTACTAAGGACAGATCTTCTCAATACTCTAACGCCTACAGTGGATAGGGACCGAACTG
>NZ_JACHTH010000005.1:0-252500 GCF_014250655.1 Cetobacterium sp. 2G large | reverse complement strand
ATGAATTTTTTTCAATATTATTATTAACTCTTTCTGGAACGTTAGCTATTAAAACTGTTGATATTATAAAATACAATAAGAATTCTTTCATTTTTCCTCCTCATATTAAATATTATTTATAAAAAAATTTCCTTGTAAGAATTATTCTTACAAGGAAATAATATTTTAAACTTAATTACTACTATTATTTATAGAATTAGAAGTTTACTTTCATACCAGCGAATGCGTATGGCTGCCATCTCCAGTCATTAGCTGAAGACTGGTTTTCATTATCCCAGTTTCTATACTCTGCTCCTACTCCACCGTTTAAAGAAACAGCAGGTGTTAATTGGTAGTTTACTGATACATCTAAAGCTGTATATAAGCTATATGTATTTTTCTCTGTTGTTGATGCTGGTACAGCTGGCGTTGTTGTTGTCACAGGTGGCTTATTTCCTGTTGTTGTCGTTGTTGTCGTTGCTGCTTTTGCAGAAGTGTATCTTTCATATTGTCTGAAGATATATGGATCATATCCTCCAACAAAATTAAAGTCTACATTTGTCTTTTCTCCAGCGTATAATCCAAATGTTCTATATAAGTAAATCTCCCATGTTACATCAAATGATCTTTTCTTAGTTGATGTAGCTGATGTTTTAAACTCTTCATTATAGAAGTTTTGATCTAAGTATAAAGTTCCGTCCCAAGTAAATCCAAATGGTAAATTACCTGCATACTCAATATCTAAACCAATTGTATTTAAATAATTTCCACCATTATTTGCTGCCATTGAATGATATAAACTAGGAGCTAAAACTATTTTAGATAATAATCCACCTTTATTTTGGTAAGCTGCATATCTTAACATATACTCAAAGTTTTGAGAATCATTTTCTTCATCTCTATATTGTAATCTAGAAGTTAAAACATCATTATGCTTGTAAGAATATCTTAATCTAGTTTCAGTTCCGTAATCTTTTCCTAATTTGTCAGAACCATCTTCTAAATTTGTATAGTCTCTGATTCTTCCTTCTAATCTAGAATTTTCAGTCATTTGAACTCCAAATGTTGTTTGAAGTCTTGCTCTATTGTTCGCTCCTCTATTCCAAGTATCTTGGTTAGTATCTGGTAAGTTTCCTGTTGGATTCATTCTTACTTTATCATTATGCCCTTCAGTTTCTCCGTACGCTCTGTACTCTAATCCGATGTATCCAGATGGTCTGAAAGCTTCCTCTACTACTACCTCTTCAACCACGTCTGCTACTACTACTACCTCTTTCGATACTTCTACTGGTGCTACTACAGCCTCTTTTGCAGATGCAGTTGCTCCAACTACTAATAAAGAACCTAATAAAAGTGCTAACTTTTTCATATAAATTCCCTCCAGTTATTATTTTTTTTAGAAATCCCCGTTTTTGAATTTCTCCCGTTACCTAGTTTATACAATATTTTAATCTTTTTGTAAATATTTTTTTATTTTTTTCCAAACTTTTTACTCACTTTTTACGTCTACTTTGTTTACTCTTAAATCATTTTTTTAATTAAAAATCCACTTTTTGTAAAATAACACTTTATTTTATAATATTTTTTCAACTCACACTTCACTGAACTTATAGTCATTAGCTTTTTAACATATATTTTTTTTATCTTTAAATTTATTATATATATTTATTTTTTTATGTCTTAAAATAAAAAAAAAGCAGATACATAATTGTATCTGCAATAATTTTTTTGAATAAAAAAGCGATTATCTCTTTGAGAATTGTGGAGATCTTCTTGCTTTTCTCTTTCCGAATTTCTTTCTCTCTACCATTCTTGAGTCTCTTGTTAAGAAACCAGCTTCTTTTAAAGCCCCTCTTAAAGTCTCATCAGCTTCTAATAAAGCTCTTGATAATCCGTGTCTGATAGCTCCAGCTTGACCAGCGTTTCCTCCACCGATTACGTTTACTTTAACTTCAAACTTATCTAAAGTTTCAGTTAATGTTAATGGTTGCTCAACGATTTTAGAAAGTAACTCTCTTCCACCGAAGTAGTCTGCCATAGTTTTTCCGTTTATTTCAATTCCTTTTCCACCAGGAATAAGTCTTACTCTTGCTACTGAAGTTTTTCTTCTTCCAGTTCCTCTATATTGAATCATTTCTGCCACTGTCAATCCCTCCTAATTAAAATTCTACCTTTACTGGTTTTTGTGCAGTATGAGCGTGCTCAGCTCCAACAAATATTCTTAATCTTGTTAACTGCTCTCTTCCTAATCTGTTCTTTGGAAGCATTCTCTTAACAGCTAGCATTAAAGCTTCTTTAGGATTCTTTGCAAGAATCTCTTCTAATCTTCTTTCTTTTAATCCACCAGGGAATCCTGAGTGACTGTAGTAAACTTTATCTGTTAATTTCTTTCCAGTTACAGCTACCTTTTCGATATTTGTAACGATTACGAAGTCTCCTCCGTCAATATGTGGAGTGTAAGAAACTTTATCTTTACCCATTAATTTTTTAGCTATTTCTGCAGCTAATCTTCCTAAAATTTTTCCTTCTGCGTCGTATTGAACGAATTCTCTTACAACGTCTTCTTTTCTTTGCATTGCAGTGTATTTCTTCACGTTTTTTTTCCTCCTCGAAAATAGTTATATTTTTTAATATAACGAACGGCGTTCCTTTGTGGGAAAGGATTTATTATACCTATATATTATATCTATTTTTTCCTTTTTTGTCAATTACTTTTTGAAGATTCCTAAAGGTTTTCCTAGTGGTAAAAACTCTCTTTCAAAAGTTTTATTTAAAACATTTGCAGCTGATCCGTAGAATGACATCATAGCTATTGCAAACTCTGATACTGCAGCTAATGTATGCATTGCATGAGGAGCAATTCCAAATGTTGTTCCTGCTAATCCTATAAATAGGAAGTCAATTAATATAAATATTATTAATAATGTTTTATTAGTTTCAACAGCTCCAACTGTCATGTATAATGTGAATATTAAATATCCTATAAATACAAATCCAAAAGCTTTAGGATCCGCTGCAGCTTTCATAGCTTCACCAAATACTCCAAGTTGTATCATCCAGCTCATAGCCATTCCAAACCAGAAGAATGCATATCCACCAAACGCTGTAGTTCCAAATACATTTCCATGTTTAATATCATTTAAACAAGCTATTAACTGAACAAAAGCTCCTAAAAATATTGCCCAAGGAATTACTAACGATACTCCACTTACAATTCCAAACTTATTTGCTGATGCTACTAATGTAACTATTGCAAGACCTAATAGTCCTAATGCTGAAGGGTCTGCTACTTCAATTTTTACATGATTGTTTTGATTCATTTTCTCTTTTCTTACTCCTTAATTAATTTTTTTACGCAAGGAGTATTTTAACCTTTTCATAAAACTTTGTCAACAAATACTTAACTTTATTTATTTTTTATATTGTTAATGCTGAAGCCCCTTTTATTCCTGCATCATTCCCAAGTTGCCCTAATTTAATTTGAAGATTTTCAATTGTTATTCCTAGGGCATAATTTGGTAGTTTTTCTTTTACTTTATCCAACAAAATATCTCCAGCTAAAGCTACTCCTCCTGATAAAATTATTACTTCTGGATTTATAATATTTAAAACATTTCCAATTCCCATAGCAAGATATTCTGAAACATAATCGACAATTTCTAAAGAGAATTTATCTCCTTTTTTAGCAGCATCAAAAACATGTTTAGCTTCTAATTTATTTAAATCACCATCTATCAATCTATAAAGTTCATTATTTTTATTTATTTGTAATCTTGATAAAGCTTCTCTTATTACTCCTGTAGCTGATGCATAAGCTTCAAAACACCCTTTTTGACCGCATCCACATACTTTTCCTTCTTTTTCTAATTTCATATGGCCAATTTCTCCACCTGCACCAGTTGCACCGGAAATTAATTTACCATCTATAAATATTCCACCACCAACTCCTGTTCCAAGAGCTATTGTTACACTTTTAGAATATCCTTTTCCAGCTCCATACAAAGTTTCTCCTAGAGCTATTACGTTAACATCATTATCCAATCTTGTTTTTATTCCAGAAATCTCTTCCATTTTTTCACTAATATTTATATTTTTTTCCCAAGGGAAATTAGCAAAAAAACCAACTTTTTTCTGATCAATAACTGGTCCAGGTATCCCCATACCAATACCTTTTATCATATCTCTAGATATATCTAACTCATCTGATAATTCTAAAACAGTACCCCAAATTTTATTTAAAGTATAATCTACTCCCTCTATTGATTCTGTTTTTATGCTTGTACTTTTTAAAATATCGCCATCAGAATTTAGTATTCCAATTTTACTATTAGTACCTCCAATATCTATTCCTACAAAATATTCCATAAAACTCCCTCCTAATTATAAATATTTTTATATTTTTCTTTTAAATACTCTATATAATATTCTGGATTTAATTCTTCTCCAGTTACTGAAACCATAATCTCTTTAGGTGTTTTCAACTTTCCATATCTATGAATTTTTTCTCTTAACCATTCTTTAATTCTTTTTAATTCTCCTCTTTCCAATGTTCCTTCTATATTTATATCTTTTTTCATAGCATTTAAAATTTGAAGTGAATATACATTTCCTAAAGCGTACGATGGAAAGTATCCAATAAGACCACAAGACCAATGAACATCCTGCAAAACACCTTCAGAATCTGTTGATGGAACTACTCCTAAATATTCATACATTTTTTCATTCCAAACTCTTGGTAAATCTTTTACCAAGTATTCTCTTGATAAAATCCCTTTTTCAATTTCATAACGTATCATTATATGTAGTGAATACGTTAATTCATCTGCTTCAACTCTGATTAAAGATGGCGAAACTTCATTTATTCCTTTATAAATCTCTTCTAATGTTAACTTTGATAATTCACTATATTTAAATTTACTTTTTTCTAGAATCCCAAACCAAAATTCCTTACTTCTCCCAATAATATTTTCATAAAATCTCGATTGAGATTCATGTATACCCATAGAGGCTCCATCAGATAAAATCGTATCTTTTAAAATTTCATCTACTCCCTGTTCATATATTCCATGTCCACCCTCATGAATAGTACTAAAAACACTTGAAAACGGAAAATCTTTTAGATATCTCGTTGTTAATCTAACATCATCTTTATTTACAGTTAATGTAAATGGATGGGCACTTTCTGATAAAACTCCTCTTTCTAAATCAAACCCAATATACTCTAAAATCTCTTTTGAAAAAAGCTTTTGATTGTATTCTGAAACTTCAAACTTCACTTTCTTTTGAAAGTCTCTTTTGTTTTTATTTACTTCTTTTAATAAAGGTACAATCTCTTTTTTTAATTCTGCAAAAAAATTATCTAGCTTTTTAACGTTCATTCCCTTTTCATAATCATTCAAAATTTCTGAATAAACATCCTCTTTTATTCCTCTATACTCTATAAACTTTCGATTAAAATTAAAAATTTGCTCTAAAATAGGAGCAAAACTTTCAAAATCATTATTTTCTCGAGCTATCTCCCATATCCCTTGAGCTTTAGCTGTAAGTTCAGAGTACATTTTATACTCTTCACTAGGTATAACTTTTATTTTTTCAACTTCTTCTTCTAAAAGTTCTATCTCTCGTTTTATTATATCATCTAATTTTTCTTCATTTTTTTTCAATTCTTTTAACATCTCTAAAAACTCTTTAGAAGTAGTTAAATTATAGCTCTTTAAGCTTAATTCTCCTATCATTTCAGAGATCAATTTATAACCACCTTTTGGTGCTTGGGTTTCCAAATCCCACTGAAGTAAAGCTAACATAGAATCTATTATTTTTTTCTCTTTTATCATTTCTCTAAATTTATTTATTTTCTCTTCCATAATTCCACTCCTTTACCCTTTTACTTAATTATATTGAATTTTTTCTTCTTTAACAAGATTTTTCACGTTCTATTGATAATTTTAGTAAAATAATGTAAACTTATATATAAAAATATAATAATAGTATAAAAGGAGTTTTTATGAAAAGAAGTATATCTGGTATCCAACCCAGTGGAATATTACATTTAGGAAACTATTTTGGAGCCATGAAACAGTTTATAGAAAACCAAGATAAATATGAAGGTTTTTATTTTATTGCAGACTATCATTCACTTACATCTCTTACTGATCCAAAAGCACTTAGAGAAAACTCTTATAATATAGTTTTAGATTATTTAGCTTTAGGACTTGATCCTGAAAAGTCAACAATTTTTTTACAATCAGATGTTCCTGAACATACAGAGCTTATGTGGTTACTTTCTAACATTACCCCTGTAGGTCTTTTAGAAAGAGGTCATTCATACAAAGATAAAGTTGCTAAAGGATTTACACCTAATACAGGACTTTTAACTTACCCTGTTCTTATGGCTGCTGATATACTTATGTATAATGCCGACATTGTTCCAGTGGGAAAAGATCAAAAACAACATCTAGAAATGACAAGAGATATTGCACTAAAATTTAATCAGCAATATGAAGTTGAACTTTTCAAACTTCCTGAGCCTCAAATTTTAGAAGATTTAGCTGTTATTCCTGGTACTGATGGACAAAAAATGAGTAAATCATATGGTAATACAATTAATATGTTTGCATCTAAAAAAGAGCTTAAAAAGCAAATTATGAGTATTGTTACTGATTCTACTCCTTTAGAAGAACCAAAGGATCCAAATAACAATATTGTTAAACTTTACGAACTTTTTGCAACTAAAGAACAAGTTGAAGAGATGAAAAATAAATTCGTTGCTGGAAACTATGGATATGGACATGCTAAAACTGAACTTTTAAATGCTGTTCTTGAATACTTTAAAGATGCTAGAGAAAAAAGAGAAGAATTAGTAAATAATATGGAATATGTGGAAGAAGTTCTTGCTAAAGGAGCTGCTAAAGCTAGAGAAATTGCTAAAGCACAAATAACAGCTGCAAAAAAAGCTGTTGGATTAATAGGAAATGCATATAATAAATAAAAAAAGACAGTGAAAACTGTCTTTTAATTTTTTTATGGCGCACCCGAGAGGAATCGAACCCCTAACCCCCTGATCCGTAGTCAGGTGCTCTATCCAATTGAGCCACGGATGCATATTTGTCTATAAAAAAAAGGTAGTCATTCTACCTTAAACTGCTTTTATAATGGCGGTGAAGGTGGGATTTGAACCCACGGTACGGGATTAACCGTACTCTCCCTTAGCAGGGGAGTGCATTAGGCCACTCTGCCACTTCACCATCCTTTATGGCGGAAGGTCAGAGACTCGAACTCTGAAGTCTTGCGACGCCGGTTTTCAAGACCGGTTCCTTACCAGTTAGGGTAACCTTCCGTACACAAAGATAGTATCATTTTTTTTATTAATTGTCAAACACTTTTTTTATTTTCAAAAAAAAAGCTGCCTTAAAAGCAGCTTTAATTAACTATTTTTCTTCAGTACCTGTTGTTTCAGTTACTTCTTCTTTATTTTCTTCCTCTTTTGGAATAGGATTTCCAAACATCCACTCAATTTGTCTTCTAACTCCAGTTAATTCTACAACTTGACCATCGAATTCTAATCTATCATTTTCAGGAATAGCTAAGAATCCATCCTCTATTGGAGCATCTTTTAATAAGTTATGCTGAATTTTTATAGCATTCTCAAACCCAAATGGTTTGAATTCTGTTTTTACACTTCTAATTAACTCATCATTTTTAGAAATCTCCTCCACTTGCTCTGGAGTGAATCTTCTTTGTGGTGGGTACTCTGCTATAAATAAAGTTTCTGTTTTTAAAAACTTTAATTCTTCTCCCTCTTTTTCAAATATATCTATTGTATATCTTCCTCTTGTTTTAACTAAAAATCTATCAATATCTACAATCTTTTTTCCAACACCTAAAGGGTCTACCATTGGTGTTAACTCCCCTCTTGATATTAAATCATCATCTGGTCCATTTAATCTAACTTCAAATACTGTTGGTTTTGTAATCTCCTCAAAAGTTAAAACAATTGATAATCTCATCATAGGATGAGGAAATATAGGTTGAATTATATTATCAAAAGAGCCAAATATATCTACAGCTCCTCCTACTTGTTGACTCATCTGAGCTGCATGTGCAACTATTATATTTTTTACCTTAGCCATCTTATCCCCCTTTTTGGTTGTTTTGTTCTAATTTACTATAGCATACCTGTTTTAATTTGTAAATTTTTATTTCAAGATTGTAAATATAAAAATAGTACCTTTTCCTTCTTTAGAAATAACATCTACTTTCCCTCCACATCTTTCAACCAATTCTTTTACAATGGAAAGTCCTAATCCCGTTCCAGCCTTATTACTTGTCCTTGCTTTATCTACTCTGTAAAATCTTTCAAATATTTTCTCTACATCTTCTGGTGAAATTCCTACTCCATTATCTTTCACACCTATTTTATACATACTTTTTGTTTCTATTATCGATATTTCTATTTCTGGTCTTAAGTCTCCTCTGTATATAATAGCATTTTCAACTAAATTTTTTAAAATAGTCAAAACTTTTTCAAAATCAATTTTTAGTTCCCCATCTTTATTTAAAAGATTTAAACTATAAGTTATATTAGCTTCACTTGTTTTGATTCTTTCGTTTAATATTGCGTGTAGTTCTGTTTTTAATCTTGCCACTGGTATCTTTTCAATATTAACAATATTTGAGCTTTCAATCTTACTTATATTTAAGAAATCTGAAATTATATTCTCTAATTTGTCTATATTATTTTTTATAGTTTTTATAAACTGAATTTTCAATGGCTCAGGTGCATCTTCTAACGCAATTACATACCCCTTTATATTTGTTAGAGGTGTTTTTAATTCATGACTTACATTACTTATAAAAGTTTTTTGAACTTCTATCATTCCTTTAGTTTGAGTTATATCTTTTATAGATAATAAGTATCTTTGATCTTGATCTAAAAATTTAACATTTACACTAAAATATCTTTTTAATCTTAAAATATAAACTTCAGATTTTTGATTCTGTTTTTCTCTTACACTTTTTTTTACTATATCTATAATTTCAATATCTTTTATTAAATTTAAATAATTCAATTTCTCCTTTTCATAAAGATAATTAAATCTACTATTTTTAATTATTAATTGTAAATTTTCATCAAAAAGACATATTGAAGAATCTATAGATGTTATTATTTGATGTAAAATTCTCTTTTCTCTATTAAGATTAACTATATTTTCCAAATTTTGTTTTTGCCACTTTTGGACAATATCCCATAAATTGAGAATCCAAGGGTCTTTTTCAAAATACAGATTTTCTCCATTTCCTTTTTCTTTTAAAAAATCTTCAATAACTTCTATCTTTCTATACAAATCTCTTTTCAAATATTTTTTATAAAAAGCATGTATTATAAAGTTTAAAAATGTAAAAAATAAAAGTTCTGCAACTAAAATTATCTTTAACATTTTTAAAGTATCTCCATAATTTTTAGAAACTCTTACAACTACTTTTTCTCCCTCTTTATTGCTTCTTTCAACTGCATAGTATGCCATAGTCTCATCTGAAATGGAGCTTTTCCTTATATCAAATCCTATCCCAGCATTTTTTACTTCAAGAACTTCCCTTCTATTTCCATGATTTTCTAGCTTTCCTTCTTCATTATATTTTCTTGAATCATATATAACCTTTCCGTTTAAACCGATTATATTAAATCTCATATCAGAATTTTCAAATATTTGTTGGTAATCTTTTTTGTCATACTCCTTTATTAAATTAGATATAATAAAAACATTTTCTTTTAAGCTGTTTTTCACCCCATCTTTATACAAGTGAGATAGAAATGAAATATTAGTTATTACAAAAATTATTTCAATCATAACTATAAAAAATAAAGCGATTATCTCTTTTCTTCTAATCTGTATCCTACTCCTTTCACGGTTTTTATACACTCTGTTAAAAATGGTATTTTCTCTCTCAATTTAGATATATACACATCTACAGTTCGATCACCTGAATAATAATTACTTCCCCAAACTTTATCTAAGATTTTCTCTCTACTTACTACAATTCCTTTATTTTTAACTAAAAGCAAAAGTAAATCATACTCTTTCTTAGATAATTCTACTTCTTCACCGTTATTTGTAACTAAATGTTTATCTTCATCTATTTCTAAATCTAAAAATCTATTTCTTATTTTTTTATTTTTTTCTTGCTGATTAAGAAGTTTTTTTCCTCTTAAGAGAAGTTCTCTAGGATCAAATGGTTTTTTCATATAATCGTCCGCTCCAATTTCTAACCCTTTCAACACATCTTCAACTTCTGTTTTAGCTGTTAGCATAACTATGTAAGGAGTTCCGTACTCATCTTCCATCTCTTTTACAATCTTCGTAAAATTTATTCCATCTAAATTAGGTAGCATTAAATCTAAGATGATTAATTCATGTTTATCTTTTTTCAAATACTTCAAACCTTCTAATCCATCAGAAGCTACGGTTACTTTATAACCCTCTTTTGTGAAATAATAGTTTATTAACGCCTGTATCTCTAAATCATCTTCAACTACTAGTACCTTCATATCATCTCTCCCTATTTTTTCTTTTTATTATATCATAAATATAAAAAAGGTGTCCTTTTTTCATCAGGACACCTATACCTACTATTTTGCTGGAACAAATCCCTCATCAGCAACTACTCTTTGTCCATCTGCTGATAATGCAAAGTCAACTAATCCGTTTACATCTTTATTATCTGTATCTATAACATACCAATAGATTTCTCTTGCTATTGGATATTTTTTATCTGCTACATTTTGTACACTAGGTTCTATTGAATCTACTTTTAAACTCTTTACAGATTTGTCCATATATCCCATTCCTATATATCCGATTGCATATTTATTACTCTTCGCTTCTTGCTTTATAGCTTCATTTGAAGGCATATACAAAGTATTTTTACCATATTCTGCATCTTTCTTTGTATTCTCTTCTCTTATAATATGCTCTTTAAAAAATTCATGTGTTCCAGATGATGAATCTCTAGACAAAACAACTATTGTAGCATCGTCTCCTCCAAGCTCTTTCCAATTAGTAATCTCTCCTCTAAATATTTTAGCTAAATCCTGATGTGTTAAATCATTTACTTTATTTGAGTCATTTACTATTACTGTTATACCATCATACCCTAAAACAACTTCTTTTAATTTTAACCCTTTCTCCTCTGCTGCTTTTACCTCTTTATCCTTAATATTTCTAGATGCCATTCCTATATCTGCTGTTCCGTTTATTAAAGATGAAATTCCTACTCCAGATCCTCCACCTGTAACAGCAATTCTAGCATCCTTATTTTTCCCCATATACTCTTCAGCAATATATTGAGAAACATTTACTATTGTATCTGATCCTTTTACTTGAACAACTTTTGATGCCATTGCTGTTGTTGAATACGCTCCCATCATAGCCATTAACCCCATTAGAAAAAACTTTTTCATTTTCATCCTTAAACTCCTCCTAAATTTTATCTTTATTTTAATTTTTAATTTTCTATTCTTGAAAATAGTATAGAACATCAATGTTAATCTAATTTAAATTTAATGTAAAAAAACTGTAAAAAATTTTTTACAGTTTTTTTACATACAATTAATCTTATTTTAACAAGTAAGATATATTATATTCGTATATAGTTTAATTTTAGTTTAAAATTAGTTTAATTTTTTTTTAATTTTTTAACATAGATTTAGGAGGTTATCATGCATAATATAAGAAAAGTTAAAGATTCTTTTATGAATGGAGTTCATTCTGTTGTTGGAATTTTTAACATTCTAATTGTTATACTTATATTCATTTTTATTTTAGTTAATAGTTTATCTTTCTTTAAAGACTATCCTCTTTCAAAATTTTTCTTTGGAACAGAATGGATATCTCTTTCAGGTAAATACGGACTTTTACCACTTTTAGTTGGATCATTTTGGGTAACGTTAGTTGCACTTTGTATCTCTATTCCTATTGGAATTATAACTACTATATATATATCTGAATTTGCTAATAAAAAAACAAAAAAAATCATTAAAATTATTATCGAAACAATGTCTGCTTTACCCTCAGTTGTTTTAGGATATCTAGGATTATATGTTTTATCTGGATTTATAAAAGATTCATTTAATTTACCAAGTGGACTAAATGCTTTAACTGGAGGAATTATGCTTTCTTTTATGGCTATTCCTACTATAGTAAGTTTATCTGATGATGCATTAAATGCCCTTGATAAATCTTACCGCGAAGCTTCTCTTGCTCTTGGAGCTAATAAATTGGAAACAGTTTTCAAAGTTCTTTTACCTGCTGCATTTCCTGGAATTTTCGCAGGTATTATGTTAGGATTCGGAAGAATTATTGGTGAAACTATGGCTGTACTTATGATAACTGGAAATGCTCCTATAATGGCAACATCTCCACTATCTCCTGTTAGAACTCTGACAGCTACAATCGCTGCTGAAATGGGAGAGGTTGTTCAAGGAAGTCAACATTACCACGCTTTATTCGCTATCGGTTTGGTATTATTTGCAATAAGTTTCTTAACAAATAGTATTGCAGATAAGTATATTAGAAAATCAAGAAAACTGATGGGTAAATAGGAGGAGTATTTAAATGAAAATTTTAAAAGGAAAAAGTGGTATCGCTATCGAATTATTTATTAAGACAATTGCTTTATTAGCAGTAGTCCCAATTTTTCTGATATTAGGGTACATCATCTATAAAGGTGTTCCTGCAATCTCGTGGGAGTTTTTAACCGAAGTTCCTAAGAGAGGAATGAGAGCAGGAGGAATTTTCCCAGCTATTGTTGGAACTATCTATCTAACTCTTGGAACTATTGCTGTTTCTGTTCCATTTGGAATTTTTACTGGAGTATATCTTGTTGAATATGCAAAAGATAACGTATTAACTAGATTAATCAACTTAACTATTATTAACTTAGCTGGAATACCTAGTATTATATATGGACTTTTCGGAATGGCATTATTCGTTATATACTTTAAGTTAGGTGTTTCAATATTATCAGGATCGTTAACTTTAGGTATTATGTGCTTACCTGTTATTATAACAGCTACAAGAGAAGCTCTTTTAGCTGTTCCAAATAGTCTAAGAGAAGCATCTCTTGCTCTTGGCGCAACAAAATGGGAAACAATTTCTAAAGTTGTTGTTCCCGCTGCATTGCCTGGAATCTCAACTGGAGTCATCTTGAGTATTTCAAGAGCCGCTGGTGAAACTGCACCTATTTTATTTACAGCTGCAGCATTCTATTTGCCATTTTTACCTCAATCAATATTTGATCAGGTTATGGCTTTACCTTATCACCTTTATGTTATATCAACACAGGTACCTAATATGCCACAAAGCAATATGCATGGAACTTTATTTGTTCTGGTATTTATAACTGTAGGATTTAACCTTATTGGTGCATATATTAGAAATAAATTTGAAAAATAATAATCTCGTATAATTTTGGAGGAATATATAGTATGAAACAAGACGTTAGAATATCTGTTAAAAACTTTAATTTTTATTATGGTGATTTTAAAGCTTTAAAGGGTATAAATATGGATATAATGAAGAATAAAGTTACGGCACTTATTGGTCCATCTGGATGTGGTAAATCAACATTTTTAAGATCTTTAAATAGAATGAATGATCTTATATCTAGTGTTAAATATGAGGGTGAAATTTTACTTGATGACCAAAATATCTTTGATAAACAATTTGATATTGTTGAACTTAGAAAAAAAGTGGGAATGGTTTTCCAAAAACCAAATCCATTTCCTAAGTCTATCTATGAAAATTTAGTTTATGCTCCTAAACTACACGGAGAAACTAATAAGAAAAAATTAGATGAAATTGTAGAATCATCTCTTAAAGCAGTTGCTCTTTGGGATGAAGTAAAAGATAAACTTCACCAATCTGCTCTTGGGTTATCAGGAGGACAACAACAAAGACTTTGTATAGCTAGAGCTATCTCTATCAATCCTGAGATACTTCTTATGGATGAACCAACTTCAGCTCTTGATCCAATATCAACTGCTAAAATTGAAGAGTTAATTGTTGAACTTGCAAAAAATTATAGTATAGTTATTGTTACTCACAATATGCAACAAGCATCAAGAATATCTGATTACACTGGATTTTTTTATCAAGGTGTTTTAGAAGAGTTTGGTGAGACTTCTAAGATATTTACTACACCAAGTGTTAAGAAAACCGAAGATTATATAACAGGAAAATTTGGATAAAAAGGAGATTTTATGAGAACTTTAAACGAATCTTTAAAAGCTTTAGACGAACATTATTTAGAAACATTAAAATATGTTGGTAGAAATTTTGATGTAAATTTAGAGATGCTACAAAACAATAGTTTTAATCCTACACTTTATGGAGAAGCTAAAATGATAGAAGATTTTATTAACTCTTTTGAAGTAAAATTAAAAGAGGATTCTATTATTACAATGGCTAGATTTCAACCAGCAGCTAAAAATCTTAGGAAGTTAGTAATGATTATCAATAGCGTAAGAGTCCTTGAAAGAATGGGTGATCTTTTAAAAGCGAATTTATCTTTAATTAAAGATATCGAAAAAAAATCTCCAAACTTAGCTTATGCTCTAAGTGAGAAAGTTTTACCAATCGCAAAAAAAATCAGAGGTCTTTTTCAAATGTATGTTGATGCTTTTTTAAATGAAGACGTACGTTTACTATATAATGTTCTTTATTTAGATGAAGAGATTGATGACTTAATCAATGCTAACACTGATTATTTTCTTACTAAAATGAAAGAAACTCCAGATAATGTTGTTGGAGGTTCTGAACTTATGCTTTTAGATAAAAAATTTGAAAGATTATCAGATCATATAATACATTTAGCAAGTGATTTAATTTATATTTTAAATGGTGAAAATACTAGAAAAGCTGAATTACAAAATAAAGGAAAAGGGAACCAATAATGGTTCCCTTTTTAATTCTCTCTAATTCCTATGTAATCTGCTAACTCTAAAAAAACTTTAATTTTTTCATCTGGAAAAATATTTAAACTTCTTTTAGCATCTGAGATAACTTCTTTTAAAATCTCTTTACTTTTCTCAATTCCAAATATACTTGGATATGTCGTCTTTTCCAGTTCTAAATCACTACCAATAGGTTTTCCTATTTTTTCAAAGTCACCTTCTATATCTAATATATCATCTTTAATTTGAAAAGCTAATCCTATTCCATCTGCATAGTTTTCTAAAGCTTTATACTCCTCTTCTGTTGCTTCTGAAATTATTGCTCCTATCTCCACTGGTAATTTTATTAATTTCCCAGTTTTATTTTCATGGATATATTTTAAAGTTTCCAAAGACACCTTCTTTTTTTCACTTTCTATATCTACTGTTTGTCCACCAATCATACCATTTATTCCAGCATATCTTGATACCATCCCTATTATTTTTACAAGTTTATCTGAAGCTACTCCTTTTGTTTCATCTGTTATAACTGAAAATGAATGCGTTAATAAAGCATCTCCTATTAGTATTGCTTCCGCTTCTCCAAACTTTTTATGAGTTGTTAATTTTCCTCTTCTATAATCATCATTATCAAGAGCTGGTAAATCATCATGAACCAAAGAATAAGAATGAATCATCTCTATTGCAACAGCTATTGGTAATCCTAAATCTATTTTTTTATCGAAAAGTTCTAATACCATTAATAATAAAATTGGTCTTAATCTTTTTCCTCCATTTAAAACAGAGTATCTCATACCTTCTGCTATTACATTTGGATATTCTAATTTATTTAAATGATATTCTATATTTGAATCCACAAGTTCTCTTTTAGTTTTTAAGTAATTTTTAAGCATTTTCATCAACCTCTAGTTGAATATTATCATTTTCTGAAGTTACTTTGATTATTTTCCCCTCTGCTTTATTCAAAATATCTGAGGATTTTTTTAATAACTTCATAGCTTTTTCATACTCTTTAATTGATTCATCTAAAGATAACTCACCTTTATCTAATTTTTCAATTATCATATCAATTTCATTAATATTATACTCAAAACTATCTTTTTTCATGGATCCTCCCTCTTTTATCTTGTATAGAATGTCACAACTTTTTTTCCATATTTTCTTTCGTCTGTCTTTTTAAATTCTCCAACTTCTTCAGACATATCTTCATACATATGATGTTCACAAATTATTAATCCATTTTCTGCTAATAATCCAGCTTTTGATATAGCTCTCATAACTCTCTCACAAACCTCATCTTTATAAGGAGGGTCCATAAAAATTATATCAAATTTTTCACCTTTTCTTCCTAAAATCTCAACAGCTCTTAAAGTTTCATTTTTGTAAGCTCTTGATTTATTCTCATATCCTAAATTATTGATATTTTTTATTATATATTTTAATGCTTCTTGATCTTTTTCTATCATTACAGCTCTTTTAGCTCCTCTACTTAAAGCTTCTAAAGCTATATTTCCTGTACCACTAAAAAGATCTAAGAATCTAGCATCAGTTATATATGGAGCAATTATTGAAAATAGAGATTCCTTTATACTATCTTGAGTAGGTCTTGTATCTGTACCTTTTCTACACTCTAATCTCTTCCCTTTTGCTTCTCCTGCTATTATTCTCATCTTTTCACCTCTTTTTTATTAATAAATAAACATTGCATCTCCAAAACTAAAGAAATGATACTCCTTTTTTACAGCCTCTTTATACACATCTAACATGAACTCTCTATTTGAAAGAGCCGATACTAACATAAGAAGTGTCGATTTCGGTAAATGAAAGTTAGTTATTAATGCATCTATAACATTAAATTTATATCCTGGGTATATAAATATCTCTGTACTTCCTGTTTTAGAAATTAAGTTCCCATCCATATCCACAGATGATTCCAATGCTCTAACAGTTGTTGTTCCAACAGCTATTATTCTTCTATTCTCTTCTTTTGCTTTTTTTATTCTTTCAACAGTATATAAAGGAATTTCAAAAATTTCCTCATGCATTTTATGGTCTAAAACATCTTCAGTTTGAACTGGTCTAAATGTTCCTAAACCAACCTCTAAAAATACATCTAATATTTCAATACCTTTTTCTTTTATTTTCTCTAAAAGTTCTTTTGTAAAATGTAATCCAGCTGTAGGTGCTGCAACTGATTCTCCCTTTATTGCATAAACTGTTTGATATCTATCTTTTGTTTCTAAAGCTTCTACAATATATGGAGGTAATGGCATTTTTCCAAGTTTATCTAATACTTCTTCAAATGCCCCCTCATATTCAAATCTTAAAACTCTATTTCCATCTTCTTTTATCTCTAATAGCTCAGCTACTAACTCTTTATTTTCACCTATTTCAAGCTTTTGTCCCACTTTTAATTTTTTAGCAGGTTTTAATAAACATTCCCAAGTATCTAAACTAACTCTTTTTATTAAAAGTATTTCTAAAACTCCACCAGTTTCTTTTTTTCCAAAAAGTCTAGCAGGTATAACTTTTGTTGAATTTCTTACTAAAACATCCCCTGGTTTTAGATAATCTATTATATTAAAAAAAGTTTTATGTTCTAATGTTTGATTTTCTTTATCTACTACCATTAATTTAGAGTGATCTCTAGGCTCTCTAGGCTTTTGACCTATAAGCTCATCTGGTAAATGATAATCATAATCAACTAACTTTGTTGACATCCTCTTCACCACTCTTTCTTCCTATTACTACTCTCTCTATTCCACTATAATCATTAACAATTGCTATTATTTCAAATCCAGCTTTTTTCATAAATTGACTTACTTCATGTGCCTGATTATACCCAACTTCAAAAGCTAAATAACCTTTATCCTTAAGATATTTTGAAGATTCCTCTGATATTTTTTTATAGAAATAGTAACCATCTCCATTATCTGTTAAAGCACCTTGAGGTTCATGCTGTTTAACTTCTGGCATTAACTCTTCATATTCATCTTTAGGTATATATGGTGGATTTGAGATAATCATATCATAATCATTATCTTTTATATTTGAGAAAATATCTGACTTAATAAACTTTAAATTACTTTCTACATTATTAATCTTTCTATTTTCTACAGCAACCTCTAAAGCATCTGTACTTATGTCCGCTCCTAAAACCATAGCACTTGGAATCTCTTTAGCTAGAGTTACAGATATCGCTCCACTTCCAGTTCCTATATCTAATACTTTAGGATTATCTATCTCATTTAAAATAAATTTACACTGCTCTACTAAAATTTCTGTATCTGCTCTTGGGATTAAAACTCTCTCATCAACTTTAAAAGGTAACCCATAAAACTCCCACTCTCCTAAAAGATATTGTAAAGGTTTTTTTTCCTTTGCTCTTTTATAAAGTAAATCTTTTATCTCTTCTTTTTCTTTTAAAGTAATCTCTTTTCTTAAATTCATAAATAGCATTGTTCTCTTTACTTTTAAAACATGAGCAAATATATATTCTGCATCTAACTTACTATCTTTTACATCATTTTTATTCAAATACTCTATACTCTTTTGTAAAAGTTCTCTATTTTCAGAACTACAATCTTTCTCTTCAACTAGACTTATCTCTTCTTTTGGAAGTTCATCAAAAGTTAATCTATTTCTAGCCATAGCTTTCAAATAATTTTTTATTTTATCTTTTTGCTCTAAATTAAGCTCCATATCAAAATAAGCATAAAGAGTTATTCTTTCTAGATTTAATACATGAGATATTATCTTTTCACTTTCTAATCTGGGTTTTGAAAAGGAGTATTTTTTCAAATACTCCTCAGAAAATTTTAATATATCTAATAATTTCATAATTACTCCGCTGAACTTGAAAGCATTTCTGCTTGAGCAAATGTAGTCAGAGCATCTATCATATCATCTATATCTCCATCTAAGAAAGCTTCTAATTGATGTGCTGTATATTTGATTCTATGATCTGTTATTCTTCCTTGTGGATAATTATATGTTCTTATTTTTTCTGATCTATCTCCTGATCCAACTTGAAGTCTTCTTTCACTTTCAACAGCTGATCTTTGCTTTTCTAACTCCATCTCATAAAGTTTTGAAGCTAAGTGCTTCATAGCTTTCTCTCTATTTTTTAACTGTGATCTCTCATCCTGACACTGAACGATTACTCCCGTAGGTAAATGTGTTATTCTAACTGCAGAGTCCGTCATGTTAACGTGCTGACCTCCCGCTCCTGATGCTCTAAATGTATCAATCTTTAAATCAGATGAGTTTATTTTTACGTCTTGAACTTCATCAACCTCTGGTAAAACTGCAACTGTTGCTGTAGATGTATGTATTCTTCCTGATGATTCAGTTTCAGGTACTCTTTGTACTCTATGAACTCCTGATTCAAACTTAAGTCTTGAATATGCTCCTTGACCATTTATTGAGAATACAGCCTCTTTTATTCCTCCAACACCAATTTCTTGTTTTTCTATTATTTCAACTTTCCATTTGTGTCTCTCAGCATATCTCATATACATTCTAAATAGGTTTCCAGCAAATAAAGCAGCTTCGTCTCCTCCTGCTCCGCCTCTGATTTCTATTATAACGTTTCTATCATCATTAGGGTCTTTTGGAAGTAATAATACTTTCATATCTTGCTCTAGATTAGGAATTATTTCCTCAATCTCTTTTAATTCCTCTTGCATCATTTCTCTCATATCAGGGTCTTTTTCTCCTCTGATATTTTCTTTTATAAAATCTAAATCTTCTTGATATCTTTTATACTCTTTGTACTTTTCAACGATAGGTGTTATATCATTTAATGCTTTATTACACTCCATCATTTTTTTAGGATTACTTAAAACTTCTGGAGAACCTAAAGCTTCTGTTAACTCATTAAACCTTACTACAACTTCTTCTAATTTAGTAAACACTATCTTCACTCCTTTTTATATCTATACTTTAACTTATAAATTATACCATACTTACTTTAAAAATAAAATAAAAAATCTTCTTCCATTATTATTAAGGAAGAAGATTTTTAACTATTGTTTTTCTCTTGATTGTGATATTCTTTTTAACGATAACTCTCTAGCTTTCAAGTACTGATCTGTTGTTATATATTTTTGAACTTCTATCTGATACTTCAGTCTATCCTTTATAATTTCAGCATCTAAAAGTCCAACCTTCTCTACTAATTCATTTAATTTTTCAAGATTTTTTTCTGTGCCATCCAAAATATATTTATTAATTTCAATCTCTAATGCTTTTTTATCCAATGTTTTTAATTTATATTGAATACTAGCTTGTTCAATTATAACTTTAACTCTATCAATATTATCTTGACTTACCCCTACAGCTTTGAAATCGTCATCTTTAACTATCCCTATTCCCGATGTTGCATAGGCTGATACACTAAATACAAGTATCAACAGTCCCATCACTATTTTTTTCATAAAATCCTCCACTAAATTTGTAGATCTGTTACAAAAAGATTTTCAGTATTAAAATCTCTTTTGTTTATTTTTATTTCATCAGCTTGAAATAAATCATCGATTGTAAAACCAATCTCTTTTTTATCTGAAACTTTTCTTTGTAGCTCTCCACTTTCTAAAGCCACTAACTTCTCTGTAGGAGAAATATTTCTTTTAACTAAATCATAAGATGTCCCTGTAAAGACTCCAACTACAAAAAGAGACAAAGAAAAAAATGAGATTTTTTTATTTCTTTTCTTCTCCTCTTCTAGTAATGATTTATAAATATTCGCTCTTACTCTCTCTTTTGGAGATACCATTTATATCACACCTCCCATGTCTTTAATTGCCTTGTAGTATATCGTTTTTACTGTTGATATATTCATTTCTTTCATATCTGCAATCTCCCTCAGTTTATAGCCGTATATATCTTTTAAAACAACTATCTCTCTCTCCTGGAAAGGTAGTTCTTTTAATTTCTCCTCTAAAAGGATTGGAATATTAAAGTCTTCATTACTTTCAACACTTAAAATCTCATCATTTAACTCTAGATTTAGCTTTTTCTTTCTAAAAAAATCATACGTTTTATTTATAGCAATTCTATAAATCCAAGTATAAATATTGCTCTCTTCTCTAAAGCCTTTAAGATTTTTATAAACACTAATGAATACTTCTTGAGCTATGTCTTCGGCATCTTCGGCATTTTTTACTGTTGATAGTATTTTATAGTATATTCTATCAAAATACTCATTATATATCTGATCAAAATCCATTTAAATACCTCATTATTTTAGCTTTATAATTTTAGACTACAAAATTCTTAAAAAAGTTTTAATTAAAATCATCTTCGATTAATTTTTTTAACTCTTTTAGAATATCCCCTTCATCAACCTTTTTAATTATCTCACCTTTTTTAAATAAAACTCCAACTCCTTTTCCACCCGCTACTCCATAGTCAGCTTCTTTAGCTTCTCCAGGTCCATTTACAACGCACCCCATAACGGCTATTTTTATTTTTTTATCTACTTTTTCAAACTCTTTTTCTACTTGATGTGCAAGTCCTATCAAATCTATCTCAGTTCTTCCACAAGTTGGACAAGACACAATCTCTACACCAACCTCTTTTAGCCCTAAAACCTTTAATATCTCTTTTGCAACTTTAATCTCTTCTACAGGGTCTTCTGTTAAAGAAACTCTAATTGTATCACCAATTCCATCAACTAATAAAGAACCTATTCCAATAGCTGATTTTATAGTTCCTTGAAATGCTGTGCCTGCTTCTGTAACACCTAAATGCAAAGGATAATTACACAACTTAGCTAGTTTTCTATAGGCTTCAACCATCATCTTTACATTACTCGATTTCAAAGAAATTATTATATCTGTAAAATTAAATTTTTCTAAAAGTCTCATGTGGTATAAAGCACTCTCTACCATTGCATCTGATGTTGGTTTTCCATATTTTTCCAATATTGTTTTTTCTAATGATCCTGAATTTACACCTATTCTAATCGGCACACCTTTTTCCATAGCTTTTTTTACTACAATTTCAACCTTTTCATCATTACCTATATTCCCTGGATTAATTCTTAACTTATCAATTCCATTTTCTATAGCTAATAACGCTAACCTATAATCAAAATGTATATCAGCTACTAATGGTATATCTATTTTCTCTTTTATTTCCTTTATTTTTTTCGCGGCTTCTTCTGTATTAACTGTAACTCTGACTAATTGACACCCTTCTTCTTGAAGCTTTTTTATTTGATTAACTGTTTTTTCTACATCTGTTGTCGGAGTATTTGTCATCGATTGAATAATAATATCATTTCCACCACCAATCAATATATTTCCAACTTTTACAACTTTAGAATCTCTCATTTTTCACCTCTCGTAAAATTTAAAAAAGCCCTAGTATAATCCTAGGGCTATCTAACTAAATAATTCATTGGATTATTAGCTTTTCCGTTCTTTCTAATTTCAAAATGTAAATGTGGTCCTGTTACTCTTCCTGACATTCCAGTTTTTCCTATAACTTGACCAGCTTTAACTCTATCACCTGTTTTTACATACATTTTATCTAGATGAGCTGATCTTGTTTCAAAACCATTGCCATGATTTATTTTAATTATTTTTCCATAACCTGTCATATATCCTGCAAAAACAACTGTTCCATCCTTTGAAGCCATTAAAGGAACATACCTTGCTCTCATATCAACTCCTGCGTGCTGAATATATCTTTTTAAAACAGGATGGAATCTTTTACCAAAAGGACTTGTCACTCCTGCCCATTTTACTGGCATTGTAAAATTTTTCTGTACGGTTGTTCTATTTACACTTCCACTACGAGTTAATCTTTTCAAACTCTCTTCACTTGGATTATATATAAATAGCTCTTCTCCAACTCTTATATTATCATTTCTTAAATTATTATATTTTCTTAAATCATCTACATCTATTTTATAAGCTAGTGCTATTTTAAAAAGGGAATCTCCTCTTCTAACTTTATAAAAAACACCATTAGATTTCACGATTTTTATTTTTTGTCCTGCTTTTAAATTATTGGAAATTCCTGGATTATTAGCCTTTAAAACCTCTAAAGATATTCCATTTTTATCTGCTATTCCACCTAAAGTATCTCCACTAGCGACTACATAACTTTCTAGCTTTGGGATTTCGTATGCTTGCTTTAAATCTAAATCTTCAAGAGGAACTCCTTCTATCGATTCATCTTCGCCTATTTTATACTCTTTTTCTATTGTATAAAAATTGCCATCAACAAGTTCAAATCCACCACCATCTTCAACAGTAGTTGTCTCTGAATAATATTCTGTAAACTTTTTTAAATCTACTACTTCTGATTTATAAGGTTTAAAAACTAATATTAACATAGCTATAAATGCTGCTATTATTATAGCAAATATTTTAAATATCTCTTTCACTATTTCCCCCTTGCAAAAGACTTCTCATACATTTCTATAAGTTTATCATTGCTTTCAGTTGATGAAATAGTATCAATTAACTTTTTCGTTGCAGTAGCTTTATCTAAGGATGATAGATATCTTCTTATATTCCAAATAGAATCTAATTTCTTTTTCCCTATTAAAAGCTCCTCTTTTCTAGTTCCAGATTTTTGAATATCTATAGATGGGTATATTCTAAGTTCTGCTAAGTTTCTATCTAAATGTATATCTAAGTTACCTGTTCCTTTAAACTCCTCGTATATAACATCATCCATTTTACTTCCAGTATCGATTAAAGCTGTTGCTAAAATAGTTAAACTTCCACCATTTCTTATATTTCTTGCTGATCCAAAGAACTTCTTCGGATAGTATAAAGCGGTTGGATCAATTCCACCTGAAATTAATTTTCCACTTGATGGTATTACTATATTATATGCTCTAGCTAATCTTGTTAAGGAATCCATCAAGATAACTATATTCTCACCATTTTCAATCTTTCTTTTCGCTCTTTCTAAAAGAGATTCAGTAACTTTTATATGATTTCTTGGATCATCATCAAAAGTAGAAGCATAAACTTGTGCCCCTTTTACAGTTTCTTTTATATCTGTAACTTCCTCTGGTCTTTCATCTATTAAAAGAATCCAAACTTCTATGTCTTTATTATTCTCTATTATAGAGTTTGCGATATTGCTAATCAGTACTGTTTTACCAGCTTTTGGTGGTGCTACTATTAACCCTCTTTGTCCTAATCCTATCGGTGCAATTAAATCTATTATTCTACCAGAGATATTTTTTGCATCTGTTTCTAATTTTAACTGTTCTGTTGGATAAGCAGGTATTAACTCATCAAATGGTATTCTTGACTCAGCCTCTTGAATACTTCCATTATTTATTAAAAGAACTTTTCTAAGTCCATAGTTATTTTCACCTTGAACAGCTTCTCTTACTTCACCTAATACAAAATCTTCAGTCCTTAATTTAAATTTTCTTATTTGTGAAGCTGATACATAGACATCTTTTTCAACATTTGTATTTCTCAAAAAACCATATCCATCAGCCATTACTTCAAGATTTCCCCAAGCTAAATGCATACCTTCTTTAGCATCTATTGCCTCATTTATTAATTCTACAATCTCTGCTTTTTTAGTTCTACTTGAATAATCAATATCCATTTGTCTAGCAATCTCTTGTAACTCTTTTAGCAAAAAATTTTCTAACTTCTCCATTGTACCTCCAAGGTTACTAGTCTACTATCTCTCCGTATAGCGACCATGTTTTACACTCATTTATTTTTACATTAACAAATGTTCCTTCTAACTCTTTATCTCCTGCAAACAAAACAACTTTATTAGTTGATGTTCTTCCTGTTAGAACTTCTTCATTTTTTCTGCTTGGCCCTTCAACTAAAACTCTTTCTACTTTTCCTTTATAGCTATCACTTGCTTCTTTTGATTTTCTATTTTGTAAATCTATTAGTCTTTGAAGTCTTTCTTTCTTCACTTCTTGATCTAATTGACCATCCATTTTTGCTGCAGCTGTACCTTTTCTAGGTGAATACATAAACATAAATGAAGTTTCAAATCCAATTTTATCTACAACATCTAAAGTATCTAAGAAATCTTCCTCTGTTTCATGTGGGAATCCTACTATTATATCCGCTGTTAATGCTACTCCTGGAATTTTTGATTTTATTTTTTCAGCTAACTCTATATACTGCTCTTTAGTATATTTTCTATTCATTAACTTAAGTATTCTTGATGACCCTGACTGTAGTGGTAAATGTAAACATCTTGCAACTTTCTCGTTTCTAGCTATAACATCAATTACATCATCTCCAAAATCTTTTGGATGTGGTGAAACAAATCTAACTAAAAATTCTCCATCTATTTTACAAATTTCCTCTAATAATACTGCAAAATTCTCTCCAGTTTCTAAGTCATTTCCATATGAGTTTACATTTTGACCTAGCAACATAATTTCTTTATATCCTTTTTCCACAAAAACTTTAACTTCATCTAAAATTTGAGGCATTGGAACAGATCTTTCTCTTCCTCTTACGTAAGGAACTATACAATAAGTACAGAAATTATTACATCCATATGTTATTGGAATTGATGCTGTTTTTTTAGAATCAAACTCTGCATCTAATCTTGGTGGTAAGTCATCTTCATCACCTGTATAAATAACATGTTTAAAATCTCCTGATTCTATTTTCTCAATTGCTGTTGGAATTTTTCCAATATTTTGATTTCCCATTACAATATCTATTACTGGGAATTTTTTAGCTAACTCTTCTCCTTGCTCTTGAGCAAAACAACCTGTTATTCCTATGATTGTTCCTCTCTCCTCTTTAACAGCCATTAACTCTCCAAGTTTTCCATAAATTTGAGTAGCTGCTCCCTCTCTTACTGTACAAGTATTTAAAAATACTGCATCTGCTTCTGATACATCTTCAATTACATTATATCCCATATTTTGTAAGATACTCTTTATTTTTGCACTTTCGTTGACATTCATTTGACAACCGTATGTTATTATTACTGCATTTTTCAATTTTTTTCCTCCAAATTTTTAACAAATTACTACCTAAACATGTTAAAAATTATACCATAGTAGTACAACTTTTATCAATAATTCTTTAGCTAAACATTATTTAAATATATCTTTAGCTTCTAAATACCATAATAATAAATCTATATTCTCCATAGGAATATCTATCTCTTTACAATATTCTTTTAATTTCTCCTCTATCTCTTTGTATAACTTAGGAGTCACTGTTTTAGGAACTTCTTTTATCACATCTAAAGCCGCTAGATTTTTTAAAATATGTCTATCTAAAATTGCTAATTCTTGACCAAAACCAACATTTCTTAAAAAATGACTAGCTTCTTTATATGACATTCCTCTTATATTTTTTACAATCCACTCTCTCATTTCAAATGCTGAATTAAATGTTGAAAAAAAATCTTTTGTTATAAATTTCCCATTCTCATCTGTCATTTGCTTTCTAAGTATATAAAGATTTTTAGCTTTAGTCCTATTAAAACGAACAATATTTAAAAATGGAAGCATCTCCTCTTCACTTCCTGTAAATAAAAGCTTATTATCTCTTAACTCACTTATTGCTTTCCATGCATTTCTAGCTTTAGATTGTGGAGTTAAAATACAAAAAGCCAATTCACAAAAGATATCTTTATTGTCTCCATCTCTCCATATTTTTCTATACTCATCTAATCTTTCTTCTATTCTACTTCTTATATTTTCATATATTTTTTGTACTTCATAAAAATAGGCATTCTTCATAAAACATACCTCCTAAAATTATTCGTACTTTAATTTTACCACATTTTTACAACTCTTTACATCTGTTTTTAAAAAAATAGGATAAAGCTATTTTTAGCTTTATCCTATTTTTTATAAGTTCACAAAGTATCCATATTCTTTAAATAAACCTGATACTTCGTCTAAATTTTCCTTTTTTACCATTATGTGAAGATCTTCACCTTTTAAGATTAATGGTTTGAATCTTTTATCCTTTGTTATTGCTGATAATAACTCTTTATCGTTTTTTAGTTTTAAAACTTTATAATCAGGAACATGTGTAATTAACTCTGTTTTTTCAATAACATCTCCAAAAAATCTATTCCAATTCATTGGTAAATCATTAGTTATTTTTTCTTTAAACTCTTGTATCTTACCATGGACCTCATTTAAATTTTCCAAACCTTTTGTCAAAGTCTCTTCAGATATTTTAAATTTATTTGGTGCTATTTTATTACCAAGTTTTTCTAAAGTCATCATTCTAAGAGGACTTTCACCTATAACAGTAACAATTAATCTATCCTCATCTAAAACAATTTTTCCTTCATCCTCTAAAACTTTAAAATCATATGTTAACACTCTATCAAATATATATCTACCTAATTCTGTAAATTTAACATACTTTATTCCATCATATTTACTTAAATATCCATTTTTTAAATATAATGAATTTGCTGATGATGGTTTTTCATAGCAAATCTCTAAAACTCCCAATGATGCTAAAATAAAAAATACTGATTTTACAAATGGTTCAACAACATAGGCTAAATACTTATCATATCCTACTATTTTTGTTCTCTCATAGTTTGCTTCATTAATATATAATGTTGCAAAAGCTGATTCTAAATCGATTATTTCTATAAACTCATCTCTATAAAGTATACTTTTTATTATATTATCTATAGACACAAATCCATCATCTGGAAATTCTGATAAAATTTTACTTATTGTTGCTAATCCTCTTTTTATTTCATCATTCGATTTACCCACATTTTTTATACCCTTTAAATAATTTAAATAAAGGCTTATATATGTATTATCTTCGCTTTTTATGATGCTTCCATCTAAAAATCCTTTTACTATAGCTTTCAAGTTGCTTGATCTTATAAATTCATCATTTAAATATTCATCTTTAAAAAGAAACAAAAATAATCCCATTGTTTCTGTTTTTAAAAACTCTAAATCTTTTATTCCTTCATAATACTCATGAATATTGCAATATTTTTTCATATTATTTTTTGATTCTTTTAATAGCTTTCCACTACTTGAAAGTTGCATTTTTCCATCTTTAAAGAAAGAATAATACTTTCTTAAATTTTCTTGTATTTTTTCTTCGTTATTCTCTCTAAATTCACAATCACAATTTCCAACTTTATAAATATAATACTCTTTTGGCTTATTCATAAATTGTCTCATAACTCTTACTATGTCATTGTTTAACGTTAAGTATTCTCCTCTTTTTGTATCTCCGTTTTTAGTAAAAAATAGGAACTCATCTTTTAACTCTGATTTTATATTGTACCCTTCCTCATCTTTTAAATAAATATCCCTATCTTTTATTTTAAATTTACCTTTCCAAGCTATACATTCAAATATCTCTTGAACTTCTTTTGGTAATGAAGAAAAAATACCTTTAAATACCTCTTCTTTTGAATACATTTGTTCCATCAGTTCTAAAAATGTTTGTTTATTTGTAGATTCTGATATTAAAGAAATTTCAAATAATCCTAAATTACTTCCAATGTACCCTTCAGCTATCCAATCTAAGAAATATCTTTTAAAGATTTTAAAAAGAATCTCTTTTGAATAGCTTTCATTTAAAGCTTTTCTAAATCTATCTCTACTTATTCCCATACCATCTCCTATTCTCCAAGAATAAACTCTATATCTTTCTCAGTTAAAGTTTTTAAAGTCGCTCCCTCATCAGAAATTAAATTATCTAATAGCTGACTTTTACTTTCTTGTAATTTTAATATTTTTTCTTCGATTGTATCTTTTAATATTAGTTTGTAAGAGAATACTGTTCTATCTTGCCCTAGTCTATAAGCTCTATCTACAGCTTGATTCTCTACAGTTTTGTTCCACCAAGGATCATAAATAAATATAGTATCCGCTGCTGTTAAATTAAGTCCTACTCCACCAGTTTTTAATGTCATTACAAAAACTTTATATTTTTTATCTTTTTGGAATAAATTTACTAGACCTTGTCTATCTTTAGTTGCTCCTGTCATCTCTAAATACTTTATTCCTCTTTTTCTTAAATCAGATGTTATGCTTTCAATACTTTTTATATAATTTGTAAATATAAGAACCTTATGTCCATTTTCTACTGCATCTTGAACATTATTTATAAGTACCTCTCTTTTACTAGAAAGTACATTAGGATTTTTCATCTCTGGACAACTAGTTAATTGTCTCAGTTCATTTAAAGCTTGGAGTATATAAAACTGTGTTTTTCCTAATCCTTGAGTTTTTATTTGACTATTTATCATGCCATAATAATATGCTCTTCTTTCTTCATATAATCTTTTTTGTTCTGGATTCATTCCTATAAATAGTGTCTTTTCAATTTTATCAGGAAGGTCTTTTAAAACTTCTTTTTTCACTCTTCTTAATATAAATGGATATATTTTCTTTTTTAGCTCCTCTATTGCTTCTTTATCATTTTCTTTCTGAATTGGGTTAGCATAGTGGTAATTAAATTCATCTAAAGTTCCAAACATCGATGGATTTAAAAATCTAAATAAAGAGTATAACTCTCCTAAATTATTTTCGATAGGAGTACCACTTAAGGCTAATCTGTATTTCGAATCTAATAACATAACTGCTTTTGTTGTTTGAGCATTTACATTTTTTATATTCTGAGACTCATCTAAAACTATTAAATCAAATTTCATCTCTTTTAAATATTCAATATCATTTCTTACAGTACCATAAGTTGTTATAATTACTTCTACATTATTAAAAATTGTTTTATCTCTAAAGTTTCCATAATATATTCCACATTTTAAATCTGGGCTAAATTTTCTTATCTCACTTTCCCAGTTATATATCAAACTTTTAGGCATAATTATCAATGTTTTTCTTTTAGGAGTTAAATGTAAGCTTGTTATTAAAGTTATTGCTTGTAATGTTTTTCCAAGACCCATATCATCTGCTAAACATCCACCTAAACTATTATCCATTAGATATCTTAACCACTTATAACCATACTCTTGATACTCTCTAAGAGTTGCATTTATTGATGGTGTTGGTGCATTGTAATTTTCTATTTGATTGATACCTCTATAAAAACTTTTAGTCTTTTTAATTTCATTTGCCAATACTTTATCTTCAATTAAATCATCTATAATTGGTAAATCAAAGAAAGAAATTTTTACATTTGATTTTCCATTATCTTTAAATACTCTCTCTAATTTTTCCATATATTTTCTATTAATAAGTGCATTTGTTCCATCACTTAAAACAATATACGAGTCTTTTTTAAAGCTATTTAAAACGTCTACTATTGAGAACTTTTCTCCTTCAATCTCTAAATGAACATCACCTTCTAAAAAGTCTATTCCATGTTTAAAGTTTCCTACAACTTTTGGTTTTACAGCTTTTACACTATATTTTTTTAAGTTATCTGTTCCTACAACTTTATACTTACCTGCTAATTGTAGAAGCTCTTGTGTTACAAATTCTCTAGCTAATTTTTCTTGTAAAATAATGAAGTTTCCATCTACATAAAAACTTGATTTTATTTTTAAGTTCTTTTGATGTTTTACAATATTTTTAACAATCTCTTCCACTGTTTCATCTAAATAAGCTGCTTCGACCTTTGTTATTTCAACTCTTTTTAAATCATCTTTTATAACTAAAGCTCTATCTAGATTATGCGCTTTTAAAAATTCATAATCAATTGTTGAAATTGATGCTCCTATTTTTAAATATAAACTGTTATCTTGAGATATTTTTTCTATTATTAATTCTTGAACTGGTTTTAAATTACCATCCTCTACAACTTCATAGTCTAAACATTCAATTTCTATTCCACTACCAAAAGATGATGCTAATGTTAAATATTTTTCTAATTCTGGTTTTGAAAACTTAGACTCCATCTCTTTTAAAATATGTATAGTATCTTTTGGAAGATCTATCCAATAAAGTGTATCCTCACTTAAAACATAGTTATCTGAAACTATTCTAAAATCTTTTTCACCATTTAGAAGAAGTTTTCCTTCACATAAATCAAAATCATCTTCTACAAAATTAATTTTCAATACTATTTTATTTCCACTCAAAACCCATTTAATTGGATTCATATCCCCTGTAACTACTTTTTTACTGCTTTTTAGATAATCTAAAATCTCTATATTTTCATCTATATATAGCTCATTTTTTTCATTATCCCACCCAGAGAAAAAGCTATCTTCTTTTATCTCTTGAATTAAATCAATAATTTTCAAATCATTTTCATCACTAATCTCATATTCTGCTGTATTTTCTACTATATCCCCATTACTGTCTACTAAAGAAACATATGTTCCTACTTCGTCACAAGTTAAAGTAAAAAATAGTGACTCATTTATTTTTTTTAAATTAGATTCCATACCCTTTTCCCTCATATATAAATTTTTTCTGAAATATATTATATCAAATTTTCTAAGGGTTAGCAAGAAATTAAAAAAGGACTCTATTAATTAGAGTCCTTTTACTTAATTATTACTTAGCTTCTGATTCTTTTATTAAGATGTTCATCTCTTCGATTAATGCATCTGCGTCTAATCCGTGAGCAGCAATTCCTTCTCCTAAAGTTTCTCCAGCTGCTACCATACATCCTACACACCCTAATCCATGCTTTTTAAATACCATTGAAATTACTGGATGCTTTTGAACTGCTTCTAAAATATTCATATCTTTAGTTACCATTTTTACTCCTCCTACTTTTTCTTTATATTACTTTTTTATTATATAAAACTTTACTTTTTTTGTCAACTATTTTCCTATTACATTTAATAAGTCATGAATTCTAACAACTCCAACAATCTGTTTATCTGATAAAACAGGTAATACAGATATTTGACTCTCTCTATTCTCCATAAGATCTAAAGCATCTAACGCCATTATATTTTCAGTGGCATAAGTATAATTTCTAGTCATTATATCCTCAGCTTTTAAAGTAAAAAATTTATCCTTCATCTTTAGAGCTCTTCTAATATCCCCTTCTGTTATAATTCCTAAAAGTTCATCATTTTCAACAATACAAACTACTCCTAATCTTTTTTTAGTCATTGTCATTATTACTGTATCCATATCACTTGTTAATTGAGCTATTGGTAAATCCTTATGCATCACATCTCTTACTTTCATAAGTAATCTTCTTCCTAAGCTTCCTCCTGGATGATAAACAGCAAAATTTTCAGGCTTAAAGTTTCTTGCAGTTATTAATACTGTCGCTAATGCATCTCCCATAACTAAAGTACTTGTTGTAGAAGACATCGGAGCTAAATTCAATGGACATCCCTCTTTTTCAACACCTATGTCCAATATAGCATCAGCTTCTTTTCCAAGTCTTGAATTAGAATTACCAGTCATAGCTATTAATGTTGCACCAATTTTTTTTATTGATGGAATAATTGAAATCACTTCATCACTATTTCCACTATTAGATATTGCTATTACTATGTCATTTTTATTTATCATTCCTAAGTCTCCATGAAGACCCTCTGCTGAATTCATAAAAACAGCTAACGTTCCTGTTGATGCTAGCGTTGCTGCTATTTTTTTCCCTATAATCCCTGATTTTCCAATACCTGTTATTACAACTTTCCCTTTAGAGTTTAGTATTAAATTTACAACGATTTCTAACGAGTCTGATATTTTATCTTTTACTTTCTCTAGCTCACAAATCTCTTTATCAAATAAATCTTGTGCTATTTTTTTTATATCCATACTATCTTCCTTTTACTAAATCATCTATTTTTACAGCTACTTTCAATATCTCCTCTAAATCTGATAAGAATAACATATTTGGACCATCTGATTTAGCATTTGTTGGATCTGGATGAACTTCTGCAAATATTGCATCTATACCAATTGCTAATCCTGCTCTCATTAAAGGAAATACAAACTCTCTATCTCCTGATGTTGCAGTTCCTAATCCACCTGGCTTTTGAACTGCATGAGTCACATCAAATACAACTGGATATCCAAACTTTCTCATCTCTCCAAACCCTCTCATGTCTACAACCATATTGTTATATCCAAAAGTTGATCCTCTCTCACAAAGCATTATATTTGGATTATTCATTTCTTCCATTTTTACAACTACATTTTTCATGTCCCAAGGAGCTAAAAATTGTCCTTTTTTAATATTTACTGGTAATCCTGTTTCTGCTGCTGCTATCAGTAAATCTGTTTGTCTACATAAAAATGCTGGAATTTGAATTATATCTACAACTTTAGCAACCTCTTTACATTGCCAAGCTTCGTGGACATCTGTCACTACTGGTATATTAAATCTCTCTTTTACTTTTTTTAGTATCTCTAACCCTTTTTCAATTCCTGGTCCTCTATATGAATGTATAGAAGATCTATTTGCTTTATCAAAAGATGCTTTAAATACATAGTTAATTCCTAATCTATCACAGATATCTTTTACTTTTTCAGCTACTTCCATAACTAACTCTTCTGACTCTATTACACATGGACCAGCTATTAAAGTAAATCTATTGTCTCCACCAATTTCAAATTTATTCGCTATTTTAACTTTTTTTACTTCTTGAACTATTTTCAATTATTTCACCTCTTCTAATTCTTTTATTGCTTCTATGGCAATCTCTCTATCGTCAAAGTGTATCTTTGTCGTTCCTAAAATTTGATAAGTTTCATGCCCTTTACCTGCTATCAGTATTATATCATCTTTTTCAGCTTTTAAAACTGCTTTTTTTATTGCTTCTTTCCTATCAATTTCCACTATATAATTTTTATTTTTAAATCCTTTCACTATATCATCTATTATTTTATTAGGATCTTCTGTTCTTGGATTATCCGAAGTTACAATTACTAAATCACTATATCTCTCACTAACCTCTGCCATTACAGGTCTTTTTATTCTATCTCTATCTCCACCACAGCCAAATACAGTTATTATTTTACCATTAGTTTTTAAATCAGTAACCCCTTGTAAAATATTTTCTAATGCATCTCCTGTATGAGCATAATCTACAACTACTTTAAATTCTTGTCCTGCTAAAACTGGTTCAAATCTACCAGGAGCCCCCTTTATTTCTCTCGCTCTTTCTTTTATTACATCTAGATTTATATTTAATATTTTTCCAACTCCAATTGCTGCTAATAAATTGTACATATTAAACTTTCCTAGCAATGTTGGATTTATCTCTTTTATCAACTCAAGGTCTAAATCAGCTTTTTCTTTTAAAGAGTATGTCATTCCTCCAAACTCCTTATATATTCTTCTACCATATTTGTCATCTATATTGATTACACCATTTTTTGAATCTTTTAACTTTTCAAAAAGTATTTTTTTAGCATTAAAATAGTCTTCCATATCTTTATGATAATCTAAATGCTCTGGTGTTAAATTAGTAAAAACAGCTACATCAAAATCTAGCATATCTACTCTTCCACTTGTTAATCCATGAGAACTAACTTCCATCACCAAATATTCTAATCCTTTATCCACTGATTTTTTACACATTTTTATAATATCTAAAGACTCTGGAGTTGTATTGGGAGCTTCTATTATCTCATCTCCAATTTTATATTCTACAGTCCCTATTCTAGCGACCTTACTTTCTCCTAAAATTTGCTCTATTAAATAGGTTGTTGTTGTTTTTCCATTTGTTCCTGTTACACCAATTATTTTTAACTCTTTTTCTGGATTTTTATAAAAATTAGATGCAATTTTTCCTAATTTCCCTCTTAAATCTTCTACTAAAAAATATCCTATTCCATCTTTTAGTTCTGTTAATTTTTCTGATATAATTATTGCTGATGCTCCATTTTCAATAGCTTTATCGATAAATTTATGTCCATCTACTAAAGCTCCTTTTAACGCAATAAATATATCTCCTTGCTTTATCTTTCTCGAATCATACTCTAAGTTTCCATTATATATATCTTTTTCTGCAAATTTTAATATTTTATAATCTACACCTTTAAATAATCTCTCCATATTCATCCCTCGCTATATATTATTCAACTTATTATAACACTTTTCAAAAAAAAACAATATATACTTAAAGTAAAAAACAGAGGAAAAAAATCCTCTGTTTTCATATCTATTATTTAGCTGGAGTATAAACTCCTGAATTTAAAGCATTTTTTATTGCTGCTCTTACTTTTGTAGCTCTTACTGTAGCTCCTGCACTTTCAATATCTCCTGGAGCGTATAACGTCTCTATTCCTTCATTAATATTTTTTCCTGTTATAGCTTTTAATAAAGCCTCATATTGATCTTTATTTTTTGTTAAATCTTTATTTTTTAAATAATTTTGCTCTTTATAGAATAGTGTTCTAAATTTTGGATTTTCAATCTTATCATCTTTTAAATCAAATTGAATTTCTACTTGAGTTTCTTGTCCTGAAACAAATACTCCTCTATAAGTTCCGTTTCTATATTCCGCTCCATAAGCTACCGCACCAATTATTGTTAATAACATTAAAAATTTTTTCATATTCCCTCCTCAACCCGTTTTTAATCTATTTTAAACTATTAAAGTATATTTTGTCAATTAATTTTGATTATCAAATAATATCCCATGTTATAGTTTTGTGACCTTTTTCTTTTAGTATACTATTTATAGTTTTAAAGTGACCACATCCAAAAAATCCTCTACTTGCTGATAATGGACTTGGATGAACACCTTCAAGAATTATATGATTTGGATTTGTAATATATTTCTTTTTATCTTTAGCATTATTACCCCAAAGAACAAATATTACTTGCTCTTTTTTTTCATTAACTTTTTTTATAACTTCATCTGTAAATGTAGTCCAACCTATTTTGCTATGAGAATTAGCTTCACCTTCTCTTACAGTTAAACTAGCATTTAGAAGGAATATTCCTTGTTTAGCCCAACTTTCTAAACATCCACTATTAAAGGTTTCTCCCTCTCCTTCATTAACTATCTCTTTATATATATTTCTCAAAGATGGAGGTAATGAGACTCCTTTTTTTACTGAAAAGGCTAATCCATGAGCTTGTCCTGCACCATGGTATGGATCTTGTCCTAATATAACTATTTTTACATCTTTATAGGGTGTTAACTGAAAAGCTGTAAAAATCTCTTTATTTGGTGGATATACTGTTTTTTCTGAATATTCATGTTTTAAAAAATCTTTCATTTTTACAAAATATTCTTTTTCAACTTCTTCTTTTAATATTTCATCCCAGTCATTTCCTATTTTTAACATATAAATCTCCCAATTACTTTTTATCTAAAGTTAATGATCCACACTCTTTAATATATTTTTTCATTCCACAAGCTGAGCATTGCTCTCTACAATCAACTGTTAAAGCTTGTTTCTCACTTTTTTCTAGTTCTCTTATGTAAAACTCTTTACTAACTCCTGTGTCTACAAGGTCCCATGGAAGAACGGCATCTAAATCTCTTGCACCTAAATAATCTTTTTCAGATATATTCAACTCTTCCATTGCTTCTTTCCAAATAGAGAAATTATCTTTGTAGTCATCTAGTTTTGCACCAATTTTGAATGCTGTTTCTATTAAATCAGCTGTTCTTTCATTCCCTCTTGAAAGGAAACCTTCTAAATAAGATTTTTTAGGTGGATGCATTCTTAACGTTGCTCCCTTCATCCCTCTAAAAGCATCCCTTAACATCCCTTGCTTTCTTTCTGTCTCCTCAACACTCATCTGCTCATGCCATTGATAAGGAGTATGAGGTTTTGGTACAAAATTTGAGACACTTGCTGTTATGTTAACTCTTCTTCTTATTGTTCTACATCTATATGTAACCCTTTTCACTAGCTCATATATCGCCATAACATCTTCATCTGTTTCAAATGGTAATCCTATCATAAAGTAAAACTTTAAATTATCCCAACCAGCTTTTACTGCTGCTTCTGCTGTTTCTATAATTTGTTCCTCTGTTACTCCTTTATTAATAACATCCCTCATTTTCTGGCTTCCAGCTTCTGGAGCAAATGTAAACCCAGTTCTTTTTCCACCACTAATATTTACAGCTACATCTACAGAATGAGTGTTCATTCTAAGAGATGGTAGTGAAATTGCTAAATTTTTATTCTCATATTTTTTTTGTAAACCATCTATTAAAGAGCTTATTCCTGTATAATCACTACTACTTAAAGATGATAATGATATTTCAGAATAACCTGTATTGAAAAGCATATCCTCTATTAATTCCATATTTTTCTCAAGACTTCTTTCTCTTACAGGTCTATAAACATACCCTGCTTGACAAAATCTACATCCTCTAGTGCATCCTCTTTGAATCTCCACTGAAGCTCTGTCGTGAACTATTTGAATATATGGTACTAATTGCTCAGAATATGATGGTGTATTATCTATATCTTGAACTATTGCTCTTTTTATTCTTTTTACACCTTTATGTAATTTAGGAATATAAACTCCTTCAAAATCTTTTATAGCTTCAAGTTTTTCAGCCTTTGTTTTTCCTGCAAGAGCAACCAATGTTTGAGCTAACTTTGTCATAGTTTCTTCTCCATCACCAATTACAAAGAAATCTAAAAATTTCTCCATAGGAGTTGGATTCATCATACATGTTCCACCTGCCATTATAAGAGGATGCTCTTCTCCTCTTTCATCAGCATGCAATGGGATGTTGGCCAAGTCTAAGGCATTTAAAACATTTGGATAACACATCTCATATGATAATGAAAAACCAACAACATCAAAATCTTTTAACTCTGTTTTTGTCTCTAAAGAAAACATTGGAATATTATTTTGTCTCATTAAAGTTTCCATGTCTTCCATTGGAGCAAATCCTCTTTCTAAGTAAAAATTATCAACTTTATTCATAATTGCATAAAGTAATTTTATTCCTAAATTAGACATTCCCACTTCATAAATATCTGGAAAGAATAAACACATTCTAGCCTTTACTGAATCTAAATCTTTATGAAAACTATTTATTTCATTTCCTAAATATTGAGCTGGTTTTTCTACTGACATTAAATATTTACCTATATCTACTCTCATATCTCTCCTTTTATTCATCATCAATTTTTTGAAAAATTTTCATTTCATTTTCCACATCAACTTTATGATGATCTCTACATAATTTTGCTACATCTATATTGATATCTTTTAATATTTCAAAAGCATTTTCAGAATGTTTTTCTAGCTTTTTATCTCCAATTAAAACTTTTTTTATTCTTTTTAAAAGACCTGTATTACCTTTTCCACAATCATGTAGTAATGCTAATTTTAAATAATTTTTATTATTTTCTAAAATTTTATTTTCACTACATTTTTTATAAACTAAAAATGAATGCACTTTATCGTACTCTCTCATCTTACTAAAAACCTTATATTCTTCTGCTGAAAGCACCTTTTTTATCTCTTCTTCATTTTTTTTATTAAATTTCAAAAATATATATCTATATACTTGCTTTAGTCTAGAAAGCATTTAAATCTCCCTTATTACTATATTTCCAAGTTCTTTTCTTAAGGATTTTATATTTGAAGCATTTTTTCCTATTACTTCTCCTTTTTTTTCCTTTTTTACATATAATATTGTAATTTCATCATCAATTGTTTTCTCTATTTTTTCAACTCCAGATATTTTAAGATTATCACATGATAGTATCATCTTATTCATTAACTCTTCTTTTAGATACACATTTTCTAAAGTTAAAAATTTTCCTGGAAAAGTTTCAACTTCTCCAGTTAAAATATACCCTCCCATATTTCTAACTTGTTTAGGCATAAATGAATTTCCTATAAATTTTAATACTCCTTTTTCATAGGTAACTTTAACTGTTCTCTCATGTTCTTTTAGTTCTAATCCTTTCTTATCTGTAAATTTACTTACATCATAAGTTCCACTTATTTCTAAAAGAGTTTTTTCTATATCTTCTATTGATCTTTTAACTCTTTTTTTAGGATATCTATAAATATACTCTCTCTTTTCCACATATTCTGGAAAAGATAAATTTGGAAAAGTCTTTTGTACTTTTCTTATAAAAATAGACTCCTTCATTTTTTCGTTAAATTTAAATATTATTTCACTTAAATCACCAGTAAAATTACTACTTACATATAAAAGATTTCTTTCAGCAGAAACTTTAGCATCTGTTCTTCCACCCTGTTGAATTCCTTTTGCCCAAGTAAATCCTAGCTCATTCATTACTTTTCTAAATTCACCTTTTACAGTTACTTTTCCTGCCATTTCATCAAAAGAATGAAATTTTTCTCCATTATAAAAAACTGTAAATATATATCCCCACTTATCAGTTTTTTCAATACCTCTAAAATTCATTACTCTCCTCTTTTTCTAACAATATGGCATCTTCTACATCTTGCTTCATAGCTTTCACTAGCTCCAACTAATACAATAGGATCATCCTCATATGCTGGCTCTCCATCAACTAATCTTTGAGTTCTTGACGCTGGATTACCACAACAAGCACAAATAGCATTAAATTTATCTACATATTCAGCTTTTGCCATTAGTCTATCCATTGGTTTGAATGGTTCTCCTCTAAAATCTTGATCTAATCCAGCTACAACAACTCTTTTTCCTTGATCTGCCAGTTCTTCACAAAATTCAGCTACATCCTCACCAAAAAACTGAACCTCATCTATTCCTATAACCTTTACATCTTTATATTCTTTTTCTATTATCTCTCTCATCTCTTCTACTGTTGAAGCTGGTACAGCCTCGATAAAAGCCTGACTATGAGAAGCTACTTTTGTATCATCATATCTATCATCACTTGAATGTTTAAAAACTAAAATTTTCTGATTTGCATATTTTGATCTTCTCATTCTTCTAATTAACTCTTCACTTTTTCCTGAAAACATACTTCCAGTTACAACTTCTATCCAACCCATTCCTTCTGTTAATAATAAATGCATTGTATTTTTTCCTCCATCACCAACTATTTTTTATCTATTTTCTATTATAACATAATTAACACATCAAAACAAATCTATAAATCTCTTCAAAATAAAAAAGTAGCCCTGATAGCTACTTTTAATTTATCTATTTTTCGTCTACATATCCTAATTCTTTTAAGAATGGTTTTTTCTTTCTCCAGTCATCTTTTACTTTTACCCAAAGTTCTAAGTATATTTGAATTCCTAATAGACTTTCTATCTCTTTTCTAGCTTCAATTCCAATCTCTTTTAGCATTTTACCTTGTTTTCCAATTATAATACCCTTTTGAGAGTCTCTTTCTACATAAATATTTATATCAAATTTATCTTTTCCATTATCTCTTCTAGTTACATTTATAATTTCAATAGCTACAGAGTGAGGAATTTCATCTCTTGTTCTTTCTAATATTTTTTCTCTAACAACTTCTGTTATTATTCTATATGTAGGCATATCTGTATACATATCATCTGGATAATATTTTATTCCATCTTCTAAAAATGGATCTAGCGCTTCTAGTAATTTAGGAACACCTATTGCGTATTGTCCTGCAATCTCTACAACAGCGTCAAAATCACCTAATTTTTCTGCTATTTCCTCTCTTTTTTTCACTAACTCTTCATCAGTTATTTTATCTATTTTATTAACTATAAGTATTCTTGGTGTTTTTTTTGCTTCTTTTACTTTTTCCCATACAAATAAATCACCAGTACTAATCTCTTGAGAAGCATCAATAACCATAGCTATAACATCTACATCTCTCAATACTCTTAAAGCACTATTTGTCATATGTTCACCTAACAAATGTTTTGGCTTATGTATTCCTGGAGTATCTACAAATATGTATTGATTCCCATTAAAATTTAAAATACCTTTTATTGTATCTCTTGTTGTTCCTGCCTTATCAGAAACAATAGCAACTTTTTCATTTACAAGTTTATTTATTAATGTAGATTTTCCTACGTTTGGTCTACCTACAACTGCTATAAATCCAGCTTTCACTTTTAATCATCTCCTATTCCTATTTTAAAATACTTCTCTTTTAAATCTAAAAAAAACTGCTCTTCATTAGTTTCATCATTACATTTTACCATAGTTTTCAAAGTATTTCTCAACATATTTGGAGTTATCTCTCTCTTAATACCGCATTTCTTTCCTAATGAGATAAATCTAGCTCTAAATGATTGTCTACTAAATCCATAAAACACAAGATTACTACTACCACCAGCTAAGTATGTTCGAGTTTCTTTTATATAGTTTTCAAGTTCTTTTGAAAGTTCATCAGATATTCCTATCCTCTCTCCTTTTTCATCATTAAATATAATTTTATATGAAACTAACTCTAAATCTGATACCTTTATTTTTAGAATGTCATTAATGGATAAATTAGTTTCTACTAAAAGTTTTATAAGTAATTTATCCCTTGTACCTTTGTAATCTTTTCCACAAACATCTAAAATATTATTAATTTCCCATAACTCTAAAGTTTCTAACTCTTTTTCTGGAGCTTTTTCAATTATTATTCCTTCTGAAGGATTATCATTTATAAATCTTTTTTCTAAAAGATATTTATAAAATGTTTTAATTGTACTTACCTTTCTTATTATAGAATTTGGTTGATAATTATATTTTAAAAACTCCACATACTTTAAAATATCTTCTGTTTTTATATCTAAAAGATCTTTTTCTATAAAATTTTCAAAATCTTTTATATCACCATGATATAAATCAAGAGTTTCTTTTTTTAAACTTTTTGAATCTGCTTTATATTTAATAAAATTTTCTAATAGCTTCATTATGCATCACCTAATAGTTCTTTAGCATGTTCTATTACTGCTTCAGATATATTTTTTCCTGCTAACATTCTAGCAATCTCTTTGACTCTTTCATCCTCGTCCAACTCTTTTACCTGTGTTATAGTTTTATTATCTAAAAGTTTTTTTTCTATATAAAATTGTTGAGTTGCCTTTGCAGCTATAGCAGGTGAGTGAGTTATACTCATAACTTGTGTTGTTTCTCCTATCTCTTGAAGTTTATTCGCTATCTTTCTAACAGTTTCACCACCTACACCCGTATCAATCTCATCAAAAATTAATATTGGAATATTGTCCACTTTAGAAAAAATAACTTTTATGGCTAACATTATTCTACTAACTTCTCCACCTGAAGCTACTTTCCATAGAGGCTTTAGCCCTTGTCCAACATTTGTTGATATCATAAACTCCACTTGGTCTATTCCACTTAAAGTCATTGATGTTGATTCTTCAAATTCAATTTTAAAGTTTGCATCTCCCATATTTAGACCTTTTAATTCATCTTGGAGATTTTCTTCAATGATTTTAGCCTTTAATTTTCTTATATCACTTAACTTTTTAGCTAAAGTATAGTATTTTGTTTTAGCTTCGTCTCTATCTTTTTCTAATTTTTTTACTTGAAAACTATTTTCATCCAATAATTGAAGTTTTTCATCGATTTTTTCTCTGTATTGAAGTATCGTACTAATGTCATCTCCATATTTTGATTTTAAACGATTTATTGCGTCAAGTCTTGAAATAACTTTTTCTAGTCTCATATCATCTGCTTCTATATCATCATTTAAATCTCTAATAGAGTCCACACAATCTTGTAAATCATAATAAACTCTCTCTAACCGTTCTAAATTCTCTTGAAATTCTTTTCCATACTTTGAGATTGTCTCTAAATTTTTTCTGCTATTATAAATTATATTTAAAGCATTTTTTTCTCCATCTTTTAATATATTCTCTGTTAATGATAGCTTTTCCTTTATTTTTCCTGCATGAAAAAGTTTTTTATACTCTTCTTCAAGTTTTTCGTCTTCTCCATCCTTCAAATTCACCTTGTCAATTTCTTGAAGCTGAAACTCATAAAATTCCTTTTTTTCAAGAGTTTCTCTTTTGTTTTTTTCCACATCTTGAATTCTTCTCTCTAAACTTGAATATTCATTATAAATAACTTCTAATTGTTTTTTTATAGCAATTCCATCATCACCTAAAAATCTGTCTAAAAGTCTTAGATGGTTGCTTTTATTTAAAAGCATTTGATGAGAATGTTGTCCTACAATATCAACTAAAGTTCCCATTATCTCTTTCAAACTAGACATTGGTACTCTTATGTTATTTACAAAAGCTTTTCCTTTTCCATTCTTATCTATATGTCTTCTTACAATAACTTCATTATCTTCAGCTTCTATACCTAACTCTTTTAATTCAGCTTCTTGTTCCTCATTAACTGCAAATACACCCTGTGCTAAGAGATATTCCTCTCCATCTCTTACCATATCAGCACTGGCTTTTTCTCCTATTAAAAGATTTATTCCACTTAAAATTATTGATTTCCCTGCTCCAGTTTCTCCAGTTAAAACAATCAATCCATTTTTAAACTCTAAATCTACTTTTTCTATTATAGCTAAATTTTCAATTTTCAACTCTTTTAACATAGATTATCTCCCCACTTTAACTTATCTCTCAAAATCCCATAGTAATCTCTATTTTCTGGTAAAATAAGATTTATTTTTTCTTGAGAATAATATACCAATATATGCTCTTCATCTTCTATCTCTCTCTCAATTTCACCATCTACTATTATACAACCTTTTTGCCCGGGTTTTAAAGTTAATATTAACCTTTCATCGCCACTTATTATTATAGGTCTTGTTGCCAAATTATGAGGAGCTAAAGGAGTTACAACTATTGCCTTTATTTGCGGCATAACTATTGGTCCACCAGCTGAAAGAGAGTACGCCGTAGACCCTGTTGGTGTTGCAACTATTATTCCATCTGCCTTATAATCACATATTTTAGTATTTTCTGTGTTCATAGATATATTTAAAATTTTTGAGCTAGCCATTTTTTTAGAAATAACAATCTCATTTAACACATCTATTTTTTCTCCTTTTATAACTATCTCTAAAAGCTGTCTACTCTCTTTTCTTACTATTCCTTTTAAATAATTAATAAAAGTAGGTTCAAACTCATCTATTTTTATTTCTGTTAAAAAGCCTAAAGAACCTGCATTAATTGCAAAGATATCTATATTTTTATTTTTTATTAGCGTTTTAGAAGCTCTAAGTAGAGTTCCATCTCCTCCTATAACAACAGCAAATTTTGCTTCTAATACATGAGTTTCAGGAACTATCTCTATATCATTTTTCAAAAAAAACTCTGTTAGTTGATGATATAGTTTTACTGCTTCTTTTTTATCTTCATTGTAAATTATAGTTCCTTTCATTATTCCTCCCTTAAAATAGATTTTCTGGATTTATTGGCTTCAAGTTAAATCTTACCTCATAGTAAAGATTTGCTTTACTATCAGTATTTAGACCTAAAACTCCAATATCTTGTCCTCTTTGGACTTGCTGATTTAATTTTACTCCAACAGCAATTAAGTTTCCATATACACCAATTGTATTATATCCATAATCTACCATAACCACATTGTTAAGTCCTTGAAATTTATCAGCATAAATTACTTTTCCACTTGTTGCAGCTTTAACTCTAGTTCCCATTTTTCCTGCTATTTCGATACCATTACTAACAACTTCACCATTCTTCTTTTCCCTAAATTTTACAACTATAGTTCCTGAAATAGGTCTTTGAAATTTTCCAAGTTTAAGCACGGCTGTATCTAATTTTACATTTTTAGTTGTTACACTTCTTGCCTTTATAATTCTTTCAATTTCTTTTTCTATGTTTTTCTTCTGAATCTCTAACTTACTTATTGTTTTTACATGAGTAGTTTTTTCTTGATTCAATCTAGTTATCAATCTATTTTTTTCTTGTTTTTTTACCTCAATCGATCTTCTATTAGAATCTAATTTTCTTTTAAGTATTGTTAACTTTTGTCTATCATTCTCAATATTCTTTTTTACTTGTTCTATTGAAGTTTGAACATTTTTTATATGTTCCATGCTTTCTAAATCTCCATATAAAAGTCTTGAGAAACTTCTTTTTGCTATACTTCTATCCTTTGTATTACTTTCTAAACTAGATTTTCTAGTTACCTCTATCATCTTAGCTTTATACTCTGATTTTTTTCTATCTAATGCTTTACTACTTACATTTAAATTTAATCCACCATATTCAATATTTCTATTAACTATTTTTATCTCTTCTTGAAGTTTTTCTGCTTCTTTTTCTATATCTTTAATTTCTGAGTTTATATTTTCAATCTGTTTTGCAATACTTATTTTTTCAGAGTCTATATGTTCAATCCTACTGTTTTTTTGCTTTATTTCGCTCTCTATTTTTTTCATTTTATTTTTTAAATTATCTACACTATCTCCAAATATAAAAGTTGAACAAATAAAAAAAATCATTATTCCTTTCATAATTAAACCTCATCTTTTTTTAGCTTACCTGTTGATTTCCAAGCTAAAAACAGAAGTATTAATGTTGCTACAATTTCAATTACTATAATTTGTTTAAAACTTTGAAGTATTAATGTTGATAAAATTTGCTGATATTTCTCTCTAAGAATAACGTATATATTAAAAAATATCATACCTCCAACTAAAGCACTTCCAAAAAATGGTATTAAATTTTTATTTCTAGCTACAGAAAAATTTTTCCTATTTTGAGGAGCTTTTATTGCAAAAATCATATAATCTCTAATTATAACGCCTCTTAAAATAGTTGTTATTGGATAATACATTCCTAGTGATAACGCCAAACAAATAAATAATGACATATTTGCAGCACTAATTTTTCTTTGAGTATTTTGCAAAAATTGACTATCTATATATATCTCTCTTACCATCGGATTTACATCTAGCAACTCTTGGATGGCATGAAGTTTTTTTTCATCTTTAAAATATACAATTATTGAATTCGGTAGTGGATTTTCGCTTTTAGGTATAACTATTTCCAATTCTTTTTGTAAATTTCTAAAAGCTTCCTCTTTTGATAAAAATCTTGTTCCCTTAACATTTTCATTTTCTATAAGAAACTTTTCAAACTCTTGTAGTTTCTCTTTTGAGTTATCATTTTGTAACTCAATAGTAAAAAAATAATCACTCTTTAATATTTTCCCAATAAAGTAGCTATTAGAAGATAATGAAATAAATATATTAAATATAATAAAACTTAATGTCAATGCTATAAATGTTCTTGCCCCTTTTCTTCTTTCCATCTCTTCTCCCTAATTAAAATATAGAGGCCAGTTTAACTCGCCTCTATACTATATATTTTCTATAAGTTTTCTTTTATCACTGATATTAATTTCGTTGCCGTTAATTCATACTTTTCTAATAATTCTTCAGCTTTTCCACTTTGACCAAACACATCATAGATTCCAACTTTTTTAACTAATGTTGGATGCGTCTCTGATAAGAACTCTGATACTGCTGATCCAAGTCCACCTATTACAGAATGTTCTTCAGCTGTTACAATAAATTTTGTTTCTTGAGCAGCTTTTAGAACTGTCTCTCCATCTAAAGGTTTTATTGTTCCTACATTTATTACTCTTACTGAAACTCCTTCAGCTTGTAGCTTTTCTGCTGCTTCTAAAGCTCTTGCTGTCATAAGTCCTGTTGCTAATATTGTAACATCAGTTCCTTCTTTTATAGTATTTGCTACCCCTATTTGAAAATCATATGAATCATCAAATAATACTGGCACATCTAATCTTCCCATTCTTATATATACTGGTCCATTATACTCTGCTGCTGCAAATATCATTTTTTTAGTTTCTGTAGCATCTGCTGGTGATAATACTACCATTCCCGGAATGCTTCTCATTAAAGAGATATCTTCAACTGATTGGTGCGATCCTCCATCTTCTCCTACTGAAATTCCTGCATGCGTTGGAGCTATTTTTACATTTAACTTTGGATAAGCTACTGTATTTCTTATTTGCTCAAATGCTCTTCCTGCTGCAAACATCGCAAAAGTAGAAGCGAATGGTATTTTTCCACATGTAGCAAGTCCAGCTGCTGTTCCAATTAAATCTGCTTCAGCTATTCCAACGTTTATATGTCTTTCTGGGAATGCCTCTTGAAATAGATTTGTTTTTGTTGATTTTGTTAAGTCTGCATCTAAAACAACTATATTATTATTTTGTCTTCCAAGCTCTACTAATGCTTCTCCGTAAGCCTGTCTTGTAGATTTTTTCATTATTTCATCCTCCGAATTTATTATATCTCTGATACTTTCTCTAGCTCTGCTATTGCTCTTTCTGTCTCTTCACAAGTTGGAGCAACTCCATGGAATCCACAAACATTTTCCATAAATGATACTCCTTTACCTTTTACAGTTTTAGCAATAATTACTGTCGGTTGCCCTTTTGTTTCTCTCGCTTTATCTAAAGCATCAAATATCTCTTGGAAGTTATGTCCATCAATTATAATTACATTCCATCCAAAAGCTTCCCATTTTTTATCTAGAGGCTCTACACCCATAATTTTATCTACATTTCCATCTATTTGAAGATTGTTTGAGTCAACGAAAGCACATATTGAATCAAGCTTAAAGTGTGCTGCTGACATTGCCGCTTCCCATACTTGTCCCTCTTGTAACTCTCCATCTCCCATTAAAACATAAGTTCTATAGTTTTCTCCTGAGATTCTAGCTGATAATGCCATTCCATTAGCTACAGATAACCCTTGTCCTAAAGAACCTGTTGATATCTCTATACCTGGAAGTTTTTTCATATCTGGATGACCTTGTAAAGGTGATCCGTAAGCTCTTAAAGTTCCTAAAAGTTCTCTATCAAAGTATCCTCTTTCAGCTAAAGCAGAGTAAAGTACTGGAGCCGCATGTCCTTTTGATAAAACAAATCTGTCTCTTCCCTCCATTTTTGGGTTCTTAGGGTCAATATTCATTTCTGAAAAATATAGTGCAGTTACTATATCTGCAGCAGATAGTGATCCTCCTGGATGACCTGATTTTGATTTACAAATCATTTGAACAATGTCTTTTCTAATTTTAGTAGCTTGTTCTACTAAAAAGTTAATGTCTCTCATTTTTTCTCCTCTCAATCCTTTTATTTAGTTAAATTATATTAAAAATTAACTTCTTTTGTCAAGTTAAGGTCCAGGATTTCTATAAATTTTCATGTACTAAAATAGGATTTTAACTTTTTCAAATATTAAGTGTACAATAAAAGTGATAGAATTGCTTATTTCATCATATTTTACTGCACTTAAAAATACACAAACTCCTGCAAAAAAGGTAAATGGTCTAAAAAATTTTTCTTCTTTTTTTATATTTTTTACAATTGTGTACACTCCTAATAAAGTCAAAATCAAAACTTCAATATAAGTTTGGGAATATTTTATTGATAAAAAAATACAATATATTCCTGTTAAAAAAATAAATCCCTTACTTCCTTTTACGCCTAAACATATTCTACAATATGGAAAATATATTAATGCTCCCCTTGACCATCCCTTTGGAAAAAAGTCAAAAATCATATGCAATCCCAATGCTAATGCAAAACCCATTATTGAAAATCTAAAAACTTCAACATCTTTTTGAGTATTGTAAAAATATATCATTATCCAAAGCATTATTGGACTATGAGTTAAAATATTTCTATGCTTTATCTTCAATTTAAAATCCCAATCGGGAAATTTTAATCCTATTAAAAAAGACATCCAAATTAATATCAGTCCTATGAAACTCATAGATTCAAAAACTTCGATAACTTTTGTAAAATCTATTATCATGCAATATCCTTTCTATTTTTTCATATTATATCATATTTTTTTAAATGAAAAAATAAAAAAGAGAGTTAAGTTTTAAACTTAACTCTCAATATTTTAATAAGTAAGATTACTTAGTAATTTCTGCAACAACTCCAGAAGCTACTGTTCTTCCTCCCTCTCTGATCGCGAATCTTAATCCTGGCTCCATTGCGATTGGGTGGATTAACTCTACTGTCATCTCAATGTTATCTCCTGGCATTACCATTTCTACTCCCTCAGGTAAGTTGATTGCTCCAGTTATATCTGTAGTTCTGAAGTAGAACTGTGGTCTGTATCCTGAGAAGAATGGAGTATGTCTTCCTCCCTCTTCCTTAGTTAATACGTATACCTCTGATTTGAATCCTGTATGTGGTAATATTGATCCTGGCTTACATAATACTTGTCCTCTTTCAACATCCTCTTTCTTGATTCCTCTTAATAATGCTCCGATGTTATCTCCTGCTTGACCTTGATCTAACAGCTTTCTGAACATCTCTACTCCTGTACAAGTTGATTTTGTAGTATCTTTGATTCCTACTATTTCAATCTCTTCTCCAACTTTTACAATTCCTCTTTCTACTCTTCCAGTTACAACTGTTCCTCTTCCTGTAATTGTGAATACATCCTCAATTGGCATTAGGAATGGTTGGTCTACTGCTCTTGCAGGTGTTGGAATGTAAGAATCTACAGCGTCCATTAGAGCTTTGATTTGGTTAACCCATTTCTCTTCTCCGTTCATTGCTCCTAAAGATGATCCCATTATTACTGGTAAATCGTCTCCTGGGAATCCGTACTCTGTTAATAACTCTCTTACTTCCATTTCAACTAACTCTAATAACTCTTCGTCGTCTACCATGTCAGCTTTGTTTAAGTATACTACGATGTATGGAACTCCAACCTGTCTTGATAATAGGATGTGCTCTCTTGTTTGTGGCATTGGACCATCTGCTGCTGATACAACTAAGATAGCTCCGTCCATTTGTGCTGCTCCAGTGATCATGTTCTTTACGTAATCCGCGTGACCTGGACAGTCAACGTGTGCGTAGTGTCTCTCTACTGTTTCGTACTCGATGTGAGCTGTATTGATTGTGATTCCTCTTTCTCTCTCTTCTGGTGCAGCGTCGATATTAGCGAAATCTACTTTCTTAGCTAGTCCCATATCTGATAATACTTTTGATATTGCTGCTGTTGTTGTTGTTTTTCCGTGGTCAACGTGTCCGATTGTTCCAATGTTAACGTGCGGTTTGCTTCTTTCAAATTTTTCTTTAGCCATTTGAAATTTCCTCCTGTTTTTCTTTATATTTATTTTTTCTTTTCTTTTACAAAAAAAATCCGCTTAAAAAAAAATCCACACATATCCTTCAAACTGTTTCAGGTTAGTGTAGTATAAGTGGTGGTGAGAGAAGGATTCGAACCTTCGAAGGCAGAGCCGTCAGATTTACAGTCTGATCCCTTTGGCCGCTCGGGAACCTCACCATATCTTATTTAATTTTAATGGTACCCCGTAGGGGAATCGAACCCCTGTTTATAGAGTGAAAATCTATTGTCCTTACCACTGAACGAACGGGGCGTTCATGGTGCCGCTTATCGGAGTCGAACCAATCACCTACTGATTACAAGTCAGTTGCTCTACCAGATGAGCTAAAGCGGCATCCCTTCAGACATTTATAATTATACCCTATCATATAAAAAATGTCAACATTTTTTTTAAAAAAAAGAAGTAGAATAATTCTCTACTTCTAGTCTTATATATTTTTTATTTTTTTAATTGAGCTAGTAATTCTCTATATTGTTTTATCATAACTTTTGTCATTGATTTTTTTATAAGCTGATACCATTTAAATTGTACAGTTTCCATTCCTCTAACTGCGTCTGCTACCATTTTTGTTAAGAACTCTTGCTCTTCATAAGATAATTTTAATTCCATTTTATCTTTTGAATCTGCCACTGATTTCACATAGTCTAAAAACTGACCAACATTTTGCATTCCACTATTTACTGCAAACTGCTTTTTTATCTCTTCTATAAATTTAGATAAAAACTTTTTTGTTCCTTTATCTAAAGATACTGAGTATTTTCTCTTACCTTTACCAATTTTTTGAATTGAATTCATCATACCCATCATCGATGACATAGCATTCATTTGCATAGGATTCATGTTATTTGCGTTTACCTTTTGTGCCTTCATTTTTTCCTCCAAAATTTTATATTTTTCCAATAACTTTCTCTATTGTTTCTTTTTTTATAGCTCCCTCTCTAAGAATTTTTGGAAGCGTTTTTGTTAAATCTAATATCGTTGACTCTATACCTAAAGGAGATTTCCCTCCATCAACTATAACTTCTACTCTTTCTTTAAACTTTTCGCTTAACTCTTCAAAACTTCTAGGCGTCTTTTCTCCTGAAATATTAGCACTTGTTGTCGGTAAAATTCCACCAACACTTTCAATTATATCTTGAGCTAACTTTAAAGCTGGTATTCTTACTCCCACTGTTTCTCCATTAGAAACCATTATACCCGGAACATTTTCTTTCTTATTTAAAATAATTGTCAAAGCGCCAGGCCAAAATTCACTTGCTAACTTTTCTATAATTATTTTTTTTTCCTCATCTATAATTGCAATTTTTTCAATGTATTCTACTTTGCTAAGAAGTGCTATCAATGGAGAGTTAAAGTTTCTCTCTTTTGCCTCATAAATTTTTTGTAGGCCTTTTAGCGAGTCGATACTTGCACCTACTCCATATACTGTATCTGTAGGATAAATTATTATTCCATTATTATTTAATTCATTTTTTATAACTTCTAAATCAATATTGTTTTCTTTAAACACAATTCTTTTCATAATTAATCCTTTTCCTCATCTTTATCTATATAAATAATTCTAACATATTAAAAAAAAAAAAGCTAGTAGAATACTAGCTTTTCTATGTGCTTTTACTTTTCAAATAACTCAGATACTGACTCGTTATTTACAATTCTTCTAACAGCTTCTGCAAGAATTTCATCAACAGAAACTACTTTTATTTTATCAATCTTTTTAGATTCTGGTAATGCTATTGAATCTGTTATTATTACTTCTTTTAAACAAGAAGCTTGTAATCTCTCAATAGCTGGGTCTGAAAATACTCCATGTGTACAACATGCATAAGCTTCAATAGCTCCTCTTGCCATAATAGCTTCTGCTCCATTTGTAATTGTTCCAGCAGTATCAATCATATCATCTATAAATATTGCGATTTTCCCTTCAACTTCTCCAATTAAGTTCATAACTTCTGACATATTTGGTTTTGGTCTTCTTTTATCAATAATTGCTATTTTACAATCTAACCACTCAGCTAATTTTCTAGCTCTTTTTACTCCACCAATATCTGGTGATACAACAACAACTTTGTCTCCTGACATTCCTCTACCTATAAATGACTTTGCTAATAACGGTAAAGCTTGCATGTGATCCACTGGAATATCAAAGAATCCTTGAATCTGATCAGCATGTAAATCCATAGTTACAATTCTTGTAGCTCCTGCTGTTGTTAATAAATTTGCCACTAATTTCGATGTGATTGGCTCTCTTGGTCTTGATTTTCTATCTTGTCTAGCATATCCATAATAAGGAATAATAACGTTTATTGATTTTGCTGAAGCTCTCTTTAATGCATCAATAAATATTAATAACTCCATTATGTTTTCATTTACAGGCTCAGATGTAGATTGAACAATAAATATATCTCTACCTCTTACTGTCTCTCCCACACAAACATAAACCTCTCCATCTTTAAATCTAACAATTTCAACATCTCCTACTGAAGTCCCATATTTCTCAGCTATTTTTTTAGCTAACTCCATATTTGATGTTCCGGCAAAAATTTTTACCCCAGGTCTTTCCATTTTTTCTATTTCCTCCAATCAAATTTTATAACTTGTTTACTTCTTGATACTGCCAACGCATTTTCAGGTACATCCTTAGTTATTACTGACCCCGCTCCTACTAATGCATTTTCTCCTATAGTAATAGGAGCCACCAACATCGTATCACTTCCTATAAAAGCATTTTTTCCAATTGTGGTTTTGAATTTATTTTTACCATCATAATTACAAGTTATTGTTCCTGCACCTATGTTAGTTTTTTCTCCTACTGTAGCATCTCCTAAATATGTTAAATGCCCTGCTTTAACACCTTTTTCTAATACTGATTTTTTCACTTCTACAAAGTTTCCTATGTGAACTTCTTCTTTCAAATGTGATTTAGGTCTTAAATGTGCAAATGGACCTATTGTTACTTTACATTCAACAATACTGTCCTCTAATACAGAGCTTTCTATTCTTACTTCATCACCTATTTGGCAATCAATAACTCTTGTATTTCCTAAAATTTCACAATTTTTTCCAATCTTAGTGCTACCTTGTAGTAGAACACCTGGATATACAACTGTATCTTGTCCAATTTCTACACTTTCTTCTATATAGGTATTATTTTTATCAATGAAAATAACACCATTTTCCATGTGAGCTATATTTATTCTATCTCTCATTATTGAATTAGCTTTTTCCAATTCAATTTTAGAGTTTATTCCTAATATTTCATCATTATCTTCTAATAAAAAAGCTTCAACTTTCTTGTTATCTTTAACATTTATTCCAATAACATCTGTTAAATAGTATTCACCTTTTTCATTTTTATTATCAATTCTTTTTAATGCTGACAATAACTCTTTAGCTTCAAAGCAATAAACACCTGCATTTACCTCTTTTATAGCTTTTATTTCATCTGTTGCTTCTTTTTCTTCAACAATCCCTACAACTCTTCCATCTTCTTTTACAATTCTTCCATATCCAAATGGATTTTCATAAATAGAAGTTAATATTGTTGTTGTAGCTTTAGAGTTTTTATGGTAGTCATATAACTTCTTTAAAGTTTCCTCTCTCAATAAAGGAGTGTCTCCACATAATATCATCACTGTTCCCTCAAAATTTTCAAGCTTATCTTTTGCCTGAATAACAGCGTGTCCAGTCCCTAATTGCTCTTCTTGAACTACATATTCAATATTTGGAAGTACTTTCAATACCTCTTCTTTTTTATGTCCTAATATTAATATATTTTCAGTTGAACCAATTTTACTACATGTATCTACAATTTTTTGTACCATCGGCACTCCACAAACTTTATGTAAAACTTTTGGCAGCTCTGATTTCATTCTTGTTCCTTTTCCAGCTGCTAAAATTAGTGTCTTTAAACTCATCATACCCTCCATTTTATTCAACTTTTACATTGTACCATAAGATTTAACATTTTTGCAAAATAATTTAATTATAATTTTATTGAAGTTTTTCGTAAGCTTCATTTATCTCTTTAAACTTTTTTTCGTGCATCTCTCTTATTTCAGGTTCAGCATTTGCATATCTATCTGGATGATGCTTTTTAGCTAATTCTCTATATGCTTTTTTTAATTCTTCAGGAGTTACACCCTCTTGAACTCCTAAGATTTTATAATATTTACTTTTATCTTCAAAAGTCCCAAATGGATTATTTTGATAACCACCTTGATAGTTTCCTCCATATTGATTACCTTGGTTTCTAAACATATCTTCAAAATCTTTTTGAGTATATGTTTTATAGTAAAAGTTTCCTCTTCTTGGATTTTTTTTATTCATAAAATATCTAATAACTAAAAATATTAGAATAATTGGAAAAAACTGTACTACTATAAATCCAAAAAAAGAAATTAGTAACATTATAAAAAAAAGTGCTGGTAAAGCTGCTATAGCTCTATTCATACCAAATAGTAGCGCTATTATTAAAAAAATAGCTACCGTTAAAACTAATGCTATTGATATCATTATTTTCTCCTTGATTCTTAACTGTATTATAAAATAAGGGAATAGATTTTCTATCCCCTATTTTGAACTAACCTAAATTTTTTCTCTTAAATATTTAATTTTTTCTTTTATATCCTTATCTCTTGGATCGATTTCATAAGCTGCTATATATTCATTTAAAGCTTTTTTATATCTTCCCAAAAATTCATACTCTTTAGCAAAATCTAAATGAGCACTGTATATATCTAAATCCAAAAATATAGCAAAATCATAACTATTTATTGCTTCTACTATTTTCCCTGCTCTCGAGTAGGCATTTCCTAATAAAAAGTAAACAAACGCATCACCAGGTTTGTTATCTAAAAACATATTAAAATATTTTATACTTTTAGTATAGTTACCTAATTCGTAGTTTAAGTATCCCAAAAATCCTATCGTATCACTATCTTTTTTTCCTAAAGCTCTAAGTTTTTCATAAATTTCTAGAGCACCTTCACAGTCTCTTTTATAAAAAAGAATTGTCCCTAATTTTTTTAAATTATCAATATCATTTGCTTTTGTTAAAAGTTCAAATCTTATCTCTTGCTCTTGACTTAATAAATCTTCTTTACTTACGTCTATTCTCTTTAGTATTTTTTTTCTTAGCATTTTAATCCCCCTTAGGTTTTTTAAAACTACTCTCCTAAAAATTATATCATATTTTTTCTTTTTATTTAAGATTTTTTAAAATAAAAAAAAAGAGCCGAAGCTCTTTTAAATTATAATTATAATGCTGCTTTTGCAGTTTCTGCTAATTTAGCGAACTCAGCTGCATTGTTTAAAGCGATATCTGCTAAAACTTTTCTATCTAACTCGATTCCTGCTCTCTTTAATCCGTTCATTAAAGTTGAGTAAGTTAATCCGTTGATTCTTGCAGCAGCGTTGATTCTGATGATCCATAATTGTCTCATCTTTCTCTTTCTAACTTTTCTATCTCTTGTAGAGAAAGCTTCTGCTCTCATTACAGCTTGCTTAGCTTGCTTGAATACGTCACCTGACGCACCTCTAAATCCTTTAGCAGCTTTTAAAACTTTTTTATGTCTTCTTCTTCTAACTATTCCAGTCTTAACTCTCATTTACTTCTCCTCCTATAATTGGTCCTTTAACAATAATATTCCTAAGAATTATTATCTTCCTACTCCGTATGGTAATAATCCTTTTAAGTGCTTCTCTAATGTTGAAGTGATTACTGTATCCTTCTTTAATCTGTTCTTTCTTTTTCTTGTTTTCTTTGTTAAGATATGGCTCTTTCCTGGCTTTTTAACAACAAATTTCCCTGTTCCAGTAACTTTAATTCTCTTTTTAGCACCTCTATGAGTTTTCATCTTTGGCATTGTAATGTTCCTCCTCTCAAATCTTCACTATTTTTTTGGCGATAAGATTAAATACTTTTGCTTATCATTATATTTTTTATCAACATCTGCGATTTCTACAAATCTATCAGATATCTGATCTAGCATTCCTATTCCTTGATCAGCGTACATTCTTTCTCTTCCATACTGAACAAGAGTTATTTTTACTTTGTTATCTTTTTCTAAAAACTTTTTAACTTGAGCTATTTTTGTATCCATATCATGCTGATCTATTCTAGCTCTAAATTTTACCTCTTTAACAATAACTTGCTTTTGGTTCTTTTTAGCATCTTTAGCTTTTCTAGTCTGCTCATATTTGTACTTTCCATAATCCATTATTTTACATACTGGTGGCGTAGCATTTGGTGATATCTCAACTAAATCTAATTCCTTTTGTACAGCAATTTCTAATGCTTCCATTGCTGACATTATTCCTAATTGCTCTCCAGTTTCAGAGATAATTCTTAACTCTCTACCTCTTATCTTCTCATTAATTCTAACTTTGTCCGAAATAATAGACACCTCCTATTAACTATCAAATAAAAAAAACAGGACGTAAAATTCCTGTTTAACTCAAATAATTATTAGGGCTCGCCCTAAACAAAAATTTAATGTAACCTTTATGTAGGCCTTGCCCCATAAGGTGAGAAACAGGAAGTCTCTTCTTAATAAATCTTTTTCATTGTCTTTAATTATTATAACACGATCTTACAAAAAGTCAACTGAATTTTTTATTGATTTTATTGAGGTCCTCTTATAATTAGAGGACCTTTTAATTATATTACTCTTCGCTTGAAGAAACTCCATACTTTTCAATTAACTCTTTATTTTCATTTTTTTCTTTTTCTAATTGAACTTTTTTTATAGAAAGTTTTATTCTTTTCTTTTCAGAATCAATTTCAACAATTTCAGCTAAAACAACTTGTCCTAACTTAAATGTATCTTTTAAATTCTTTATAAAATCTCTAGAAGCTAATTGAGTTGGAATAAATCCATCTACTCCCTCTCCTAATTTCACAAACATTCCAAAATCTTGAATGTTCTTTATCTCTTTCTCTACTCTATCTCCAACTTTATAATTTTCTAAAGCTGTTTCCCAAGGACTTTTTGTTAAGTCTTTGATACTTCCTTTTATCTTTTGATCTTCTAAGTTTAATTCTACTACTTTAAACTCTACCTTATCTCCCTTAGAATATCTTTTGTTTCCTGACCACGCAAAGTCTGAGTTATGGATAAATCCATCTACTCCCTCTTCAACTTGCACAAATATTCCAAATGGTTTAACTTCTACAACTGTACCAGTTAAAATTGTTCCTACTGCAAACTTATTTTCAGCACCTTCCCATGGGTTAGAACTTAATTGTTTTATACCTAATTTTAATTTTCTCTCTTTAGGTGATAATTCTGTAATAACAACCTTAACTTCATCTCCAACTTTAACAAAGTTATTAACATTTACCTTTTTACTTGTCCAAGAGAAATCTGAACTATGAATTAATCCTTCAACTCCTGGTAATAACTCTACAAAAGCTCCATAATTTACTATTCTTGTTACTTTACCAGTTACTTCTTGACCTATGCTATTATTTTCAGCAACTATATCCCAAGGGTTTTTTGTTAAAGATTTTATAGATAATTTTACATTTCTTTTATCTCTTTCAATCTCTATAATTTTTGCTTCAATTACATCTCCTGCTTTGTATAACTTATGTAAATCTGAAGTTTTTTTCCAATCTACTTCTGAAATATGAATAAATCCTCTAGCTTCATCTAACTTTACTGTTAATCCAAAATCTAGTACTTCTAAAACAGTAGCTTTTACAACTTCATTCAATATTAATTTATCAATTGCTTCTAATTCTTTTGCAATAACAAGTTCTTTTCTCGATAAAAGAATTTTCTTTCCTTTTTTATCTTCTTTTATCTCTTTAATAGCAAGTTGTAATTCTTTTCCTATGAATGAATCTCCTTGATCTGCAGGAATTTCTGATAATGAGTTAGGTAAGAATCCTTGTTGATGATATACTTCAACAATATATCCACCTTTTACTCTTTTCATAACTTTTCCAGTTACAATTTCATGGTTTTGAAGTGCTTTTTCTAATTTTTCAGCTCCAATTTCCATATCGATTCTTTTTTTAGAACCAATTAAAACTAAAGAATCCTCCTCTTCAGCTTGAGATACTATTAGAACTTCAACTTCGTCTCCTACAGTATATCCTGTTAACTCTTCTGTTCTTACTCTTACAGCCTTTGGCTCTCCAGGTACTTCTAAATATGTAAAGTTTCTATCCATATTTACAATTGTTCCAGTCACTTTAGTTTTTATTTCTTCATCCTCTTTTACTGGCATGTACTCGTTTAATAATGCTTCAAAATCTTCGTAGTAATCAAAGTTAGACATTAAAGTTCCCCCTTATTTTATTTTCTATTTTTTTTATTATATCTTCTGGTGTTGATGCTCCAGCTGTTATACCTATTTTCATACTTTCAGAAAATATAGACATATCTAATTCTTCATCATTTTGAACTAAATAACTATTGGGATTCTCAGCTTTTGCTACTTCCAGAAGTTTTTTGCTATTTGAGCTTTTTAAATCACCAATCACGATTATTATATCGCAAATATTTGCTAACTTTTTAGTAGCTTCTTGTCTTTCGCTAGTCGCTCCACATATCCTATCAAATATCTGAGCATTTGAATAGTATTTTTCTAAATATTCTTTTATCTCTAAAAATTTACTTTTATTCAAAGTTGTCTGAGTTAGTACCGAATATCTTTTACTCCTATCTAAGGAACTTTCTTTTAATTCTTCTAAATTTTTTAAAACATTAACTTTTTTCCCAAAAGAAATAATCCCTTTTACCTCTGGGTGTTCTTTGTCTCCTATGAAAATTATTTCATCTCCAAGACTTTCTCTTTCAATTAATATCTCTTTTATTTTATCTACAAAAATACATGTTGCATCATGTATTTCCACTTCTTTTTTTTCTAATACATCTATAATTTGAGAAGTTGTCCCATGAGCTCTAATTACTATTGTATCCCCTTTTTTTAAAGGATCCGTTCCTTCTAATATATCTTTTTCATCAACTATTATAAAACCGATATTCTCCATCTCTTTCACAACATCTTTATTGTGAACTACCATTCCAAGAATATATTTTTTAGATATATTTTTTCTAGATATCTCATAACAAGTTTCAACAGCTTTTTTTACACCGAAACAAAATCCCATTTTTTCAGCTCTTATTATCTCCACTTTTTATTTTTACTCCTCATTAAATTTTTTCACTTCAATTAAATCAATTAAATCAGCTATCATCTCTTCTTCGTCTTCTCCGTCACACTCTAAAGTTAGTACTCTTCCTTGTTCTGCTGCAAGAAGCATCAATCCCATAATACTTTTTCCATTTATAACCTCATCATCAAATATTACATTTATATCTGAATCATATTTACTTGCTGTTTGTACAAATAACGATGATGGTCTTGCGTGTAATCCAGCCTTATTTTTAATAGTTACTTCCACTTTTTTCATTTTTAATTTCTCCCTTCAATTATTTCTAAATATTCATTTAGGATATTCTTTACCTCTTGAGAATCTTTAGATTTTAATAGTTTTATTTTAATTTCTTTCAACTCTGACAGCTCAATTTTTCGAATTAAATTTCTTACTTTTGGAATATATGCTGGTGCCATACTTAAATCTCTTATTCCTAAACTTAATAAAGCTATGACAGCTTGGTTTTCTCCAGCCATTTCTCCGCATACTGAAACTTTTTTATTTTTTCTAAGCCCTGCACTAGAAACCATATTTATTGCCCTTATAACTGCAGGATCATAGCAATCATAAAGCTTTTCAGCTATTGGACTATAACGATCTGTTGCAAGTATATATTGTGTTAAATCATTCGTTCCAATAGAAAAAAAGTCTACATAATCAGCAAAAATATCTGCTAACATAACATTTGATGGTACTTCTACCATCATTCCAACCTCTATATTTTCTTTAAATTCTTTTCCTTCAATTAAAAGTTCTTTTTTACACTCTTCTACTAAATCTTTAGCTTCAATTATTTCTTTTAAATTTGTTATCATTGGATACATCATCTTTATATTATGATGAGTTGCGGCTCTTAAAATTCCTTTAATTTGATTTTTAAAAAGATTCTTATCTGCTAAAGTTAGTCTCATCCCTCTACATCCTAACGATGGATTTTCTTCATCAACCATTTTATAATAAGATAGTTTTTTATCTGCTCCTATATCTAAAGTTCTTATAACTATAGGTTTATTTGGTTGACTCTCTTCAAACTCTCTTGCTATATTTTCATATATTTTTTTTTGCTTCTCCTCGTTTGGAAATTCTACTGCATCCATATATATAAGTTCTGTTCTCAACAATCCAATACCATCAGGTCTTTTTCGACTAACTTGAGTTATATCTAACCTACCACCTATATTCAAATGCAAATAAACTCTTTCTCCATCTAAAGTAACTGTTTCTTTATTAATAGATTCCTCTATCTCTTTCATTTTATTTCTATATCTATTTTTTTCTTCATCATATCTATTTAATGTTTTTATATCTGGATTAGTTACAACTTTACCTTCCATAGATGTTGTATCTAAAATTATTTTATCTCCCCAGTCTACAGAAAAAATATCATTTCCACCCATTAGTGTAGGTATCTCTAATGCTTTTGTTAGTATTGCAGTATGAGATGTCTCTCCCATATACTCCATTATTATTCCACTTAAATTTATTCCACTATAATAAATTTTTAAAAGCTCTGATGGTAATAATTCTCTGATTACCAAAATCTTACCATTTAAATTTGAATCTATATCATCTTCATGCGTTAGATTCATTATTATTCTTTCACTTATATCTTTTATATCTAATGCTCTTTGCTTGTAAATTGGATCTGCTATTTTTTCAAACATTTCTATATACTTATTAGAAACTTTCTTTACAACCGCTTCTGCATTATTTTCTTCTTTTTTTATTCCTTTTTTTATATCACTTATAAATTGAGGATCATCTAACATCATTATATGTACTGTTAAAATCTGCAAGTCTTCCTTATTTATTTTACCCTCTAAATTGCCTTTAATTTGTTTTATATCATTTTTAGCTTTTTGTACACTTTCTAAAAATCGTTCTATTTCCTCTTCAACCTTTTCAGAAGAAATTTTATAATTTTCAATATCTATCTTTTTTTTTCTTTCTATATAGGGTTGACCTATAACTATTCCTGGGAAAATACTTTTACCTACAATAACTCCCATTTTACTCACCCCTTGACCATTAATTGATATAAAAATTATACCGTATTTCTATTCATTTTTAAACTATTATTTAATTATAATTACTTTTAAAAAAAAAATTAAATTTTTTCAAAAAAAGTATTGACATTTATTTTTTTTTGTATTATATTAATTGCAAGATTAGCACTCCATCGAGTTGAGTGCTAATAAAAAGTTAAAAAAGGGTGATTTTATGGTTGTCAGCGATAGAGAAAAGCTCGTTCTTAGTGCCATTATTGATTTTTATCTTCTTTCAGGAGAAACAATCGGTTCTAGAACTCTTGTTAAAAAATATAATATAGATCTATCCTCTGCAACAATAAGAAATGTAATGTCTGATTTAGAGGATATGGGATTTATCTCAAAAACTCATACTTCTTCAGGAAGAATACCCACGGATAAAGGCTATAAATTTTACTTAGAAGAACTTCTAAAAATTGAAAAACTTTCAAGAGAAGAACAAGCTCGAATAAATTCTGTTTATGATATTAAAATGAGAGAATTGGATTCTGTTTTGAAAAAAACTTCAATGCTTTTATCTAAATTAACTAACTATGTTGGAATTGTTATTGAACCTACACATAAAAAAGAAAAAATAAAAAAAGTTGAACTAGTTCATATTGATGATTATATGGCTATGGCTGTTATAGTTATGGAAAATAAAAGTGTTCGGACTAAAAAGATTTTCTTTGAAGAGGTGTGTAGTCAAAGTGAGCTCTTAAAGTTATCACAACGAATTAATAATGAAATAAGAAATAGTTCTGTTGAATCTCACGAAATCGAAAAAATTATTGATTTTGTTTATAGCGAAGTGGAGGGAAAACTTTTTTTAGAAAACTCCTCTGAAATATTTAAAGATAAACAAGTTAATGAGATTAGTGATGTTTTAGATATTTTTTCTAAAAGAGAAAAAATAAAAGAACTTTTCGAAGAGGCAATTAAGTCTAGACCTTTTAAAGAGGGTGAAGTTAATGTTATTTTTGGCGAAGAACTCGCTGTAAAAGGATTAGAAGATTATAGCTTTGTATATTCTGTTTATAATATGGATAACTCTCCAGGTATCATTGGTGTTATGGGACCTAAAAGAATGTCTTATTCAAAAACTATGGGCCTTATACAACATGTTACAAAAGAGGTTAACAAAGTTATAAAAGAAATAAGTAATGAAGGAGATAGTGATGGCAGATAAAGAAATAAAAGAAGAAATAGTTGAAGAAATAATTAATGATACAGAAAATAAAAATGAAAATATAGAGACTGTGTCTCAAGAAGATGAAATTAAAAAATTAAAAGGTGAAGTTGAAGATTGGAAAAACTCTTACTTAAGAAAACAAGCTGATTTCCAAAACTTCACTAAAAGAAAAGAGAAAGAATTTGATGATTTAAAAGCTTTTGCTTCTGAAAAAGTAGTAGTAAAAGTTTTAGATATAATCGATAATCTTGAAAGAGCTATCGCTGCTTCTTCTGAAACAAAAGATTTTGATTCCCTTGTAAAAGGTGTTGAATTGACACTTTCTCAAATGAAAAGTACTGTTGCTAGTGAAGGTGTTGAAGCTATAGAAACTGAAAAAGCTACATTTGATCCTCATTTACATATGGCTGTTTCCGTTGAAGACTCAGCAGATTATGCTAATGATGAAATTATAGCAGAGTTTCAAAAAGGTTATAAAATGAAGGGGAAAGTTATTAGACCCTCAATGGTTAAAGTTTGTAAAAAATAAAATTAAAAAATTCAGATATATTAGGAGGTTTTTTAAATGGCAAAAATTATAGGAATTGACTTAGGAACTACTAACTCATGTGTTGCAATAATGGAAGGGGGATCAACTACTGTAATCCCTAACGCTGAAGGAGCAAGAACAACTCCATCTGTTGTAAGTATCAAAGATAATGGTGAAATTATTGTTGGAGAGATTGCTAAAAGACAAGCTATCACAAATCCTACATCAACTATTCTTTCAATCAAAACACATATGGGAAGCGACTACAAAGTTGATATTCACGGAAAACAATATACACCACAAGAGATTTCAGCTATGATATTAAAAAAATTAAAATCTGATGCTGAAGCTTATTTAGGAGAGAAAGTTACTGAAGCGGTTATAACTGTTCCAGCTTACTTTACAGATGCTCAAAGACAAGCTACAAAAGATGCTGGTGTTATAGCTGGATTAGACGTTAAAAGAATTATAAATGAGCCTACTGCTGCTGCACTAGCTTACGGACTTGAAAAAGCTGGAAAAGAAGAGAAAGTTTTAGTATTTGACCTTGGAGGAGGAACATTTGACGTTTCTATCCTTGAGATTGCTGACGGAGTTATTGAAGTTATATCAACTTCAGGAAACAACCATTTAGGTGGAGATAACTTTGACGATGCTGTTATCAAATATTTAGTTGAAGAGTTTAAAAAAGAAAGTGGAATAGATTTAGCTAATGATAAAATGGCATATCAAAGACTTAAAGATGCTGCAGAAAAAGCTAAAAAAGAGTTATCTACATTAATGGAAGCTCATATTTCTCTACCATTCATAACAATGGATGCAACTGGACCAAAGCATTTAGATATTAAATTAACTAGAGCTAAGTTCAATGATTTAACTAGAGATTTAGTTGAGGCTACTCAAGTACCTACAAAAGATGCATTAAAAGCTGCAGGATTAAACCCTTCAGATATCGATGAAATCTTATTAGTTGGAGGTTCTACAAGAATTCCTGCTGTTCAAGAGTGGGTTGAATCTTACTTTGGTAAAAAACCTAACAAAGGTATAAATCCAGACGAGGTTGTTGCTGAAGGAGCTGCTATTCAAGGTGGAGTATTAATGGGAGATGTTAAAGATGTATTACTTCTTGACGTTACTCCATTATCTTTAGGAATTGAAACTTTAGGTGGAGTATTCACAAAAATTATCGAAAGAAACACTACAATTCCTGTTAAAAAATCACAAGTATTCTCAACTGCTGTTGATAACCAACCAGCTGTTACAATAAATGTATTACAAGGTGAAAGAGCAAAAGCTGCTGATAACCATAAATTAGGAGAATTCAACTTAGAAGGAATTCCTGCTGCTCCTAGAGGAGTACCTCAAATCGAAGTTACATTTGATATTGATGCTAACGGAATCGTTCACGTTTCTGCAAAAGATTTAGGAACTGGAAAAGAAAGTACTGTAACTATCTCTGGTTCAACTAACCTTTCTGCTGATGAAATTGAAAGAATGAAAAAAGATGCTGAAGCTAATGAAGCTGAAGATAAAAAATTCAAAGAGTTAGTTGAAACAAGAAATAAAGCTGATATGTTAATTGCTTCTACTGAGAAATCTGTAAAAGATTATGCTGAAAAAGTTACTGAAGATGAGAAAAAAGCTATTGAAGCTGCTATCGAAGAACTTAAATCAGTTAAAGATGGAGAAGATAAAGAGGCTATAGATGCTGCAATTGAAAAATTATCTCAAGCTGCTCACAAATTAGCTGAAGAAATCTACAAAGATGCTCAAGCTAAACAACAAGGTGGAGCTGCTCCAGAAAACAACGGAACTGATGACGTTGCTGACGCTGAGATAGTTGACTAATATTAGTAATTAATATATACTTTACTTAAGGGATAGAGATGACTCTATCCCTTATTTTAAGAAATGGAGGATTTTTGTAAATGGCTAAAAGAGACTTTTATGAAGTTTTAGGGGTTGCTAAGGGGGCATCTGATACTGAAATAAAAAAAGCATATAGAAAAGCTGCTATGAAGTATCACCCAGATAAATTTAGTGGTGCTAGTGATACTGAAAAAAAAGAGGCTGAGGATAAATTTAAAGAGGTTAACGAAGCATACCAAGTTCTTTCAGATGAAAATAAAAGAGCTCAATATGATAGATTTGGTCACGCTGCTTTTGAAAATGGTGGCGGTGCTGGTGCCGGAGGATTCGGTGGTTTCGGCGGTGGATTTGAAGATTTAGGAGATATTTTCGGATCATTTTTTGGTGGAAGTGGTGGTTTCGGTGGCTTTGGTGGTTTCGGTGGCTCTCGTCAAAGAGGTCCAGAACCTGGTGAAGATTTAAGATATAATCTTGAACTAACTTTAGAAGAAGCAGCAAAAGGTGTAGAGAAAACATTAAAATATAAAAGAACTGGAACTTGTGGAACTTGTCATGGTACTGGGGCTCAAGAGGGTTCTAAAATGAGTAAATGTTCTAAATGTAACGGTACTGGAACTATAAATGTTACTCAAAGAACTGTTTTTGGAAATTTCCAAACAACACAAGAATGTGATGCTTGTCACGGTAAAGGTGAAGTTCCTGAAAAAAAATGTAAAAAATGTCATGGTACTGGAATTGATACAGAAACTGTTGAAAAAACAATTAAAATTCCTGCTGGGATTGATGACGGGCAAAAACTTAGACTTTCTGGAATGGGTAATGCTAGTACAGAAGGTGGACCTAATGGTGACTTATATGTTTATATTTCTGTTAAACACCATCCATTCTTCGAAAGAAATGGTGAGGATATAATTTGTAATGTACCAATTACTTTTGCTCAGGCAGCTCTTGGAGGAGATATTGAAATTCCTACACTAAATGGTAAGAAAACAATCAAGATTCCTGCTGGAACTCAAAATGATAAAATGTTCAGATTAAAAGGAGAAGGTATTAAAAATCCTAGAAGTCCTTATACTGGTGATCAAATTGTTAGAATTAAAATTGAAGTTCCTGTTAATTTAAATGCTGATCAACAAGAACTTTTAAAGAAATTTGACGAAAGTCTAAAAGATAAGAACCATAAAGATAATAAAAACTTCTTTGATAAACTAAAAGATTTCTTCGCTTAAAAATTATTGAAAAGTATACCACCTTGTGGTATACTTGTCTTAGAAAAATTATATTATCTAAGGGGGCTATAAGATGAACGAATTATTTGCTAAATATGGTGGAATGATACTTACTTTTGCTATTTGGGCGGCTGTATTCTATTTTCTACTAATTTTACCAAACAAAAAAAAGCAAAAGAAACATCAAGAAATGTTAGACTCGTTAAAAGAGGGAGCTGAAGTTGTTACTAACGGTGGTATCAAAGGTACTATATCTAGTATCGGCCCTGAGTTCTTAACTATTAGAGTTGATAAAGGTGTTAACATCCAAGTGCTTAAGAATTCTATTTCAAGAGTTTTAAAATAAAAATATTTACAAAAGGATGGAATTGGTATACTTTTCCATCCTATTTTATTATTCTAAATCAATGGAGAAATTTATGAAAAAATACCTTATATTTTTTATTTTTTGTTTGTTTTCGTTAACTGTATTTGCTAATAGCACAATAAAAAGAGTTAGGCTTAATAATAATCCTCCACAATTAGTCTTTGATATTTCTAGTACTGTTAAACCTAAATATAATTCTAGTTATGATGAATATAATCGATTAATTTTTCTTGAAATTGAAAAAGTTAAAATGGGAACAAAACTAAATAGTTCAAGTCTTTCTGGTAAAAATATTGAAAAAATAGATATGATTGACTATGGTTCAAATGTTGGATTTTTTATAAAATTAAAAAAAGGATCAGGACATAGAGTTTACTCTTTATCTAATCCACATAGAATTGTTATTGATTTAAAAGCTACTAATTCCTCTAAGAAAGAGTTTACTGTAGCTATTGATGCAGGACATGGTGGAAAAGATCCAGGAGCAATTGGATTTAATAAATATAAAGAGAAAGATATAGCTTTAGCTGTAGCAAAAAAATTACAAACTAAGCTTTCTAAAGATTTTAATGTTATTATGACTAGAAGTAATGACACTTTCATTAGTCTTTCTGAAAGAAGTCGAATTGCTAATCGAGGAAAGGCAGATATTTTTGTAAGTTTACATTTAAATGCATCTAAAAATTCATCAGCTCAAGGAATGGAAATATTTTATTTTTCAAAAAAATCATCTCCTTATGCTGAAAAAATTGCATCTTATGAAAATAGCTTTGGTGAAAAATATGGAGAAAAAACAACTAGTATAGCACAAATTATGGGAGAACTTGCATATAACAAAAATATGGAAAAGTCTATAACTATTGCTAGACCATTGAATTCATCTCTCTCTAAAAGATTAGGCATGAGGGATAGAGGAATTTATGGAGCTAACTTTGCTGTTCTAAGAGGATTTAATGGCCCTGGTATCCTTGTTGAACTTGGATTTATAACAAATAAATCTGACGTAACTAAACTTTCTAGAGATGCAAACCAAAATGTTATGGCAGATGAACTAGCAAATAAAATTAGATCATTTTTCTATTAGGAGGTTTTATGTCACATAAATTAAAAATTTTTTTAGTCATTTTAATAACTCTTACTATTGCCACTGGAGTATATTCAAATAAAGTAAACAAAAAAAGTGAAACAGTAACAAATATATCTACTCCTACTTTAGAGAGTATTCAAAAGACAGAAATTACTACCCCAATTTTTTTTCCTAACTTAAAACAAGGAAAATTATCAAAAGAAGATATTATTTTAAATTCTAATCTATCTAATAAAGAGGATATTTTAAAAGATATTATATCTCAACTTTTAAAAAAATTAGAAGATAAAAATATCTTAAAAAAAGAAAATTTTAAATATGAAGTATACATAAAAAATAGAACTCTTTACTTAGATTTAGATTCTAAAATTTTATCTTCTGCAAAAACTCCACAGGAAGAATTGCTTTTAATTTATTCTTTTGTAAATAGTTTACTAACTCCTGGCGGAGCAGATAATGTAGTTTTACTTATTAATGGTTCGACTGCTGAAAAAGTCAATTTCATTAATATAAGTAAAAGCTATAAACTAAACAGTAATATATAAAATTTTGGGGAGTTTCTATTTTCAGAAACTCCTTTTTAAAAATTTGGAGGAATATTATGAATATAGATTTTTTTAAAAAGGAATTAAGCGATGTTCTTTCTAAAAAAAGATATGAACACTCTATAAGAGTTTTAGAAACATCTCTATCTTTAGGAAAAATTTATAATGCTGATTTAAATAAAATAGCATTAGCTTCTCTTTTACATGATTATGCTAAGGAATTTACAAGAGAAAAACTCCTTAAAATATCTAAAGAACATTTTAAAGATGAAACAAAAGATTACTTAACTAATGTTGAAATCTTGCATAGTTATGTAGCTTCTTATATCGCAAAAGAAAAATTTAAAATTGACGATGATGAAATTTTAAATGCTATAAAATTTCATACAACTGGTCGTAAAAATATGAGTTTAATCGAAAAGATAGTGTATATAGCTGATGCTATTGAACCTAAAAGAGACTATCCTCATGTAGAAAAAATTAGAGATTTAGCTCTAGTAGATTTAAACAAAGCCATTCTACTAGAAGTTAATAAAAAAATAGAGTATCTTATAAAAGGAGATTATATCATTCATGTAAACTCTATAGAGATGCGAAATTGGCTTTTAAAAATAAGCTAATAGGAGGAATTTATGAAAACAAATACAAAATTAGATAAACAACTTGATAAATTAAAAAATATATTAAAAAATAGTAAAGCTTTAACTCTTGATGAAATAACTAAAGCTATGGGATGGTCTCCAAAATTTAAAAAAGAAAATAGAGAAATTCTTGAAATTTGGATTAATTCTGGAGAGATTATGAAAAATAAAAGAAATAAATACAATATCCCTGAAAATTTAGGTTTTATTAAAGGAAAATTTTCAAATATTAAAGGGAAATTTGGTTTTGTCGATACTGATACTGAGGGATACTTTATCCCTAGAAGTAAATTTGGAACAGCTTTAGATGGAGACACTGTTTTAATAAATGTTACAACACCTGAAGGCAAAGGAAAGCAAGAGGGAGAAATTGTTGAAGTTCTTGTAAGAGAAAAAAATACAATTATAGGAATCTTTGAAAAGAAAGAAAACTTTGGTTTTGTAAGACCAACACAATCTTTTGGTAGAGATATATATATTCCTAAAAACTTTTTCAATAAAGCCAAAGATGGTGAGTTAGTTGTTGTTGATGTAACTTTTTGGGGAAGCGATGAAAAAAAGCCTGAAGGGAAAATTCTTGAATCAATTGGTAACCCTTTCGATACAGATAATATGATTAAGGCTTTAATTCTTAGAGAAGGTTTATCAGAAGAATTTCCAGATGATGTCATTGCAGAAGCTCGTCAAATCCCAACTGTAATATCTGAGGATGAAATAAAGAAAAGAAAAGATTTAAGACACCTTCCAATAATAACAATTGATGGTGACGATGCCAAAGACTTAGATGATGCTGTTTATGTGGAAAAATTAGATAACGGATACTATAAACTTATCGTAGCTATTGCCGATGTTTCCCACTATATTCCAACTGGATCTAAATTAGATAAAGAAGCTGAAAAAAGAGGAAACTCTGTTTATCTAGTTGATAGAGTTTTACCTATGTTCCCTAAAGAAATTTCAAATGGAATATGCTCTTTAAATCCACATGAAGACAAACTTACATTCTCTGTTGAACTTCTTATTGATTCTCATGGAAGAGCTATTGATGTTCAAACATATAAATCAGTTATTAAAACTGCTCACAGAATGACTTATGGAAATGTTAATAAAATTATTGCTAAGGATCCTGAAACTACTGAGAAATATAGTGATATCGTAGATATGCTATTTACTATGTTAGAGCTTTCTAAGATTATAAGAGCTATCAAATACAACAGAGGTTCTATTGATTTTGATCTTCCTGAAGTTAAAGTTGTTTTAGACGAAAATAAAAAAGTTAAATACTTAAAAAATATTGAAAGAGGTGAATCAGAAAGAATCATCGAAGATTTTATGATTATGGCTAATGAAGCCGTTGCAGAAAAACTTTTCTGGTTAGAAATACCTTCTGTTTATAGAGTTCATGAAACTCCTGACCCAGAAAGAGTAAAAACTTTAAGCGAAACTCTTTCTAGATTTGGATATAGACTTCACTCTTTTGAAGATATTCATCCAAAAAAATTCCAATCAATTATTGAAGACTCTGAAGCTAGAGGTATTAATATGATTGTACATAAAATGATTTTAATGTCTCTTAAACAAGCTAGATACGGTGTTGAAAACTTAGGACACTTTGGTCTATCATCTAATTATTATACACATTTTACATCTCCTATTAGAAGATATGCTGATTTACTTATACATAGAATTTTAAATATTGCTATACATGGTTATCCAACTAAAAAGCAATTTGGAACTCTTATAAACTACTTACCAGAAGTTACACAACATATTTCTCAAACAGAAAGAAAAGCTATGAAGGTAGAAGATGAAAGTGTTAAAATTAAAATAGTTGAATATATGCTTGATAAAATTGGAGATGAATTTAAAGCTACTATAGTTGGATTTAACAATAAAAAAATATTCTTTGAAACAGAGGAACATGTAGAATGTTTCTGGGATGTAACTACAGCTAAAAACTTCTATGAATTTGATGAAAATAATTATGTTATGAAAGATTTAGATGCAAACAGAGAGTTTCATTTAGGAGATAAAATGGATATCCTAATAGTTAGATCTGATTTACAAATGCTTGAAATAGAAGTTGTTCCAACTGAATTTTGTCACGAATACACAGGGAGAAGAAAAGAGGGGAGATTTTAATGATATTAGCTAATAATAAAAAAGCTTTTTTTGACTACTTTATTGAAGATAGGTTTGAGGCTGGAATTGAACTAGTTGGTAGTGAGGTTAAATCTATAAAAGCTGGTAAAACTAGCATTAAAGAGTCTTTTATTAGAATAATAAACAATGAAATTTTTATCATGGGTATGACTGTTGTTCCATGGTCTTTTGGTAGTGTTTATAATCCTGATGAAAGAAGAGTTAGAAAACTTCTTCTACATAAAGGAGAGATTAAAAAATTACACGAAAAAGTTATGCAAAAAGGTTATACAATTGTACCTTTGAATATTCACTTATCTAAAGGCTTTGTCAAAGTAGAAATTGCTTTAGCTAGAGGTAAGAAAAATTATGATAAACGTGACTCTTTAGCAAAAAAAGATCAACAAAGAAATATTGAGAGAGAAGTAAAAGAAAGATATTAATAAAAAAAGCAGATAATGGGTCTAATTAAATATTTGTGTAAACCTTCAAGTTGGGGTAATATTAAATTATCTAACTTGGAGGTTTTTTTATGAGAAGAAATATGTCTGAAGAAGAAAAGCAAAAAAGAATTAAAGTGAGAGAATTTTTGAAACAAAATCCTATCTCTAGTCCTGATGATCTTAATACTTTTTTTAAAGATATGATGAAGGTTATGATAGAAGAGTTTTATCAAGGAGAGCTAGAAGAGGAGTTAGGATATACTAAGTATGACTATCGAAATAAAGATTCTAACAACTCAAGAAATGGCTATAGCTCTAAGAAACTTAAAAGTAGCGCTGGTGAAATTGAGGTTAATGTTCCCCGTGATAGAAATGGCGAATACGAACCTCAAGTTGTCAAAAAACATCAAAATACAATTGGGCAAGACTTAGAAGCTAAAATAATTTCTATGTATGCTAAAGGAATGACAACTAGTGATATTGAGTCACATATCGAAGAAATCTATGGTTATCAAGTTTCGGATAGTTCTATTACTAGAATTACTGATAAGATCCTTCCTCTTGTTAAAGAATGGCAAACTCGTCCCTTAGAGGCAGTTTATCCAATTGTTTTTATGGATGCTATCCACTATCATGTAAGAAGTGAAGGACAAATTGTAAAAAAAGCTGTATACATAGCTATTGGAATTAGTTCATCTGGAGAGAAAGATGTTATTGGAATGTGGGTTGGAGAAAATGAATCTGCTAAGTTTTGGCTTAGTAAACTGAATGAACTTAAATCAAGAGGAGTTGAAGATATATTAATTGCTTGTGTTGATGGACTTATAGGGTTTGCCAATGCTATAGAAGCTGTCTATCCTCAAACTCAAATTCAGCAATGCATAATTCATCAGATAAGAAGTTCTACACAATTTGTATCATATAAAGATATAAAGGCTTTAATCGCTGATCTAAAGCTAGTGTATAAAGCGACTACAGAAGAGAGCGCGCTATTAAACTTAGAGTTATTCGACGAAAAATGGGGTAAAAAATATCCAAAGATTGCAATATCTTGGAAAAATAACTGGTCTAGATTATCAACATATTTTAAATATCCTCAAGAAATAAGAACCTTAATTTATACTACAAATACAATCGAAGGATACAATAGGCAGCTAAGAAAAGTCACAAAAAACAAGTCAGTTTTCCCAACAGATGATAGTTTACTAAAGATGCTTTACTTAGCAACACAAGACATTACTAAAAAATGGACAAGCCGTCAAAGAGATTGGGGGCAAATGATTTCACAATTTCAAATATATTTTGAAGGAAGAATTTAAAATTAAGCGTATGAATTTATAAAATTAATAAAGTGGAAAATTCGTCCACTTTGTTAAAGTTACACTAAAATATGTAAAAATGGATATTTAAAAAGGGATGACTTTAAAAAAAATCATCCCTAAAAAATATAAAATATTACTCTAATTTTTTAGAATTTACACAAAATTTGAAGAAGACTCCAGATAATTTATCTGCTTTTTTTGTTTTATTAAAATTTATAAATCAATCCTAATCCAAAGGCATCTACATGCTTACTATATCTAATATTTTTAATATTTTTATCATTTATATAATCTACATATGAGTATGTTGCCATTAATTCAAGTTGTGAGCTATATTTGTATTTAACTCCTGCTGAATACATATTTGCATCTAAAACATAATCAGTATCTGTATATGTTTTTTCATTAGCTCCTGTATCTGTATACTGGTAACCTGTCATTAAAGTCCACTTTTCATTTAATTGATAATCTAAACCAACTGCTACCTCATATCCATTATCATAATGATCAAAGTTTCCTAAGTCATCGCTTGCTTCTTTTATGAAATAATAGTTTCCAGAAGCTAAAAGTGTCAATTTATCTGTTGCTCTATAAGATGCTCCAATCGCTGCCATTGCAGGTAAGTTTCTTTTTCCACTTCCCTCTGACATCCATTGCTTAATTGAAGGATCTTTTATAATAGTATTATAAAATGCATTTCCTATAAGATTACTTCCTGTTGAATTTACAAATCCTTTTTTTAAATTATGTTCTTTATTATCAAAATCAAGAACCGTTTCAGTTTCGTATCTCATTCCTAAATTAAATCTATCATTTGGATGATAGTTTAATCCAAATATTCCAGCCACTCCAAAAGCTGTTCTTTCTGAATCTATATCAAATTTGGCTTTTCCAGATCCTAATTTTCCTCCCAAATTATTATATTCAAAATTTCCTTCACCTTTAAATTTTCTTTCAGCATCAATTAATCTAATCCCAACTGCTCCACTCCAAGTTTCACTAAATTTTCTAGCTATTCCACCTTGAAAAGCTACATAATATGATTTTCCATGGATTGTAGATCCGCCTACATATTTTGCTCCAATCACTTCAAACATTGGATTGCTAGTTATTATTTGTGGAAAAGTTGCTATTCCTCCACTATATGCTACACTTCCTCCACCTGCTATCGCTCCAGCGTGAAAGAAAAATGCTGTATCTCCTTTTTTCTTTACAATTTGTAAGCTTGGAACTACTGGTGATGGTTTATCACTTTTAAATTTATAATCTCCATGTTCCATACTATATTCTTTCAAATGTGTTTGATTATTTACTTGTATATAAGTTCCATCTTCTAGCCATACCGTTCCAGCTGGATTATAATATGCTCCAGACACTCCAATTTTTCCAACCATAGCTGGATGTGCTAAATACTCTGCATCCTGTTGTGAAAGATAGTCTATGCTTCCCCCCATAGCATTAGCTGATAAAACTATCCCTAATAACATTAATTGTTGCTTAAACTTCATTATCCCTCTCCTTTGTCATTTCTAAAGCTTTTTCTATCAATACATTTCCCATTTCAATAACTTCTTTTTTAAAAGTTTCAAACTCTATATCAATATAGAACCCTGTACATATTAAAGTTGCGTATCCATGAGAAAAATACCATCCTTTTTTTATAACCCATTCTATTATATCTTCTGGAAATTGATTATACTCTCTATTATTATTAAATCCACTATATATTAAATTTCTAAAATCATCCATAATCTGATCCATAAATTCTCTAGGTAAGCCTTCTCTTAAAAAAATTGTTCTAAATAATGCTTTTTCTTCTTTTGCAAAAAGACATATTCCTATCCCTATATTTAAAATTGATAAATCAGTATAGTCACGTTTTGTATATTCAAAAAGTTTTGTTTTAGCTTTTTTAGCTAATTCATTTTTTAGTTCATCCATTGATTTAAAAGCTGAATATATAGCTATTGTAGATACGCCCAGCTTTTTTGCTATATTTCTCGCTGTTACATCTTTTAAGCTCTCATTGTTTAAAATTTCAAATGCACTATTCAAAATTTCCTCTCTAGTAAAATTAGGTTTTCTTCCCATTTTTTCTCCTATATGTTATGTTATTTTTTAAACATGTTTTATATTATATCTCACTATACATATAAATTCAAGATTTTTATTATATATCACTGTTATGAAATCACCATTTTTTTACACAACAGTGTTATGAAATTTGTTGTGTAAATAGAAAAAGAGGCTATTAAATAGCCTCTTTCTATGAGAAAATTATTAAAAATAAGTTATTATTAAGCTTTTATAACTTTATCATTTGACTCCATAAAAGTTAAATACTCTTCCTTAGTCATAACTGGTTTAAAGTTATCTAAAATTTCTTTTGCTTTTTTTCCTTGAGCAAATAATAAGTCAACAACTGTTAATGCTAAAGCTTTTGCTGGCATTAATATTGCAATTTCATCATCTACAGTTTTGAAATCTCTTGTATGAAGAGCTCCATTTATTCCACCAAACATTGGATGAAGAGTAGGCATTATATGAGATACATCTCCAAAATCAAAAGATCCTGTAAAATCTCCACCTTTAATCATATCATCTTTTAACCCTAAATACTCTAAGTTTCCTTCTAAAACATCTTCCATAGAATCATGTTTTAAAATTGGTAAATATCCTGGAATCTCAGTTATTTCTATTTCAGCACCAACTGCATAAGCACCTGCTGTTAAACCTCTATTTACTTTTTTATTAGCATCAATCATACCTTCAATTGTTCTAGCTCTTACATAAGCTTCCATTCTTACATCAGCTGGAACTGAATTTACAATATCTCCACCTTTTGTTATAATCGGATGGAACCTTACTCTATCACTATCTTTAAATGTCTCTCTTTGAGCATGTACGTTATTTATTCCTAACATTGCTGCATTTAAAGCATTTATCCCTTCGTGTGGTGCTGAACCAGCATGAGCTTCTTTTCCTATAAATTTAACAGTTTTTCCTATAAATCCATTACTTACAGGTCCCGTTAAAACTTTTTTATCACCTAAATCTAAAGCATGGAACATAACTGCCATATCAACATCATCAAATGTTCCGTTGTATATCATCTCTTGTTTTCCACCAAAATACTTTATTTTTCCATCAGCTCTTAACTGAGTTCTATATCCTAATTCAACAAACTCTTCTGCTGGAGTAGCCATAAAATCTACTTTTCCTCCAAGCTCACTTAATATTCCTGATTTTACTAATCCTGTAGCTGCTCCTAACATACCTGCAATTTGTATATGATGTCCACAAGCATGAACTGCTCCTAATTCATTTGAATCTAAATGGTCACTACATGATATTGCATCTAATTCACCTAATATTGCAACTTTAGGTCCTTCTGCATTTTCATTTGCTCTTGCTCTACAACCTGTGTATGCAATTCCCTCTTCTACATCTAGTCCTAATTCATTTTTAAAGTAGTTTGAAACAATTTCAGTTCCTTTAAACTCTTTATACCCAAATTCAGGATTATCATACATAGCTTGTCCTGCTTTTAATATTAACTCTCTATTTTCATCAATAGTTTTTATTACTCTCTCTTTAATTTCATTTATATTCATAGTTCTCTCCTTGAATCTATTTAAGTATTAATTAAATTGCTCCTTGTAATCTCAATACCCCTTGAGCTATTAAAGCACATGCAAAGAAAATTGTTGTAAATACAACTAATGCTATTATTACTATTTTCCAAGACATTGCCTTTAGTTGTTCAATTTTATCTCCTACAGAAATTCCTGCAAAAGCAAGTAACGGTGTACACAATGGCATAAATTCAACTGTTCCTATCTCTGGTGCAAAGAATTTAGATATTGATAATGCTGGTATGCTTACTATCATTCCAACTATAGTTGACAATGCATATGCAGGTAATGGAAATTTTGGAAAAGCATCCTTAACAGCAAAGCATCCCAATGCTAAAACAATTATTAAAAACATTCCTGGAATAGCTCCTATAAATTGTTTTTGTAATCCAATAGCTTGTCCTGCTAAAACCATAACTCCTGTCATTGACATTAATATAAAATATAATACATATTTTTTCATATCTAAACTACGCATTTTGCTTCACTTCCTTTTTTGAAAACTTTGGAGATAATTTCTTATAATACCACTCTGTAAATGGTAGTGATATAAATACAAGAATATTTACTCCTGTCAATCCTGATAACATATTACTTGTTGATGCATAAGCAAAAACTTGATCTGCATATTGAGGTCCTACAACTTCTGCTAAAGATGAAGCCGCTGCTGTCATCATACTTCCACTTCCAACTCCACATGCCATTCCTAATGCTAACGGGTGAATCCCTGTGTATATAGCTAATGATCCTAATACTCCAAAATAGATTGTTCCTACAATTGTTCCAGCTAAATAAACTCCAAGTACTCCACTTCCTTCTAAAGATGAAATACCATATTTTTCTCCAATTACTCCTAGAGAAGCTTCTCTACTTATACTTGATCCAGCTCCTATAGCCTCTCTTGTTAATCCTAACTTAAGCGCTAAAGGAACAGCCACTACTGGTGCTAGCACGTGCCCAAATTCCTGTGCTAAAAATGCTGGACCAGCTTGAATAATTTTATCTAGATTAGGTCCTACAAATGTTCCTAATTTTATTCCAAGCATTAAAAGAATTAACATAACCATGTCACTGGCTATTTTCATCTCTTTTTCTCCAATAATCTCTCTTAATTTCTGAATTTTTTTTCCTAATAAATCTGGTGTTAATATCATTCCAATAACTACAGCAAATAACATCGGGAATAATGCTACTTTTCCCAATTGAATTTTTCCAACTTTTTCACAAGCTAGCGAAATAATTGTTACAACTAAAAATACATTAATTGTGTTTTTGTTCATAGTGCTCACTCTTCCTTAATATAATTTTTTACATACGCCCACTTGTCTCAAATAGGACTTTAATTTACATTAAAAATAATACTATTTTTTTACTATTATGTCAAGGTTTTTTTCGAATTTTTTATTTCTTTTCAAATTGTATTGTTCTATTTAAGAACTGTTAAGTAAGATTATACAAAAAATATAAAAAGAGATGAAATTTATTCATCTCTTTTTATTAAAAATTAAATCTTACAACTCTTCTTGGTCGACCTGCACTTGTACAAACTTCATACTCTATTATCTCTGCATAGCCACTTGTTATAATTGGTTTAATTATTCTATTTACACTTCTTTCAGTTATTTCTAAAATTTCTGAAAGTTCCTTACTCGTAAATTCTTTTTTACCAAAAGTTTCATGTAATGCTCTTATTTTAGATAGATACTTTGGTGTTATTCCAATTTTTTTTGCTTCTTTTTCAAAATTTTCACTTATTTTAGTTGAATAATCAAACCTAGTTTTTTTATACAGAGGACCTCTTATTTTATTATCTGAAAAAAGAAAAATCTCTCCTTTGTCATTTACTAAACTTATATTCAATGCTTTTCTTGCATTTATTGTAGCACCTTGAATATTTTCTGCATATCCAATTCCCACTGCTACTTTAGCACCTAACATATATATTTCATTTACTAATTTTAAAAAATTAACTTCATTTTCTTTAGTTTCTAGAATTTTTTGAGTTGTGAAAAATATATATTCATCTTCTGAAAGCTCTTGATAATTACCATGTATATTTTTAGAATACTTTAAAAATATATCATTTAAATTTGCTTTAAACGCAGCTCTATCATTTTCAAGTTCATCTTTCTTATGTTTTTTAATAATCTTTACAATTTTTATTCCAATTCTATTTTTAAAATTTTCATTAATTTTTATATCTTTCAAAAGTGCTTTCATTTGATTACTAATCTCATTTTTTGTTGACTGTAATCTATATACAGGCTTTTTCTTACTTTTAAAATAATCATAAACATATCCAAAAGCTGTCAATATACAGTGAACTTCACCTTTAGATAGATTTTTAATATGTTCATCTAAGAAATCCAATTCAGTTTTATCCTCTTCATATTCTTGAACATCAACTCTATCTAATGTTATTCCAAATTCATCAAGAGTATCTAATAAAACGTCTTTTTCAACTATATCAAAACCTACTTTTAAGTTATTTATGTTTGGATAATTTTCTCTTACTTCCCATAGAGCTTTTAAGATACTTCCTGCTTCTCTATTTGAATAAACCATTGGTACATTTAACCCCAATTTGCTCACTATTTCTGAATGAACACCTATTCCTGTAGAAAATACTCCATCTACTCTCCCCTTTAAATCTTTTAAATTTTCTACAGAATCCCTCAATTGTTTTATTTCATAAGGTAAAAATCTTATGTGAGAATATTGTGGTTCTAGAGTTTTTAAAATTTTTTTTACTGAGTCTGGATAACCAATAATAGCAATTTTCATTCTCTACTCTCCCTAAATAAATTTTTTTATTTTCCACAACATTTTTTATATTTTTTTCCAGACCCACAAGTACATGGATCATTTCTTCCAATCTTTTCATCTTTTACGATAGTTCCTTGAAGTGGTAGCCATCCATAATATAGCCATTCATTATTAAGCTTTACAAACTTACTTTTTTCATGGTGAACTACCTCTTGTCCATTCTCTTTATAAAAAGCCTTAAATTCAACGATTCCTTCTAAATCATCTTCAGTTCCAGCTTCAGTTGATACTATCTCCAACCCTAACCATTCCGAATTTAATGCCCACTTTCTTGTTTCTTCAATGTCCATATCCCCTTTTGTTTCTGGGTGATGAGTTTCTACTATAAACTCTATATTTCCATTTTCAAAGGCACTATATCTTGCTTTCATTAATTCTTCAGCAGTTTTAAAATTATTTATCATCTTCTTTAAACTCCTCTAGTTTTTTTAAATTCTCTAACTCTTTTTCCATCTTTTTAACTTTTTTATAAATCTCATTTATCCTGAACTCTAAAGAGTTTAAAATCCAAAATTGAAAATGACTAGCCCTTTGTGATTCATAAAACATCCATATCAATTTTATTACACCAAATAAAATAGCAACTTGAACTGCTAATGTTGGAGTTATTCTATTAAAAACACCACCTAAGATTAATAGTGCAGCTATTATTATTATTAAAAGTGTATTTATAATTTTGTTTTGTTTGCTGTTTGATCCACCTATTTGACCTACAATATTTCTAATTCTTTCTTTTTCTTTCTGAAATTCCTGTAACTCTTCTCTTAATTGCTCTTCCCCTCTCAAATCTAGCCCTCCTTTATTTATACTCCCCAATCTCTAGGATATCTAAACTCTCTTCCTATAGTTCTTGTAGATATCTTTGCTATTAAAGGAAGTTTTCTTTTATATTGAGACATCTTAATTTTCCAAATAACTTTATTTACAATATCTTCTGGATAACCTTTTTTTATAATCTCATCTTTTTTTTCTCTTTCATCTATTAAAGAAAATAAAATCTCATCTGCTAGCTTGTAAGAAAACCCTAATTCACTCTCGTCAGTTTGACCTTCCCATAAGTCAGCACTGGGTTTTTTATCTATTAATGGTTGTGGTACTCCCATATGTTTTGATAATTCCCACACTTGAGTTTTATACAAGTCTCCTATAGCATTAATAGCCGATGCAGCATCTCCAAATTGTGTACTGTATCCTAATAACATCTCTGTTTTATTAGATGTTCCTAAAACCAATGCTTTCTCTTTGGCAGAATAATCAAATAAAATACACATTCTTTCTCTTGCCATTCTATTCCCTTTTCTTAATCCATCCATATCTGGATTCATTTGAAAATATGGTTCTACCATTGGAGTTATCTCTATTAATTTTGATCTTATCCCTAAATCCTCTACAACTAGCTTAGCATGATCAACACTTTCTTTACTTGAAGTTTTATAAGGCATAAGTATACCTAAAACATTTTCTGGTCCAAAAGCTTTTGCAGCTAAATATGCTACTAATGCTGAATCTATTCCTCCTGAAAGTCCTAAAACAACTTTAGAAAATCCAACTTTATTAGCTTCTTCTTTTAAGAAATTAACTAATATATCTTCAACCAAATTCAAATCTAAATCTAATCTGCAACTCATCTTTTTCTCCTACTTATATAAGTTTTTAATCTCTTCAGCGATATCCATATCCAAGCCAAACTTACCTAATTTACAAGCTCTATAATCTCTTAAAAGTGTATACGTTGCTTGCTGAACATTTAAATGTCCACCCTTTTGTAACATATTCATTCTAAGAGCTATCGATTCTATTATTGCACCACTAACTTGATCAAAATCTTCATCTAAAAGTTTATATTTTTCCTTTAAAACATCTTTTTTTCCCATTTTTAACATTTTTTCTATTAATACACAAGCAACTTCATCTATTGGAAGTATTTCATCTCTAATTGCACCTGTTATTGCTAAATTATAACCTACTTCTTGATTTTCAAATTTTGGCCATAAAATTCCAGGAGTATCTAACAATTCTAATCCCTCTTTAATTCTGATCCATTGCTTTCCTCTTGTAAATCCAGGCTTATTTCCTACTCCAGCACTATTTTTCCCTACTATTCTATTGATTAATCTCGACTTTCCAACGTTTGGTATTCCAGCTACCATTAATCTCGTATTAACTTTTCTTAATCCTTTTTTTAATAATCTTTCTTTTTTTTCTTTAGAAACTTTTTCTATAATTGTGTAAAGAGTTTTCATATTAAAACCAGTTTCTGCTGATAGCTCTAATACCTCATCTGCAAAATTATTTTCCTTAAAAAACTTTTTCCAGAAATTAATCTCTTCTTTTGTAACTAAATCTGATTTATTTATTACAATTACTCTTTTTTTATTTTTTGCAAAACCAGCTATATCAGGATTTTTACTTGATAAAGGAATTCTTGCATCTACAACTTCAAGAACAATATCTATCAAAGGCATATTTTCCTTAATTAAATCTTTCGTTTTTTTCATATGCCCTGGATACCAGTTAATTTTTGTCATTGACATTATCTCTCACCTCTATTTTTCATTACCCTTTATTAAAAGAACTATCTCTCCTTTTACAGGATTTTTTGAAAGTTTCTCTATTAATTCAGTGGTTGTTCCTCTTAATATTTCTTCATAAATTTTTGTTATTTCTCTTACTATTACTACTTCTCTTATTCCAATAAAAGTTTCTATATCTCTTAATGTCTTTTCAATTCTATGAGGCGATTCAAATATAACAATTGTTCTTTCCTCGTTTGCTAAAGATTTTAAAAGAGTTTGTCTTCCCTTTTTTTTAGGTAAAAATCCCTCAAAACAAAATCTTCTAGTTGATATTCCTGCAACTGAAGCTGCTGCCGTCATTGCACTCGGTCCAGGAATTGGTATAACCTTTATCCCTCTTTTTAAAGCTTCATCAACCACTTCAAATCCAGGATCTGATATACAAGGAGTTCCAGCATCTGTTACTAGTGCAATTTTATTTCCATTTTCTAGCATATTTGCTATATTGGAAACCTGATGCATTTTTGTGTGTTCATCATATCTATAAACTATTTTTTCTATTCCTAAATGATTTAATAACTTTTTTGTTACTCTTGTATCTTCTGCAAAAACAAAATCTACCTCTTCAAAAGTTTTTATAGCTCTTAAAGTTATATCATCTAAATTTCCTATAGGTGTTGCTACTATATAAAGCATTTTCTACCTCATTTCTTCCTATTTTTTCTCCAAAAGTTTATTCATCTCTTCAACTGCTTTATCTAGTTGAATATCTCCTTTTGAAATTATTTTTTTAGCTTCCTCTTCTCCCTTAACCTCTTTTATAATCTCGTTTCTATTCTCTTTTGTTTCATCTTCATTTATATTTGTAACGAAACCATTAAAGAATAGGAAATCATCTTTTTCTTCTACTAAGATATCAGGCTCTATTCCTTTTCCGTGAATAGATACTCCACTAGGAGTATAGTATTTAGCTATTGTTAATTTTATTCCATCTCCATCTGGTAAAGGTAATAATGTTTGAACACTTCCCTTTCCAAATGATTTTTCTCCTATTAAAATACCTCTTTTATAATCTTTTATTGCTCCTGAAACAATTTCAGAAGCTGAGGCACTTCCTTCATTTATTAAAACTATTAAAGGAAAATCACCAAAATATTTCCCTTCTCTATATGCAATCTCTTCATCTCCTGTTTTTCCCTTTGTACTAACTATTTTTCCCTCTGGAATAAACATAGAAGATATTTTTACTGCTTGTCCTAAAGATCCTCCTGGATTACTTCTTAAATCAAGAATAATACCTTTAGCACCTTTTTTGATTAATCCTTCTAAATCTTTACGTACATCTTTATATACGTCTTCACCAAATTGTGTTAATCTTAAATAACCAATATCTTTTCCAATCATTTTACTTTTTACATACTTCAATTGAATAATTGATCTTTTTAATTCAACATCTTTAGTTTCTTTTGCCTCTTCTCTATAAACTGTAAGTTTTACTGAAGTTCCTGGTTCTCCTTTTAACTTTTTAACACTTTGTTCACTTGTTAATTTATAAGTACTTTCACCATCTATTGCTATAATTTTATCTTTAGCTCTTATTCCAGCTAAATATGCTGGTGTATCTTCTATTGGTGAAACTACAATTAAAGGTTCATCTGCTTTTTTCTGAATAACCATTCCTACACCTGCATATTTTCCTTCAATATCCTCTTTAAAACTTTCTAATTCCTCTTTTGTAAAATAATTTGAATGAGGATCATCTAAAGACTCCATCATTCCCTTTAATGCTCCTTGCATAAGAGTTGTATTAGTTGGATCTTTTTCAGTTCCTACATGATTTTCTTTTATGATATTCATAATATCAGAAAGCTCTTTTAATTCCTTTATATTTGCAATAAATCCATTATCTACAGAATATGATGGAACTGTATTCACAATCATAATTCCAGATAAAAGTAGTGCTACTCCAGTATTTCTTAACAGTTTTATCATATGGCTCCTCCCAAGTTCTTTCCTAGCTTTACAACTGATTCTATGTTGATATGCGACTCTTCATCTCCTATTTCAAATATAGAAATATATTCAACATTTCCTTTTGTACCTGTTATTGGTGAAAAATCTAGTGCCTTTAATCTAAGACCAGATTTTTTAGCTTCTTCTATAACCATTTCTATTGCCATTATGTGCTTCTTACTATCTTTTACTATTCCACCTTTTTCAATATTTTCTTTTCCTACTTCAAATTGTGGTTTTATTAATGCCATAAGTTTTGTATCATCTTTAAAAAATTTAACTAAATGCTCTATTACTTTTGTAATAGATATAAATGATACATCCATAACAATATAATCTACTTTTTCATTACCTAAATCAGCCAATGTTAAATCTTTAATATGAGTATTTTCTAATGATTTTACTTTATCATTAGTTCTTAATTTCCAATCTAATTGATTTGTTCCTACGTCAACTGCATATACAAAAGACGCTCCATTTTGTAATGAACAATCTGTAAATCCACCTGTTGAAGATCCTACATCAAGTACTCTTTTTCCTTGTAAATCTAAGTTAAAAACATTTATAGCTTTTTCAAGTTTTAAGCCACCACGACTTACATACTTACAAGCATCACCCTTAACTCTTATTATAGGTTCCTCATCTATTTTTATAGATGTTCCAGGTTTATCTATTTTTTTTTCATTTATTATAACTAACCCAGCCATAATTGCTCTTTTTGCTTTTTCTCTAGTTTCATAAAATCCTTTTTCAACTAGTAGAACATCTACTCTTTCTTTCATTAATTTCCTTCCTTTTCAAAAATCTTATCATCCTCTAAATAATTTAGTAGTGGATTTTCTAAAATAAGATTTTCAAATCCTAATCTATCAACAGCTTTTATTAACTTCTCAGTTTCTCTAACTCTTTTTGTAAAAAAGTCATCTCCTATAGGGATTTTCTTTTTACTTTTGTAGTAACCTAATAGCTGTTTTGTATTTTTAAGTCTAAGTTCATGTTTTGCTCTTTTTAAACGATCCTTTATAACTCCAGTAGTACAATTAAATTTTTTAGCTACCTCATCTAAGTTAACACCTTCACTCATAAGTTTTAAAATTTTATCAGCACCAATTGGATTTATTCTATGATACTTTGCTGAATACATATCAGCTCTGTGAACTATGTGAGCTTCTTTTGTATTAGGTTGAATTTTTCCCCATTTACCATGATGTGATATTACAATATGAGTTATATTTTTCTTTATTTTATCTACAATTTTTAAATTTAAAACCTCTTCTATTTCTGATAAAACTCTTTCAGCTTCTTTGATAATATATTCAGGTTTCTTTATCATCATTTGAGAATGAGAAAGTTTTTCGTCAGCTTTTCTTATACTACCCTTACTTAAATCATGAATTATTACTCCAACTACTATTGAGAAAAAATCTACTTTCTCTCTTGCTTCTTTTAAATCTCTATAATCTCTTCTGATTTCTTCAAAAGATATTTTTAGTACATCATACGTATGAGTTGTTACTTTAACACCTTGATCATCATGATGATCTAAATCTAAAACCATTTCATGGTTTAATAGAAGTTTTATAAACTTCAGTGCATTACTATTTTTCGCCATTAATGCTACCCTCAATTCTCTCTATTAGTTTTTTACCTCTTAGACCATAATCCTCTAACAGTACATTTCTTGACCCATGAGGTATTGCCACGCTATCTAAAGCTATTATATTTATATTAATTTTCATTTTTTTCTCATTTAAAAATCTCACTACTTCATTACCGAATCCACCTCTTTCATAACCATCTTCAAATGTGAATATATTTTCATATTTTGAAAATTCATTAAGAATGAAGTTTTCATCTAAAGGTCTTATAGATGAACAATTTACTATCGTTCCATCTAATCCTTTTCTTAAAAGTTCTGCTTCTATATCAACTATCTCTTTTAACATTGCACCGGTTACTAAATAAAGATTTTTCTTTCCTTTTCTAACTTCTTTCCATATACCCAATTCAAATTTATTTTTTAAAGTACCTTCTAATTCAAATGCCTTTCCTCTTGGAAACCTAATAGCTAGAGGCCCATCTTTAAAATCCTTTGAAAATTCAAGCATCTCTTCTAATTCTGTTCCTGTTGTTGGAGCAAGTACTCTATAGTTAGGCATACTTAAAAACATATTTATGTCGTGTATACCTTGATGTGTTTTCCCATCTTCTCCAACTATTCCAGCTCTATCTACTATAAACCTAACTGGTAAATTTTGTAATCCTACATCGTGTATTAATTGATCTAAAGCTCTTTGGAAAAATGTTGAGTATATTGCTACATAAGGTTTTTTATTTGATATTGCTAGTCCTGCTGAAAATGTTACTCCATGTCCTTCAGCTATACCTACATCTATGCATCTATCTTCAAATCTATTTTGAAAATCACCTAATCCTGTTCCTTTTACCATTGCTGCTGAAATAGCATATATACTTTTATCACTCTCTGCTAATTCAACTAATTTTGATCCAAAAATATTAGAATATGTTCGTCCTCCTGATTCAACCTCACCAGTTTCTGGATTAAATGGAGATATCCCATGAAATTTCTCTTTATTTTCCTCTGCCAATTGATAGCCCTTTCCTTTTTCTGTTTTTACATGTATAAAAACAGGTCCTTCCATCTCTTTAGCTACAGTTAAAGTTTTTATTAATTCCTCTAAATTATGGCCATCTATTACGCCTAAAAATTGATATCCTAAAACTTCTGATATGCTTGAAGGTAAAAAAAACTGTTTTACAGAGTGCTCTATTCTTTCTAATACACTTTTGACTTGATTTCCAACTTTTCCTTTACTTATGACACTTCTTACATCTTTTCTTATGTTCATGTATGCATTACTAATCATTAGTTTTCCAAAAAATTTAGATAATGAACCTACATTTTTTCCTATAGACATTTCATTATCATTCAATATAACTATTAAATTTTTAAGATTTTCTCCAATATTATTTAACGCTTCTAAAGAATGACCATTCGCTATTGATGCATCACCTATAACTACAATAACTTTATCTTCGGGATTTGCTTTAGCTATTCCTGCTCCTGCAGAAAGAGCACTCCCAGCATGTCCTGCTATGAAAAAATCAAAATTACTTTCTTTTGGATCTGAAAAAGGTCCTATTCCACCTTTTGTTCGTAATGTTTTAAATTTATCTTTTCTTCCTGTTAATAATTTATAAACATATGATTGATGTCCAACATCAAATAATAGTTTATCTTTTGGTAAGTCAAAAACTTCAACTATTGACTGAGTTAATTCAACTACCCCTAAATTTGGTGCTAAATGCCCACCGTTTTTACTTGTAATCTCTACAAGAGTATCTCTAATTTCCTGGCTTTCCTTTTGTAACTTATTAATATATTCCTTATCTACCCTCATCTTTTTCCATCCTTAAGCTTGAATATAACCTTTAAACACAAAAGCTACAACCACTCCTAATATAGCCCCTACTAATACTTCTAATGGACTGTGTCCTAAAAGCTCTTTTAATTTTTCATCATGCAGTTTCTCTCCAACTTTTGCTGCAAATCTATCCAGTAAAGTATTTAAAAGCCCTGCATGTTTTCCTGCTGCTCTTCTAATTCCAGCAGCATCATACATCACTACTCCAGCTAAAACAAATGAAATAGCAAATATTGTACTTTGGGTTCCATGAGCTAATCCTATAGCTGTACTTAATGATGCCATAGTTGAAGAGTGGGAACTTGGCATTCCTCCAGTTTCAAAAATTCTTTTCATATTTAGTTTTCTATCAATAAATATTGTAGTTATAACTTTATAAAACTGGGCTATAAACCAAGCTATAAATACTACATCTAGAATTCTATTTCCTAAAATTATTCCTTTTTCCATAGTTTCCCCACTCTCTTTTAATTTTTTATTTAACTGCTTTTAATTCTAGTGATATTGTTGGTTTATCTTGATTTTCTTTGTAGAATATTATAGTTCTTCCAATTATTCCTACAACTTCTGCCTCTATCATTTCAGCTATTTGGTAAGCTACTTCATTTTTATCCGCTTCTGAATTTTGAAGTATTTTTACTTTAATAAGTTCTCTTGGAATTAATGCCTCTAAAACTCCTTGTGCTAATGTTTCAGAGAATCCCTCTTTTCCTATTCTAAATATTGGCTCTAAATTGTGAGCTCTCTTTCTTAAAAACGCTCTTTTTTTGCTTGTTAAACTCATTTTATCTCCTCTTTATCTTTAATTATATTTTTTATTATACATCCATAATTATTGGTAGAATAACTGGTGTTCTTTTAATTCTATTGTAGAAGAACTTTCCTGCTACATCTCTAACGCTATTCTTTATTACTGTCCAATCTTTTATTGCACTATTTTCAAACTCTTTTAATTTTACTTTTATCTGTTCATTAGCTTCATTTAATATTTCATCAGAATCTCTTGAGTATACAAATCCTCTAGTAACAATATCAGGACCACTTAATACTTTTCCTGTTTCCTTATCTAAAGCAAATACTACAATTACTACTCCATCTTGTGATAACTGTTGTCTATCTTTTAGAACTATATGTCCAATATCTCCAACACCAAGACCATCAACCAATGTAGCTCCTGCATTAACTTTTCCTTTTATCTTCGCACTAGTTTTTGTTACTTCTACTTTGCTTCCGTTAGTAGCTATTACTATATTACTTTTAGGAATTCCAGTCTCTATTGCTGTTTCTTTATGAGCTTTTAACATTTTAAACTCTCCATGAACAGGCATAAAATGTTTAGGTTTTATTAAATTTAACATTAGCTTTTGCTCTTCTTTACTTGCATGCCCTGAAACATGTATTCCAGCTATTTTTTTAAATACAACTTCTGCTTCATATTTTAAAAGACTATTTATGTTATTTGAAACAGCTCTCTCATTTCCTGGAATTGGAGTTGCTGAAATTATAACAGTATCTCCTTCTTTTACTTTTGTATGTTTATGCATATTTTTGGCTATTCTTGATAGCGCTGCCATTGGCTCACCTTGAGTTCCTGTACACAGAATAACAACTTTATTATCTCTCATTTTATCAACATCTGATAAGTTTATCATAATATTTTCAGGAAGCTTTAAATATCCTAAAGTTGCCGCTATATCAAAAACTTTAATTAAGCTTCTTCCATCTATTGCAATTTTTCTTCCATGTTCATGAGCTATATTTACAATCTGTTGAAGTCTATGAACGTGAGATGCAAATGCTGCTATTATAATTCTTCCTTTTGCTTTTGCAAATTCAACTTTAAAAGCTTCTCCAACACTTCTTTCAGATGGAGTAAATCCATCTATTTCTGAGTTTGTTGAATCTGAAAGTAATAAGTCTACTCCCTCTTCACCAATTTGCGCAAGTCTTAAAAAATCCACTCCGTCTCCGTCAACTGGTGTTAAATCAATTTTAAAATCTCCTGTATACATTACTCTTCCTGCTGGAGTTGTAACAACAACTGCATAAGCATCTGCTATTGAGTGTGTAACGCCTACAAATTCAACCTCAAAATATTTTCCAACTCTTATCTTATCTCTTCCCTTTACCTCTCTCATTTTAGGAAGTACTTTTGAAACTTCTCCACTTTCAAACTTAGCTTTTATTAATGCTAATGTTAACTTTCCTCCATGAAGAGGTACATTTTTATCTATTTTTTGATATAAATAAGGTACAGATCCAATATGGTCCTCATGACCATGAGTTATAAATAGCCCTTTTATTTTATCTTTGTTACTTTCGATATAGCTGAAATCTGGAATAACTAAATCTATTCCTAATAATCCATCATCTGGGAAAGTAACTCCAGAATCAATAATAATAATTTCATCTCTATATTGAACTAAAGTCATATTTTTTCCAATTTCATCTAATCCACCTAAAGGAATAACATACATTTTTTCCTCTTTTTCAGTTTTTAAAATTGGTTTTTTAACCTCTTCTTCAGCTTCAACTTTTTTTGCTGGAACTCTTTTTTTAGGTGCTTGAGGTCTTTGTTGTTGAGTTGTTTTAACTTCAACTGTCTTTACATCATTATTTTTTTTAGTTTCATTTAAAACCTCAGTGTTTGGAGCTTTTTCTCCTTGCTTTGGTTTATTATAATATTTTCTTCGTCTTGTTTTTTTCTTTGTTGCGTCTTTCTCCTTTTCAACAATATTTTCTAAATTCATTTCATCTCCTCATTGTAATATTCCAAATATTTGTCCACAAATTTTTTAGCAACTCCTCCAGCAACACGGCCTCCTCCTCCAGCTCCTTCTAATAGAACTGTAAATACAATCTTAGGCTGCTTGTCTGCTGGAAAATATCCTGCAACAAGAGCATGAGTTTCATCAAATCTTGAATTCTGAGATGATCCACTTTTTGCTCCTATAACCAGTCCAGGGGTTCTTAATGCTTTTGTTGTTCCGTTATCCTTTTCAACAGTATTTATTAATGCTTTATTTAAAACATCATAATACCAACTTGGATAATTTGTTTCATACAAAACCTCTGGCTTTATCTCTACTTTTTCACTACCGTTTTCCATATAGTCTACAACATGGGGTACATAAGCTTTTCCTCTATTTGCAAGTCCCATATAGGATACTGCAACTTGCATAGGTGTAGCTAAAAGATACCCTTGTCCTATTGACAAGATTATTGTATCTCCTTTAAACCAACCTTGTTTAAATCTTTTCTTTTTCCATTTTTCACTTGGTAATATTCCTGCTCTCTCTCCAAAAACATCTATTTTAGATAATTTACCATAACCGAAATTTCCAGCTACATCTATAATTGGTTCATGCCCAAATTGGTCAGCATATTTGTAATAATATGGATTTACAGATTCTACTATAGATTTTTCAAAATCAACCGTTCCATGTCCACCCTTTTTCCAAGCTCTCCAACTCCATTTTCCAATGCTATAAACACCATTGTCAAATATTTTTGTTTTAGGATCTAAACCATTATTAAAAAATGCAAATGCTGAAAATGGCTTAAATACTGAACCTGGTGGATATTCTCCTGATATACTTTTATTTGTTAATGGCTTTCTTGGGTCATTTGTTATTTGATCCCAATCCTCTTGAGAAATTTTAGAACTAAACGTAGTCAGTGAATATGTTGGATAACTTACTAATGTTAATACTTTTCCTGTTTGAGCCTCTATTGCTACTAAAGCTCCTGATAGATTCTCCTCTTGGAAAACTTCTTCCATATACTTTTGTAATCTCATATCTAAAGATAAATGTAGGTTATATCCTGGAGTTGGATCTTTACTTTTTTCAATTTTTTGAGCTTTATTCAAAGCATTAACCTCAATATAATCATATCCAGGTTTCCCTTTCATTTGAGAATCATAAATTTTTTCAATTCCAGTTTTTCCAACAATATCTCTTGGAGAGTATCCATCCTCTTTCAAATTTTCATACTCTTTTTCTGTTATCTTTTTTACATACCCAATTGTATGTGCTGCTAATGAATCATGTATATATTTTCTTTTAGAATAGCTTTGAACTTCCAAATATGAATAATCTCCAATTTTTTCCATTAATTTATGAGCTAAATCCAAATCTAAATCTTCTACCAGAATATTTTCTTTAGTATAAGGTACAATTTCTCCGTACTTTATCCTTTTTTGTAAATAATCTTCACTATATCCAGTTGCTTCACTCATCTCTTTTAATTGTTCATTAGTTACAACTCTTTGGTTCAAATATACCAATCTATACCCCAGTGTATTAGTAACAACTAATTCACCATTAGAATCATATATATTTCCTCTTTCTGCATCAATTTTTCTTAATTTAACTCTATTTTTTTGAGCTAAATAATTATACTTATCTTTTTGTAAAATTTGTAAATATGCCATTCTACTTCCTAGTAATACAAATACTAGAAAAATAAATACTTTATATATTTCCCCTCTAAATTCGAAACTTTTTCCTAACTTTATTCCAAGATCTTTTTTCACTTAGTTGCTCTCCTCATATATAATAAATTAATTATAAAATAAAATACTGAAAGAAATAACACATTTACTATTACAAATGGACTTTTCACGAAAATTTTCCATGCCACTATTTGCAAAAGTGAAAGTATATAAAGATTTCCAATATTATAATCAAAGTTTATAAAATATAGGTGATAAAAAATAATATTTATCCCAACGAACAAAAAAGCAAACGCAGGTTCTCTCGAATGAAGAGCTAATATAACTGCTAATAACGGAAATAAAAATGCTATTTTTTTATCTTTTCTATAAGATAAATAAGCCAAGTACGGCATTATTAAAAATCCTTTTGATGTTGTTTGAGGAATGTTATCCAATATAAAAATAAATAAAATTGAGATAAAATCTAGCATTTCCACTCCTTTTAATTCTAATCTATTAAAATATTTATCTTGTTACTTAAACTATTGTTTTCTAACATATTACTTATATTTAATTTTTTTGCAATTTTTAATGCTGTATAGTAATCTTCACTATTATACTCTATCACAGATTTATCTAATTTTTTAGAATCCTCTTTTAAAGTGACATTTTTATATCCAGAACTTTCTAACTCTTTTAAAGCTGATTTAGCTTCTGCCGTTGTTCCTTTAATTTCAATTTTAAAGTCAATGTCTTTTTCTTTTCCAAGTATTAATACAACACTCGCTAATGTCGGAATATCACTATCTTCTTTTATCTTAAAATATTTTTCATTTACATTAGCTAATATATTTTCAATATTCTCTTTACTAATTTCATTGATTTTAATCAAACTATAGTTTGTATTTTTTTCGTAGTTAGCTGCTGTATAAGTTAAAGCTAATTTATTTTTTAAATTTTCTCCAGTCTTTCTAGCATAACCACCTACTCCATTTGCGTTTAATATATCTACAACTAAATTTGTTGAACCTTTTAATTCTCCACCATATAAATCAGCAAATAAAGATTGTGTTCCTGATGTTAAAATATATTTTTTATCATCTATTACCATTTCAGGGATATTTCTTGCATTTTTTACATTTAAAGCTATCTCACTATATTTTATAACTTTATAGTTTTGAACTTTTTCAGGTAAAAAATTATTTATTGAGTCTATCACCATTTTATAGTTTTTAGAATCCACTAATTTTTTTATTGTTGTTTCCTTATCTACTTGAACATCAAAGGGTATTTTCACTGCTAGTTTATCTTCGTATACTACAATAATGTTATTTTTACCTATTATTGCATATCTTTCCCAATTCTCTAAATTTTTATTAGTTTTATTTAAATTATATGTTAAAAATACACCTAATATACCTATCACTATTATCGCTAATAGTAAGCCTCCTAGAGCTTTTCCTGCTTTTCTTGTTGTTTTCTTTTGTCTACTAAACCCTTTTTCCTTTCTCATTTCCAATTAGTAACTCCTTTTCTAAATTTGAAATTTCTACTTTTACTAATTCATTAACACCATCTGTTGCTTCTAAAGTTTTTACTCTTAAATAGTTTTGACTATATCCATATGAGCATCCGTCTTCTTTTATCTCTTCAACTAAAACCTCTAGTTCTTTTCCTATATATTTTTCTCTTCTTTCTTTTCCCATCTCTTTTCTTAGAGTTTCTAAAACTTCAGCTCTTTTCTTTTTTACATTTCCATCAATTTTATCTGTAAATGTATTTGCTAAAGTTTTCTCTCTTTCTGAATATTGGAAAACATGTAAATCTGAGAATCCTATACTTTTTATTACTTCATATGTATTATTAAACATCTCATCTGTTTCTCCTGGGAATCCCACAATAACATCTGCTGTATATTCCATATTTTCAACATTTTCTCTAAGCTTCAATAATCTTTCTTGGATAAGTTCTGCACCATAATTTCTTCTCATTCTTTCTAAAACTGTATTATCACAAGATTGTAATGATATATGTAAATGTGGCATTAACTTATTACTGTTCTCTCTCATAATCTCTATAAATCTATCTGATATCTTATCTGGATACATAGAACCTATTCTAACTCTTTCAACTCCTTCTAGCTTAACTACTGTTTCTAAAAGTGTTTCTAAATTAATATCAGAGTCTAAATCTTCACCATAAGCACCTAAATTTATTCCAATGATAATAAACTCTTTAAATCCTTCTTTTGTTAATACTTCTATCTCTTTACAGATACTTTCTAAAGAACGAGATCTACTTTTTCCTCTACCAAATGGTATCTTACAATATGAACAGAAATTATTACATCCATCTTGTATTTTTATATACGCTCTTGACATCTCTCTTAAAGTAGCAAACTCATACTCTTCGTACGTTCTCTCTTCAAAAATATTCTCTGTTAATACTTTTGATTTTTTATTTTCAATATCTTGAATAAAATCTACTAGACCACTTTTATTACTATTTCCAACAACAAAATCAATCTCTTCAATCTCTAGTAATTCTTTTGAATTTGTCTGAGCATAACAACCTGTAACAATAACAATTGATTCAGGATTCATTTTTTTAGCTCTTCTTAACACATTTCTTGTTTTTTTATCAGCTATACTTGTTACTGTACATGAGTTAACAATATAAATATCTGATTTATTTTCAAAATTTTCCTCTTCGTATCCTATTTTTATTAATTGATTCTTTATACTTTCACTTTCATATTGATTAACTTTACACCCTAATGTATAGAAAGCTACTTTTTTATTATTAAAATTCATTTACTAATATTCCTCCTACTATAATTGAGGCAGTTTCAGCTCTTAATATTCTCTTCCCCAAAGATACAGGCATAACACCTTTCTCTGTTAAGAACTCAATCTCCTCTTTATCAAATCCCCCCTCTGGACCAATTATATATAAAACTTTCTTAGGTTTATTTTCAACTTTATTTAAAATATTTCTTAGTGAGTTTTTATCTTCACATTCATATGGAACAAACATTAAATCATACTCTTTATAATTTAGTTCTGATAATTTTTTCGGTTCTCCAATTTCTACTAATTTAACAGCTTGGCACTGCTTTGTTGCTTCTTTTACTATTAGATCCCATTTATCTTTTTTCTCAGTAATTTTAGCCACACCTCTTTTTGTTAATAGTGGTGTTATTTTACTTACCCCAATCTCTGTCAATTTTTGAATTGTTAAATCCATTTTATCATTTTTTAAAATTCCTATAGCAGCTTCTATATAAACTTCAGAAGAAAATCTATCTTCATTTCTTTCTAAAATTTTAGCTTCTATTATCTTTTTCTCTATATTTAAAACTTCACAAATATACTCATATTCTCCATCTACAGCTCTTATTATCTCTCCTGGCTTTATTCTAAAAGCATTTTTCAAATGGTTTATGTCATTTTTGTCCACTATTTCTATTATTTCATTTGCTATATTGTCTTTAGATATTATAACACTTATCATTATAAACTCCTATATCATATCCTTATTTTTTATTAGCTCTGCTAAAGTTGTTCCTTCTAAAATTTTAGTCATAGCTATATCTAATTTACTCCATATACAAGTCGTTGAGCACTCGTCATCAACACAAGAACAATTTTTGCTTTTATTATTCTCATTACAATCAATAACTTTAACTTCATCATCTAATATTTTATACAATTCATGTAATGTTATATCTTCAGGTTCCATTGAAAGTTTATAACCTCCATTCGGTCCTCTTTTTCCTTGAATTATATTTTCATTTTTTAATTTAAATAAAATTTGCTCTAAATACTGAACTGAAATATCCTCTGATTCTGATATCTCTTTTATTCGAGCTAAGTTTCCCTTCTGAGAAGCTTCAGCTATATATACTAATGCTTTTACACCATATCTAACTTTTGTACTTATTTTCATCCTCTTACTCCTTTATCTCAAAATGATTATAAGCCTTTTCTGTAACCATTCTACCACGACTAGTTCTTTTAATATAACCAATTTTAACTAAATAGGGTTCATATACCTCTTCTATTGTTCTTCTATCTTCTCCCAACATCAAGGCTAAAGTTTCAACACCTACTGGACCACCACCATAATTTTCTATTATAGCTTTTATAATATCTCTATCTAATTCATCTAAACCTTGTTTATCTACGCCTAAAATATTTAGTGCTTTTATAGCGCTATTTAAATCAACTACTCCATTTCCTTTTATTTCACAATAATCTCTAACTCTTTTTAATAATCTATTTGCAATTCTCGGAGTTCCTCTACTTCTCAAAGCAATCTCTTTTGCTCCCTCTTCTTCAACTTTGACACCTAAAATAGCGCCACCTCTTTTTACTATTCCTTCAAGTTCATTTTCTTTATAATAGTCCATTCTATGAACTACTCCAAATCTATCTCTTAAAGGAGAACTCAAAAGACCCGCTCTAGTTGTAGCTCCAATTAAAGTAAATGGTGGTAATTCTATTCTTATTGATCTCGCTGAAGGTCCTTTTCCAATAATAATATCTAACTCTCCATCTTCCATAGCTGGATATAAAATCTCCTCTACCGACGTATTCAATCTATGAATTTCATCAATAAATAATATATCATTCTCTTCTAATGATGTTAAAATAGCTGCTAAATCTCCAGCTTTATCTAATATTGGTCCTGAAGTTATTTTTAAGTTAACTCCCATCTCTGTAGCTATTACTCCTGCTAAAGTTGTTTTTCCTAACCCAGGTGGTCCATATAAAAGAATATGATCTATGCACCCACCTCTTTTTTTTGCAGCTTCTATAAAAATACTCATTTTTTCTTTTAATGATTCTTGACCGATATATTCAGCTAATCTTTTTGGTCTAAGATTTTTTTGAACTTCTCCTTCAAATTCCAACTCTTCATTAGAAACTATCCTATCCATTTTTTCTCCTTAAATAAAAACTGTTATTACAAATTGTACAACTCCAATAAGTCCACCTAAAATAGCTCCAATTATTTCTATATGTTTCAACTCTTTCTTTGCTAAAGAAAAAGTTATTCTCTCTAGCTCTTCCAAAGAAAATCCATCTACTTTTTCAACTATAATCTCTTTAAAATCAACATTTTTTTCTAAAGTTTCAAATAACATTCCAATTATTTGATCTTTATTTTCCATTATCGACCCTTTTATAGCATCTTTTATTTTATTTAAAGCTGATTCATTTAAAAACATAGCTATCATTGGAAATCTCGTTGTTATCTCTGATGCTAACTTTTTTTCTAATATACTGTCAATTACTCTTTCCATTTCAACATCTAAATTTGCATTTTCTAATTTTTTTGTTATATCATCTAATGATATTAGTTCATTTTGAATTGTATCTGCTAAAGTTATTCCTATTTCATGTCTTCTTTTAGGAATTAAACCTTGGATTTTAAAAAACCCTAAGTTTATCTCTTTATATGGTCTAAATAACATCTTTATTGCAATATAGTTTGTAACCCATCCAATCATTGATCCAATAACAATTAAAAGTAACGCTTTTACTAACATCTTCTCACCTTTTCAATTCCTTATCAGTTTTATAAATTATTATTTATTATACCATTTTATACCTATATATCCAATACATTTTTTGGGCTTTTACTTCTAAAAAAATCACTAACCTTGATTTTTTTCTTGTATTATTTTTTATTTGTGTTATAATACTTCAAATAATTATGAGGAGGAAAGTAATGAAACAAAAAATAGTTTTTAATACAAATGCATATTACTACTATTATTTAACCTAGGATTGGTATTTTTGTTTCATGAAAAAATACGAATCCATTTTGCGTTACTTTAATAGTAGTGAGTGGATTTGTTACATAGAACTGGTAAATTACAGCCTGTGGATAAAATCCACAGGCTTTTTTGTTTTTTAAAAAATTTTTAGGAGGAGTTTATTATGTTTATTTTAGAAAGTATCGTTAATTTTTTAAATTCAATTCTTTGGGGGAAAAATATATTAGTTGTTTTACTTATTTTTTCAGGTGTTTTCTTTACAGTAAAAACCAATTTTGTTCAACTTCGTTTTTTAAAGCATATGGTTAAGCTTTTAACGGATAAATCAAATAGTGATTCTGAAAATCTTTCACCTTTTCAAGCCTTTTGTATAAGTACTGCAACTAGAGTTGGAGCTGGTAATTTAGCTGGTGTTGTTAGTGCAATTTCTATTGGTGGTGCAGGTTCAATTTTCTGGATGTGGGTTGTTGCGTTTTTAGGTTCTGCTACAGCATTTGTAGAAACTACTTTAGCTATGATATTTAGAGAAAAAGATAAAACTGGTCATTTTTATGGCGGTCCTTGCTTTTTTTTAAAAAATGGTCTTGGTAAAAAAAGTTGGGGTGTTGCTTTTGTGATAACTGGTATTATTTGTTGGGCAGGAGTTTTACAAGTTGTTTCAAACTCTGTTACCGAATCATTTAATGTAGCTTTTAATATTAGCCCAATGGTTATTTCTGCTCTTTTAACACTATTAGCAGCTATTGTAATCTTTGGAAAAACAGATAAAACAGCTAAAGTTTTAGATAAAGTAGTTCCTATTATGGCTGTAATGTACCTTGTTATTGTCTTTTTTATAATCATTAAAAACTTCGCTCTTTTACCTCAAGTTTTTTCTCAAATATTCTCAGAAGCTTTTGGAATTAGACAAGGAGTTGGAGGAACTATTGGAGCTATTATTATGCAGGGAGTTAAAAGAGGACTATTTTCTAATGAAGCTGGAACAGGTAGTGCTCCTTGTGCAGCGGCTAGTGCTACAGTTTCTCATCCAGTTCAGCAAGGACTAATTCAAAGCTTAGGGGTTTTTGTAGATACTTTTATAATCTGTACAGCTACAGCTTTAGTTATGCTACTTACTAAAGCCTCTGTTATAGATGGATTAAACGGTATGGAGTTATTACAAAAATCATTCAATTACCATCTGGGTTCAACTTTCGGTGAAATATTTGTAGCTATAATACTTTTTCTTTTCTGTTTCTCTACTCTTTTAGGAATCTGCTTCTATGGAAAAGTTAATGTTAAGTTCTTAACTGATAAAGAGTTTGGACAAATACTTTTTAAAATCTTTGCTCTTTCAATGATCTTTATAGGAGGAATACAACAAAATTTCTTTATGTGGAATCTTGCTGATCTTGGTTTAGCTCTTATGACTATTATTAATTTATCTGGTGTATTCCCTCTATCAAAATTTGCATTTGATTCATTAAAGGATTACCAGTCTAGGTTTAATCCTATAAAGGCATAATAAAAAAGGAGAAAAACAATGTTTTTCTCCTTTTTTTATTTTACTTAGCGTACTCTACAGCTCTAGTTTCTCTTAATATTGTTACTTTTATTTGTCCTGGATACTGCATAGTTTCCTCTATTCTTTTAGCTATGTCTCTAGCCATTTTTGTAGCTGCATCGTCTGATACAATTTCTGGATTTATTATAATTCTTATCTCTCTACCAGCTTGAATTGCATAAGAAGATTCTACTCCATCAAATGAAGTTGCTATCTCTTCTAATCCTTCTAATCTTTTTAGATATGTTGATAACGTTTCTCTTCTTGCTCCTGGTCTTGAAGCTGATATTGCATCTGATGCTTGAACTAAAATAGCCTCTACACTTTCAAATTCAACTTCGTTATGATGAGCCATAACAGCGTTTATAACTGCTGGTTTTTCACCAAACTTTTTCAAGAACTCTCCTCCAATTATTGCATGAGATGCTTCTATATCGTGATCTAAAACTTTTCCTACATCATGTAAAAGTCCAGCTCTTTTCGCTAACTTAGTATCTGCACCTAACTCAGCTGCTAGATTTGCAGCTAATTTAGCTACCTCTATCGAGTGAGTTAAAACATTTTGACCATAGCTTGTTCTATATTTTAACTTACCTAATGTTTTAATTATTTCCATATGCATTCCTGGAATTCCTAACTCTAAAAGAGCCTGTTCTCCAGCTTCTATAATATCTTTATCAATTTCTTTTCTAGATTTATTAACAACTTCTTCTATCTTACCTGGATGAATTCTTCCATCATTTATAAGTTTTTCAATTGCTCTTCTAGCAACTTCTCTTTTTACACCATCAAAACTTGATAAAACAACAGCTTCTGGAGTATCATCTATTATTATATCCACACCTGTTAAAGCTTCTATTGTTCTTATGTTTCTTCCTTCTCTACCTATAATTCTACCTTTCATTTCATCATTCGGTAGATTTACAACTGATACAGTAGCATCTGCAACAAATTCTGAAGAAGCCTTTCCTATTGCTGTTGATAGAATTCTTTTTGATAATCTATCTTTCTCATCTTCTAGTTTATTCTCATATTCTCTTATTGCTAAAGCAGTTTCATGAACTAAATCATCTTTTAATTTAGAAATTAACATCTCTTTAGCTTCGTTTCTTGTCATTTCTGAAATTCTTTCTAAAGTTTCTTCTTGAACCTTTTTTAAGTCTTCTATTTCAGTTTTCTTATTTTCTAAGTTTTGATTAATCTCTTCTAACTCTACAGCTCTACTTTCAACTTTTTCAATTTTAGACTCTAAAGTTTCCTCTTTTTTAGCTAATCTTCCCTCTTTTTGTAACAACTCATTTTTTGCTATTTTTATCTCTTTTTCAGCTTCCTCTTTCATTTGGTAAACTGTTTCTTTCGCCTTTATCTCTATCTCTTTACTCTTTGCTAAAGATTCTTTTTCTGCTCTTTCTAATATCTCTTTAGCTTTTATTTTAGCTTTTAACTTTTCATCTTCTAAGTTATTAAGCTCCTCTATCTTCTTATCTATAGTAGATTTTTTATACATAATACTAAATATTATCGCAAACCCAACTATAGCTAATCCAACTCCTAACATTAAGTTCATAGTCTCTCCTTTTTGTAAATATTATCTAAAACTAGCTATTGCTTCCTCTTCTGTTGCATAAATATCAAATAATTCATCTAATCCAATCATTTCAAATATAGTTCTTATATGATCGTTTAATCCAACTAACTTTATATCTCCACCTAAATCTCTTACAACTCTTAACTTTCCTCTTAATATACCCATAGCTAAACTATTTATGTGAACTAAATCTCCAAAATCTATCACAAATTTATTTATATCAAGCTCTATTTGTTTCGCTATTCTTTCTTTTAATTTTGGCGCTACTAATGCGTCTAATTCTCCACATACCTTGATTATTCTTATGTCATCCACTGTTTTTTCAATTATTTCAAAATTTGTAGTCATGTTAAATTTCCTCCTTAACTCTCTTTTCAACTTTTATTTTTGTTCCATTAATCTTCTTTTCAACTTTAAAATTATCTGCCATAGCTTTTGCTAAAAAAAGTCCCATTCCGCCTTCATCTTTACTAATCTTAGATTCATCAAATCCAACACCATTATCTTCAACTACTAAATGAATAATGTCATTGTTTTTTTGAAGCTCTATAATTATATCACCAGATTTATATTCATAACCATGCTCTATAACATTTGTTGCTAGTTCATCAACAATCGATAAAATCTTCATAATATCTTTTTGTTCAACTTTTTGATGTTCTAAATATGTTTTAGTCATTGCCCTAATGATAGAAAGATTTTTTAAAGAGGATGGAACATACAGCTTTATTTCATTCTGCATTTTTTCACCTTCTCTCTGTAAATTTGGTTATTTTCCAATCACCATTTAAATATTTATACTCTACATTAAAATAAAGAACTTCTTCACCAAATCTAATTCCTATAGTATTTTCTCCTAAATTTCTAGAAATTTGCGGTTTTGTAAAGTAGAACTTTACTTTAGACAAGTCATATTCTGAAAGTTTATTTATAGCATATCTCTCACTAAATGAGACATCTAAGCTTTCTTTTAATCTTGTCACACTGTTCACCTGTAAATCTTTTTGAATAAGCTCTAATTTAGATACCAACTTTTCGTCAATATTTGATAAATTTTCATTATATCCTTTATCTAAATTTGAACAAGAAGCAGTCAAAATCATTAAAAATATAACATAAATCTTCTTTATCATCCAACACTTCCTTTTAAAGCTTTTCTGTACAATAATACCATACGAATACTTTTTTATCAAGACTATTATTTTCGGTAATTTTATGAAATAGTAGAGTAATTAAACCTTTATAAGGCATTAAACCTTTGTAAAATATCTGAAAAAATTTCATCTTGGGTCATTTTATCTAAATCGTACCAAATATACTCATGATCATTTTTAAACCATGTAAATTGTCTTTTAGCATAATTTCTTGAATTTTTCTTTATTAACTCTTTAGCATCTTCTAAAGTTAACTCTTGATTTATATATGAAATTAACTCTGAATAACCTATTATATTTATTTTTTTTAATACATCTCCATATTTTTCATAAAGATATCTTACTTCTTCTAAAAGTCCATTTTGCATCATTATCTCTACTCTTAAATTTATTCTATCATATAGATGCTCTCTATCTCTTTCTAAAGCAACTTTTAAAAATTTAAAATTGTTTCCTTTTATATTCTTTTTAGATAAAATCGAAAACTTCTCTCCAGTTTGATAGAAAACTTCTACTGCTCTTTCAACTCTTCTTTTGTTATTAGGATGAATACTCTCAGCACTTTCTGGATCAATTTCTTTTAAAATTTCAAAAAGTTTATCTCCATCTTCGCTCATCAATTTCTCTCTTATAGCTAAATCACTTTCTGGTAAAGCAGATAATCCTCTTACTACTGAGTCTATATAAAGTCCAGTTCCTCCTACTAATAGAACATTTTTTTCTTCATTAGAATTTAATATATCATCAACTTTTCTCTGATAATCACCAACACTATATTTTTTTATAGGTTCAACGACATCAATCATATGATGTACAATCCCTTGCATCTCATCCTCTTCTATTTTAGCTGTTCCTATGTTCATCTCTTCATACACTTGTGCAGAATCTGCCGAGATAATTTCAGCATTTAAAGCTTTTGCTAATTTTATTGATAATTCTGTTTTTCCTACTCCTGTAGGTCCGGCTATAACTATCCCTTTCAATTTTTCACCTCTAAAATTTTTAAATAGATAAAAAAGCTGAACCTAATGGCTCAGCTTAATAAATAATTCTTCATTACTCAACGAAATCAAATTCTGTATCAGCAATTCTTACTGTATCTCCATCTTCAACACCAGCATCTTTTAAAGCGTCTTCTAGTCCTAAGTTTCTAAGCATATGTAAGAATGTAACAACTGATTCATCATCATGAGTTATGATATATTTAGCTAGTACACCATCAACAATTGATCCGTCAACAACAAATACTCCATCTTCATCTTGTGTTACAACAAATGGTTCTTTTCTAGTTTTATTAGCTTTCAATACATCAATAATGTCAGCTTCTTCCTCTAGTTCTTCTCTCTCTGTCTCTTGTAAAACATGCCAAGTTCTATTTAAAACCTCTTTTAATCCATCACCTAAAATAACAGATACTGGGAACACTTCATTTCCTTGTGCTTCCACATGAGATTTAAACTCTTCATATTTATCCATATCCCAAATTAAATCCATTTTATTTGCCAAAATAATTTGTTTCTTATTTGCTAATTTTTCACTAAACTTTACTAACTCATTATTTATTCTCTCATAATCTTCAATTGGATCTCTTCCTTCAATTCCAGCCACATCTACTATATGATATATCATTTTACATCTTTCTATATGCTTTAAGAATTTATCTCCTAATCCTACTCCTTCATGAGCTCCTTCAATCAACCCTGGTATATCTGCTACAACGAATGATCTCCCTTCACCAAGTCTAACAACTCCTAATTTAGGCTCTAAAGTAGTAAAATGATAGTTTCCAACTTTAGATTTAGCTGCTGATATTTTATTTATTAAACTTGATTTTCCAACAGAAGGATATCCAACTAACGCAACATCTGCTAAAAGTTTCAATTCTAATTTAACTCTTAACTCTACACCCTCTTTTCCTTTTCCAGCCATTGTTGGTGTTCTTCTAATTGAGTTTTTGAAGTTTGTATTTCCTAAACCTCCTCTACCTCCTCTTAAAAGAACTCTTTCTTCACCAGGTATACTCATATCTAAAAGTAATTTTCCTGTTTCCATATCTCTTACTTGAGTTCCAATTGGAACTTTTATTACTAAATTTTCTCCAAATTTTCCAAACATGTTTTTCTTTGCTCCATTTTCACCATTTTCTGCTTGGAACAATTTTTTGTATTTGAAGTCTATTAGTGTATTTATATTAGAGTCAGCTACGAAAATTACGTCTCCTCCTCTACCTCCATCTCCACCATCTGGACCTCCAAATTGTATGCATTTTTCTCTTCTAAAAGTAGCGGCTCCATCTCCACCATTACCTGCTTTTACCGTTATAATTACCTCATCTATAAACACAGTTATCTCCTCCAAATATATTCAATCTATAATATTAAATTCTAATTCATTTCAATGCGTTAATTGTTATATTCTACACCTTTTTCTAATATTTTGCAATTAATTTTACTATGTTTTTATTTAATATTTCTCATGTTTTGTGCTAAAATTAAAATATACACATTATTTTAATTTAGGAGGATTTTATGAATAGTTTTGGTTCTCTTTTTAGAGTACATATTTATGGAGAATCTCACGGTTCTGGTATCGGAGTTTTAATTGATGGTGTTCCATCTGGAATAAAGCTTACTCTTGAAGATTTTACTAAAGATCTTTCTAAAAGAAAATCTGGAAAAATAGGTACTACTCCTAGGAAAGAGGATGATATTCCAAATATTATTTCAGGAGTTTTTAATGATTTTACAACTGGAGCTCCTATAAATATTTTTTTTGAGAACAAAAATACTGATTCTAAAGTTTATACTGACTTTAAATCGCACCCTAGACCTGGTCATGCTGACTTTTCTGCTACTAAAAAATATTCAGGTTTTAATGATATTCGTGGTGGTGGTCATTTTTCAGGTAGATTAACGCTTGCTCTTGTTGCCGCTGGTGTCATTGCAAAAAAAATATTAAATGATTTTATTTTTTCTAGTGAAATTGAATCAATCGGTATTTTAAATAAGTTAGAGTTTGATAAAAAATTAGAAAATTACTTGCTTGAAACTGCACATTCCGGTGATTCTTTAGGAGGAACAATCTCTTTAACTATTAAAAATGTTCCTATCGGTTTAGGAGAACCTTTTTTTGATTCTGTAGAATCTGTTCTTTCATCTATAATTTTTTCAATTCCAGGAATTAAAGGAATTGAATTTGGTGCTGGATTTAAAGGAACAGAATTTTTAGGCAGTAAATTTAATGACTGTTTTATTGATAAAAGTGGAAAAACTTCGTCTAATAATAACGGAGGTATTAATGGTGGAATTACAAATGGAAACGACATCTTTTTAAAAGTTGCTGTTAAACCAACTTCTAGTATTTTCAAACCCCAAGAAACCTTTAATTTCAAAGATAAAAATATTCAATCTTTAAAAATTAATGGAAGACATGATGTCGCATTTCTTCTTAGAGTTCCTATTGTTTTAGAAAATGCTGTGGCTATTGCCCTTGCAGATTTATATTTACAAAATAAAAAAATTTTTTTTAATTTAGGAGGATAAAATGTCAAAAAGAGCTAATTATATTGATTGGGATGAGTACTTCATGGGAGTTGCAATTCTCTCTGCTAAACGTAGTAAAGATCCTGGAACACAAGTTGGAGCATGTATCGTAACTCCTGATAAAAGAATTGTAGGTGTAGGATACAATGGCCTTCCCGCAGGATGTTCTGATGATGAATTTCCTTGGGATAGAGAAGGGGATTTTTTAAATAGTAAATACGCATATGTTTGTCATGCTGAATTAAATGCTATTTTAAACAGTACTAAAAATTTAAAAGGATGTACTATTTATGTTGATCTTTTCCCATGTAACGAATGTGCTAAAAGTATTATTCAAAGTGGAATAAGTGAAATAGTTTATCTTTCAGATAAGTATAACAATACTGACTCTAATACAGCATCTAAAAAACTTTTAAATGCTGCTAATGTAAAGTTAAGACAATTAGATCCTAAATTTGATGAACTTGTTCTAAATTTTAGAAAGAATGGATAGGAGGTATCTCTATGAATAATACACTGACTAGATTAGAAGAATGGATTAACTCTATGACTCACTACTTTGGTGCTGTTCTAGCACTTATTGGAACTGGAGCTCTTTTAGTCCACTCTTTAAAAACAAATAATATTGGTTATGTTGTTGGTTCCATGGTATTTTGTTTTTCACTTGTTTTACTATATACAATGTCTGGAACTTACCACATACTTTATGTTGGAAAAATTAAAAAACTTTTTAAAATACTCGATCATTCTGCTATTTATATTTTAATATCTGGATCATACACTCCATATCTTCTTGGAGTTTTTGATGGAACAACAAAATGGGTTCTTTTCTTTGTTCAATGGGGAATGACACTTTTAGGAATACTTTTTAAAGTATTCTTTGTTGGAAGATTTAATTTTGTTTCTACCCTAATCTATCTTTTTATGGGATGGATGGTTATGTTTGTATTTAAAGATTTACAAATGCTTGCTTCACCGCTATCTTTAAAATTACTAATTTGGGGTGGTGTTAGCTATTCTGTTGGAACTATTTTCTATCTAATGAAAAATAAAAAATTTGCTCACGGTATTTGGCACCTTTTTGTTTTAGCAGGTAGTGTTTTTAATTATTTTTCAGTGTATTTTTTAATATAATATTTTTACAGGGGGAGTATTTTGCAAGATTTGAGTTTAAAGTTTGAAAAACAAAGTACCTTAACAACTATTTTAAAATTCAGCATTCCATCTTCACTTGGTGCTATTATAGGTATGCTTTGTGTTTTAACTGATAGGTATTTCATCGGTCAAGTAGCAGGAAGAGAGGGCATGGCAGCTATTGCCCTCGTTTTCCCCTATGCTATGATTATAAATAGTTTCAATTTTGCATTTTCAGGAATAGCTATTATAATTGGAGTTAAACTGGGATCAAAAGATAGAGAAGGTGCTGAAAAAGTTTTATGTACTGGATTTTTATGGATTCTTATTGTAGGTGTTCTTTTAACTATTTTTCTTTTTCTTTTTAACATTCCAATTTTAAAAATTTTAGGAGCTAGTTCTTCTAATATTGCATCAGCCATAGAGTATACAAATTTTCTAATTCCAATTGCAACTTTTCAAATTATTTTAGGACAAAGCACTCTTGTTAGAGGAATTGGAGACTCTGTTACAGCAATGGGCGTAAATATTTTTACAGGGGTTTTCAATGTTATTTTGGATTATCTTTTTATTATTAAATTCGATATGGGAATTGGTGGAGCTGCATTGGCTACTTTAATTGCTACTGCTTTAAGTGCTTTTTATATTCTTTTTTATTTTTTTAAATCAGATGTTATTACATTTTCTAAAAAGTATTTTTCTCTTGATTTAAAAATTTTAAAGGAAATCTTTAAAATAGGGAGTCCTCGTTTTTATAATCAACTTTTACAATCTTCAGTTATTACGGTTACAAATAGACAAGCTGGAGTTTACGGAGGAGATATTGCTACTGCTGCAATTGGAATTATCTCAATTTGCAGAAGCGTTATGAACACAAGTTTACAAGGCTTTAATCAAGGAACGGCAGCTATAATCTCATATACATTCGGATCTAAAAACTACGAACGTGTAAAAGAAGTTCTAAAAATACAACTTTGTACAGTTATTAGTGTTTCAACTATTTTAGTTCTTCTTATGCTTTTTAACACTGAAAAGATAGTCTCGTTTTTTATAAAAAATGATCCTCCTCTAGTCGAATTTACAGTTTCAGCTATGAGATTAAATCTTTTTTTAATGCCGTTTACTGCAATGTTCTTAGCGTGCAACAACTTTTTTCAATCTATTAAAGATAGTGTTATTGCCACACGATTTTTTATGTTAAGAATTGTTATTTTAAACATTCCTCTTGTTTATATTTTAGGATATTTTTTCAAAGAGATTGGTGTTTGGCTAGCATTTCCTATATCTGATACACTAGTAGCTATAGTTATGTTTTTCTTAACAATAAAAAAAATAAGAAAGATATCACCAGACAATTGAGTTTAAGAAAAATTTGTGTTATAATAATCTATAATTTAATAATTGGGGATGCAAAGGTTTCGACAGGGTTGTGAGGTTATAGGTAGCAGGCCAGGTTGATCGCTGTGAGAGATCAACTCATCGTTTAGATGGAAACAGAAATTACGCTTTAGCTGCATAATGTCAGCTCACCTCTGAACATTCTCTTCTGTAGGAGCGTTCAATCAAGGTGTCACTTAAATACAGATTACCCTAAACAATTTCTCTAAGTTATAGGGGACATTTTAGAGGATAGCTTTAGTTAGCCCTGTTTGCGGGAGTAACTATTGCGAATTCAAATAGCAAACTAAGCTTGTAGAAGCTTATGGCGCTTGCAATTTTGGACACGGGTTCGATTCCCGTCATCTCCACCAATGAATCCACCAACTAAATTTTAGTTGTTGAAATAGTAAGACCGTATTGAAAAATTCAATACGGTCTTTTTATTTTCTGTTTATATGTAACATGTTACTTCTTGGAAATTCAATATCTCTAAGCTTGTCCATTAATTTAACAACCTGATGTCTATTTAAATCATCAAACTTTTTTTGTTTAAAACCATCTTCTTCTACTGCAAATTTTTCATTTGAAATTTTTATAATACTCACTTTTCTATCTCTTTTAAAAGTTAATAAATTTACTCTTTTTCCAATTTCTAACTCATTTAATATGTTCTCTATAAAACGATTATAATCTTTCATGCTTATTTTATTTATTGCCATTTTTTTCTCCTCATAATTATAAGATATCCTATACTTAAAAATTTTAATAGCTTTTCCTTCTTCTGTTTTCAAATAATAAAAAAAAGTCATATAAAAATATGACTTTTAATATTTAAAACGTTATTTCATCGGGATCAGGACCTATTCTCTCCTCTTTATTTAATGAATCAATATATTTCATATCATCTTCATCTAAAATAAAATCCAATTGAAAATTCTCCATAATTCTAGATGGTGTAACTGATTTAGGTAATGGTAATAACCCCTTTTGTAAATGCCATTTTAAAACTATTTGAGCTACAGTTTTTTTATTCTTTTCAGCTATCTTCTTTAAACCTTCATGATCTAAAGCTCCTTGCATTAATGGACTCCAAGCTTCTACTACAATACCATTTTCATCACAGAATTTTTTTAATTCTCTTTGTTGTAAATATGGATGTAACTCAATTTGATTTACTGCAGGTACTATTTCAAAATTATTCATTATATGTTTCAAATGGTGTTCTTTCATATTACATACACCAATAGCTTTAACCTTACCACTTTTATAAAGTGTTTCTAAAGCTCTCCACGTTTTCCAAGTTTTATTTAAATCTTTAGGTTGTGGCCAATGAATTAAATACATATCTATATAATCTAATCCTAACTTTTTTAAAGATTCTTCATAAGCTTTTAAAGTTGTCTCATAACCTTGTTCAGTATTCCAAACTTTAGTTACAATAAAAAGTTCTTCTCTTGAAACATTATTATTTTTTAAAAATTCAGCAATTCCCTCTCCTACAGCATCTTCATTTCCATAAATAGCAGCTGTATCAATATGTCTGTATCCTATTTCTAAAGCTGTTCTCACTGCGTTTTTACACTGCTCTTTATCAGTTGCTTTCCATGTTCCAAATCCTACTTTCGGAATTTTCAAACCATTATTTAATAGATACATATTTCCCCACTCCCCTTTTATTTTAAATTATTCTTATTAAAAAACCTTTTAAATACTCAGTTTCAGAAACTGCTACTGATATTGGATGACATGGACTTTGGTGTAGTTGATTTACTATTACAGCTTTTACTCCTGCGTCTTTAACGGCATAAGCCAAAGCCATTCTTAAATCTGCACTTGTAACTGCTCCACTACAACTATAAATTGAAAGTAATCCACCTTTTTTTGTAAGTTTTATTCCATTTAAAATTATATCCTTATATGCTTTTAAAGCTTTATCTAAATCTCTTCTATTTGGTGCCAATTTTGGTGGATCTAGATTTACTACATCCCATTGACATCCTTCTTTTACTAAATCTCTTAAAACATTAAATATATTCCCCTTTATAAACTCAACATTTTCATATTTTATTAAATTTTTTCTAGCAACATTCAAAACATCTTCACTAACATCTATTAAAGTTGATGAATTTGCTCCATTTACCATAGCATGAAGTGAAAAACCTCCAGTATAACTACATACATCTAAAAAATCTTTATCTTTCGATAGAGAACCCATCAAAATTCTATTATCTCTTTGATCTGAGTAAAATCCTGTTTTTTGTCCTTTTAAGTCTATTGTGAACTTAGCCTCTCCCTCAAAAATTTCAATCTCATCTGGAACTTCACCAAAAAGAACTCCTGAAACTTCAGGAAGTCCTTCTAACTTTCTTCCATCACCTTCACTCTTTTCATATATTCCCTTTAAATTTGGAATCTCTTTTTTTAAAGCTTCTATTAAAAATTCTTTATCTTTTTCCATCCCTAAAGTCGAAGCTTGAACTACTAAGTAATCTCCAAAACGATCTACTATAACTCCTGGTAGAGAATCTGATTCACTATGAATTAACCTATATCCATTACTGTTAATTTTTATCATTTCTCTTAAAGCATATGCTTCCTTTACTTTTTCAGAATACCAATTTAAATCTATTTTTTTATTGATATCTTTTTCCAGCATACGTACCATAATTTTCGAATTTTTATTATAATGACCATATCCAATAAACTCTTTTTTCCAATTATATACTTCTATAACTGATCCTGCTTCTGGGTTTCCTTCTATCTTTTCCACAGCTCCAGAATACATCCAAGGATGTCCACTCTGCCACATTCTTTCTCTATCTTTTTTTATAAAAATTTTACTCAACTTTTCACGTCCTTTTAGTTTTTAAAAACTAATATATTATATTACATTCTATAACTATATCTAAAAAAATACAATTAGTTTTGTGAAAATAGAAGAGTATCTCCCATTAAAAGGATCACATCTCCTTTTGGAGTTATATAATTTTCATCTCTTTTTATAGATACAATTAGCATTCCTTGAGGTAATTCAAGTTCTCTAATCTTTTTATTAACATATTCTGATTGCTCGTCTAATATCATCTTCTTCAAAGCAAGTTCTTCTAATTCCTCTATTTCTATAAATTTATCTTCCTCTTGATCCTCTTCGAATAAATTTAATTTTTTCCCTACATATTTTAAAGTCATTCCTTGAAGAAGAACTGAAAATACAACAATATAAAAAGTTAGATTAAACATTCCTTGGGCGTTAGGTAATCCCTCTGTTATAGCCATTGTAGCAAAAATTATAGGAACCGCTCCCTTTAATCCTGCCCATGATATAAAAAATTTCTCTTTATAATTAAACTTAAATGGCCATAATAAACTATAAACAACAAGCATTCTTATAACTATTATCATAATTACAGACAATAAACTTCCTATAAATATATATCCTAATAATTGACTAGGAAAAACTAATAATCCTAACATTACAAACATTCCTATTTGCATAAACCATGTTATCAATCTCATATTTCTAATTGAGTTTAACTTATAGTTAAACTTCTTATTTCCAATCATTATTCCAGCAATATATATTGCCAAAAATCCATTTCCATCTAAAACTGTTGCCAATCCAAAACAGATAAACAATATCGCAATCAAATGTATAGTTAGAAACTCTTCTCTCACTATTTTTATATAATTAGCTAGCGGTAAAGTTACCACTCCAAATATATACCCTATAATTGCTCCTAAGGTTATTTGTTTTAAAAGAAAAATTATTCCTGTTGCAATTGATGTACTTTCTCCTTCTTTAAAAAATGATAATAAAAAAAGAATTAAAGCATAGGCCATTGGATCATTACTTCCTGATTCTATTTCAACAACTGATTTTATATCTTTCTTTAGCTTTGAATCTCCTAAAATAGACATAACTGCCGCTGCATCTGTTGATGATACCATAGCACTAAATAGTAAAGACTCTTTTAAGGTAAAATCTGTTAAATAATATACGGCTACTCCAGATAAACCTGCAGTTAGTAAAACACCTAAAGTTGCTAATGTTCCACTAGGATAAAGAGACTTTTTTACATCCTCTTTTTTAGTTTCTAATCCTCCTGAAAAAATTATAAACATTAAAGCTATTGTTCCTAAGTTTTGAGCGACTAAAGCATTATCAAAATAAATTCTACCTATTCCTTCTGATCCTGCTAACATTCCAACTAATAAAAACATTATCAATAAAGGTATCTCCAATTTCTTAGATATCCTTATTGAAAATAAACTTAATAGTATAATTATTCCAGCAATTAATATCTCTACTCCCATATATTCACCTACCCTGAAATACCATATTTTATTATATGTTCCAATAGTTTAAAAGTAGTCACTCCTACTAGCATTAAATATGACCCTACAAACATCATTAAAAATAACACTTTAAAAACTTTATCAAAAAAGCTTTCTTTTTCTCTTAAAATCTCATTCTCTTCAGTTAATAATAGTTTTTTCATTTTTTCCTCCAATTTTATTTTAATATCATTGAAAAAACTATTTTTTAAATTCTTAATACTCTATTTTCATATCTATTTAAAATTGTATATATTAAATTATTATTTAAATAAAAATTAAAATATGGAACTTCTTTTAAATTAATTCTAAAAATTGGAGAAAAACTAGAATTAATAAGATAAGTTACACTATCATCATTTCCTAAATCATCATCTTTTTTATCTCTGCTAGATGTTGTTATTATTTTAATATCTTTATTCGATACATTTAAAAGTATATGTTTATCATTTTTGTTATTTTTCGACTCTTTTATTTCTGAGTTAACAAAAGTATATAGGTGGGATCTATCTTTAATCTCCTCCCTAATACTTCCAAAAATTGAAATAATAGAAAGAAGTAAAAATAGAGATAATTTTTTTCTCATTTTTTTCACCTCTTAAGCTTATTCTACAAGTTTAAATTTATTCTTTTTTTATCTATAAATTTAATTAGATATTATACATGTTTTTTAACTACTTTCCAATAAAAAATAAAAACCATGCAAACTATTTGCATGGTTTTTTAATTAATGACCGCAGCTACATCCACATCCACCTGATGAATGTCCATTTTCATCAACGAATTGAGCGATTTGATCTAATCCTATAAATGTTTTTGTTCCGCTACACTTTTCCACAATTAAGCATGGTACAGATCTGATTCCATACATTCCTGCTAACTCTTGATTTTCCATAGCATTTATAATCTCTACACCTTCAGTATCTGCTAAAAGCTCCTTTGCTGGACCACAATATTGACAAGTTGGTGTTGTAAATAACATAATTCTCATTTTCATACCTCCATTTATACTTTTTCTGTATATATTAATATCATATAAAACTTTAGTATAAAAGTCAAGAATTTTTATATCTTTAATTTTTTTTGCATTTAATATATAATAGACAGATATTATTTTATTTGAGGAGAATATATTATGAAAAATTTTATAGCTTTTATTTTTATATCTTTAACACTTTGCTCTACTCAAATTTTAGCTAATCCAGGTAAAGGAAAAGCAAAAGGTCATACACAAAAAAATATTAATACCGATACTAACTGGGGACATAACAAAGAATTTATTGAATGGCTAAATATGAATCCATCTTTCAAAAATAAAAATCAAAAAAATGTAGAAAAATTCTATAAAGAACAATTAAAAGAAGAAAAAAGATTACGTAAAGCTTTTGCTAAATATAATAGAGAAATTTCATTATTACCTGCATACAAAAATTATAACGACCCTTTAAAATATTTTATCAATGATTTGCTGTATCATCCAAATAGATTAAATAATTATAATTTCTCTCCAAGCTTTAGACAAACATTAACAAAAGAAGAAAAAATTGCAATGGATTTTCTTAGATTACTTGATAATTTCAAATAAAAAAGTGGATTTAATCCACTTTTTTTACTTTTCATATTCCATTAAAACTATTGGATTATCTATAAAAAATGCTGGACATTTAAATTTAGGTAAATTTTCTAGCACCTCCGCTTTTTCCTTTGTCGCTATAACTATTTTTTTTTCAGCTTTATTTATTGTTTCCATACTTAAAGTTATTCTTTTGTGCGGATGGTTTGAACTTTCCGTTATAAGAGTTGGCTCTAATACTTCTATATCATCCATTGTAAATATTGATCCTGTATGTCCATCCTCTCCTATTCCTAAATAAACTGCATCAAATTTTATATCACCTTTAAAATACTTTAATAATCTTTTCTCATAATCAATCTTTGAATCCAAAGGAGTTTTTAATATCTCTATTTTATGTATATTTTTTTCAGGAATATCAATTTTATCTAAAAGATTCTTTTTTAAAAGGTTATAATTACTGTTATTACTATCTAATGGTACAAACCTTTCATCTACTAAAAATATATTTATCTTTTCCCAATCTATATCCTCTTTTGATAGTTTAGTGAAAAATTCTTTTGGAGTTCTTCCACCTGAAAATGCTATATTAACAACATCTTTCCCATAAGTTGTCTCTTTAAATATATCTATTGCTTTTTTATAAAGATCGCTCTTTTTAGAAACTTTAATTAATCTCATATTACTCCCTCCTTTTTATTCACTAGATTTTTCTCTATAGTATTCTTGATAATTAAATTTTGATATTGCTTTTTTTGATTTTTGATTTACTAAAGAATAACTTCCATCTTTATTTTGAACTCTTAATTTAACATTATCCTTCAAAATATCTTTTATAAGTTGAGTAACTTTTTTTCGATCCTCTTTATTTTCTAATGGAAACATTGTTTCTACCCTTCCATCTAAATTCCTTCTCATACAATCTGCACTTCCTAAATATAACTCTTCTTCTCCATTGTTTTCAAAATAATATATTCTATCATGTTCTAAAAATCTTCCAACTAAACTATAAACCTTTATATTTTCGCTTAATCCAGCTATTCCGGTCTTTAAACAACAAGCTCCTCTAACAATTAAAGTAACCTCAACTCCAGCTTTAGAAGCATCATAAAGCTTTTCTATTATTCCTTGATCTGTTAAACCATTCACTTTAATAACTACTTTTCCTAATCCACCTTTTGAAATATTTTCAATCTCTCTATCAATAAATCTGTATAATGTATCTCTTAAATGAGTTGGTGCAACTATTAGTTTTTTCCAATCATCTATCTTTGAAAATCCAGTTAATTTATTAAAAAGATAACTTGCATCTATTCCCATCTCTTCATCCATAGTAAAGAATGAGTAATCTACATATAGTTTTGCTGTTGAATCATTATAATTTCCTGTTCCTAAATGTACATATCTTTTTATCCCATCCTCTTCTTTTCTAATTATCAATAAACATTTGGCATGAGTTTTTAACCCACTTAATCCATAAATTACATGACACCCTGCTTCTTCTAGCTCTCTTGCCCATTTAACATTTCTTTCTTCATCAAATCGAGCTTTTAATTCTACTAATACTGTCACTTGTTTTCCATTTTCAGCAGCTTTTTTTAAATATTTTATTATTGGTGAATCACCACTTACTCTATATAAAGTTTGTTTTATAGCTAAAACTTTAGGATCTTGAGCTGATATTTTTACCAAGTCAACCACATGATCAAAGCTTTCAAAAGGATGTCTAAGTAAAATATTTCTTTTTGATAAAACTTTAAATATATTTTCACCAGCCAACTCTTTGTAATACCTTGGAATATTTTTTTCAAATTTTAACTCTTCAACTCCATCAACATCTACCATTCCCCATAAAAATGTCAAATCTAAAGGACCTAAAACAGGATAAAAATTCTCCTCTTCAAGTTCTATTTGCTCTTTTAAAAATTCTAAACTTTTATTAGAAACCCCACGAATATATTCAACTCTAACTGGATTACCCCATTTTCTATTTTTGACCTCTTTTTCTATTTCAACTAATAAATCCTCTGCACCACTGTTTTCATCTATACCTAAATCTTCATCCCTTGTAATTCTAAAATACCCTATATCTATTATTTCATAACCATTAAATAATCTATGAAGATTATTTTTTATTACCTCTTCTAATAAAATAAAATTATTACCACCAGGTAGCTTAATTAATCTATTTACAACTCTTGGAATTTCAACTATAGCAAAAGATATTCCATCCTTCTCTTTTACATTTAAAATTAGATTTATAGCTCCACTATTTAAATGTGGAAATGGTCTAAAAGTATCTATTGCCATTGGTGTCAATATTGGAAATAAAGTTTCATTATAGTAGTTTTCTATAAATCGTAACTCTTTTCCTTGTAACTCTTCATACGTCTTTATTGAAATTTTACCTTCTACTTTTATTTTATCCATAATTGTAGTATAAAGTTTATATTGCTTCTCAATAACTTTTGTGACCTCTTTTTTTATTATTGTTAACTGCTCTTTTGGAAGTAAACCTGCTATATCTCTCAACTCTAAATTTGATTCATCTTGGGCTTTTAGTCCAGCAACCCTTACTTTAAAAAATTCATCAAAATTCGAACTTACAATTGCTAAAAACTTTATTTTTTCTAAAAGTGGATTATCATTTGCCTCTGCTTCAGAGAGTACTCTTTTATTAAACTCTATCCAACTTATCTCTCTGTTGTAAAAGTCCTTTCCAGTATAGGTACTCATTCTCCAAACCTCCTATTTATTTTAAGCTCTATATCTAAGTCAAAAAGATATTTAAAAAGTTTTGACTGTTTCTCAAAACTACTTTTCTCCATATAAAAATCTTCTTTTGTATCCATCTCTATTATTAAATTAGTTTTAGTTAAATTTATTTTTTCATTATATAATCTTCTTTTTTTCCCTCTATCTAAAGATGTTGCTATTTTAATAATTGCTATAATTTTTAATAGTTTTATTAACTCTTCACCTTTAAATCCATAGTTATAAAGTGATTCTAACTTTGTATTTGACGTATGAGCTCTAACTATAAAGGCTATTTTTTCAATCATCTCTCTATTCAAACCAAATATTGTTGTATTTTCAAGTATATACGCTGAATGCTTACTATGATTTTCAAAATCTATTGCTTTTCCTATATCATGTAAATAGGCTGCTATTATAAAATATTTATAATCTTTTAATCCTAAAGAATGATACCCTTTCAATTTATCTAATAATTTTATACCTATATTTTTTACAAACTCTGAATGTTCTCTATCAAAATCAAATTTTTCACCTAAATCTATAACTGAATCTAATGTTATTTTCCATAATGTTTCTTCAAAAGAGTATCTAATTTCAGGATAAAATTTCTCTAATGCACATAAATCTTTTATATTAAAATCTAAAAATTTAATCTCTTTTACTTCAAAATAATCAGCAAAACTTATAATTAAGCAGATTGATATAACCATTAATTTTGCAGTAGGCACACTACACTTATATTTTGTAGAAATTTCATTGTATGAATGCTCTTGTAAAAACTTTATTTTTTCTTTTAATTCACTTAATGTTAAATTTTTTAAATCCTTTTTTCCAAAAATTAATTTTAAAAGTTTTTCTTCTAATTCTCCTTCTAAAATAAGTTTTTTTATAATCTTTCTTCCTACATCTCTTCTTATGAACTCAACATAACTTTCCATATAATCACAAATAAAATCAAAAGCCTTCTTTGAATTTATATTATTTTCTTCAAGTATTAAATATAACTTTTCTGTCCCTAAATTTATATGCTCATTTATAGATAACTCTCCTTTATAAAATAGATATACCCCTGAACTAAAAGATTTTAAATTAAAAAATAATCTGCTCTCTTTTTTTGAAAAAACCTCTTTTTCCAAATGAATTAATTTTTTTATAGAGTAATATGTTTTTTCACTTAAATCTATACTTTCTACAGGTAAATTTACTTTTAGCTTTATTTGATCTAGAACCATTGGAAAGTTAGTTATTGTTTTAAAAAACTCACTAAATATAATTTTCTTTTCTGTAGTTCCATAATCTCTAGATAAGTTATCCATTTTTTTTAATATCTCACATAATTTCCTCATTTTTTCCAGAGAAATTTCATCCTTGTCTTTAATCTCTTTGAAAAGATTAATATCTTCTGTAACTTTTTCTAAAACTTTATATCCATTTTCTTTTTTTTCATATATTTTCATCTCTATAAAAGTTGAATTAATCTCTATTACTGTATAAGTCCCCATATCCTCTCCATTCTATTTATTTCATTTTAAACTTCAATTTTTTATCAAAAGTATTTATAAATTTTTTCTGAGATATAAATAAATCAATAATTTTTAAGTCCTCTTCATCTTTATCTTTAATAAAAAATATAATCTCATCTTTTGTAATTTCTATTTCAAAATTTTCATCTTCCAATAATAAATCATCATAAAATATATTTGTCATATTCAATATTTTAGAAAGCATCATTAATTCATCTATTTCACTATCTTTAAACATCTCCTTATATTTTTCTAACCCTTTATATTTTTTATTTCCTCTAGCTACAATTAATGCTGAGGCTACAAGTTCTTTTTGCTCAATACCTTTTACTCCCAAATTTAATATCATATAAGCTGAGTGCAATGGATAATTTACAAAATTAATACTCTTTCCTATATCATATAAATACGTCACTATCTTTATTATTTTTTCATTTATTCCTTTAAGCTTATATTCTCCATCCAATGATAAGCATATTTTTTTAAAAATTTTATATTGTTTTTCTTTTATTATTGTATTAATATCCAAAATTTCCAATATCTCTCTAAAACCATCTTCAAAAGGATCTTGAATAACTTTCCCACATTCGCTGAGCCTTTCATACAAAACTCCCTCTCTTATTCCATAGCCACTAATTATTAACTCTTTTAAAGAGAAATATGTTAATACCTCTTCTACTGCTATCGCTGCTCCTATAAAAACATCAGCTCTCGCTTTTGATAATCCTTGTACATCTTGTTTCTCTTTATAGTCTTTATCTTTTAAAAAGTTTACCACTTCTTTTACACCATCAACACTTACCTTATAATTATGTAATAACTCCAAAGGATAGTTATTCATATATAGATTTACTCCTCCAATATTTCTAACGGTTCCTCCTACCCCTATTAAAGGTAAATCTTTTATTTTATCTTTCCACTGAACTATTTTAAGTTGGTTTTGTATAAACTCTCTTAATGTCTCTTCATCTTTTTTACTTAATTTATCTTTTAAATCTGCAATTTCTGATAAAGTTACTGCTCCAAAATTTAAACTTACTCTCTCTAAAGCTTCTCTATTTTCAAAGTGAACTATTTCTAAACTTGATCCACCCAAGTCAATTACAACTCCATCTTTTATATCTAATGTGTTTATTGCTCCTTCAAAAGAAAAATATGCTTCATCCTCACCTTTAAAAACAATTACATCTATTCCTGTTGTTTTTAATATTTCTTTTAATAGATATTCTCCATTTGTAGCAATTCTTAAAGCTGCTGTTCCAAAAGCTACAATTTCATCTACGTTATTTTTTAAACATACTTTTTTAAATAATTGTATTGTTTTTAATGCTAATTTTATTTTTTCATCCTTTAACTCTTTTTTATCGTTTATCCCCTCTCCTAATCTAACGGTTTCCTTTATATCCTCTATTGGAATAAAAGATTTATTCGGAGTAATTTCATATATAACCATTCTAATAGAGTTAGAACCAATATCCATAACGCAAATTCTTTTTCTTAAAGTCATTTTAACTCCTCCAAAACTTTTGTATTTTTAAGGATTTACTGCTTTTTTATCTCTCTTCCTTTTCAAAATAAATTTCAACTTTTATTTTTAATTTATAAAAGGAAATATAGGCATTTATATGTACTCTAATTATAATAACGGAAACAAAAGGAGGAGGCTATGACTAGTACAAATAATAATTCTACTGATCTTGTTAATATAAGGGATTTGTTACCAGAAGATATTCCAATTTTACCTCTTGTAATAAGACCTATTTTCCCAAATATTCTAACTCCAATCGCTTTCACAGGAGAGGATTTTTTACAAGCAATAAAAGATGCAGAGGAACACTATAACGGTTTCATCGGTTTAGTTTTTGTGAAAGATATTGATGATAATGATTACTTCAACTCAACTTTATATGATGTTGGAACTGTTGTTAAAATTAATAAAGTTACATCTATCTCCCAAGATTCTGTTCAAGCTATTGTTTTTGGTGTAGAAAGATTTAAAAAGAAAAAAGTTGTCCCTGGAAATTCTAGATTGTGTTGGAAAGTAAAATATAATAGAGAAACAACTGATTCATCCGTTGAACTTAAAGCTTATATGCTTGCCATTATGACATCTTTAAAGGAAATTTTTGAAGTTAATCCTATACTAAAAGAGGAGTTAAAACTCTTAGTTTCCCAAGCATCATATGACCATCCTAGTATTTTTATAGATTTTGTTTCTTCAATGCTAAAAGCTGAAGCAAAGGATCTCCAAGAACTTTTAGAAGAGTTTAGTATAGTTAATCGTTCACAAAGACTTTTAACGATGCTGAAAAAAGAATTAGAAATCTCCCAACTTCAAGCTAAAATTTCTAAACAAATCGAAGATAAAGTTAGTAAGCAACAAAAAGAATATTTTTTAAGAGAACAGCTAAAATTAATAAAACAGGAACTTGGATTAGAAAAAGATGAAAAATCAGCAGTTATTGATAAAATTGTAGATAAAATAAATCATATTCATCTATCTCCAGAAGCTGAAAAGATAGTTGATGAACAACTTGAAAAACTTTCTCTACTTGATCAAGGTTCTCCTGAATATCATGTAGCTCGAACATATATTGAGTCTATTGTTGAACTTCCATGGGGCGTTTTTTCAAAAGATAGATTGGATATAAAGAAGGCTAAAACAATTTTAGATCGGGATCACTATGGTCTTGAAGATATAAAAAATAGTATTTTAGAATTTGTAAGTACAGTTATAAAAACTGGAAATGTTAATGGATCCATTCTTTGTTTAGTCGGACCTCCAGGAGTTGGAAAAACATCAATTGGTAAATCAATAGCAGAATCATTAAATAGAAAATTTTATCGTTTCTCTGTTGGTGGTATGGTTGATGAAGCTGAAATCAAAGGGCATAGAAGAACATACATTGGAGCTATGCCTGGAAAAATTATTCAAGCTTTAAAGCTTGTACAAACATCAAATCCTGTTATTATGATTGATGAAATAGATAAAATTGGAAATAGTTTTAGAGGAGATCCCGCTTCTGCTTTATTAGAAGTTTTAGATCCAGAACAAAATAAGGATTTTTTAGATCACTACTTAGATATAAGATATGATTTATCAAAAATTCTTTTTGTTACAACTGCAAATCAACTAGATACAATTCCAAGACCATTACTTGATAGAATGGAAATCATTCATTTATCAGGCTATATACTTGAAGAAAAATTACAAATAGCTCAAAAATACTTAATTCCTCAACAACTTAAAGCTCACGCTTTGGATAATAAAGAGATTACGATAAGTAAAAATGCTCTAAAATTTATAATAGATAAATATGCTAGAGAAGCTGGAGTTAGAACTTTGGATAAATGTATTCGAAAAATTATGAGAAAAGTAAATCTGAAAATTGCTGAAGGTAATAAGGAAAAAGTTAGAATAAACGAAAATAATGTCGAATCTTATTTAGGAGTTCCAATTTTTACTACAGAAGAACTTTACCAAAATGAAATTCCAGGAGTTACTCTTGGATTGGCATGGACTTCTATGGGTGGTGCAACACTATATATTGAAGCAGCTAGTATCAGTAATAAAGAGAGTGGATTAAAGCTAACAGGGCAATTGGGAGATGTTATGAAAGAATCAGCAGAGATTGCATATTCATATATTAGATCATTACTCGCTAAGGATAACACTCTTCCTGCTGAAGCAAAAGAATTTTTTGATAAAAATAGAGTTCATCTACATGTACCTGAAGGTGCTACTCCTAAAGATGGCCCATCTGCTGGTATCACAATGGCTTTAGCTCTTTACTCTTTAGCTACTAATACTCCTATTAGAAAAGGTATTGCCATGACTGGAGAATTAACTTTAACTGGTAAAGTTTTACCTATTGGAGGAGTTCGAGAAAAAACTATCGCTGCTAGAAGAGTTGGTATCTTTGAACTACTTCTTCCTAAAGATAATAAAAAAGATTTTGATAGACTTCCAGATTTTTTAAAAACTGGTATTACAGTTAATTATGTTGATTATTTCACTGATGTTATTAATTACACTATAAAAAAATAGAAAAGGAATGCTTCAATGCATTCCTTTTTACTTTATTTCAATCTCTTTTATAATATCACCATCTAAACTTTTTATACAAAAGTAGTTATCCTCTAAAATTCCATAACTATTTACATTTCCACCTTTTGGTAAAGATATAGAACCTGGATTTAATCTATATATACCATCTTTTTCATATGCTACTGGTAGATGAGTATGCCCATACATAAATATATCTCCTTCACAAATATTAGGCAAATTTTCTTCACTATATACATGACCATGTGTTACAAAAATTCTCTTCTCTTTTAAAAAAATCGTAGAATAATCTCCTAAAATTGGATATTGTAACATCATTTGATCTACTTCGCTATCACAATTTCCTCTAACTGCAATTATTTTATCCTTATAATTATTTAGTATATCTGCAACTTCTTTTGGATTATATTCCAATGGCAATGGATTTCTTGGTCCGTGATATAATTCATCACCTAATATTAATATATATTTAGCTTCTTCTTTTTTATAAGCTTCTAACGCTTTTTTTAAGAAATAACTTGATCCATGAATATCTGACATTACAAAAATTTTCATAGCTAATCTCCTTAAAATATTTTTTTTCATTATATATCAATTTTCTAGAAAAAAAAAGGAATTTATTATTTTCTTTTTAATAATACTTTTAGAAAAGAGTTGCCTTTTTAATATTAAAATGGTATACTTCTGTCGAGTATACATTAAAGTTGTATATTTATACTTAATTAAAATTATTTTAGGAGGTTATCATGGCTCATAGAATTAACGAAGATATCTGTATCGGATGCGGAACTTGCGAGGCAATCTGTCCTGTTAGCTGCATTTCAGAGGTTGATGGAGGAAAAAGAAGAATCGACGAGGATCAATGTATTGATTGTGGTGCTTGTGCAGGTGCTTGTCCTGTTGAGTGTATCGCTCCAGCTGAGTAATAACTTACAATAAGAGATCAAGAAATTGATCTCTTTTTTATTATATATTTATATTAAAGGGGGCTTAATGAAACTTATTTACAAAGTTAATATTGATGAAATTGGAAAATTTATAGATAGACCTAATCGATTTACAGCATCACTAGAGCTTAATAATAATGAGATAATTACTGCTCATGTTCATGATTCAGGAAGAATTAAAGAACTTTTTTTTCCTGGAAATCAAGTTTTTTTAAGAAAAGCAAAAAATATCGAGAATCGAAAAACTTTATGGGACGTTATTGCCGCTTGTGCAGATGATAATGAAGAAATTTTAATTAATTCATCTATTCATAGATATATCACCGACAATTATTTTAAAAATGAGGATATTTCTATCTTTGGAAAAATAGATTTTATAAAACCTGAAGTTAAATTTGGTAATAGCAGATTAGACTATTTAATTGAAAAAAATGGAGAAAAGATATATATCGAAACTAAAGGAGTATCTCTTTCTAAAAATAAAATCGCTACTTTCCCAGATGCTCCAAGTGTAAGAGCAACTAAACACTTAAATGAGCTAATTGAAATTAAAAAATCTGGCCATCGTGCTGCTGTTATACTTATTATTTTGAGAGATTCTGATTTTTTTGTTCCTAATTATGAAACTGATCCAATTTTTTACAAAACATTTTATAAAGCAATTGAAGAAGGGGTTGAAGTCTATCCTCTACAATTTTCTTTTATCAATGGCGAAATTTTCTTTAAACATAAAAAAATTAAAATCATTCCTTATAAAAATAACTTCTAAATATAGATTTCTATACATTTTTGTATTTTCATATTTTTATGATATAATAGTAATAAAAATGTTTGGAGGTCACTGTGGAAGACAAATTTTTAATTGAATCTTTAAATAGTTTACTTAAAGATGATCTTTTTAAAATCTTAGCTAAATTTAATATAAAAATTGCTAAAAGTACTGTTAAAGGAAAAATTATAGAAAAGGTTACAGAAGCTTATGAAAATAATACTTCAGCTTTTTTAGAAATTTTTTCTAAGGATACTATATCTTTACTTTCTCAATTTAATGTTGAGAAAAACCAAGTTAGCGAACAAGATTTCTTTGAATATGAGGAATTTTTATTACCGTTACAAAGTTTTGGATTTATATCTAAAAATGTTATAAAAGAAAAAGACAATAACCACTACCTTATCTCAACATGGTTTATTGAAACTATAAATTCTATTTCTCAAAAAGAAGAGAATAAAGTTTTAATTGACTCTTATCAGGAACTTGAGATGCTAATTTTAGGAATGATTAGATTCTATGGTGTTATTGATGAGCATAAATTATTAGAACTTTTACTTCCTACATTTAAAGATATTACTTTAGAGAAAATTCATGCTTTTATTGATTGTAGATGGATTTTAAATGTATTTATATCAAAATTAGAAGATTCTGGAAGCAAAACTATCTATTTAGTAGCTGATTCTGTTTCTGAACCTGTTGATATTTTACATGAAACAATTAAATATGATGGTTTAGAGTACAAAATATTAACAAATGATGAGTACAAAAACTATTGGAATTACTTCTTCATTGAAAAAACTCAAGAAGTTGCTGATTTAATTGCCCTTCTAATGTCTCACAAAATGCAAGGAGCTCAAATTGGATTTGAAATTACAACAATAATTGATAGATTAAAAAATAATCTACCTATAGAAGAGATTGTTTCTGATAGTAAAACTAGAATTAAATTTGATAATTCTAATTCTGAATCTATATTTACAGCTCTTGTAACTAAAATTTCTAAGTCTTTACCTCTTTGGACTCTAAAAGGACATTCATATGTTGAAGTTTTTGGTGAAAATCAACCACCAAGAGTAGTTAATAAAGTTGGTAGAAATGAAAACTGTCCATGTGGATCAGGAAAAAAATATAAAAAATGTTGTGGAAAATAAAAAAAATAGGAGCTTAGCTCCTATTTTTTTATTCAATTATATTTGGTTTTAGTTAATTTCTATACTTTAATAGTATAGTATTTGCAAGATTTTGTCAAGAATTTATTTTTTTCTTCATTTTAATGTATTTTTTATGTATAATATACAGAAAAATAAAGGAGTTTTGTATGAATTTTTTAAACAATTTTTTTAAAATCCAAGAAAGGCATAGTAGCATCAAACATGAGATTATTGGAGGAACTACTACTTTTCTAACTATGGCTTATATTATTTTTATCAATCCTGCTATTCTTAGTGAATCTGGAATGGATAAAGGAGCCCTTATTACTGTTACCATTATTTCAGCAGCAATTGGAACTCTTATATCTGCCCTTTTAGCTAATGCACCTTTTGCTTTAGCACCAGGTATGGGTTTAAATGCATTTTTTACTTATTCTCTTGTTATTGGAAGAGGTATTCCTTGGGAAACAGCTTTAGGTATTGTTTTTCTTTCTGGTGTATTTTTCTTCTTTTTATCAATTGGAGGAATTAGAGAAAAAATTGCAAATGCTATTCCACTTTGCTTAAAAATATCTGTGACTGGAGGAATTGGTCTTTTTATCGCTTTTATTGGTCTAAAAACTTTAGGAATTGTTTCTTCTAATCCAGCAACAATTATTGGTTTAGCAAGATTTAACTCACAAATTTTAATTGGAGTTATTGGTCTTTTTATTGCAATTATATTAGAAATAAAAAAAGTTAAAGGTGGAATATTAATAGGTATAATTTCATCTACTGTTATAGGTCTATTCACTGGTGATACTATAATGCCTAACTCTATTGTATCTATGCCACCTAGTATTGCACCAATAGCTTTTAAATTAGATATTATGGGTGCTCTTAAATTATCTTTATTAGGCCCAGCTTTTTCTTTTATGTTTGTTGATCTTTTTGATTCACTTGGAACTTTAATTGCATGCTCTAAGGAGATTGGACTAGCAGATAAAAATGGAAAAGTTAAAGATCTTGGAAAAATGCTATACGCAGATGTTACTTCTACTATAATAGGTGCAGTTCTAGGAACAAGTACTGTTACTACTCTTTCAGAAACAGCTGCTGGAATTGCTGCTGGTGCTAGAACTGGATTAGCTTCAGTTGTAACTTCTCTTTTCTTTATAGTTGCATTATTCTTTACCCCTTTAGTTTCTATTGTTCCATCATTTGCAACATCACCAGCTCTTATTATCGTTGGAGTTTATATGTTTAAAAATATTTATGAACTAGATTGGAAAGATTATAAAACTCTTTTTCCATCTTTTGTTACAATATTAATGATGCCATTAACTTATAGTATCAGCACTGGACTAGCATTTGGTTTCATATCTTATATAATTATCCATGCTGGAACTGGAGATTTTAAAAAATTAAATCCTACTCTTATCTTTATAGGAGCTTTATCAGTTCTAAGTCTAATTGTATAAAAGTAAAAGACAGCTATTTTTAGCTGTCTTTTATTAATTCAAGTAATATTTCAATTAATTTTTCCCTAGCTGGTGATTTTGTCATTGGAACATGATCAGAGTCTAACGTTATATACTTCCACTTTCTTTTTTCTACTCTTTTCTTCATAATTTTTTTAGGTTTTTCTAAATGCTCAAATCCAGTACTATCTAAACAATCTATATAAGCTCCTGGAATTTTTTTTCCATTTCCTTTAAATTTAACTTTTTCCTTATATGGATTAAAAGGCATATCTTTTATTAGCGGATGCTCCTTTCCAAATAATCTTTTAGGCAAGTATTTATCCTCTCCTTCATTTTTACATATTTCATATAACTCACCTTCTCTTTTTTCTCCAAATAAAGTTAAAATACTTTCGTTATCCTCTAGAAAAAAACTATCAATATATATTTGATATTTTATTCTTTCAGGAACTAATTCTACTACAGCTGATACTACTGCGCCTCCAAAAGAGTGTCCAATTAAGTATATATTATCTAAATTATTTTCTACTATTAGATGTTCTACCTCTTTTGCATAAGTAGTCAAATTAATTTTATTTTCTAGAATTTTTTTTCTATCTCCTATTCCTGATAGACTTGGACAATATACATTATTACCATAAAGTTTTAATATCTTTTCTATATCTCTAAAAACCCATCCCCCAACACCCGCTCCATGTATTAAAATTATATTTTTTTTCATTTTTCACCTCTATAAATAATAAAAGGCTTGAAATTAATCAAGCCTTAAGATATTACATTCCTTTTAGTAGTATTTGTACCTCTGGTCCAATTGGGAATCCACTTAACATCCAAGCTGCTAAGAAAATTGACCATCCAATTAAGAATGTTATTGAGTAAGGAAGCATTACTGATATCAATGTTCCTAAAGAAGCTTTCTTATCATATTTTTGCATAAATACAATTATCATTGCAAAATATGACATTAAAGGAGAAATTATATTTGTACTTGAATCTCCTATTCTATAAGCTAACTGAGTAAACTCTGGTGAGTATCCTATTCTCATTAACATCGGAATAAATACTGGTGCTAATATAGCCCACTTAGCTGAAGCTGATCCCATAAATAGATTTAAGAATCCTACGATTAATATAAATCCTATTACTAATGGAATCCCACCAATTCCAGCTGTTTCTAAGAAGTCTGCTCCTTTTACAGCTAAAATTGTCCCTAAGTTTGTATATCCAAAATATGCTATAAATTGCGCTGCGAAGAATACTAAAACTATATATCCAGCCATTCCTTGCATTGATTTAGTAAGCATACCCATTACATCTGAATCATTTTTTATTGTTCCAATAGATTTACCATAAGCTAATCCTGGAAGTGCGAAGAAAATTACGATTATTGGTACCAATCCACTTCCTAAGAAGTTTTTACCTAATGCAAAATAAATTGGTACTAATAAAACTAACATAACTACTGTAGCCATTCCAGCTGATCTTAAAGCTTTTTTCTCTTCCACAGTAACTTCTTGGAAATCAATAGCTTCATCTCCTGTATATTTCCCTAATCTTGGTTCTACTATTTTATCATTAATTAAAGTTCCTAAGAAAGCAATTACAAATGTTGATGCCATCATAAAGTACCAGTTTGCTGTTGGTAAAACCTCATAAGTTGGATCAAGTATTTTTGCAGCTTCCGTTGATATACCTCCTAAAAGTGGATCAATTGTTCCAATTAACAAGTTAGCTGAGAATCCTCCAGAAACTCCAGCAAATGCTGCCGCTAATCCAGCAATTGGATGTCTTCCAAATGACAAGAAGATTAATGCTGCCAATGGTGGTAATACAACGTATCCTGCATCTGATGCTACGTTTGACATAATTCCTAAGAAAATAACCATAACAGTTACTAATTTTTTAGGTGTAGATAATGCAACTTTTTTTAATATTGCTGCCATTAATCCAGATCTTTCAGCAATACCTATTCCAATTATTGCTACAAGTACTGTCCCTAAAGGTGCAAATCCAGTAAAGTTTTTAACCATAGATGTAAATATATAATTTACTCCCTCTTTAGTCATTAGAGATTTTGTTGATATAACCATCTCCTCTGTCTTCATTGTTTTACTATTGATTCCAACAAAATCAACAGACCAACCTAAAGCTCCACCTATTCCAGATATAATAATAACTACTACAGCTAATATTGCAAAAAGTGTAGCTGGATGTGGTAGGGCATTTCCTCCCTTTTCAATTATGTTCAAGAATTTGTCAATAAAACTCTTGTTATTAAGTTCGTTCTTTTTTAATTCAGCTTCCATTTTCCCCTCCATATTGATAATTTATTTTCATTTTATTATAAAATGATTAATAAACTTTCTACTATAGATAAAGGATACCATATTTTATATAAAATTAACAAGATTAATTTTATATATTTTTTATAAAAAAAATATATATTGTTCTGCAATTAGTACTTTTTACGAACATTTTTTGTATTTTTTACATTGTTTTATACATTATTTAATTTTTTTAAATGATTTATCCAATGACGTTAAAATTTCATAAGAATCTTTTTTTACTAAAATATCATCTTCGATTCTTACTCCTCCAAAATTTGGAAGATAAATTCCAGGCTCAATTGTTATTACCATTCCCTCTTTTAATATTTTATTCTCTGCCTTAAAAGAAACTCCTGGATATTCATGAATTTGAAGTCCAATACCATGTCCTAATCCATGACCAAAGTATTCACCATACCCTTTTTCTTTAATAAAATCTCTAGCTACTGCATCTAATTCATGAACTGAAATTCCTGCTCTAACCTCTTTTATTGCTTTTTCATTTGCTTGTTTTACAATTTCATATATCTCTAAATGTTTTTCTGAGGGATTATCTCCTACATAAAATGTTCTTGTTATATCTGAAGCATATCCTTTGTAAAAACATCCATAATCTATTGTCAAAAAACCTTCCTCTATTTTTTTATCACTAGCTACTCCATGAGGTAAAGCTGATCTTTCATTAGATGCTACAATAAGATCAAAAGATGGCTTTGAAGCTCCTAATTTTCTCATTTGATATTCTAGTTCTGCTGCAATCTCACTCTCTTTTACTCCAATTTTGATTTTAGGAATTGTTAATTCTAAAGCTTTTTCTGCAATTTCCACAGATTTTTTTATTATTTCTATCTCTTTTTCTGACTTGATTTCTCTTATCTTTGTAAAATTATCATCTAAATATACATATTCTAAACTTGGAAAATTGCTTTCAAAAAGTTTAAATTGATCTAGTGTTACATTTTGATTTTCAATCCCTAATTTTTCAACTTTAAATTCTTTTAATATCTCTCCAACTTTTTTTAATGTAGATATATTTTCACAAATTAATTCATAACCATTTTTTTCTACTTGTTCCTTCCCCTGAGCTACATACCTAAAATCAGTTATAAAAAACTTCTTATCTCCTGCTACTAATGCTACTCCTGTTGTTCCTGTAAAACCTGTAAAATATCTCACATTAAGCATATTAGTAATTAAAACCGCATCAACATTTTTTTCTTTCATTAACTTTTCTAAATTCATTAAATTACCCCCTTAAAATATTATTTTTCCTCCACCCACTACTAAGTCATCACTATATATTACTAAATGCTGTCCTTTTGCATTTTGTGGATTTTTATTTTCATATTCAAAATATATTTTTTCGTTTTCTTTAATTACTTTACCATAAAAACCTTGGCTTGAAAACCTTGGCTTTGCTAAAACCCTCATTGATTTTAATTCATCAAAAGAAATATGGGTTTTAAAGTTTTCTAATTCTACTCTTTTTTTATATAACTCTGAATAATCACCTAAAATTATTTCATTTGTTTCTGGTAAAATATCAACAATAAAATATATTTTAGAAAATAAGACTCCTAGTCCTCTTCTTTGGCCGATTGTATATAATTGATATCCTTGGTGTTGACCTAAAATCTTTCCAGTTTTATCTAAATAGTTTCCAGGTTTAATCTTGTCACCTAACATTTTTTTTAAAAATTCTAGATATCCCTCTTTTGCAAAACATATACCTTGACTATCTTTCTTATCAAAAACTTTTACTCCATATTTTTTAGCTTTTTCTCTGACAATAGTTTTTTCATATTTAGCTAAAGGAAATATCATTCTTTCTATTATTTCAGGCTCTATTCTATACAACATATAACCTTGATCTTTTCTTACATCCTTTGGTTTTTTAAACAGATTTCTTTTAAATCTATTTTCTTTACTTATCTCACAATAATGACCAGTTGCTATATAATAGGCCTCTTTTAAATTAGCAATCTCTATTAATTTTTTTATTTTTATTATCTCATCACAAACTACACAAGGTGATGGTGTCATCCCTTTTGAATATTCATCTATAAAATACTTTACAATTTTTTCATTAAACTCATCTACAATATCCAAAACTATATGCTCTATATTTAATTCTTTTCCAAGAGATATTGCATCTTTCAGATCTTGTGATTCTCTCTGCTCTTTACTAACTACTAAAGTAACTCCAATTACTTCAAATCCATCTTCTTTTAACATATATGCTGAAGTTGATGAATCTACTCCACCACTCAGTCCTAAAACTATTCTTTTCTTATTCATATTTTCCTCTATTTTTTTGATATGTGAATTGATCCAATATTATATTTTTTTATTTCATCTCCTATAAATACTTCTAACATTCCATCTTCTAAAATATCTCCTGCTATTCCACTTTCTTCTTTATCAAATGTAACAATATTTATTCTCTTACCATATAGATAGTTAACTTTATTAATTTTTTCTAATATCTCTTTCCATTTTCCTTTTTTAAACTCTTGAAAATTATTATAAAAATCTTCAACAACAGTAGCTATAACTTTCTCTAAATCATATGTTTTACCTGTTTTTTCTCTCAATGATATTGCAATACTTTTAGCTTCTTCTAAATTTAAATTATTTATATTTAAACCTATTCCAATAATATAGTTATCTCTTATTTTCTCTACTAAAATTCCACTTATTTTTTTTTCATCTAAATATAAATCATTCGTCCATTTAAACTTATAATCTAAATTTTCTATTTTTTTTAATGAATATAAAAGAGAGTATCCTATTAAAAGAGATAATTTCATATACTCCTCTTCCGGTATTTCTATATCATGTTTTAACACAAATGAAAACAATGCGGCTCCTTCTGTAGAAACCCACTTATTTCCTCTTCTTCCTCTTCCCAATGTTTGAACTTTTGCTATTGCTAAATCTCCTTCTATTACATCTTCCTTTTCTCTTAAAAACTTATTTGTAGAATCTATCTCATCAAATTTATATATTCTCATACTTTCTCCTTATAAAGAAAAAATTAGGCAGAATTCTGCCTAATTTTTTAGTCGTTATATCCCTCAGGATTTTCTTTATGCCACTTCCAAGCTGTTTCTATTATTGAATCTAACGATGCATACTTAGGTTTCCATTTTAACTCTTTCATTGCTTTCTCTGAGCTAGCAACTAACTTTGCTGGATCGCCTGCTCTTCTTGGAGATACCTCTGCTGGTATTGGATGCTTTGTTACTTTTCTTGCTACATCTATAACTTGCTTAACTGAGAATCCCTCTCCATTACCTAAATTATAAACTGTACTTTCTCCACCATTTTTTAATCTATCTAAAGCTAGTATATGTGCATCTACTAAATCCATTACATGAACGTAATCTCTTATACATGTTCCATCTTCCGTTGGATAATCATCTCCATATATACCTATTTTCTCTCTCTTTCCTAATGCTACTTGTAATATTATTGGAATAAGATGAGTTTCTGAACTATGATCTTCTCCAATTTCTCCTGTTGGATAAGCTCCAGCTACATTAAAATATCTAAGAGCTGTGTATTTTATTCCATATGCGTAGTCATACCATTTTAATAATTTTTCAACCATTAATTTACTCTCACCATAAGGGTTTGTTGGCAAAGTTTCATCTGTTTCTAAAATTGGTATATTTTTAGGTTCACCATATGTTGCTGCTGTCGATGAAAATACAATGTTCTTCACATTATGTTCTTTCATTGTATTTAATAAGTTCATTGATCCAACTACATTATTTTCAAAATATTTAGCTGGATTTGTCATACTTTCTCCTACTAAAGAATCGGCTGCAAAGTGTATAACTCCCTCTATTTTATTCTCTTTAAAAACTTTTTTTAAAAACTCTACATCTCTTAAGTCTCCTAAAGCTAATTTTATATTCTCTGGAATAGCTTCCACATGCCCTGTTTGCATATTATCTAAAACAATTACCTCTCTTTTTGCTTCTAATAAAGCCTTTACTGCATGACTTCCAATGTATCCAGCTCCACCACAAACTAATATTGCCATCTTTATCCTCCTATGGTTTTTTCTTTATTATATTTGCTTTTTAATGTCCAGTCAATCCTTTTAAAACTCTTTATGCTGTATCTTATTTAATTTATTTAAAAAAGATTACATTTGTAAAAATAGCTAGATTATAAATCTAGCTATTTTTTACTATCTTATTTTATTTAAAATTCCCATTCCATATACAGGTCCTGTATGCGAAGCTATAGTTGCTCCTATCTCCATTCTACCTCTATAATCCAATTTTTTTGTTTTTTCTGCAATACTTCTCAATTGGTCTGCAGCCTCTAATTCACTACGAGTTCCACCCCAACCAGTATACATTATTATTGAATTTTTTTCATTTTTAATTAGTTTTTCCATATATGATAAAGCTCCTCTTTCTCCAAGAGCCTTCGCTTCAATACATACTTCTCCATTTTCTAATTTTAAAACTGGTTTAATTTTTAAGAATCCACCAATTACTGACGATGCTCTTCCTATTCTTCCACCTTTTTCTAAATATGAAAGTTCTTTTACAACAAAATAAACTTTCATTTTACTTTTTGTTTCGTCAATCCATTCTATTATCTCATCGAATGACTTTCCTTCTTTTACCATTTTTGCTGCTTCTAAAACTATATGTGCTAAAGCAAATGTTACTACTTTAGAATCTACTATAGCAATATCATCCTCTTTATTTAGCATTCCTCTTGCTACTCTAGCAGCTTGCTGAGTTCCGCTTAATTTACTTGAAATATGAATTGAAATTATTTTTTTATAACCTTTTTCAAGTAACTTTTCATAAAGTTCTTTAAATTCAGCTGGTGATGGTTGAGATGTTTTTGGAACTATATTTTCTTTTAATAATTGTTTCCAAAACTCTCCTTTAGAAATATCTACACCATCTCTATAATATGTATCTCCTGCTAACTTTATTTTTAACGGGATTATGTCCACATCTAAGCCTTTTATCATATCTGGTGTTAAATCTGACGTAGAATCTGTTACAATGGCAATTTCAGGCAATTCAGGGTTTCTATTTGTTATATATATATAGTATGGATAATTTTCCTGTCCTATTACTAAATCTGAATACTTAACTGTAGATTTTATTCCTTTAAGAATTTTATTTGCTTCCTCAGTAGAACCTTTTCCAATACATGCAAATATATTTAATGTTTCACTATTTACACATTCTTTATATGTATTTTCTATAATTTCTTCTAATGTAGCTGCTCTTAATTTTATTTTTCCATTAATTAATGCTATATAATCTCCTTGAGATATCAATAACTCATCAACTTTTGTGTCTCTAACTGCTTGTGTTATCTCAATAGAAGTATTAAATGGAAGTTGCTTTAAGATTTCGTCCATTCCAAAATCTTTATTTTTTACAACGTACTCTCCTTCTAACATTGTTTTAGTTTCTAAAACAGTAACCTCTTTAGAAGATCTTTCTGCTGCCATTTTAGCAGATGATATGATATTTTTATTATTTGGTAAAATAACTATCTTATCAGCTTTTATTTTATTAATTCCTTCTTCTATATCAGCAACACTAGGATTTTGTGTTTGCCCTCCTATTAATACAGCTGTAGCTCCATTATCTAAGAATAAATTACCTAATTCCATATTATCAACAATAGCAAAATATGCTATAGGTTTACTATTTTCATTTTGAACTAGAACTTTACCTTTTTTATCAAGTTTATACTGTTCAGCATCTGCTAAAAGCATATTTTTATGCTGAATCTCCATATTGTCGATTTTTATATTTGATAAATTACCTAATTTACCAGCTATCTCTAAAACTGCTCCTGGATTATTTGTATGTATATGAGTCTTTGTTTTCTTTGACGTTTGAGCACATACCATAGAATCTCCAAAATTTACTATTTTAGATTTATAGTCATCTAAATCAAAATCTCCAGACTCAATTACAAATTCTGTACAATATTTGAATTTTATATCTTCAAATACATGATTTCCAGAGTGTTCCATTATATCTTTTCTCTTAGCTTGAGATTGAACTATTCTCTCTAAGTCATGAAGCATTTCTGGATCTGTAATTGACTTTTCAAAACCTTCTAAAATATAGAATATTCCCTGTCCTCCAGCATCTACTACACCAGCCTCTTTTAATTTTGGTAGTTGATTTGGTGTCTCTTCTACAGCTTCTTTTGCTGCCTCTTTTAAGTAAACTAAAAATGGAATAAAGTCATCTGATGGACCATTATAGATCTCAGCTTCTTCAGCTACTCTTCTTATAACAGTTAGCATTGTTCCTTCTACAGGTTCACTTACAGCTTTATATGCCTTCTCTTTAGCTAATCTAAAAGCTATCTTTACATCATCTACTGTAACTTCCTCTTTAGTTCTAACTCCTTCTAAAAATCCTTGAATAATTTGAGATAAAATTGTTCCAGAATTTCCTCTTGCTCCTAAAAGAATTGCTTCTGAAACTATATCAGCTAATTCTTCCATATCTGGCTCATGATTTAACTTTATTAATTCATTTTCAACTGCTTGTAATGTCATAGACATGTTTGTTCCTGTATCTCCATCTGGTACTGGATATACATTTAAATCGTTTAAAACATCTGAATATTTTGATAACCATCTACTTGCAGCTATTAATAACTTTGTTAGCCTAGTAGAGTTTAATACCTTTACTTCTATATTCATTATTTTCCTCCATTTTTAGAATGTTGGTGGATTTACCACCCAAAGAGCTCTAGCTCTTTTATCTGAATTATTTTTAAATCTATGTTTTTGACTAGATTTAAAATAGAAACTATCTCCTTCATGTAAACTATGAACTGTTTCTTCTATATATATATCTAAACTTCCTTCAAGAATAAATATAAACTCTTCTCCATGGTGAGTATAGTAACTTCTTCCACTTTCACCACCAGGACCAATCTCATATAAAATTGGCTCCATACTTTTCTCTATATTTGATGATGTTAATAAAGAAATTGTTGTATTTGAATCAACACTTTCTACATATTTTCTTTCTTTTGCTCTAATTAAATCTGAATTTTTCTTTACTTCTTCATCCTCAATCAGATAACTAACTCTTACATCTAATGAATTTGCTATTTTTTTTAAGTTCTCAATTGAAGGAGATGCTTTTCCTTGCTCTATTTGTGATAAAAAACTAGCTGATAAATCAACCATTGTTGCTAACTCTCTTAATGATAATGATTTTTCATTTCTACTTTTTTTTATTCTCTCTCCTATACTCACTTTTTATTCATCCTCCTCTAAGATTTTATATAGTTCAAATAGACTATGGAGAACTGCTTTTTTTCTTATCTTTTCCCTATCCCCTGTGAAATTGAATTTAAAGCTTACTATCTTTTCTTTAACTTTAACTCCAATATAAACTAATCCTACAGGTTTTTCCTGAGTTCCACCACCAGGACCTGCAACTCCTGTTGTAGAAATTCCTACATCGGTTGTTAATCCATTCACCATTTTTTCTGCTACTTCTTTACTAACAGCTCCATATTTTTCTATTAAATTTTTGTCTACTTTTAATCGACTTACCTTTGATTCGTTACTATATGTTATTATTCCCTCTTGAAAATATTCTGATATTCCTGGTATTGTAACAAACGTTGAAGATAACATTCCTCCTGTACAAGATTCTGCTACAGAAAGTGAATAATTTTTCTTTTTTAAAATATTAAAAATTTTATCTTCAATTTTTTCTTTATCTTCGCCTAATATATATTTTCCTATACTATTATATATCTTTTCCTTGATTTTTTCCACTGTGATTTTATGTCTATTTGATGTTTGCATCCTAACTATTATACCATAATCCTTAACTAAAAACTCATACTCTATATTAGGATCTATGAAATACTCTTTAATCTTCTCTTCCAGTATTGATTCTGGAATTCCAGAAACTATTATATCTTTAATATAAATTGGATCTAAATCAACACAAAATTTTTCTGTATAAAATTTTAAAAATTTTGGAAACATATTATATAATTCTCTAGGTACTCCTGGGAATGCTGCAATTCCATCAATGTAAAATGCTGGTGCCATCCCTACATCATTTTTTATTGAAATTGCTCCTTCTGGCTTTTCAACCTCTTTATGATTTTTATCTAAAAACTGGATATTTAATTTTTTAAATTTTTCTTTTAACTCTTCCAATTCTCCATCATCTATTATAAATTTTTTATTTAAAAATTTTCTTATTGCCTCTTTAGTTAAATCATCATCTGTTGCACCTAATCCTCCAGATAATATCACTAAATCACTTGTTTGTTTAGCAAATACTAAAGCCTTTTCTATTTTTTCTAATGAATCTCCTACCGTTAATTTAAAATCAATTTTTATTCCAACTTTATTTAATTCTTCAGCCATAAATACACTATTTGTATCTAAAGTTGCTCCATTTAAAAGTTCTGTTCCAACTAATATTAAAGTACATCTCATTTTATCTACCTCTTAGAAAAATATTGTCCATATACAAACCATTAAAAAATTCCCAATAACTCCAGCTAAAAAGTCATCTAAAACAACTCCAACTCCATTTCCAAAAAATTGCGATTTATAAATAGGACCTATTTTAGTTATATCAAAAAATCTAAAGATTACAAATCCTATTATTATAGCCATAATAGTTTGAAATATACCAACTGGATTTATTAAAAAAAGTGTCGTCAAAAATCCTAATACCTCATCTATTACAACTTTTTGAGGATCTTTCTCTTTAAAAATTTCTCTTTCTGCTATATCGCAAATATAAACAGAAATTGCAAAGAATGTCATTAAAAACATAAAGTAAAACGAGTTATAAATCATATTATTTGGAAATATTTTTTTTAAAAGTACCAATCCTACATATATTGGAATTCCTCCTAGAGTTCCAAAAGTTCCTGGAGCTACTGGCATCTCTCCTAAACCAAATACTGTTGCTAAATTTTTAACTACTTTTCTATTCATTAAAACACTCCTTTTTCATAGTTATAAGGTTTATACATTCCCTTTCCATCTAGAATATCTTTTATCTCCTCAGGTGTTTCAGTTGTAAACTCTAAAACTAGTTCAGAGATTCCAATTTTTTCTAAATATTTTCTATCTTTAAGTATATTTAATGGCTTTTCTAAATAAATCTCACTATTTCCTATACTATTTTTTATTATTGTAAACTTATCTCCTTGCTCATTTTCTATAACCTTTACTTCTTCATCTCCTAAAGATAACTCTGTATACATAGCTCTTGGTCTTCCATATGCTAATATAGCTTTTTTTATTTTTGTTTCTCCCATCTCTTCTAATCTTCTATAACTAATTTCAGGAGAAACTATAATTGTGTCTATTTTCTCTATATTAGAGAAGTGGTCAAAGGCATAACGATTTGATATATTTAAATTCCATCCCAGTGTTATTTGTGTATTTTTATTTTCTAAAGCTTGGTATAAATTACTTGCCATTTTATTTGATAAATCTATTTTTTCTAAATTTTCTTCTCTTGCTACATCATACCCTTTAAAATATATCTTATCTATTCCGTAAGAAATTAAAATATTTTTTTGTTCATCTGTTGAAACTATTGCTGATAATATACTACTTTTTTCACTAACCTCTTTTTTAGATAATTTTACTAACTCATTACAGCTTTCTTTCCTATAACTTAATATTAACTTTTCTAGAAGAAGTTTTACCGCATCTCTTTTTAATTGTTTTAACGTAGAAATTGGTAAAAATATATTCTCATCTATTTCAATATTTTTTATAAATCCAACAAATGTTGTATCACCTATCTCTAATAACTTCTCACTTATAACATCCTGTGATGTACCTTTATTTTTAGCTTTTTCTATTGTCCCTTCGCTTTCTAATGATACTTTTATTAGTTCAAATCTATTATTTAATGTCGAAACTATTACTTTAGCTCTCTCTCCAATTTTACCTTTGAATTCTATATCTATAACATGTTTTTTATCTGTTGTTTTCATTTTTGATTCAATTAAATCACTAATTTCTTTAGAGTAATTTCTATATATATACTTTGTTTCTTTTGGAATATCTCTTAATATTAAAGTTTCTCCAATGTTAGCTTCTCTTTTACTTCTCTCAAATCTAGTATCTATTTTATTTATATAAGTTCCACCAATTTTTTCATAATCTTTGGATAAAAAAGTTATTCCATCTCCTAAGATTATTTTTTCTTTCAATTTTAATTCTTTTCCATTAAATTCTCCTAGATTTTTTCCTAAATGGCTGGCAAAACTTTTATTCATTATATCTTTTCTATCTTTATAAAAATACCCAGTACTATAACCTCTATTAAATATTTGTGAACTTTTTTCTTCAATGTTATTTCCATCAATTAACTCTTTATAATAATTAACTGTTTGAAATACATAATTAGGTTCTTTCATTCTTCCTTCTAACTTAATACTATCTATCCCAATCTCTTTTAATTTTTGAATTTCATCGTATCCATATAACTGATCTTTTGGGCTTAAAGTATACCCTTCATCATTTCCATCAGAAGTATATTTTTTTCTACAAGGTTGTGCACACATTCCTCTATTTCCACTACGTCCACCTATAAAACTGCTCATATAGCAATTCCCTGAATAAGATATACATAATGCTCCTGAAACAAATATCTCTAACTCAATATCACTTTTTTCTCTTATTTCTTTTATCTCTTCAAAAGTTAACTCTCTAGGTAAAACAACTCTTTCAAAACCAATAGATTTTAAATAATTTGCCTCTATATGATTTGCTACAGTCATTTGTGTACTTCCATGTAGCTCTAACCCAGGAAAATTAATTTTTATAAACTCTGCTAATCCAAAATCTTGAACAATAACTGCATCTAATCCATGTTTATATAGTTCTCTTAAATTTATAGCTATTGCTTCTATCTCAACATCCATCATTATAGTATTCAATGTTAAGAATACTTTTACTCCTCTTGCATGTGCATAATCTAATGCTTCTTTATACTCTTCTAAAGTCAAATTTACAGCGTTCCTTCTTGCACCAAAACCTTTTAATCCCATGTATATCTCATCTGCACCTGCTTTTATAGCGGCGTGAAATCTTTCAATGCTTCCTGCTGGAGCAACTATTTTCATATTTTTCCTCTTTCTATATCTTTGATTATTTTTTCTATTTTTTGTTTTAACTCCTCTAAACTTCCATTATTTTCAATTAAAATATCTGCTTTCATATTTCTTTCTTCTCTAGACATTTGAGCAGCTATTATTTTATTTATTAGAGCAACGTCAATATTATCCCTATTTTTAATTCTTTCTATTTGGACCTTTAAATCTATATCTACAACTATTACCTTATCACAATATCTCTCTAAATTAACTTCAAACAATAATGGAACATCAAAAATTACAATCTCTTTTTTATCTTTAAATTCTAAATATTTTTTTATATATATATCTACAACTCTAGGATGAACTATTCCATTTAATATATTTAATTTTTTTGAGTTATTAAAAACCTCTTTTTTTAATAATTCTTTATCTACAGAATTACTTTTTAAATTTATAAACTCTTTTCCGAGTTTTTCTTTTATTTCCTCTTTTACTTGTTCAGTTTCTAAAATGTCTTTAGCTATTAAATCAGCATCAAAAACTTTAATTCCCATAGATAAAAAGATTTTACTAACTGTAGATTTTCCACTTCCTATGCCACCAGTTAATCCTAATATCATTGCCATCTCCTTAAAATAGAATATACTATATTCTAACATATTTTCTGATTTTTTTTATAAAAAAAAGAGTGAAATGTTAATTTCACTCTTGGTTTCATATCTATATTAAGCTGCAGTTACTTCTTTAGCTATTGGTCCCTTGTTTCCTTCTTCTACGATAAATGAAACATTTTGACCCTCTTCTAAAGTTCTAAATCCATCCCCGATAATTCCAGTAAAGTGTACGAAATAATCTTTCCCCTCTTCACATGTTACAAAACCAAATCCTTTTTCTTTGTTAAACCATTTAACAGTTCCCTTTAACATCTTAACCTCCAAATAATATAAAAATATATATAAGTCCCCCTAGGCACTTTATGGATATATTATACATTAAACAATTCTAATTTGCAATACATTTTGTTTGTTTTTTGAAGAAAAAAAAGTTTTTGTATACAATAATTAAAATTTAGGACATTTTTTTTATTTTGTTTATTATTGTAGTATTCAAATAAAAAAAGGAGAACTACAATGTAGTTCTCCTTTTAAACGAATTAGAATTAAACTAATTCGATTATAGCCATCTCAGCAGAATCTCCCTTTCTTACAGAAGTTCTGATGATTCTTGTGTATCCACCGTTTCTCTCAGCGTACTTTGGTGCTAAATCATTAAATAACTTAGCTACAGCCTCTTCGCTTCTTAAGAAAGCGAAAGCTTGTCTTCTGTGCGCAAGAGTTCCTTTTTTACCAAGAGTAACCATTCTCTCAGCAAACTTTCTAAGCTCTTTTGCTCTAGTAACAGTAGTTTCTATTCTATCTGATAAAATTAGAGATATTGTTAAGTTCATTAACATAGCTTTTCTATGGTCAGCTCTTCTCCCTAACTTTCTATATGATTTATTGTGGTTCATTAGTCAGTTAGCCTCCTTATCTAATTATTCTACAGATCCATTTCCATTTAGATCGAACCCAAGTTCTTTCATCTTTTCAAGGATCTCATCTAGTGATTTTCTTCCTAGATTCTTTATTTTTAGAAGTTCGTTCATTGACATTCTTGCCAACTGTCCAACTTCCTCTATTCCAGCTTTCTTTAAACAGTTAAATGATCTAACTGTTAAATCTAGCTCTTCTATTCTTGTATTTAATACATCATCAGCCTTAGCAGTTGATGTAGGAGTTTCCTCCTCTTCCTCAAGATCTACTCTTAAGTGATCCATTCTATTCCCTAAGTCAAGGAACGGATCTAAATGATACTTTAGAAGCTCTATTGCATAAGAAATAGCATCTCTTATCTCAACACTTCCGTCTGTTTCTATGTTTAAAGTTAACTTATCGAAATCAGTCATTCTTCCAACCATTGTATCCTGAACTGAGTAAGATACTTTTCTGATTGGTGTATATATAGCATCAACTGCTATAAAATCTACAGCCCAATCTTTTTTCTCTATCTCTTCAGCAACAACAAATCCTTCACCAGTATCAACTATGAATTCCATATCGATCTCTCTATCTGTAGTTAATGTACAAATAATTTGATCTGGATTTACAATCTCTAATCCGATATCTGGTATTATATCAGCAGCTGTAACAGTCTTAGGTCCCTTTGCAGAAAGAGTCATTTTTCTTTCTCCAGCAGTTTCTGCCTTTATTACTACCTCTTTTACATTTAGCATTATTTCAGTTACAGCCTCTTTAACACCTTCCATAACTGAAAATTCGCTTAGTACTCCGTCGATTCTAACACCTTTAACGGCAGCACCAGGTATAGATGATAGTAAAACTCTTCTCAAAGCATTACCAATTGTATGTCCATATCCTCTATATAAAGGTTCTATAACATATTGACCAGAAAAGTCACTTGTTTTTAATTCGGTAATGTTAATACCCTTAGCATGTTTTTCTATTTTTAACATTTAATCAACTCCTGTCAAAGGATTTATTATCTTGAATAGAACTCAACTATTAAAGCTTCGTTTAGATCGAAATCTAAATCGTCTTTAGTTGGGTTCTGAAGAACTTTTCCTGCGAAGTTAGCTTTATCTAACTCTAACCATGCTGGAACTGTTTTCTCTTCTACTGCAGATTTGATTAACTCGATATTTTTTGAGTTCTCAATTACAGATACTACATCCCCTGCTTTTACTCTATAAGATGCGATGTTAACTCTTCTTCCGTTAACAGCAACGTGTCCGTGAGACACTATTTGTCTAGCTTGTCTTCTAGTTTTAGCGAATCCTAGTCTGTAAACTACGTTCTCTAATCTTCTCTCTAAATATTGGATTAAAGTTAAACCAGTAACTCCATCCTTTCTTGAAGCCTCATCATATAATTTTCTGAATTGCTTCTCCATTACATTGTATATAAATTTAGCTTTTTGCTTTTCGTTTAACTGAATTGCATACTCTGTAGGCTTTCTATTTGCATTTGGTCTTGGCCCTCTATTAGAAGATTTGTTAACTCCTAAAACAACTGGGTCGATTCCAAGAGCTCTACATTTCTTTAAAACAGGTTGTCTATTTCTTGCCATCTCTTTATTGTTCCTCCTTACACTTAATAAATTTCTACGATAATGAGCTTAGAAAAGTGTATTACACTCTTCTTCTTTTTGGTGGTCTACATCCGTTGTGTGGAACTGGAGTTACGTCAGTTATCTTTGTAACCTCTAATCCTGCTGCCTGTAGAGATCTTATACATGCTTCTCTACCTGATCCAGGTCCTTTCACTTTTACTTCAACCTTCTTCATTCCGTTTTCCATTGCAATATGAGCTGCTTGCTCTGCTGCGATTTGAGCTGCGAATGGAGTTCCTTTTTTAGTTCCCTTAAAACCAGAAGTTCCTCCTGATTTCCAGCTTACTACTTTACCTTCCACATCAGTAATTGCTACTATTGTGTTGTTGAAAGTTGAGTGTATATGAGCTACTCCGTTAGGAATATTTTTCAATTTCTTCTTGATTTTAGCTACTTTCTTCTTAGCCAATTTAGCTACCTCCTTACGATAAAATTCCGTTCTTATATACTACAATTAGCTTTAAACTATCTCTTTATAGGCTTTTTAGGTCCTTTTCTAGTTCTTGCATTTGTTTTTGACTTTTGTCCTCTTACTGGTAAGTTCATCTTGTGTCTTGAACCTCTGTAACATCTAATGTCCATAAGTCTCTTTATTGCAAGTCTGATCTCTTTTCTAAGATCTCCCTCTACCTTGATAGTTTCAACAATGGCTCTGATTTTGTTTAACTCTTCTTCAGTTAAATCCTTTACTCTAGTGTCAAAGTTTACTCCTGCTTCTGTTAATACTTTTTGTGAAGTTGGTTTTCCAATTCCGTAAACGTAAGTTAGAGCAATCTCTATTCTTTTGTTTCTAGGAATATCTACTCCTGCGATTCTAGCCAAAATTTTTCCTCCTCTTCCGAAAATTTTATATATCCGTCAGTATATTAACTGACTAAGACTTTCTTCGGTATGCCTCTTTCGAGTACTAGCTCTACAGCCTAACATACCTTTACAGTACTTCCCATGTCAGTACTAGTTTGCAAAACTTTTCAAGTTATCCTTGTACTTGTTTGTGCTTAGGGTTTTCACAGATTACTCTGATTTTCCCGTGTCTCTTGATAACTTTACATTTGTCACAAATAGGCTTAATTGATACTCTTACTTTCACTTAATTACCTCCTCTCGTGATCATAACTTTACTTTTTTCTGTATACTATTCTTCCCCTAGATAAATCATATGGAGAAATTTGTACCGTTACTTTGTCTCCAGGTAAAATTTTAATGTAATTCATTCTCATTTTACCAGAGATGTGCCCTAAAATTGTGTGTCCATTTTCTAATTCAACCTTAAACATCGCATTTGGAAGGGCCTCTAATATAGTTCCTTCTAATTCGATAACATCCTTTTTCGACATACTACCTCCTATCGAACAGAAATTCATATTATTTTAACATTTATTTTACAAAAAGTCTAGCTAATTTTTAACATTTTTATTGTTATTTTTATTAGTCTAACTCAGTTAAAACAACAGGTTTTCCATCTATTATGGCAACAGTGTGCTCGAAATGTGCTGAACGCTTCCCATCTCTTGTTACTACTGTCCATCCATCATTAGTTATATTCACTTTGTAAGTTCCAATGTTAACCATTGGTTCTATAGCTAAAACCATACCTTCCTCGATTTTTAACCCTCTACCTTTTCTACCAAAGTTTGGGATACAAGGATCTTCATGCATAGCTTTTCCTACTCCGTGCCCAGCAAAATCTTTAACTACAGTAAATCCATTTGATTCTACATATTTTTGGATTGCATTTCCTATATCACCAAGTCTATTTCCTGCAACTGCTTCTTCAATTCCAATTCTTCTCGCTTCTCTAGTAACATCAATTAATTTTTGTGATTCTTCATCAATTTCACCTACTGCATATGTTATTGCTGAATCTCCATAAAATCCATCTATTCTTGCTACTACATCAACACTTACAATATCTCCATTTTGAAGAATTTTGTCATTTTTTGGAACCCCATGAACTACCTCTTCATTTACAGAGATACAAGAACCTGCTGGATAAGGATTTATTGGTCCTCCAACACCTATTGTAGCTGGTTCTGCACCATTATCAATTAAATAATCTTCAATAATTTTATTTAATTCATATGTAGAAATTCCAGGTTTTATATATTTTGGTAGATATTCTGTATATAATCTTGCAATTAATTGACATGGTTTTTTTATTTTTTCTATTTCTTCTCTAGTTTTTATTATAACCATAATTTTCCTTTCTGGGTTTCTAAAGTTATCCTAAAATATTAAAGATTTCCTTTGCAATTTCATTTATCTCTTTAGTTCCGTCTAACTCTACCATTACTCCTCTTTCAGAGTAAAAATTAAATAGAGGTGCTGTTTGCTCATGATATGCAGATAATCTTTTTTCAACAGTGTCCTTATTATCATCTTTTCTTATAATTAAGTCTGATCCACAGTAGTCACATTTCCCCTCTACTTTTGGTGGATTATTTTCAATATGGAAAGATGCTCCACAGTTTGGACAAACTCTTCTTCCAACTACTCTTCCAACTATTAATGAATCAGGAACATTTAAAGAGATAACTTTATCTAAATTCATATTTAATTCTTTTAATAGTACCTCTAATGCTTCTGCTTGCGCTAATGTTCTTGGAAATCCATCTAAAATAAATCCTTTTTTACAGTCTTCCTGTGATAATCTATCTTTTATTATTCCTATTATAGTTGAATCTGGAACTAATTTTCCTTCATCCATAAATTTCTTAGCTTCCATTCCCATTTCAGTTCCTTCTGATATAGCAGCTCTTAGCATATCACCAGTTGAAATTTGTGGAATTCCATACTTATCAATTATGAATTTTGCTTGTGTTCCTTTTCCAGCACCAGGTGCTCCGAATAACATTATATTCATTACATTCATCTCCTTTGTTAAAAATAAAAAGGGCACGACATATGCCGTGCCAAGATTTTATAAAAATCCCTTATACTCTTTCATGATAAGGTGAGCATCTATCTGTTGTACAGTATCTAGTGCTACCCCTACTACTATTATTATTCCTGTTCCACCAAAGAATATTGGTAGTCCAAAAGCTTTAAATAGTACCATAGGTGCAATTGCGATTAAAGCTAAAAATATAGCTCCACCCCAAGTTATTCTAGTTACAACTCCTTCAAGATAATCAGCCGTATCTGCTCCAGGTCTAATACTTGGAATCGTACCTCCACCTTGTTTTAAGTTTTCTGCAACCTTTTCAGGATCGAAAACTATTGAAGTGTAGAAGAACGAGAAGAATATAATTACAGCAGCATATAGTATTAAATATACAGGATGCTGGTCACCAAATATTCTAGCAAGTATTACCTTTCCAGAAAACTCTCCGGGAAGCATGTTTACTACTAAAGAAGGTATCATCATCACCACTGAAGCGAAAATTACAGGCATTACTCCTGAACTATTTAACTTCAATGGAATATATGAATTCTGACCCATTCCATTATTTCCAGCAAATCCTCTTCCTACATAGTGAACTGGTATTTTTCTTTGCCCTAATTGGAATACAACAATTCCCGCAATTGTTATAATTGCAGCAATCCCCACTAATAACAAAACAGGAATAAGAAACTTACTCCCTCTCATATCTTGTATAGTTTGAATAACAGCTCCTGGAGCTCCTGAAATAACATTTAAAAAGATTAGTAGCGAAACTCCATTACCTATACCTTTGATAGATATTTGTTCCCCTACCCACATTAAAAATATTGTTCCTGCCGTTAAAGTTGTTATTGTTGTTAAGAAAAATGTAAACCCTGGTGTTGTTACTAATCCTACCGATTGTAACCAAGTGCATACCCCAATTCCTTGGACTATAGCTATTACAATTGTTAGGTATCTAGTCCATTGAGTAATCTTATTTCTTCCTGATTCTCCCTCTTTTTGAATTTCTTCGATTTTAGGGATAATTACAGCAAGTAAACTAAATACGATTGATGAATTGATATATGGTACAATTCCCAATGCAAATATAGATACTCTTTGGAAAGCCCCACCTGAGAACATATTAATATATCCTAGTAAATCACTTTGCGCAGTCATTTGAGCCAAACGATCAATGTCCACACCAGGAGCAGGGATATATGTCCCTACCCTAGCTACTAGGAACATTAATAAGGTGAAGATGATTCTCTCTCTCAGTTCCGGAATTTTAAATATACCTCTAAGCTTCGTTTCAAACTTTTCAATTAAACCCAAAATTCTTCACCTCACATTGAAATAACTAGTCTTTTAATTACTTGTTATTTTTTGCTACATCAGCAAAAGTTTTAACTTCAAGAATCTCTACAGATCCACCTTTTGCTTCGATAGCTGCTTTCGCAGAAGCAGAAACTTTGTGAGCTTTTACAGATACTTTCTTCTCTAGCTCTCCGTTTCCTAAAACTTTGATTCCAGCAAGAGTTTTCTTGATAACACCAGCAGCTACTAATAACTCTGGAGTTACTTCTGTTCCCTCTTCGAATCTATTTAAATCACATAAGTTTATTATTGCATAATCTTTTCTGAATATTGCGTTAGAGAATCCTCTCTTTGGAGTTCTTCTGTATAAAGGCATTTGTCCACCCTCGAAGTAAGGTTTTACCCCTCCTCCAGCTCTAGAGTTTTGTCCATTGCTTCCTTTTCCAGCAGTCTTTCCTAATCCAGAAGACTCTCCTCTTCCGATTCTTTTTCTAGCTTTTCTTGGTACAGAAGGCTTTAATTCATTTAATTTCATTGATTATTGCACCTCCTCTACTTTTATTAGGTAAGATATTTGAGCAATTTTTCCCATTAATTCTGGAGTTACATTGTGCTCTCTAACATCATTCATCTTCTTAAGCCCTAGCGACTTTGCAGTTGCTATATGGTTAGGCTTTCTTCCGATTATGCTTTTTACAAGCTCTATTCTAAGCTTTGCCATCTTTTTTTACCTCCTAGCTTAAGATTTCCTTTACTTCTTTTCCTCTTAAAGCTGCAACTTCTTCAGCAGTTCTTAATGCTGCTAATCCTTCAATTGTAGCTCTTGCAACGTTGAACTTATTTCTTGATCCTTTAATTTTTGTAAGGATATTATGTACTCCTGCTAACTCAAGAATCTCTCTACAAGATGATCCTGCGATAACTCCAGTACCTTCATAAGCTGGTGCCATCCATATAGATGTTGCTCCCCATTTACCAACGATTTCGTGAGGAATAGTAGTTCCTTTTAATGAAACCTTTACCATGTTTTTCTTAGCAGAAGCGATTGCTTTTCTGATTGCATCAGGTACACCATTCGCTTTTCCTAGTCCTATTCCTACGTTTCCTTCAGCGTCTCCTACAGCAGCTAAAACAGAGAAAGATATAGTTCTTCCTCCTTTAGTTGTCTTAGAAACTCTAGAAATCTTCAATAATTTCTCTTGAAATTGTTTTTCTTCTTTAACTAACTTAGACAAGTGAAGTCCTCCTCTCTACAAGAATTAGAATTTAAGTCCTGCTTCTCTTGCAGCCTCTGCAAGGGCAGCTACTCTTCCTGTGTATTTATATCCAGATCTGTCAAATACTATAACAGATATTTCTTTTGCTACAGCTCTTTCAGCGATTGCTTTTCCAACAAGCTTAGCAGACTCGATGTTTCCACCGTGCTTTACATTTCCTTTGATCTCTTTATCGATAGTAGATGCAGAAACTAAAGTTACTCCATTTACGTCATCAACTAATTGAGCAAAAATGTTGTTGTTTGATCTATATATAGAAAGTCTTGGTCTCTCAGCTGTACCAGAAATCTTGCTTCTGATAGATAAGTGCTTTCTTCTTCTAATAGCGTCTCTATTAACTCTCTTAAACAACTTTTTAACCTCCTTATTCTCAGCACACTAACATTTTTTAGTTAGTATTATGATTTCTTACCTTCTTTTCTTCTGATTACTTCGTCAGAATACTTAACTCCTTTTCCTTTGTAAGGCTCTGGAGCTCTCTTAGATCTGATGTCAGCAGCAACTTGTCCTACTACATCTTTCTCTATTCCTTCAATGTGGATAGTTGTATTTTTCTCAACTGTCATTTTGATTCCTTCAACAGCATTGATTACAACTGGGTGAGAATAACCTAAAGCCATCTCTAATCCAGCATTTTTCTCAGTAGCTCTGTATCCAACTCCAACAAGTGTAAGAGTTTTCTTGAAACCTTCAGATACTCCAACAACCATGTTGTTTAAAAGTGCTCTTGTAGTTCCGTGTATAGCTCTTACAGCTGGTAGATCGTTTGGTCTTGCAACTGTGATCTCATTGTTTTCTACATTTATTGTTAACTCTTCGTTAAATTTTTTAGTTAAAGTACCTTTAGGTCCTTTTACAGTAACTACGTTTCCTGCAGCTAATGTAACTTCTACCCCAGCAGGTACCACTATGATCTTTTTACCTACTCTTGACATATGGCTACCTCCTAGTTATTACCAAACGAATGCAAGAATTTCTCCACCCATGTTCTCTCTTCTAGCAGTTCTATCTGTTACGATTCCTTTAGAAGTTGAAACAATAGCGATTCCTAAACCTGATAATACTCTTGGCATATCCTCTACAGAAGAATAAACTCTTCTTCCTGGCTTAGATATTCTCTTGATTCCTTTGATTACTCTTTCTTTTCCGTCATACTTTAAGTATACTCTTATATTCTTTTTATTTCCATCTGTTACAATTTTGTAGTTAGAAATATATCCCTCTTCTTTTAAAATCTCAGCGATTCTCTCTTTTACGTTAGAGTGAGGAACATCTGTTTTCTCATGCATTACAGCATTTGCATTTCTAACTCTTGTTAACATATCTGCAATTGGATCTGTTAAAAACATCTATTAAATCCTCCTTTCATCAATTACCAAGATGACTTCTTCACACCTGGAATAAGTCCAGCACCTGCTAATTGTCTGAACTTAACTCTCGAAATTCCGAATTCTCTCATGAATCCTCTTGGTCTTCCATCTAATTGACATCTATTTTTCTTTCTAACTTCTGAAGAGTTCTTAGGTAATTTGTTTAGCTCAAACATAGCTTCCATATCTCCCTCGTTGATTCTCTTCTTCAGCTCAGCTCTTTTTTCAGCATATTTGTCGCATAAAGTTGTTCTTTTAACTTCTCTAGCGATCATTGACTTTTTAGCCATTTATTATTAACCTCCTCACTATTTACTTTTTAAAAGGCATTCCGAATGCCTTAAGTAAAGCTCTTCCTTCTTCATCTGTTTTAGCTGAAGATACTATAGTGATAGACATTCCTAAAAGCTTGTCAACTTTATCAAATTCGATCTCAGGGAAAACTAATTGATCTCTTAATCCTAAAGAGTAGTTTCCTCTTCCGTCGAATGAATCCGCTGGAACTCCTTCGAAGTCTCTTACTCTTGGAAGAACTACATTTACTAATCTATCTAGAAAATCGTACATTCTCTCTTTTCTTAAAGTAACTTTTGCACCGATTGGCATTCCTTCTCTTAACTTAAATCCAGCTTCTGATTTTTTTGCTTTTCTTACAACTGGCTTTTGTCCTGTGATTATTGCTAAATCAGCCATTGCAGCATCGATTAACTTAGAGTTTTGAGTTGCCTCTCCTACTCCCATGTTAACAACGATTCTGTCTAATTTTGGACATTCCATAACGTTAGATAATCCTAACTCTTTTATTAAGTTAGCAACTATTGTTTCGTTATATAACTTATGATATCTAGAAACGTATTTAGACACTTACGTTCTCCTCCTCTCTTATAAAGTTTCTCCAGATACTTTAGAGTATCTTACTTTTTTACCGTCCACAAACTTGTATCCAACTCTAGTTGGTTTACCAGCTTTCTCATCAAATAACATTACTTTTGAAGAGAACATTGGAGCTGGTTTAGTTACAACTCCACCTTGTGGGTTTATTTGTGAAGGTTTCATATGTTTTGTGATCATATTGATGTTCTCAACAACGATCTTTCCTTTTTTAGGGAATACTTTTAAAACCTTACCTGTTTTTCCTTTATCTTTTCCAGATATTACGTAAACTGTATCTCCAGTTTTTACATGTAATGACTCTGGTACAAATTTAATCTTAGGTTTAGCCACGACAATTAGCCTCCTCTCTCAATTATATTACTTCTGGAGCTAGTGAAACTATCTTCATGAAGTCTTTAGCTCTTAATTCTCTTGCAACTGGTCCGAATATTCTTGTTGCTTTTGGTTCATTATTGTTATTTAAGATAACAGCTGCGTTATCATCAAATTTAATATATGATCCATCTTCTCTTCTTAATTCTTTTCTTGTTCTAACAATAACTGCTTTTACTACGTCTCCTTTTTTAACGTTTCCACCAGGTATTGCTTCCTTAACTGATGCCACAACAATGTCACCGATTCTTCCGAATCTTCTTCTAGATCCTCCAAGAACTCTTATAACCATAAGTTTTTTAGCTCCCGAGTTATCAGCAACATTAAGGATAGTTTGTTGTTGTACCATTAAATTATCCTCCTCTCAACAATAATTTGGATTATTATCTAGCTTTCTCTATAATATCAACTAGTCTCCATCTCTTATCTCTAGATAATGGTCTAGTTTCCATGATTCTTACTTTATCTCCAGTTTGAGCTACGTTGTTCTCGTCATGTGCTTTGAACTTCATAGTCTTCTTAACTCTCTTTTTGTAGATTGGGTGTAATGTCATTGTTTCGATAGCAACAACTATCGTCTTGTCCATCTTATCAGAAACAACGATTCCTTCTCTTACTTTTCTCTCGTTTCTCAAGATTTTGACCTCCTCTTCTTAAGAATCTATATCCTAACTTTAAGATTTAATTATCTTTCGTTTAATATAGTGTTTATTCTTGCGATCTCTCTTCTTACTTCTCTAATCTTAGCAGTGTTAGTTACTTGTCCTAATGAAAGTTGAAACTTTAGGTTGAAAAGTTCTTCCTTAAGCTCTTTACACTTTACTACTAAGTCTTCAGTAGATATTTCTCTTATTTCCTTAGCTCTCATTAGTTCTCACCACCATTCTCTCTTTTTACAATCTTACATCTGATAGGAAGTTTCATAGAAGCTTTTCTTAAAGCTGCTATTGCTTTCTCTTCAGTAACACCAGATACCTCGAACATTATTCTTCCAGGTTTAACTACTGCTACCCAACCTTCTACGTTTCCTTTACCTTTACCCATTCTTACTCCAGCTGGTCTAGCAGTAATTGGCTTATCAGGGAATATTCTAATAAAAGTCTTACCTTCTCTTTTGAATGTTCTGTTGATTCCAACTCTACAAGATTCAATCTGTCTGTTTGTTATCCATGCTGGCTCAAGGGCTTGTAATCCGTAATCTCCGAAAGCAACAGTGTTACCTCTTTGAGCTGTACCCTTCATTCTTCCTCTAAACATTTTTCTATGTTTCGTTCTTTTAGGCATTAACATGATTACGCTTCCCCTCCTTCCTTCAGTTGGAAGTACTTCACCGTGGAAGATCCAAACCTTGATTCCAAGAGCTCCATATGTTGTATGAGATGTAGCTGTTGCATAGTCGATATCTGCTCTTAATGTATGTAGAGGTACTTTTCCTTCTACTACCCACTCAGATCTTGCGATCTCAGCACCATTTAATCTTCCAGAAACCATAACTTTAATTCCTTTTGCTCCTGCTTTCATTGCTCTCATAACAGCTTGACTTACTGCTCTTTTGTAAGCTACTCTTTTCTCGATAGATGTAGCTATATTTTCTGCAACTAAAGTTGCATCTTTATTAAATTCTTTAACCTCTTGAACTTTAACTGTAACTTTTCTTCCAGTCATTGCTTCAAGTTTAGCTCTTAATGATTCTATTTCAGAACCTTTTCTTCCGATGATTATTCCAGCTTTAGCTGTGTGTATTAAAACTACAACGTGTGACGGAGAAGTTCTCTCGATTTTTACCTTCGAAATTCCCGCGTGGAAGTAGTTCTTTTTGATCATTTCTCTGATCTTTGTATCTTCATGGAAGAACTTTGCGTATTCTTTTTTATCTGCATACCAGATAGAATCCCAAGTTCTTGTTATTCCAAGTCTCAGTCCTCTAGGGTCTACTTTTTGTCCCACAGTCTTACCTCCTTACTACTTTTCAGACACTGCCACAACAATGTGTGCTGTTGGTTTTCTTATTATATCTGCTCTTCCCATCGCTCTTGGCATTATTCTCTTAAGCGCTGGTCCGTCGTTTATCATTATAGTTGATACTACTAACTTCTCCTCATCCATGTTGAAGTTGTTAGTTGCATTAGCAATTGCTGATGCTAGTGTTTTCTTTATAAATCTAGCTGCTTTTTTGTTAGTAAATTCTAACGTATCTAAAGCTTCTAATGCTGATTTTCCTCTCACTAAGTCTGCTACAAGTCTAGCTTTTCTTGGAGATAATCTTACGAATCTAGTTATTGCTCTAGCTTCCACTAGTCCAACCTCCTTTTCCTACTATCAATTTATTAATTTAAAATCGATTATTTTTTCTTTTTCTTTTTGTCTACACCGTGACCATAGTATGTTCTAGTTGGTGCGAACTCACCTAGTTTATGTCCAACCATTTGCTCAGTTACATGAACTGGTATGTGCTTTTTACCATTGTAAACACCAAATGTTAATCCTATAAAGTTAGGGAATATTGTTGATCTTCTAGACCAAGTCTTTATTACCGCTTTTATATTCTCAGTAGCTACTGCTTCCTCAACTTTTTTCATTAAGTGGTGGTCACAAAAAGGTCCTTTTTTTAATGATCTAGCCATTACCTATTAGCCTCCTCTCGAAAATTACTTTTCGTTTCTTCTTCTTACGATAAACTTGTCTGAAGTTTTTCTTCCTCTTGTCTTAACACCATGAGCTGGTTTACCCCAAGGAGTCATAGGAGATTTTCTTCCAACAGGAGCTTTACCTTCTCCTCCACCGTGTGGGTGATCACAAGGGTTCATTACAGATCCTCTTACGTGAGGTCTTCTTCCTTTGTGTCTGTTTCTTCCAGCTTTACCTAGTGATACTAGGCTGTGCTCAGAGTTTCCTACTTCACCGATAGTTGCCATACATTCTCCGTGAATTAATCTTAATTCACCTGATGGTAACTGAACGTGACAGTAAGTTCCTTCTTTTGCAACTAGTCTTGCTGCAGTTCCTGCAGATCTAACTAATTGTCCACCCTTTCCTCTTTGTAACTCAACGTTGTGTATCTGTGATCCAACAGGCATCTCTTTTAATTTAAGAGCATTTCCTGGCTTTATTTCAGCATTTGAACCAGCCATTACGATATCACCTTTCTTAAGTCCCTTTGGAGCAAGAATATATCTCTTCTCTCCGTCTGCGTACGATAGTAATGCAATGTTTGCAGTTCTATTTGGATCGTACTCTAGTGATACTACCTTTGCAGGTACATCTAATTTATTTCTTTTAAAGTCGATGATTCTGTAAAGTCTTTTGTGTCCCTTGTCTCTATTTCTACAAGTTCTGTGTCCATAGTTATCTCTACCATAAGCAGATTTTAATGGAGTAGTTAAAGACTTTTCAGGTCTAACTTTATCTAAATCTTCGTTAACTAATCTAGACATATGTCTAGTACCATTAGTTATAGCATTTAACTTTCTAATTGCCATTTTGTTAACCTCCAAAATTTCCTGACCTATAATTATCTTTAGCTTTATCCTTTTATATATAAAGAACTAAACCTCTAATTATCTTTCAATTATACTTCTGCGAAGTAAGTTATTGTGTTTCCAGCAGCTAATTTAACAATAGCTTTTTTCTTAGCTTGAGTCTTGTAAAGTTTCATTCCATGTCTCTTAGTAACTGGCTTTACGTTGATTGTAGCTACAGATTCAACTTTTACGTTAAATATAGTTTCGATAGCTTTTCTAATCTCAACTTTATTTGCTTTAGGACTTACCTCAAATGTGTACTTGTTGTAATCTCTTCTTAAAATTTCAGTTTTTTCAGTGATTACAGGCTTCTTTACGATATCGTAAGCAGTCATTATGCAAGCACCTCCTCGATTGTCGTTAACGCTTCCTTAGTTACGATAACTTTCTCTTGCTTTAATAACCAGTAAACTCCAATCTCATTTGGTTGAAGAACTACTGCGTTCTCTAAGTTTCTAGCTGATAAGTATAAGTTGTAATCAGCTTCTGTAGCAAGGTCATTTACAACAAATAATTGCTTTGTGTTTGCTGTTAAAGCATTTGTTAAAGCGATTATTGTTTTTGTTTTTGGAGCTTCGATAGTTCCATCAAGAACTAAGATTTCTCCAGCAGCAACTTTCGCAGAAAGTGCTGATCTTAAAGCAAGATTTCTTACTTTTTTGTTTACTTTTTTCTCATATGATCTTGGTTGTGGTCCGAATGTTACTCCTCCACCTACCATGTGTGGAGCTCTTATAGAACCTTGTCTAGCTCTACCAGTTCCTTTTTGTTTAAAAGGCTTTCTTCCTCCACCTTTAACCATAGCTCTAGTTTTAGTAGCTGCAGTTCCTTGTCTAGCAGCTGCTAACTCTGCAGTTAATACTTCATGTAATACTGCTTGATTAGGCTCGATTCCAAATACAGAATCTTTAACTTCTACAGTACCAGTTTGGTTTCCTGCTAAGTCATATATGTTTAAAACTGCCATTATTTTCCTCCTTCCTCATCTACTAACTAATTATTTCTTTACAGCTGGCTTTACAACGATATATCCGTTCTTTGGACCAGGTACTGCACCTTTAATTAGTAGTAAGTTGTTTTCTGCGTCAACTTTAACAATTTTTAAGTTTTGAACTGTTACAGTTGCATTTCCGTATTGTCCAGCCATTTTCTTGTTCTTAAGAACTTTTCCAGGCCAAGACGACATTCCTATAGATCCTCCAAGTCTGTGGTTTCTAGAAACACCGTGTGAAGCTCTGTTTCCACTGAAGTTATGTCTCTTCATAACTCCTGATGTTCCTTTACCTTTTGAAGTTCCTGTAATGTCTACGAAAGCAACCTCTGCTAAAGCATCTACTTTAATCTCTTGTCCAAGTTCGATTCCTTCTACTGAATCAACTTTTAACTCTTTAACAAATCTTAATGGCTTTACACCAGCTTTGTTAAAAATTCCCATTAATGGCTTTGTAGTATTTTTTTCTTTTTTCTCGTCAAATCCTAATTGTAAAGCTGAGTAACCATCATTCTCTACAGTCTTCTTTTGAAGAACATAGTTAGGTCCAGCTTCAACAACTGTAACTGGAATAAATTTTCCATCTTCGAAAATTTGAGTCATTCCAATTTTTTTTGCTAAAATTCCTGACATGTGTTTTACCTCCATCAAATAATATATTGGTTGACAACTTGCCCTCGTGGTTCCACCACTTTTTCTTTAAAAAAAAACGCCAACTTGTATTATTCTGTAAGGATAATTTAATTCTTCAATTAGCATCAAATTACCCGAAAATCAGCCGTCTGCTTTTTTCTCAGAATCTTTTCTTTCAAACAATTATGCTTGCTTTATTTCGATTCCAACACCAGCTGGTAAGTTAACTGCTGTTAAAGAAGCAATTGTCTTAGGGTTAGAGTTTTTAATCTCTACCATTCTTCTGTGCACTCTCATCTCGAATTGCTCTCTCGAGTCTTTGTTTACGTGTACTGATCTTAGTACAGTATATTTTTTAATCTTTGTAGGTAGTGGCATAGGTCCTGCAATTTCTGCTCCAGATTTCTTTGCTACTTCTACTATTTTTTTAGCTGATTGATCTAATAAAGTGTGATCATAAGCTTTTAAGTAAATTCTTAACTTGTTAGAAGCCATTTTACTTTTCGCACCTCCTTAAAAGTTTCGATTAAAAGAATTAAATAATTCTTTTGTACACTCTGGTAATTATATCACATTTTTTACAAAAAGCAAATGTTTTTTGTTTTTATTTAAAAGTTTTTTTACCTAGCTTTTTTAAGAATATAAAAGGGGACGAAGTCCCCTCCTATATGAACTAAATTTCACTATATATTAAGTAAGATTACTTAGTAATTTCTGCAACAACTCCAGAAGCTACTGTTCTTCCTCCCTCTCTGATCGCGAATCTTAATCCTGGCTCCATTGCGATTGGGTGGATTAACTCTACTGTCATCTCAATGTTATCTCCTGGCATTACCATTTCTACTCCCTCAGGTAAGTTGATTGCTCCAGTTATATCTGTAGTTCTGAAGTAGAACTGTGGTCTGTATCCTGAGAAGAATGGAGTATGTCTTCCTCCCTCTTCCTTAGTTAATACGTATACCTCTGATTTGAATCCTGTATGTGGTAATATTGATCCTGGCTTACATAATACTTGTCCTCTTTCAACATCCTCTTTCTTGATTCCTCTTAATAATGCTCCGATGTTATCTCCTGCTTGACCTTGATCTAACAGCTTTCTGAACATCTCTACTCCTGTACAAGTTGATTTTGTAGTATCTTTGATTCCTACTATTTCAATCTCTTCTCCAACTTTTACAATTCCTCTTTCTACTCTTCCAGTTACAACTGTTCCTCTTCCTGTAATTGTGAATACATCCTCAATTGGCATTAGGAATGGTTGGTCTACTGCTCTTGCAGGTGTTGGAATGTAAGAATCTACAGCGTCCATTAGAGCTTTGATTTGGTTAACCCATTTCTCTTCTCCGTTCATTGCTCCTAAAGATGATCCCATTATTACTGGTAAATCGTCTCCTGGGAATCCGTACTCTGTTAATAACTCTCTTACTTCCATTTCAACTAACTCTAATAACTCTTCGTCGTCTACCATGTCAGCTTTGTTTAAGTATACTACGATGTATGGAACTCCAACCTGTCTTGATAATAGGATGTGCTCTCTTGTTTGTGGCATTGGACCATCTGCTGCTGATACAACTAAGATAGCTCCGTCCATTTGTGCTGCTCCAGTGATCATGTTCTTTACGTAATCCGCGTGACCTGGACAGTCAACGTGCGCGTAGTGTCTCTCTACTGTTTCGTACTCGATGTGAGCTGTATTGATTGTGATTCCTCTTTCTCTCTCTTCTGGTGCAGCGTCGATGTTAGCGAAATCTACTTTCTTAGCTAGTCCCATATCTGATAATACTTTTGATATTGCTGCTGTTGTTGTTGTTTTTCCGTGGTCAACGTGTCCGATTGTTCCAATGTTAACGTGCGGTTTGCTTCTTTCAAATTTTTCTTTAGCCATTTGAAATTTCCTCCTATTTTTCTTTGTATTTTATAATTTTTGTTGTGACTCAACTAAGAGTCACAACATTATTAAACTTTTTTCAAGTTGAAGTTTTAAAAAAGATAAATTATTATCTTCCTCTCTCTTCTTGGATAGCTTTTTGAACTGACGCAGGAACTTGTGCATACTCTTCAAATTCCATAGAGTAAGTTGCTCTTCCTTGAGATTTAGATCTTAAGTCAGTTGCATATCCGAACATTTCTGATAAAGGTACTTTAGCGTTGATTATCTTCGCTCCGTTTCTATCAGTCATTCCTCCGATCATTCCTCTTCTTGAGTTGATATCTCCTATGATATCTCCCATGTACTCTTCTGGAGTAGTTACTTCTACTTTGAAGATTGGCTCAAGGATGATTGGTTTTGCTTTTTGAGCAGCTTGCTTAAGTGCCATAGATCCAGCAATTTTGAACGCCATCTCTGACGAGTCAACCTCATGGTATGATCCATCATAAAGTGTAACTTTTAAGTCAACCATAGGGTATCCAGCTACAACTCCACCTTCAAGAGCTTCTCTACATCCTTTTTCAACAGCAGGAATATATTCTCTAGGAATTGCTCCTCCTGTTATTTTGTTAACAAATTCGAACTCTTTACCAGGGTTTGGCTCAAGAGTAATCTTAACGTGTCCGAATTGTCCTTTTCCTCCAGATTGCTTAGCATACTTAACTTCTTGATCTTGTTTAAGAGTTATAGTTTCTCTGTAAGCAACTTGTGGTTTACCAACTGTTGACTCAACTTTGAATTCTCTTTTCATTCTATCAACGATGATCTCTAAGTGTAATTCTCCCATTCCTGAGATGATTACTTGTCCAGTTTCCTCATCAGTTTTAACTCTGAATGTAGGATCCTCTTCAGCAAGCTTTGATAAAGCTAGACCCATTTTCTCTTGGTCAACTTTTGTCTTAGGCTCAACTGCAACTGAGATTACTGGCTCAGGGAACTCCATTTTCTCTAGAACGATTGGAGCATCTTCAGCACATAGAGTATCTCCAGTAGTTGTATCTTTTAATCCAACTGCTGCTGCGATATCTCCACAGTAAACAACTTCGATTTCCTCTCTTTTGTTTGCGTGCATTTGAAGAATTCTTCCCATTCTCTCTTTTTTACCTTTTGTTGAGTTTAAAACGTAAGATCCTTTTGTTAGAACTCCTGAGTAAACTCTGAAGAATGTTAATCTTCCAACAAATGGGTCAGTCATAACTTTAAATGCTAAAGCAGCAAATGGAGAGTTATCTGAAATCTCTCTAGTTATTTCTAACTCTTCGTTCTTAACGTCTGTTCCTTTGATTATTCCTTTATCTGTTGGAGCTGGCATGTACGCGATGATAGCATCTAGTAAAGCTTGAACTCCTTTGTTTTTGAATGCAGTTCCACAAGTAACTGGTACTATTGTGTTTGCTAATGTTGCAGCTCTTAAAGCAACGTTGATTTCAGCTTCAGAGATTTCTTCTCCTCCGAAGAATTTCTCCATTAACTCATCAGAAGTTTCTACTACTGATTCGATCATGAAGTTTCTAGCTTCTTCAGCAGCATCTGCTAATTCAGCTCTGATATCTTTAACTTCAAAATTCTGTCCATTGTCAGAATCTTTTGGCCATACAATCTCTTTCATTGCTAATAAGTCGATAACTCCTTCGAAGTCATCCTCAGCACCGATTGGTAATTGAATAGGTACTGGATTAGATCCTAATTTTTCTCTAATATCGTTAACACACATTTCGAAGTTAGCTCCGATTCTGTCCATTTTATTAAAGAAAGCTATTCTAGGTACACCATATTTGTCAGCTTGTCTCCAAACTGTTTCAGACTGTGGTTGTACTCCGTCAACTGCTGAGAATACAGCAACTGCACCGTCAAGTACTCTTAGAGATCTTTCAACCTCAACTGTAAAGTCCACGTGTCCTGGTGTGTCTATTATATTTACTCTGTGATTTTTCCAGAAACATGTTGTAGCAGCAGAAGTAATTGTGATACCTCTCTCTTGCTCTTGCTCCATCCAGTCCATTGTAGCGGCACCTTCGTGAACCTCTCCAATTTTATGAGCTACTCCAGTATAGAATAAGATTCTCTCTGTTGTAGTAGTCTTTCCTGCGTCGATGTGAGCCATGATACCAATGTTTCTAGTCATTTCTAAAGAAACGCTTCTAGCCATTTTGTTATCCTCCTAAATTTTAAATTACGACTGAAATTAGAACTTGTAGTGTGCGAAAGCTCTGTTAGCTTCTGCCATTTTGTAAGTATCTTCTTTCTTCTTAATAGTAGCTCCCTCATTGTTTGCTGCTGCTATTAATTCTGCTGCTAACTTTTCGATCATTCCATACTCTTTTCTTTGTCTTGTATAAGTAGTTAACCATCTGATAGCAAGAGTTTGTTGTCTCTCAGGTCTTACTTCTACTGGAACTTGATAAGTAGCTCCTCCGATTCTTCTTGATCTTACTTCGATCTGTGGCTTAATGTTGTCTAATGCTTGCTTAAATACATCGTACCCCTCTTGACCAGTTTTTTCTTTTATTAAATCCATTGCAGAATAGAATATTCCTTCAATGATTGACTTTTTTCCATCTAACATGAAAGAGTTGATAACTTTAGTTACAACTTTATCAGAATATCTTGAATCAGGTAATACATCTCTTTTTACTGCTGCTCTTCTTCTTGACATTTACTGTCCACCTCCTTAATAAATTATTACGCTTTCTTAGCTCCGTATTTAGATCTTGATTGTTTTCTCTTAGCAACTCCAGCTGTATCTAAAGCTCCTCTGATAACTTTATATCTAACTCCTGGTAAATCTTTTGTTCTTCCTCCTCTTACTAGAACGATTGAGTGCTCCTGTAAGTTGTGTCCCTCTCCTGGGATGTATGAAGTTACTTCGATTCCGTTAGTTAATTTTACTCTGGCAACCTTTCTTAAAGCTGAGTTTGGTTTCTTAGGTGTAGTAGTATAAACTCTTACACACACTCCTCTTCTTTGTGGGTTTCCTTGTAATGCTGGTGATTTTTTACTCTCTTCTAGAGTTTGTCTTCCTTTTTTTACTAATTGACTTAAAGTAGGCATTTTACCCTCCTTCCTCTGAATTTTTTTATTTATTATTTTTAAATAATATTTAACTTTAGTATTATAATCGCTTTATTGCAAAAAGTCAAAGATAATTTTACCACAATTTTATTTTTTTACAACTATTTTTTTAATTCTTCTAGCTCTAGAGCTGTTTCATCCCAGCTTTCCATAGCATCTAGAATTCTTTCATCTCTTAAATCTATCTCTTTTTGAATGTCCATTAATTCATCCAAATTGTTACTTTTTCCAGCAATTTCATATTTCTTTTCTAAATCACTTTTTTCACTTTCTAATCTTTCTATTTCTTCTTCTAGTTTTTTATATTTTTTTTCTAAGGTTGTTATTCTATTTCTATTTCTTTTTTGTTCCTCATAATTTAAGCCTGCTGTCTCATCTTTTGGTTTCACATTATCCTTTTGCGAAATATACATTTCATAATCCCCTTTGAATAAAGTTGCTCCATCTTTAGTAACCTCATATATATTATTAACAACACTTTCTAAAAAATATCTATCGTGAGATACAACAATAATTGTCCCGTCATAATCTTCCAAAGCTTCTTCTAATATTTCTCTAGAATAAATATCTAAGTGATTCGTTGGTTCATCTAATATTAAAAAATTAGGTTTCGATAAAATTAGTTTCATAAAAGCTACTCTAGCTTTTTCTCCTCCAGATAAAGATTTTATTTTTTTATCTACATCGTCTGCTGAAAAAAGAAATCCACCAGCTATAGTTCTTGCCTCTTCATCACTCATTGGAAAAGTATATAATAACTCTTCTAGTATCGTATTCTCCATTTTTAATCCTTGATGATTTTGATCATAATAACCTATTTTTACTCTTTCTCCTAATTCCACATCTCCACTTTTAGCTTTTTCTAGCCCATTAACTATTCTTAAAATAGTTGATTTTCCAACTCCATTTTTTCCAATTATTCCAATTCTATTTCCTCTAAAAACTGTTAAATTCAAGTTATTAAAAAGTTTTTTTTCTCCATAACTCATACTTAAATTTTTTAATTCTAAAACTTTATCCACACTTGGAGTTTCAACTTCAAATTTAAGTTTAATTTTTCTTACTCCTATAATTGGATTATCGCTTTTTTCCATTCTATCTAAAAGTTTTTGTCTTCCTCTAGCTTGTTTTGATTTCTGTCCAGCTTTATAACGTCTTACAAACTCCTCCATTTTTCTAATTTTATCCTGCTCTTTTTCAAAAGATTTTACTGCTCCTGATAAATAAGCCTCTTTTTGAATAACATATTCAGAAAAATTACCTTTATAAGCTTTTAATGTTTTTCCTTCTATTTCAAAAACTCTATTAACAATATTATCTAAAAAGTATCTATCATGTGATATAACTACAAAAGCTTTTGGATAATCTTTTAAAAATTTCTCTAGCCACTCAATTGCCACTAAATCTAAATGGTTAGTTGGTTCATCTAATATTAATAACTCTGGTTCTTCTAATAAGATTTTTCCTAAAGCTACTCTCGATTGTTGCCCTCCTGAAAGATCTTTTATTTGTACTTTCCACATCTCTTCTGGAATACTTAAACCTATTAATATTTGTTTTACTTTATATTCAATTGCATATCCTTCTTCTTGCTCATATCTACTACTTAAAACAGCTAACTCTTCCATATGTTTATCAAAATTTTCTAAATCATTTGCAACCAAATTATTTAACTCTTTTATTCTTTCATAGTCCGATTTTAAATTAGAAAACACACCTATTAGCTCATCAAAAATTGTATTTTCTTTGTTTAGATTTATACTTTGAGAAAGATATCCTATTTTTAATCCACCTTTTTTAGAAATTGTTCCTCTTTCATTTGTTTCTGGATTAGGATCTCCCTCTTCTAATTCCATCATCATTTTTATTAACGTTGATTTTCCTGCTCCATTAACACCTATTATTCCAATTCTATCCTTTTCATCTATTGAAAATGTAATATCTTTTAGTAAAGACTCTCCTGAAAAGCCTTTATATAAACTATTTACACTTAGTAAAGCCATCATCATTCTCCTTTTTATGTATTTATCCCTTTAATTATACCATAACTTTAAAAAAAGAGTGGATTTATCTTTCCACTCCTTTATTATAATATTCTAGACTCAAAATTGTTAAACTAATTAAAACTATTAAAAGCCCCATTGGATAAAAATAGTTATATGTAAAGCTTAACTGAATGCATACAGCTATTAAAATTGGTCCTAATAATGCTGTTATTGAAAATCCTAATGAATAATCCTGTAAAACTGGTGTTTCTAATTTAGGATCACATATTCTTAATAATAGTAAACCTGTTATAAATACTCCTGTTGATGTTCCAAACATTGCTAAAGTTCTTTCTAAATGATAATCTTTAAAATATTTTTTAGAAAGTTGATCTATCACTATCCAAGTAATTGTAAATCCAACTAAACTAGTAACTACAATTGGAAATATATAACTTATAACTCCTCTTAAAGGAATTGTTGCTACTGCTGCAACTATTGCAAATTCTGTTAGTGTTCCTGTTATTTTCCCCTTTACTTTAGAGTCTACACTCCACTCTAACTTTAGTTTAATCATTGTTTTCCATACAAAAAACATAACTATCATACCAAATGACCAAATCGTTAATTTTGATAATAATGGAATTTGAAATTTTTTAAATATATTTAATGTTATTATAGCTAAACCAGAAACAGAAAAAATAATAGCCAAGTGATAAGCTAAGGTATCAACCGTTGTTGTTAACATAGTTTCTTTTCCTAAGATTGCTTGTTTCTCTCTATTTTTTATATATCCATTTTTATACTCTGATAACACTTCATTTTTTAAAGTATTCCCAAATTTTCTTCTTATTTGAAATATACCAAAAATAATTCCTGTAACTAATCCAATTGTTGCTAGTGTTACCGTTACCCCTTGAGCTAATTCCCAATAGTTACTTTCTAGTTCCTTTAAAGTCCTAGCAACTACTCCAGCGGTTCCATGCCCACCCGCAAATGCAGAGTTTAACTCAGCTCCAAAACTTTTGTATAATTTAATGTTAAATACTTTATCAAAAATAAAGTTAATGAAATATCCTATAAATAGTTGTATAAATGTTACTAAAAATAATATTCCACCTGTATTTATCGTGTTTTGAAAGACTTTATTTTTTCTTCCTAACTCCATTCCTAAAGGAATCGATACTAAAATAGGTATAATCAAAACTCCTGGTATAGCTCTCATATCATTAATCCAGTTTTTAGGTATTACCTCATAATACTTTCCAAAAAAATCTGGCCCTATAATTAATCCAATTATTCCACCTATTACAGAAGCTGGTATAAATAGTTCCTGAAATATCCTTACCTTACTTTTTATAATTATTCCTAATATTAATAAGATACTTAGATATGCAGTTATATTTAAGAAATCATTCATTTATAAATTCTCCTGATTTTCCTCCAGTTTTTTTACATAACTTTATATCGCTAATTAACATTGTTTTGTCCATAGCTTTACACATATCATAAATTGTTAAAAGTGCTGTAGATACACCTGTTAAGGCTTCCATCTCTACTCCTGTTTTTCCAAAAGTTTTAACAATCACTCTAGCTTGGATAGTTAAATCCTCATCTAAAAAATCAAATTCAACTTCTACACCTGTTAAGAATAATGGATGACACATAGGAATTAAATCACTAGTTTTTTTGGCTGCCATAATACCCGCAACTCTAGCCACTCCCAGAACATCTCCTTTTTCAATAGTACCTTCTTTTACTTTATTGTAAGTTTCCAAATTCATAGTAATTTTTCCACTTGTTATAGCAACTCTTTTAGTTTCTTTTTTTTCTGTTACATCTACCATTACTGCTTTTCCATCTTCATTAAAATGTGTTAACATCTTTTGTAAGCCTCCTATGAATCAACTCTCCATTATTTTTAACTTTTAATATCTCTGCCATAATCTCTATAGCAATTTCATATGGACTTCCATCAGATATTTTTAATCCTATTGGAGAGTATAGTTTTTCTTCAGGTATAACTATTTCACTTTCTAATATCTCTTTTTTTATCTCTATAACTTTTTTTCTACTTCCAATCATTCCAATATATCTACTTTGTTTCTTCAAAACACTTCTTAATGCCTTCTCGTCTGTTGCATGTCCTTTAGTAACAATTACATAATAAGAATTTTCATTCTCAGCTAGTTCTTCTATAAGTTGATTATAATCTCCTATTTTTATATCTGTCGTATAACTTTTATACTCTTCTCTGTCATCAAAAATAACTCTCTCAAAGTCAGAACCATCTAATATTTCATATAACTTCTGCCCTATGTGTCCTGCTCCTATAATAACAATACGATTTTTAGGATTTATAACTTTTATGTATCCTTCAACACTACCACCGCAACTCATACCTAACTCAGCCTCTTTTGTTAAATCATAGTTGAAATTTTGATTTTCATTTTCTTCTAAACATTTTCTAGCTTGATTAATAACTCTATGCTCTACCAATCCACCACCAATAGTTCCTATAAAATTTTCTTCCCATACACCCATTAAAGTTCCTTCTTTTCTAGGTGTTGACCCACTAGATTTAGTTAATGTAACTAGAGCTACTTTTTTTCCTGATTTAACAATTTCAAAAATTTTCTCCAAAATATTTAAATCCATCCTTCTCCCCTTTCTCTACAATTTCACTAAAAATAGCTTCAACAACAGAACCACCTAAAGCTCTAGCTTTATCAGATATTGTAAAGCAATTATTATATTGGTTTAATCTTGGATCTATATCAGCAATCTTTAAACCTTTTTTTACCTCATAATCATCTCTAATTATTCCTCTTAATAAGCCATCTATGCTAGCACTAACCACTTCATTATTAATAGTTCCTATTGTTTCATCTTTTTTTACAATATCACCAATTTTTTTTAAAGATTTAAACTTTCCAGACACTTTAGCATAAATAACCCTCTCAGTTGTAAATCCACCTATATCTCCTGGATTTCCTGTATTTTTTTCAGCTTCACCAACTTTTATAATTCTTCCTAAATTATGACCTCTCATTGTTTCTATAACAATTCCTACATCTTTTCCTGCTATAAATCCAGGTCCTAATCCTATTGTTATTGGTGCCATCATTATTGTTGTTCCTAAATTTTTTTTCGCTATAATCGCATCTACTACAATATTAGGTTTTAATTTTTCTATCCATTTCCCATATGAATCTATTGCTATAGGTATCTCTTTATTTAACCAACACTTTTTAATTTCTTCAAGTGTTTCGATTTTTCTAGCTTTTACACCTTCAACAACCTGTTCTCCATTTAAATTATATATACATTCTGAAAAAGATACTGTTCGGCGAATAGAACTAGGCTTATCTATTTCTAAAACCAGTATTTTAAAGCCACACTTATACAAACGATGAATAACTCCTGTTGCTAAATCTCCTGCACCCCTAATTATAGCTAACATAATCACTCCTTATTTTTCAAGAAATTTATTTTTATACTCCCAATATGAACTTTCCAATCTTTTTGCTATTTCACCAAAAATTTTACAAGTATTTTCAATAAAATATTCATCTACTGTAATTCTTTTTCCTGTTCTTAAATTAAATATTTTAACTATCTCTTTTTCTATTGATTCAGGTATCTCTGTCATATAATCATGTAGATAATCGTTTCTAATTTTTCTAACAATTCCAATAAAATTTCTCTCATTTTCATCTAAAGAAAATTTACTTTTCATTGCTTCTTCTAAAAATAAAATATAACTATTTAAATAAGACATATTTTTATTTTGAATCTCCTCTAAATCTAAGTGCTTATCATATGCAATATCTTTAGTTATATTTTTCAATAAAACTTCAAATATCATAAAAATATTTAACAGATTACTCATATGATGTATCTCTTTAAAAGCATTATTATTTATAAAATAACACTTACTATATTTAGAAAATTCTTTTTCATTATCTCTTGTAGAGGTTAAAGATTCTCTAGAAACTTTCTGATACTCTTTTAAAAAAATACTATTTATACTATACATTCTATATATTGTAGTCATTCTTATTTCAAACTCTTCAAAAAACTTTGCACTTTCATCATTTACTACAAAATAGGGATTAGGCTCACATGGAATTGTCTCTATTTGTATGCAAATATTCTTTAAATAATCTCCACTTTTCTCTTCTTTATGCTCACAGCTTTTACATCCACAATTTTCGCTATTACACTGTATTTTTTTTTCATTATTTTCTTCTATTTTTACAACTTCTTGATCCTTTTTTTTTGCAAAAATTCTTTTAAAAAATTCCATGATTCACCTCTGTTTTCTAAAGACTTCTATACCAATTCCAAGCTGTTTCAATTATCTTTTCAACATCTGTATATTCAGGTTTCCATCCTAATATATCTCTTGCTTTTTCACTAGCTGCTACTACTGATGCTGGATCCCCTTCTCTTTTTTCAACTACCTCTGATTTTATATCAACATTTGTAACCTTTTTAGCTGCATTTAGCATTTCTAAAACTGAAAATCCATTCCCATTTCCTAAGTTATAAATTCCACTGATATTTTTATCTAATGCTGGTAAAGCAGCAATATGTGCTCTCACTAAGTCAACTACATGAATATAATCTCTTATACCAGTTCCATCTTTTGTTGGATAATCATCACCATAAATACTTAGTTTTTCTCTTTCCCCTTTTGCTGCTTGTAAAATTATTGGAATTAAAGCTGTTACACCATCACCTTTTTGTCCTATATGATATTTTTCATGAGCTCCTCCAACGTTAAAATATCTAAATATAGAATAATTTATCCCGTAAGCTTTTGCTGCATCTATTATAACTCTTTCAGCCATTAATTTACTAGCTCCATATGGATTTATTGGAGCAGTTGGATAATCTTCATACACTAAACCATCACATTTAACTTCGCCATAAACTGCAGCAGTTGATGAAAAAATTATATTTTTTACATTATATTTTTTCATAACTTCAACTACATTCATAACTCCATAGGTATTATTGAGATAATATTTATTTGGTTCAAAAACACTTTCACCAACTTTTATATAACCTGCAAAATTCATTACAGCATCTATTTCATTTTCTTTAAAAATATTTTCAAAAGAATTTATATCTCTTATATCTCCTTGATAAAATTTTGCTCTCTTATCAACTAATTCTATATATCCGTTCTCTAAATTGTCTAAAACAATAACATTATACCCTGAATCTAATAATTCTACCACTGCATGACTTCCTATATAACCCGCGCCACCAGTAACTAATATATTTTTCATATAACACCTCTCTACAATTTAATTTTATCTATTAAATTATAGCACAATTTTACAAAAAATAAAAAAAGATTGGCAACTTCCTATCCTCCCAGGGGGCTGCCCCCCAAGTACTTTCAGCGTTTATGGGCTTAACTTCCAGGTTCGAAATGTTACTGGGTGTACCTCCATAGCTATCGTTGCCAATCAATATTTATTTGTGTGAACTATGAATTTTCCATAGTCGTGACTTTGTCACTTCTTGGATCATTCAAAACTATATAGTAGTATATTAAGGTTAAAACTTCGATATATTAGTATTGGTCAGCTAAAAGTCTCACAACTCTTACACCCCCAACCTATCAACCTCCTAGTCTCGAAGGTATCTTAAAGAGTACTTATCTTGAAGTCAGTTTCCCGCTTAGATGCTTTCAGCGGTTATCTGTTCCAAACGTGACTACCCAGCTGTGCCACTGGCGTGACAACTGGTACATCAGAGGTTTGTCCATCCCGGTCCTCTCGTACTAAGGACAGATCTTCTCAATACTCTAACGCCTACAGTGGATAGGGACCGAACTGTCTCACGACGTTCTGAACCCAGCTCACGTACCGCTTTAATGGGCGAACAGCCCAACCCTTGGGACCTTCTCCAGCCCCAGGATGCGATGAGCCGACATCGAGGTGCCAAACTCTACCGTCGATATGGACTCTCGGGTAGAATCAGCCTGTTATCCCCAGGGTAGCTTTTATCCGTTGAGCGACGACCCTTCCATTCGGAATCGCCGGATCACTATGTCCTGCTTTCGCACCTGCTCGACCCGTCAGTCTCGCAGTTAAGCTCTCTTATGCCATTGCACTCTGCGGTTGATTTCCATCCAACCTGAGAGAACCTTTGAACGCCTCCGTTACTCTTTCGGAGGCGACCGCCCCAGTCAAACTGCCCACCTAGCACTGTCTTCGAGGGTACAAACCTCAAATTAGAATTCCGACATAGTATGGTTGGTATTCCACCAGTGACTCCGCGTAATCTAGCGACCACGCATCATAGTCTCCCAACTATCCTATACATACGATGCCAAAACCCAATACCAAGCTACAGTAAAGCTCCATGGGGTCTTTCCGTCCTACTGCAGGTAACCGGTATCTTCACCGGTAATACAATTTCACCAGGCCTCCCGTCAAGACAGCTCTCAGATCGTTACACCATTCGTGCAGGTCGGAACTTACCCGACAAGGAATTTCGCTACCTTAGGACCGTTATAGTTACGGCCGCCGTTCACCGGGGCTTCAATTCGGAGCTCTCACTCCTCCTCTTAACCTTCCGGCACTGGGCAGGTGTCAGCCCATATACGTCGCCTTACAGCTTAGCATAGACCTGTGTTTTTGTTAAACAGTCGCCTGAGACTCTTCACTGCGGCCTCTCATAGCTTTGCGTCGCGTGTACGCTCACCATAAAAGGCACCCCTTCTCCCGAAGTTACGGGGCTATTTTGCAGAGTTCCTTAACGAGAGTTAGCCTGTCCGCCTTAGATTTCTCATCCTGACCACCTGTGTCGGTTTGGGGTACGGGCACTAATATCTTTATAACGCTTAGAAGCTTTTCTCGGCAGTGTGGTATTTGCACCTTCCATCTTACGACTCCTCATCACACCTCACGTTTAGTCTAGCGGATTTTCCTACTAGACCACGCTACATGCTTGAACTGGCACTTCCGTTCGCCAGCGTGCATAACCTCCTGCGTCCCTCCATCACTTGATATCAGTGGCACAGAAATATTAATCTGTTTTCCATTCGCCTACGCAATCTAGCCTCGGCTTAGGACCCGGCTTACCCAGGGGAGACAAACTTTACCCTGGAACCCTTGGTCTTCCGGCGTGGGGGATTCTCGCCCCCATTCTCGCTACTTATTCCTGCATTCTCACTTCTGATACCTCCAGAGTCTCTTGTCGATTCTCCTTCAACGGCCTACAGAACGCTCTCCTACCAGTCGCTTACGCAACTCCACAGCTTCGGTTTATAACTTAGCCCCGTTACATTGTCGGCGCAGAGACTCTCGACCAGTGAGCTATTACGCACTCTTTAAAGGTATGGCTGCTTCTAAGCCAACCTCCTGGTTGTTTGTGAATCTCCACCTCCTTTCCCACTTAGTTATAATTAGGGACCTTAGCTGGTGGTCTGGGTTGTTTCCCTTTTGACCATGGAAGTTAATTCCCATAGTCTCACTCCTGAGCTCTAGAATTATGGTATTCGGAGTTTGATTGACTTCGGTAAGCAGTATGCCCCCTAGGTCATTCAGTGCTCTACCCCCATAATTGAACACTCAAGGCTGCACCTAAATGCATTTCGGAGAGAACGAGCTATCTCCTGGTTCGATTGGCTTTTCACCCCTAAACCTACCTCATCTCCCAACTTTTCAACGGCGGTGAGTTCGGGCCTCCACTGTGTCTTACCACAGCTTCACCCTGGACAGGCTTAGATCACCAGGTTTCGCGTCTACGCCCAGCGACTATGTCGCCCTATTCAGACTCGGTTTCCCTTCGGCTCCGTTAAACTTAACCTTGCCACTGAACGTAACTCGCAGGATCATTCTCCAAAAGGCACGCCATCACCCCAAAGGGCTCTGACCGCTTGTAAGCACACGATTTCAGGTTCTATTTCACTCCCCTCCCGGGGTTCTTTTCACCTTTCCCTCACGGTACTATGCGCTATCGGTAAGTAAGAGTATTTAGCCTTACGAGATATGGTCCTCGCAGATTCACACAGAATTCCTCGTGTTCCGTGCTACTTGGGAGAGATCATACATTTGATACGGTTTACCTGTACGAGGCTTTCACTCTCTACGGCAGGCCTTTCCAGACCTTTCCAGTTCGGCGTATCATAATGTCGAATACCTTGCAGTTCTTCAGACGATCTTCCCGCTACCCCGTAGATGCAACGGCTGCATCCTTGGCACATCTACGGTTTGGGCTCACCCCCGTTCGCTCGCCGCTACTTAGGGGATCGTTTTTACTTTCTTTTCCTCGGGTTACTTAGATGTTTCAGTTCACCCGGTTCCCTCTTTCGTGCTAAGACTCCATCTTAGCAGATTTCTCCATTCGGAAATCTTGGCATCACAGTTCGATTGCAACTCCACCAAGCTTATCGCAGCTTACCACGTCCTTCATCGGCTCTTACTTCCTAGGCATCCTTCGTGTGCCCTTAATATTTTAACCTTGTAATATAATTCATATTATTTAGACAGACTAACTACTCAATTTAAGATTGACTTAAAAATGAATTGTTAGTTAATTTAGAATATTTTCTCAATATCTACTATATAGTTTCCAATGTCCAAGTTTGATAATGTTTTGGTGGAGATAAGCGGAGTCGAACCGCTGACCTACGCAGTGCAAGTGCGTCGCTCTCCCAACTGAGCTATATCCCCATACTTACAAAGAACAGTATCAATCGAATAGAGAAAAAGTTAGTCTCCTTAGAAAGGAGGTGATCCATCCGCACGTTCCCGTACGGATACCTTGTTACGACTTCACCCCAATCGCTAATCACACCTTAGGAACATCCCTCCTTACGGTTAGGCCTGCTACTTCAGGTGCAACCAACTCTCGTGGTGTGACGGGCGGTGTGTACAAGACCCGAGAACGTATTCACCGCAACATGCTGATTTGCGATTACTAGCGATTCCAACTTCATGTACTCGAGTTGCAGAGTACAATCCGAACTAAGAACAGCTTTAAGAGATTAGCTCACCCTCGCGGGTTGGCAACTCTCTGTACTGCCCATTGTAGCACGTGTGTAGCCCAGCGTATAAGGGGCATGATGACTTGACGTCATCCCCACCTTCCTCCTGCTCATCGCAGGCAGTATCGCATGAGTGCTCAACTTAATGGTAGCAACATACAATAGGGGTTGCGCTCGTTGCGGGACTTAACCCAACATCTCACGACACGAGCTGACGACAGCCATGCACCACCTGTCACCAAGTTCCGGCAAGCCGGCACGAATCCATCTCTGGAAACTTCTTGGGATGTCAAACGCTGGTAAGGTTTCTCGCGTTGCGTCGAATTAAACCACATGCTCCACCGCTTGTGCGGGTCCCCGTCAATTCCTTTGAGTTTCACACTTGCGTGCGTACTCCCCAGGCGGATCACTTATCGCGTTAGCTTGGGCGCTGAGGTTCGACCCCCAACACCTAGTGATCATCGTTTACGGCGTGGACTACCAGGGTATCTAATCCTGTTTGCTCCCCACGCTTTCGCGCTTTAGCGTCAGTATCTGTCCAGTGAGCTGACTTCTCCATCGGCATTCCTACAAATATCTACGAATTTCACCTCTACACTTGTAGTTCCGCCCACCTCTCCAGTACTCTAGAAAAACAGTTTCCAACGCAATACGGAGTTGAGCCCCGCATTTTAACATCAGACTTATTTTTCCGCCTAGACGCGCTTTACGCCCAATAAATCCGGATAACGCTTGCGACATACGTATTACCGCGGCTGCTGGCACGTATTTAGCCGTCGCTTCTTCTGTTGGTACTGTCACTTTCTTCTTCCCAACTGAAAGCACTTTACAATCCGAAGACCTTCATCGTGCACACAGAATTGCTGGATCAGGCTTGTGGCCCATTGTCCAATATTCCCCACTGCTGCCTCCCGTAGGAGTAAGGGCCGTGTCTCAGTCCCCTTGTGGCCGTTCACCCTCTCAGGCCGGCTATCCATCGTCGCCTTGGTGGGCCGTTACCCCACCAACTAGCTAATGGAACGCAAGGCTCTCTCTTGGCGCATATAGCTTTCATAAGTTTCCCATGCGAGAATCTCATAATATCCGGTATTAGCTGTCGTTTCCAACAGTTGTCCCAGACCAAGAGGCAAGTTCCTTACGCGTTACTCACCCGTCCGCCATCCTCGTTACCCGAAGGTAACTTGAATCGACTTGCATGTGTTAAGCATTCTGTCAGCGTTCATCCTGAGCCAGGATCAAACTCTTCATTCAAATATATTTAAAGTCCTAAGACTTACGTTTACACCATTTATTGGTTTGCCATTTCTGGCATTTTGTTATTTTCATAACTTCTGACTATTTTCTCTATTCGGTTGTTAATGTCCTTTTTCTACAATTCTTGTCGGCGGTGTTTCCCGCTGACAAAAATTATAGTATCATAAATTTTAAACTTCGTCAATAACTTTTTTTATTTTTTTAAAAAATTTCCATTATCTTATCCATAAGTTTCTTTTTTTCTACGTCTTTTTTTACAATTAATTTATCTTTAAATACTACTTCACCATTCACTAATACTTTATAACTTCCAACAACTGTCCCAGCCTTTATAGGGGCTATTAATTTTTTTTCTCTTTCCGTAACTATCGAAACGTCAGCATCTTTTTTTACAATTTTGGAAAAAGATTTAGTTCCATATGTTTTTACATCTGCAACATATCCACCTGAAATTGGTATTGATACAACTGGTATATCTTTTTTTATAATATCTTTATTTTTATAATTTTCATGAAATTTTTCATTTAACTCAAGTATTTTTCCATCTCTTATTTTAGGAGATTTTCCTCCCATCACAACAGTTACTATATTAGCATTATCTTTATCACTTAAAACCGTTATATTAAACCTTGATTTCGTATGATATCCTGTTTTTAAACCATAGATACCTTCTTTTCCTAAAAGATGAATTGTACTTTTTAACTTGTAACTTCCATTTTTTATTTCAGCAGTTTTTTGTCTTGCAATTGCTATATATTCAGGATACTTTAAAGCTTCTATAGATAACCTATATATTCCGTTAGCTGTTCCCATATCCAATTTTTTTCTAGTCATATGATCTGGTAATCCTGCAGGGGTATGAAACTCTAATTCATTTTCTAATCCCAAACTTTTAGCCTTTGCATTCATCATATCTATAAATCTTGGAATACTACCTTTTCCAGAGTGCTTAGCCAATGCATAAGCAGCATTATTAGCAGATTTTATAGCTGCTGATTTAAGTAAATCTAGTACTATTATTTTTTCTCCACTCTCCATAGGAATAGAGCTTCCTCCGGCACTTAAAATCTCCCAATCAACTGTTACTTCATCATATAAACCTATGTTTCCTTTTCTTATTTCATCTAAAGTTACTAATATAGTCATAACTTTAGTTACAGAAGCTAATGGATATTTATGAGTTGAATTCTCTTGGTAAAATACATTACCTTCATCATCTCCCAATACATAAGCTCTATAATCTGGAATATTATCTTTTACTACTTTACTTTGAGTACTTTTTGAAAAAGATAAAGTTGATGCAATTAATACGAAAACCACAACTAATTTCTTCATAGCTTCTTCCTCCAAATAAAAAAAATTTAGGAACTATATTTTTATAGTTCCTAAATATTATACATTATTTTTGTTTTTTAGCCAAGTAGTCTTCTATAGCTTCTTTTAGAGCCTCTTCTGCTAGAACAGAACAGTGCATTTTCGTAGCTGGTAATCCACCTAAAGCTTCTGCAACTACTTTATTTGTTATTGCTAACGCTTCATGAATATCCTTACCTAGAACCATTTCAGTTGAAACTGATGATGTTGCTATTGCTGACGCACATCCAAAAGTTCTAAATTTAACATCTGTTATTATATCATTTTCTATTTTTAAAAATATTTCCATAATATCTCCGCAAGATGGATTTCCAACTTTACCATATCCATCAGGATTTTCCATAGTTCCTACATTTCTAGGATTCATAAAATGATCCATTACTTTTTCTGTATATTGCATAATTTTCTCCTTAGTTTTTAATTGTTTTTATTTTCTATATTCATTCCACAAAGGTGATAACATTCTTAATTTTTCAACAACTTTTACAACTTGCTCTATTGTATAATCTATTTCCTCTTTTGTATTATACTTACCTAAACTAAATCTTATAGTTCCATGAGCAAATTCTGGTTCAATACCCATTCCTAATAAAACATGTGATGCTTGTAGCTCATCTGATGAGCACGCTGATCCAGAGCTTACAGCTACACCTAAATAGCTTAAAGATAAGAGAATTGACTCTCCTTCTAAATATTTAAAAGTTATACTTGAAGTTCCAGGTAATCTCTCTACCGATTTTCCATTTACTACAACTTCTGGAACTCTTTTAACTATTTCATCTTCAAAATAATCTCTCAATTCTTGCTCTCTTTTTATTTCAATATCCATATCTTGGCAAGCTATTTCTAAAGCCTTAGCCATTCCTACTACTGCAGGGGTATTTGTTGTTCCAGGTCTTAACTTCTTCTCTTGTCCTCCACCTGTTATCGTTCTAGCTACCCTTACACCTTGTCTTATATAAAGAGCAGCAATCCCTTTAGGACCATGAAATTTATGTCCTGAGAAAGTTAATAAATCTGCTCCTAATTCTTTTGGATATACAGGAATTTTTCCAACACTCTGAACTGCATCTACGTGTAGTAAAATTCTATTTTTTTTAGCTATTTCACCAATTATTTTTATTGGTTCTATAGTTCCAACTTCATTATTTGCATGCATCATTGATATTAAAATTGTCTCAGGTGTTATCGCTTCCTCTAAAGCTTTAACATCTATTACTCCATTACTATCAACTGGTATAAATGTTACTTTATACCCATCTTGCTCTAAATCTTTAAAGGTATTTTTTATAGCTGGGTGCTCTATTGAGCTTGTTATTATATGATTTCCTCTATTTTTATATGCTTTAGCTACGCCTCTAACTGCAATGTTATCTGATTCAGTTCCAGAAGCAGTAAATATAATTTCTTCTGGCTTAACTTTTAATAAAGTCGCAATCTTTTCTCTTGCTTCTGAAACAGCTATTCCCGTTTCCTTTCCAAAAAGGTGCATACTAAAAGCATTTCCATATTCCTCAGTTAAAAAAGGCATCATTGCTTCTAATACTTTAGGGTCCATTTTTGTAGTTGCATTATTATCCAGATAAACTCTCATAGTTATCGTCTCCTTAAGTTATCATTTATATTCTTACACCAAGATAATAACATTCTTTACCATATATGTCAACAATTAAAAACTTTTTTTGTATACTTTTTTATACTTTTTCACCATGCTTACAATACATTTTTATTTCGCATTCCAAACATTTTGGTCTTCTAGCAATACACTTATCTCTTCCTTGAAGAATTATATAATGAGAAAAGTCTATCCAATACTCTTTTGGTATTATTTTCATTAATTCTTTTTCTATTTTTATCACATCTTGCTCATTAACTAATCCTATTAAATTAGTTAATCTTTTTACATGGGTATCAACTGTTATTCCATCAGCTAACCTCCATATTTCACCTCGAACTACATTAGCAGTTTTACGCCCTACTCCAGCTAATCCAACTAACTCATCCATTTCTTGCGGTACTTTTCCATCATATTTTTCAATAAGTTGCTGGCTACATAATTTTATATTTTTAGCTTTATTTCTATAAAAACCAGTACTTTTTATTAATGTTTCAATATCTTCTAATGGCATTGCTGCAAATTGTTCTGGAGTATTCACTATTTTATACATATTCTCTGTAACAATATTTACTCTCACATCTGTACATTGAGCTGACAATATAACCGCTACTAAAAGTTCAAAGGGTGTTGTATAATTTAAAGCACACTTTGGATGCCCAAATTTATTTTGTAAAACCTCTATTACTTTTAAAGCTCTTTCTTTTTTTCTCAAAATGCCCTCCACTATTCAAAAACTTTCATATATAAAAAATAATCGATACCTCCATGTTCTATTTGCCCTTTAAACTTAAACTGAGCCTTTTCAAAACATAAAATTGACCTATCATTTTCTTCTAAAATATACGCTACAACATATTTTAAATTTTGATATTTAAATCTTAATTCGTCTATACTTGCATTTACTATTGTTGTGGAATAACCTCTCCCTCTTATACATTCAGCTAAATATAGGGAAATTTCTGCACCTTCAAAATCTTCGTCTAGTTGAAATTTTACATTTCCTAAGAAAGTTCCTTTTAAGTCTTCGACAGTAAACATTGCATAATTAGGAGAACTTATTAAGAATTTATACCATCTTTCATGATTCTTTTTTTGTTCTTCCTCATCATTTTTACAATATTTTTTTACATAGTTCAAATTTAAATGATTATATATATTTTCTATGTCATCCGTCGTGGTTTCCCTTACTACTATCACTACTTTATAACAATCCTATTATATTTTTTCTTTCCTTGTTTTATCATCATAGCTCCATCTATAAACAAGTCATTTGTTATCTCCATAGCAAAATCCGTTACTTTTTCATCATTTATAGTTAAACCATTTTGCTGAACTAATCTTCTTCCTTCACTCTTTGTTTTTAATAATCCTAATTCAACCATTAAATCTACTACACCTTTTCCTAAAACTTCCTCTGTTACTTCTGATGTTGGTACATTTGTTAAATCAAGTCCACCTTGACCAAATAATGCTTCTGATGCTTGTTTTGCCTTTTCAGCTTCTTCTTTTCCATGAACAATTTTTGTCACTTCATAAGCTAATACTTTCTTAGCTTCGTTTATTTCTGCTCCCTCTAATGATGAAAGTCTTCTAACTTCATCCATAGGTAAGAATGTTAACAATGCTAATGGTTGAGCTACGTCTGCATCTGGAAGATTTCTCCAATATTGATAAAACTCATATGGAGATGTTTTTTCTGGATCTAACCATAAAGCTCCTTTTGCTGTTTTTCCCATTTTATTACCTTCACTATTAGTTAGTAAAGTACATGTCATTGCATAGCCTTGTTTTCTGTCTTTTTTTCTAATTAAATCTACTCCTGCAATCATATTAGACCATTGGTCATCTCCACCTAGCTGCATAGTACATCCAAACTTTCTATTTAAAACTAAGAAGTCATATCCTTGCATTAACATATAGTTAAACTCTAAAAACGATAGTCCTCCATTTTCCATTCTAGACTTAAAGCACTCTGCAGATAGCATTCTATTTACAGAAAATTGAGATCCTATATCTCTTATGAAATCAATGTAATTTAATCCTCTTAACCAATCAGCATTATTTACTAATAAAGCTTTATCGTCAGAAAAATCAATAAACTTTTCCATTTGTTTTTTTATAGATGCTACATTGTGAGCTATGATTTCATCTGTCATCATTTGTCTCATATCTGTTCTTCCACTAGGATCTCCTATTTGTGCAGTTCCTCCACCTATTAAAGCTATTGGTCTATGTCCATGTTGCTGCATATGTGACATAAACATCATAGCTATAAAATGTCCCACATGTAAGCTATCTGCTGTTGGGTCAAACCCTATATAAAAAGTTACTTTTTCCTTTGCAAGCAACTCTTTTATCTCCTCTTCGTGAGTCATTTGTTTTATGTATCCACGATCCTTTAAAACTTCAAAAACATTTGACATTTTTATTTCCTCCATATTTTAATTTTATTTCTATTGTAACATAAAGGGTCCTATTTTTAAAGGGTTAATAAAAAAGAGAGACCCTCAAGTCTCTCTTTTTATAAAATCAATTAATTACTTTGTTGTATTATAGAATACTTCGATTCCGTTATATTGAGCAACTGATCCTAATTCCTCTTCAATTCTTAATAATTGGTTGTATTTAGCCATTCTATCAGTTCTTGAAGTTGATCCAGTTTTAATTTGTCCTGCATTTGTTGCAACAGCGATATCAGCTATTGTAGCATCCTCAGTTTCTCCAGATCTATGAGAAATTACAGCAGTCATGTTAGCTCTCTTAGCCATTTCAATTGCATCTAAAGTCTCAGTTAAAGTTCCGATTTGGTTTAATTTAATTAAGATTGAGTTAGCAGCTTTCATTTCAATTCCTCTTGCTAATCTCTCAGTGTTAGTTACGAATAAATCGTCTCCAACGATTTGAACTTTCTTTCCAACTTTTGCAGTTAACATTTGGAATCCAGCCCAGTCATTTTCTCCTAATCCATCTTCGATAGATTTAATTGGATACTTCTCACATAATCCAGCATACCACTCGATCATTTCTTCAGTAGTTCTTACTACTCCACCTTCTCTTTTGAAGTGGTACTCAAATGATCCATCTTCTTTTTCAACACAGAACTCAGTTGCTGCCGCATCTAAAGCAAATGTAATATCAGTTCCTAACTCATATCCTGCTGCTTTAACTGCTTGACATATAATATCTAAAGCTCCCTCTGTTCCGTTGATTTTAGCTGGTGCATATCCACCTTCGTTTCCAACGTTTGTTGAATCTCCATTAGCTTTTAAAATTTTTCCTAAGTGGTGGAATATTTCACATCCCATTCTCATAGCTTCAGCAAATGTTTTAGCTCCAACTGGTTGAACCATAAACTCTTGAACGTCTACTGCAGAATCAGCATGACTTCCTCCGTTTAATATGTTCATCATAGGTAAAGGTAACTCTTTAGCGTTAACTCCTCCTAAGTATTTGTATAAAGGTTGTCCTAAAGCCTCTGCTGCTGCTTTAGCTACCGCTAGAGAAACACCTAATATAGCGTTTGCTCCTAATCTATCTTTGTTTGGAGTTCCATCTAACTCGATCATAGCTTTATCGATAGCTACTTGGTTAGTTGCATCCATTCCGATTACTAACTCTTTAATTTCAGTGTTTACATAGTTTACTGCCTTTAAAACACCTTTTCCTAAGTATCTAGATTTATCTTCATCTCTTAATTCTACTGCTTCGTAAGCTCCTGTAGATGCTCCAGATGGAACTGCAGCTCTTCCCATAGCTCCACATTCTAATATTACGTCAACCTCAACTGTTGGGTTTCCTCTTGAATCAAGAATTTCTCTTCCTTTAACTTCAACTATTCTAGTCATTTTCTTTAAATCCTCCTTAGAATTTTATAAAAGTTTATACTTTAAAATTAAGTCTCAAAATTTATGTAATGTTTATTTTACTTTAATAACTTTCATTGAGTTACTTGTTCCTGCTTTGAATACTTCTTCTCCACATGACGCAACTATTATATCTCCTGATTTAACAAGTCCTAATGCTAAAGCTTTTGCTTCTGCTAAAACATAGAACTCCTCTAAATTTTTAGCTGTTGTATCTAAACATGGGATTACTCCTCTTGTTAAAATCATTTGATTATATGTTTTTTCGTTATTTGTTATTGCTAATATAAAAGCATCTGGGAAATATCTTCTTAATGCAGTTGCTGATCTTCCTGATGCAGTTCCTGATACGATTAATTTAGCTCCTAATGCTTCTGCTACATCTACTGTTCCTCTAGCCATAGCTTCAGTTATAGTTACTCCATCTTCATTTTCTATTTCAAAAGCTACTAATGGATCTGTTTTTTCAGCTATCTTTCTCATTACTGTTACAGCCTCAACTGGATATTTTCCTTTTGCTGTTTCTCCAGATAACATTATTGCATCTGTACCATCTAATATTGCATTAGTTACGTCTGTAGCTTCTGCTCTAGTTGGTCTTGGGTTTTTTATCATTGAATCTAGCATTTGTGTAGCTGTTATTACAACTTTTCCTGCTAAGTTACATTTTTCTATCATCATTTTTTGTGCAAATGGAACTTCTTCTACAGGAATTTCTACTCCTAAGTCTCCTCTAGCTACCATTATACCATCAGATAATTCTAAAATCTCATCAAAGTTGTCTAATCCCTCTTGATTTTCTATTTTAGAAATTATTTTTATTTTCTCTCCACCGTTAGCATCTAATACTTCTCTAACAGCTCTTACATCATCAGCTTTTCTAATAAATGATGCAGCTACGAAATCTACGTTTTGCTCACATCCAAATTTTAAATCTCCAATATCTTTTGGTGATAAAGCTGGTAATTGAACTGAAACATTTGGTAAGTTTACACCTTTGTTTTCTCCTAAGTCTCCGTTATTTTTTACAATACATCTTACTTCGTTTCCAACAACTTCTTCAACTTCCATTTCAATTAATCCATCATCAATTAAAACTATGTTTCCTGCTTTTAAATCATCTGTTAACCCTTTATATGTTACAGCAACTTTTGTAGAATCTCCAATTACTGTCTCATCAGTAGTTATAGTGAACTTTTGTCCAGCTACTAAAGAAACATCGTTTCCTCCTACTAATTTGATTGTTCTTATTTCTGGACCTTTAGTATCTAATAAAACAGCTCCATTAATTCCTGTATTTGCAATTGCTTGTTTTAAATTAACTATTCTTTGTCCGTGCTCTTCGTGACTTCCATGAGAGAAGTTCATTCTCATAACATTCATTCCAGCTTCTAATAACTGTGATAATACCTCAACCGATTCTGTTTTTGGCCCTATTGTACATACTATTTTTGTTTTTTTCATAGTTCCCTCCTATAATGAGTTTTTAATCTATATTTTAATCTTTTACATCCCTACATTTTGTATTCAAATTCTATCTAATATACTAGTTAAAGTCAAGAAAGTTAAATATCTATTTTTTACCTTTTTTTGACTCTATTATTCCCACTTTTTTATAAGCTCTTTATTTTTAATTAGTTTTATAAAATATTTCTTATAGTTCTTCTTATTTTTTCAGACTTTTCCTTTTTATTTTCAATAAAAAAGTCCTAGTTAAACTAGGACTTTTTTTTAAACAAATAGTGGTACTAAAACTAAAGAAACTATACTCATTAATTTTATTAATATATTTAAAGATGGCCCTGATGTATCTTTAAATGGATCTCCTACAGTATCACCAACTACTGCAGCTTTATGTCTTTCAGAACCTTTTCCATCTCCTTTATATCCTGCTTCAATCTGCTTTTTAGCATTATCCCATGCTCCACCAGCATTAGCCATCATAATAGCCATTAAGATTCCTGTTACTAAAGCTCCTGCTAATAGTCCACCTAATGCTTCAGGTGACCATAATCCTATTACTACAGGTGCTAAAACTGCTAATATACCTGGTAATAACATCTCTTTTAATGAAGAGTGTGTCGAAATTTCAACACATCTTTTATAATCTGGTTTTGTCTTTTTTTCCATAATTCCTGGAATCTCTCTAAATTGTCTTCTCACTTCCTCAACCATTTCCATAGCTGCTTTTCCTACTGCAGTCATTGTTAGAGCAGAGAATAGGAACGTTAACATTCCACCAATAAATATTCCAACTATTACATCTGGATTTATTATATCAAGAACAAAATCTTTTCCTGATAATTTTTGAATAGATTCTTTATAAGCAGCAAATAATGATAAAGCTGTTAAAGCTGCTGATCCAATAGCAAACCCTTTCCCTACTGCTGCTGTTGAGTTTCCTACTGCATCTAGTTTATCTGTACACTCTCTAACTTCATGAGGTAATTCAGCCATCTCCGCTATACCACCTGCATTATCTGCAACCGGTCCATAAGCATCAACTGCAACTACCATTCCAGTTGTTGAAAGCATTCCTACTGCTGCTATTGATATTCCATATAGTCCTGCAAATTTATATGCTACAATGATTGCTATTGATATTATTATCATTGGTGCAACTGTTGATTCCATTCCTACCGCTAATCCCTCAATTATTGTTGTTGCTGGCCCTGTTTTTGCCGCATCTGAAATTCTATTTACTGCTTTTTTTCCAGTATCTGTATAAAGTCCTGTAAAATAAGCTATTACTAATCCTGCTACCAGTCCTGCTACTATTGCCCAAAATATCCCCATTGGTAGATTTAAATATTTAATAACTCCAAAAGAAGCAATTATTGATAAAACTCCTGCTATTCTAGTTCCATTTTCTAGTTTATGATAAACTTCATCTGGATTTTCAGTTTTAACTGTTAATGTTGCTAATATTGATGCTATAATCCCAAATGCAGATATCATAACTGGAGCTAATAAATACTCTTTTGTTTCCATTGCTGCACCAATAGCTAATGTTGCTATTATTGATCCAACATATGATTCAAATAAATCCGCTCCCATTCCTGCTACATCTCCTACGTTATCTCCTACGTTATCAGCTATCGTTGCTGGGTTTCTTGGATCGTCCTCTGGTATTCCTGCCTCTACCTTTCCTACTAAATCTGCTCCAACGTCAGCAGCTTTAGTATAGATACCTCCTCCTACTCTTGCAAATAAAGCTATAGAAGAAGCTCCCATTCCAAATCCTGTTATTATACTTACATCCCAATTAAATACTAAAATTAATATTGTAAGACCTAACATTCCTAATCCTACAACTGAAAGCCCCATAACTGCTCCACCAGCAAAAGCTACATCTAAAGCTTTAGATAAGCCCCCTTCTTTCGCTGCAATTGATGTTCTTCCATTAGCTTTTGTTGCTATTCTCATACCGATGTTCCCTGCTAAAGCCGATGTTAATGCTCCTATCACAAAAGTTACTGCTACCATTGGAGATAAAAATACCCCTAGTAAGATTGCTACTGCTGCAACAAACCAAATTAAAATTTTATATTCCGCCGAAAGAAAAGCCATTGCACCTTCTCTAATTGCTTCTGTTATTTCAGCTACTCTCGGAATATTAATCTCATAACTTTGAACTTTCTTGGAGTAGAAAGATGCTGCGAATAGTGCTATAATACCACCGAAAATTCCCAAATAGATCATTTGTTCCACTTTTAAAACCTCCCAGTATGTTTAGTATGATTAAAGTATACGAGAAAGTTCAAGATATTTCAAGAAAAAACAAAGTTCTTTTTTTCTTTATTTTAATCTACTTTTTATTGAATTTTAAGTTTTCCGAAAGATAAATTTTGTCATTTTTGTCAACTATTAAAACATCTAAATCAGGCGTACTATTAGCTTTTTCTAAAACTTTTTCAATAGGCATTAAAAAAAATGTTGTTGAATATAAATCAGCTTCTAAAGAATTTTTATTCACAACTACCACCATTTTCTTGTCTTCTACTGGATATTTTGTTTCTTTATCTAAAATATGATGATATCTTTTTCCATTTATTTCTACGTAAGTTTGATAATCTCCTGAAACTCCCATACTTTGATTATTTAACTCAATAATTCCAAGAATCTCTGAAGGATTATTAGGGTTTTGAATTCCTATTTTCCAAGGAGTTCCATCTCCTTTAACACCGATAGCTTCTATACTTGATATCGCCGAAATAAATCCACTAGTTACTCCTGCTTCTTTTAATTTTTCACCAGCTTTTTTTACTGCATATCCTTTTAAAAAAGATCCTGTATCTATTTTTACTCCATCTCTATTTATAACTATATTATTTCCAATTATTTCAATTTGAGAGAAATCAACATTAGATGCGGCTTCTTCAAGTTCTATTTTTGTAGGAAGAGTATCTCTCGGAGGTACTTCTTCTGAAAATCCCCAAACTGTCATTAATGGTTCCATTGTTATATCATATTTACCATCTGATAACTTATAAGCCTTCTTAACTTCGTTTAATAAAAATACTCCTTCAGCATCAAAAGTTTCTTTTTTTAACGTATTTAAATTATCTGTTAAACTCCCTTTTACTTTACTATTGTACTTCGAATCAATTCTTTCTATTTCAGTAAAGGCATCTTCTATAGATTGTTTTGCTACTTTTTCGCTATTTGAAAAAATAGAGATTTTAAAGAAAGTTCCAAATGCAAATCTTTCATCATCTACTCTTTTTACTTTTTTTTCACAACCTAAAAGTAACAAAAAAAGCAAAAAGAGTAGAAAAATATTTCTACTCTTACTCATTTATCAAATCCTCCGCTTGTTCACCGAAAGTTATTTTTCCATCGATAATCTCTCTAAAAGTCTTCTTTACAACAGTATCTTTCTTAGAAACTTTTGTAAGTACAGGTGCTCCTTTACCAATATCTCTTGCTCTTTTTCCAGCAGTTATTGTTAATGTATATTTATTAGGTATCTTCTCTAATAATTCATCATAAGTAATTACTTTTTTCATAAAATCCTCCTAGTTTTTAGAATTTATAATTTTTACTAACTCATCACATGATTTTTCAACAGTATAGTTAATAATTGTTATATCATAATCCTTTTCATATTCTAATTCTTTTATTGAATTTTTTAATCTAAGTTGTATAGTTTCTTCACTATCTGTTTTTCTTCCTCTTAGTCTTCTCTCTAAATCTTCCATTGTTGGTGTTTTGAAGAATATTAAGTGTGCATTTGGATAAGCCGCTTTTACTTGAAGCCCTCCTTGAACATCTATCTCAAGAATTACATTTTCACCTGATGCTAATCTTGATTCTACTTCAGATTTCAAAGTTCCATAGTAGTTAGTATGAACAGTTGCGTATTCTAAAAATTCATTATTTTCTATTTTGTTTTTAAACTCTTCCACTGATAGGAAATAATAATCTCTCCCGTGTAACTCTCCCTCTCTTGGAGCACGAGTTGTAGCTGAAGTTGCTAAATTAATACCCAGCTGTTTTCTAACTATTCTACATATTGTTGATTTTCCAGCACCACTTGGTCCTGATACAATAAATAGTTCACCCTTTTTCATTTTTATTCTCCTTTATTCTATATTTAGAGCTTGTTCTCTAATTTTTTCTATTTCATTTTTACATTCTACAATTAATTTTGAAATATCATATAAGTTACATTTCACACCTGAAGTATTTAACTCCCTAAAAATCTCTTGAAGAATAAAATCAATTTTTTTCCCTACACCTGCATTTGGAGAATCTAATTCTATTTTTAATTGAATAAGGTGACTCTCTAATCTAGAAACTTCTTCTGAAATATCAGATTTATCTGTAAATAAAAGAACTTCTCTCAAAAGAGTTTCATCGTTAAACTCTATATTACTTATTTTAGATAATCTTTCTAAAAGTTTTTCCTTATAGTTTATAACAATATTCTCTTTTAATTTTTTTATTTCATTTACATTATTTTCTATAATAGCAATACATTGTAGAAAATAATCTTTCATTCTAGCTCCTTCGGCCTCTTTCATCTCAACAAAAGAATCTAATAGCAAGTGAAGATTTTTCACTATAAAATTTTCATATTCTTTTTCATCTATCTCTAAATCATTTCTTCTAATGACATTTAAATTCTTAACTAATAAATCAAGTTTATTACTAAACTTTTCTTCATACTCATGTTCTATAGCATTTAAAACTTTCAAATAAGATGCTGTCATATTTTTATCGTATTCAAATAAATTATCAACTTCTCTTTTATCTTGAAATTCAATTTTTAAATCTATACTTCCTCTTGTAACTCTAGAAGCAACCTCTGTTCTGATTTTATTTTCCAAAAAATTTAGCATATGAGGTGATTTTATTTTTAAATTTAAGTTTTTATTATTAACACTTTTTATCTCTAAGGATATAGCATACTTCTCATTTTCAAAATATTCTTTAGAATATCCTGTCATACTTCTCATAACATCAACCCCTCATAAATAAAATGCTAAAATAGGCGACAAAGTCGCCTATTTTATTAGTCCTCTATCTCAACTGGAACTATGTTTTTATAAGCTTTATATCCAGTTCCTGCTGGAATTTTCTTACCTATAATTACATTCTCTTTAAGTCCCTCTAAGTAGTCCTCTTTACCTTCTATTGCTGCATTTGAAAGTACTTTTGTAGTTTCTTGGAATGATGCTGCTGATATGAAACTTCCTGTATTAACAGCTGCTTTTGTAATACCTTGGATAACAGGCTCATATTTGATCTCTGCTTTTCCTTCAGCTCTTAATTTGTTGTTTTCTAATTCAACAACTCTCTTCTCTACAACTTCATCTTCTAAGAATAATGAAGCTCCAGATTCTACAATTCTTACTTTCTTAAACATCTGCTTAACGATAATCTCTATATGTTTATCATTTACAGTAACTCCTTGGTCTCTATATACTTGTTGTACAGATTCTAGTATAAACTGCTCTGCTGCAACTAATCCTTTGATGTTTAGAACGTCAAATGGTGATATAGCTCCATCTGTTATTTTATCTCCAGCTTTAATTAACATTCCATCTGTTACAACTAAATGTTCTCCAACTGGTGCTAAGTATTCTTTAAAGTTTTCAGAATCAGAAGTAGATCTTATGATTATTACTCTCATACCTTTCTTCTTTCTTCCTGTTACTTCAACTTTTCCATCTATTTCTGATAGAATAGCTTTTCCTTTAGGGTTTCTAGCTTCAAATAGCTCTTGAATTCTTGGAAGACCTCCAGTGATGTCTTTCGTTCCTTCTCCCTCTTTTATAATTTTTGCTATGATTTGTCCTGTTCTTACTGACTCACCCTCTCTAACCATTAAGTATGCTCCAAATGGTATTGAGTAACTTTCTTTTGCAGTTCCATCCTCATCGAATATAACTACTCTTGGGTTTGAATCTCCAGATTCTACAGTCTTTATAGCCATATATTCTGTAACGTTATACTTTTCATCAAAGTTTTCTTTTACATATAACTCTCTATATTCGATTCTTCCATCTTGGTTTGCAATAATAGGGATATGGTATGGATCAAATGTTACTAAAACATCTCCTGGTTTTACTTCTTGACCTTCTTCAACTATTAAGATAGATCCTGAAGCAATCTCATAATCATAGTTTCCTATTAAAATTTTAGCTGATTGAGAAACTACAATTTTCTCTTGAGTCTCTTGATTTTCTAGAAGTTTTATATCTTTGAATACAACCTTTCCAGTATTTTCAGCTTTAATACTTGTTGCAGCAGCAGTCGCTGTGGCAACTCCTCCAGTATGGAATGTTCTCATTGTAAGCTGTGTACCAGGTTCTCCGATTGATTGAGCTGCTATAACTCCAACCGCTTCTCCTAGTAATATCTCTTTATGGTTAGCTAAATCCATTCCATAACATTTTTGACAAACTCCTTTTTCAAGGTCACATGTTAATGGAGATCTTATTTTTATTTTCTTGATTTCAAGTTCTGTAATTCTAGCGATTTGCTCTTTTGTAAACATCTCGTTTCTTCTAGCAATTACTTCTCCTTCATATACTACATCTTCAGCAGGTACTCTACCTATTAATCTTTCAGATAATTTTTCAATTACTTGTCCATCTGAAACTAGTTCTGCTACTTCAATTCCTTCGTGAGTTCCACAATCAATTGAATTTACAATAACTTCGTGTGATATATCAACTAGTCTTCTTGTTAAATATCCTGAATCGGCAGTTCTTAACGCCGTATCAGCTAGACCTTTTCTAGCTCCGTGTGATGACATGAAGAACTCTAATACTGTTAGTCCTTCTCTAAAGTTCGCTTTAATTGGAACCTCGATGATTCTACCTTGTGTATCGGCCATGTTTCCTCTCATTGCCGCAAGCTGTCTCATCTGTGCAATCGATCCTCTGGCTCCAGAGTTCGCCATCATATAAACCGGGTTAAACTGATCTAGTCCACTCATCATTGCATCAGTTACTTTAGCTGTTGTTTCTGACCAAAGAGCTACAGTTTTTCTATATCTCTCTTCGTTTATGATTTTTCCAGCTTTATAATCTGCTTCAATTTCTGCAACTTTTTGATCCGCTTCTTCTAAGATTGATTTTTTAGTTTCTGGAATCTCTAAGTCTTCAATACCTACTGAAACTCCTGCAAATGTTGCATAATGATATCCAAAGTTTTTAATATCATTTATTAACTCTGCAGTTTTTGTAAATCCGTGCATCTCATATAATTTACCAATAAGTTTTTTTAATTGAGATTTTCCGAATGTTACATCATATTGCTTATTTACTTCTGGTAACATCTCATTAAACATGATTCTACCAGCTGTAGTTTTAACCATTTCACCATTTATTCTAACATTTACGATAGCATGAGTATCTAGGATATCTCTATCATAAGCTGTTAAAACTTGCTCTTTATTAGAGAAAGATTTTCCTTCTCCTTTTGCTCCAGGTCTATCTTTTGTCATATAGAAACATCCCATAACCATATCCTGAGATGGTACAGCTATTGGTTCTCCATTTGATGGAGATATTATGTTATTTGGAGCTAACATAAGAAGTTTTGCTTCCATTATAGCTTCTGGTGATAGCATTAAGTGAACAGCCATTTGGTCTCCATCAAAGTCCGCATTAAATGCTGAACATACTAATGGATGTAATCTTATTGCTTTTCCTTCTATTAATACAGGTTCAAAAGCTTGTATTGATAGTCTATGTAATGTTGGAGCTCTATTTAATAAAACAGGGTGATCTTGGATAACATCCTCAATTACATCCCAAACTTTATCGTCTGCATCTTCAACTAATTTTTTTGCTGTTTTTATATTAGAAGCTAACTCTCTTTTTACTAACTCTCTCATTATGAAAGGTTTGTATAACTCAAGAGCCATCTTTTTAGGAATTCCACACTGGTGCATTTTTAAAGAAGGTCCTACAACAATAACCGATCTTGCAGAATAATCTACTCTTTTTCCAAGTAGGTTTTGTCTAAATCTACCTTGCTTTCCTTTTAACATATCAGAAAGTGATTTTAACTCTCTGTTATTTTGAGCAACAACTGGCTTTCCTCTTCTTCCGTTATCAATTAGAGCGTCAACTGCTTCTTGAAGCATTCTTTTCTCATTTTTTACAACAATTTCTGGAGCTTTTATTTCTAAAAGTCTTTTTAATCTATTGTTTCTATTGATAACTCTTCTATATAAATCATTTAAGTCAGAAGTAGCAAATCTTCCACCATCTAATTGAACCATTGGTCTTAAATCAGCTGGAATAACTGGAACATTCTTTAAAATCATCCATTGTGGTAAGTTACCAGATGCTATAAAGTCTCTAGTTATCTTTAATCTTTTAACTAACTTCTTTCTCTTTTGTGCAGAATTTACATCTTCAAGCTCTTTTTCTAGCTCTACTCTTAACTCTTCTAAATCTATCATTTCTAACAGTTTTAAAATAGCTTCTGCTCCCATTTTTGCTTCAAATTGTTTTCCGTACATTTGCTTATATAGCTTGTACTCTTTTTCAGTTATGATTTTACCAATTTTTAAAGTTGGCTCTTCACTAGCTGTTACTATATATCTAGCAAAATATAAAACTGACTCTAACTCTTTTGGAGAAATTCCTAAAATAAGAGACATCTTATTTGGTGTTCCTTTAGAGTACCAAATATGAGCTACTGGGGCAGCTAATGCTATATGCCCCATTCTCTCTCTTCTTACTTTAGACTTAGTTACTTCAACTCCACATTTCTCACAAACTAGTCCTTTGTATCTCATTCTTTTATATTTTCCACAAGAACATTCCCAATCTTTCGATGGTCCAAATATTCTTTCACAGAACAATCCATCCATCTCTGGATTTAATGTTCTATAGTTTATTGTTTCTGGTTTCGTAACTTCTCCGTACGACCACTCTTCTATCTTCTCTGGAGAAGCTAGTTTAATTCTAATCTTCTCAAAACTTTTAATTCCCATATTAAATACAAAGCCTCCTTAAATGAGATAAAGCTTTCATCTATCATCATATTCAATTTTACTTAAATTTAGTTTATTTGGTCAGATAAAGAAAACTCAACGATTGTTTCGTCTTTTCCTAACTCTTCATTAACGTTAATTAACTCATTGTCAGAATCAAAAAGTTCTACATCTAATGCTAGTGCTTGGAACTCTTTTAATAAAACCTTAAATGACTCTGGTAAATCTGCCTCTGGCATCTCTTCACCTTTTACAATTGCTTCATAAGTTTTTGTTCTACCTGTTACATCGTCAGACTTAACTGTTAACATTTCTTGAAGGATATTTGAAGCTCCGTAAGCCTCTAAAGCCCAAACCTCCATCTCTCCAAGTCTTTGTCCTCCGAACTGTGCTTTTCCTCCAAGAGGTTGCTGAGTTACTAGTGAATAAGGACCAATTGCTCTTGCGTGCATCTTATCTTCAACAAGGTGATGAAGCTTTAACATATACATTCTTCCAACTGTTACTGGATTATCAAATTTATCTCCAGTTCTTCCATCAAATAAAGTAACTTTACCTTTTCTTGGATATCCAGCTTTTTCTAAATAATCTTTTACTTGTTCTTCTGTTGCACCATCAAATACTGGAGTTGATAAATAAGTTCCACCATTTAATTTACCCATTGCCATTCCTAAGTGAACCTCTAGAACCTGTCCGATGTTCATACGTGAAGGAACTCCAAGTGGATTGATTACAACGTCTAAGTGTGTACCATCTGCTAAGAATGGCATATCTTCTGCTGGTAATACTCTAGAAACAACACCTTTATTTCCGTGTCTTCCTGACATTTTATCTCCAACAGTTATTTTTCTTTTTTCAGCAATAAATACTCTTATCGATCTATTTACTCCAGCTTTTAACTCGTCTCCGTTTTCTCTTGATAATTCAAGAACTTCAACAACTGTTCCTTTTGATCCATGAGGCATTTTTAATGATGTATCTCTTACATCTCTTGCTTTTTCTCCGAAGATAGCTCTTAATAACTTCTCTTCTGCTGGTGGCTCTGATTCACCTTTAGGTGCTGTTTTTCCTACTAGGATATCTCCTGGTCCAACTTCTGATCCTACTACAATTATACCTCTTGAATCTAAGTTCTTTAATGCTTCTTCAGAAACATTTGGTATTTCTCTTGTAATCTCTTCGTCACCTAATTTAGTATTTCTAGCTTCTATTTCATATTCTTCTATATGGATAGATGTAAATACGTCATCTTTTCTTAATCTATCAGATATAAGAATAGCATCCTCATAGTTATATCCTTCCCAAGGCATAAATGCCATTAGAATATTTCTTCCTAGAGCTAAGTCTCCACCTTTTGTTGCAGGTCCATCAGCAATTACTTGTCCTAATTCTACTTCTTGTCCTAGGTCAACTAGTGGTGTTTGGTGTAAACACATTGCTTGGTTTGATCTTTCAAAATTCAATAATCTATGTCTGTAAGATTTTCCTTCTGCATCTTCTATGATAATCTCTTTTGCATCCACGTAAATAACTTTACCTTTTGCTTTAGCTGAGATTACTGCTCCTGAATCAACTGCAACTTTTCTTTCAAGTCCTGTTCCAATGAACGGAGCTTCTGTTCTTAATAATGGTACCGCTTGTCTTTGCATGTTCGATCCCATAAGTGCTCTGTTGGCGTCATCATGCTCAAGGAATGGTATTAATCCTGCTGAAACTGATACAACCTGTTTAGGTGATACATCTAAATAATGAACTTTTTCTCCTGAAATATTTACTATTTCATGTCCATATCTACATACAACATCTCCTAAAAGCTCTCCATTTTCACTAAGTTTAGTATCCGCTTGGGCTATGAATAATCCTTCTTCTTCATCTGCTGCTAAATAATGAATATCATCAAAGTTAGCAATTCCATTTTCTACCTTAACATATGGAGTTTCTATAAATCCATATGAATTTACTTTAGCGTATATAGCTAAAGATCCGATAAGTCCGATGTTTGGTCCCTCTGGAGTTTCTATAGGACAAATTCTTCCGTAGTGAGAGTCATGAACGTCTCTAACTTCGAATCCAGCTCTTTCTCTTGAAAGTCCTCCAGGTCCTAATGCTGATATTCTTCTTTTGTGAGTTAATTCAGCAAGTGGATTTGATTGGTCCATGAATTGTGATAATTGTCCTGATCCAAAGAAATCTAGTACTAAAGCATTTAACGGTCTAGTGTTTAATAATGATTGTGGAGTTAATGTTTCAACATCTTGAATTGTCATCTTCTCTTTTACCATTTTACCCATCTTAGAAAGTCCTGCTTTAATTTGCATTAATAATAACTCTCCAACACCTCTAACTCTTCTGTTAGATAGGTTATCAATATCATCTGTATGTCCTTTTCCGTTGTTTAAACTAATTACATACTTTATTGTTGCAATTACATCCTCTTTAGTTAATAAAATTTCATCTTCTGGAAGATTTAATTTTAATCTTTTGTTCATTTTATATCTTCCAACAGGCTCTAAATCATATCTTTGAGGATTAAAGAACATCTGCTTTATTAAAGATCTAGCTGAATCAATAGTTACTAAATCTCCTGGTCTTAATTTCTTAAATACCTCTGTTACAGCTTCTTCTTTTGTATCTCCAGTATCATTTACTATTGTATTTGCAAATACTTTATCTTCTGGTTTTACTTCCCAAACTAAAATATTTTCTATTTTTAGGTCTACTAAATCAAATATTACAGCTTCTGTAATTAGTTGTTTAGTTTCAAATAAAATCTCTCCAGTTTCTTCATTAAAAATATCCTCTTTAACAAAGCTTCCTTCAATTTTTGTTTTAAGAACACTAATTAGTTCTTCTTTATTTGAATATCTTGAATAGTATTCAGATAAATTAATTTCTTTTTCATCTAAAAACTCATCCATTATTTCTTCATTTGTATCGAAGAAATCAACTGCTTTTAAAAATACAGTTGCTAAAACTTTTTTCTTTCTATCAATTTTTACACTTAAGAAGTCATTTTTATCAGTTTCAAACTCTAACCATGTTCCTTTATATGGAATAATTTTTCCAGAGAACAGGTCTTTACCTGTTTGGATATTAACTTCTTTATTAAATGATACTCCAGGAGATCTGTGTAACTGCGATACTACAACTCTCTCAGCACCATTTATTATAAATGTTCCTCTTTCAGTCATTAAAGGAACTTCTCCAAAATAAACAAGTGTTTCTTGGATTTCGTTTCCACTTTTCTTATTAGTAAGTCTTAATCTTACTTTTAAAGATGCAGAATAAGTCTTCCCTCTTTTCTTACACTCAAGCTCGTCATTCAATGGAGCTTCCGCTTCATGTAACTCATAAGAAACATACTCTAATTTTATATCTCCATTTGAAGATTCAACAGGGAATATTTCTCTAAAAGCAGATTCAAGCCCCTTATCTTTTCTGTTAAGTGGAGCCTCCTTAGCTTGTAGAAAATCTTCATAGGAATCCAGTTGGAATTCTAAAAAATGAGGCATTGTACCTCTTTCTTCGATTCTTCCAAAATTCAATCTTTCAACGAGTTTCCCCATCAATTCACACTCCTTACTATTTCATATAGTGATCAATACCTAATCTTTGGAAAATAAAAGCCTTTTATTTTCAAAAGATTAAGTATTAACTTACTTTTAATAGATTATTTAATAATTTTCATTATAATGAGTAAAAAGGCACCCATTAGAGTGCCTATTTTTTTTATTTAAGTATAACTAGTTGCTTCGCAACTTTGTAAGGGTTATTACTTAACCTCTACTGTAGCTCCAGCTTCAGTTAATTTAGCTTTTATAGCTTCAGCCTCTTCTTTAGAAGCTCCCTCTTTTAATGTTCCACCGTTATCTACTAACTCTTTAGCTTCTTTTAATCCTAATCCAGTAATTGCTCTTACCTCTTTGATTACAGCTATTTTGTTAGCTCCTGCAGCAGTTAAAACTACGTCAAACTCAGTTTTCTCCTCTACAGCTGGTCCCTCAGCAGCAGCTACAGCTACTGGTGCAGCAGCAGTAACACCGAAGTGCTCCTCTAAAGCTGTTACTAATTCTCTTAACTCTAATACTGACATAGCTTCTAAATCAGCTATGAATTGCTCTTTATTGAATGCCATTATAAATCCTCCTTAAATTTTCCTAATTTTTCTTCTTTTTATTAAATCAATAATACTCTAAAATCAACAAGTGATTACTCAGCAGCTGCTTCTTTCTTCTCAGCGATTGCCACAGTTGCGTAAGCAAGTTTTCTAACTGGTCCAAGCATTCCGTTAAGAACCATAGAAAGAAGTTGCTCTCTAGATGGTAATTTAGCTAATGCTACTACCTCTGAAGCTTCAACCCTCTTACCAGTTAATACTCCACCTTTTATAGTGAATATAGTCTTCTTAGCTTTTGCGTTTGCTTTTGCTTGAGCCGCTTCTACATCGTAAACTACCTTTGCTGGAGTTACTGGATCAGCATATCCGAATGCAAATGCAGTAGTCCCCTCTAGTAAATCATCGAATTTATCAGCGATACCAGCCTCAGCTAGTGCTATCTTGAACAGTCTGTTCTTAGCAACTAAGTACTCAGCTCCGTTTTCTCTCATTTGTTTTCTTAACTCAGTCTCTTGGTTTACTTTAAGACCTTGATAGTCAACTAAAACGATTGATTGAGCTTTAGAAATTTTTTCAACTAATTCAGCTACAAGTTCCTTTTTTAATTGAGTTGCCATTATTGATTCACCTCCTCTTTTACTCTAAAATTACCTCCGCTCCAAGGTAGGAACGGAGGTTCAAAATCTAACTATTGAGGTTAGTGAATACCTTCTTCCAACCTCGGTAGGATATTTAAGACTTGCGTCACCTACGGTCTTTGGTTTGGATCTATATTTAATTATTTATCCAACTTTTTAAGTTATAATTTTACAACTTTATAATTATAACACATAATTTAAATTTTTGCAAATTTTAATTAAGCATTTTTTGCAACTAAAACTGGATCCATTTTAACTCCTGGTCCCATTGTTAAAGAAACTGCAACAGTTCTTAAGTATTGACCTTTAGATGCAGATGGCTTTAATCTTACAATCTCATTGATGAACGCTGTGAAGTTCTCTAATAAAGCTTCTTCAGAGAAATCTGCTTTACCGATTGGCGCATGGATTGATCCTAACTTGTCTACTCTAAATGCAAGTTTTCCTTTCTTGAACTCAGATACTGCCGTTGCGATATCTGGTGTAACTGTTCCTGACTTAGGGTTAGGCATTAAACCTTTAGTTCCTAAGATTCTTCCTAATCTTCCTAATTTAGGCATCATGTCTGGAGTTGCAATTACGATATCAAAGTCAAACCAACCTTGTTGGATTTTCTCGATATACTCTTCTGCTCCAGCATAATCTGCTCCAGCCTCTAAAGCTTTCTCTATGTTAGCTCCTGAAGTGATTGCTAATATTTTAACTGTTTTTCCTGTTCCGTTTGGAAGTACAACTGTACCTCTAACTTGTTGATCTGCATGTCTAGGATCTACTCCTAATCTTAATGCTATTTCAACTGTTTCTACGAAGTTAGCAGTTCTTGTCTTTCTTACAAGTTCTATAGCTTCTTTAACCTCGTATAGTCTTCCTTGCTCAACTAATTTAGCTATTTCTAGGTATTTTTTACCTCTTTTATTTGCCATTGAAAATTTCCTCCTCCTGTGGTTAAACGGATGTTTACATCCTACCACTTAATATCACATAAATAAGAATTGACTTCTAATTAGTCCTCTATTTTGATTCCCATTGATCTTGCTGATCCAGCTATGATGTTCATAGCAGCTTCTACTGATCCAGCATTTAAATCTGGCATCTTAGTTTCAGCGATTTCTCTTAATTTAGCTGTATTTATAGTTCCAGCTACTTCTTTTTTAGAGTTTTGAGCTCCTGATTTAACTCCTGCAGCTTTCTTTAATAAGTCAGATGCTGGTGGAGTTTTTAAGATAAATGTGAAAGATCTGTCGTTATAAACAGAGATTTCAACTGGGATAATCCATCCTGCTTTATCTTGAGTTTTTGCATTGAACGCCTTACAGAATTCCATAATGTTAACTCCGTGTTGTCCTAATGCTGGTCCTACTGGTGGAGCAGGGTTAGCTTTTCCAGCAGGTAATTGTAGTTTTATTAATCCGATTACTTCTTTTGCCATTGTTTAAATTACACCTCCATAAAATTGTGGTATTGATCTTGCGATCTCCCACTGGCTTAAATCTATTTAATTAAGCCTTCTCTACACTGTTAAGATCAACTTCAATAGGAGTCATTCTTCCAAACATCTCCATCATTACCTTAACTTTTCTATGTTCCATATCGATTTCTGCAACTTTTCCTTCTTGGTTTTCAAAACCTTCAGATAGAAGTTTTACATAGTCTCCTACTTCATAGTCAACTTTTATAACTTCTTTTATTGCTTTCTCATCCTCATCATTTTTGTATCCTATAACAGAGAAGATATTTTCTACTTCATCATCTTCCATTGGAATTGGATCAGATCCTACACCAACGAATCCTGTTACACCATTAGTATTTCTAACAACATACCAAGCATCTGAGTCTACTCTAAAGTTAATTCCATCTCCACTTTCCTCTCTAGTAGCTTCCATTTCTAGCATAACATACCCAGGAAATAGTTTTCTTGAAATAACTTTTTTCTTTCCTCTTCTCTCTTCGATAGTTTCCTCTTCAGGAACTAAAACTTTAGTTACTATATTAGATAATCCTAAAGTTTCTATCTTCTGTTCTAAGTCTGTTTTAACTTTTTTCTCATACCCCGAATAAGTATGAATCATAAACCATTTTTTCACTAAGCTTTTTTCCATTTTATCCTCCAAAGAGAGATACAAGCATCTTTAAAAGTCTTGAAGCAATTATATCGAAAACTCCTAAGTATATTCCTAAAAATATACTCATAGCAACAACCCAACTAGTTGCTGCAACAATCTCTTTTCTTCTAGGCCATTGAACCTTAGAATACTCTCTTCTTACATCATTAATTAGTCCCATTTTGCACCACCAGTAATTTTAATTTATAAAAAAAATGGCAGGTCAAGAGGGAATCGAACCCCCAACCCTCGGTTTTGGAGACCGATGCTCTGCCAATTGAGCCATTGACCTGCATGTTGTTGCAAATGTTTTACTTTAAATAATTAATCAAGAAGCGCATAGGCTTCTTAGACTAAGAATTATTTTTTAGTTTCTTTATGTAATGTTACTTTTTTGTCCCATTTACAGTATTTATTTAATTCTAATCTTTCAGTAGTGTTCTTCTTATTCTTTGAAGTACTGTAGTTTCTTCTTTTACACTCTGTACACTCTAATTGAATATTTACTCTCACTCTTTACACCTCCACTCATCTAACGGATATCACAAATCCTCCCATACCTCATAGCTTATTGTATGGTAAACAAGAGTTTCCTTATTTATTGCTTTCTTTTTAAGACATAGATGATAATACCACTTTTTTCCGTTTTTGTCAACAGTTTTTTCTTTACTCCAAAATAAAAAAAGATTGGCAACTTCCTATCCTCCCAGGGGGCTGCCCCCCAAGTACTTTCAGCGTTTATGGGCTTAACTTCCAGGTTCGAAATGTTACTGGGTGTACCTCCATAGCTATCGTTGCCAATCAATATTTAATTTACTTGGATCATTTGAAACTATATAGTAGTATATTAAGGTTAAAACTTCGATATATTAGTATTGGTCAGCTAAAAGTCTCACAACTCTTACACCCCCAACCTATCAACCTCCTAGTCTCGAAGGTATCTTAAAGAGTACTTATCTTGAAGTCAGTTTCCCGCTTAGATGCTTTCAGCGGTTATCTGTTCCAAACGTGACTACCCAGCTGTGCCACTGGCGTGACAACTGGTACATCAGAGGTTTGTCCATCCCGGTCCTCTCGTACTAAGGACAGATCTTCTCAATACTCTAACGCCTACAGTGGATAGGGACCGAACTGTCTCACGACGTTCTGAACCCAGCTCACGTACCGCTTTAATGGGCGAACAGCCCAACCCTTGGGACCTTCTCCAGCCCCAGGATGCGATGAGCCGACATCGAGGTGCCAAACTCTACCGTCGATATGGACTCTCGGGTAGAATCAGCCTGTTATCCCCAGGGTAGCTTTTATCCGTTGAGCGACGACCCTTCCATTCGGAATCGCCGGATCACTATGTCCTGCTTTCGCACCTGCTCGACCCGTCAGTCTCGCAGTTAAGCTCTCTTATGCCATTGCACTCTGCGGTTGATTTCCATCCAACCTGAGAGAACCTTTGAACGCCTCCGTTACTCTTTCGGAGGCGACCGCCCCAGTCAAACTGCCCACCTAGCACTGTCTTCGAGGGTACAAACCTCAAATTAGAATTCCGACATAGTATGGTTGGTATTCCACCAGTGACTCCGCGTAATCTAGCGACCACGCATCATAGTCTCCCAACTATCCTATACATACGATGCCAAAACCCAATACCAAGCTACAGTAAAGCTCCATGGGGTCTTTCCGTCCTACTGCAGGTAACCGGTATCTTCACCGGTAATACAATTTCACCAGGCCTCCCGTCAAGACAGCTCTCAGATCGTTACACCATTCGTGCAGGTCGGAACTTACCCGACAAGGAATTTCGCTACCTTAGGACCGTTATAGTTACGGCCGCCGTTCACCGGGGCTTCAATTCGGAGCTCTCACTCCTCCTCTTAACCTTCCGGCACTGGGCAGGTGTCAGCCCATATACGTCGCCTTACAGCTTAGCATAGACCTGTGTTTTTGTTAAACAGTCGCCTGAGACTCTTCACTGCGGCCTCTCATAGCTTTGCGTCGCGTGTACGCTCACCATAAAAGGCACCCCTTCTCCCGAAGTTACGGGGCTATTTTGCAGAGTTCCTTAACGAGAGTTAGCCTGTCCGCCTTAGATTTCTCATCCTGACCACCTGTGTCGGTTTGGGGTACGGGCACTAATATCTTTATAACGCTTAGAAGCTTTTCTCGGCAGTGTGGTATTTGCACCTTCCATCTTACGACTCCTCATCACACCTCACGTTTAGTCTAGCGGATTTTCCTACTAGACCACGCTACATGCTTGAACTGGCACTTCCGTTCGCCAGCGTGCATAACCTCCTGCGTCCCTCCATCACTTGATATCAGTGGCACAGAAATATTAATCTGTTTTCCATTCGCCTACGCAATCTAGCCTCGGCTTAGGACCCGGCTTACCCAGGGGAGACAAACTTTACCCTGGAACCCTTGGTCTTCCGGCGTGGGGGATTCTCGCCCCCATTCTCGCTACTTATTCCTGCATTCTCACTTCTGATACCTCCAGAGTCTCTTGTCGATTCTCCTTCAACGGCCTACAGAACGCTCTCCTACCAGTCGCTTACGCAACTCCACAGCTTCGGTTTATAACTTAGCCCCGTTACATTGTCGGCGCAGAGACTCTCGACCAGTGAGCTATTACGCACTCTTTAAAGGTATGGCTGCTTCTAAGCCAACCTCCTGGTTGTTTGTGAATCTCCACCTCCTTTCCCACTTAGTTATAATTAGGGACCTTAGCTGGTGGTCTGGGTTGTTTCCCTTTTGACCATGGAAGTTAATTCCCATAGTCTCACTCCTGAGCTCTAGAATTATGGTATTCGGAGTTTGATTGACTTCGGTAAGCAGTATGCCCCCTAGGTCATTCAGTGCTCTACCCCCATAATTGAACACTCAAGGCTGCACCTAAATGCATTTCGGAGAGAACGAGCTATCTCCTGGTTCGATTGGCTTTTCACCCCTAAACCTACCTCATCTCCCAACTTTTCAACGGCGGTGAGTTCGGGCCTCCACTGTGTCTTACCACAGCTTCACCCTGGACAGGCTTAGATCACCAGGTTTCGCGTCTACGCCCAGCGACTATGTCGCCCTATTCAGACTCGGTTTCCCTTCGGCTCCGTTAAACTTAACCTTGCCACTGAACGTAACTCGCAGGATCATTCTCCAAAAGGCACGCCATCACCCCAAAGGGCTCTGACCGCTTGTAAGCACACGATTTCAGGTTCTATTTCACTCCCCTCCCGGGGTTCTTTTCACCTTTCCCTCACGGTACTATGCGCTATCGGTAAGTAAGAGTATTTAGCCTTACGAGATATGGTCCTCGCAGATTCACACAGAATTCCTCGTGTTCCGTGCTACTTGGGAGAGATCATACATTTGATACGGTTTACCTGTACGAGGCTTTCACTCTCTACGGCAGGCCTTTCCAGACCTTTCCAGTTCGGCGTATCATAATGTCGAATACCTTGCAGTTCTTCAGACGATCTTCCCGCTACCCCGTAGATGCAACGGCTGCATCCTTGGCACATCTACGGTTTGGGCTCACCCCCGTTCGCTCGCCGCTACTTAGGGGATCGTTTTTACTTTCTTTTCCTCGGGTTACTTAGATGTTTCAGTTCACCCGGTTCCCTCTTTCGTGCTAAGACTCCATCTTAGCAGATTTCTCCATTCGGAAATCTTGGCATCACAGTTCGATTGCAACTCCACCAAGCTTATCGCAGCTTACCACGTCCTTCATCGGCTCTTACTTCCTAGGCATCCTTCGTGTGCCCTTAATATTTTAACCTTGTAATATAATTCATATTATTTAGACAGACTAACTACTCAATTTAAGATTGACTTAAAAATGAATTGTTAGTTAATTTAGAATATTTTCTCAATATCTACTATATAGTTTCCAATGTCCAAGTTTGATAGTAAAGAACACTATCAATCGAATAGAGAAAAAGTTAGTCTCCTTAGAAAGGAGGTGATCCATCCGCACGTTCCCGTACGGATACCTTGTTACGACTTCACCCCAATCGCTAATCACACCTTAGGAACATCCCTCCTTACGGTTAGGCCTGCTACTTCAGGTGCAACCAACTCTCGTGGTGTGACGGGCGGTGTGTACAAGACCCGAGAACGTATTCACCGCAACATGCTGATTTGCGATTACTAGCGATTCCAACTTCATGTACTCGAGTTGCAGAGTACAATCCGAACTAAGAACAGCTTTAAGAGATTAGCTCACCCTCGCGGGTTGGCAACTCTCTGTACTGCCCATTGTAGCACGTGTGTAGCCCAGCGTATAAGGGGCATGATGACTTGACGTCATCCCCACCTTCCTCCTGCTCATCGCAGGCAGTATCGCATGAGTGCTCAACTTAATGGTAGCAACATACAATAGGGGTTGCGCTCGTTGCGGGACTTAACCCAACATCTCACGACACGAGCTGACGACAGCCATGCACCACCTGTCACTAAGTTCCGGCAAGCCGGCACGAATCCATCTCTGGAAACTTCTTAGGATGTCAAACGCTGGTAAGGTTTCTCGCGTTGCGTCGAATTAAACCACATGCTCCACCGCTTGTGCGGGTCCCCGTCAATTCCTTTGAGTTTCACACTTGCGTGCGTACTCCCCAGGCGGATCACTTATCGCGTTAGCTTGGGCGCTGAGGTTCGACCCCCAACACCTAGTGATCATCGTTTACGGCGTGGACTACCAGGGTATCTAATCCTGTTTGCTCCCCACGCTTTCGCGCTTTAGCGTCAGTATCTGTCCAGTGAGCTGACTTCTCCATCGGCATTCCTACAAATATCTACGAATTTCACCTCTACACTTGTAGTTCCGCCCACCTCTCCAGTACTCTAGAAAAACAGTTTCCAACGCAATACGGAGTTGAGCCCCGCATTTTAACATCAGACTTATTTTTCCGCCTAGACGCGCTTTACGCCCAATAAATCCGGATAACGCTTGCGACATACGTATTACCGCGGCTGCTGGCACGTATTTAGCCGTCGCTTCTTCTGTTGGTACCGTCACTTTCTTCTTCCCAACTGAAAGCACTTTACAATCCGAAGACCTTCATCGTGCACACAGAATTGCTGGATCAGGCTTGTGGCCCATTGTCCAATATTCCCCACTGCTGCCTCCCGTAGGAGTAAGGGCCGTGTCTCAGTCCCCTTGTGGCCGTTCACCCTCTCAGGCCGGCTATCCATCGTCGCCTTGGTGGGCCGTTACCCCACCAACTAGCTAATGGAACGCAAGGCTCTCTCTTGGCGCATATAGCTTTCATAAGTTTCCCATGCGAGAATCTCATAATATCCGGTATTAGCTGTCGTTTCCAACAGTTGTCCCAGACCAAGAGGCAAGTTCCTTACGCGTTACTCACCCGTCCGCCATCCTCAATACCCGAAGGTAAATCGAATCGACTTGCATGTGTTAAGCATTCTGTCAGCGTTCATCCTGAGCCAGGATCAAACTCTTCATTCAAATATATTTAAAGTCCTAAGACTTACGTTTACACCATTTATTGGTTTGCCATTTCTGGCATTTTGTTATTTTCATAACTTCTGACTATTTTCTCTATTCGGTTGTTAATGTCCTTTAGTTTTTCTTCGTCTGTGGTGTTTCCCACTGACATATATAATCATACCACAACGATTAAAGTTTGTCAACAAAGTTTTTCTATTTATTTTAAAGTATTATATTGTTTTTTATCATTAACCATTGTTTTCATTGGGTTTGTTTGTTAAAAAAATATTTTTTTATATGAAAAAATTTGAATTTTACAAAAAATAAAAAAGATTGGCAACTTCCTATCCTCCCAGGGGGCTGCCCCCCAAGTACTTTCAGCGTTTATGGGCTTAACTTCCAGGTTCGAAATGTTACTGGGTGTACCTCCATAGCTATCGTTGCCAATCAATATTTAATTTACTTGGATCATTTGAAACTATATAGTAGTATATTAAGGTTAAAACTTCGATATATTAGTATTGGTCAGCTAAAAGTCTCACAACTCTTACACCCCCAACCTATCAACCTCCTAGTCTCGAAGGTATCTTAAAGAGTACTTATCTTGAAGTCAGTTTCCCGCTTAGATGCTTTCAGCGGTTATCTGTTCCAAACGTGACTACCCAGCTGTGCCACTGGCGTGACAACTGGTACATCAGAGGTTTGTCCATCCCGGTCCTCTCGTACTAAGGACAGATCTTCTCAATACTCTAACGCCTACAGTGGATAGGGACCGAACTGTCTCACGACGTTCTGAACCCAGCTCACGTACCGCTTTAATGGGCGAACAGCCCAACCCTTGGGACCTTCTCCAGCCCCAGGATGCGATGAGCCGACATCGAGGTGCCAAACTCTACCGTCGATATGGACTCTCGGGTAGAATCAGCCTGTTATCCCCAGGGTAGCTTTTATCCGTTGAGCGACGACCCTTCCATTCGGAATCGCCGGATCACTATGTCCTGCTTTCGCACCTGCTCGACCCGTCAGTCTCGCAGTTAAGCTCTCTTATGCCATTGCACTCTGCGGTTGATTTCCATCCAACCTGAGAGAACCTTTGAACGCCTCCGTTACTCTTTCGGAGGCGACCGCCCCAGTCAAACTGCCCACCTAGCACTGTCTTCGAGGGTACAAACCTCAAATTAGAATTCCGACATAGTATGGTTGGTATTCCACCAGTGACTCCGCGTAATCTAGCGACCACGCATCATAGTCTCCCAACTATCCTATACATACGATGCCAAAACCCAATACCAAGCTACAGTAAAGCTCCATGGGGTCTTTCCGTCCTACTGCAGGTAACCGGTATCTTCACCGGTAATACAATTTCACCAGGCCTCCCGTCAAGACAGCTCTCAGATCGTTACACCATTCGTGCAGGTCGGAACTTACCCGACAAGGAATTTCGCTACCTTAGGACCGTTATAGTTACGGCCGCCGTTCACCGGGGCTTCAATTCGGAGCTCTCACTCCTCCTCTTAACCTTCCGGCACTGGGCAGGTGTCAGCCCATATACGTCGCCTTACAGCTTAGCATAGACCTGTGTTTTTGTTAAACAGTCGCCTGAGACTCTTCACTGCGGCCTCTCATAGCTTTGCGTCGCGTGTACGCTCACCATAAAAGGCACCCCTTCTCCCGAAGTTACGGGGCTATTTTGCAGAGTTCCTTAACGAGAGTTAGCCTGTCCGCCTTAGATTTCTCATCCTGACCACCTGTGTCGGTTTGGGGTACGGGCACTAATATCTTTATAACGCTTAGAAGCTTTTCTCGGCAGTGTGGTATTTGCACCTTCCATCTTACGACTCCTCATCACACCTCACGTTTAGTCTAGCGGATTTTCCTACTAGACCACGCTACATGCTTGAACTGGCACTTCCGTTCGCCAGCGTGCATAACCTCCTGCGTCCCTCCATCACTTGATATCAGTGGCACAGAAATATTAATCTGTTTTCCATTCGCCTACGCAATCTAGCCTCGGCTTAGGACCCGGCTTACCCAGGGGAGACAAACTTTACCCTGGAACCCTTGGTCTTCCGGCGTGGGGGATTCTCGCCCCCATTCTCGCTACTTATTCCTGCATTCTCACTTCTGATACCTCCAGAGTCTCTTGTCGATTCTCCTTCAACGGCCTACAGAACGCTCTCCTACCAGTCGCTTACGCAACTCCACAGCTTCGGTTTATAACTTAGCCCCGTTACATTGTCGGCGCAGAGACTCTCGACCAGTGAGCTATTACGCACTCTTTAAAGGTATGGCTGCTTCTAAGCCAACCTCCTGGTTGTTTGTGAATCTCCACCTCCTTTCCCACTTAGTTATAATTAGGGACCTTAGCTGGTGGTCTGGGTTGTTTCCCTTTTGACCATGGAAGTTAATTCCCATAGTCTCACTCCTGAGCTCTAGAATTATGGTATTCGGAGTTTGATTGACTTCGGTAAGCAGTATGCCCCCTAGGTCATTCAGTGCTCTACCCCCATAATTGAACACTCAAGGCTGCACCTAAATGCATTTCGGAGAGAACGAGCTATCTCCTGGTTCGATTGGCTTTTCACCCCTAAACCTACCTCATCTCCCAACTTTTCAACGGCGGTGAGTTCGGGCCTCCACTGTGTCTTACCACAGCTTCACCCTGGACAGGCTTAGATCACCAGGTTTCGCGTCTACGCCCAGCGACTATGTCGCCCTATTCAGACTCGGTTTCCCTTCGGCTCCGTTAAACTTAACCTTGCCACTGAACGTAACTCGCAGGATCATTCTCCAAAAGGCACGCCATCACCCCAAAGGGCTCTGACCGCTTGTAAGCACACGATTTCAGGTTCTATTTCACTCCCCTCCCGGGGTTCTTTTCACCTTTCCCTCACGGTACTATGCGCTATCGGTAAGTAAGAGTATTTAGCCTTACGAGATATGGTCCTCGCAGATTCACACAGAATTCCTCGTGTTCCGTGCTACTTGGGAGAGATCATACATTTGATACGGTTTACCTGTACGAGGCTTTCACTCTCTACGGCAGGCCTTTCCAGACCTTTCCAGTTCGGCGTATCATAATGTCGAATACCTTGCAGTTCTTCAGACGATCTTCCCGCTACCCCGTAGATGCAACGGCTGCATCCTTGGCACATCTACGGTTTGGGCTCACCCCCGTTCGCTCGCCGCTACTTAGGGGATCGTTTTTACTTTCTTTTCCTCGGGTTACTTAGATGTTTCAGTTCACCCGGTTCCCTCTTTCGTGCTAAGACTCCATCTTAGCAGATTTCTCCATTCGGAAATCTTGGCATCACAGTTCGATTGCAACTCCACCAAGCTTATCGCAGCTTACCACGTCCTTCATCGGCTCTTACTTCCTAGGCATCCTTCGTGTGCCCTTAATATTTTAACCTTGTAATATAATTCATATTATTTAGACAGACTAACTACTCAATTTAAGATTGACTTAAAAATGAATTGTTAGTTAATTTAGAATATTTTCTCAATATCTACTATATAGTTTCCAATGTCCAAGTTTGATAATGTATTTAATGGTGCGTTTGAGTGGACTCGAACCACCGACCTCACGCTTATCAGGCGTGTGCTCTAACCACCTGAGCTACAAACGCATAAGAACACTATCAATCGAATAGAGAAAAAGTTAGTCTCCTTAGAAAGGAGGTGATCCATCCGCACGTTCCCGTACGGATACCTTGTTACGACTTCACCCCAATCGCTAATCACACCTTAGGAACATCCCTCCTTACGGTTAGGCCTGCTACTTCAGGTGCAACCAACTCTCGTGGTGTGACGGGCGGTGTGTACAAGACCCGAGAACGTATTCACCGCAACATGCTGATTTGCGATTACTAGCGATTCCAACTTCATGTACTCGAGTTGCAGAGTACAATCCGAACTAAGAACAGCTTTAAGAGATTAGCTCACCCTCGCGGGTTGGCAACTCTCTGTACTGCCCATTGTAGCACGTGTGTAGCCCAGCGTATAAGGGGCATGATGACTTGACGTCATCCCCACCTTCCTCCTGCTCATCGCAGGCAGTATCGCATGAGTGCTCAACTTAATGGTAGCAACATACAATAGGGGTTGCGCTCGTTGCGGGACTTAACCCAACATCTCACGACACGAGCTGACGACAGCCATGCACCACCTGTCACTAAGTTCCGGCAAGCCGGCACGAATCCATCTCTGGAAACTTCTTAGGATGTCAAACGCTGGTAAGGTTTCTCGCGTTGCGTCGAATTAAACCACATGCTCCACCGCTTGTGCGGGTCCCCGTCAATTCCTTTGAGTTTCACACTTGCGTGCGTACTCCCCAGGCGGATCACTTATCGCGTTAGCTTGGGCGCTGAGGTTCGACCCCCAACACCTAGTGATCATCGTTTACGGCGTGGACTACCAGGGTATCTAATCCTGTTTGCTCCCCACGCTTTCGCGCTTTAGCGTCAGTATCTGTCCAGTGAGCTGACTTCTCCATCGGCATTCCTACAAATATCTACGAATTTCACCTCTACACTTGTAGTTCCGCCCACCTCTCCAGTACTCTAGAAAAACAGTTTCCAACGCAATACGGAGTTGAGCCCCGCATTTTAACATCAGACTTATTTTTCCGCCTAGACGCGCTTTACGCCCAATAAATCCGGATAACGCTTGCGACATACGTATTACCGCGGCTGCTGGCACGTATTTAGCCGTCGCTTCTTCTGTTGGTACCGTCACTTTCTTCTTCCCAACTGAAAGCACTTTACAATCCGAAGACCTTCATCGTGCACACAGAATTGCTGGATCAGGCTTGTGGCCCATTGTCCAATATTCCCCACTGCTGCCTCCCGTAGGAGTAAGGGCCGTGTCTCAGTCCCCTTGTGGCCGTTCACCCTCTCAGGCCGGCTATCCATCGTCGCCTTGGTGGGCCGTTACCCCACCAACTAGCTAATGGAACGCAAGGCTCTCTCTTGGCGCATATAGCTTTCATAAGTTTCCCATGCGAGAATCTCATAATATCCGGTATTAGCTGTCGTTTCCAACAGTTGTCCCAGACCAAGAGGCAAGTTCCTTACGCGTTACTCACCCGTCCGCCATCCTCAATACCCGAAGGTAAATCGAATCGACTTGCATGTGTTAAGCATTCTGTCAGCGTTCATCCTGAGCCAGGATCAAACTCTTCATTCAAATATATTTAAAGTCCTAAGACTTACGTTTACACCATTTATTGGTTTGCCATTTCTGGCATTTTGTTATTTTCATAACTTCTGACTATTTTCTCTATTCGGTTGTTAATGTCCTTATCTTTTAACTTTCGTCTGCGGTGTTTCCCGCTGACAAAAATAATAGTACCATAATTTTTAAACTTCGTCAACTACTTTTTTTATTTTTTTAAATTTTTTTTCATTTTTTTTATTAGACATAAAAAAAAGATAGAAAGTTTTAGATTTTCTATCTTTAAATTTTTTTCATTTTATTTTCTTAAATCATCAACAAGTTTTGTTTTTTCACTTGTCTTCTCATCTTTTAATTTTATAATTTTAGCAGGATTTCCTGCTACTACTGCACCTTCAGGAACGTCTTGTAATACAATAGCTCCTGCCGCTACCACTGCACCTTTTCCAACTCTTACACCCTCTATAACAACTGCATTAGCACCTATCATAACATCATCTTCTATCACAACTGGTTGAGCTGATGGCGGTTCTATTACTCCAGCTAAAACTGTTCCAGCACCTATATGACATCTTTTTCCTACAATAGCTCTTCCACCTAACACCACGTTCATGTCTATCATAGTTCCTTCTCCAATTTCTGCTCCTATATTTATTACAGCACCCATCATTATAACAGCATTGTCACCTATTTTTACTTTATCTCTTATTATAGCACCTGGTTCAATTCTTGCATTTATATTTTTAGTATCAAGAAGTGGAACACCAGAATTTCTAGCAATATTTTCTACAAAATAGTTTATTATACTTTTTTTATTTTTTTCTATTACTTCTTCAATATCTTTCCAATCTCCGATTAAAATACTTCCCTCTTCACCTTTAAAAACAAAAATATTTTCATTTTTAAAATCTACAATTCCATTTATATAAGCTTTAGTTAAAGTTTTCTTTTGTGAATTTTTTATAAAATTTATTAACTCTTCAGCTGTTTCTAGTCTCACTTTATACCACTCTCCTAATTAAAGATATCTTTCATTGTATACAATCTAGGTTGCTTACCTATAATAAAATCAGCACATTTCAACGCACCAACTGCAAATATTTTTTTCGATAAAGCCTTGTGAGATATCTCTATAATCTCATCTTCTCCTGCAAAAATGACTGTATGTTCTCCTACAATCGTTCCACCTCTTATTGCATGAATTCCAATCTCTTTCTTTTCTCTTTTAGCCATCCCTTCTCTTCCATAAACAACATTGTATTTCTCGTGCAAAGATTTTTGGATTGTTTCTAAAAGAGTAATCGCAGTTCCACTAGGTGAATCTATTTTCTTATTATGATGTTTTTCAATTATTTCTATATCAAAATTTTCTTCTAACTTTGGAACTAATTTTTCCAATACACTATTTATAGCATTTATACCTAAAGAAGTATTCGAGGATAATAATATCGGTATTTTCTTCGAAGCTTCTACAATTTTTTCTAAAGTTTCACCACTATAACCTGTTGTTGCTATTACTAAAGGATAATTTCTCTCTACACATCTATCTAATAAATCATTTAATTTACTAAAATGTGAAAAATCTACAACAACATCTATTTTTTCATTTATATTTATTTCTTCAATCCTATCTACAAAAGCGACTATTTTATCATCACCAATATCTCGAATAGTTTTTCCCATTGTTCCCGTTCCATGCATAGCTATTCTCAAACTACTTCACCTACTTCTTCTAATTCTTTTTTTAATATAGCTATATTTTTCTCTTCCATATCACCTAAAGGTAAACGACATTTTCCAACACCTTTTCCTAAAATATTCATTGCTTCTTTTACTGGAATAGGATTAACTTCTAAAAATAGAGATTTAACCAATCCATTATATTTTAATTGTAGTCTTTGAGCTTCTTTTACATCACCATTAAAAAAATTTTCAACCATATTATGAACTACCTTAGGCTCTATATTAGCTAAAACCGAGACTGTTCCAACAGCACCTATTGACATCAAAGGAATAGTTATATCATCATTTCCTGAATATAACGCTAACTCTGGAACTAATCTTGCAACTTCACACGCATAAGATATATCTCCACTAGCTTCTTTTAAAGCTACTATATTTTTATGTTTAGCTAATTTTTTCAACAAATTAATCGATAAATTAACTCCTGTTCTTCCAGGAACGTTATATAACATTATAGGAAGATTCACAAACTCAGCTATAGAAACAAAATGTTTATATATTCCATCTTCATTTCCTTTATTATAATAAGGAGTTACTAACAATAATCCATCAACACCTAACTTTTCATACTTTTTAGACATTTCAATTGCTTGGATTGTATTGTTACTACCTGCTCCAACTATTATAGGTAGTCTCTTTTTATTTACTTCTAGTACAGTTTCTACAATTTTAACTTTTTCATCATCCGTAAGTGTACTTGCTTCCCCTGTTGTTCCTAAAATTATAAGAGCATCTGTATTATTTTCACAATGATATTCTACTAATTCTGATACTTTTAAATAATTCACACTCATATCTTCGTTAAATGGTGTAATTAGTGCTACTCCTGATCCTTTAAACATTGGCTACCCTCCATTACTAAGTTGTGATTAAATAGCTTTATCCACTATCTTCCTTTTATCTTATCTTCTATAGATAAAAATTTCAATTCATTTTTTATTTTTTCTATTTATTCGACTATATAAGTTCCTTTTTCACTTCCTAAACTTTCACCTACAAAAATTGGTACTTTATATTTTTTCCCTATTACTACTGCCTTTGTTTCCATTACTTTAGCTCCATTTTTTGACATTTTTTCCATATCATCGTAAGATATTTTTTCAATTTTAGTAGCTAAATTATTTTTTCTTGGATCATCTGTATAAACTCCATCTACATCTGTATAAATTCTACATTCACAACCTAAAACTCCAGCTAAAGCTACCGCTGTTGTATCTGAACCACCTCTTCCTAAAGTTGTTATATCTCCACTGTCATTAATTCCTTGAAATCCAGCTACTATAACTACTTTCTGTTCTTTCAATTGTTTTTCTAAAAAATTTTTATCTATACTTATAATCTCACTATTTCCATATTCTCCAACTGTTCTTAGTCCTATTTGATATCCTGTATAAGATGTAGCATCACACCCTATAGAGTTTAAAGCTATTGATAATAATGCTGCACTTTGTTGTTCACCTGTACTTATTAGCATATCTATCTCTCTTTTATTAGGAGTTCTAGCTAAAGAATAAGCTTTTTTTAATAATTCGTCTGTTGTTTTTCCCATTGCTGAAACTACTATAATTATTTCATCAATTTTTTCTTTTAATTCTTTTATATAATCAGCTATTTTAGATATTTTTTCTAAAGTCGCTACTGAACTTCCACCATACTTCAATACTACTCTCATATAAATTCACCTCTTACTTTATTTTCTATATTTTACTTCTTTTAAATATGATTTTTAATTTATCAATTTTTTATTTTTTTTGTTCATTATTTTTATAAATATATTATATTTTTTAATAATCTATATTTTAATAAAAGTTCATATATTATGAATTTTTATTTTTTATATTTGTTTTTATAAAAAAATAATACTATCATTAATTAATTATTTATACAGGAGGTAACTATGAATTTCTTATTAAACGAAGTTATAAAATATAGAAGAGACCTACATCAAATACCCGAAGTAGGCTTCAAAGAGTTTAAAACTCAAAAGTATATAATAAATACACTAAAAAGTATGGGATATTCTCCAAATACAATTTGTGAAACTGGTGTTTATATCTATATTCCAGGGATAAAAAAAGAGTGCATTGCCTTTAGAGCTGATATAGATGCACTTGCAATTCAAGAGGAAAATAATTGTACATTTTCTTCAAAACACTCTGGTTTTATGCACGCTTGTGGACATGATGGTCATACAGCTGCTCTTTTAGCCTTTGCTAAATATCTAACAACAACAGCAGAGCAAAATTATAGTATTTTATTAATATTTCAACCTGCCGAAGAAGGTCCAGGTGGAGCTAAATTTATATGCGAGACTGGAATTTTAGAAAAATTCCATGTTAAAGAGATATACTCTTTTCACTTATTTCCAGATTTAGAAGAAGGAACTATTTCAACTAAAGCTGGACCTTTCTTTGCACAAGCTACGGAATTTGATTGTAAGGTTGTTGGTAAGGGAGGTCATGGAGGAATGCCTCAAAAAACAAATGATCCCCTTATACCTTTTACTAAAATTATAGATTCTTATCAGAGTATAATTTCTAGAAATCTTTCTCCCTTTAATGCAGGCGTTATAACAGTTGGTAAAATAAGTGGTGGAACAGCTCGAAATATAATATCTAACTCTATAGATTTTTATGGTACAATTAGAGCATATTCTCAAGAGGATACTGAACTAATAATAAAAAGAATGAAAGAAATACATAACGGAATAGAAATAGCTTTTGACATTAAAGTGATAGATGAATTTAGAGTTCTTTATCCACCAGTTATAAATGATAATATTCTTTATAATAATTTTTTAAAAATTTCTCAAGACTTTAATTTTATTCAGGGCGAAACCTTAGCTTTAGCTGAAGATTTTGCTTTTTATCAAGAAAAAGTTCCTGGGATATTTTTTCTATTAGGTACTAGAAATAAAGAACAAAATTTTATTTCACCGTTACATAGTTCTTCTTTTAATTTTGATGAAAAAGTTCTTCTTGAAGGAGTTAAACTTTTCGCAAAACTTTTGGAGGATAGAAATGAAATATAAAATGATTGTTACTGATCTTGATGATACACTTTTAAATTCACAAGGAAAAGTCTCTGATAAAGATAAAGAATCTATAATGAAAGCACAAGAAAATGGAGTTATATTTGTTCTTGCTTCTGGAAGACCAACGTATGCAATGAGAGACTTAGCACAAGAATTAAAATTAGATAAATTCGGCAGCTTTATTCTTTCTTATAATGGCTCTATTATAACTAATTGTAAAACTGGCAAGAATATTTTAGAAGAAACTCTCACTAAAGATGAAATTCATCTTCTCTATGATTTTAGTAAAAAGAATAATGTGGAAATAATAACTTATTTAGATGACTCAATTATTTCTGAAGATTATAGCTCATATATTGAAGTTGAGGTTGAATTAACTAAAATGCCTTTTGAAAAAGTTAAAAATTTTAAAGCTGTCGTTGATAAAGATTGTGTTAAATGTATTATGTTAGAAGAGCCAGAATATTTAAAACAAGTAGAAAAAAAATTAAATAGTGAACTTGGAAATCAATTTTCTATTGCTATATCAAAACCTTTTTTCTTAGAAGTTACTAAATTAGGTGTTGATAAAGGTAGTTCACTTCTAAAATTAGCTAATAAATTAGGAATACAACAAGATGAAATAATTGTTGTTGGGGATTCTTATAATGATATTCCAATGCTTAAAGTAGCTGGTATGCCTACTTGTGTTGAAAATGCAAAGCCAGAAATAAAAAACATCTGTAAATTTATTTCAACTTCTAATAATAATAACGGAATGACAAAAATTATAGAAAATTTAATATTCAAAAAGTAAAGTGGTTAGCCACTTTATTTTTTTATAAAAATATTTTGATTATAAAAATAATTGACATATAAAGTTTATTGTGTTAATATTTTTATATCAAATTTTTGGAGGTAGTTTATGCAAGTTTTTATTCATCATATATATGAATTTGAAAAAGGAATAAGAAATCTTATTTTACATACTATTTCTGAAGACTTATTAAGTTTTGTAGAAAATAGATTAAATTCAAAAAATATATCTTATAAAATATATAAAATAAAAAATGGAAGATACAATGTCTTTTTTGGAGATGCTTCTTGTATTAACGTTATAAAAAAAATTAACAAATCTAACTTATCTGAATATTCACCTGAAGAAGATTTTATTCTCGGTATTATGTTAGGATATGATCGAAAAAAACAATGTGATAGATATATACAATTTAAAAATAAAGAAAATATCAAGGTTTCATAAAAAGGGGAGGTAAAGAAATGATTGCTATTGTTGGTGGCCTAAAAAGAGGAGAACGAGAATATTTAGAATTATTAAAATCTTATAATTTAAAAGGAAAAGTTTATAATACTCAATGTCCAAATTTTTGTAAAAAAATTAAAAATTGTGAAATGTGCATAATTTTTACTAACTTAGTTAGTCATAATCTTTTGAATAATTGTAATAAAGTTTGTAAAACTCAAAATATACCAATTGTTCACTTAAATAATAACAGTATCTCAAAACTTAAAGAAAACTTAGATAAAATGTATAAATAAAAAAGATTGCATTAAATATGCAATCTTTTTTTTATAAATACAAGCCAACTTAAAATTCTTTTATTTTTTAAAAGAATCAATATTAAAAAATATGTAATCCCATATAATACAGGAATTATTAATAAAGTTATTAAATTTCCAAACTCTCTGATATATCCAATCTTTAAATAAATACCATAAGATATTATAACTCCTACAAAAACTGTTAAAACCCTGTCTTTTGTTAAAATTTTATAATCAACATATAATTTTTTCATTTTACCAATTTTAATTAATGCAACTATTACTTCAGTAATTAATGTTGCTAATGCTGCTCCATTTCTTAAATAAGCTGGAATTAAAAAATAGTTTAACCCTATATTTAAAAATACTCCAAATATAGAAATTATCAATATATCTTTTTCCAAATCATTTGGTAACATAACCTGTCCACCAATAAAAGTACCCAAAGCTAAAAAACCCAAACAAGGTGACATTATTATCATTGTTTCTATAGCTCCTTTAAAATCTGGTCCAGAAAATAAAAGTGTAAACTCTCTAGCTAAAAGCATCATAAGTAAGGTAGCCGGAACTCCAACTATAAAACAATAATCTATAAAAATATCCATATTTTTATAGATATTTTCTTTCTCTTTTCTTTTTATAGCTCCAATTATTCTTGGAGATAATACTGTTCCTAAAGTCAAAATTACTGGTAAAACCATTTTATACATCTTAACAGCTGCTGTATACAATCCAACTTCAATATCATTTATCATAATTCCTAGCATTGTTGTATCAATACTTCCATATATACCAATTGTAAAAATATATAGAAAAATTATAAACATGCTATTCGTATGCCTTTTAAAATTTAAATCTTTAAAGTAAAAATATTTCCTTACACTAATAACATCTATAACTCTTGCTAGTACTTCTGGAACAACTAATAGCAAAGCATATAAATAATAATCATTCGGTGTTTTTATAAAATAAAATAAAAATCCTAATGATAAAATTCTAATTGTAAATGATCTTATTAATCTTCTTTTATGATTTTCCATAACAATGAAAAAATGATTTATATGAAAACACTCAAACAAAACTTGAATTGCAAAAATATAAAATATTAATTTTTCTTGATAAAATTTTCCATATAATTGAACTGTAACCAATAAAAGAATTAAAGATCCTATACTGCTTAAAATTGTCATTATAAATAACTCTGTGAATATTTTTTTAAATTCAAGCCAATCGCCTATTCCTTTAGCTTTAGATAACTCTTTTATTCCATAATTTGGAGCACCTAATACTGAAAGTATTAAAAAATAAGCTACAACGCCTTGCACAAAATACACTTTTCCTAAATATTCTGGCATTAACACCCTAGAAATATAAGGAAATGTTATTATTGGAAATATAGTATTACTTATTATTAGTAAAACATTGTAAAGATAATTTTTAGAAACTGACATTTGACATCTTCCTTTTTATGATTCTTTTGGATTATAAAAAATATATCCTATTGTAAATACGGCTAATATCATTTGATACCACAATAATGGTATTATATCAAATGGAGAAACTTTTCCTCCAGCAAAGCTTAACATTATAAGCATTTGAGCTCCATAAGGGATTGCTCCTTGGGCAATACATGAAAATATATCTAAAACAGAGGCACTCTTTTTAGGATCTACTCCATATCTATCAGATATTTTCTTAGCTATTGGTCCATTTATAATAATAGCCACAGTATTGTTAGCTACAGCCATATCTGTTAATGTTACTAATAAAGCCATTCCCATTTGGGCACTTTTAACCCCTTTTATTCTTTTTTCAATTGTACTCATTATCCAATCTACACCACCAGCCTTAGTTACTAATGATGCTAATCCACCTGTTAAAAGAGATAATAAAAATATCTCTGTCATTCCAGTAAATCCATTATAAATCTCTTTTGCATATCCTAACCAAGTAAAATCACCATAGAATAATCCTATAGCTCCTGATAGTACTATTCCAGCCGTTAAAACAACAAAAACATTTATCCCAATTAAAGAAAGTGTTAAAACAAATATGTATGGTAAAACTTTTACTATATTAAAAGCATATACTCCAGTTTCAGGAGCTATTTCAGGCTTTCCAAAAACTATTAATAGTAATAGTGTTAAAATTGCTGCTGGTGCTGCTATTTTGATATTTACTCTAAACTTATCTTTCATTTCAACACCTTGAGTTCTTGTTGCAGCAATTGTCGTATCAGAAATTATCGAAAGATTATCTCCAAACATTGCTCCACCCATTAAAGCAGCCAAAACTAATGGCATTGAAACTCCACTTTTTTCTGCTAATCCTACTGCTATTGGAGCTAAAGATACAATTGAACCTACTGATGTTCCTGTAGCCGTTGAAATAAACCCTGCAATTACAAATAATCCTGGAGCTATATAATGTGATGGAACATAAGTTAATCCTAAATTTACTGTCGAATCAACTCCACCCATAGATTTTGAAACAATTGCAAACCCACCAGCTAAAAGATATATTATGCACATTGTTATAATATCTTGGTGTCCACATCCCTCTAAAAAAGTTTCAAATTTCTCTTTTATACTACCTTTAAACAGTAAAAATGCTACAATTATTCCAGGAAAAATAGCAACTGGAGCTGGTAATTGATAAAAAGCTAACTCTACGCCCATAGAATCTAAAATAATTCCACTTCCTAAATAAAATCCAATGAAAACTAAAAAAGGAATTAATCCCTTAAAGCTTCCTTTTGTTTTTGTATTCATTTTTTACCCCCTTTTATTTTTTTATACATTTTTATGAGTATACATTATTTTTTATATTTTATCAAATTTTTAGTAAAAAAAAGTTCCAGTATAACTGGAACTTTTTTATATAACTATTACCCTCTTATTTCAGCAACAGTTTTAATTTTATAATTTTTAAATATGATTGACCCTACATATCCTGTTGCGATACCAGCTACAGCACATAATCCAGCTGTAATTAATACCTCTTTAGCAGGATTGAATCCAAACATTACTGCGAAACCAGCGATTGGTGTTGCTGTTCCAGTAGCATTATTAATTAATCCGAAGTAGTTAACGATCATACCAGCTATTCCTCCACCAATAAAGTTAGTAGTAAATACTGGAATTGGGTTTGCAGAAATTATATCTGCTTGAGTTAATGGCTCGATAGCAACTGCTATTGTTGTTGATCTATCTCCAAACTTCATTCTATCAAAGAATACAAAGTTCATGAATGATGAAGCCATTACTGCTAATGCTCCTATTGCCATTGGTAAACCAGTTAATCCTAACATTGCTGTTAAAGCCATTGAACTTATTGGAGCTGTAGCAACTACTGTTATAACTCCTCCTAAGATAAATGCCATTACATACGGACTAGCTGATTGTGCCGCAATAATTATATCTCCAATTGTTTGTAAAGCAAATGTAACTCCAGGAGAAACAAACTGAGCTATTCCTCTTCCTAAAGGTGCTGCTAAACAAATAATTACAATTAAATCTAAACCATCAGGTATTTTTTCCTCTAACTTAGGAATGATAAATGACATTACATATCCGGCGATAAATCCAGGGATGATTCCCATTCCTCCACAAACTACACCTAATAAAACTGCATAAACAGGGCTTACTCCTAAAGCTAATGGTACTAAAATTGCTGCTGCAACTCCTCCCATTGATCCTGCTGAGGCTCCAACCTCTCCTAAAAACTTAATTCCTAAAAGATCTCCACCAACATATAATTGGAAAGCTTCTACTAGGAAACTTGCTGTTGCTGCTCCTGCTAGAGCACCCATAGCTTTCATTCCTCTTGGTGCTTTTAAGCTAAATCCAGTAAAGAATGCTAAAACCAATAATAATAACACTGTACCTTTTAATAATTCCATTTTCCCTCTTTCCTTCGACATGCTTGTTAAAAAAATAACAATACGTCAATTTTAACTTTTTTTCTCACAGAATTAATTATACTCTACACTTTACAAAAAGTAAAGTATTTTTTTAAATTTTATGTTTATTTTTAAGACATTTCAACACACGTTTAACACATTTAATGTATACTTTACATTATTTTACTTTTTAACTTTGTTAACTCTACATTTTTTTATGAAAAAATGTGATTTTATTCACAAAACTATTTTTTACAACTCCCACAAATTAGTATTTTCTAGGTTGTTTATATAATAATTTTATGTTAAAATTTAACTATCTAAATTTAATTGGGAGGTATTTATAATGAAGAAAGTTATCAACACTAGTAAAGCTCCTGCAGCTATTGGTCCTTACTCACAAGCAATTGAAGTAAATGGAACTTTATATGTTTCTGGACAAATTCCATTTGTTCCTGAGACTATGACTGTTATATCAGATGATGTTAAAGAGCAAACTAGACAATCATTAGAAAATGTTAAAGCTATTTTAGAAGAAGCTGGATATTCATTAAAAGATGTTGTTAAAGCTGGAGTTTTCATTAAAGATATGAACGATTTTGCTTCTATTAATGAAGTTTATGCTGAGTATTTAGGAGAGGTTAAACCTGCTAGAGCATGTGTTGAGGTTGCTAGATTACCTAGAGATGTTAAGGTTGAAATCGAAGTTATCGCTGTAAAATAATAAAAGATGAGGATATCCTCATCTTTTTTTTACAAATTCTGAATATTGATTTTTATAGCTGAGAATTTACATTTATCATAGCACAATTGACACCCTATACACTTAGACTGATCAATTTTATGTTTTTGCTTAACTTCTCCCTCTATACATTTAACTGGACAAACTCTAGCACATGCTGTACATCCAATACATTTTTCTTCAATTATTTCTGCTTTTTTTATCTCTTTAACTTCACTATTTATAGCTTTAGTTGGACACTTTACAGCACACAATCCACACTCTACACATTTTTCCGGATCTATTCTTGCAACATTATTTTTTATTTCAATTGCATCTACTGGACAAGCTTTCTGGCAAAGTCCACAAGCTATACATGCTACTGTACAAGCTTTTCTAGCAACTACACCTTTATCTCTTGACATACAATTAACTGTTACTCTTTTATTCATTGGTAACATCTCTATTAATCTTTTTGGGCATGTTGAAACACACTTTTTGCATGATACACATTTCTCTTCATCTATATTCACAATTCCTTTTTCAGTAACTGTTATTGCATTTACTGGACAAACCTTAACACAATCTCCATATCCTAAGCAACCGTATTTACAAGATTTATCTCCACCTGCATATAGATTTATTGCAGAACAAGTTGTTAATTCACCTTCAAACTCATATGTCTTTGTTGTTTTAGTACAATCTCCTTGACATAGTAGCTTTGCTACCATTTTAGGTCCTGATAAGTCAACAGTCGCTCCCATAACTTTTGCTATTTCTGCTGCAACTGCTGGTCCTCCTGGTGAACATGCTGTCATTTCTGCTCCATTTAGAGCAATTGCTTCTGCGTAACCAGAACATCCTGGGTATCCACATGCTCCACAGTTTATTCCAGGAAGTATTCCTTGAATAGCTTCTACTTTTTCATCAACCTTCACTTCAAACTTCTTAGAAGCATAGGCTAAAAATAGTCCCATTGCTAACCCTGTTCCTCCTAACGATAAAACAGGAAATAATATTGATTCCATTAACCTACCTCCAATCTATATTTGCATTCCGCTGAATCCCATAAAAGCCATTGCTAAAAGTCCTGCTGAAATAAATGCTATAGGAACTCCTTTAAATGGTCCTGGAATAGCTGCATATTCTATTCTTTCTCTTATTCCTGCTAATAAAACTAGAGCTAATGTAAATCCAATTGCTACTGCTGCTCCATTTATAACAGACTCAATAAAGTTATACTCTTGTTGAATATTTAAAATAGCAATACCTAACACAGCACAGTTTGTTGTTATTAGTGGTAGAAAAACTCCCAAAGCTTTATATAAATTCGGTGAAGTCTTTTGAATTGCCATCTCTACAAATTGTACTAACGAAGCTATTATTAATATAAAAGCTATTGTTTGTAAATACTCTAATTGTAACGGTACTAATAAATAGTTATAAATTGTCCATGTTACTCCTGAAGCTAGTGACATAACAAATGTTACTGCCATACCCATTCCAATTGATGATTCAACTTTTTTAGAAACTCCCATAAATGGACAAATTCCTAAAAATTTAGCAAATATTATATTTTGAATAAAAATTGCTGTTATTATTAAACTAAATATTTTTGCAAAATCCATTTTTTATTTCACCCCACTCTTTCTAGCTTTAATATAGTTCTGAGTAGCGATTATAAATCCTATTGTTATAAACGCACCAGGTGCTAATATAAATATTAAAGCTGGTGTAAATGAAGCTGGTGTTACAGATATTCCAAAAGCTGTTCCATTTCCTAATATCTCTCTAATTGTTCCTAAAAGAGTTAGAGCTAATGTAAATCCTAATCCCGCTCCAATTCCATCTAATATTGATTTAAATACAGTATTCTTTGAAGCAAAACTTTCAGCTCTACCAAGTACAATACAGTTAACAACAATCAGAGGAATAAATAATCCTAAAACTTTATATAAATCTGGTAAATATGCTTTCATAACCATCTCAACTATAGTAACTAATGATGCTATTACCATTATGAATGCTGGAATTCTAACTTTATCAGGAATAAAGCTTTTTATCATTGATATTAACATATTTGAAAAAACAATTACTGACATTGTTGCAAGTCCCATTGCCATACCATTTATTGATGATGATGTAACTCCTAGTGTTGGACATAATCCAAGTAAAAGTACAAATACTGGATTTTCTTTTATTATTCCATTTAATAATATCTCTTTATTTGATTTTGCCATTATTTTTTATTCACCCCACTATTAAAACTATTTAGAGCTCTTTTAATTCCTGTATAAACAGCATTTGGTGATATTGTAGCTCCTGCAAAGCCATCTGCTGATTTATTAAATTCATAAGAAGCATCTTTTCCAATAGCTTTCTTTTGCCACTCTGGATCTAATATTTTTGATCCTAGCCCAGGTGTTTCCTGACTTCCTATTATGTTTAATCCAGTTACTCTTCCTCTTCTATCAATTCCTAATACAAAATCTATATTAGCAGCATAACCTGGCTGAGAAATTGTTACTACATATCCAACAGGCTTTCCATTTGATCCATTTCCAGGGATAAATTCTAGTTCATCTACTTTTACTATTGCATTCTCATCAAATGATTCAGCTTTTGGCAAAACCATTATTCTTGCTGCATTTACTGCTGCTTTTTCGTTTTCTTTTATAACTTTTTGTGTTGCACCGTTAACTACAGATAAAATTCCAGCAGAGATTGACGCTATTAGTGTTAAAACAATACCATAATGTACAAATCTATTTCTTTCCATTATTTTACCTCCCCAAATTTTTTAGGGCTTGTATATCTATTAATTAAAGGTACAAATCCATTCATTATAAGAATTGAATAAGCAACTCCCTCTGGATAACCACCTTTAAATCTAATTAATGATACTAAAACTCCTATACCAAAAGCAAAAATAGCTCTTCCTTTTGGTGTATGAGGTGATGTTACCATATCTGTTGCCATAAAGAATGCTCCTAAAAATAATCCTCCTGAGAAGATATGTAAAAATGGATCTGCTCCAGCTATAAGAGAAGCTGCAAATACTGTTCCAATCATTATTGCTGGTACTTTCCAATCTATTTGCTTTTTATAGATTAAATATGCCCCACCTAGAAGAAGAGCTAAAACAGATGTTTCTCCTAAACATCCACCCATTCTACCTATAAATGTATTTAAATAAAGATTTCCACTTTCTATTAAGGCATTATCTGTTGGTAACCCTCTTTTCATTGCATCTAAAAGAGTAGCTCCTCCAACATCATCATACATAAATGTTGTTATTGCAACTGGCCAAGATGCTTGAACAAATGCTCTTCCAACTAAAGCCGGATTGAATATGTTATGCCCTAATCCACCAAATACCATTTTTCCAAGAGCTATTGATACTACAGCTCCAACTATAACATATACTAAAGACATATATGGTGGTATTACAAAAGCATATAAAATTCCTGTTATAATAGCACTTCCATCAAAAATTTGTACATCTTGTTTCATTAATTTTTGACATACAAACTCAGTTACCATACAAGATAAAATAGATACCGCTGTTACTACTATTGCTCTAATTCCAAAAAAATAGCACGCTGCTAAAAGTGCTGGAAGTAATGCTATAATTACATCATACATTACATCATCAACAGTTTCCTTAGTTCTGATATGAGGCGATGGCCCCATTTTTAAAATTTTTGCCACTTTTTTCCTCCTACTTTTTCATTGTTCTAAGTTTAGCTTTTCCAATTTTTATTGCTTCTGTTAGTGGTCTATTAGCTGGACATATATAAGCACAAGAACCACACTCAATACAATCCATCAAATGGTATTTTGCCATCTCTTCCCATTGCGAAAACTCTGCTAATCTAGCATACATTATTGGTTCTAATGACATTGGACATGCATCAACACATTTTCCACAACCTATACAAGCTTTCGGCTTACAATAGTTTGTTTCTTGTTTCGTTAAAGCTAGCAATCCTGAAGTTCCTTTTATAACAGGCACCTCTAAAGTTAATTGAGCCATACCCATCATAGGTCCACCCATAACTATTTTTTCTACTATTTCTTCTTTATATCCACAATTTTCTAAAAGCATTGATATAGGTGTTCCTATAACAGCTTTTAAATTTTTAGGTTGCTCTATCCCTTTTCCAGTAACAGTTACAACTTTATCTATTAAAGGTAATCCATTTACAATAGCATCATATATCGCTGCTGCTGTCGTTGTATTGTTAACAACTACACCAACTGCTGAAGGTAGCTTTCCTGATGGTACCTCTTTGTTCAATATAGCTTTTATTAATGATTTTTCTCCACCTTGTGGATACATTGTCTTCAGTGGCATAACTTCTATATTTGTTCCTTGGCAAGCTTTTCTCATAGCTTCTATTGCTTCTGGCTTATTATCTTCAATTCCAATAACAGCACTATCTACATTTAATATATGTTTCATTATTTTTATACCTTCTATAACTTTTGAAGGCTCTTCAATCATAACTCTATTGTCAGAGTTTAAATATGGCTCACACTCAGCTCCATTTAGTAATAATACCTCTATTTTTACATCTGCTGGTGGATTTAATTTTACGTGTGTTGGGAAAGCTGCTCCTCCAAGACCTACAATTCCTTTAGATCTTATTACTTTTAACAACTCTTCTTTAGTTGAATTTTTCCACTCAGGCAGTTTTTCAAGAGTTGTCCACTCTTCTTGCTCATCATTTTCAATTACAATTGTTTGTACATTCCCCATTAATGGAAATGGTAAATTTTCAATTTTTTTTACCGTACCACTTACTGATGCATGTACAGGAACTGATAAAAAAGCTTCTGAGTCAGCTATTATTTGTCCCTTTAAAACTCTTTCTCCAATCTCTACGCAAGGCGTTAAAGGAACCCCTATGTGCTGAAGAAGTGGGATGAAAACCATTTTTGGTGCTGCTAAAATCTCTACAGCTTGATTTTCTGTTTGGATCTTATTTTCAGGTGGATGTACTCCCCCTTTGAATCCGAAGAATTTCATAAAAATATTCCCTCCTTTGTAGTTAACAAACTATATTCCATTGTTAGAATAACATATTTATTTATATTTAACAACTTTTTTGAGCTATTTTTTTGCTTTTTTGTGTTACTTTTTGTTATATTTCTGCATGATTTTGTCTATTTGAGTGTTTTTCAATACATCATCTAATAAAGAAATCACACTTAAAAACATAGGATTTACAACCTCTGACTCCTCTTTTGTAAACCTACCTAAAACAAAATTAATATTTTCATCTTTATTTTTTGCTTTTCCTATTCCACATTTTACTCTCATAAAGTCCTGTCCTAAGTGTGATATTATAGATTTTATTCCATTGTGACCACCAGCACTTCCGTTCATTTTTACTCTTAATTTTCCTAAAGGTAAATCCATATCATCATAAACAACAACTAAATCTTCCACTGGATCTATTTTATAAAATTTAACAACCTGAACTATTGAGTTACCACTTAAATTCATATATGTTTGAGGTTTTAATAAAATTACTTTTTCTCCATTCACTGTTTTTTCTGTTAATAATCCTTGAAATTTTTCTTTAAATGGATTGAATCCATTTTTTTCTGCAAACTCATCAATTATATCAAATCCAACATTATGTCTTGTTCTTTCATACTCTTTTCCAGGATTTCCTAATCCAACTATTAACTTCATCTTTCCTCCTAAATTATAACTATAAAGAAAGAGAGAATCTAAGATTCTCTCTTTCAAAAGGTTTTATTAGCAATTCCCATCAAATTGGTATTTTGCAAGTCCTCCTAGAGAAGTTTCTTTGTACTCCTCTTTTAAGTCTCTTCCTGTTTCTCCCATAGTTTTTACAACTTGGTCAAAAGAAATGCTGTGCTTTCCATCTGTATATAAAGCATACTGTGCTGCATCTAAAGCTCTTACTGCTGCTGCTGCGTTTCTTTCTATACAAGGTATTTGAACATATCCTCCAACTGGGTCACAAGTTAATCCTAAGTGGTGCTCTAGTGCCATTTCTGCTGCATATTCGATTTGCTCTAATGATCCACCTAATATGAAACATGCCATTGCTGCTGCCATCGCACAAGCTGATCCAACTTCTGCTTGACATCCACCCTCTGCTCCTGATATTGTAGCATTTTCTTTTATAATGTTACCTATTAGTCCAGCTATAGCAAGACCTTTTAATACTTCTTCATTTGTTAAGTTGTACTCCTCTTTTAAGGCGTACATTAACCCAGGAATTACTCCTGCAGCTCCACAAGTAGGGGCAGTAACAACTCTACCTCCTCCTCCATTCTCTTCAGATACAGCTAGTGTGTAAGCAAATATTCTTCCAACAAATCCACCTCTAGATTTATCGTTTCTTGCTTTTCTATAGAACGATTGAGCTCTTCTTTGTAATCTTATTGTTCCTGGTAAAATTCCATTTTTAGAAAGTCCTGATTGAACTGAAGCTTCTAAAGCTGTTCTTATTTGATCTAAGAAATACCAAATTGATTCCCCTTCATTTTCAGTAACAAATTCCCATAATTCTTTTTTATTTTTTTCACACCATGACATAATTTCAGCCATTGTTCCAAAAGAATAAACTCTTGATCCACCCTGTCTTTGTTGTCCTTCTTCCATTATAGTTCCTCCACCAACAGAGAATACTAACCAAGAATTTAACTCGTTTCCTTCATTATCTAAAGCGATAAACTTCATACCGTTAGTGTGATACGGATGAACATACTCTGGCATCCATACTATTTCTGTAGATTTAGGCTTTAACGTTTCTATTATTATATAGTCTGTTAAGTGCCCTTTTCCTGTTAATGCAAGTGATCCGTATAACTCTACTTTATAACTTGCTGCATTTGGGTTTTCTGCCTTAAATCTTTTTGCCGCTCTCTCTGGCCCCATTGTATGAGAGCTTGATGGTCCATTTCCAACCTTAAATAATTCTCTTAGTGAATCCATTTTTCCTCCTGAACTTTTAATTAAAAATTTTACTGTCTAATCTCTCCATTATAATTTTTAGCTATTAATTTTAAGATTTTATCAACAGTTATATTGATATCGCTTTCCTCAAGAGTTCCATCCTTCTTTCTTAAAACGATGCTTATAGCAACTGATTTTTTGTCAGCTTCTATTTTCTCTCCTTGGTAAACGTCAAATATAGCAACACTCTCAATTAGATTTGATGACTTTTTGATGTCTTCTAACATCTTTCCAACTAGTACATCTCTGTCTAAAACAACTGCTAAGTCTCTAGTAACTTCAGGATATTTTACAATTCTCTCATATTTAACTTTTTTGGCTCTATAATTTAATAGAGTTGTTAAATCAAGTTCAGCTACGTATGCTCTCTCTCTTTTAATGTCCATATTTTCCGCTAACTCTGGGTGAATTTCTCCAAAAGTTCCTATTTTAACTTTTCCTATTCTTATATCAGCACTTCTTCCTGGATGGAAGTTGTTATCCTCTGATCTATCTAATTGGTATCTAGTTACTCCCATGTACTCTAAGAATTTTTCAACAAATCCTTTTAAAGTATAGAAGTCCATTGCTTCTGGCTTTGGATCCCATAATGTTTTAAAAGTTTTTCCTGCAAGAGCTATTGAAGCTCTTAATGTTTCATTTGCTAATCCATCCTCTTTTGGAGTAAATACTCTTGATACCTCGAAGAATCTTAAACCATTTTGATTTCTATTTAAGTTATCTCTTACATTTGATAATAAACTATAAATTAATGTTGGTCTCATAACTGCCATATCATCACTAATCGGATTTGTTATTTCCAATGTAGGTTCTGTTATTCCTAACATTTTTATAGCATCTTTTGAAATGAAACTATAGTTTATTACTTCTTGTAATCCTAATTTTGCTAATATTTCTTTAGCTTCGTCAACAACAACTGTCATTGAATCTTTAACTCCAGGTCTTATGTTTTCTTCTGGCATCTTATTTTCTATATTATCAAAACCATACATTCTTATTATTTCTTCATAAAGATCTGCTGTTCTAGTCAAATCTCCTCTATAAGATGGTGGTGTTGCTATTATTGTTGTAGAGTTTAATGTTTTTATATTTATACCTAAATTAGTAAGTATCTTTCCTACTACATCAATCTCTATATTTTTTCCCATGAATTTTCTTAATTTTTCAATATTTAAAGGAATTTCTATTTTTTCATATTTTTCAATATATTTATCGATACATCCCTCTAAAACTTCTCCACCTGTTAGTTGAGAAATTAAATCTGCTGCTCTTTCTAAAACTTCAGCAGTATTTTCTATATCTAATCCTCTTTCAAATCTATAAGAAGAATCACTTGATAAGCCTAATTCTTTAGATGTTTTTCTTATGTTTTCTGGAGTAAAGTATGCACACTCTAAGAAAATTTCAGTAGTTTCTTCTGTTACTTTACTTGATTCTCCACCCATTATTCCAGCTATTCCTAAAGGTTTTTCAGCATCTGCAATAATAAGTTCGCCTTTATTTAGCTCTCTTTCAACACCATCTAGTGTAACTATTTTTTCACCATTTAGCGATTTTCTAACAATTATTTTTCTATCGTTGATTTTTGTTAAATCATAAGCATGTAAAGGTTGATTACATTCAAATAAAATATAATTTGTTGCATCTACTACATTATTTATTGGCTTTAATCCCATTGAGATTAATCTATTTTTTAACCACTCTGGAGACTCTTGCACCTTTATATTTTTTATAACTTTTCCTGAGAATCTTTTACATCTCTCTTTATCTTCAATTCTTACATCTATATGTCCAGTATTTATACTCTCTATTATCTTTTTAGATTCAAACTCAGGACATTTTATTTTTCTTCCATAATAAGCAGCTATTTCTCTAGCTATTCCTATATAAGATAAACAATCTGGTCTATTTGGTGTTATTTCTAGTTCAAAAATTACATCATTTAATTTTTTATAAACTCTGTACTCTACACCTAATGGAGCATCTTCTGGAAGTATTATAATTCCATCTCCATCATTTCCAAGTCCAAGCTCTACCTCAGAACAAAGCATCCCTTGAGACTCTACACCTCTTATTTTACTTTTCTTTATTTTAAAGTCTCCTGGTAAAACTGCTCCAATAGTTGCTACAACAACTTTATCTCCTAGTTTATGATTTGGAGCACCACATACTATTTGTAGCTCCTCCTCTTCACCTATATTAACTTTTAAAAGTGTTAATTTTTCAGCTTCAGGATGTTTCCCATACTCTGTTATCTGTCCAATAACTACTTTTGCTAATTCTTTTCCTTGCTCCTCTATAGCTTCAACCTCTTGACCAATCATAGTCAACGTGTTTTCTAGCTCTTTTATGTCCTCTTTTATATCGACATATTGCTTCAACCAATCCAACGAAATTAACATTATATGCCTCCACCTTTTATTTAAATTGCTTTAAGAATCTTACATCATTTTCAAAGAATGCTCTTAAATCATCAATACCATATCTTAGCATTGTAATTCTTTCTATTCCCATTCCAAATGCAAATCCTGATACTTCTTCTGGGTCATATCCTACAGCTTCTAAAACAGCTGGATCAACCATTCCACATCCCATTATTTCTAGCCATCCACTATGTTTACAAAGTCTGCATCCTTCACCTTTACAGATTACACATTGCACATCCATTTCAGCACTTGGCTCTGTGAATGGGAAGAAATGTGGTCTAAATCTAACTTTAGTTTCCCCAAATACTCTTGTTACAAATTGCTCTAACATAGCTTTTAAATTAGCAAAAGATACTTCTGGCCCTACCATTAATCCTTCCATTTGATGGAACATCGGTGTATGAGATATATCATAGTCATTTCTATATACTTTTCCTGGACAAACCATTCTAAACGGTGGCTGATGTTTCTCCATATATCTAGCTTGTACTGGTGATGTATGTGTTCTTAAAACTACATTTTCACTCATATAAAATGTATCTTGTAAATCTCTTGATGGATGTGTTTCTGGAATATTTAACGCATCAAAGTTATAAGAAGTAAATTCTACTTCTGGTCCCTCTGCAACATCAAATCCCATCTCCACAAATATATTTTTTAAGAAGTTCATAGTTTCTGTTATTGGATGTAATCCTCCTGTAGAAACTTCTCTCCCTGGAAGAGAAATATCTAGAGTTTCAGATTCTAGCTGCTCTTTTTTTACCTTATTTTTAATCTCTGTTGTTTTTTCTTCGATTAAAGTTGTTATAACTGTTTTTACATCATTTACCATTTGTCCAAAAGCAGGTCTTTCCTCTGGCGATAAATCTCTCATAGATTTAGAAATTTCAGTAAACTCACCTTTTTTTCCTAAATACTTAACTCTAATTTCATCCATTTCTTGTAGTGTTGCTGCTTTTTGGATAATTAAACTAGCTTCATCCTTTAAAGCATTCAGCTTATTTTTCATTTGTTTCCTCCTAAAACAAGGCTTTTTATTTTATCTCTTTATAACTAAAAATTAGCTCTTTATTTTCAATTAGCAATATCCCATACCTATTATCCTTTAAAGCCCCTGGATTAAAATATTTTATTCCATTTTTTTCTTCATAATAAGGAATATGAGTATGCCCAAAACAAACAGCATCTACATCATATTTTTCAGCTATTGCTTCCAAAGTATACATCTCTTTTTTTACGTTATAAAGGTGTCCATGCGTTATAAATATTTTTATTCCATCTATATCAAATATTTCATTATCATTAAATTTTCTATCAAAAATATCACAGTTTCCTCTAACAATATAAAACTTTATATCTGGAAAAGCAAAAGAACACTCTTCACCATCCCAGCTATGATCACCTGTCCATATTATTATATTAGGACTTTCTTGTGATATTATATCATAAATTTTATTTGTGTTTCCATGAGAATCTGTAATTATTAATATTTTCATATTCACTCTATCCTATAAATATTGATGTTTGAGACTTTTCCATAATATTCAATCCTTTTTTTCCTGTAATTTTTTCAAAGAAATAACCTCTACTCAAATTCCCCATAATTAAAAGATCTAAATTATTAACTTCATTTAAGTACTCTTCTTTAGCTGTTTCTCCATCAAAATTCTTCCATTCTACAACTTTTTCTTTTTCTTTTAAATATTTTAATAATGTATTGTCCTCTATCTTATAAAGTAAAGTTAACATTATAAAGTCTTTTATATCTGGAAAAATATTTATAAAAGAAAATACACTCTTATTTATTTTTACACCATCATCACTTGAAATTCCAACTTTTTCTAAAGATGTTATAGCTTTTTCTCCCACCATTACAATAGGTTTAAAGTGATTTTTCAGTACTGTTACAGCTGATTCTGATAAAGCTTCACCCTTTTCAAAAATCAATAAATCTGCAAGTTTCATATATTCTTTAATTATATCCCAAGGAAAACCAAATTCAACATTTAAAACTGAATTTATCCCTCTTAATTTCAATTTTTCTTGTAGATGTTTTACTTCCTCTTCTTCAAAAGCATCTCTTTCTTGTGAAAAGGAGTTATTACTTAAGTTTACTATCATTCCATCCATTGTTGCTGGTATAATCTCATCCCTTCTAACATCTTTTACATATAGTGGGACTATTTCGTATCCAAATTTCTCTTTAAAAAATATTGCACTATCTATTAGTACATTTTTTTTTGATCCTTCTCCAAATACAACTAAAACTTTTTTCATAATAACTCCTCCTATAGACTTAAATTATTCTTGAGTTGCTTCTTCTGCATCTTCCTCTTTAAAACTTGCTATTGATACAACTTTTTCAGATTCTGATTCATTTACTCTCATAATTTTTACACCTTGAGTTGCTCTTCCAATTATTGAGATTTGATTTACTGAAGTTCTTATAACAATTCCTGACGATGTTATTACCATTAATTCCTCTTCATCTTTAACAGGTTTAACTGCTACAACTTCTCCATTTTTATCACTACATCTTATATTTATAACACCTTTACCACTTCTAGACTGTAATGGATATTCATCTACTCTTGTTCTTTTTCCATATCCATTCTCTGTAATAGTTAAAATAGTCTCATTTGCTGCATCATCTATTAATAGCGCTGATATTACTTTATCTTTAGCTCTAAGAGATATTCCTTTCACTCCACTTGTATCTCTTCCAGTTGGTCTAACATCATCTTTAGCAAATCTAATTGAGTGTCCTAATTTTGTCGCTAAGAAAATCTGTTCTTTTGAATCAACTGGTAAGATTCCAACAAATATTATGTCATCTCCATCTCTTAATTTAATTGCTTTTAATCCAGCAGTATTTATATTTTTATATTCACTTAAATTTGTCTTTTTAACCATTCCATCTCTAGTTACAAATACAAGCTCTTTATCTTGGCTAAACTCTCTTATTTTTATTATTTCTCTAACTTTCTCATCTTCCTTTAATTTGATTAAGTTTCCTATAAGTCTTCCTCTAGCCTGTTTTGAAGATTCTGGAATTTGATAAACTTTTAAGTGGAAAACTCTACCTTTATCTGTGAAAATCATCATTGTATCTAAGTTTGACATAACTTCCATTCTCTCAACAAAGTCATCTTCTATAGTATTTTGAGTTGAAACTCCTTTTCCGCCTCTTTTTTGAGCCTTATATTTATCTAGCTCCATTCTTTTTACATACCCTCTATTTGTTATAGTAACAAGAACACTATCATCTTTTATTAAATCTTCTGGTCTTATCTCTAGTCTCTCTTTTTCAATAGTTGTTCTTCTTGGGTCGTTATATTTATTTTTTATATCATTTAATTCATCTTTTATAATTTCATAAACTCTATCATCATCTGCTAAAATTTTATTTAATTCAATTATTAAAGCTTTTAACTCTTCATGCTCTCTATCAATTTTATCTCTTTCAAGACCAGTCAATCTTTGTAGTCTCATATCTAAGATTGCTTTTGCTTGCTCTTCACTAAATCCATACTTATCAATTAAGGCAATTCTAGCTTCATTACCATCTGCTGATCCTCTAACAATTTCAATAACTCTATCAATATTTTCAAGTGCTATTATAAATCCTTTTAATATATGAGCTCTTCTCTCAGCTTTATTTAAATTAAATTTTGTTCTTCTAGTTATAACTTCAAATCTATGTTTTAAATATTCATCTAAAATTTCTTTTAAGTTTAATACTCTTGGAACATTATTAACTAATGCTAACATAATTATTCCAAATGTTGTTTGAAGCTCTGTATATTTGTATAGTGAATTTAAAACTAATTCTGATTCTTCACCTTTTTTTAACTCTATAACTACTCTAATACCATCTCTATCTGACTCATCTCTTAAATCAGATATTCCAACTATTTTTTTCTCTTTTACTAAGTTAGCTATTTTTTCAATTAAAGATGCTTTATTTAATTGGTATGGAATCTCTTTTATTATTAAACTTTCTCTACCATTTTTTCCTTCTTCTACTTCAATTTTTCCTCTAACTCTAACTCTTCCTCTTCCAGTTGTATAAGCATCATAAATCCCAGCTTCTCCATCAATTATCGCTCCCGTTGGAAAATCTGGACCCTTTATGTATTCCATCAATTGAACTGGTGTTATCTCTTTATTATCTATTAAAGCTAGTATTCCGTCTACAACTTCACCTAAGTTATGTGGTGGAATATTTGTTGCCATTCCTACAGCAATTCCTGTAGCTCCATTTAATAAAAGGTTAGGAAGCTTTGCTGGTAATACAATCGGCTCATCTAATGAATCATCAAAGTTTTTTCTAAAATCTATTGTATCTTTATCAATATCTTCTAATAACTCATTACTTATTTTAGACATTCTAGCTTCCGTATATCTCATTGCTGCTGCTGAATCTCCATCGATAGATCCAAAGTTTCCGTGTCCATCAACAAGTTCATATCTATACGCAAAGTTTTGAGCCATTCTTACCATTGTATTGTATACTGCCGAATCTCCATGTGGATGGTACTTTCCTAAAACTTCTCCAACGATTCTTGCTGACTTTTTATATGGCTTATCACTTGTCATTCCCATTTCATTCATAGCAAATAAAATTCTTCTATGTACTGGTTTCAATCCATCTCTTACATCAGGTAATGCTCTACTAACTATTACACTCATAGAGTAATCTAGATAGGATTGCTTTAACTCTTCCTCTATATATCTATTATTCACATTAGACATTATTTATTCCTCCTAGAACATTATTTTTATTATTGTACCCATACATTTATATATCCAGATTTTTTACAAATTCTGCATGTTCTTCGATAAACTCTCTTCTTGGCTCTACTTTATCTCCCATTAGTTTATCAAATAATATATCGGCTTCTCTTGCATCATCAATTGTAACTTTTAATAAAGTTCTTGTATCTGGATCCATAGTTGTTTCCCAAAGTTGTCCAGGATTCATCTCTCCTAATCCTTTATATCTTTGAAGAGTATATCTTTTATCTTCACCCTCTAGTCCAGCTATGATTTCTTTTAATTGTCTATCAGTATAAGCATAAGATACTGTTCTACCTTGAGTTATCTTAAATAGTGGCGGTTGAGCTATAAATACATTTCCATTATGAATTAAATCTACCATATATCTATAAAGGAATGTTAATATCAGCGTTCTTATATGAGCTCCATCTACATCCGCGTCTGTCATTATTATTATTTTTCCATATCTTCTTTTTTCTATATTAAAGTTATCTCCAATACTAGTTCCAAAAGCTGTTACCATTGCTCTAATCTCTGCATTTTCTAACGCTTTATGTAATCCAGCTTTTTCTACGTTTAATATCTTACCTCTTAATGGTAAAATAGCTTGGAAAGATCTATCTCTACCTTGCTTAGCTGATCCTCCTGCTGAATCTCCCTCAACTATATAAACTTCACAATCATCAGGATTTTTTGAAGAACAATCTGCTAATTTTCCAGGTAATGATCCTATATCTAAAGCTGATTTTCTAAGTACTAACTCTCTTGCTCTTTGAGCTGCTTCTCTTGCTCTTTTTGAATTTAATATCTTTTCAACTATAACCTTTAAATCATTAGGTGCATCTTCTAAATACATCTTTATCTGAGCTCCTGCTACAGTAGAAACTATACCAGTTACCTCACTATTTCCTAACTTTGTTTTAGTTTGACCTTCAAATTGTGGTTGAGGAACCTTAACTGAAACTATTGCTGTTAATCCCTCTCTTATATCAGATCCTTGAAGTTTTCCATCTTTATCTTTTAAAAGTCCTGTAGTTTTCCCTAAATCATTTATTACTCTTGTTAATGCTGTTCTAAATCCACTTACGTGAGTTCCACCTTCATGTGTATTTATATTATTAACAAAAGAGTATATTGTTTCTCTTTGGTTTGTATTATACGTCATTGCTATTTCTACAGAAACATTATCAACTTCTCCACTCATATAAAAAGGAGCTTTCATTATTGGTGTGCTATCCTTTTCAATCTCTTTTATGTAATCTAAAATTCCACCTTCAAATTCTAAATTTACAACTTTTGCAGGCTCTTTTCTTAAATCAGATAAAACTATAGTAAGTCCTTTATTTAAGTATGCTAGTTCTCTTAATCTTGTTTCTAATGTAGAAAAACTATATACTAACGTTTCAAAAATTTCATAGTCAGCTTTAAATCTAACTGTAGTTCCACTATCCTCTGCAACACCAATTTCTGTTACATCCTTTTCTGGTACTCCTCTGTTATATTTTTGGTAATAAACTTTACCTGCTTTTCTTACTGTAACTTCTGTCCACTCAGAAAGAGCATTCACTACAGAAACTCCTACTCCGTGTAATCCTCCAGAAACTTTATAGTTATTATTCTCAAATTTTCCTCCTGCATGAAGAACTGTTAACACTATCTCTAATGCCGATTTTCCATACTTAGGGTGTATATCAACTGGAATTCCTCTTCCGTTATCTACAACTTCTATTATATTATCTGGTAATATCGATACTTCTATTTTTGTTGCATATCCTGCTAATGCCTCATCCACTGAGTTATCTACAATTTCCCATACTAGATGGTGTAGTCCTCTTTCTGAAGTTGTTCCTATATACATTCCAGGTCTTTTTCTTACAGCTTCTAATCCTTCTAAAACTGTAATATTTTCTGCTTGATAATTATTTGTTGTCATCTTTATCCTCCAATATCTTATCTGCAATATTTTTTAAAGAGCAGGGTTTACAAACAAAACCTTCTCCAAAAAACATCATTCCACAAATATCACATTTTTTATAGCCCTTTAATTTTAAGGCATCTTCTCGCTCTTTTGCTCTCTTTTTCAAAACCTCTATTTTCTCTTCTAAAGTTAAATCCTTAAGTTCTGAAATAAAATGCTCTTTTTTTTCTTCGCTAATTTTTTCATCCATAAATTCCACATAGTTACAACTTTGAACCTTTGAAACTTTAAATCTTATATCTTTTACATACTCTTTTTTTAAAATTTCTTGAACTTTTTTTAAATATTTATTTTTGTTCATAGACATATGATGAAGGTAGATACTATCCTCAACCAATACGTATAGAATCCCCTCTTTTATCCAAAGAGGTTCACTTTTTTTAGAAAGTTTCCCAACAATATCTCTCCAATGTCCTCTTATTATACCTTCTTTTAACTTCCTACTTTTTACAATAGCTTCTTCCACTGCTTCACTTACATTCATAATGTCCATCTTGAATCTCTCCTTTATCAATTCTAAAGTTTTTAGATTCTATATTTAAATCAGTTGTTGAACTAATGAAAACTTGTAATTCTCTTTTTTTTAAATAATTTATAATACTCTCTTTTCTTATGGAATCAAAATAAGATGATATGTCATCTATTAAAAAAACTGGTGTTTCTCTTTTTTCTTTTATTACCATATCTATTTCAGATAATTTTAAAGAAAAAATTATCGATTTTTTTTCACCTTGAGATGAATAAGATTTAGCTTCTTTTCCATTTAAAAGAAATTTAAAATCATCTCTTTGTGGTCCTACTAAAGAGTATCCATAGCGTAGTTCTTGATACTTCAACTCCTGTATTTTAAGTTTTATTCTCTCTTCTAAATTCAATAATGTTGAACCTTTTATTTCTCCAAGAAAGCTCTCATATTTTAAATTTAACTCTTTCTTATTATCAAAAAGTTTTCTATAATTTAGATTTAATATTATAGAGATATTCTTTACATATTCTATTCTTTTCAAAATCACTTTAGCTGCTAATTTTATAAATTCTTCTTCATAAATTAGAAACATTTCATCTTTTATATTTTTTTCTTTTAAATACTTATTTCTTATTTTTAAAAGTTTATTATAATCTTTCAAACTCTTAAAATATTCAAAATTACTTTGAGCAATCTCTCCATCAAAAAATCCTCTTCTAAAACTAGGACTCCCAACTATTAACTCTATATCTTCTGGAATAAAAGTTACAATATTTACCTTTCCGTAAAATTCATCAAATGGAGTTTTTTTCCCATTATACTTATACTCTTTATGTTTTTTATCAATCTTAACACTCAAAGTTTTTTCAGAAACTAAATCTCTATAAGATATGTAGCTTCCCATTTTTTCTTTATTGTATTTTATCAATTCTATATTTTTTGAGGTTCTAAAACTTTTCCCAGTAGCACTAAAATAAATAGCTTCTAATATACTTGTTTTTCCTTGACCATTTTTTCCAAAAAATAGATTAAATCTTGAAGAAAATTGTATATTTCTATCCTCTAAATTTCTAAAGTTTATGTAATTCATTTCAAGAATTTCCAATGTTTATTTCACCCCAAAACTATAATAGATTTAAGCTACTACAAATACTAATCCTAAAAATTCAACCTTATCACCTGGATAAAGTTTTTTCCCACGTCTCTCTTCTACTTCTCCATTAACTTTTACTTGCCCATCTAAAATAAGCTCCTTAGCTTGGCCACCAGTACCAATTTCACCAGTAAATTTAAGAAATTGATCTAACTTAATAAATTCTGTAGAAATTTTTATCTCCTGCATCTTTACCTCCTAAAATATTTTTAGTCTATTATACATTTTACCATAAAACTAACTTTATTTCTATAAGATTTATCATGGTTTCATGAGGGTTTCTCCCTTTAAAATAATATTTTTATTAAATTTTATTATTTTTTTATTATTTTTCAATATAAATACAAATAGTATAATTTCAATTCTTTTTATTGTTTTTTTCTGTTATTTTTTTATTATTTTTTATTAAAAAATTCTTTAATTTTATTACAATAAAAAAGTGTACATTTAATTTTTTTATGTTATTTTTTAAACTTTTAGTTTTAATTATGTTTTTTTTGTTATATTTACAAAATAAAAAGTGTACATAATTTTTCTTATTATTTTTATCTATATACATATATTTTTTTTACTAGGCAACTTGTCCTATGTATATTATATATTTTAGAATATAATTAAAAGGATAAAGTAATTTTTGATAGTAATATCAAAATAATATTATAGTTATAGAGGAGCTGGTAATGTGTCTATACTGAGAAGTATATTCGGGATTTTTGTAATTTTATTTTTAGGTTATCTTCTATCTTACGATAGAAAAAACATCAAATGGAGAACAATTATAGCTGGTTTTGCACTACAATTTTGTTTCGCCTTTATAGTAATGAAAACGTCTGGTGGAGCTTATATCCTTGAGTCTGTTTCTAATGGTTTTAACAAAATAATTGCTCAAGCTAATGAGGGAATACAATTTGTTTTTGGAGGATTATACACGCCGGGAACTAACATCGCATTTGTTTTCGCTTTTAATGTTCTACCTCTTATTATTTTCTTTGGTGCTTTAATCTCTGTATTATACCATTTAGGAATTATGCAATTAGTTATCAAATATATCGGTGGTGGAATATCAAAACTTTTAGGAACTAAAGAAGCTGAATCTGTATCTGCTGCTGCAAATATTTTTCTTGGTCAAACTGAAGCACCACTAGTTATAAAACCTTATATAGCAAATTTAAGTAGATCGCAACTTTTTGCTGTTTTAACTTGTGGAGTTGCCTCTGTTTCTGGTTCTACTCTTGCTGCATATGCTGCTTTAGGTGTTCCTATGAAATATTTAATTGCTGGTTCTTTCATGGCCGCTCCAAGTGGATTAGTTTTCGCTAAACTAATCATGCCTGAAACTCAAGCTGAATCAGAAGATGAAAAAATTGAGTTTACAAAAAGTGATTCTGTTAATGTTATCGAAGCTGCTGCAAAGGGAACTATTGATGGTATGAACATCGCTCTTATAATCGGAGCTATTTTAATATCATTCATCGCTCTAGTTTCTCTAGTAAACATGATTTTAGGTGGAATTGGAGATCTATTTGGAATCCAACTTACTCTTCAAACAATTTTAGGTTATATTTTTGCTCCTATAACTTATGCTATGGGTATTCCATGGCACGAAGCTGTTTATACAGGAAGTTTATTAGGACAAAAAATGGTACTTAATGAGTTTGTTGCTTATGTAGATTTCACAAAAAACATAGCTGGACTTTCTGAAAAAACAATAGCTATTATGAGTTTCGCTTTACTTGGATTCGCTAACGTAGCCTCTTTAGGACTTCAAATTGGAGCTTTAGGAGCTATCGCCCCTAATAGAAGAAGTGAAATTGCTCAAGTAGGTATGAGAGCCGTTTTAGCAGGTTTCTTAGCTTCTCTTTTAAATGGAGTTATAGCAGGAGTATTTTTCTAAAACTATATATTTACTCATAAAAAGACAAGAAAATTTTCTTGTCTTTTTTTTATTATATATTTTTTATATTTTTTTTATTAACTATTGTTTTTTAGAATTTTATATTATATACTCGTACAAACAAAAATAATTAACTAGGAGGAAACAATGAAGAAAAAAATCAGAATACCTGATACGTATGTCATTATCTTTTTTGTAGTTGTCTTTGCTGCAATTCTTACTTACCTTATTCCAGTTGGTAGCTTTACCATGGAAAAAATTCAATACGCTACTGAAGCTGGTATGAAAACTAGAACAGTTCCTGTTCCAGGAAGTTTTAAATATGCATTAAATGATTTAGGACAGCCACTTACTAAAGGTATTCCTATATTTGCTGCTGGCGGAGATATGAGTGTTACTAACTATATCTTTGAAGGTCTTGTTAGTGGAGATAAATGGGGAACTGCTGTTGGTATTATCGCATTTATCCTTATCACTGGTGGAGCTTTTGGTATTATTTTAAAAACTAAAGCTGTTGAAGCTGGAATACTTAATATGATTAAAAAAACTAAAGGATCTGAGGCACTGCTTATACCTCTTGTTTTCCTTCTATTCTCTTTAGGTGGAGCTGTATTTGGTATGGGAGAGGAAGCTATTCCTTTTGCTATGATTCTTATACCTATAGTTGTTGGTATGGGATATGACTCTATCACCGGTATTTTTATGTGCTATATATCAACTCAAATTGGATTTGCTACATCTTGGATGAACCCTTTTAGTGTGGCTATCGCTCAAGGAGTTGCTGGAGTTCCTGTACTTTCTGGAGCTATGTTTAGAATAGTTATGTGGATATTCTTTACAGCTTTTGGAATTATCTATACTATGAGATATGCTAAAAAAGTTAAAGCTAATCCTGAATTATCAATATCCTATGAAACTGATAAATTCTTTAGAGATGACTTTAAAGCCGATGAAGCAGAGGACTTAGAGTTTAAATTTGGACATAAACTTGTATTTTTAACAATATTCTTAGGAATGTCTTGGATTGTTTGGGGAGTTGTTTTCCATGGATACTACTTACCTGAAATAGCTGCACAGTTCACTATTATGGGTATTGTTTCTGGAATTATTGGAGTTATCTTTAAATTAAATGATATGACAGTTAATGATATTGCTATCTCTTTTAGAAAAGGTGCAGAGGACCTTATTGGAGCAGCTCTAGTAGTTGGAATGGCCAAAGGTATTGTATTAGTTTTAGGTGGAGTAGACGCTGGAACTCCTACCGTTTTAAATACTATCTTAAATGCTGTTGCTGGGATTCTAGGTGGATTACACGCTTCTATATCTGCAGTTGCTATGTACTTCTTCCAATCTGTATTCAACTTCTTCGTTGTATCAGGTTCTGGACAAGCAGCTTTAACAATGCCAATTATGGCACCACTTTCAGATTTAGTTAGTGTTCCTAGACAAGTTGCAGTATTAGCTTTCCAGCTTGGAGATGGATTTACAAATATGATTGTTCCTACATCTGGTATCTTAATGGCCATTTTAGGTATTTCAAAAGTCGAGTGGGGAGTTTGGGCAAAACAACAAATTAAATTCCAAGGTATTTTATTTGTATTAGGTTGCGTATTTATTGTTGTAGGTGTTTTAATTAATTTCCAATAATAATAATAGGATGAAATAAATTTATTTCATCCTATCTTTTTATTTTTTCATAAAAAAAAAGATGTATTTCTACATCTTTAAAAATCTTTTAATGGCGGGAGTGACGAGGGTCGAACTCGCGACCTCATGCGTGACAGGCATGCGCTCTAACCAACTGAGCTACACCCCCATATGGTGGAAACAACTGGACTTGAACCAGTGACCCCCTGCTTGTAAGGCAGGTGCTCTCCCAACTGAGCTATGCTTCCTTATAGATTTTTTAGTGGTGCCCAGAGGCGGAATCGAACCACCGACACGGGGATTTTCAGTCCCCTGCTCTACCGACTGAGCTATCTGGGCATCTTTTGTTACCTGCTATAGGTACCTTTAAAATGGCGGAAGGTCAGAGACTCGAACTCTGAAGTCTTGCGACGCCGGTTTTCAAGACCGGTTCCTTACCAGTTAGGATAACCTTCCATATTAATGGTACCCCGTAGGGGAATCGAACCCCTGTTTATAGAGTGAAAATCTATTGTCCTTACCACTGAACGAACGGGGCAGGTGAGTGGTGGATCCAGCTGGAGTCGAACCAGCGACCACTCGGTTATGAGCCGAGTGCTCTAACCAACTGAGCTATGGATCCGTTTATGGCGTGTCTGAAGAGATTCGAACTCCTGACCCACGCCTTAGAAGGGCGTTGCTCTATCCAGCTGAGCTACAGACACATTAGATGGTGCGTCATACTGGGCTCGAACCAGTGACAACACGATTAAAAGTCGTGTGCTCTACCATCTGAGCTAATGACGCATTTTTATGGAGCGGGAGACGAGGGTCGAACTCGCGACATTCAGCTTGGAAGGCTGACGCTCTACCAACTGAGCTACTCCCGCATATTATTCCATCTTTATTATTTAGTTGTTTTGGTGGCGGGGGCTGGATTCGAACCAACGACCTTCGGGTTATGAGCCCGACGAGCTGCCAACTGCTCTACCCCGCGATATATAAGTGGTGCCTGGGGCCGGAATCGAACCGGCACGCTATCAGATAGCTCAGGATTTTAAGTCCTGTGCGTCTACCTATTCCGCCACCCAGGCTTCCTAGTTGAAGGAGCTTGTCGCTTTCGCGCTTCGCTGTCCCTCACGGACATTAATAATAATATCATAAATTATAAACAAAGTCAACAAGTTTTTTTATTTTTTTTAAAGTTTTTTTTTGTTTTCTTGGACACCCTTTAAAAACCTTTATTTTTCAATGGTTTTCAAAAGGCATCTTATTATATTTTTTTTATAAATTTTTCATAAATTTTTCTAATTGGTTCTAAAATATTTAAAAAAATAAGTAAATTTATTAACTTTTTTTTATAACCTTTTAAAGTTTTAAACTCTAAAAAATAAAGTTTTTTATTATTTCCATGCCAACTTTTTCCCCACCAGTGTATTCCATATGTATTTTCAGTTATTTTTTCATAAGAAAATTCTTCTGTAAAATGATATGGATAGAAATATTCATATGGATATATTTTTATTCCATCTTTTAACTCTATAATTTTATTTTCTCCTATAAAGCTATAATCTTTTTTTAATAAATACTGAATTATAGCTGGAATTGTATATACATTTATATTCCAAATATCATTTTCATAAAACTCTAACATTTTTTTAAAAAATATATGACCTTTTTCTGCTCCTATTATTCCTGCACTTGGTTGATTTTCATCTTCCATTCCTAAAAATAGTTTATCCTCTAAAAATCTATCCAAGGATTTTAAAATTTGCATATCTGAATCTAAATAAATTCCACCATTTTCATATAAAACTTTAACACGAAAATAGTCTGATAAAAATGCCCACAATTTTCTTTTATAACACTCTTCTAAAAACCTATTTTTTTTTATTTCATTATAAAAATCTAAATTATCTTCGTTCCACTCTATTATTTCATAATTTGGAAGTTTTTCTCTCCATGAGTTTATACATATATCCATTATATTTGGTTTAGGTCCTTTTCCTAACCAGATGTAATGTATCTTTTTTTCCATAACCCCTCCTAGAAATTAGGTATTTTTTGAGTATTTCCTATATCTTTTCTCATTAACTTTCTTAATAAATTAGAAAGTTTAGGAGCGATATAAACCAATATCTCTTCAAAATTTCTATTTTTTATACCTTTTACATCCTTAAAAATTGTTCTATAATTTTTTAATTTTTCTTTATAATTTTTATTAGAATTTATATATCTATAAACAACAACTTTATAGAAACTTGGTAAAAGTTTTGATAATGCCTCTCTTCCATAATCATCCGTTTTACTATATTCATTTAAGAGCATATAACAAATTTTTTCAAGAGAGTTTATACTTTTATCTGTTATAACACTCATTATACTACCACTTCTCTGTCTATAATAATAAAATGCTATATCTATATATTTAACTCTTTTAGCTTTTAAATAAACCATTGGAGTAAAATAGCTATCTTCATGTATCAAATTGTCATGAAAATATAACTTATTTTCACATATAAAATCTCTTCTATAAACGTCATCTACAACCTCTTCTCTAAAACATTTTGTTCCTTGAAAAAGAGTTAGAAAAAATTTAGTTCCTTTCCCAACTGTAAAATCTTTAATTTCTTGAGATCTAAAAAGAGGTTCTCCAATTTTTTCAGTAGAAAAATATCTCATATTTCCAACCATTATATCTAAATCTAATTTTTGTCCCTCTTTAAAAAATTCTTCAAATCCTTTAGAGTCAATTATATCATCACTATCTATAAATGATAGATATTCACCTTTTGCATCTCTTATCCCAGCATTTCTTGCTGATGATAATCCACCATTTTTTTTATCTATAATTTTTGTTATCTCTGAATACTTCTCTTTATATTTTTTTAAAATATCTAAACTTCTATCTGTTGAACCATCATTTACTAAAATAACCTCGTACTCTATATTCTCCACCTTATATATACTATCTAAACATTCTTCTAAAAAAGTTTCAACATTGTAAACTGGTACTATAAATGTAAGTTCCATAACTTTCTCCTATATATCTCTATTATTATTTTTTCATCAAATTCATTTAATATCTTTTTACGTCCATTTTTTCCCATTTCATCTCTTTCTTCATTTGACAAATTAATAAATCTCTCAATTTTTTCTGATAAATCTATCGAATCTTTTACATTAACTAAATAACCATTTTTTTTATCCTCAATAATCTCTTTGCATCCAGTTACATTTGTTGCAATTATTGGTTTTTCCATACTTGCAGCTTCCATTAAAACTTTAGAGATCCCCTCTCTATAAGATGGTAAAACTACACAATCAGATGCATTTATAACGTTTTCTACATCCTTACGATGTCCTAAGTACTCTAATATCCCTGCTTTTTCATACTCATTCATTTTAACCTCGTTTACACCGTTTGCTGCATCTCCACCTAAAGCTCCTAAAAATAAAAATTTAACTTCATATTTCTTTTCTTTAATTATTCTAGCAGCTTCAACGTATTCTCTAACACCTTTATCGTAAAAAGCTCTGGCTACCATTAAAAAAATCAACTCTTTATTCGACTTTCTTGAAATTGGTTTAAATTTCTCTGTATTAACTCCTTCTCCGGGAAGAATGAATATTTTTTTCTCATTCACAATATTTTCATCTATTAAACGTTTTCTATCATCTTGATTTAAAACCCAAACCTCTTTGGAGTAATTTAAAGAAATCTTATATAAAGTTTTAGCTATTTTAGACACAATTCCTCCTTCAACAAAGGAGTAACCCAATCCTGTTAAAACTGCTATACTTGGAATTTTTGCACATTTAGCTGCTAAAGTTCCATAAATATTTGGTTTAATTGTGTAGTGAAAAATAATATCAGGCTTCTCTTCAATATAAATATTTTTTAATTGAAGAAACAATTGAAAATCCTTTACAGGATTTACTCCTCTTAAACTTAACTCTATAGGAATGTGTCTAATTCCAAGGTCTTTTGGAAAATCTATTCTAGAGTCTTTTGGAGCTACAGCTACTACCTCGTGCCCATCATCTATCAATGCTTTTATAACTCCATATCTGAATATATATATATCCCAAAGTACATTTGCAGTAAAAAATATTTTTAACTTTTTCATAAATACCTCTCAATTAATATTGTATTAATAGTTCTTTTCCATGACTTTCTTTCAAGTATTTTTTACTTTCAATCAGTTCCTTCTCTCTTTTCTCATAATTTAATTTATTAAAAATAGCATTTTCATATTTATAATTTATTTTGTTTCCTGGAAACATCATACTTTTATAGATTCTTACAAAACATAGTAAACATATAATTATTACTAAAATTTTCTTATTTTTTACATTTTCTATCGCTCTTGTTAAAACTAGCCAAGCTCCATAAATAAATAATATTCCTATTCTTAATGAAACTATAGAAAGCTCTGAAGTAAAAAGAAATATAGATATCCAAATATAAGCGCTATTTTTTATAATTACATCTTTTTCATACTTATATGCTAAGAAAAATATTAAAGTTCTTTCTAAATAAAATAAATTTAATCCTCTTATTAAATCTTTAGGAACTACATCTCTATAGTTAATTAATTTATTTTCAAGAATTTTGGGTAAGTATTCGAAATTTAATTTAAAAATTAAGTGAAAAATTTTTAAGTCTAGTAAATAATATATACTTCCTAATATAAAAATACCCATTATAATTTTATTTTTATAATTATAATTTAAAATAAAATACATTGGTAAATAAAATACTGCACTTGTATGAAATAGTATTCCCAATATATTTAAAATTAAAAAAGGAGCTATTTTCCTTTCTTTTATATATTGAATAGAGAATAAAAATAAAATCATTGCTTTTATATTTCTTAATAGTTCTACTTCAATATGTAATCCTTGAATACTAAAAAATATTGCAAATGCCATTATTGGATATTTACAATATTTTTTAAATATAAAATATAAAGCTATAAAATCAATAGTTGTAGTTATCAATTGATAAAAAATATAGTTTCTAAAAAAACCTCTAATTAAAGAGGTATATAACATATATCCTTTTTCATAAATGTAAGTTGAGTTCATAAAGGAAGGATAGTAAAAATACCAATCCCATCCTAAAAATCCTCTTGTTCCTAAAAATATAATTAAAATAATAATTATACCTTTTAAGATTTTTTCCTTTTGAGCTTTATTTTCTGAAAAAACATCATAAACTCCTAACACTAATAATATCAAAGCTATTGATATAAAAATCATTTTAGTTCCTCTTTATAAATGTTTATATATTTTTTTGCAGTTCCTTCAATTGAATATATTAAGCTATTTTTTATCCCTGCTTTGCTTTTTTCAAAATAATATTTTTGATCTTCCAAACTCATAATTTTTTTTACTAAATCATTTACATCTCCCAGTTTAAAAAGAAGTCCACTATCCCCAACAACATTAGCCAATCCCTCTACATCACTTGCTACAATAGGAGTTCCTGCTGCCATAGCCTCTAATGCACTTAATCCAAATCCTTCAAAATTAGATGATTGTATCGCTATATCACTTCTTTTTAAAAGTGCTGGAATAGAATTTGAATACCCTAAAAATTGAACTCTATCATTTAAATTTAACATTAAAACTTCACGCTTTACAGCTTCTTGAGTTTCTCCTTCTCCAACAAAAGTCAACGTATAATTTTTGGGTAATTTCTCCATTGCTCGTACTACGGTTAAGTGATCTTTAGATGAATGAAACCTTGAAACCATTATTAAATTATTTCCTTTTCTCTCTTTAGGCTTTCCCATAAATGCCCTTAATGAAACTCCATTAGGTATAATCTCTATTTTTTTTATATTTAATCCTACCCATTTCATAAGTTCTCTAGCAGTAGCTTCTGATATTGCTATTACTTTATCGTAAGAACTATATATAAATTTATCTAAAATTTTATATACCCACTTCTCTCTTCTTCTATTGTGAGTACTATGTTCTGTTGTTATATACACTACTTTTTTATTTAAATATTTTGCAATACTTGTCCAAATTTGAGCATGAACAAGATGAGCATGTACTATATCTATTTTATTTTCTTTTACTATTTTAGATATTTCAAATGGATTTCTTAAACTAAATTTATCATTTGCTTTAAGAGTGTAAATTTTTACACCTCTTTTTTTATATTCTTCTAAAAATTTTTCATTTTTAGTATCTAAAACTAATAACTCCACTTCCATTCCCTGTTTTTTTTGAGCTGGAATTAAATCTAATAGTAGCTTTTCTGCTCCACCTAATTCTAAAGATGTTATTATGTGAAGTATTTTCATTTAATTCTCCTTTTCTTTTTTCCAATCATAATACATCGATTGGAAAAATCTAATTAAAAACTTAACTTTATTTTTAATTGGGATTTTTTTTCTCAACATATATTGGTAATATAATTTTAATCCTTTAGGATTATTTTTTATTATCTCATTAAATTTTCTTGTATAACCATCATCCAAATATTGATAGTAATATATACCCTTATCTATGTATCTAAAAATATAGTTTTCACCTATCTGATTCCAAATATATCCTTCGGGAATAAATTTTTCATTCTCTATTTCTGGAAAAGGATACTCTCTCATTATAGAAGTTTTAACTATTTCAGCCTTATCTCCTAATATTTTTTTATTGTAAAATATATCTAAAGGATTACTATCTATTTGAGCTCCCCCAAAAGTTTCATTTTTTCTAACACTTTCTCCATTATCAAAAACTTCAACCTTTCTGAATACAATTCCAGCATAATCATCTGGTAAGGTTACAATTTCTTCCTCTATTGTTTCCATTGCTTTTTCGCTTAAATAATCATCACTATCAACAATAAAGAAAAACTCTTTTTCAGCTAAAGAAACACCTATATTTATTGCTCTCATCTTCCCACCATTTTTTACTCTTTTATATAATATGGGAATCTCATCTTCATCTATAAATTCTTTTATCAATTTTTCAGTTCCATCACTCGAACCATCATCAACAACTATCCATTCAAAGTTTTTCACTGTTTGATTTTTTAAACTTTTATATAATCTCCTCAATGTTTGTTCTCTATTATAGGTTGGTGTAAATACAGTTATCATCACTCTTACCTTCCTTTTCCAAAAACAACTGTTTTTAAAGTTTTAAATAAAATTACTATATCTAAATATAAGCTATAACACTTTATATAATATAAATCATATTCTAATTTATTTTTAGCATCTTCTACTGTTGCCCCATATGGATACATTACTTGTGCCCATCCAGTAAGTCCTGGTTTTACCATGTGTCTTAAACCATAATAAGGAATTTGTTTTTCTAACTCCTTTATAAAAACCATTCTTTCAGGTCTTGGTCCAATAAAACTCATATCTCCTCTAATAACATTTAAAAGTTGAGGTAATTCATCTACTCTTGTTTTTCGCATAAAATTTCCAAATTTTGTAACTCTTGGATCATTTTTTTGAGCCCATTTTGCACCATCTTTCTCTGCATCCTGTCTCATACTTCTAAATTTATATACAGGAAATTCTTTTTCATTTTCTCCAACTCTATCTTGAGAATATATAATTGGACCCGGACTTTCTATTTTAACAATTATGGCAGCAATTATCATGATTGGAAAAGTTAAAGCACCTATTATAATAGACATTCCAATATCAAAAACTCTTTTTACCTTATTTTGAAACTTACTTCTTAAAATCTCGAATCCATAGGCATTTAATAACCACTCTTCATTTATATATGAAACTTCAACTTTTTTTTCGATTTCTAACATATAATCTAAATATCCCATTACATGAGTATTTCTTAATTTTATTTTTAGTATTTTTTCAATTTCTTTTTCCTCTAATTTAATCTTTCCTAATAATAATAATCTTATATTATTAGTTTTTACAAAGCTTTCTAATTGGTCAATATTATCATTAAAATCAATATAACTATATCCCTCTAATTTCTCTAAACTCTTTTCTAAGTTAAATTTTAACTCCCCAGATCCATAAATAGTAACTGGTTTAATTCTATAAACACTCATATTTATAAGTGTTCTTAAAAAAATAGTAATCGTAGCAAACAAAACAAAGAATATAATCAACCAAAAATCCCAACTTATAAAAAACCAAATAAAAAAGAATATAAAGTTTAATCCAATTACAGTTAGATAATTTCTTATTGAATACTTAGGCACATCAAAATTCATTAAATCAAATAAATATAGCCCTAATATTATAAAAGAAAATACTCCAATACCTATGATGCTCGTTTCTAATGTTAACCCTAAGAAATTTGTTAATATTAAAAATAGAATACCTAAAATACCTATATAAAACGCTCTTAACATTAATTCTCACTATCTCCTTCATAAAGAACGACTCTTTCTCCATCCTCTATTATATTTTCATCAGCTCCATTTTTATCATAAAATATAATTGCCTTAAATATTTCATCTTTAGAATCTAAACCATACTCTGAAAATAAGGCTGTTGGATAAGCCTCATCTCTATAAGATACAACTGTTAATATATTATTATTTCTAATTAAGTACTTTGTTTTTTTATTTTTACTAGCTGCATCTTCATCATCTCTACCAATTCTTCCAAGTATCTTCCCTAAAATATCTAATTGAAATTTATCCTCATCATTTTTTACTTCCCAAACACCTGAATCCTCTTTTTCAATTTTAACTTTTCTCATCTCTTTCCCAGTTTTTAAAATATATCTTATATTTCCCATACTATCAAAAGCAAATGGTAACCCCTCATCCTTTAAATTATAAGAAGCTAAGTTAAATCCTGGTTGAATACTTCCTGGAACTCTTTTTTCAATATAAATAGCTGGCAATTTATCATCTATTGGTATCGTCTTTAATTTTAGCTTTTTACTTTTTATAACTTTTTTATCATTCGGATTTAACTGTTCAATTAAAACTATATTTTCCACTTTTGGATATAATCCTACTATTGGTAAAATATCTCCTGATACATATTTTTTTTCATAACTAAAATTAGGCATTCCACCTATACCCATTATTGTTACTTTTAATAATTCTGTATCACTACTTGGTTCATATTTCATACCATAAGCCAATGGTGTTCTTCCATATGGATTATATCTTATAAATGGATCTTCAAAGGTATAGTTTTTCTCTTCGTATTCTTTCTTTAATTCTTTTTCATATTTTTCATCTTGAACATATAAATCACCGTATAAAGCAGCTTTTCTAATATCAAATCCTTTTAACATCTCTTCTATCTCTATTGCTAAACTTGGATTTACATTTCCAATTTTATAAAGAGTTTTACTTATTTCAACAATTTCCTCTAAATCATATTTTTTCATATCTTTTTTTTCAACAAACTCAACAGTTATAGGAGATTTAGATAAAATTTCACTTATTTCTATTAAGTTTTCTTCTGAAAGTTGATCAAAAGTATCTTTACTATTTTTTATTGGTAATAGTTTAGTTATTCTATCTTTAATTTTTATAACTTCAGGTCTATTTTCAATAGTTTTAATATTGTTATCAAAATTACTTTTTATTAAATCTTCTTTAAAATACTTACCTAATTCTGGAGATAACAATGCTAATTCTTTTAAACCTTTTATAACTTTAGCATTTTCTACTGCTTTATTGTAATCTGTATTTTCTGAATAAGAAGCTATATCTGGATTATTTATAAAATCAACTAATTTTCCATCTTTTAAAATAGAAACTGCCATTTCCATTTTATCTGGAGATAAACTTTCTAGAATTCTTTTTAATTTTCCATCTTTTAATTTTATATCAAAAATTTTTTCATTTTTTTTCTTCTCACTATTTTCATATATTTTAGAAATGCTTTTATTATTTTTTAATATATTTTCTATTTTTTTTCTATTAAATAATAACATAAAACCGATTATTATTATTAACACAGAAACTATCGATACTATTACTTTTTCTTTTTTTATCATATTTTACATTCACCCCGTTTTTAAATTTTTAAATTCCCTACTATTATACACTATATTGAATTAATTGTATAAAAAAAAGAGCTAAAAAGCTCTTTAAAGTTAAATATTTTTCCAAAAAATAAAAAAATGGCGCTTCTTGCTGGGCTCGAACCAGCGACAACACGATTAACAGTCGTGCGCTCTACCAACTGAGCTAAAGAAGCACTTTTTTAAGATTGGCAACTTCCTATCCTCCCAGGGGGCTGCCCCCCAAGTACTTTCAGCGTTTATGGGCTTAACTTCCAGGTTCGAAATGTTACTGGGTGTACCTCCATAGCTATCGTTGCCAATCAATATTTATTTGTGTTCTTGAACACTTGAAACTATATAGTAGTATATTAAGGTTAAAACTTCGATATATTAGTATTGGTCAGCTAAAAGTCTCACAACTCTTACACCCCCAACCTATCAACCTCCTAGTCTCGAAGGTATCTTAAAGAGTACTTATCTTGAAGTCAGTTTCCCGCTTAGATGCTTTCAGCGGTTATCTGTTCCAAACGTGACTACCCAGCTGTGCCACTGGCGTGACAACTGGTACATCAGAGGTTTGTCCATCCCGGTCCTCTCGTACTAAGGACAGATCTTCTCAATACTCTAACGCCTACAGTGGATAGGGACCGAACTGTCTCACGACGTTCTGAACCCAGCTCACGTACCGCTTTAATGGGCGAACAGCCCAACCCTTGGGACCTTCTCCAGCCCCAGGATGCGATGAGCCGACATCGAGGTGCCAAACTCTACCGTCGATATGGACTCTCGGGTAGAATCAGCCTGTTATCCCCAGGGTAGCTTTTATCCGTTGAGCGACGACCCTTCCATTCGGAATCGCCGGATCACTATGTCCTGCTTTCGCACCTGCTCGACCCGTCAGTCTCGCAGTTAAGCTCTCTTATGCCATTGCACTCTGCGGTTGATTTCCATCCAACCTGAGAGAACCTTTGAACGCCTCCGTTACTCTTTCGGAGGCGACCGCCCCAGTCAAACTGCCCACCTAGCACTGTCTTCGAGGGTACAAACCTCAAATTAGAATTCCGACATAGTATGGTTGGTATTCCACCAGTGACTCCGCGTAATCTAGCGACCACGCATCATAGTCTCCCAACTATCCTATACATACGATGCCAAAACCCAATACCAAGCTACAGTAAAGCTCCATGGGGTCTTTCCGTCCTACTGCAGGTAACCGGTATCTTCACCGGTAATACAATTTCACCAGGCCTCCCGTCAAGACAGCTCTCAGATCGTTACACCATTCGTGCAGGTCGGAACTTACCCGACAAGGAATTTCGCTACCTTAGGACCGTTATAGTTACGGCCGCCGTTCACCGGGGCTTCAATTCGGAGCTCTCACTCCTCCTCTTAACCTTCCGGCACTGGGCAGGTGTCAGCCCATATACGTCGCCTTACAGCTTAGCATAGACCTGTGTTTTTGTTAAACAGTCGCCTGAGACTCTTCACTGCGGCCTCTCATAGCTTTGCGTCGCGTGTACGCTCACCATAAAAGGCACCCCTTCTCCCGAAGTTACGGGGCTATTTTGCAGAGTTCCTTAACGAGAGTTAGCCTGTCCGCCTTAGATTTCTCATCCTGACCACCTGTGTCGGTTTGGGGTACGGGCACTAATATCTTTATAACGCTTAGAAGCTTTTCTCGGCAGTGTGGTATTTGCACCTTCCATCTTACGACTCCTCATCACACCTCACGTTTAGTCTAGCGGATTTTCCTACTAGACCACGCTACATGCTTGAACTGGCACTTCCGTTCGCCAGCGTGCATAACCTCCTGCGTCCCTCCATCACTTGATATCAGTGGCACAGAAATATTAATCTGTTTTCCATTCGCCTACGCAATCTAGCCTCGGCTTAGGACCCGGCTTACCCAGGGGAGACAAACTTTACCCTGGAACCCTTGGTCTTCCGGCGTGGGGGATTCTCGCCCCCATTCTCGCTACTTATTCCTGCATTCTCACTTCTGATACCTCCAGAGTCTCTTGTCGATTCTCCTTCAACGGCCTACAGAACGCTCTCCTACCAGTCGCTTACGCAACTCCACAGCTTCGGTTTATAACTTAGCCCCGTTACATTGTCGGCGCAGAGACTCTCGACCAGTGAGCTATTACGCACTCTTTAAAGGTATGGCTGCTTCTAAGCCAACCTCCTGGTTGTTTGTGAATCTCCACCTCCTTTCCCACTTAGTTATAATTAGGGACCTTAGCTGGTGGTCTGGGTTGTTTCCCTTTTGACCATGGAAGTTAATTCCCATAGTCTCACTCCTGAGCTCTAGAATTATGGTATTCGGAGTTTGATTGACTTCGGTAAGCAGTATGCCCCCTAGGTCATTCAGTGCTCTACCCCCATAATTGAACACTCAAGGCTGCACCTA